>CAVTOW010000003.1:0-454302 GCA_963736565.1 uncultured Alphaproteobacteria bacterium
CAGAAATGCCCAAAAGCTACGGACAGTCAAAAGCAACCAGACAAGGAACAATGCGCCAGAGGTGGCGCACCGATGTTGTGCTTCTTCTTCGGTTTGGTGGTCATAGCACGAGCAAAACACCCGATCCCATCCCGAACTCGGCAGTTAAGTGCCGTCGCGCCAATGGTACTGCGTCTCAAGACGTGGGAGAGTAGGTCACCGCCAAACCTAAAAAGAAGCACCCCGTATCTCTCAACACGACCAAAACACAAAATACCGCCCGCCGAAACCATCGGAAGGCAAAACCGGCGCGGGGTGGAGCAGCCCGGTAGCTCGTCAGGCTCATAACCTGAAGGCCGCAGGTTCAAATCCTGCCCCCGCAACCACTTTTACCGAACGTGCCAGAACATCGGCATCAAGCCCGCCACCCGGCGGGCTTTTGTCGTTCTGGGCCAGCCCGATCATCGCCGTCAGCGCGCCCTCCAGCTGAAGCGTGATCCCGTCCGCGCTGTCGCAGACCGTGACGCGCGTGATCAGGCCGCGGATCGTCTCCAGCGCCGAGGTCCGGATCTCGGGATCGGAAAGTGTCGCCGCGAGGTCGCCGACCTTCTTGCGGTAGATCTCCGTCAGGTTCGGATGCAGCCGGATGGGCGACGGGGCAGGGGCCTTCAGCTTCGCATCAAGCTCGGCCAGGCGCGCTTCGAGGCCTTCCAGACGGTCCTTCAGTCCGGCTGTGCGCAACCCCTCGGAGATCGCGTCGTAGAGCCCTTCCAGCTTCCTTGCGATCTGGGACCGCTCGCTGGCGAGACGGCTGCGGTCGGCGCTCTCCGCGCCGCGCTCCAGGTTCACTTCGCTCGTATAGGCCGCGATAAACGCGGCAACCGCTTCGGGCTGCATCAAGCGATCGCGGAGCAGATCGAGGACGGCTTCCTCCAGCACATTGCGCCGGACGGACCGCTTCTGGGTACAGCTACCGAGCTTCCGGGCGTTGGAGCAGGCGAGATAGTCGCGCCCGACGGCGGCAAATCCGCCGCCGCAGGAGCCGCAGCAGAGCAGGCCGGTCAGCAGATGAGTCTGTCGCTTCTGCTCCCAGAACCTCGTCGCCTTGATCGCCTTCACGCGCGGCTCGGCGTCGATCTCGCCTTGGCGCGCCTTGCGCGTTCGCCCAGAGGTCATCTGAGATGATCCGCATCTCCGGGACGTCGGTCGTGATCCATGCCTCTGGTGGATTGAGCCGCGAGACGCGCAACCCGCTTTGCGGGTCCTTCATGTAGCGGAGCCGGTTCCAGACGAGGCGCCCGATGTAGAGCTCGTTGTTCAGCAGGCCCGTGCCGCGCTGGGCGGTGGCCCCGGATCGCGGTGTCGCGCCACAGCGCGCCGCGCGGCCCCGGAATAGCTGTCTGCATTGAGGCGCTTTGCGATCGCCTTCGGGGAATGACCCGCAGCGAACTCGCTGAACACCCGCCGGATGACGTCTGCCTCGGCCTCGTTGATCACCCGCTCGCCGGTCACGGGCAGGCCATCGGCGCCAAGGCGACGCACGACGTCATAGCCGTAGCTGTTGCCGCCGCCCGAAAGTCCCGCCTCGACGCGGCCCCGCAGACCCCGCCGCGTCTTGTCGGCCAGGTCCTTCAGGAAGAGCTGGTTCATCGTGCCCTTGAGCCCGACATGCAGCTCGTTGATCGCGCCTTCGGCGAGCGTGACGATCTGGACGCCGGCAAAGGTCAGGCGCTTGAAGATCGTCGCCACATCCGCCTGATCCCGGCTCAGGCGATCGAGGGCTTCAGCAACGACCACGTCGATCCGCCCGGCATCGGCGGCTTCCAGCAGGTTCTGCAAACCGGGCCGCAGCATCGACGCGCCGGACATCCCGCGATCGGAGAAGGTCTGCGCTTCGCTCCAGCCCTCGCGCGCGATCCGCTCGCGGCAGAGCCGCTCCTGATCCTCGATCGAGGCGTCGCGCTGAAGCGCAGACGAAAACCGGGCGTAGATCGCGGCGCGGGTCATGCATCTTCCTTCGTAGAACTCACCGGCGGGTCGAGAGGATCACAACTCAGGCGTCGACAACGGCCAGTTGTTCACGAACGCCGCGCACGGCGTGCGGGTGATCAAGTCCAGCCGGATCGAGCACAAAGCTCCGGTGCCGTCGAAGGAGGCGATCCGCGCCCTGATCGAGGCGGCCGACGAGGATTTCAAACCGCACCTGATCGTCTCGGCGCTGGGCGGTCTGCGCGCGTCAGAACTGCGGGGCCTGCGCTGGCAGGACGTGGATTTCGACAAGGGCTTCCTGCACATCCGCCAGCGCGCCGACGCCTACAACCAGATGGGCGAGCCGAAATCGCGGGCAGGGTTCCGCGACATCCCGGCCGGGCCGATGGTGCTGAACGCCCTGCGCCGCTGGAAACTGCGCTGCCCGAAAAGCGAACTGGGGCTGGTGTTCCCCGCGCCGCAGGGCGGGATCCTGCAGCACACCCGCACGCAGGACCGGTTCCGCAAGCTGCAGGAAAAGGTCGAGGTGACGATGCGCTGGCACGACCTGCGCCACTTCGCCGTGTCGCTGTGGATCGAGCAGGGCTTCTCGATCAAGGAGATCATGACCTTCGCAGGTCACTCCTCCATCCAGATGACGATGGAACGCTATGGCCACCTGTTCCCTTCGCCCGACCACCAGAAGGCGATGGCCATGGTCGAGGCGAAGCTGCTGGGGTGATGGGCGGGCTTTCTGTAGCCAGCGAACGGTCCGTTAACTCCATTTTGCACAGAATGCTCGACAAGGGTGTGCCGGTGCATCGAGTTTCCGATCATGAACATGTATCACACCGACGCCTATCGCACCGCCTTCCTTGCCTATCTCCGAAACGGCAAACCGATCAGGTTGTCGCTCAAGCAGTTGGGTGCCACCGACCAATATGTCTGGCGAACCCAGCATGACGAGCGGGTGCGCACGTCGCACCGTGTAAACGACGGTCGTATCTTTTCCTGGTCAGACCCGCCGCCGACTGGCCATCCAGGCGAAGACTTCAACTGCCGGTGCGAGGCGATTCCTTACATTTCGGGTCAGACAGAGTTCGCTTTTCACGACTTTGCGACAGGGCTTGCGTCCAGCACAGATCGATGGACAGACACCGACTTCGTGAACCATTACTATTTCGGAGGCGGGCGTTCTGTAGACCTGCTGGAGATAGGGCATTTGCGGGAAATCGCGGAACAGTATGCGTGGAACGACGGCGCGCAGGGGGCGTTTCGTAGGCTTGCGGATCAGATCGCTGACGCGGCAAGGCAGTCTGAGAGCGGCGCGTTGTCCTACGATTTCGAGGGGGTCTATGATTTCGGCAGCGTCGAATTCTCTCATGGCGACGGGGTTGTACGTGGCGTGTTCAGCGGGACGGTCGAGGGCCGGGGTGCGATGCTGCAAATCCGTGGTACGAGCGATTTCGAGTTCAGCGATATATTCGAGGATCCGCTCGGCCTTGGCATCGAGGTAGGCGGCACGCCTTACGCAATCACCGGAAACTGGTCTGCAACCTTCACAGCGGACGTTTTCATGGATGCTGGACGCAGCAGCTATTCTGCCGTGGGTGGAGGGTGATGCGCGCGCCTTCGTTCTCCCCATGGTCCTGGTTTCTCCTTGTCGCGGCAGGCATAGCCTTTTTCGCGGTTTTGCAGGTTGCTTTGGCTCATAGGGCACGGCCCAGCGACCGAGTGATCCTGCCAAATGGACTGATTATCATGCGCGCGTTCGACCTGCCGGAACGCGGCAGTGCCGACGATTTGCTTTCCAAAGATGGTGAAACGCGTCTTGCCCGCGATATCGAATTTGTTTGTTTCAACGACCGCTATGTGTGGGTGTATTCGTACGACCGCAGCGAATCCGGGCTTTTCGATGCAGAAACTGAAGAACGATTGGATGGCATGGGCGTGAATGAAGCGTTTGCGGTCAGCGGCCTCGGCGGGAACAACCTGACCTGCAACGGTTACTACACTGGTATGGTTGGTCCGGGCCTTCTCTACGATGGAAACACGTCTCCGCACCTCCCGTCGTGCAATCAACGAAACGTAGGAAATCCGACACTTCGAGACCGCAAATGGTTTGACCGGCCCTGCGAAGTGCGCCAATGACCATGACGCTGGTGATGACGGCCGATCTGGATTCCCGTTTCTTCGCAATGGATTGCGGCAGGTCCGTGCGACACGACGCCGACGTTGCGAGTCTGAAAATCGGATAACAATTTGAAATTACGTGCTTATTTCTGATGCAGGGGTGGCCCTCATAACCTGAAGGTCACAGGTTCAAATCCTCAGCCTGCGTCATGCCCGCCACTTGATCGCGGCATGGCGTGACGACTGGAACCATCACCGCCCGTGTACGAACCTCGACGGCCTCACCCTGCCGGAATTCCTCAAACGGCAAACGAAGGACCAAACAACGAACAGAACCAACTTCTGAACGAGGATGAATTGGGGAGCAGGTCAAACGCTTTCCCTGAGGAAAGATGAACGCTCTACGCATTCTCCCAGGGAAAGCTGTCTAGTCTTTCGTGACCGCTTTCTGTAACGACCACCTGGGTCTCCAGTTTGATCAACTCCGATCCCGCCTCGGCGATGAGGCTTTCGACGCAGAGAACCATTCCTGGCTGGAACCGGCCTGCCATCGCGCGGTCGGTCCAGTCGACGTGGAGGGGCAGCACCGGCCATTCATCGGCCATTCCCACCCCATGCACTGCCAAGGAGTAGCGGAAATCGACATGGTGCTCCGGGATCCGCCAGCTTTTCGCGTTGAACTCGGCAAAGGTCATTCCTGGTTGGATCAGCGCCAGATTATGCTCGATCTGCTCAACCGCCGTTTGGTAAAGTCGGCGCTGTGTCGCATTCATGGGTCCATATCCACAGACCCAGCTGCGTGACAGGTCGGCACAATAGCCGTAGGGGCCGATCATGTCCGTGTCGAAGCTGATCATCTCGCCAGCTTGCACGGGCCGGTCGGTACACTCCTTGTACCAAGGATTGGTATTTGGTCCGGCGGTCACCAGCTTCGTTTCGAGCCAGTCCCCGCCGGAACGGGCATTCTCGAAATGCAGATGCCCCCAAAGCTCGCGTTCGGTCACGCCGGGCAGGGAATGGTCATAGATCCGTGCCATGCCCGCCTCGCACACCCGGATCGTCCATCGCATCAGGGCAATCTCGTCAGGCGATTTGATTGAGCGGGCAATCTCGGTGATCTCGGTGCCGTCGGTGATCAGGATCCCGCGCGCCTCCAGCGCATGGGCTCCGGCAAGGTCCAGCCGGTCTACCGCCAGCCGCCGGTTGGTGCCCGCATGCTGGTGCATCAGGTCAGCGATCTCATTGGCCCAATCCTCGACAAAGCCATGGGTCTTGTCGCCCTTCGCCATGAACATCCAAGTGATCGAGCTCCGCAGCTCATCGATACCGGGAAGCCCGTGGTTCAGGTGCTTGCAGCCCTTGAATTCGAACAGGATCGCGGGGCCGCCAGACAGGATCAGCGCGTAACGCATCGGGTTATGCGCGGTCCAGACCCCCATGTTCGAGCTGTCGAATGCATAGCGGATGTTCACCGGATCATAGAGAAGCAGCCCGCCAACGTCGGCCCGAGCCATCTGCACACGCAGCCGCCCCAGCCGATAGATCCGCGCCCGGTGCAGCACGTCGTCGGCCAAAGGCGAGACCAGTGGCCGGTCGGCGCCTTCGGCGTTCAGATAGGTGGCCTTGCGGTCATCCTTGAAAACAGCGGGAAACTTCACGCTGCCCGACCGTAAAAGCCGATGCGCTCCTCCTCGCTGAAGGTCACGCCAGGTTTTTCGTAGAAGGAGAATACCGCGATCACCCGCGTCCGCCCGCCCTTGACCGGGGCGACCTTGTGCGGGGTGTTCTTGCCCCGGAACACGTTCAACGTGCCGGGGGTCAGCGTCAGGCTGCGCATCTCCGGGTCATCGCCGCGCAACAGGCGCGCAACGCCTTCGTAGTTCGGGTCCTCGGCAGTGCGTAAATCGGTGCGATAAAGGAATTCGCCGCCCTGTTCGGGCGCTTGCAGCAGAAGCGTCGTGGTGAATTCCGACCTGTCGAAATGCCAGTTCAGAAGCTGCCCCTCGCGGTACGACATCACATTCAGCGCTGCCAGGGGATCGGCCATGACATACAGCGCCGGCTTGTCCATTGTGGCGGCAAGAAAGGCCGCAAAGGGGGCCCAGCGGTAGAGCAGGTCCATCGGCGTGCCCCGGATCTGATCGGCGCAGAGCGTGTCATTCGAGGTGTTGAACCGCATCAGCGCCGGGTGGTCTTCCGGCAGCAGAGGGATGGATTTGGCGAAGTAGATGTTGTGCTCCCGAGCGTGGTTGTAGCTTTCGGTCGCGAACTTTGCGGCGAGGTTGGCACCGGCCGCTTCGGCCGTGCTTCGGTCCATCAGCCCGTCGAGGTTGAACATGCCGTCGCTCGCAAGGTCGGCACGGCAACGAGCCACCAGTGCATCCCAAGCCTCGCTGCCGGGCTTGTCCAAAGGGTATCTGTCGAGATCGAGGAAGTCATACATTGGCGTCTCCGTGCAGGTCCGTGTCGTTTGAGTGAGGCTTCACCATTGCGCCGACCACTGCAACTGGTCTAGATTTTGCGAAGCATAAGAATAACTTTCGCAAACATGGTAGATCGCCTCCCCCTGAACGCCCTACGCTCCTTTGAGGTCGCCGCGCGCACGGGAAGTTTTGTGGCCGCAGGCGAGGAACTGGGAGTGAGTTCCGCCGCTGTCAGCCAGCAGGTGAAGGCGCTTGAAGCGACGCTGAACAGGACTTCTGTTCCTGCGGCAAGGCAACCGGATCACCCTGACCGATGCAGGACGTGCTCTCTATCCGCGACTGGAGACGGCGTTCTCGGATCTGACCGCGCTGACCCGCGACCTGCGGGCCGGGAAACCTTCGGGCCGCCTGACGGTATCTGCGCTGCCCTCGCTCGCAGAGCTTTGGCTGATCCCAGCGTTGGCCCGCTATCCGGGGCGCCACCAGATCGACCTGCGGATCGAAGAAGACCCAATCGATTTCGCTCGTTCCAGCGCTGATCTCAGGGTCACCTACGGCGCGCACTACTACCCCGATCACCGCATCGACGTCCTGTTCCGCGACCGCTTTGTCGCCGTTGCCGCCCCGCCGGTTGCCGGAAACGCCTTGCCCAGCCCCGAGGTCTTGGACGATGACGATCTGATCCACACAGACTGGGGACCAAGCTATATCCGCCAGCCGAATTGGGCGGAGTGGTTTGCCGCATCGGGCCTATCGCGCCAGCCTCGGACAGGCTCGGGGCTGCAATTGGGCAGCACCTTGGCCAGTGCCATCGCGGCTCAGAGCGGTGCGGGTGCAGCACTGGTTCCGGAGCATCTTGCGCAGGACGCCATTGATGGGGGACGGCTTGTCAGGATCGGACCTGCGGGCGTTCCCTTGTTCGCCGAGTACGTCCTCGTCTACCCGCATGCCTTTGCGCGGAGGCATGCTCTTCGAGAATTCTGTGAGTTTGTTCGAGGTTGACTCCATGCTCGACCTGCCGCTCGGGACCGTTCGCGTCGATCACCCGATCGGTCGCGAGGGGCAGAAAGTCGACATCAGAACCTGCAGCTCCTTGACAGACGTGGCGTCAGTCTCGGTTGGGTTTGTCAAGCACGCCCCGACGCACCAAGATGGCGCATTGCCATCCGGGCAGCTAGCGTCACAGGAGCTTCGGTTTCCTTCAGGATGGCGATCCGGTCAAACCGGGTCCGGTCGACGATTTACCGCTTCCCGCAGTGCCGTGCCGAAGGCCATGCGCAACTCGGTGCCGATGTTGAACTTGCAGATGCGGCTGTGCGGCGGCCAGATCGGCGCGCTGTCCCTGCGGCACGCCCGACCCACCGTGGATGACCAAGTGGCACCGTGGTCACCGCCTCGATCGCGCGGAGGCGATCAAGGTCAAGCCCTGCGCCGGCGTCTGGCTGCAGATGCAGGTTGCCGATCGAAATGGCCATCGCGTCCACGCCGGTTTCACGCGCAAAGCGGGCGGCTTCGTCCGGGTCGGTCCCGACTGAGGCGGCACCGCCGGCATAGCCGACAAAGCCGATCTCACCCTCGCAGGATATCCCGGCCGCATGGGCCAGTTCGGCCACCGCCGCCGTCGCGTCGATGTTCTGCTGCCAGCGGCAGTCGTGATCCGTCGAACATCACCGAGGTGAAGCCCGCATCCAGCGCCGCGCGGCATTCGTCCAGCGAATATGCCGTGGTCCAGATGGGCCACGACGGGAACGCTGGCGCCTTCGGCCAGATGGCGGAACATGCGGCCAAGGATCGGCAGCGGCGTGTGCTCGCGGCATCCCGGCCCGGCCTGCAGGATCACCGGCGCGCGCTCCGCCTCGGCCGCGGCGACATAGGCGCGCATGTCTTCCCAGCCCAGGCAGACCAGGCCCGGGCACGGCATAGCCGCCTCTCAGCGCCGGTTGCAGCACGTCGCGACAGCGTCACCAGGGTCATTTGAACTTGGCCACCATGTCCATGATGCCGGGGATGGTCTTCAGCTGTGCGGCATGGGTCGGCTGGAAATACTGCTTCAGGCTACGCTGGCTTTGCCCGCCAAGGATGGTGAAGTAATACATCTCGTAGCCCGGCAGCACGCAGCAGGGATGATAGCCCTTGTCGATCAGGACGGTGGAGCGGTTCATGATGTGATAGGCATCGCCCGGTTCGTTGATCCACCCGCTGCAGCATCTGCAGGCCCGAGCCATAGTCGGGCCGGAAGCGGAAGTTGTAGCATTCGTCGTGGCGGGTTTCGTCCGGCAGGCGGTCCGTGTCGTGCTTGTGGCTGGGAAAGCCCGACCAGCCGCCTGCGCCCACGGTGAACAGTTCGGACACCAGCAGGCGGCCGACGCGGTCGTGATAGGCCGCGCCAAGGATGTGCTTGATCTTGCGATGGGTTTTCGTGTCGTCCGACCCGTATTGCACCTTGTCGATATCGGCCAGCCCGCACGGCAAAGGGGCGCAGGGTTTCGGCGAACTTCGCCCCGGCGATGAAGATTTCCGTGTCGGTCAGCGCCGTGATCCGCGCGCCGGTGTCTTGCGGGACATAGACGCCCTCGGGCTCGCCATCCCAGACGTCGACGCCGCGGTTGCCGATGGCGGCAAAGGTCTCGCCCGCCGTTTCCACCGTGACCGTACCGGTCGCCGGAACGACGCAGGTTTCATAGCCCGGGGTGCGATAGTCGAAGTGCTCGCCCGCCTTCAGGTTGACGATGTTGAAATAGACCAGCGGCACCAGCGCATCATCCCATGTCGACGATGGCGCGGTTCTGGTTGTCATGGGGGGCGATGTGCATCGGTGGTCCCTTTATGCGGCGGGCTGGGGTGCAGGCCAAGAAAGGCGTCAAGTTCGGCACCGGTGGGCATGGCGGGGGCGCAACCGACGCGGGCCACGACCATCGCGGCGGCGGCCGAGCCGCGCAGGACCGCATCGCCTGACCGGCAGGCCAGCCGCCAGGCCCGCGATGAAGGCGCCAAGAAAGCTGTCGCCCGCGCCGGTGGGCTTCAGGGCCCGGGTCGGGTAGATGCCCGTCGCAAACTCGCCCTCGCGGGTGATCGTGACCGCGCCCTTCTCGCCCATCTTGTAGACCACGATCTGCGCGCCCTCTTCGATCAGGCTGCGCGCCTTTTCCAGGCCCAGGTCAGGCTGCCCCGCCATGAAGCCGAACTCGACGTCATTGCCGACGATCACGTCACACATCGCCCCGGCGCGGGAGTAGACCTCGGCGGCGACGGCGGCCGAGGGCCAGGAATAGGGGCGGTAGTCGACATCGAAGATCAACGGCAGACCGGCGGCGCGGGCAAGGTCGAAGGCGCGGAAGGCGGCACTGCGCGAAGGTTCGGCGGCAAGGACGGTGCCGGTGGTGATCAGGGCGGAAAAGGCGGTGTAGTCCACTGCCTTCCACATCCGCGGCCGTCATCGCGAAATCGGCGGCGTTGTTGCGGTAGATGACGGATTGGCAATCCTCCAGCCGCGTCTCGACCAGCGGCCAGCGAGTTGCGCGCCTCACCCGCGACGGTGCGGACATGGGTGCGGTCGATGCCATAGGCGATCCAAGCTGGTGCAGGCAGAAGCGGCCAACCGCATCGTCCGACACGCAGGTCACCAGCGCCGCCCGGCACCCCTGCCGGGTCAGCGCCACCGCGATGTTGGCGGATGAGCCGCCAAGGGCGGTGGTAAATCGCGTGGCCTCTTCGGCTCTGCGTGCCGGGAGGATCGGCGTAAAGGTCCATCCCGGCGCGGCCGATGACCAGAAAGTTCCGCCCGGCAAGACGCGACAAGGTCGGCCATCAGACACCCTGCCTTTGGCCGGCGCGCCCGGCCTCGACCTCCGCGTGCTTGTGCCCGAACGCCGTGCACTGTCGGAGACCTGCGGCCGTGCCGATCTCCCACCAGGCGTGGCCCTGGGTCGTCCAGCCTTCATGCGGATCGACCTGCATCACGATGACGCTGGTCTTCGTCGCAGCCTTGGCGCGCTGGAACGCCTCTGCCAGAGCGGCCGGGTTGGCCACGGTTTCGGCATGCGCCCCCATCGCGCGGGCATGAGCCTCGAAATCCACGGTGAAGGGTTCCGGAACGGTCGGGCAATCGGCGATCAGGTTGTTGAAGCTTTCCTGCCCGGTGTTGTTCTGCAGCTTGTTGATGACCGCAAAGCCGCCGTTGTCGAGCACCAGCACGATCAGCTTCTTGCCCGTCAGGACGGACGAATAGATGTCCGAGTTCATCAGCAGGTAGCTGCCGTCGCCGACGAAGCACGATCGTGTCGCGGTCAGCCTCGCGCTTCGGTCTGCGCGATCCGCGCGCCCCAGCCGCCGGCAATTTCATAGCCCATGCAGGAAAAGCCGAATTCCACATCCACGGTGCCGATGCCAAGGGTGCGCCAGTTGGCGGTCACCTCGGCCGGCAGGCCGCCGGCCGCCGTCACCACCCGGTCGCGCGGGTGGCACAGCGCGTTCACCACGCCGATCGCCTGGGCATAGGAATTGGGGCGGTTCCCATGGGCTACGTTGCCGGCAACATAGGCGTCCCAGGTCTTCCGCTCGGTCTGCGCCCGGGCCAGCCCAGTCTGCGGGCGCCCGATGACCCGCCAAGCGCGGCACCCAGAGCCAGAAGCCCCAGCTTGGCATCGCCCACCACGGCCAGCGACTGATGCTTGGCCGCATCATGGCGCCCCGCGTTCAGGCCGATCAGGCGGGCGCTCGGGCGCAAAGACCGTCCAGGACCCGGTGGTGAAATCCTGCAGCCGCGTGCCGACGGCCAGCACCACATCCGCCGCCCCCGCGATGGCATTGGCGCTGTCCGATCCGGTCACGCCCAGGGGGCCGATGTTCAGCGGATGGTCTGCCAGCAGGTTCGCCCGCCCCGCGATGGTTTCGACCACGGGAATGCCGTGCGCCTCGGCGAAGGCGGTCAGTTCGGCCACCGCGCCGGAATACTGCACGCCGCCGCCTGCCACGATCACCGGGCGTCTTGGCGGCCTTCAGCAAGGCGGCGGCCTCGGCAATCTCGAATTCGTCGGGGGTCTGGCGGCGGATGCGGTGGACGCGCCTGGCGAAGAAGGCTGCGGGATAGTCATAGGCCCAGCCCTGCAGGTCCTGCGGCAGGCCCAGGAAGGCCGGGCCGCAATCGGCCGGGTCAAGCAGCGTGGCAAGCGCGGCGGGCAAGGATTGCAGGATCTGCGCCGGGTGGGTGATCCGGTCCCAGAAGCGGCTGACGGCCTTGAAGGCATCGTTCACGCCCAAGCGTCGGATTCCCGAAATGCTCCAGCTGCTGCAGCACCGGGTCCGGCAGGCGGGTCAGGAAGGTATCGCCGCACAGCATCAGCATCGGCAGGCGGTTGGCATGGGCCAGGGCGGCGGCCGTCAGCAGGTTCGCCGTGCCCGGCCCCGCGCTGGCGGTGCAGAACATGAACCGGCGGCGCAGGTGATACTTGGCATAGGCCGCGGCAGCAAAGCCCATGCTTTGTTCGTTCTGGCCCGCGATAAAGCGGCATCTCTTCGCGGACCGGATACAGCGCCTCGCCCAGACACGGCACGTTGCCATGGCCGAAGATCCCGAAGCCGCCACCGCAGATGCGGATCTCTACCCCGTCGATCTCGATGTACTGGTTCATCAGCCAGCGCACGATCGCCTGCGCCACGGTCAGCCGGATGCTTGTCGCCCGCATTGGTCATGCCGCCCTCTCTCCCCTGCACACTGCTCCCAGAACGGGACTTGCGCGCCTGGCCCGGTGAGGATACATCATTTGCAACCGGTTGCAATACCGGCCGCGAGCGGGGAGGCTTCCAATGTCAGACATCGGGATCGGCCTGGTCGGCGGCGGCTACATGGGCAAGGCGCATGCGGTGGCCCTGTCGGCGGTCGGCGCCGTGTTCGATACGCCGCTGCGACCCCGGCTGGAGGTGATCGCCGCCACCAGTCCCGAGTCGGCAGAACGCTATCGCAAGGCCTATGGCTTCGCCCGCGCGACGGCCGACTGGCGCGATCTTGTGGCCGACCCGAAGGTTCAGGCGGTGGTCATCGCCTCGCCCCAGTCCACCCACCGCGCGATCGCCGAGGCCGCCTTTGCCGCCGGCAAGCCGGTGTTCTGCGAAAAGCCGCTTGGCGCTTCGCTGGAGGACGCGCAGAGCGATGGTCGCGGCGGCCGAGGCTTCGGGCCTGCCGAACATGATCGGCTTCAACTATGTCCGCACGCCCGCCACCCAGTTCGTCCGCCAGTTGCTGGCCGAAGGCGCAATTGGCCAGATCGACATGGTTCCGCGGCGAACACACCGAGGATTTTCTCGCCGATCCCGCCTTGCCCGCCACATGGCGCACGACGGGCCGTGCGAATGGCTGCATGGGCGACCTGGCACCCCATCCCGATCAACTGCATGCTGGCGCTGATGGGACCGGTGGCCGAGCTGTCGGCCCGGATCGAAACCGTGCATGCCACACGCCCCGGCCCGGACGGACCGGTGGCGGTGGACAATGACGATCAGGCCCAGCTGATGCTGCGCTTTGCCAGCGGGGTCATGGGGCACCTCTTTGTCAGCCGTGTCGCCACGGGCCGCAAGATGGGCTACGCCTACGAAATCCACGGCACAAAGGGGTCGATCCGCTTCGATCAGGAAGACCAGAACGCGGTCTGGCTTTACCGCGCCGAAGGGCCAGAGGCGACGCGCGGCTTCACCCGCATCCTGACCGGCCCGCTGCATCCTGACTATCTGCCGTTCTGCCAGGGCCCTGGCCACGGCACCGGCTATCAGGACCAGATCATCATCGAGGCCGGGATTTCCTGCAGGCCATCGCCACCGGCAAACCCGTCTGGCCCACCTTCCGCGACGGGTCTGGACGTCTCGCTCGATCATCGACACCGCCTTCAAGGCATCAGAGGACGGGCGCTGGCACGCCGTTCCGCACGCATGAGGATCACATGACCATCCGTATCGGCAATGCCCCCTGTTCCTGGGGCGTGGAATTTGCAGACGACCCGCGCAATCCTCCATGGCGGCAGGTGCTGTCCGACTGCGCCGCGGCGGGATACAGAGGGATCGAGCTTGGCCCAATCGGCTTCATGCCCGAAGACCCCGCGGTTCTGGGCGAGGCTCTGGCCGACCAACGGGCTGGAGCTGATCGGCGGCGTGGTCTTCCGCCCGTTTCACGATCCCGCCAAATGGGATGAGGTCTGGGATGCCTCCGTCCGCACCTGCAAGGCGCTGACGGCGCATGGCGCGCAGCATCTGGTGCTGATCGACTGCATCTCGCCCCGCCGCGCGCCGACCGCGGGCCGCGCCGACGCCGCCGAACAGATGGACACGACCGAATGGACGGCCTTTCGCGACCGTATCGCAACGGTCGCAAAGCTGGGGGCCGAGGAGTATGGCCTGACCGTCGGCATCCATGCCCACGCCGCCGGCTTCATCGACTTCGAGCCGGAACTGGAGCGTCTGCTGAACGAGGTCGACGAGAGCATCCTGAAGATCTGCTTCGACACCGGCCACCATTCCTATGCGGGCTTCGATCCTGTGGCCTTCATGAGGCGCCATATCGGCGCGCATTTCCTACATGCATTTCAAGGATATCGATCCCATGGTGAAGGCCGACGTGATCGCGAAGCGGAACAGGGTTCTATGACGCCTGCGGCCAGGGCATCTTCTGCAACCTCGGCAAGGGCGACGTGGATTTCCGCGCGGTGCGGCAGATCCTGCTGGATGCGGGTTTCGAGGGCTGGTGCACGGTCGAACAGGACTGCGATCCGACGCTGGACGTCAGCCCCATCGACGATGCGCGCAAGAACCGCGACTATCTGTCCTCCATCGGCTTCTGAAGGGGCGCGCATCATGGCAAAACTGAACTGGGGCATGATCGGCGGCGGCGAAGGCAGCCAGATCGGCCCGGCCCACCGTCTGGGCGCGCTGGCCGACGGGCATTTCACGCTTGTCGCCGGCGCGCTCGATCACCGCGCCGACGCCGGGCGCGACTATGCGCAGCGCCTGGGCGTCGCCTCTGACCGCGCCTATGGCGACTGGAAGGAGATGCTGGCGGGCGAACGCGACCGCCCCGACCGCTGCGATCTCGTGACGGTGGCCACACCCAACGCCACGCATTTCGAGATCACCAAGGCCTTTCTTGAGGCCGGCTTCAATGTGCTGTGCGAAAAGCCGATGACGGTGACGGTTGAGGAAGGCGAGGAGATCGTCCGGATCGCCGCCAGAGACCGGCAAGATCTGCGCGGTGAACTACTGCTACTCTGCCTATCCGATGATCCGGCAGGCGCGCGCCATGGTGCGCAATGGCGATATCGGCAAGGTGCGTCTCGTCGTCACCAACTTCAGCCACGGCCATCATGGCGATGCGACCGACGCCGACAACCCCCGCGTCCGCTGGCGCTATGACCCGGCCATGGCGGGCGTCTCGGGCCAGTTCGCCGATTGCGGCATCCACGCGCTGCACATGGCCAGCTTCATCTGCGACGACGAGGTGGACAAGCTTTCGGCCGACTTTGCCTCGACGATCCCCAGCCGCGCGCTGGAGGATGATGCCATGGTCAATTTCCGCATGTCGAAGGGAACGGTCGGTCGGCTGTGGACCTCTTCGGTCGCCATCGGGCGGCAGCATGGGTTCGACATCCAGGTGTTCGGCGAAACCGGCGGTTTCCGCTGGGCCTCCGAACAGCCGAACCAGCTGATCTATACCCCCGTCGGTGGACGGACCCAGATCATGGAAAAGGGCGAAAGCGGGCTTTATGAGGACGCCAAGCGTCTGTCCCGTGTGGCTATCGCCCATCCGGAGGGCTTTCCGCTGGCCGTGGCAAACATCTATTGCGACCTCGCCGATGCGATCCGTGGCGAGACGCGCGACGGTTTGCCAACGGCAGCCGAGCGGGCTTCGATCGATGGCGGCGGTGCATACAGCGGTGGCCTCGGCCAAGACTGGCGGGGTCTGGATGGATGCCCGCCCGCCGATGTTCCGCTAGCGCAGCGTCTGCCGTTCGATCAGCTGGCAGGGAAATAGTCGGGTTTCGGGAGGACGATCGGGGGTCTCGATCGTCATCACCACAAGTTCGATGGCGGCCTCGATGATCTGGGCGACGGGCTGGCGGATCGTCGTCAGGCCGATCAGCTGCCAGCGCGACATTTCCATGTCGTTCAACCCGATCAGGCCGATGTCGCCTGGGAACGGACAGCCCCGCTTCCTCGATCGCACTCAGCGCTCCGACGGCCAGCAGATCGTCGCCGCAGAAATAGGCCTCGGCCAGGGTTTGCTGCAGCAGCCTCTGCATCTCGGCCCGACCAGCATCGAAGGTATAGTCGCTGGCATAGCTATCGCTGACGCGGATCTCCGGATGTTGCGGCCAGTGCCCGCAGAAACCCCGCCGCCCGATCCTGGGTCGATGAAGCAGTCCTTGGACCGCCCAGGAAGGCCACATGTCGATAGCCTCGCCGGATCAGTGTCTCCGCCGCCATGCGCCCGCAGGCCACATTGTCAATGCCCACCACATGCACGTCGGGCGAGATCGAATGGCGCCCGAAGGCATGCACGACAGGCAGCCCTGCTTCCTTGAACGATTCAGCAAAACTCGACGGCAGCGTCGATGAGGCGACGATCACCCCATCGACCGAATACTGTCGAAGCATCCGTACTGACGCGGCGGGATCGGTCGCATCGGTCAGGTTGACAAGCAAGGGACGCAACCCTCGATCCTGTAGCCCACGGGTAAAGAGGTCGAATACCTCGAGAATAAGCGGATTGTGGAAGTTGTTGACGACCAGCCCGATCAGCTTCGTCCGCCCTGTCGTCAGGCTGGAGGCCAGGGCATTTGGCGCGTAGCCCAACTCATTTGCAGCCTTTTCGACCTTGGCCCGGGTCTTGGGCGACACGGATGCCCCAACGGTGAAGGTGCGTGACACGGCCGAGCGTGAAACCCCCGCCCGTAGCGCCACATCTTTCAGGGTCACCGCCACCGCCTGCCCGCCGCCTCGCATGTTTTGAGGCGACTATACATCCATCGATCCCGTGGCAAACCACGATTGGGACCCGGAAACGAATTGACAGACGTATACTGTGGCAACCTTGGTCCCGAGGTCGCACATCACGTCGTCACGCTTTGGCGCAAGAGACAACCAAGCTGCCGACAAGGCCGATCAGCGGGCGCATCGGGGCGCGCATCCTACTGGAAGACGCAGCGCGCACGCTCTGCCGCGGGCAAATGAAGTGAGGCAGTTGTCTGCACGACCGGTCGCGGGTGTTTCACCGTCTGGGAACGTCTGGCGGCACGCGACCCGAAATTCGGGCATCCGGCGACCTTAGTCGAGCCCGCCTTTGCCCGACCTGCTCGCCTTCATCAATGGATTGCCCAAGCCACTTGCTTGACCAACCGGATTGGCCTGCATCTTTGGCTTGAAGCGCCGCGACCAACATTCTGTCCAGCCGCAGCGACGCTCGACCTTCCGGGCACTGAATTCGATCAGGTCGCGTTGCCCAGGGCATGAATGCGCGATGCAAGCCACCGCGTGGTGCAGCCGATCCGGTCACTCAAGCAACTTGAGCAGGGCCTCGGCCGCGCCCTTCGATGAGGCTGGATTCTGCCCGGTGACCAGATTGCCGTCTGCCACGACATGCGATGCCCAGTCATCGCCCTTGGAATAGACACCCCCGTTCGACACCAGCATATCCTCGACAAGGAAGGGCACCACGTCAGTCAATCCCGCCGCAGCCTCTTCCGTATTGGTGAAGCCGGTCACATGACGGCCAAAAACGAGCGGCTTGCCATCCGCCCGTTTGGTGTGGCGGAAGATTGCGGGGGCATGACAGACCGCAGCGATCGGCCGGCCGCCACTGGCAAAGTACTCGATCAGTCGAACGCTGGTCGGGTCTTCCGCCAGATCCCACAGGGGTCCGTGGCCTCCGGGGTAGAACACGGCGTCAAAGCTGTTCAGGTCCAGATCGGCCAGCTTGACGGTCGTGGCAAGCGCGCCGCGTGCCGCCGCATCGCCCTTGAAACGGCGCGTATCATCGGTCTGGGCGTCGGGCGCATCGCTTTTCGGGTCCAGCGGCGGCTGCCCGCCATTCGGCGAAGCAAGTGTGATCTTTGCCCCGGCATCCGACAGAACGTAGTAGGGCGCGGCGAATTCCTCCAGCCAGAATCCGGTTTTCTTGCCGGTATCTCCAAGCGCGTCATGCGAGGTCAGGACCATCAGGACTTTCATCTGCGCGTCTCCTTGTTTTCTGTCATCTTTTCCGGGCCAACATGGATCACGCGCTTGCCGAAGTTTTCGCCGCGCAAGAGCCCGATCAAGGCTTGCGGGGCCGCTTCCAGCCCCTCGATCATGTCTTCGCGGTAGTGCATCTTGCCTGTCTGGAGCCAGTCACCCATCGCCTTGGTAAACTCAGGGTAACAGGTGCCCGAAATCCTGAAAGATGATGAACCCACGCATCGTCAGCCGCTTGCGCAGGACCTGACCCATCAGCATCGACAGCCTGTCCGGTCCTGCCGGCAGGCTGGTTGCGTTGTATTGCGAGATCAGACCGCAGACCGGCACCCGCGCGCCGGTGTTCAGCAAGGGCAGGACCGCGTCGAACACGGCTCCGCCGACGTTCTCGAAATACACGTCGATGCCTTTCGGGGCCGCGTTCCTTCAGCTTTGCCGCGAAATCCGTGGACTTGTGGTCGATGCAGGCATCAAAGCCAAGCGTTCCCACGGCATAGGCACACTTTTCGGCACCGCCCGCGATGCCAAGCACGTGGCATCCCATCAGCTTGGCGATCTGGCCGACGGTCGCGCCCACAGGCCCTGTCGCGGCGGCCACGCAGACCGTTTCTCCAGCCTTTGGCATCCCGATCTGGGTCAGCCCGGCCCAGGCTGTGAACCCTGGCATCCCAAGAATGCCAAGCGCCCAGGACGGATGCGTCAGGCCTGGGTCGAGCAACGTGACGCCGGTGCCGTCCGACAGGGCATAGTCTTGCCACCCGTTGAAGCACAGAACCCAATCCCCCGGCGTTGAAGCCTTTCACCTGCGAGGTCACGACCCGTGCGACCGTTCCGCCCTCCATCACCGCGCCTAAGGCGACGGGTGCAGCATAGGAGGGTGCATCGCTCATTCGCCCGCGCATGTAGGGATCAAGCGAAAGATACTCGGTGCGGAGCAGCATCTGGTCCGCCCCCGGCGCTGGAACCGGTTCGACGTCAAGCCGCAGGGTGGCGGGTGTCGGCTCGCCCTTGGGGCGTTCGGCCAGCACGAAGCGTCGGTTCTGGGTGGCTGTCTGAGGCATCATGCTCTCCTGTCAGGAAAAAGGGAAACGTTCGGAAGGGGATTTGGGATCCCGTCATCAATGGGTGCCTGCCGGGGCGCGGGCGCTTATCGCTGCTGGACAAGATCTATCGGTTCCATCAGAAACATCGGCCGGCCGCCAGAACGCGGCATGATGTGCCAGCGTGTCGGACTGTGCCGCCGAAAATGCGCTTCTCTTCCCGGTCCAAGCGGTGGATGCGCTGATCACCCAGGCTGGTCCAAGCAAGGCACAGGTTATGTCCGAAGACCCGACGACGTCCCCAGGCCGTGGTGCATCGGCTGGTCTGCGTATCTCGCGGCTCCAACTGCGATCCGAGCAAGCGCCGGCAAAGACGTGGCGCCTGTACGCGCCATGATCGCGTGCTAGCGGCAGCGTCAGTCTGAGCTGTCCGGCGATCGGCCCGTGGAATCTGGGCCAGTGTCGCATTCCCAGACCAAGGGTCACTAAATTGTATGCGATGCAAAAAATGCCCGGCCGGAGCTTCGGCGCAGCATCCAGCTTATCGCCGTCGCACTGAATTGCCGCCCGCAAGAATGCCGTTGATAAGGGAAGCGACGGCCTTGTGCATTTCGTCCCGACCATCGTTGGCGGCATCATTGGAATGGGCGGCGGCGGCATCCTTCAGAATCCCCACGATTTCTCGCTCTGGAAGGATGTTCCGGTCGTTCAGGGCCAAGAGCAGCGACTCGCAGATGGCAAGCGCTGCGTTTCCGGCCACGTCGGGACCATGGGGCATTGTCGGACCTTTCATCAGAGCATCGGGCGACCAGACGAAATGCCCGGCGCAACCTCAGTCCACGTGTGATGATAGTCGATCCATGGTACGACCAACTGAGCCAGATCAGCGTGCGCCCCGTATGATCTGGCTATGGGCTTGATCGTGGTGCCTTCTTTGCCAGAGGGTTCGGCCCGTTTTGTGAATGGATTTGACCCAGTGACAACTCAGAAATCCCCGTTTGCTCGGAAGTTGGGCGCATTCGTCGCGCTGTCGGGTGTAGAGCTGTCCGCGCTCGATCGATTGCATGGACGGCGCAAGACCTTTGCCGCCGGGCGCGACATCGTCCATCAGGGGCAGGTCAATCAGTCTGCCTATATTCTCGCCGCCGGTTGGGTCTGTTCCTACAAGTTGCTGTCGGGCGGCACGCGGCAGATCGTCGATTTCCAGATTCCAGGTGATTTTCTGGGCCTGCGTTCCGTGCTGTTTCGCGCGGCTGACCACAACATCGAACCGGTTACACGTGTCGAGGCGTCCGAGGTTTCGGCGAGCGACCTTCTCGACACTTTCACCAAGACGCCACGGCTCGCCACCGCAGTACTTTGGGCCGCGTCGCGCGATGAGGCGATGGTCGTGGAACATCTGGTGGGCATTGGGCGACGCGATGCCAAGGAACGGACCGCACATTTCTTGCTGGAACTGGGCGCGCGGCTGAAACTGGTCGGGCTGGGCACTGCGACCGGGTATTCCTGCCCGCTGTCGCAATACATGTTGGCCGATGCCATGGGGTTGAGTGCCGTTCACATCAACCGGGTGCTACGGGAACTGCGCGAAGATGGTTTGGTCACATTTCAGCATGGAAAGGTGATCATCCATGATCTTGACCGCCTTGTTGTGCTGGCGGACTTCGACAAGAGCTACCTCGATCATGAGGGGCCGTTGCTGAAATGATCAGGCGGCGGTCATTCCACCATCGACGGTGTAAACTCCACCATTCACGTAGGCCGCGTCGTCAGAAGCAAGAAAAGCCACCAGCCCCGCCACCTCGGCCGGCGTGCCATAGCGTTTCATCGGAATCGTCGCCGCGAAACCGTCATGCACCGCCGATGCTGCCCCCGGCATTGCGCCTTCCTCGATCGACGCCATCATGCGGCTTTCATCCCCGAACTGCTCCCCATTGGCCCCTGCGTCTTGAGGTCTCCGCAAAACGGGTTGCCAGCGTCTCGATGACCGTGCGGCAAGCTTGACATGGATCAACGCCCGGCGCGTAGTGATGTCATATTCAAAAATCATAAGGCATGCGAAGCCATGCCCAAGGGGAACCGAAGTCTGTAGGGAGTGGGGCGATGTCGCCATGTGCAATGCTGGGCGATCCGGAGGCGATCCGGGCGCAGGTGAGGCGTATCCTGTCGTGTCGCGACTTCGATGCGTCCGAAAGGAACCGCCGTTTTCTCGAATACGTGGTCGAGGAAACGATCGAGGGCCGCGCCGACCGCATCAAGGCCTACAGTATCGCGACATCGGTTTTCGGCCGGAATGAAAGCTTCGACCCGCAGCAGGATGCCATCGTGCGCATCGAGGCCGGACGGATGCGCCGCTCGCTTGAACATTACTACCTGACATCGGGGTTGAGCGATCCGATCAGGATATCGATCCCTGTCGGCTCTTACGTGCCGTCCTTCTCGCTGCCGCAGGGCGAGATTGACGCCAGGCAACCGGCGACACCTGCACCCGCAGATTTCGCCGCTGTCCGCGAACCCGTCCGCAGACCGACGATCCATGTTGCCGAATTCGTTGCGGAAGGCAGTGCGGTTGGCATGGCCGACTTCGTGCGCGGAATCACGCGGCGCGTCATTGTGGGACTGACACGCTTCACGGACCTTGCCGTCGTCGGGTCAGACTGCGCGGATGGGCATATGGAGCCGAACGACATCGCCGCCCTGCGGACCGGGCGCGGGGTCGATTTCATCCTGAGCGGTGCCATTGCCCATGCCGACGATCACCTGTGCGCCGAGGTGCTGCTGCGCGACACGTCCACGGGCCAGTACATCTGGTCGGATTACTTTGAGCTGACATTCGGTGCGGATGCCGCAGCCGCTGTGCGCAGCCAGATCGCCGACCGTGTCGTCGCGGCGGTCGGCCAGCCTTCGGGGATCATCTTCAGCTACATGGCCCGCGAACGTGCCAGGGGAAACCCTGTCGCGTCGGAGTCCTTCGACAGCGTGGTCCGGTTTCACGACTACTGGCGCACCTTCGATCGCGAGCAGTTCGAGCCGGTGCGCCAGGCGCTGGAGCGGACCACAGAACGCGATCCCTACTATGCCGAGGCGTTTGCCTGCCTGTCGCAACTCTATTCGAACTCGGTGCGGTTCGGATACAAGGGCGCGGCGCCGCATCTTGATCCCATCGGGCGCGCCATCGCGCTGGCGCAGCGGGCTGTGCAACTGTCGCCCGCCTCAAGCCGCGCCTATCTTTCCCTCGCGATCGCCTATTGGTTCAACGGCCAGGTCGACAGCGCCATCGACGCGCTGGAAACAAGCCGCGGCCTGAACCCCAACGACATGGAGGTTCTGGCCGAACTGGGCATGCGCCATGCCGCGCGGGCCAACTGGCAGACCGGCATTCCGATGATCGAGGAGGCTTATCGGCGCAGCCCGTCACTGTCGGGCAGTTACCGGATCGTCCTTTCGATCTGGCATTTCATGCATGGCCGGCATGACGCGGCGCTGTCGGAAGCCTCGAAGATCAACATGCCATGGGTCATCTATCCCTTCATCCTGATCGCGGTTTCAGCCCACCAGCTTGGCCGCCGAAAGGAAGCGGCGGCCGCACTGAAAAGCCTGCTCCTTCTGCGACCCGACTATGGCACGACCGTCGTGACCGACCTGAAGGCGCGCAACATGCATCCGGACATCATTTCGGCCTTGGTCCGGGGATTGCGGGATGCCGGGCTGGCCTGCGGGCCTGCAGTGGTCTCGGAGATCAGGCGCGTCCCGGTCAGGCTATAGTTCAGGGCCGGACCTTGCGCTGAGAGGTTGTTCGCAGCGCTAATCCGAGGCCAATCGTTCCAGGGCGATAGCGATATCGGTTTCGAGGTCGTGTCGCAGCCTGACGTATTCGGAATGGATTTCACGCGAGGGCTTCGAGGGAATAGCGTCGGTCCCTGAAATCATCTCAGTCACCAGCCGATAGTCCTCGCAAAGCTGGCGGAAGCCGGAATTTGCCATGAGCAACCGGCGGATCAGATCCGCCCGTTCCGGATGCAGCTCGATGACGCACTCGAAAGGCGACGTTGAATTGCGCCTCGTCTCCACCTGAGCCTCCGATATCCTGATTGAAGGAAATCGCAGACCGGCCAGGCGGGGAAGTACGTTACGGTTCCGTCGGCATGACGCGTCTGCACAGGTCGCGCCGATGCGACCACGGTTTTGCTGGTCGGAGTCGGCGACGGGCCCGTGCGGATCGCGGCGGGCCGGCAGGTGGCGTCCGCGCCTGGCAAGTCACCGCGTAACCGTTACTAACACCCGCGATCTGGCCGCCAGAAGGCGGAGACGCTCTTGTGGCACTACAGAAGTGTCGTCGGCCGCCGGTGATCGGCCCGCCGCAGCCACCTGTTTCGGGAGCAAGGCCTTGGACGAGATTGCACACCCCCTGATGTCGGCACATGTGCCGGGCTTCATCACGCGGCCGGGCGAGACCGACAGCCTGCTGGTCGCGATGGCGATCTTTCTGGTGCTGCTGATCGTCGGCCTTGGCGTGCTCTACTTCAAGCTTCACGCCCTGCCGGAACAGATGTCGCACCGCAGCAACAACAAGGCCCAGTTCGAGATCGTGGCGGTTCTCGCGCTGCTGGCGCTGTTCACGCACAACAATGCCTTCTGGGTGGCGGCGCTGATCCTTGCCATGATCCCGCTTCCCGACTTTTCGACACCCCTGACCACGATGGCGGCGGCCCTCACGGATGTCGCCCGCAGCCTTTGGCGCGGTGCGCCGAGTGCCCCGCCGCCGACATCCGCGCCGGAACCGGAACCGGCTGAACCGATCATTCAAGCGAAAGTCTAGATCATGTTCGAACTCATGTTCTGCTCGATCCTGACGATCCTGCCGGATTACCTTTACCGCCGCTACGGTCAGGGCAAGCGGATCGGGCAGGAGATCACGCTGTTCTCGGTCTGGTATGAACTGCGGTGGGGGATCACGCTCTGTCTTCTGCTGACCGTCTCGCTCATCACGCTTGTCTTCTATTTCCACCCCGCCTCGACCAACGTGACGTCCTTTTTCCGGACGGTCCCGGTGCTGCCAGAAACTGGCGGTCGGGTGGTCGAGATCTACGTGGGCGTGAACGAAGACGTTAAGGCCGGTCAGCCGCTATTCCGGCTCGACAGCTCGGTCCAGCAGACGGCGCTTGAAACGGCACGCCTGAAAGTCATCGAGGTCGACGCGCAGATCGCCGTGGCCGAGGCCGATCTTGCCACCGCCGATGCCAAGATCGCCGAGGCGCAGGGCGCCTATGAGCAGGCGCTCGACGAATTGGCGACCAAGGAGGAACTGCGGTCCCGCAACCCCGACGTGGTTCCGACGCGCGAGATCGACAAGCTGCGCAACCTCGTCGCGGCCCGGCTGGGTGCGCTGACGGCCACCGAGGCGCAGAAGAAATCGCTGCAAACCTCGATCATGACACTTCTTCCGGCGCAAAAGGGCAGCGCCATCGCCCAGGTGGCCGAGGCGCAGGCCGCGCTCGACAAGGCGGTGATCTATGCCGGCGTCGATGGAACGATGCAGCAGTTTTCCTTGCGCGTCGGGGACTACGTCAACCCGATGCTGCGACCGGCCGGTATCCTCGTGCCCAAAGGCGCAGGCCGGGTCGCCTTCCAGGCCGGGTTCGGACAGATCTCGGCGCAGGTGCTGAAGGTCGGGATGAGCGCCGAGATGGCCTGCGCGTCGGAGCCGTTCAAGGTGATCCCGATGGTCGTGACCGAGTTCCAGGACGTGATCTCGTCGGGCCAGTTGCGGCAATCGGACCTGCTTGTCGAAGCGGCGCAGGTGACGCAACCCGGCACCGTCCTTGTCTACATGGAGCCGATGTTCGAAGGCGGGATCGCCCGTATCCCGCCCGGCAGCACCTGCTTCGCGAACGCCTATTCGAACCACTACGAACAGATGCACGAAGAGGGGATCAGCACGACCCGGTGGCTGGCCTATGAGGTGATCGACACCGTCGGCCTTGTCCACGCCATGCTGCTCAGGCTGCAGGTGCTGATCGTTCCGGTAACATCGCTGGTGTTCTCGGGCGGGCATTGAGGCCTGCGCGGCCGACAGAGGTGCAA
This sequence comes from uncultured Alphaproteobacteria bacterium, assembly GCA_963736565.1. Taxonomy (GTDB): domain Bacteria; phylum Pseudomonadota; class Alphaproteobacteria; order Rhodobacterales; family Rhodobacteraceae; genus Aliitabrizicola. The sequence goes on from CAVTOW010000003.1 coordinate 24,839, forward strand.
CTCTGGTGGTTGACCGACATCCGGAACCGACGCAGGTGTCTTTGGGCTCGAACCATCTCGGCCAGGCTCTCTACTGCTTCTATCGGGGTTCCCAAGCACTGTCGCCGGTTGCCCATCCTGATACCGGCCTCAGGAGTTGCCGAGGTCACGCATACCCTCCTCGCAGGTGGCCTCCCACGCATCTGCCTGAGGCTCTGGCGGTGCAGCGCTCTGGCGGAAGGAAAACTCCCGCAGACCTAGACGGTGCAGCTGTCTGCAGGCGGGACCAGCTCTTTCGCGAGCGGTGCCAACGTCAATCCCGTTCCTGTCCGAACAGTCTGGGGACAAAGCTGACCGCCCAGGCGACACCGACGCCGAGGATCGTTTCGACGAAGCGCTGTGACGCGTAGAGCCACGGCTCCGCCGCATGATCGAGCACGACGATGCCGCAGATATAGCCTGCAACCCGCGCGCCATCGCCTGCGCCAAGCAAACCGCCCGCGAGCATGGCAACCACCACCGCAATGCCGACGGCGGCAGGTCCGGGCCCAAGAAGCTGCGACAGCGCCGCACCGCAGACGGCACCGACGACGGTCGCGAGGATACGGCGCAGCCCCAGACGCTGGCACTGGGCCGAGGACAGGTCGGTGACGATCACCGCCGCGATGAACGCATAGATCGGGTGTTGCAAGCCGATCCGCATGGCGATCCAGGTTGCGACACCACCGGCAATTCCGGCGCGCAACGCCAGTTGAATGGCTGAGATTGGCAATGCGTTTGTCATTCCGGCCCGCCACCAGAGAACGATCTGCGTGGTATGATTTGGCAGCAGGTCGCGCCAAGGGACGAAGCCTGCCCGCCCAAGAAATCCGGCAGTCGAAGCCATCGGTTGACTTGAGCGAAGAACAGACAAGCCGGCCCCCGCAAGGGGACCGGCCAAGCCTATCGAGTTCAGGACGACGAGAGGCGTCATCAGCAACGCTACGGTGTCACACGATCAGCAGCACGATCACGAGGCCCCAGAGCGTCAGCAGCGTGTTGCTGACGGCATAGGGCACGGTGTAGCCCAGCATCGGGACATCTGACTTCGCCACCTCGCCCACCATCGCCACCGATGCGGTCGAGGTGCGCGCGCCGCCGCAGCAGCCAAGGTTGATCGCCGGGTCGAAGCGGAAGATGTACTTGCCGATCAGCGGCGCCAGGATCATCGGCATGCCCGTGGCAAAGATGCCCCAGAAGAAGATGCCGAAGCCCGCTTCCTTGAGCCCCGCGATGAACGTCGGGCCGGACGAGATGCCGACGATGGCGATGAACACGTTCAGACCAACCGAGTTCATGAACCACAGCGTCGGTTGCGGCACGTTGCCGATCTGCGGTTTCACGGTGCGCAGCCAGCCCACGAAGATGCCCGCGATCAGCGCCCCGCCCGATGTGGACAGCGTGATCGGAACGCCACCGATGGGCAGCACATAGGCACCGATCAGGCCACCGATCAGGATGGCGAGGCCGACGAGGACCATGTTCGTGACCGTCACCGGGCGGTCGGCGAAGCCTGCGGCATCGACGAAGCGCTGGACGTTGGCCGTCGTGCCCGAAACGCGCAGGATATCGCCCCGGTTGAGCTTGGTCTGCGCGAGCACGGGAATGTTCACCGCCGCCGAACCCCGGCGGATCGAGTTCAGGAACACGCCGCGGGCATAGGGGCTTTCGGCAGCCTTCGCCAGCGTCATGCCGTCCAGTTCCTTGGCGGTCAGCAGCACATCGACCGACTCGACGGGCACGTCCAGCAGTTCGCGGTCGTCGACCTCGTCGCCTTCGCCAAGCTGGGTCACAAGCACCTCGCGCTTGCCCGAGACGGCGACGATGTCGCCTGCCTTGAGCACGGTTTCGGGCGTGACGGGCACGATGGCCCCGCCGCTGCGGATGGCTTCGATGAAGATGCGCTCGCCTTCCACCATCCGCTCGGCCTGCGCCACGGTGATGCCGGTCGCCTTGCCATGCTCCTTGACCCGGAACGCCCTCAGTTCGCGCGGGCGGCGGGCGCTGATGAAGGCGGACTTGGGCGCGCCGCCCGACATCTCGCGCTCATACCGCGCGCATTCGGCGGCGATGTCGACGTTCAGGATCTTCGGCCCGAGGAAGGCCAGGATCCAGCCCGTCCCGACCGTGCCGAACAGGTAGGTGATCGCATAGGCGACGGGGATCAGGTCCAGCTCGGCCTTCGCCTGTTCGGGTGTCAGGCCCGAGGTGTTGATCGCATCCGTGGCAAGCCCGATCGAGGCCGAGATGGTCTGCGCACCCGCCATCAGGCCCGCTGCCAGCCCCGGGCCATAGCCCGAGACGATGGCCGCGATATAGACCGCAAGCAGGCAGAGCGCCGACACCACGACCGCGAACAGCGCCTGTGGGGCACCGTCCGTCGCGATGCCGCGCACGAACTGCGGACCGACGCCGAAGCCCACGGCGAAGAGGAACATGATGAAGAAGATCGACTTCACCTGCGGGGAAATGTCGATTCCCAGCTGGCCGATCAGGATGCCCGCCAGCAATGTCCCGGTCACGGCCCCCAGCGTGAAACTGCCAAAGCGGATCGCGCCGACATAGTAGCCGACGGCAAGTGTGAAGAAGATAGCCAGCTGCGGATTGGCGCGCAGCGTTTCCACGATGTAGTTTATCATGTGTTGCCTCTCGTGTCTGGGATCGCCCGGCGCGCGCTCTGCGCCGCCGGGCCGATGGTCCGGCCTACTTGCGGACCTGCTCCTTGAGATGCTCGGGCCGGATCAGCTTCAGACCCTTGCTGGCCTCGTAGCCGTGGATTTCCTTCACATCGAGCTTGCGCATGAAGTCGACGGTTTCCTGCGTCAGCACCTGTCCCGGAACCATGATCGGGAAGCCCGGCGGATAGGGGATGACGAAGTTGGCCGACACGAGGTCCGGCCCCTTCTTCAGCCGCGCGTCAATTTCGGGCCCGTTGAGCGCGACGTATTCACAGGCCGCCTCGTTGTAGGCCATGAAGAAGGCCGTGCGCATGTCGCCCTCGGCGGTCCGCTTGCCGGCATCCTTGCGGAAGCTGTCGTGGAAGTGGCTGAAGTTCGGCAGGTCGGGCACGTCATGCATCAGGCTCTTGGTGCGCTTGGCGAAGCTCTCCTGCGCCACCGCCCCGCCATCGGCCAGCCGCCCCTCGATCTCGGTGCAGATCTCGACCAGCACGCGCACCAGATGCGCGATGTCGCTGCGCGTGTTGTTGATGTTCGATTGCAGCAGGACCGAGTTGCGCGAGGTCTTGTTGACCTGAATGTCGAAGCGGCTGGCGAGAATGCCCTTGAATTGCGTTCCGTCGAACCCGGCGGTGCCGCAGACCATCGTCATGCGCGTCGGGTCCAGATAGAACTCGTCCTCGCGCATCGAGGTGATGACATCGCCCCAAGAGACGCCCGGCGTCAGGTAGTCGGTGAAGCCGGATTGGCGGAACTCGGCCGGGATAAGCTCGTCGGCCCCCAGGATGCGGAAGTATTTCGAGATCAGCGGGTGCGAGTTGACGATCGTGCGGATCTTCAGCGCGATCGAGATCGCGTTCATCACCAGCCCGTAACCCTCCAGCTCCATCTGCCGCCGCGCCACGTCGAGCGAGGCGATGAGCTGCTGGTTGGGGCTGGTCGAGGCATGGGTGAACACGGCCTCGTGGAACTGGCTCTCGACCTTGCCGTAAGTCCACGTCGCGCACAAGGACCATCGACCCCTGGCGGATGGCGGACATCGACTTGTGGGTCGAGTTGGTCTGGTAGACCCGCAGCCGCACCTTGCGCGGGTCCGGGATCAGCCGCGTCGCCATCAGCGTGTCGCGCGAGGGTTTCGCACCCAGCTCCTTCTGCTGGGCCTCATAGGCCGCAACCGATGCCGGATCGTGCAGCCAGGTCTCGATCGCGTCTGCCGCCCCCATCGCGGTGCGCGGGCGCAGGAAGGGCGACCAGCGGGCGAAGCCCGACCACGCCTCGTCCCACAGGAAGATCAGGTCGGGCTTGATGGCAAGGCATTCCTCCATCACGCGCCGCGTGTTGTACATGTGGCCGTCGAAGGTGCAGTTGGTCAGGTCCAGCATCTTGACCCGGTCCAGCCTGCCCTCATCGCGCAGGTCCAGAAGCGCCTTCTTGATCGCGGCCAGCGGAACCGCGCCATACATCGAATACTGCGTCAGCGGGAAGGCTTCGACGTAAAGCGGCTGGCCCCCGGTCAGCACCATTCCGTAGTGGTGCGACTTGTGGCAGTTGCGGTCCACGATCACGATGTCGCCGGGCGCCACCAGCGCCTGCACCACCATCTTGTTCGAGGTCGAGGTTCCGTTCGTGACGAAGAACACGTGGTCAGCCCCAAAGGCGCGGGCCGCCATCTCCTGCGATTTCTTGATGTTGCCCGTCGGCTCCAGCAGGCTGTCGAGGCCCCCGGTCGTGGCGCTGCTTTCCGCAAGGAACAGGTTGATCCCGTAGAACTCGCCCATGTCGCGGATCCAGTCGGACCGGAACACCGACTTGCCCCGCGCGATGGGCAGGGCGTGGAACGTGCCGATGGGGCGCTGCGCGTATTTCTTCAGGTTGTCGAAGAACGGCGTCTCATAGCGGTCCTGGATGCCTTCAAGAATGGCGAGGTGCAGTTCCAGCAGTTCCTCCACCGCGTAGAAGATGCGCCGGGCGCAGGACGCCGCCGGGTCGGAGGCGAGCTTTTCCACCTCGCGGTCGGTGGTCACGTAGATGTCCAGATCGGGGCGCATGCCCTTCAGCAGGCCCGCGAGCCGCAGCGCGGACTGTTCTTCCGTGATCTTGCCCAGGGTCTGCTCGACCATCCGGCGCAGCACCGGGGCGTCGTGGCGGGACCGGAACGGCACGCCTTCGGCCGCGATCACGGCAAGAAGCTTGGGGTTCACGATGGCGGCGCAGATCGCATCCTCGAAACTGCCCACGATGACGGGTTCGTAGATGAACGCATCCTCGACCCGGCGCAGGCGGCGCAATTCGGCGCAGATCGCGGGCCAGCGGGATGGCGGCTGCGGGCTGACCAGAAGCACCTCGAAATAGGGCCGGTGCACGTCGCGCCCCGCGATCACCGAGGGTAGGAGTTCGGGCAGCGCATCGCTGCCTTCCGCACTGCCGTCGCTCTCGGACATCTGGGTGAAGGTGCCGGTCAGGATGGCGTCCGCATACTGGCGTACAAGGTCCGCGACGACCGCCGCCTCGCCCGCCGCGAGCTTGTCGCGCAGGCGGTTCATCAGGCGGACGCCCGGGAAGGCGTGAAACTCCTCGATCACCGCGATCTCGGCCAGGGCTTCTTCCGTCTTGGCCTTGCTGCCGCTACCCGCGGCCCAGTCCCGCGCGCAGGAGAGCAGGTTACGCCAGCTGTCCGTGCGGGCAGAATGCATGGCAAAGAAGTTGTCGATCCGGTCGGATTTGGGCATGGCACGCTCCAGGCTTGCGTTGCAGCGAGGGCGGTGCATCTTGCGGCCCGGATGTCCGGGGCGCGCCTCGCCCTTCTGCCTGCCAGCATATCGGGCGGGGCACCAAAGGAACGGGCCGCCATGTTTCTAACATGTTACGCTGGGGGTTCCGGTCAGCCGATTGGCATGGGAAGCAAGAGCAGCGTGAACGCGACGTCGGTAGTGACCAGCATCACAAGCGCAGCAATCGGCTCCGCCGCACCCGCCGGTCACCCTCTCGATGTTTTCTGCGCGCCAGCAATATGCTTGGGCGACAGTCTCAGGTTGTGAAGGAAGATGACACAATGGAGAGGGGCATGGCAGATCTGCGGCAGACCAACTGGGTGCGCCAATCCCTCGATCCGCTCAGCCGGTTGTCCGAGATCATGTTCGGGTTGCTGATGACATTGACGTTCACAGGAACGATGAGTGTGGCTCTGGGGGACGATCAGACGGTCAGAAGTGTCCTGTTGGCAGCATTGGGGTGCAACATCGCCTGGGGTTTTGTCGATTCCGTCATGTATCTGGTGACCACGTCAGCCGATCAAGGACGAGAGAATGCGATCATGGCTCGGCTGCGCGCCGCCAAGGGCCCGGACAAGGTACAGATCGTGCGACGCTATCTTTCAGGCGACATCGGAGAACGGCTGACGGTGGAGGATGCCCTGAAAGTAGCGGCGATCCTGGATCGGCTCGGTGTTGGGCCTCAACGCAAGGCTCTGATCAAGAATGATTTCGTGGCGGCGGCTGCAGTATTCGTCCTGGTGGTTGCTTCTACCTTTCCGCCGATTGTTCCCTTTATTCTGCTGAACGATACGTGGCTTGCGATGCGGATCTCGAATGCCATCGCGCTCGTTATGCTGTTCGGGATCGGTGTCGGGCTGGACCGGCACGTCGATGATTCATCTCGGGTGATGCGCTGGGCTGTTCCGATGATCGGTGCAGTGCTAGTGGCGACAACGATCATGCTGGGCGGCTAGCAGCTGACGCAACCGATGTGGTCGCGGGTGAGGAACCGACGCGACCAGTTCACGCGGTGCGAGCTAGAACTTGAACCTCGCACCGACGAAGAAGGCCGAGGCGCTGTCAAACTCCGTATCGGTTTCGGAGTAGTCGTACTCGCGCCAGGTCATCCACAACTCGGTGTTCCAACGCGGAACGTTCTGGACGACGGAGAAAGCCCAGCTTTCGCTGTCCGAGCCTTCGGCGGCAATGTCTGAGCCCCCATAATAGTCGACCGACACCGCCGTCTTGCCCCATGACACCAGATCGCCCTGCCAGCCGATCTTGGCGTATCCATAAGACCCGCTGACGTCTGACTTGTCTTGCGTTCCCGCGGCAGCGGTGAAGCTGAGGCCGGTAGGGACGTGCAGGACCGAGCCCGAAGCGTCGAATATCGTGATATCGCTGCCTTTCCATGAATAGGCGGTCTGTGCCACAACCTTGAAATCGTTGAACTCGCCCTCATAGACGGCGGCGATATCGTAGAGATCCTGCTCGCGGACATCTTCATCGTCAGAGAGAAGATTGCGCCCATAAGACGTTCGCAGGCCGAAGCCCGACCAGAGCGGTGAATCGTAGCGGACGCGCACCTGGCGCGAGAGGCCATCATAGTTGGTGAAGGCGTCCTTGATCTCGATATCCGAGAGCGTGCCATCCGACTGGCGCAGCAACTGCCCCCCCGCGCTGTCAGCGACCGATGAATACGAGATCACGGTCGTGCCGGACAGGTCGACCTCTGCGGTGTTGTTCGAGGCCATGTCGCCTTGGCCCAGGTAGAAGGCACCATAGTCAGGGTGAGAGAACTTGTTGTCGATCTTGCGGATATTCGCGTTGGTGAATTCGTAGGCCGACGACGGCGGCGATTGCTGCAGGATGCTGGTGTTGCTGGTCGAGAAGGGCGCATAGGCGATCTCGATCGTGCCGAGGTATTTCCACCTGTCGCCAAAATCCTGCGTGTAGGTCAGCCCGAACCGGGTGTTCGAGTTGTCGTTGTCGATCAGGCCGTAGCTTTCCGTTTCCTGGCCGTCGTCATAGCTCAGGACACCTTTGTTGATCTGGCCGTAAAAGCGCAATGTGCCGCCGTTCTCGAAGGTTTTTTCGATCTTCGGCAAATCCTGTGCCCAGAGCGGCGCACCCGTCAGGGCCGCCAGCAATGTCAGAACGCTTGCTTCGGCGAACAGTCGTTTGCGGTAAGGCGCTGTCATGCTCTGTGTCCCGTGTAGAAATTGTGCGGCGGCGACATATGCTGCCGCGCGTCGGATTATGGCGGTCCGCATCACGATAGCAGAGGGCCCCAGTGTTAAGCCATGTAACGTACGTTCCGCAGCGGACCGGCCATCACCGAAACTAGGGGCGTCAGGGTCTGTCCGGAACGCGGCGATCCTCGATAGCACGGAATGTCAGCGGGGGACGAAATGAACGGCGTCGATATCTGGCGGATCGAAATGGGTGAGCTTCAGACGCTCATCATCGCAATCATCGCGCTGTTCATCGGGGGCTGGGTGCGCAAGTCGATCCCGATGCTGTCGAAGCTCGACATTCCGAATGCCGTGGTAGGTGCAGCCATCGTTGCAGGCCTGGTGCTGCTGGGTCAGCTGTACTTTGACGTGAACGTCGTCTTCGGGTCGCGGATGCGGGATGCGCTGCTCTTGGTGTTCTTCACGTCCATCGGGCTTTCGGCGAAACTCCATGCGCTGAAGGCGGGCGGCAAACCCCTCATCATCCTCTGCCTCGTGACGGTGGTCGCCCTGGCTGGCGCAGAACCTGGGCGGCGTGGCGCTTGCGTTGGCCTGGGGCGCGCATCCGGCCTTTGGTGTGCTGATCGGGTCGCTGTCCTTCGTGGGCGGGCCGGGCACGGCGATGGCCTGGGCGAGCCAGCTTGAAGCGGAAGGTCTGGCGAATGCCAGCATCGTTGGGGTAGGGGCCTCGACGCTGGCCGTGGTGGCGGGCGCGCTCGTCTCCGGCCCGGTGACCGGATGGATCATCCGTCGCCACAAGCTTCGCAGCGCAGCGCAGCCCGATGACGTGACCTTTGCGGTTCCCGAGCAGGCGGCCCCCGACCCGGACTCCGGCAGCATCGAGCGGCTTCTGGCCAGCGTGCTGGTGATCGCGACAGCCGTGTTCATGGGCGAGAAAATCAACGACTTCGGCCGTGTCGCAGGCATCGTGCTGCCTGGCTTCCTGTCGGCCATGATCGCAGGGGTCATCATCACCAACCTGTCGGACCTGTTCCGCTTCAAGCTCGACTTCGTTCCGATCGAGAAGGGGGGCGCGGTGGCGTTGCAGCTGTTCCTCGTGACCGCGCTGATGGCGACGCCGCTGATTTCGGTCGCGCAGATCATCGTCCCGCTTGCGCTCAACGTGGCCATCCAGATCGCGGTGACAGTCGGGATCGCCTACTTCGTGCTGTTCCGGCTGCTGGGGCGCGACTACGACGCCGCCGTTACCGCAGGCGGGTTTCTCGGCTTCGGCCTTTCCTCGATGCCGGTTGCGATGGGCACGATGGATGAGGTCGCCAAACGCTACGGCCCGTCGCCCAAGGCTTTCCTGCTCATCACGCTGGCCGGATCGTTCTTCGTCGACCTCGCGAATGCCTTCATCGCGAAAGGGTTTTTGTCGCTGCCATTCTTTGCCATTACGCCCGCCGTCGGCGGGTGACGGCTGCGGTGAACACCAAACAATCGGAGAGCCACTGAAGTCATGGCGCATCTCATTGCCAGCATCCGCGACACCAAGCTTCTCTGGCTTCTGGTTTTTGTCCCTGTCCCCCTCGTTCTGGAACATCTTGCGCCGGAAAGCTTCACGCTGCTGTTCCTGCTTTCCGTCATCGCGATCATCCCGCTCGCCGCGCTTCTCAGCCTCGCGACCGAGGCAGTGGCCGCCCGTACCGGCGACTCGGTTGGCGGGCTGCTGAACGCAACGCTGGGAAACATGACCGAGTTGATCATCTGCCTGACGGCATTGCGTGCGGGTGAGTACGTTCTCGTCAAGGCATCGCTCGCGGGAGCGATCGTTGCCAACACTCTGTTCATGATGGGGGCGTGTTTCCTGATCGGCGGGCTACGGCATCGTGTTCAGGAATTCAGCCTTCCCAATGCCCGGCTGCAACTCGGCATGCTGTTTCTGGCGGCGTTCGGCCTGACGGTCCCGTCGGCAATCACCGCGGCCGATGCACAGCAAGTGACGCAGACCCTGAGCCTCGGCGTCGCGATCCTGCTGATCTTGGCGTACGGACTTGGACTGGTGTTTTCGCTCGGGACGCATCGCGAGTTCTTCTCGGCGGCCGCGCATGCAGACGAGGAAGGGGGACGGTGGCCCATCTCGGTCGCAGTAGCGACACTTGCGGGGGTCACCGTGATTGTGGCGCTCGTCAGCGAAGTGTTTATCGGATCGCTGACCGGTGCCTCCGATGCGCTGGGCCTTTCGCCGGCATTCGTGGGCTTCATCGTCGTCGCTCTGGTCGGTGCTGCCGCCGAGATGGCAACGGCATTCTCTGCGGCGGCAAAGGACCGCCTCGATCTCAGCGTCGGTATCGCCTTCGGAAGTTCGGCGCAAATCGCGCTCTTTGTGGCGCCCGTCATCGTCCTGCTCAGCTATGTTATCGGGCCCGCGCCGATGACGCTGCAGTTCTGGCAGGGCTCAGTCGTGATGATCTTCATCGCCGTCCTGACGGCAGCCTTCGTGACCGGGGGCGGGCGCTCTGCGTGGTTTCTTGGTGTGCTGATGCTGATGGTCTACGCAATCTTCGCGCTGACCCTGTTCCTGATCCCGGTCCCTTTGGCCTGAAGCCGGCCGACAGGGTCTGAAGTGCCCCGACACAAAGCTTTCGCGGCGTGCCGCATTCTCGCAACTGCGGAGAACGGTTGCTGGATCCTCCGCCAAATCGCTCGTGGCAAACGCTGTGCGGCGGTTGTCGGCAGGTCGGTCACATGACCAGCTTGAAGTATTCGGCGTGGAAGTTGTTCTCCATTCCCGTGCCGCAGAACGCCATTTCCATGTTGCTCGTGCCCGAGATCGTTCCCCCTGCCACGAGCGCGGCACCCTTGATGCCGTTGGCGTTCGCCGAAAACTCGATGTCACCCTTGGCCAGCAGTTGCGCATTGAACAGCTTCAGGTCCGACGGGAAGCTCATGCTGCCCTCGGTGACAAGCTGCGCGTCGCCGCCCACGGCACAATCGTCGTCACGCCCCACCTGAAGGCCAGCGGCGCTGACCATGGACTGGGCCGAGGTGCTGGTCGTCGCAATCACGGCATCCTCGATCTTGACCCCGGCTTCGAACTTGATCTTGCAGTCGGTGATCAGGACGATCTTCGAGATCAGCACGTTGTTCTTGAAGGTCAGCGCGGCACCGCCACCGCCGCCGCACGAGAACGTATGCAATCGTCCCGGGACCAGATCCGCCTGATAGATGGTGCGGCTCTTGAGCGTCACGATGCTGGGCGAGGTCACGTACTGGCGGGTATACTTCGCGTCGAAGGCCTTCAATCCGGCGATGATGTCGTCGATCCGCTGGATGATGCGGATGTTCCAGCCGCCTTCGTGCAGCGCCTCGGCAAGGCCGATGTTCGTCTCGAAGCCCGAGTTGGGAAGTTCGATGTCGTCTTCATCCGGCATCGACACCACGGTGCCCGGCTCGAAATAGTTGTTGCTGTTGAGCGAGACGTAGCTGTTCGAGTGGATGCAGAAGCCGTTCGAGTACGAGTTGTTGCTCTGCAGATCGACTTCCTGCTCGGCGACGAACCCTTCGCGCAGACAGGTGGGGTGATACGTCACGAAGACGGCCGAGGTTATCACGTCCCAGTCGTCCAGCCCGACAAGCTTCAGCAGGTGGGTGCGGATCGCGTTGCCCGACTCGCTGTTGCGCTGCGTGCGGACCTGGACCGCCTGGCGCGACCCCGGGTCGGGCGAGAACGTAAGGTCTTCGGGGTCCCAGTCGCCGAACACGATCTCATCCGCAGTAATGACATTGCCGAAGGTTTCCCCAGGCATGTTCAGCGCGGCCAGCTTCAGCGCCGCCGCCTTGGCCTCGTCTTCCGACTTCAATTCGCGTTCCAGAAGTGCGGCATGGGCGACGGCATCGGCCGTGACCTGAAGCTTGGTCCGGGCCGTCATGACGTTGCTGACGTCCACCGCGTAGCCGCCGATCATCAGCATCGAGATCAGCAGGAAGAGGCTCAGCGCGGTGATCCCGCCGCGCTCCGACTTTGCGAAACGGGCGATGCGGGGAAGGGGGGGCGTCATGTTCATGGTCAGCTCTCCGCCAGATGTTGTGCGGTTACCATCACGTCGAGATTGAGAAAGGCATCGACCAGGCCGACCGATGTAAGGTCGGTCGCGGGAATCCGGACCTGGGTCGTGATCAGCCCGCTGTCGACGGTGGTCGTGACGACAGCATGGGGCGCAATTCGGGAAATGCGGGAAAAGACCTGCGTCTCGGCATCCTCGACATTCGTGATCCGCCCGATCGACACGGCGCGGTTGGTATCCTGCACGACCCGCAGCACGCGTGCCTCGCCGCCAAGCACAAGCGCGGTGTCCGCGACGAGGGCGAAGAGGAAGATCATCACCGGCATCCAGATGACGGCCTCGATTGTCGCCGCACCCTCCTCGCTGCGCCACGCCCGCGTGCCGAGGCGAGGGCGCGACGGAATGGGTGGTGGGGATCCGGTCGGACAGCTACCGGGGGGAAGGCACCATGATCTTCGATCTTGAACGCGGCCATGCTGCTGGCTCCCTTTTGCCGATCGACAGCGAGATGACGCCGCGCACTTCCTGTGACCAAGGGTGCCGAGCGACTCCGCTTCGATAAGCGACCAAAGAACATGCCAGGGTTGAACGGGCCGCGAATGTCATATTCATATTCCGTTAATCTTCGGGCCGCGCCTTGTCTTTGCTGACAGGGCGGAAAGCACACCGGACCCTGCTGGTCGGCAAAACTTAGCCGAGTATCTAACTTTGGTGTTGCGCTGACTCATTGATCCGTCATACTTAGTGATATGGCTAAGTATGATGCAGACCTTTCGGCCCTGTTCCAGGCCCTGGCGGACCCGACCCGCAGGGCGATCCTTGCGCGTCTGGCCGCAGGCCCGGCAGCGGTCAGCGACCTCGCCGGTCCGACCGGGTTGCGGCTGCCGACGGTGATGCGTCACCTGTCGGTGCTTGAGGAGGCCGGACTTATCGCGACGGCGAAGGACGGCCGCGTGCGCACCTGCGCCATCGTCCCCGAGGCATTGGCCCCGGTCCGTTCCTGGCTCGATGAGCAAAGGGCGATCTGGGAGGCGCGGCTGGATCGTCTGGACGACTACGTGATGACCCTGATGAAGGAGCGCGACAGATGATACCCGACCTCGATCCGACCACCGATCTGTGGTTCACCAGAACGCTGGCCGTTCCCCGGAAACTGGTGTGGGAATGCTGGACAGAGCCGCGGCACATCCCGCATTTCTTCATCCCTGCACCGAACCGGGTGACGGCGGTCGACATCGACCTGCGGGTCGGCGGGCGGTTCAACACGACGTTCGATGTCGATGGCAACGTCATGGACAACAGGGGTGTCTACCTTGAGGTTGTCGACGGCGAAAAGCTTGTGTTCACAGACACCTATACCGAAGGCTGGAAGCCCGCGCCCGAACCTTTCATGACGGCGATCCTGCTTCTGGCTGATGCCCCCGAAGGCGGGACGCGCTATACCGCAATTGCCCGTCACCGTAACCCGGACACGCGCAAGGCGCATGCGGATATGGGGTTCCATGACGGTTGGGGAACGGTCGTCACCCAGCTTGAGAACTATGCGAAAGGGCTGCCGAGATGACGCCCGGATTTGCGACGCTGACCTTTGAACGGAACCTGGCCGCGCCGGTCGAGACGCTGTGGCAGGCATGGACGGCACCTGCCGCGCGCGCGGTCTGGGCTGCACCATCCCCCGACGTGACAGTGGAGTTTCTGGAAGCCGATAACCGGGTCGGCGGGCGCGAAACCTCGATCTGCAAGGTTGACGGGCAGGCCGACATCCGCTGCGAGGTGGGGTGGCTGGACATGCAGCCTGCGCAGCGCAGCGTGAACTACGAGGTCGTGTCGTCAAAGGGCGCGACGCAATCGGCAGCGCTGGTCACGGCGGAGTTTTCTGCCGTGGGCAGCGGCAGCCGCATCGTCGTGACGGTGCAGTTGTCGTCGCTTGCTGAGGACATGGAGGCGGGCTATCGGCAGGGGTTCGGCGCGGGGCTGGACAACCTCGCGGCGGTGGCCGAGCGGACAATGGTGTTGCGGCGCCGCATCAAGGCACCCCGCCAGCTTGTCTGGGGGGCATGGATGAATGCCGAGACCTTGCCGCAAATGGTGGGGGCCCGACGGCTTCTCGTGCCGAACGCAAAGGATCGACCTCAGAACGGGCGGTGAATGGGTGTTCGACATGATCGGTCCGGACGGCACCGTCTTTCCGAACCACCATCGCTATATCGAGGTCTCGCCCGAAAGTCGCATCGCCTATTCGCTGCTCTGGGGCGAGAACGGTCCCAAACACGCCGACGCCTGGGCCGAATTCGAAGAGATCGACGGTGCAACGCAGGTCACGCTGGCCATGGTGTTCAGCACTGCTGCCGAGTTCGAACAGGCCAAAGGTTTTGGCGCGGTCGAACTGGGACAGCAAACCCTCGCCAAGCTGGGCCGCTTCGTCGGGGCCGAGTGAAACAGCCCGTCAGCACTATCTTTCCCAGCACTGCAGGGCCATTGCCGTGCCGACATAGGCGACCATGAACGGTCCCACCGCCGCCGCCCAGATCGCGGGCAGGATGACAAACCTGTCCGGGCTGCGCGACAGCATCGCGTGCAACCCGAAGAGATCGGCGGCGAGCACGGTCGCCAGCCCTGCCGAACCAAGGAACAACGCAATCGCCCCCTGGGTCAGCAGGAAGCGCAGCATCACGCGGCCTTGGTCTTGAGAACGACCTTGGTCCAGTCGTTCTGGTTGTTGCGGAAGTTGTCATAGCCAAGCGGCGCTTCTTCCAACGACAGGCGATGGCTGATGAGGAAGGTCGTGTCGATCTCACCCTCGGCGATCCGGTGAAGAAGCTGGCCCATGTAGCGCTGCACATGGGTCTGGCCGGTGCGCAGCTCCAGCCCCTTCTGCATCAGCGCCCCGGTGGGGAACATGTCGGTCACGCCACCATAGACGCCGGGTATCGACACCCGCCCACCCTTGCGGCAGGCCGCGATCGCCTCGCGCAGGACATGGGTGACATCGAACCCGAGGCCGGTAGCCTGCGCGACCTTGTCGAGCATGCTGTCGGGCGTCAGGCCATGGCTTTCCATCCCGACGGCGTCGATCACCGCATCGGGGCCGAGGCCCCCGGTCATTTCCATCAGCGCCTCGAGCACGCGCGTCTGGCGATAGTCGATGACCTTGGCACCAAGGCCGCGCGCGAGCGCCAGCCGACCGGGATAGTGGTCGATGGCGATGACCTGCTCGGCCCCCATCAGAAGCGCGCTCTGGATGGCGAACAGTCCCACGGGGCCGCAGCCCCAGACCGCAACGGTATCTCCCGGGCGGATGTCGGCATTCTCGGCGGCCATCCATCCGGTCGGCAGGATGTCGGACAGGAACAGGACCTGATCGTCGTCCAGCCCCTCGGGGATCACGATGGGTCCGACGTCCGAGAAGGGAACGCGGACATATTCGGCCTGTCCGCCCGGGATAGCCGCCGGTCAGGTGCGAATAGCCGAAGATGCCTGACATCGCGTGGCCGTAGAGTTGCTCCGTCGCGTCCTGCGCCTCGACCGGATTGGAGTTGTCGCAGGCCGAATAGAGTGCATTGCTCGCAGAAGAAGCAGGCCCCGCAGGAAATGGTGAAGGGCACCACCACCCGCTGGCCGATCCGAAGCGTGCTGTCGGGGCCGACCTCGACCACGCGGCCCATGAACTCGTGGCCCAGGATGTCGCCCGCTTCCATGCCCGGGATCACGCCGTCGTAGAGGTGCAGGTCCGATCCGCAGATCGCGGTGGAGGTCACCTCGATGATCGCATCGCGAGGGTTGACGATTTCGGGGTCAGGGACCGTGTCCACGCGGACGTCCTTGCTGCCGTGCCAGGTCAGGGCGCGCATCAGAAGTTTCCTTTCGCTGATGACTTGCGATTTGCGGCGGTGGCGATTTCGCCCGTCTCAAGCAGCATCTTCAGCCGCTTCAATTCGTGCCGGCCTTGCGCTGCGGGTTCGCGGCCCGTCAGCTTGCCGACCAGACGGCCCAACTCGCCCATCGGCGGTTTGTAGGCGATGATCGCCTCGACCTCGGTGCCGCGCCCTCCCGGCGCGTCGCGGAACATGACCTTGCCTTCGGTCTCGATCTGCGAGCTTTCGAGGGATCGCCAGGCGATTTCCTCGCCCGGCCGGTCCGAGACGATACGGGTTTCGACATCGACGCTTTGTCCCAAGGGCGCCCGGATACGCCAGCGAACCCGGTCTTCCGCCAGCGTCTCGACATGCTCCACGTTCTCCATGAACCGGGCGAGGTTGCGGAAATCGCGCCAGAATTCGTAAATGTCCTGTCGATGTCGGCGGATCGTCACGGTGCGTCCTGTCACCGCATATTTGCCAAAGCCGCGTCGCCGCGCCGTCCTGCCGGGCGCGCTGTCGGCTTCGCGGGGCACGGTATCGCGCGTCGCGATTGCGGCGGCGCCCAGCCCGACAGCAACTGCCGCCGCACCAAGGGCAATCCAGACGCGAGACTGCGATTGCGCGGCGGGTCCGTCTTCTTCACGCGATCGTTCTTCATCCGGCTGTTCCTGTTAAGCTTGATGCGGTTTTCAACCTGGCGCGGTGCGGAAACTGCGACGGCGCATGCGCCGGCGCGACGCCGCGCCTCGGCGCTGTCGACGAAGCCCGCAAGCACGACCGAGTCCGCCTCCACCGCGATGGTGATGCGCGACGCGTCCAGGCTCGTGACGGCAGCCATCTGTTCCTCGATTGCGGCGACAAGGTCTTCAGGGGCAGGCGCCGATGGGGAAGGGGCGTCTGGTGCCACGTAGTTGCGCGGCCCGACGGCGTCGTGGATCCAGTGGCCATTCGATGCCGCGTTTGCGCTACCGCCGCGGATGCCCGCCACCACCCGGCCTTGGGGCACAGGCCGCGCAAGTCCGGGGTTACGCAGCTTTTCGGGTGTGTTTTCTATATCGGTGTTCATCCACCGGACGGTCGTGATTGACTGATGATTTCATCGGGGCGCTCGCTGATAGGGGCCCGGACCGGCGTGACAGCCGGTCCGGGATGGCCGCCCCGTCTGCGGGGCTGTAGCAGGGCGGCCGGCGGAGCGGCAGAGCCGCTCACGCTTGTGGGTTCAGACCCGATCCGTTGGCCGGGTGGTTGTGCCGGTCGTGGTCGTTCTGGCCGTCGTCCGATCCTCGTAAAGCGAGGGGATCTTGATCAGCTGCCAGATGGCGCAGAGGCCGACGATCACGTAGACGAGCCGCGAGATCGGTGCCGTCTGGCCTCCGAACAGTGCCGCCACCAGATCGAACTGGAAGATGCCGACCAGAAGCCAATTCAGGCCACCGACGATCAGCAGGATGAGTGTTACAAGGGTTGCTGTGCGCATGTGCCCAATTCCTGACTATTTCATGAGCGGGGCGAGGGCGTCGTGCCGCCCCCGCAGCCGCTGCGTTTACCGGGCCTTGCCGCTGCCCTGATGGGAGGCGCTGCCGCCCTTGCGGCCCGCCTCAGACGCCCGCTGCGGATCGTTCTTGAAGTTGCCGCCGGATTCCTGACCGCCCTTGCGTCCAGCTTCCGCGGCACGCTGCGGATCGTTCTTGAAATTGCCGCCAGAGTTCTCGCCGCCGCGGCTCCGACCCTCCGAGGTCTTGTCCTTTTCCATGATCTTCTCCTGGTTCTTGCGCTGTCTGGAACGCAGGCAAGAAACCTTGGCGGAGAGCGATTGTTCCCGCGGAACCGGCTGGCTTTGGATGTGGGGGTCTGACATGCGCCGAGGCTTGACCTATCAGATGCCGAGGTCTGGCACCTTGACTAGACGGGACGGGAACCGCGCCGCGCCGCAATGGCCGTGTCGCTCCTGTGCGGCAACGTCCAGGTCAAACGCGGGATAAGCCATCCGCACGAACGACAGAATTAGTCCGGCGCGCGGCGACGCCTGCGTTCAGGCAGCGCCGCAGCGACCATTGTGTCAGGCGGCGATGAACTCGCGCACGAAGGGGGTTGCTGGCCGGGCGCGGATGTCCTGCGGCTTGCCGATCTGCTCGATCCGGCCCATCGACATCACGACCACGAGATCGGCGAGTTCCATCGCCTCTTCCTGATCGTGGGTGACGAAGACGGTGGTCAGGCCGGTGGTGTCGTGGATGTCGCGCAGGCCCTGGCGCAGCTCCTTGCGGACCTTGGCATCCAGCGCGCCGAAGGGTTCGTCCAGCAGCAGCATCCGCGGCTCGATCGCCAGCGCGCGGGCCAGTGCCACGCGCTGGCGCTGCCCGCCGGAAAGCTGCGACGGATAGCGCGCGCCGATGTCGGGCAACTGGATCAGTTCAAGCAGTTTGGTCACGCGCCGGGCGATCTCGGCCTTGCGTGGGGCGAGATGGCGCGGGGGCGGGCGTTCAGGCCGTAGGCGATGTTGTCGAACACCGTCATGTGGCGGAACAGGGCGTAGCTTTGGAACACGAAGCCCGCGCGCCGCTCCTGCACCGTCAGGCCGGTGGCATCCTGCCCGTCGAACAGCACGCGGCCCGAGGTCGGGAACTCCAGCCCGCCAAGGATGCGCAGAAGCGTGGTCTTGCCCGAGCCGGACGGCCCGAGCAGGGCCACCAGCGCGCCCGAGGGCAGGGACAGCGACACCGGATGCAGGGCCGCCGTCGTGCCGAACTGCTTGGAGATTTCGTCGATTTCGATGTGCATGGGCGCGTTCTCCTAGTGGCGGTGCGTTGCGGCAAGCTGGTCGGCATGGCGGATTTCCAGCGCGGTCTTCAGAAGCAGGGTGACAAGGGCGAGCAGCGCCAGGACGGCGGCAAGGCTGAAGGCCGCGACCGAAAGGTATTCCTGGTAGAGCATCTCGATCGTGGTCGGCATCGTGGCGGTCTGGCCGCGGATCTTGCCCGACACGACGGCGACCGCCCCGAATTCGCCCATGGCGCGGGCGTTGCACAGCAGCACGCCGTAGAGCAGCGCCCAGCGGATGTTGGGCAGCGTGACGGTCCAGAAGGTGCGCCAGCCGGATGCGCCCAAGCGTCAGCGCCGCCTCTTCCTCGGCCCGGCCCTGTTCGATCATCACCGGGATCAGCTCGCGCGCGACGAAGGGAAAGGTCACGAACATCGTGGCCAGGATGATGCCCGGCATGGCAAAGACGATCGGATAGCCGTTGCGCCACCAGCCAGCCGCCGACCAGGGAGTTGGTGCCGAACATCAGCACGATGCACAGGCCCGCGACGACGGGCGAGACCGAGAAGGGCAGGTCGATCAGCGTGATCAGGAAGGCCTTGCCGCGAAAGTCGAACTTGGTGATGAACCAGGCCGCCGCGATGCCGAAGACGGCGTTCAGCGGCACCGAGATGGCGGCGATGGTCAGCGTCAGCCGGATCGCGTCCCGCGCATCCGGGCTGGCCAGGCTTTTGAGCGAGGCGGCGACGCCATCGGCCAGCGCCTCGACAAAGACGGCGATCAGGGGCGCGAAGACAAGGATCGCCAGGCCCAGCGACGGCGACGCCGATCAGGACCCAGCGGGCGAGCGGGGTTTCTTCGGTGGCCGAGCGGAAGCGGCAGGCGTCAGGGTTGCGTCAGACATAGCCAATCCTCCGGCGGCTCCAGACCTGGATCAGGTTGATGACCAGAAGCATCGCGAAGCTGATCAGCAGCATGGCGATGCCGATGGCGGCGGCCGCGTCATAGTTGAACTCTTCCAGCTGGATGATGATCAGCAGGGGCGCGATTTCGGTCACCAGCGGGATGTTTCCGGCGATGAAGATGACCGACCCGTATTCGCCCACGGCCCGGGCCAGCGCCAGCGCAAAGCCGGTCAGCGCGGCGGGCGTCAGCATCGGCAGGATGACGTGGCGCAGGGTGTGCAGGCGGGTCGCGCCAAGGGTGGCCGAGGCCTCTTCGACCTCGCGCTCGATCTCTTCGATCACCGGCTGCACGGTGCGGGTGACGAAGGGCAGGCCCACGAAGACCAGCGCGATGAAGATGCCCCATTGGGTGTAGGCGATCTTCCAGCCGATCTCGGCCGCCAGCTGACCGAAGACGCCGTTCGGGGCGTAAAGCGCGGTCAGCGAGATGCCGGCGACGGCCGTGGGCAGCGCGAAGGGCAGGTCGACGGCGGCGTCAAGGATGCGGCGGCCGGGAAAGCGGTAGCGCACCAGCACCCAGGCCAGCAGCACGCCGAACACGAGGTTGAACAGCGCCGCAAACAGCGACAGCCGGAACGACAGGAACAGCGCCGCCCAGACGCGTTCGCGGTTCACGGTTTCCCAGATGCCCGCCAGACCATAGTTGGCGCCCTTCAGAAGAAGGGCGCCGATGGGCAGAAGGACGACGAGGGAAAGCATCGTCAGGGTGATCCCCATGCTCAGGCCAAGGCCGGGCATGGGGGATCGGTGGATCAAGCGGTCTGCCCATCGCCAGCCTCACTTCGGCACGTAGATCTGGTCGAAGATGCCGCCGTCGCCGAAGTGTTCCGGCTGCACCTTGGCCCAGCCGCCGAAGCTGGCGATGTCGACCAGTTCAAGCTTGCGGGAAGCGGGCGACATCCTCGGGGTTGGCGGCCTTGGAGGTGTCCCAGGCGCGGTAGAAGTGCTTGAAGGCCAGCGCCTGACCTTCGGGCGAGTAGAGGAAGTTCAGATAGGCCTCGGCCAGCTTGCGCTGTTCGTCGGACTTGATGTTGCCTTCGACCAGCGCCACCGGCGGTTCGGCCAGCACGCTGATCGGACGGGACGACGATGTCGAACTGATCCTCGCCCAGCTCCTTCAGCGCCAGATAGGCCTCGTTCTCCCAGGCCAGCAGCACGTCGCCGATGCCGCGCTGCGCGAAGGTGGTGGTCGAACCGCGCGCGCCGCTAGTCGAGCACCGGGACGTTCTTGAACAGCTTGCCCACGAATTCCTTCGGGTCCTGGCCGTTCTTCTCGGCCCAGGCCCAGGCGGCCAGATAGTTCCAGCGCGCGCCGCCCGATGGTCTTCGGGTTCGGCGTGATCACCTCGACGCCTTCGTTCACCAGATCACCCCAGTCCTTGAGGCCCTTGGGGTTTCCCTCGCGCACCAGGAAGACGATGGTCGAGGTGTAGGGCGACGAGTTGTGCGGCAGCTTCGACTGCCAGTCGGCGGGCAGCTTGCCCGCCTCGGCGATCTTGTCGATGTCGCGAGGCCAGCGCCAGCGTCACGACCTGCGCCTCAAGCCCGTCGATCACCGCGCGGGCCTGGACTGCCCGATCCGCCATGGCTGACCTCGATGGTCGGGGCCGCGTTGCCCTGCGCCACCCACTGCGGTGAAGGCCTCGTTGAACTCGCGATAAAGCTCGCGCGTCGGGTCGTAGCTGACGTTCAGGAGCGGCTCTGCATATGCGGCGGGGCTCGCGTGCAGCGTCAGCGCGGCGAGTGCGGTCGCCGACAACACGCCCTTCAGCAGCCGCGAAAGACCGCCGCGCGGCTTCAACGTCTCGACCGCGCGCGGTGCAAAACCCTTGGGATCGCGCTGCGCAGGTTGCGAGATCAGGTCAGTGTCGGTCATGTCGTGCTCCTGGGTTGATGCAGTGACCTGATCCGCATTTCGCGGCGGCAGGTGAATGTAGGGAACAAGGCCAAGGATGGTGGCGGGGATCATCGCGAACCGCCCGCCAGTTGCTCGATACGGGCTTCCCAGATCGTCGCGTCCCGACCGTGCAGAAGCTCGGTCGCCGCGCCTCCCGGGTCCTTGGTAAAGATCACGAGGGGCGTCCCGTTGATCCGATGCGGCATGCCCGTGCGCCGGTCGATGAGCATGACCGAGAATGCCGCCGGACGCGGAAAACGGCCCGGATCGGTGCCACGCAAGGTGAAGGTCATGTCAGGGCCCACCCGATCATCGCGACCCACACAAGGCTTCCAAGCGGAACCGAAAGGATGATCGCCGTACCCGCTGAAAGCTGGAACGAAGACCAGCGGGAAGGTTCATCCCGCAGCGCGTGCGGAGCCGGGAAGGGCGCGGTGCCGTTCGTGCTGAGCATCATCATGGTGCGGTTCCTCTCTTGTCAGTGCGGCAGGGAAGTTCATAGCCATAATTACGACTGAGTTTGTCGAGTATAGCAACAGAAAATACACGCCAAACTTTGTCGTGTTGGGAGAAGATTATTCTCCGCAACAGCTTGCAGGAATTTTGGATTGTGAGCCTGCCTGCGGGCACAGCCGACTTTGACCTTCGATGGAAGCCATGTGGGGTACGAAAAGATACACGATAAAACTTATAGACATTAACGGCCATCTCGGTATCTTCCCGCAAAACGATAGCATCACGGAAAGCCTGGACATGACGCAGCTCGACCTGATCGACCGAAAGATCGTCGCCGCACTGATGCAGGATGCGACCTTGCCCATCGCGCAAATCGCAGACCGGGTAGGGCTGTCGCAGACACCATGCTGGAAGCGCATCCAGAAGCTTGAAGCTGCCGGCGTGCTGACGGGCCGCGTCGCGCTGGGCGATCCTGGAAAACTCGGGCTGGGGTTGACGGTGTTCGTCGGGATCGAGGCCGCCGACCACACCAGCGCATGGCGCGAGCTGTTCGCAAAAGCCGTCGCGTCACACCCCCAGATCATGGAGGTCTACAGAATGGCGGGCGAGATGGACTATCTTCTCAGGGTTGCCGTTGCCGACATGGGGGCCTTCGACGCCCTCTATAAGCGTCTGACCGATGCCGTCCCGATCAAGAATATCACCAGTCACTTCGCCATGGAGCGGATGAAATTCACCACGGCTTATCCGCTTGATACAGCGAACCGATAGGGCGGTGTCGCCCTACAATGCCGACGAAGCTCCACGGGCCATCACTCGCGCGGCGACATCCATGCACGCTGCCAGCCCGGTTTCAAATCCGAAGCGGTGCAAGGGCTCGCCCGCCGATTCAGACGCTCACAGCAGAGAGGTTCGAAGGAAGGATGCCCGGTCCGAACTTCATCGTCAGAATCTGACACGGCACCCGAAGCGTGTTCTGCCGGTGCACATCCTCGTGGAAAAAGCGGGCGCACATGTAGTCCACGAACGTCAGCAAGCCCGTCGCTTGCTTCGGCGTCATCATGTGCATGGCACCCAACGCTTCCTTGGACGGGTTTTCTACCGATCCGTAGAAGATGTCATAAAGGAACTTCAGCGCAGGCTTGCGCTGGTACAACTCGACCAAAAGCGCATCCAGTGCCTTGCGGTCATCTATCGCCATGAGCACCTGACACTTCACGCACATGATGTAGACCTCGAACTCCGATCCCCGTTCCGCCAGATCGAGCGCCTGGTCCAGCGCGGACAGCGAGCGGTCGGTTTCGCCCACGAAGTTCCGCAACATGCCAAGGATGGTCAGCGTGGCTGCCACTGCGGTGCTGTGCCGGTTGACGTCCTCGATCATCTCCATGGCGATGCCGTGATAGCCTCGGTCGACGAAGAACAGCAACTTGGCCGCTGTCGCGGCAAAGAACGGATCGTGCTGCACGAAAGGAAGGCTGGCTGTCACCAGCGCCTCGATCTCGGCCTCGTCCTCGGCGCGCGTATCGACGTCCGATGCGAACAGTTCCAGCCCGTGCTGCACGTATTTTGTATGCAGATTGCTCGCGATCATCATCTTGATGCCGTGGTCCGTGGGGTTTTGGGCCGACAGTTCCTTCAGCCGACGCTGGCTTTCCGCCCAGCCATGAATTCCCCCGGCAAGCGAGAGCGACGCATCCTGCATCGCGACGGGCAAGGGCTTCATCCGGTCGGCCTTCAGCGTCAGGCTTTTCCAGATTTCGGTCGCGATGCCCGATGCCAGCTTGTCCGCATCGCTGCTGTCGCTACCGACCGGATCGGTGGCTATGACATGCCGATTGATGGCATAGATCGCACCCGAGCGGAACGCACTGGCCTGGACGACACATTCAAGGCCCCGCCGGTCTACCAGGAACGTCAGGT
This sequence comes from uncultured Alphaproteobacteria bacterium, assembly GCA_963736565.1. Lineage (GTDB taxonomy): Bacteria > Pseudomonadota > Alphaproteobacteria > Rhodobacterales > Rhodobacteraceae > Aliitabrizicola. The sequence goes on from CAVTOW010000003.1 coordinate 48,394, forward strand.
CCACCGCGATTTCCGGCATCGTGTCGCCAAAGGCCGCGCGCGGCGGGCAATCAGGATCGAGGACGATCTTCTTGTCCGCTCCGAAATTGCCTTCGATGGAACGGTGGAACTGCGAGACGAACCGCTGTGCGATCGGTTCGAACGCACCAAGATGGCGAAACCCGCGGATCGGACCCACGACGACATGCGCATCAGCCGCTTTAGGCGCGTCCTCGATCTGTTTGGGCAGCCAGATGTAACCCTCGCCGTAGCGCGTCGCGACGAAGCGCGGATCGCGGGCGTTGTCGCCCAACTTGCGCCGCAGACGGTTCACGAGGAAATCGACGTTCCTGTCGCTCTTGTCGGACCCCACCTCGGTGAGTGCGTCGAGAAGTTGGCCCCGCGTCGCGATGCGTCCGGGTCGGCCAGACAGGAACTGGAGCAGCTTCGTCTCGCTCCGCGTGAACGGCACCTTCGCTCCGTCCTGCGCAATCATGAAGCGGAAGCCGTCATCAAACAGCACTCTCTCGTATCGGATCAAGATGTAACCTGCACGGATCGTTTCCCCTCCCAGACATGGAAAGGGTTACCGACGTCTGATCCAAACGCAAGCGCGCAGAAGACTGACACACTTTTTCCACGAAAGGTTGTTCTCAGAAGCGCGACGCCAGCCTGAACCAGACGCGTGTCTGGTCCTGCGGGATGATCCCGGTGAAATCGTCGAGGATCCGCGAGACGGTCAGTTCTGCAACTGTGCTCTCGGTCATCGCGCGCACGCCGACGGTCGCGCTCGACCAGGTCTGCGAGTCGGCGGGCACGTAGATGTTTCCGACGTTCCAGATCCCGCCGAAGTCCAGCCCGGCAAAACCCTGAACGATGGGCGATGCGGGGTTCGTCATGCTAGGAATAAGCAGAAAATACGCGCCCTCGATCCGTGATCCCAGGCACTTGTCGCCGTTCACAAGCGTCACGTCGAACCCGCGGCTATAGGCATTGGTGCCGTAGCCGCAGCGTTCGGACAAGGGAAGGGTGGCGTCAGCCCATTGACCGGCGATCCCCCCGTTCACGACCCAACGCTCCGAGAGGGGCAGCGACGCTTCCCCGGCAAGGGAAACGCGCAGGAATGTCGGCGACGCGCCGGGGATGGAGTTGGTCGTTTCCCCTTCCTCCGAGCTTCCCAACCCATCAAGGCCCTTCGCGACGCCCAATGCGGCCCGCTTTCTGAAGCCGAAGGGCACCCCGCTTTCGTAGAGAACTGCGGCGCGCAGGATGCGCAGGTTTTCGTCAAGAACCTGCCGGCCCAGAATGTCGCCGGAGGAATGCCTTGCCCGAAGCTCGACGGTGCTTTCGACATCGGACACGTCCGAAAGCTCCCAGACCCGTCGCACGCCGAACGACAGGTTGGCCCGCGAGCCCTTCGCATCGAGTGCCTGGTTGACATCGCCACCGAGGACGACATCGGCATAGTCGGCATTGACGAAACCGGACAGCGCCTCGCCATCCAGCGGGAAGCGATAGCCGATCCCGCCTGCGACGAGCTCCGTCTCGCCATCAGTGATCGATCCTGCCAGCAACCCCAGAATATCGAACTGGTCGCCGCTCGTTATGGCATCGGGCAGGGCATAGCTCAGCGATCCGATATCCGGACCGATATCCTCGGACCCATAGGTGTCGAAGGTCACGAAACCGGTCGGAACATCGACATCCGGCAGCAGCACGGTCGACCCACGGTCGACGCCGACTGTCACGCCGTCGCCGACCGTACCGAAGAAAGTCTGCGCATGCGCAGTCCCCATCGTCACGAACGCAAGAAAAAAGCCCAGAAGAAACGGTACCCGCACATTCCCCCCGGAAATTCGTCGCGTTGATCGGACCATGACCATCACGGCGACGCTTCAGGTTTCAAACACTTCCGCAACAATCTGTTCTTAACCTTTCGCATTGTGTCCCTTTTGCGTCATAGCGAGATCATCCGTGCAGTTTTCCAGTCCAGCGACGCCAGCCCAGACGAGATTGCCGCCCCACTTTTGCAACGGCCCCAGAACGGCTTGTCGTCTTGCTCTTGATTGCCGCTGCGCTGTTTGTCCTGATCTCGCTGCGCCCCGGTCAGGCGCGTTGCGCAGATGTCGGCCTTGTTCTGGCAATCGACGCATCGGGAAGCATTTCGGGGGTCGACTTCATGCTGCAGATCCAGGGTTACAGCCGGGCGCTGACCAGCCCGGGGGTCATCAGCAGCTTCAGCCGTGCCGGAACCGTCGACATCGCGGCCATCTTCTGGGCCGACAGCGCCTTTACGCCGCAAATCATTCCCTGGCACAGAATTGCCTCTGCCGAAGACGCACATCGCTTCGCAGACGCACTGGCAGCGACAGAACGGCGGGTTTCGGGGAACACCGATATCGGATCGGGGCTGATGGCCGCGATCGATCTTTTCGATGAGGCAGAGCAGTGTGCCGAGCGCAAGATCATCGACTTGTCAGGTGACGGCCGTGCCTCGGTGGTCGCTCGTCGGGGGGACCGGATCACTGTCGCGAGCGCACGGCAGAAGGCCGAAGACCTTGGCATAACGGTCAATGCCCTCGCCATCACCGCTCAGGAGCCGAAGCTTGCCGACTACTACCGTCGTGCCGTGACGACCGGCCCCGAGTCTTTCGTCATGGAGGTCAGCGACTTCGATGGTTTCAAGCACGCCATCACGCAAAAGCTGATGCGCGAGCTCTTGTCCGGGGTGGTCGGCCCATTTGATTGCAGGATGCGCGCGCCCGAAGCGGCCAACTCCGCCTGCACTCTGCTGGAATGACAGGCCGTGCCTGTTCGACAGGGCGATGAAGCGCGTCCCGATCTGGCGTCCACACCTGCCCCAACTGTGAGGCGCGGCGTCGTTCACGCGGGAAAACGTCTTGGGTAAGCGTGAGATTGACTCAAAGGTTCGGGGACAGCTGGCAGATCATTCTAGCCGGCACGGTCCTCCGCGGCGTCGGCAAACCATGGGGGTAGCCGCTACTTTCTCCGAGGTCCCACCAACTCATCGTATTCTCCCTGTTTCCAAGGTCAAAAAGTAGCGACTAAATGGAAACTCGGGCAACAAAAAGGGCTCGCGAAACTCGCTAAGCCCTTGTTTGTGCTGGCTCCGGCGGTAGGGATCGAACCTACGACCAATTGATTAACAGTCAACTGCTCTACCGCTGAGCTACGCCGGAACACCGCGGGTCTATAGCAAGCTGGTCAAGGGGCGTCCAGAGACAAAATCGGGGGCGGGTGAGGCAGAGGCGGCGGCTGCTCAGGCCATGCGAAACGGCGTTTGGCGGTCAGGTGCGCCCTCCGCCGCAACCAGCTTTCTTTCTTCCAGATCAAGCAGATGCGCCAGGACGTTGCGTTCTGCGGCACCCATCAGGGCAGGGGGTGTCGCGGTGTAGAGACGTCGGGCGATCGCGGCCGCATCTGCCGGGCCATCGCCAAGCGCGCCCAGGATGTCATGCTCGCGCTGGCGGCGGTGGGCGGCCAGCTCGGCCAGGCGGTGCGCAGGGTCCGTCACATCGGGACCGTGGCCGGGAAGGAAGGTGCTCCAGCGGCGGTGGGCCAGCGCCGCGAGGCTTGCCATATAGGCGGTCATGTCGCCCTCGGGGGGCGAGACGATGGACGTCGACCATCCCATCACGTGATCGCCCGTGAAGCACAGATCGTCCAGCGCGAAGCAGAGGTGGTTGCCCAGATGCCCCGGCGTGTGGAGTGCCTCCAGCCGCCAGCCCGGCCCCTCGACCACCGCGCCATCGCCAAGCCGGAGGTCGGGCGCGAAGCCCGCGTCGATCCCTTCGCCCCCGTCGCCCGTCAGCCCGCGCGCGGCCATAGTGGGGCGCATCCCGTCCGTGGCCGCGCCAAAGGCCAGAACCGGGGCACCCGTGCGGGTGGCGAGGGCGGGCGCCAGACCGGAATGATCGCGGTGCGCATGGGTCACGAGGATGTGGCTTACCCTCTCTCCCGGCTCCAGCGCAGACAGGATCGCCTCCAGATGCCGCGTGTCATCCGGCCCCGGGTCGATCACGGCCACCGCGCCGCGCCCGACGATCCAGGTATTCGTTCCTTGGGCGGTCATTGCCGAAGGGTTGGGCGCCAGCACGCGTCGCACCTGCCCGAATGTGGTCATCGCCTTCCTTTCCCGCTGCTGCGCGTCTAGGATCGCCGCTATGTTCGCGTTCCTCAAGCCGCTTGTGCCGCGTGGCCTTTACGGTCGGGCGGCCCTCATCCTGATCGTCCCGGTGGTGGCGATCCAGCTTGTCGTGTCGCTGGCCTTCATCCAGCGGCATTTCGAGGGTGTGACCCGGCAGATGACGCAAAGCCTTGTCATCCAGGTCAACTTCGTGCTCGACGAAGCAGATCGGGGCGGCTCGCCCGAAGAGGCACGGGCCCGCGCGACCCGCATCGCACTTCCCCTGGAACTCGTGCTCCAGTTGCCGTCGACATGGCAAAGCGACACCGACCGGCGCCAGTTCTACGACCTGTCAGGCCGCGTCGTGATCGAGACGCTGCGCGAGGGGTTGCCCGAATTGCGCGCCGTCGATCTGGCCGACACGAGCACGGTGCGGATGCTGCTTGATACCGATATCGGCCCGCTCTCGGTCGAGGTGCCGCGACGCCGCGTCTCGGCGTCGAACCCGCACCAGCTTCTGGTCTGGATGCTGCTGACCTCGGTGCTGATGACGGTCATCGCCTATGTCTTCCTGCGCAACCAGCTGCGGCCGATCAAGCGCCTCGCGGATGCGGCCGAGGCGTTCGGCAAGGGGCGCTCGGTGCCCTACCGCCCTCGCGGCGCGCTCGAGGTGCGGGCTGCGGGGGCAGCGTTTCTCGACATGCGCTCGCGGATCGAACGGCAGATCGAGCAGCGCACGCTGATGCTCTCGGGCGTCAGCCATGATCTGCGCACGCCGTTGACGCGGCTCAAGCTGGGCCTGTCGCTGATGGCTCCCGATGACGAGGTTCTGGCCGCACAGCGCGATGTGGCGGACATGGAGCGGCTGGTGAATGAATTTCTCTCCTTCGCGCGCGGTGACGCGATGGAGACGGCCCTGTCCACGGACCCTGTCGCCATCGTGGCCCGGGTCGTCGAGAATGCGCAACGCGCGGGGCATGACGTGACGTTGCATGTCGAAGGGCAGGGCGAGGCGATGCTGCGCCCCGACGCCGTGATGCGGGCGGTCGAAAATCTGGTGGGCAATGCCGTGCGCTACGGCAAGCGGGTCCTGGTGTCGCTGGTGCTCACCGAGCGCAGCCTGCGCATCACGGTCGAGGATGACGGCCCCGGCATTCCTGCCGAGCGCCGCGACGAGGCGCTGCGGCCATTCACCCGGCTCGATGCGGCGCGCGATCCGAACAGCGGCGGCGGCGTGGGCCTCGGGCTGTCCATCGCCGCCGACATCGCACGCAGCCACGGCGGCACGCTGACGCTGACCGACAGCACCCGGCTGGGCGGCCTCAAGGCGGAACTCGTCCTCGCGCGCTGAAAAGACGTGCGCCTGCCCGCTGGAAAACCGCATCCGCTGTCCACGCTCCGACAATCGCACCGCTAGGCCGAGATCGCCCGGCCGAGCGGGTCAATCACCCGGCCACCCGCATCCCTCGCGTCCTCGGCGTCATGCGTGACAAGGATCGCGGGCAATCCCTCGGCGCGGATGCGCCCGAAGACGAAGGCGCGGATGCGTCCGCGCAATGCGGTATCGAGCCGCGCGAACGGCTCGTCCAGCAGCAGCGCGCCGGGCCGCGCGAGCAGCGTGCGCATCAGTGCCACCCGTGCCCGCTGGCCGCCGGACAGCGTCGCGGGGTCGCGGTCGGAAAACCCGTCAAGGTCAGCACTCGCCAGGGCTGCGTCGACAGCCGCTTTCCGCGCCGGTCCCCTGACCGAGGCGGGCAAGGCGAAGGCGAGGTTGCCGCCCACCGACAGGTGCGGGAACAGGATGTCGTCCTGAAACAGCAACCCGATCCCGCGCCGGTGCGTGGGCAGGCCGGTCACGTCGCGCCCGTCCAGCAGCACGCGCCCCGTCCGCGCGAAATCGCCCGAAAGCGTGCCCAGAATCGCGGCGAGTGCCGTCGACTTTCCCGATCCCGAAGGCCCCATGATCGTCAGGATCTCGCCCCCCGACACCTGCGCGTCCAGCCGCACCAGCAGATCGCCGCCGCGCCGAACCTCCAGCCCGTCCAGCACCAGCCCGCTCATCCGCCTGTCCTCATGCCGCGCCGGTGCCGCCAGATCATGGCAGGCACGGCCAGCGCAAGGGCAAAGCCCAGGGCGGGCAGCGCCATCTGCAATACCGCGAACGTTCCGATGATGCGCCGGTTTCCGCCGGACGACAGCGCCACGGCCTCGGTCGTCAGCGTCGTCACACGGCCGCCGCCGACCAGCAGTGTGGGCAGATACTGGCCAACCGAAACCGCCAGCCCCACCGCCAGCGATGTCAGGACCGGGCGCAGCATCATTGGCAGCCGCAAGCGCCAGAACACCCGCCCGGGCGCCGCGCCAAGCGCCGCGCCCGCCACCGCGATCCGACCGTCCCAGGCCCGCCAGGGCGGTGCGAGCGACAGGAAGACGTAAGGCAGCACGAAAACCAGATGCGCCAGCGCGACGACTGCCACCCCGTCGGCCAGTCCCGCCCGCAGGAACAACACCTGCAACCCCGGCAGGAACGCGACCTGCGGCACGATCAGCGGCAACCACAGAAGCCACAGCGCGCGGGCGCCGGGCCGCAGGCCATAGCGCGCCTCGGCCTCCAGGCAGCCGATCACGAGTGCCAGCGCAAGACCCGTGGACAGCGCCGCCAGCAGCAGCGTCGTGCCCGTCACCTCCAGCAAGTCCGGCGCGCTCCGCATCCAGGTCTTCAGCGTCAGCGTATCGGGCAGCGCATCGGGAAAACTCCACACTCCGGCCAGCGACCACAGGCCAAGACCCGCCATGCCGCCCCCGATCGCCGCGACGACCGCAAGCCCGGCAACAACTGCAAGTGGGCGGGTCGGCCCGTCCAGCGCCAGCCCCCTGTGGCCGCGCAAGGCGCAGGCGCATCCCAGCCGCGCGACGGCGATCTCGCCCAGCCGGAACGCTGCCAGCGCGGCGACGACCAGCGCGAACTGCACCAGCGCGCCGGCCGCCGCCGGGGCGCGCCACGCAAGGTCCGGATGCATCATCCAGTTGACCACCTGCACCGACAACGTCGGCGGCAGGCTCGGCCCCAGGATCATCGCCATGTCCACATTCGTCATCGCAAAGGCCAGCACCGCATAGACCGGCAAGCGCATCTGCGGCCAGACGGCGGGCAGCACCGCCAGCATCCAGCCCATCACGCGTCCATAGCCAAGGCTCGCCGCCAGCGTCGCGCGCCGCCCGGCATCCGCCTGCGGCAAGGCCGCCAGCATCATCAGCAGAAGGAACGGCACCTCCTTGACCACCAGCCCCGCGATCAGCGCCAGCCCGGCGGGATCGTTGACGACCAGCATGTCGGGCGGCACCGTCCAGCCCGTTGCCCAGGGCGACAGCGCCCGCGCGATCCAGCCCGACGGCGCGATCAGGAAGGCGAGCCCCAGGGCCGCCGCCGCGTGGGGCAGGGCGAGCATCGGCGACAGAAGCCGCGTCAGCACCCCGAAGACCCGCCCGCCCTGCAACGCGGCGACGATCAGCAGCGTCAGGGCCAGCCCGATCAACGTCGCGGCCAGCCCCGTCACCACCGAAAGCCGGATTGCCGGGAGAAGCCCCGGCCATTCGGCCAGCCGCGCGAAACCGCCGTCAATCGCCGGAATGACCGCACCGGCAAGCCCGGCCGCGACCGGACCTGCCATGAGAAGAAGCGTCAGCCGGGGAACCGCGCGCAGCCCCCCGCCAAGGTTCACTGCACCACCCCGTAGCGGCTGATCCAGTCCTGCGCGATCCGCACCATCCAGCTTGCGTCAGGCTCCAGCAGCACCGGCCCCAATTCAGCGGGCGGCAGCGTCGCCATGCCCAGGTCCAGCGCCTCGAACCGTGCGCGGTCCGCCTCGGGCAGCGCATCGACGGCCAGCACCGTCTGGAAGCCCAGAACGGCGGGGTCCTGCGCCCGCGCCTGCACCTCGGGGTCGAGCAGCAGGTTCGCAATCACCATCGCACCTGCCGCATGGGCCGCGTTGTAGGGGATCGCCACGAAACTCGCGTTGCCGATCGTGCCGCCCTGCCAGACGCTGGTGCGCACCGTGTCCTGCAATTCGCCCGCCGCGATGGCGGCCGAGGCGCGTCCGGGGTTGAAGGCGAAGGACAGGTCGATCTCGCTATCGGCCAGCAATTGCCCCAAGGCAGGCTCGTTCGCCGGATAGGCCTTGCCCGAGCGCCACAGATTCGGAGTCAGCGCATCCAGATAGGCCCAGAGCGGGGCCGTCACCGCGTCGTAATCCGCCTCGTCCACCGGCCGCTGCAACACCTCCGGATTGTCGATCACGCCATAGAGCACCTGCTTCAGAAATGTCGTGCCCAGATAGTCCGGCGGCTGCGGATAGGTGAAGCGCCCCGGATTTGCCGCGGCCCAGTCCAGGAGTTCCTCTGCCGAGGCGGGCGGCACCGGCAGGCGCGCGCTGTCATGCTCGAACACAAGCTGCGCCATCGCCCAGGGGCTTTCCAGTCCTTCGGTCGGCTGCGTGAAATCCATCGTCACCGCTGGCTTGCCCGCAACATCCACCAGCGGCCAGTTCGGCAGGCTTTCCGCGAAAGGCCCGAACAGCAGCCCCTCGGCCTTCATCGCGGCAAAGTTCTCGCCGTTGATCCAGATCAGGTCCACCGCGCCGCCCGTGTCCTGCCCGGCCTGCTTCTCGGCCACCACCCGCGCCACGGCATCGGCGGTCGAGGCCAGCTTCACCTGCTCCAGCGACACGCCATACCGTTCTTCCGCCTGTTCCCCGACCCAGGCGATGAAATCGTTGATCTTCGGATCGCCGCCCCAGGCATGCCAGTAGACGGTCTGCCCCCTGGCCTCGGCCAGCACGGCGTCCCAGTTCGCAGGGTCGGGCTGGGCCGCCGCGGGCAGGGCGGTCAGCGCCAGCGCGGCGGCGGCAAGCAGGTGTTTCATCGGCAGGCTCCTTGTGGGTCGGTTTGCAGCGTTCTCGCAGGCAGTCCGTCGGGCTGGCAACCCAAACCCTGACCCCGCACGAGGAAGTGAGCCATGTTGCAGACACTTGCGAAGCCACAACGGATCGTCCACCGATACCCGAGGCAAGGGGGCATCCATGCTCAACTCCACCATGCGCAGGCTGATCGACCCGCCGCTGAACGCAGCGGGCCGCGCACTGGCGCGGCGGGGCGTGACCCCCGATGCGGTCACGCTGGCGGGCCTCGGCTTCGGCCTTGTCATGGCCGCGATGATCGCGGGCGGGGCAGGGGCCCTGGCGCTCTTGCCACTTGCACTCTCGCGGCTGGCGGATGGCCTCGACGGGGCGGTGGCCCGCGCGACCGCCAAGACCGATTTCGGCGGCTACCTCGACATCACCTGCGATTTCATCTTCTACGGCGCGATCCCCCTGGCTTTCGCGTTGCGCGACCCTGACGCCAACGCGCTGCCCGCAGCCTTCCTGCTGGCGACATTCTACATCAACGGCGCGAGTTTTCTGGGCTTCGCCCTGCTGGCCGAGCGGCGCGGGCTGACGACGCAGGCGCAGGGCGAGAAATCGCTCTACTACAGCGCGGGCCTGCTGGAGGGCACCGAGACGATCATCTTCTTCGCGCTCCTCTGCCTGCTGCCGCAGCACTTCGCGCCGCTCGCCTGGGCCTTCGGCGCGCTTTGCCTCGTGACGACCGCCGCCCGTATCCTGCTCGCCGCGCGCGTTTTCAGGACCAGAAGCGGATCATAACTCTGCGTTATGTTGTTCTGCAACAAACGCAACATGTTGCCGCGTTCATGCGCTAGACTGAATACCAAGCCGAGGCGTTCGCCCATGCGGGCACAGACCCGCGACCGGACGCCAGACCTGCACGGGACGCAGGGCGACTTGAACAAAACGGGGAGGGGTCTCGAAATGGCTTTGGTCAGCGGGTTTCACCATCTGACGCTGTCGACGGACGGCGTGCAGGAGGATTTCGATTTCTACACGCGCACGCTCGGCCTCTACTCGGTCAAGCGCACCGTGCTCTTCGACGGCACGATCCCGGTCTATCACCTTTACTACGGATCGCGGAACGGCGACGCCTCGACGATCATCACCACGTTCCCGTTCCGCAAGCCCGCCATCTATGGCCGACGCGGCACCAACCAGACCCGCACCATCATGCAGGTCATCCCGGTCGGGGCGTCGGATTTCTGGGTCGACCGGCTGAACGCGGCGGGCATCCCGGCGACCAAGGGCAGCCGCTTCGGGCTGACGCGGGTGATCTTCAAGCACCCCTGCGGCATCCCGCACGAACTGGTCGAGAACCCCGCCGACACCCGCCCGCCCATCGTGAACGAGGCGCGGGGCCTTGGCCCGCAGGTCGCGATCCGGGGCATCTACGGCTGCGGCGTCGCGGTCTACGACCTTGCCTCGATGGACGAATTCCTGATCGGCGGCATGAACCTCGTGCCTGAGGCATCCACCGATGAGGGCCGCGTCTTCTCGGTGCCCGACAACCTCGGCCCGCATTCGGTGGTCGAGATCCTGCACGACAACACCAGCCCGCAGGGCACCTGGATGCTGGCAGGCGGCACCATCCATCACATGGCGCTGAACACCGGGACCGAAGAGAACCAGATCCGCCTGAAAGCCCAGCTTGAGGGGATGGGCTTCACTGACGTGTCGGAGCAGAAGGACCGCAACTACTTCAAGTCGATGTATGTCCGTTCGCCCGGCGGCGCGCTTTTCGAGATCGCCTGGACCGTGCCCGAGGGCTGGGCCAAGGACGAACCTGCCGACGCCATCGGGCAATCCCTCGTCTTCCCGCCCTGGTTCGAGGATCGCCGCGCCGAGCTTGTGGCAGGGCTGGAACCGGCCGACTTCGGATGATGATGGCAGGGCCGCCCCTGCTGCTGCACGGCGCGCCGCTGGATACGGCGCGGGCACTGTGCATCTTCCTGCACGGGCGCGGCCAGGCCCCGGAAGAAATGGTTGACCAGAACCTGTCCCGGCTCGTGACGCCCGACGTCGCCTATCTGCTGCCGCGTGCGCCGGGCAAAAGCTGGTATGCCGCCCGCGCCGTCGACCCGCTGACGCCAACGACGCAGACCGAACTTGCCGCGTCGATGTCGCTCGTCGTGCAGACCGCTGCGGCAGGTCGGCCCGGCCTGCCTCTGTTGCTTGCGGGGTTCAGCCAGGGCGCCTGCCTCGCGCTGGAACTGGTTCTGCGCGGGCAGGTCATGCCGCAGGCCCTCGTTGCGCTGACGGGCTGCCGGGTGGGAACGCCCACCTGCGACCGGCCCACGCAGGCGCTGAACGGGCTTCCCGTCTATCTCAGCGGCAGCGATGCCGACCCGTGGATTCCGCCCGCCGCCTTTGCCGATGCCGCCGGATCGCTTGCCGCCCAGGGCGCAACGCTGCGCGCCGAAAGCCATCCCGGCCGGCCCCACGCCGTCTCGGCCGCCGAGATCGCCGTGCTCGACGCCATGCTTGCCGCCCTAGTCCCGCCGGTCCCTGAATGACCATGCCTGCGCATTTGCGCTGAACGATCAACCCGCGCGACCGTCCCGGCACAAGGAACGGCGCGCCCACCGCAACGAAGGGGAGGAGAACCCATGCTCACCAGACGCCGCTTCCTGAAATCCACCGCCGCCACCGGCCTGACGCTCGCCACCGCCAGCAGCCTCGCGGCCCCCGCGCTGGCCCAAGGCGCCAAGATCCGCATCGGCTATGTCAGCCCGCAGACCGGCCCCCTTGCCGCCTTCGCCGAAAGCGACGCCTACAACATCGAGGCGTTCCTCGCCTCGGAAGCGGGCGCGAACTTCGAGGTCATCGTCAAGGACAGCCAGTCGAACCCCAACCGCGCCGCCGAGGTCGCCAAGGAACTGATCGTCGACGACGAGATCAACCTGATGCTCGTGGCCTCCACCCCCGAGACGACGAACCCCGTCTCGACCACCTGCGAGGCCGAGGGCGTGCCCCTGATCTCGACCATGGCGCCCTGGCAGCCCTGGTTCATCGGCCAGCAGGGCAATCCGGGCGATCCGGCGTCGTGGACGCCCTTCACCTATGCCTTCCATTACTTCTGGGGGCTGGAAGACGTGATCGCCGTCTTCACCAACATGTGGAACCAGCTTGAGACCAACAAGCTCGTCGGCGGCCTCTTCCCGAACGATGCCGATGGCAACGCCTGGGGCAATCCCGAGGTCGGCGTCGGCCCCGGCTTCGCGGCGGCGGGCTATACCCTGACCGATCCGGGCCGCTACCAGAACCTGACCGACGATTTCAGCGCCCAGATCAACGCCTTCAAGGCGGCGAATGTCGACATCGTGACGGGCGTGGTGATCCCGCCCGACTTCACGACCTTCTGGAACCAGGCCAAGCAGCAGGGCTTCAATCCCAAGGCCGCGACCGTCGCAAAGGCCATCCTCTTCCCGCAATCGGTCGAGGCCCTGGGCGCATCGGGGCACAACCTGTCCTCGGAAGTCTGGTGGTCGGCCACGCACCCGTTCAAGTCCTCGCTGACCGGCCAGTCGTCGGGCGACCTCGCCGCCGACTTCACCGCCAAGGTCAACCGCCCCTGGACCCAGCCCATCGGCTTCGTCCATTCGCTGTTCGAGGTGGCGGCAAATGTCATGGGCCGCGTCTCGGACGCAGCCGACCCCGATGCGGTCGCCGCCGCCATTGCGGCCACCGATCTGAACACCATCGTGGGCAAGGTCGCGTGGAATGGTGCCGGGCTGCCGCCCTTCGCCGCGGCCAATGTCTGCAAGACCCCGCTCGTCGGGGGCCAGTGGCGGCGCAAGGACGACGGCACCTTCGATCTGGTCGTCGTCGACAACACCACCGCCCCCGACATCCCCACCGGCGGCAAGATGGAGGCGCTGGCCTGACCCACGTCTGCCAACGTCAGGGGGCGCGGTCGCAGGATCGCGCCCCTTTGTCATTGCACCTGCGCAAAAAAACGGCGCTCCCCTGCTTCGGCGCGCGCGACTTGTTGCCGTGCCCTTCTATCTGTGGCAAACCGGGTGCAACGAGAACTAGACCGATGAGTTCAGAGATGACGGACTTCGCCACACGCCGCACCATGATGGTCGATACGCAGGTGCGCCCGTCGGATGTGACGAAATTCCCGATCATCGAAGCGATGCTTGCCGTGCCGCGCGAAGTCTACGTGCCGCGTGACCGCCGCGAAGCCGCCTATGTCGGTGAAAACCTTGTGCTTTCCCCGCGCCGCGTGGTGCTCGAGCCGCGCACGCTGGCAAAGCTTCTCGACGCACTCGACATCCAGCCGAACGAGATCGTGCTCGATCTGGGCTGCGGCCTTGGGTATTCCACCGCCGTCATCGCCCGCCTCGCCGAAGCCGTGATCGCGCTCGAGGAGGATGCGGCCCTGGCGGCCGAAGCTGAAAAGACATTGTCGCAGGAAGGCGTCGACAACGCCGCGGTCGTCACGGGCCCGCTTGCCGCAGGATGCGCAAAACACGGCCCATATGATGTCATCACGCTTCAGGGCGCCATCGAGGTTCTGCCCGACGCGCTTGTGGCGCAACTGAAGGAGGGCGGCCGGATCGGCTGCGTCTTCATGGAAGGCGCGCTCGGCGTGGCGCGCATTGGCTACAAGGTCGATGGCGTCATTACCTGGCGCTTCGTGTTCAACGCTGCCGCCCCGGTCCTGCCCGGCTTCGAGGCGCGGCCCGGTTTCATTCTCTAGCGAGGCACGACAGATGCGCAGCGTCTTCGGGGCGACCCTCCGTCCCCTCATCACCGCCCTTGCACTCGGGCTTGCGACGCTGCCCGCACAGGCCGAGACGCTGGCAGATGCCTTCATCGCCGCCTACCGCAATTCGAACCTGATCGAACAGAACCGTGCCGCGCTCAGGGCCGCCGACGAGGATGTGGCGCAGGCCGTCGCGTCGCTTCGTCCTGTCATCAGTTTCATCGCGCAAGGCCAGTACGGCTATTCCGAACAGCTCGCGGGCGTCGATGTCGTGACGCGGCAAAGCTTCGAGGATCTGTCCGGCTTCTACAACCTGACCGCCCAGATGACGATCTACGACTTCGGCCGCACCGCGCTGGCAATCGAGGCCGCCAAGGAACTCGTGCTCGCCACGCGTGAGGCGCTCGTGTCGATCGAACAGCAGGTTCTGCTGGCCGCGCTCAACGCCTATGTCGATGTGCGGTTGCAGGAGTCCGTTGTAGAACTGCGCCAGAACAACGTGCGTGTCATCGGCGAGCAGTTGCGCGCCGCGCAGGACCGCTTCGACGTGGGTGAGGTCACGCGAACTGACGTCGCACAGGCGCAGGCGCGTCTCGCCCAGGCGGAATCCTTTCTGATCGTCGCCCAGGGCGATCTCGCCATCGCGCGCGAAAACTACCGCGCTGCGACCGGTGCCTATCCCGGCCGCCTCGCGCCGCTGCCGCCCACCCCGGCGACCGCCAGCTCGCTTGAGGCGGCGCGCGTGGTCGCCCTCAGGACTCATCCGCAAATCAGGCAGGCGCAGCGGCAAGTCGCGGCGGCCGACCTGAACGTGCAGCGTGCGAGGGCGGACATGCGCCCCTCGATCACGGGCGAGGCGCAGCTTCAGATGAATGACGGCGGATTCCAGGAAAACGGCGTCGGGCTGAACTTCAACCAGACGATCTACTCGGGCGGCAGATTGTCGGCCCTGCTGCGTCAGGCCATGGCGAACCGCGACTCGGCCCTCGCCAACCTTCAGCAAGCTGGGGTCACCGTCGCCGAAGCGGTCGGCATCGCCTGGAGCACGATCGACGCCGCTGAAGCTGCCGTCGTTTCGACCGAAGCCCAGATCGCCGCCGCCGAGATCGCGTTCGAGGGCGTCAGGGAAGAGGCGAACCTTGGCGCGCGCACGACGCTGGACGTGCTCGACGAAGAACAGAACCTGCTCGACGCCCGCAATGCCCGCCTCGATGCCGAGGCGACGCGTTACAAGTCGGTCTATCGGCTGCTTTCGGCCATGGGCCTGCTGACGGTCGAACACCTGCGCCTGGGGATTCCCACTTACGACCCTGCCGCCTATTACAACGCGGTGCGCCGCGCGCCCGCTCACAGCGCGCAGGGCAAGAAGCTGGACCGCATCATGCAGTCGCTCGGCAAGCAGGCCCCCTGAGCAACAGTCTTTTTCGCGGGAAAGCGCCAGCCCGTCTCCCCCGATGTTGTGTCGGGGGCGCAAGGGCGCTACCATCCCTGCAAAACACGAACAAGAGCAGGGGCGCTACCCATGTCGGACCCGATGACAAATGTGCAGATTGAGGATGTGCTTTCCTCGATCCGTCGACTGGTCTCCGAAGACCTCCGCCCCGGTGCCCGGCCTGCTGCCTCTGCGTCCCGCCCGGCGAACGACAAGCTGGTGTTGACACCCGCCCTGCGCATCGTGCCGGAAGATCGCAGACCCGCAGCCGAGCCGCCCCGTCCGGCCGTCGCCGCCGAGATCACCGAAGCGTTCGATCCCCTCTCGCGCCGTGCCGCCGCTGCCGCTCTCGAAGCGGCGTTGTCGGGCCGGGCGGATGACTGGGAACCAGATGGCAGCGAAGTGACTGTTCTGGGTGCCGAGGATTGGGCCGTCGAATGGGAAGCAGAGACGTCCGCCCCGCCCGAATTCATCTCATCGCGCGCCGCCCCCGCATCGGCCGCTTCTGCCGCCGCTCCTGATGCTTCGTCTGCGGCCCATGAGGAACCCGAAGCACAGATGGACTGGACCGATACCCTCGATCCCGATGCGGAGCCGGTCCGGCCCTCGGCGCGGTTCACGCTTTACGAGGAAGATCAGGAGACCGAAGCGCCGTTCCTCGACGAGGACGTGCTGCGCGAACTGATCCGCGACATCCTGCGCGAAGAGCTTCAGGGTGCCTTGGGCGAACGCATAACCCGCAACGTGCGAAAGCTCGTCCGGGCCGAGATCGCCCGCGCCCTTGCCGCCCGCGATTTCGACTGATCCAGGGTGAACACTCCGGCGCACCTGATCTTCGGGGCCGCCGTCTTTGCCCGCCCCAATGCGCCCGCCGTGAACGCCGCCGCGCTGTTTGGCGCGCTCCTGCCCGATTTGTCGCTCTACCTGCTGGCGGGCTGGTCGCTGTTCGTCATGGCCATTCCACCCGAGACGGTGTTCGGGGAACTCTACTTCTCGCCCCAGTGGCAGGGCATCTTCGCTGTCGACAATTCAATACCCCTCTGGGCGCTTGGTCTTTGCATCGGCCTCGCGATGCGCAGCCCGGTGCTGATCGCGTTTGCCGGGGCAGGGCTGCTGCACCTGGTGTTCGATTTCGCGCTGCATCACGACGATGCCCGCCGACACTTCTGGCCGATCACAGACTATGTCTTCCGCAGTCCGATCAGCTACTGGGATCCGCACCACTTCGGAAACATCTTCGGCCCGCTCGAGATCGCCGTCTCGCTGCTGCTCTGCGCACTTCTCTGGCGCCGCTTCAAGGGCTGGTTCGCGCGTGCGCTGATCGTCGCGGCGGCCCTCGCGGAACTGATGCCGGGGCTGATGTTCATGGTCATGTTCCACGGCTGACGCGGGACAGGCATCAATGTCCCGAGTGTTTTTGTCTGCATACGGAAATCATATGGAAATCATACGCCGAGCATATGCCCCGAAAACGAAAAACGCGCCCCGAAGGACGCGTTTGCCGCAATTTCCGTGAAGGCTGGTCTCAGGCCGCTTCGGCCTGATCCATCTCCAGTGCATGGCGCCGCTCGCTCTCTTCCCGCGACAGCGCGACCGAGGTGCGCACGCCCTTCGAGACGAACTCCATCAGACCTTTCACGACCCGCTCGTTCGGATCGATCCCGGCACAGGACAACACTTCGCGCCCGTCGCGCGACCGCGCCCAACGGGCGATCTGCTCCGGCCCGTTGCCGTACTTCTTGTCATCTGCGATGGCATCGTCCAGCGCGGCAAGCACCACGGCAGCGAACAATTTTCGGGCACGTTGCCCCTGTTCGTAGTTAAATGCGGTGCCGTCAACGAAATCGACCATCTCGCCGTCCTTTTTCTTGCTCTTGTCTTTTCGATGTGCCGCCGAATATGGACGCTAACATGCGATTCGGGGGAACTGGTTTGTCATAACTGTCATGCGTTCGTAGCATGGCTTTCTCCAAACACCTACAGCATCTGGTCGCCTTGTGCGCGGAACACCGCCCATATATAGGGGCTGGCAAAACCCCTTCAACCTTTCATCAAGGTTTTGACACAATGGCGAAGATCAACGGAAACGAAATCCGGCCCGGGTTCGTGATAGAGCATGACGGCGGCCTCTGGGCTGCCGTAAAGGTCAATCACGTCAAGCCGGGCAAGGGCGGGGCATTCGCCCAGGTTGAGCTGAAGAACCTGCGCGACGGTCGCAAGTTGAACGAACGCTTCCGCTCCGAAGACAAGGTCGACCAGGTTCAGCTCGACAACAAGGACCAGCAGTTTCTCTACGAGACCGATGGCAAACTGGTCTTCATGGACAACGAGACCTTCGAGCAGATCGAGATCGACGCCGACCTCCTCGGCGACCGCCGTCCCTTCCTGCAGGACGGCATGATGGCGACGGTCGAGTATTACGGCGACGAGCCGCTGTCGCTGCGCATCCCGCAAAAGGTCCGCTGCCGCGTGGCCGAGACCGAACCGGTGCAAAAGGGCCAGACTGCCGCCAACAGCTTCAAGCCCGCAATCCTCGACAACGGCGTGCGCATCATGATCCCGCCGTTCATCGGCCCGGACGAAGACATCATCGTGCATACCGAACTGATGGAATACTCCGAACGCGCCTGACCGAATTTTCTGCGAAATTTCAAAATGTTCGCAGAAGATTTGGAAGCATTGTCCTAGCCGTCGGCCCAGAGCCGGGCCGACCCCGCGCGCATCTCGCCCTCGGCGCGGTCAAAGCGCAGATAGGCCAGCGCCCGGTCGCCGGACCGGGTGCCCAGCCGACCCACAGGCTTGTCGCCCGCAAGAATCTCGCTGCCTGTCGGGGCCTCGCCCTCGATCCGCACGCGTGCCAGTCCCTTGCGCAGCTCGGTCTTGTGTTTCATCCGCGCGGTGACTTCCTGACCCACATAGCAGCCCTTGCGGAAGTCCACCCCGTGCAGCCGCTCGAACCCGTGTTCGAGGATGTAGCTGTCATCCGGGATCAGCTCGACCCCCGTCTCGGGCACCATCCTGTCAACCCGGATCGCGTCCCAGTCGATGACGGGCGCTGACCCCGGCGTATCGCCATAGGCGCGCCATCCCGAGAGCCGGGTCGCGCGGATCGGCAAGCGCACCCGGCGGGGCCGCGCCAAGCCCGCGGGCCACATGCAGGGGCAGGGGGACAAGCTGCACGTCGGCGCGCAGACGATAGAGGGACAGTCGTTTCAAAAGGCCCGCCGCGATGGCTGGCGCTGACATCGATCAGCAGGTGCGACCCTGTGTTTACGACAAGGAAATCAACCAGATACTTCCCCTGCGGGGTCAGAAGCGCAGCCCACACGATGCCCGGCCCGTTCTTCAGGGGCCGCAGGTCGTTCGTCACGAGACCCTGCAGAAACTCAAGCGCGTCCGCGCCCGCCACGCCGATCACCGTCCTGTCGTCCGCGCGCTCGCCCGTCATCCCGCTCTCCTTGCACAGGATCAACATAGGCGCCGCGGCGGCGGGTCACAACAGGGCCGCATTGACCTTCCCGGGGGCGCATCCTAGGCAGGGGAGACACCTTGCCGGAGAACCTCATGTCCCTTGCGAACGGTCGCCCCTACCTTGCGATTCCCGGTCCGTCGACCATGCCCGACCGCGTGCTTCAGGCCATGCACCGAGGGGCGCCCAACATCTATGCCGGGGCATTGCACGAGATGACCGCCTCGCTCTGGCCCGACCTCAAGGCGGTGGCGGGCACCACGGGCCATGTCGCGCTCTACATCGGAAACGGCCATGCGGGGTGGGAAGCGGCGAATGCCAACCTGTTCTCGCGCGGCGACAAGGCGCTGGTTCTGGCGACAGGGCGTTTCGGGATCGGCTGGTCGGAATCGGCGCGCGCCATGGGCATCGATGTCGAGCTGATCGACTTCGGTCCCAACCCGCTTGATCTGGCGCGGGTCGAGGCGGCGTTGCGCGCCGACACCGGGCCATCGCATCCGCGCGGTGCTGGCCACGCAGGTCGACACCGCCAGTTCGGTGCGCAGCGATGTGCGGGCGTTGCGTGCGCTGCTGGATGCGACGGGCCACCCGGCGCTGCTGGCGATCGATTGCATCGCCTCGCTCGGGTGCGACGAATACCGGATGGATGACTGGGGCGTGGACGTGACCGTGGCCGCCAGCCAGAAAGGGCTGATGACACCGCCGGGGCTGGCCTTTGTCTGGTTCTCGCCCCGCGCCGCCGAGGAGTGCCGCCGCTCGGACCTGCGCACGCCCTATTGGAACTGGATGCCGCGCAGCCAGGGACCGGAGTACTGGCAGTATTTCTGCGGGACGGCGCCCACGCATCACCTCTACGGCCTGCGCGAGGCGCTGGACATGATCGCCGAGGAAGGGCTGCCCGCGATCTGGGCGCGGCACGAAACGCTGGCGCGCACTGTCTGGGCGGCGTTCGATGCCTGGGGGCAGGGCAACCCGGCCATCGCGCTGAACGTGGCAGACCCTGCGAACCGGGGCCGTTCGGTCACGTCGGCCCGGCTTGGCGCGCCGCATGCGACACGCCTGCGCGAATGGACCGAACGCGAGGCGGGGGTGACACTGGGGATTGGCCTCGGCATGTCGGCGCCGGACGACCCCGGCGGCGACGGCTTCCTGCGCGTGGCGCATATGGGCCATGTCAACGCGCACATGACGCTCGGGGCGCTCGCGGTGATGGAGGCGGGGATGGTCGCGCTCGGCATCCCGCACGGCGAGGGTGCGCTGACCGCCGCCGCGCGTGTGGTGGCGCAAGGCTGATCAGGGCGCGTTCTTCGCCAGCCAGTCGTTCATCCAGGCGATCTCGGCCTCTTGTGCCGCGATGACCTTCTCGGCAAAGGCCCGCACCTCTGGGTCGTCCCCGTATTCCAGAACCACCCTCGCGGCATCGACTGCGCCCTGATGGTGCGGGATCATCCCCCGGATGAAATCGACGTCCGGATCGCCGCTGAACGGCGTCATCATGCTCATGCTCATGGCGTTCATCGCGTCGACATAGCCTTGCGTGGCAGCCGAGGCGCCGTCGGGCGCCATCATCATCATCATGCCGTCCATTTCGTGCATCATCGGCATCCCGCCGCCATCCTGCGCTTGTGCCACCCCGCCAAGCAGGATGAGGAACGCTGCACCTGGTACGCTGATCCGCATGGTTCTTCTCCAGTTTGAATTCAACAAGTTGAATGATGCAGGCTTCCGGCTGCTGGAAGGAAAGTCACAAGCGCGTCAACCGCGTGCGGCAGCCACCAGCGCCTGAGGCAGGGCCCGGGCGAATGCTTCAAGGTCTTCCGACCGTCCGCAACTTACGCGGATGCACCGATCCTGCGGTGCGACGAAGGGCATCCGCACGAATACGTCCCGTTCGATCAGGCCTTGCAACACGCGCCGGGCAAAAGCGCCGTCGCGGCGGCAGTCCATCGTCACGAAGTTCGTCGCCGACGGCAGCGGCTCCAGCCCGTTGGCCCGTGCAATCACCGAGAGGGCTTCGCGCGCGGCAGCAACCTCGGCCTTTACGCGGGCCAGCCAGCCCTGGTCGGCCAGCGCGGCCAGCGCCCCGGCTTGCGCGATCCGGCCCACGCCGAAGTGGTTGCGCACCTTGTCGAAGGCGCGGATCAGGTCTGCCGCGCCGATCCCGTATCCGACCCGCAGCCCCGCCAGGCCATAGCCCTTGGAAAACGTGCGCATCCTGATGACGCGGGGGTCATCGGCCGAAACGCTGGGCGCGATATCGTCGGGCGCAAGATCGACATAGGCTTCGTCCAGCACCAGAAGCGTGCCTTCGGGCAGGCGGGCAATCATGTCCTCGATCACCGAAGCGCGATGCCACGACCCCATCGGATTGTCGGGGTTGGCGAGGTAGACCAGCTTCGCGCCCACCTCGGTCGCCGTCGCCACCAGCGCGTCGGGGTCTTCGTGGTCGCCCCGGTAGGGCACCTTGTGCAGCGTCCCGCCAAAGCCCGCCACGTGGAAGTTGAAGGTCGGATAGGCCCCGTCCGAGGTCACGACCGTATCGCCCGGACCGACCAGCAGGCGCACCAGAAGGCCGAGCAACCCGTCGATCCCTTCGCCGACGATGATGTTGGCGGGCTGCACGCCGTGATGGGCTGCCAGCGCCGCGCGCAACTCATGCATCTCGGGGTCGCCATACATCCAGGCATCGCCCGCCGCCGCCGCCATGGCGGCCACCGCAGCGGGGGACGGACCGAACACGCTCTCGTTCGCGCCAAGCCGCGCGACGAAACCGCGACCGCGCGCGCGCTCCTGCGCCTCGGGGCCGACGAAGGGCACGGTGGAGGGAAGCGAGGCGGCAAGCGGGGTGTAACGGGGTCCGGGCATGGCGGCATCAGAAGCGGAAAACGGGCGCGCCGTCCAGCCTCAGCCCTTCAGGAAGGCGCGCCGTGCCTCTTCCGCCATGGCCTGCCGCATCTCGATCTGGGCAAGCTCCGCCATCGCCGCCTTGCGCGCCTCGGGGTCGGTGAGCGTTGCGAGGCGTTCGCGCTGTGCTGCCGCCTGCTTTTTCAGGATGATCTCCTCGGGCAGCACGCCCGCCTCGGCCATGATGCGAAAGCCCACCGCATCGCCCGCGTCGATCAGCGCATCGCCGGGACGCTCGGGCAGCGGCTTGCCCTCGCCCTCCAGCCCGCGCAACTCTCCCTTCGCCTCGGCAAGGCGCATCCGGCGTTCGGCAATGCGGTCGAACCAGGACATGGGCGGGCTCCTTTCGGGGGATGGTAACAGCCTCGGCACAAATCGCAATTCGACAGGTGCCACGCGTCTCGACGCATTTGTCCCGCGACGAAATCCGTCCGCGCCAGGCTGCCCTGGCAGGCGCGTTTCCGCGCCCGCTGCCAGTCGGCGCAGACGGCATTCAAGGCGTTCATGCCAGCGGAACGCCCCTTGCCAATCGCGTCGCGCGCCTGGCAGCGGCCGCAAGGCGCCACCGGAGACGTCGCCTCGTCGGGCTGGCACGCGCTGCTTAACGGACGCAGCGGGATGCACACGCGTCCCGGCGCAGGCTCGAGACCTCGATTTCGTGAGCAGCCCCCTAAGCCACCTCTGCCAGCCGGGCCAGCGCCGCGCGCAGCTTGCCGGCCTCGTCTTCGCCCTGTTCCAGCTTCTCGCGCGTCTCGTCCACCACCTCTTCCTTGGCCGAGGCGAGGAAGTTCGGGTTGGCCAGCCGCCCGCGCAGCCCGTTCAGGTCTTTCTCCAGCTTCTCCAGCGTCTTCGACAGCCGCGCCTTTTCCTCGGCGATGTCGATGATCCCCTCCAGCGGGATCGCGAAGGCTGCCGCCCTCCACGGCGATGGAAATCGCGCCGCGCGGCGCAGACGCCGCTTCGGTCAGCGTCTCGATCCGCGCCAGACGCTTGATCAGCGTCTCGTTGCGCGCCCACGCGCCACGGCCCGCCGCGTCCAGCGAGAGTTGCACCATTTCCAGCTTCAAGCCCACCGGCACATGCATCTGCGCGCGGGCCGAGCGGATCTCGTCGATCAGCCCGGTCACCCAGCGCATCTCGCGCATCGCCTCGGCATCGACCAGTTCTTCGCCATAGGCGGGCCAGTCGGTGTGGACCAGCATCTTGGCGCGCGTGCCGGTCGTCTGCCCAAAGCTCCTCGGTGACGAAGGGCATGATCGGGTGCAGCAGGATCATGCACTGGTCCAGCACCCAGCCCATCGTCGCCCGGGTCTCGGCCGCCTGCGGCGCCGTCGAACAGGGGCTTGGCGAATTCGACGTACCAGTCGCAGACCTTGCCCCAGACAAAGGCGTAAAGCGCGTTCGCCGCCTGGTCGAAGCGATAGTCGGCCAGCGCCGCGTCCACCTCGGCCCGCAGCCGCGTGCGGTCTCGCCGATGATCCAGCGGTTGACGGTGGCGGTCGCGGCGGGCGGCGAGCCTTGCGTCGCGTGGCCCGTCCCACACGCCGTTCATCTCGGCGAAGCGGCAGGCGTTCCAGAGCTTGGTGCCGAAGTTGCGGTAGCCGGCGATGCGTCGCGTCGACAGCTTCAGGTCGCGCCCCATCGCCGCCATCGCGGTCAGCGTGAAGCGCACGCGCGTCGGCCCCGAACTCGTCGATCAGGTCGAGCGGGTCGAGCACGTTGCCGAGCGACTTCGACATCTTCTTGCCCTTCTCGTCGCGGACGAGGGCATGGACATAGACCGTGTGGAACGGCACCTCGTTCACCACGGCCAGCTGCATCATCATCATCCGGGCGACCCAGAAGAAGATGATGTCGAAGCCGGTGACGAGAACCGAGGTCGGGAAGTAGCGCGCCAGTTCCGGCGTCTGTTCGGGCCAGCCGAGCGTGCCGATCGGCCAGAGGCCGGAGGAGAACCAGGTGTCCAGCACGTCGGGGTCGCGCCAGACCGGATAGACCAGATGGGTCGGGTCCTGGCTCAGGTTGTAGTCGGCGAGGCTCTGCGCAAGGCGCTCCACCGCTGCGTCGCGGTCGGCGACCTCGACGATGCGCGGCGTGCGTTCAGCGGATGGGGCAGGGCGGCGAGGTCGTCGCGGAAGCGCTCCTGCACCGTTGCGTAATCTGCCGCGCAATGGTGGCGCGGGCCGCCGCCGGTCTGGTCCAGAAGCAGACGGAACAGTTCCACCTCGTCCAGCGCCTCGTCGCCCTCGTCGTCGGTGAAGCCCGGCACGTCGAGCGGCAAGGCCATACCAGACCGGAATCTGGTGGCCCCACCAGAGCTGACGGCTGATGCACCAGGGCTCGATGTTCTCCAGCCAGTGGAAATAGACCTTCGCATCCCGCTCGGGCAGGATCACCGTGTCGCCGTTGCGCACTGCGTCGATGCGCGGGCTGCACGATCTTCGCGGTGTCGACGAACCACTGGTCGGTCAGCATCGGCTCGATCACAACCTTCGAGCGGTCGCCGAAGGGCTGCATGATCGGCTTCGTCTCGACGTAAGGCAGCTCGGATTCGCGCCGTTCCGGTCGATGCTCGGCACGGTCACCGCCAGCCCTTCCTCGGTGATCGCCGCGACGATCAGCTTGCGCGCCTCGAACCGGTCCAGCCCGCGGTATTCGTCGGGGACAAGGTTGATCGTGTCCACCTCGGCCTCGGTGAATTCGGCCCCCTCGACGATGGCCTGCGCCCGCGCAGCGGCCTCGGCATAGGGCTCGCCGTCCGCCGCAGCGCCGCCCTTGGTGTCCATCAGCCGGTAACAGCGGGATGCCGTCGCGCTGCGCCACCTCGTAGTCGTTGAAGTCATGCGCGCCGGTGATCTTCACCGCGCCCGAGCCGAAGGTCGGGTCGGGGTATTCGTCGGTGATGATCGGGATCAGGCGGCGGTGCTCAGCCGGCCCCACCGGAATTTCGCACAGCTTGCCGACGATGGGCGCATAGCGCGCGTCCGAGGGATGCACCGCCACCGCGCCGTCGCCCAGCATCGTCTCGGGCCGGGTCGTCGCGATCGAGATGTAGTCGCGCGTCTCGTCGACAAGGTCACGTTGCCCTCGGCGTCCTTCTCGACATGGTCGATAGGTCTCGCCGCCCGCGAGCGCGATACTTGAAGTGCCACATGTGGCCCTCCACCTCGATGTTCTCGACCTCGAGATCCGAGATCGCGGTCTCGAAATGCGGGTCCCAGTTCACCAGCCGCTTGCCGCGGTAGATCAGGCCCTTGTCGTAGAGGTCGACGAAGACCTTGATGACCGCGTCGGGGAAGTTGCCCCGACATGGTGAAGGCTTCGCGGCCCAGTCGCAGGAGGCGCCCAGCCGCTTGAGCTGGTTGATGATCGTGTCGCCGGACTGCTCCTTCCACTCCCAGACCTTGGCCAGGAATGCCTCGCGCCCCATTTCGCGCCGCGGTGGCGTTGCTGCGACTTCGCCAGCTCGCGCTCCACCACCATCTGCGTGGCGATGCCGGCATGGTCGCTGCCCGGCTGCCACAGCGTGTCGAAGCCGCGCATCCGGTGCCAGCGCACCAGGATGTCCTGCAGCGTGTTGTTGAAGGCATGGCCCATGTGCAGCGAGCCGGTGACGTTCGGCGGCGGGATCATGATGCAGAAGGTCTCGGCGCCCGGCTGGCATTCGCCCCGGCGCGGAAGGCCCCCGCCTCTTCCCAGGCGCGATAGAGCCGGGCTTCGGCCTCGGCGGCGTCGAAGGTCTTTTCCATAGCCATTTTGTGCAATCCCGCTGTGTTGGGGCTGTCTAACCCGTGCGCGCGCGAAGGAAAAGCCCGCCTAGCCGCCGCTCAGCCAAAGCGCCACCACCACCAGCACCAGCAGCACCACCTCGCGCGTCTCGAGACGGCGTGTGAACATCCGGCGCACGAAGTTCGGCTCCGGGGGAGTCGGCGCTGCGGGCGGGCCCTCGGAGTGCGGTGCTGACTGCGGCAGCGCGCGCGCCGTGTCCGGGGGCGTCGCGTCGCGCGCCAGGTCAATCGCGGGGGCCGACCGATGCACGGCCACCGGCGCACGCAGACGCCGGTAGATTTCCGAGGTGCGCAGCAGCCGCTCTTCCCGTGTCTCGTCCATCACACCGCCCTGTCGATCCGCGTGGACAGGTGGATCAGGCTTTCCGAGGACCGCACCCCGGTCATGCCGCCGATCTGGTCCAGCACCTCGTCGAGCAGCTTGGTCGAAGGTGCGGCAATCTGCAACAAAAGGTCGAAGCGCCCCGAGGTGGTGAAGACGCGCTCGACCTCGGCGATGGCCTTCAGCCGGGTCAGGATATTGGCCTGCGCGCGCGGCTCGACCGTCAGCAGGACGCTGGCCCGAAGCCGCCCTTCGCGCGCGCTTTCGCCCAGCTTGATCGTGTAGCCCACGATCACGCCCGAGCTTTCCAGCCGCTCCAGCCGGGCCTGCACGGTCGAGCGCGCCACCTTCAGCCGCCGCGCCAGCGTGGCCATCGACATCCGCGCATCGGCCCCCAGCAGGCCAATTATGTTGCGATCAAGCTCGTCCATACATTTTTCTTCCCTGCTTCGTCATTATAACGACAGATCGCAGCAAATCTACTCTTTTGATCGGTGAAAATGTCATACATATGCGGCATCCTCAGATTGCAGGAAAAGGGCGGCTCATACGCACCTGGCCTGGTTGGAATGAACGCGCAAAGCGTCTCCCGACCCGTCGAGCCGGGGCAAGAGAAAAGCTTGCGTCTTGTTGGCAGAGAGAAGGATACGCCGATGGGACTCTCGAAGACGATCTGGACGAACCCGTCCGATTTCATCCGCACGAACCGGCCCGAAACGCCGGTTCTGTTTTTCTCCCCGGCCGTGCTTCAGGCAACCGCGCGCCGCTTCATCGACGGGTTTCCGGGTCTGGTGACCTATGCCGTCAAGTCGAACCCCGAGGAAGCGGTGGTCGAAAACCTCGCGGCCGCCGGCGTGCGCGGCTATGACGTGGCCTCGCCCTTCGAGATCCGACCTGATCCGCCGCCTCTGCCCCGATGCGGCGATGCACTACAACAACCCGGTGCGCTCGCGCTCGGAGATCGCCGTCGCGGTCGACGCGGGCGTTAAGTCGCTATTCGGTCGATTCCGCATCGGAACTGGCCAAGCTGATCGAGATGGTGCCCGCCAAGGGCACCGAGATCACCGTGCGCTTCAAGCTGCCGGTGCACGGGTGCCACCTACAACTTCGGCGCCAAGTTCGGCGCGACGGTGGAACTGGCGACGGACCTGCTGCGCAAGGTGGCCGAGGCGGGCTTCATCCCCTCGCTGACCTTCCACCCGGGCACGCAATGCATCGATCCGCAGGCGTGGGAGCACTACATCCGCGCCGCCGGCGACATCGCACGCGGCGCAGGCGTGAAGATCGCGCGGCTGAACGTGGGCGGCGGCTTCCCGTCGCACCGCGTCACGGCCGAGGCTGCCGGCGCTCGAGGCGATCTTCGCCCTGATCGACCGCGTCGCGACCGAAACGTTCGGCGCTGACCGCCCGGCGCTGGTCTGCGAACCCGGCCGTGGCTCTGGTGCGCCGATGCCTTCAGCGCTCGCGGCACCGGTCAAGGCGGTGCGCGACGGGGTGCATGTGTTCCTGAACGACGGCGTCTACGGCTCGCTCTTCGAGATGCCGATGATCGGCGTCATCGACCGCACCGTGGTGCTGACGCCCGAAGGCGTGATGCGCGAAGGCGCAAAGCGCGACTTGCATCGTGTTCGGTCCGACCTGCGATTCGATCGACCGGCTGCCGGGCGAGTTGCCGCTCGCCGTCGGACATCGCCGAGGGCGATTATGTGATGTTCGGCGGCATGGGCGCCTATTCGACCGTCACCAACACCCGCTTCAACGGGTTCGGTGAACTCAGCATCGCAACGGTCCTGTCGCTCAAACCCTGAGCGACCCACCCCCGGCTGGACAATCCCCGCCGGGGGGCTAGGCTTGCCCCTGATCGGTCAAGGGGGCGCGGCGCATGACGAAATTCGGCACGGCACAGCAATTCGGGCGCGTCGAGGACCTGCGGTTCCTGACCGGACAGGGGCGCTATGTCGATGACATCGCCCCCGCAGGCGCCGCCCACGCCCTGTTCTTCCGCTCGTCCGTCGCCCATGCCACCATCACCCGGCTCGATGTGACGGCCGCGCGCGCGCTGCCGGGCGTGCAGCTTGTGCTGACCGCCGATGATCTTCTGGCGGCGGGCGTCCTGCTGGGGATGAAATCCGCGACGGTGACCAACCGCGACGGCTCGCGCGGGGCTTTCCCTGAGCGTCCCGTTCTGGCGCGCGACCGCATCCGTTTCGTCGGCGAGGCCGTCGCGATGATCGTGGCCGATACGCCCGCCATCGCGCTCGAGGCGTCCGACCTGATCGAGCTCGAGACAGAAGACCTGCCCGTCGCGGTGGACCGCGCCCCGGGCGGACCGGCGATCCACCCGGAAGCGCCCGGCAACCTCGCCTTCGACTGGGCCATCGGTCAGCCGGACGAGGTCGAGGCGGCGCTTGCGGCCTCGACGCACCGCGTCGCGCCTGAGTGTGGACCACAACCGCGTCATCGTGAACGCGCTGGAGCCGCGCGCGGCCTATGCCGAGTGGGACGGATCGCGCCTGCATCTGTGCGTGAACGGGCAGGGGGTCTGGGTCCAGAAGGCGGAGCTTGCGCGGATGCTGGCGCTGCCCGCCGATGCCGTGCGCGTGACGACGCCCGATGTGGGCGGCGGGTTCGGCATGAAGTCGATGACCTATCCCGAATACATCGTCCTGGCCCAGGCCGCGCGCCAGCTTGGCCGTCCGGTGCGCTGGATCGCCACGCGCACCGAATCCATGCTGACCGACAACGCGGGCCGCGATCTGGTTGCCCATGCCGAATTCGGTTTTGATGCCGACCTGCGGGTAACGGCCTACAAGGTCGATCTCGTCTCGAACCTGGGGGCCTACAACTCGCAGTTCGGGCAGGCGATCCAGTCGGAGCTGTTCGCGAAGGTTCTGACCGGCGTCTACGACATCCCGCTCGCCGCGCTGCGCGCCAAGGGCGTCTACACCAACACGACCCCGGTCGACGCTTATCGCGGCGCGGGTCGCCCCGAGGCGATCTATACCATCGAGCGTGCCATCGACCACGCCGCGCGTGTCCTGAACATCGATCCGGTCGACCTTCGGCGGCGCAACTTCATCCGCCACTTCCCCTATGACAGCGCGACGGGCGAGCATATCGACGTGGGCGATTTCCCCCGCGTGCTCGCGCGCGCCCTTGCCGAGGCTGATGCGGACGGCTTTGCAGGCCGCCGCGCGGAAAGCGCCGCGCGCGGGCTGCGGCGCGGGATCGGGCTGTCGTTCTATATCGAGGCCATCCTTGGTGATCCGTCCGAAGGCGCGCGGATCGAGTTCGCGCCCGACGGCACGGTGCTGCTTTTCGTTGGCACGCAGTCGAACGGGCAGGGGCACGAGACGGTTTTCGCCCGCTTCCTGTCGGAACGGACCGGCATCCCCATGGACCGCATCCGCGTGATCCAGGGCGACAGCGACCGCATCGCGCGCGGCGGCGGAACGGGTGGCTCGCGCTCGGTCACGGTGCAGACCAATGCGACGCTGGCCGCGGTCGACGTGATGATCGACGCCTTCACCGATTTCCTGTCGGCGGAACTCGATGCATCCGAGGTGATCTTCGACGATGGCACGTTCCGCGTGCCGGGCTCCAACCGGACCCTCACGCTGATCGAAGCCGCCGAGCTTGCCCGAAGCCGGGGCCACAGCGAGCTTTTGCGCCACGAGGCGCGGGCCAAGCTGCCGGGCCGGTCCTATCCGAACGGCTGCCACATCACCGAGGTCGAATTCGACCCCGAGACCGGCGCGGTCACCGTCGCGCGCTACACCGTCACCGACGATTTCGGCACGCTCATCAACCCGCAGCTTGTCGAAGGGCAGGTGCATGGCGGCATCGCCCAGGGTTTTGGACAAGCCGTGACGGAACGGGGTGTTTATGATTCGCAGGGTCAACTTCTGACGGCCAGCTTCATGGACTATGCGATGCCCCGCGCAGACGATCTGCCCTTCTTCCGCTTCACGACGGAACCCGTCCCCTCGACCGCCAACCTTCTGGGGATGAAGGGCTGTGGCGAGGCGGGAACGGTCGGCTCGCTCGCCGCGCTGGCGAATGCCGTGCAGGATGCGCTTGGCGGGGGCGGCGCCCGCCCGCTCGACATGCCCTTCACCCCGGCCCGCGTCTGGGCGCACTTGCATGAGGATGCCACGACTGCGCCTGCTTGATCGCCTTCAACGCTGGCTGCGGCGGCCCCCCGTCGCGCTCAGCACGCCGATGCCCGCGCCCGAGCCGCAGAAGGGCGGCGGGCGCCGCGCGGTCGATCATGTTGTCATCCTTGACGGCACCATGTCGTCGCTGCAGCCGGGAAACGAGACGAATGCCGGATTGCTGTTCCGCCTGCTGCGCGAAGGGGGGCGGCGGCATGGCCTTTCGGTCTACTATGAGCCCGGCATCCAGTGGACCAGTTGGACCCAGGCGCAGGACGTGATCCAGGGGCGCGGCCTCAATCGCCAGATCCGGCGCGCCTACGGGTTTCTGGCTTCGCGCTACCGTCCCGGCGACCGCATCTTTCTGTTCGGCTACTCGCGCGGGGCCTATGCGGTGCGCTCGCTCGCCGGGGTCATCGACCGCATCGGCCTTGTGCGTCAGGACGCGGCGACCGAGCGCAACGTGACGCTGGCCTATCGCCACTATCAGACGATGCCCGACGGACCTGCGGCCCGCGCCTTTGTCGCTGCCCACTGCCATCCCGACACGCGGATCGAGATGGTGGGCGTCTGGGATACCGTCAAGGCGCTCGGGCTTCGCCTGCCGCTCTTGTGGATGCTGACGGAAAAGCGCCATGCCTTCCACAACCCCCATCTTGGCCCCGCCACCCGCCACGGCTTCCACGCTCTCGCGCTGGACGAGACGCGCGATGCTTTCGAACCCGTCCTGTGGGAAAGCCCGCCCGGCTGGCAGGGCAATGTCGAGCAGATGTGGTTTCGCGGCGGACATGGCGATGTCGGTGGCCAGCTTGGCGGCTTTCATGCCGCCCGGCCCTTGTCGAACATTCCGCTCGTCTGGATGCTGGAGCGGGCCGAGACGGTGGGCCTGCCGCTGCCGCCCCGCTGGCAGGCGCGTTTTCCCTGCGACGCGACGGCCCCGGCTTGCGGGACATGGCGCGGGCCGGGCAAGCTGTTCCTGCTGCGCCACCGTCGCCGGATCGGGCACGACAGATCAGAGCATGTCCATCCAAGCGTGGCCGAAGCTGCGCCCGGTGCCTTGGCGAACGTCCTGCGCCGCCATCTGGGCTGAGCGTCCTTCCAATCGCTGCGCCCCTGTTGCAGTCTGCCGCCACGCCACGCAAGGAGTCGCCGATGCGGACCGTATCCGTCGCCGCCACCCAATTCGCCTGTTCCTGGGACTTGCCCGCCAATGCCGACCGCGCCGAGGCGCTGATCCGCAAGGCAGCCGGGCAGGGCGCGCAGGCAGTGCTGATTCAGGAGTTGTTCGCGACCCCCTACTTCTGCATCACGCAGCGCGCGGAGTACCTCGATCTTGCCATGCCGATGCAGGGCCATCCGCTGATCGCGCGGTTCTCGGCGCTGGCGCGCGAACTGGGCGTTGTGCTGCCGCTGTCATATTTCGAGCGTGCCGGGACCGCCTATTTCAACAGCCTTGCGATGATCGACGCCGACGGGCGCGTGCTGGGCAATTATCGCAAGACCCATATCCCGCAGAATCCGGGCTATGAGGAGAAGTTCTATTTCTCGCCCGGCGATACCGGCTTCAAGGTCTGGGAGACGGCGATCGGGCGCATCGGCACGGCGATCTGCTGGGACCAGTGGTTCCCCGAGGCGGCGCGGGCGATGGCGCTGCAGGGCGCCGAGATGCTGATGTATCCGACCGCCATCGGCTCGGAACCCGCCGATCCCGGCTACGACTCGGCGGCGCATTGGCAGACGGTGATGCGCGGCCATGCGGCGGCGAACATCCTGCCGGTCATCGCCTCGAACCGGATCGGGACCGAGACGGCGCCTGAAGGCGTTGCCGTTACCTTCTACGGGTCCTCCTTCATCGCCGACCAGACGGGTCAGATGGTCGCCACGGCGTCGCGGGACCACGAAGAAGTGCTGGTCGCAAGCTTCGACCTTGACGCCATCGCCGCGCTGCGCCGCACCTGGGGCGTGTTCCGCGACCGGCGGCCGGAAGTCTACGGTGCCGTGGCGACGCTGGACGGGGCCGCATAGAAGACGACCCTCGTCTGGCAATCATCTGCCGCCCTCCACCTTGCACCGCCCCGCATTTGGGCCCACGATCGACCATCACATCCGCCCGGAGGCCATGATGCCCGTCAAGAACCGCTTTGCCGAACTTCTGCCCGAGATCACCGCATGGCGGCGCGACTTCCACGAGCATCCCGAGCTGCAATTCGACGTCCACCGCACCGCCGCGAAGGTGGCCGACCTGCTGCGCGATTTCGGCTGCGACGAGGTGGTCGACGGGCATCGGGCGCACCGGCGTGGTGGGTGTGATCAAGGGCAAGTCCGACACGTCGGGCCGGGTCATCGGCCTGCGCGCCGACATGGACGCGCTGCCGATCCACGAGACAGACCGGCGTGCCCTATGCCTCGAAGACGCCGGGCAAGATGCATGCCTGCGGCCATGACGGCCATACCGCGATGCTGCTGGGGGCGGCGAAGTATCTGGCCGAGACGCGCAATTTCGACGGCACCGCCATCGTGCATCTTCCAGCCTGCCGAAGAAGGCGGCGGCGGCGGGCGCGAGATGGTGCAGGACGGGCTGATCGAGCGGTTCGGCATCCACGAGGTCTACGGGATGCACAACATGCCCGGCATTCCCGTCGGTCATTTCGCCATCCGCGAAGGCGCGATGATGGCCGCCGCCGACCAGTTCGAGATCACCGTCACCGGCAAGGGCGGCCATGCGGCCAAGCCGCATGACTGCATCGACACCACCGTCGTCGCGGCCCATATCGTCGTGGCGCTGCAGACCATCGCCAGCCGCAATGTCGATCCGCTGAAGCAGGTCGTCGTCTCGGTCTGCACGGTCGCGACCGACTCGACCGCGCACAACGTCATCCCGCAGGTCGTCAAGATGAAGGGCACGGTCCGCACGATGGATCACGCCGTGCAGGACTTCGTCGAGACGCGCATCCAGCAGATCGTCGACCGGCACCGCTCTGGCGCTTGGGGCCGAGGCGCGATGTCGCACTACCAGCGCGGCTACCCCGTCACCGTCAATGCGCCCGAGAACACCGCCTTCGCGGCCGAGGTCGCAGCCAGCGTCTCGGGCCATGTCGACACCGATACGCCGCCCCTGATGGGGGCCGAGGATTTCAGCTTCATGCTGAACGAACGCCCCGGCGCCTACATCTTCCTGGGCAACGGCGACACGGCGATGGTTCACCACCCCGCCTACAACTTCGACGATCAGGCGATCCCCTTCGGGTCAAGCTGGTATGCGGGGATGGCCGAGGCGCGGATGCCTGCGGCCTGACTCAGGGCTTGATCTGTTCAGGCGAGGGGTTCTCCTCGATCAGGTTGTAGCTGAGAAGGCTCGCCTTACCGCGAAACACGAAGTAGCTCAGCACCGTGTAGCCCAGGATCATGGGCAGCACGACCGCCGTGCCGACAAGGATGATCGTCAGGCTTTCGGGGCGCTTGCCGCCTCGTAGATCGTGATCTGCTCGGGCACGACATAGGGGTAGAACGAGTAGGCGAGGCCGAGGAAGGCCAGCACGAAGAGGGCGGTCGATGCCGCGAACGGCACCCAGTTCCAGCGGTCGCGCTCTGCCGGAAGGTGGCGCAGCATCCACCACAGCAGGCCCACCAGTGCCACCGAGATCAGCGGCAGGGGCGACAGCAGCAGGATGTCGGGGAAGGTGAACCACTTGTCCCAGATCCGTTGGCTGACGAGTGGCGAGGCGGCCGAGACGGCTGCAAGCCCCAGGATCAGGCCCCATATCCCACCCTTGGCCCAGTCGATCGCCTTCATCTGCAACAGCCCCTCGGTCTTCAGGATCAGCCAGGCCGCGCCGATGAAGCTGTAGCCCACCGTCAGGAACACCGCCGTCACCACGCCAAAGGCCAGCGCCGCCCAGCTGTGGCTCAGCCCCAGCACATAGATCCCCAGCATGAACCCCTGCGCCAGCGACGCCATCAGGCTGCCTGCGAAGAACAGCCAGTTCCAGCGCACCTTGCGGTGCGAGGGGGCCTTTGCGCGGAACTCGAACGCCACGCCGCGCAGGATCAGGCCAACCAGCATGATCGCCACCGGCAGGTACAGCGCCGTCAGGATGGTGCCATGGGCCACCGGAAACGCCACCAGCAGCAGGCCGATGGCCAGCACCAGCCACGTCTCGTTCGCATCCCAGAACGGGCCGATCGAGGCGACCATGATGTCCTTTTCGCGGTCCGTGGCGAAGGGAAAGAGCACCCCCACGCCCAGGTCGAACCCGTCGAGCACCACGTAGATCAGGATCGACAGGCCCATCAGCGCGGCGAAGGTGAAGGGCAGCCAGACAGCGGGGTCGTCGAACATCGCGCCTACTCCGCTGCCACGGCGACCTGAGCCGCGGATGAGGGCGGGACCATGCCCACAGGCTCGCCCTTGGCGTATTTGCGGGCAAGGTAGAAGATCACGCCCACATAGGCCACGATCAGCGCCGCATAGACCGCCAGGTACATCACCAGCGTCCCCAGCACCATCGGCGCGGGCACGTCGGCCACCGCCTGCTTCGTGGTCAGCACCCCCGTCACCAGCCAGGGCTGTCGACCGATTTCGGTCGTGTACCAGCCTGCCAGCGTCGCGACCCAGCCGCTGAACGCCATCGCCACCAGCCCGTAGAGATAGACCTGCGGCAGACCGTCGACCCCGGCACGCCTGCGCCGCATCATCACGACACCGGCCCAGCTTGTCAGCAGCATCAGCATCCCCATGCCCACCATGATGCGGAAGCTGAAGAACACCGGCGCCACCGGCGGGTGCAGGACTGTCCCGTCCTCGGCCACGAAATCGTTCAGCCCCGGCACGATGCCATCCCATTCATGCGTCAGGATGAGCGAGGCGCCATGCGGGATGCCGATCTCGTAGTGGTTCGTCCGCGCCGCCTCGTCGGGCACCGCAAAGAGCAGCAGCGGCTTGGCCGGACCCGTCTCCCAGTTGCCCTCCATCGCGGCCACTTTCTGCGGCTGGTATTCCAGCGTGTTCAGCCCGTGATGGTCGCCCACAAAGATCTGCACGGGGATCAGGATCGCGCCCAGCACGATGCCGAAGCGCAGAGTCGTCGCGTTGCCGGGGCTGCGGTCGCCGACAAGACGGCGGAAGGCCGAGATACCCGCGATCAGGAACGCCACCGTCAGCCCCGAGGCCAGCAGCATGTGCGTCAGGCGGTAGGGCATCGAGGGGTTGAAGACGATCGCCCACCAGTCGGTCGCAAAGACCACGCCGTCGCGCAATTCATAGCCGACCGGGCGTCTGCATCCAGCTGTTCAGCACGATGATCCAGAACGCGCTGAGCGTGGTGCCGAACGCCACGAGGAACGTGGCAAGCGTATGCAGCCAGCCCGGAACGCGCGTCGCCCCGAACAGCATGATCCCCAGGAACGCGGCTTCCAGGAAGAAGGCCGTCAGCACCTCATAGGCCAGCAGCGGCCCCGCGACGTTGCCCACCGTCTCCATGAAGCCCGGCCAGTTGGTGCCGAACTGGAAGCTCATGGTGATGCCCGACACCACGCCGAGTGCGAAGGACAGGGCGAACACCTTCACCCAGAACATGTAGGCATCCATCCAGCGCGCCTCGCCGGTGGCGTTGAAGCGCAGCTTGAAGAACAGCAGCACCCAGCCGAGTGCGATGGTGATGGTCGGGAAGAGGATGTGGAACGAGATGTTCGCACCGAACTGAATGCGCGACAGAAGCAGGGTATCCATGGCTCACCTTTTATCGTTGCGCGTCAGATAGGGTTCGCTTGGCTTTTGACAGGGCCGGTGCGACCAGCCGCCACGGTCCCTGGCGCATTTTCTTTCCCTTTAGGGCAGGGCGCAGAAAAATCGTGGCATTTCGGGTCTCGGCGACCGGACGCGAGACCGACGGCACCCCGTCTCATTGCCCGATGGCCTGCCCGATGCCGTCCCTGACATAGCCCTCGACGCCCACAATGTCCGCGCCCGGCGTGCGCAGCGCCGCTTCCGCTTCGCGCAGCCGCTGCGACAGCAGTTGCTTGCGCGTCTCCAGCGTGCGGATCGCCTCGGCCGTGGCGGCATCGAGCTGGTCATAGGCCAGTTTGGCGTCGACCGACGGCCATCCGCTGACGACTTCGGCCACCCCGTCGATGGTCAGGCTCCAGATCTGCGTGCCCCGGACCTCACAGACGATTCCCGGCCAGCGCACGAGGTTCGTCTGAAGAAAGCGCTGCTGGAATTGCGCATCGAATTCGTTCACGGCGCGCCCCGTGCTGCGCTGAACCTCGGCCGCGCAGGCGCGGATGCTGTCGATGGCGGCGGCATGGGCCGCAGCGGGGGCCATCACGGCGATGACAGCCAGCATGCGAAGGACCATCGGGACCGCTCCTGTTGAAAGCCTGCGCGACAGCGTGATGCGCAGGCCGGACCCTGTCAATGACGGTGGCAGGGCAAGGCGATCAGCCGCCGGTATGGCTCATGTGGCGGGTGACCTGGCCCGCGACGGTCTGGCGGGAATAGTCGAAATCGTGGCCCTTCGGCTTGCGCGCGATGGCGGCGCGGATCGCCTCGTTCCACCGGCCCGTCCTCGGCGCTGGCGCGCAGGGGCGCGCGCAGGTCGGCCATGTCTTCCTGGCCGAGGCACATGTAAAGCTCGCCGGTGCAGGTCAGCCGGACGCGGTTGCAGCTTTCGCAGAAGTTGTGGGTGAGCGGCGTGATGAAGCCGATCTTCTGGCCCGTCTCCTCCAGCCGGACATAGCGCGCGGGGCCGCCGCGTGCGCTCGGCCAGGTCGGTCAGGGTGTAGCGCGTGGCAAGCTGCGGCGCGCAGGTCGTTCAGCGACCAGTACTGGTCGAGCCGGTCCTCGTTGCCCAGGTCGCCCATCGGCATGACCTCGATGAAGGTCAGGTCATGGCCTTCGCGCGCGCACCATTCGGTCAGGCGTGAAGAGCTCGTCCTCGTTCACGCCCTTCAGCGCGACGGCGTTGATCTTGACGTGCAGACCCGCCTCGCGCGCGGCCTCGATGCCGTCGAGCACCTGGGGCAGGCGGCCCCAGCGGGTGATCTTCGGCGAATTTCGCGTCATCCAGCGTGTCGAGCGAGACATTGATCCGCCGCACCCCGCAGGCCGCCAGATCGGCGGCATACTTGCGCAGTTGCGAGCCGTTGGTGGTCAGCGTCAGTTCCTTCAGCGCGCCGCTGTCCAGATGGCGCGACATCGCCTCGAA
Source organism: uncultured Alphaproteobacteria bacterium (assembly GCA_963736565.1). Taxonomy (GTDB): domain Bacteria; phylum Pseudomonadota; class Alphaproteobacteria; order Rhodobacterales; family Rhodobacteraceae; genus Aliitabrizicola. The sequence continues at coordinate 85,451 of CAVTOW010000003.1, forward strand.
GAAGGTCAGGATGCCCTTGCGCACCAGCGGCTCGCCCCCGGTGATGCGCAGCTTCTGCACGCCGAGGCCGACGAAGGTCGAACACAGCCGGTCGAGTTCCTCCAGCGTCAGCAGATCGGCCTTGGGCAGGAAGGTCATGTTCTCGGACATGCAGTAGACGCAGCGGAAATCGCAGCGGTCGGTGACCGAGACGCGCAGATAGGTGATCGCGCGGGCGAAGGGGTCGATCAGCGGGGCGTTCATGTCTGAAACCTAGGCATCGCGGGGGGCAGGGGCAAGCCGTTCTATGGTCGCAACCCTCTCGGGGGCGCTATTGCGGTGCGGGAGGCAGGCCCTCGGTTCCCGCCGGGCCCTGCGCCAGAAGCCGCCCCGCCTCGGTCCGGGCGAAACCGCGCAGCGTCATGCCATGCGCGGCGAGGAAGGCGCGGGCCCGGTCGGGGTCATGCTTGGACAACTCCCGCACCCACCAGGCGATGGCCTTCTGGATGAACCAGTCGCGGTCCCCGGCCATAGGCCGCCGCCCAGCCCAGCACCCGGTCGCGGCCGCGATGTCGTCGGGTTTGGGATGGTTCATGCTTGGTCCAGGGCAGGGTCGATCGACCAGCGCCGCGCGGCGTGTCCACATGTTGGGGTGAAGTGGTCCAGCCTTCGACCTCGTCCAGCCGGGAAGGGTCCGCGACCAGACGCCGCGCGACCGCGCTGGCGGCATGATCGGCGATCGCCCAGGCGTCGAACTGCGGCACCCAGCTTCGCGATGCAGGTCCCAGACCGCGTCGTCGGGCCGGATGCGGGCCTGGGTCAGCAGCTTGGCCGCCGCGACGCGCGCCTCGTGGATGTCGCTGTCCCACAGCCCGGCCGCCAGCGCGATCCGGTCCTCCAGTGTCGCAGCTCGGCCCGCCAGTCCGCCACCAGCGCCTCGATCTGCGGCACCGGGACGCCCAGATAGCGGCGCGCGGCCTTGTGATAGGCCGCCAGCCTCGGCCGCCTTGGCCGGGTCGGCCAGGGCCTCCAGCTGCGCCAGTGCCGCGGCGATCATTCGACCGTCACCGATTTCGCGAGGTTGCGCGGCTGGTCCACATCGGTGCCCTTGGCGATGGCGGTGTGATAGGCCAGCAGTTGCGCCGGGATGGCGTAGAGGATCGGGGCCGAAGGTCGGGTCGACCTCGGGCAGGGTCAGGGTGCGCCAGGCGCCCGTGCCCGGCCTCGGCGACCCCGCGCGGCGTCGGAGATCAGCAGCACCTTGCCATGGCGCGCCATCACCTCCTGCATGTTCGACACGGTCTTGTCGAAGAGCGCGTCGCGCGGGGCCAGGACGATCACCGGCACGCGCGGCGTCGATCAGCGCGATGGGGCCGTGCTTCAGTTCGCCCGACGCATAACCTTCGGCGTGGATGTAGCTGATTTCCTTCAGCTTCAGCGCGCCTTCCAGCGCCAGCGGGAACATCGCGCCGCGCCCGAGGAACAGGATGTCCTGCGCCTCGGCCAGTTCCTCGGCGATCTGCGCGATGTCGGGCGGACAGGCCGAGCGCGTGGTTCATCAGGCCGGGCAGCGGCGCAAGGTCGGCGAGATGCCGGCGCGACAGCCTCGCGGCGTCGAGCCGGCCGCGGTCCTGCGCCGCCTTCAGCGCCAGCAGCGCCAGCACCGGTCAACTGGCAGGTGAAGGCCTTGGTCGAGGCGACGCCGACCTCGACCCCGGCCAGGATCGGCAGCGCAAGATCGCTTTCGCGCGCGATGGACGAGGTCGGCACGTTCACCACCGCGACGACCTTGCGCCACCTTGTCGCGCGCATAGCGCAGGGCGGCCAGCGTGTCGGCCGTCTCGCCCGACTGGCTGACGAACAGCGCCCAGGAGGCGGGCGACAGCGGCGGCTCGCGGTAGCGGAACTCGGAGGCGATATCGATCTCGACCGGCAGGCCGGCGAGTCTGTTCGAACCAGTATTTCGCGACGTGGCAGGCGTAGGAGGCGGTGCCGCAGGCGACCAGCGTCAGCGCGGTCGACGCCGGTGAAATCGACGCCTGCGGCAGGTTCAGCGTCGTGCCCTCGGCCGCAGGGTAGTGCTTCAGCGCATCGGCCAGCACCACCGGCTGCTCGGCGATTTCCTTGGCCATGAAATGCTTGTAGCCGGCCTTTTCGATGCGGGTCGCGTCGATCTGGATGCGGGTCTCGGCCCGGTTGGCGCGCCGGTCCGGCGGCGTCGAAGATCTGGCGCCCTGCGCGGGTGACGACGGCCCAGTCGCCTTCCTCGAGATAGGTGATGCGGTCGGTCATCGGCGCCAGCGCGATGGCGTCGGAGCCCACGAACATCTCGCCGTCGCCATGGCCGATGGCCAGCGGCGAGCCCTTGCGGGCGGCGATCATCAGGTCATCCTCGCCGTCGAACAGGAAGCAGAGCGCAAAGGCGCCGTGCAGGCGCGCGAGGGTCTCGCGCGCGGCCTCGACCGGCGACAGGCCGCGGTCCATGTGCGCTGGGCCAGCAGGGCGACGGTTTCGGTGTCGGTCTCGGATTCCTAGGTCGTAGCCGGCGGCGGCCAGTTCGGCGCGCAGCTCGCGGAAGTTCTCGATGATGCCGTTGTGGACGACGGCGACCGGCCCGGCGCGGTGCGGGTGGGCGTTGGTGACGGTCGCCGCGCCATGGGTGGCCCAGCGGGTGTGGCCGATGCCGGCCTTGCCCGCGAGCGGGTCATGCACCAGCAGGTCCGACAGGTTGACCAGCTTGCCGACGGCGCGGCGGCGGTCCAGCCGCCCGTCGTTCACCGTGGCGATGCCCGCGCTGTCATAGCCGCGGTATTCCAGCCGCTTCAGCGCCTCGACCAGAAGGGGGGCAACTTCGTGGTTGCCCAGAACACCAACAATGCCACACATTCAGTTCTTTCCCTTTCGCGGCCTTGATGGCCCGCAACCTGTCCATCAGCTTCGTCGCGAGGCCCGGCTTGTTGACCTGCCGCGCCCGCGCCAACGGCCAGCGCCTCGGCGCGGCACGTCTCTCGGTGATGACGGAACCGGACGCCGTCATCGCGCCGTCGCCCACGCGTGACCGGGGCCACCAGCATGGTGTCCGAGCCGATGAAGGCGCGCTCGCCGATCTCGGTGCGGTGCTTCATCACGCCGTCGTAGTTGCAGGTCACGGTGCCCGCGCCGATGTTGGTGTGCTCGCCGACATGGGCGTCGCCGAGATAGGTCAGGTGGCCGACCTTGACGCCTTCGTCCAGGATGGCGTTCTTGATCTCGACGAAGTTGCCGACATGCACATCCTCGGCCAGTTCCGCGCCGGGGCGCAGGCGGGCGAAGGGGCCGACGGTGGCCCCGCGGCTGATGTGGCAGCCTTCCAGATGGCAGAAGCGCCTGGATCGTCGCCCCGGATTCGACGGTGACGCCGGGGCCGAAGACCACGTTCGGGCCGATGATCGCGTCGCGGCCGATATGGGTGTCGAGCGCGAAGAACACGGTGTCGGGGGCGGTCAGGGTGACGCCGTTCTCCAGCGCCTCGGCGCGGGCGCGGGCCTGGAAGGCGGCTTCGGCCTGCGGCGAGTTGCGCGCGGGTGTTGACGCCCAGCGTCTCGGCCTCGTCGCAGATGACGACGCCGGCGGACAGGCCGCGCGGCGCGGGCGAGTTCGACGATGTCGGTCAGGTAGTATTCGCCGGCGGCGTTGTGGTTGCCGACCTCCGCCACCAGATCGAACAGAAGCTGCGCGTCGGCGCAGATCACGCCGGAATTGCAGAGGGTTATGGCGCGTTCCTCGGTCGGTGGCATCCTTGAACTCGACGATCGCATGCAGCTCGTCGCCCTGCGTCGACCAGGCGGCCATAGCGGCCCGGGTCGGCGGCCTGGAAGCCCAGCACGACGACGGCATGGCGCTGCGCGGGCGTCCAGCATCGCCTCGCAGCGTCTCGGCGCGGATGAAGGGGGTGTCGCCGTAGAGCACGATGGCATCGCCCGTCGCATCGCGCCAGCAGCGGGCGCGGCCTGGGCGACGGCATGGGCGGTGCCAAGCTGTTCGGTCTTGCACGCACGACCTCGGCGCCTGCGGTCAAAGGCGCGGGCGGCGCTTGGTCGACGGCCTCGGCGCCGTGGCCGGCGACCACGACGATGCGGGTCGGGGTCCAGCGCCTGGCCCGCGCGCAGCGCGTGGTGCAGAAGCGGGGCCGCCGCCGAGCGGATGCAGCACCTTCGGCAGGTCGGAATTCATCCGCGTGCCCTGTCCGGCGGCCAGGACGATGAGCGAGACCGGCATGCGAACCCCTTTCCTTCTGGTGGCCCCCGTTTTAACCGGGGCGGGCGGGGCCGCAAGGCTGCTTCGTTCACCTAACCTTTCGCCAGATTTCAGGGGGCCTCGTGCGCACGGTTGTTTTCGATCTGGACGGCACGCTGGCCGATACCAGCGCCGATCTGCTCGCGGCGGCCAATGCCTGCTTTCGCGAGCATGGGGCAGGGCGATCTGCTGGACGCCGGCGATGCGCTGACGGCGTTTCACGGCGGGCGGGCGATGCTGCGGCTGGGGTTGCAGCGGCTGGGGCGTGTCGACGAGGCGGAGGTGGATCGGCAATACCCCGTGCTGCTGCACGCCTATGCCGGGGCGATCGCCGTCCACACGCGGCTTTACCCCGGCGCGATGGAGGCGGTCGAGGCGCTGCGGCCGACGGGCTTTGCCACCGCGATCTGCACCAACAAGCCCGAGGGGCTGGCCGAAGACGCTGATGCGGCGCCTGGGCGTGCGCGAGCCTGTTCGGCGCGCTGGTCGGGGCCGATACCTTGCCGGTGCGCAAGCCCGATCCCGCCGCCGCTGCACGAGGCGCTGGCGCGCGTGGGCGGCGCGGCGGCGCGGTCGCTGCTGGTGGGCGATACCGAGACCGACCGGCAGACAGGCCGCGCAGCGGGCGTGCCGGTCGCTCTGGTGACCTTCGGGCCGGAGGGGCGCGCCGTCGAGCGGCTGGAGCCCGAGGCGCTGCTGGACCATTTCGACGAGCTTCCCGGTCTGGCGGCGCGTATGCTGCCGGACACGGCGCGACAGGCCATTTGACAGGCGCGAGACCGCGCCCTAGCGTCCGCGTCTTGCCCCCGCCCCAGAGTCCCGCGATGCAGACGCCGTCCCGCCACGCGGTGACCTTCGTGCTGATCACCGTGCTTCTGGACATGGTCGGCTTCGGCCTGATCATGCCGGTGCTGCCGGGGCTGATCGAGGAGGTGGGCGAGGTCGGCCTCGCCGACGCCGCCGTCATCGGCGGCTGGATGTTCTTCGCCTTTTCCCTCGCGCAGTTCGCCTTCAGCCCGCTGATGGGCAACCTGAGCCGACCGGTTCGGGCGCCGGCCGCTGCTGCTGCTGGCGATCTTCGGGCTGGGCGTGGACTACCTGTTCTCGGCCTTGGCGCCGTCGCTCTTCTGGCTGTTCGTGGGCCGGGTCATCGCGGGGCTCTGCGGATCGTCCTGCGTCATCGCCAATGCCTATATCGCCGATGTGACCGCGCCCGAGGACCGGGCGAAGGCCTTCGGCATGATGGGGGCGGCCTTTGGGGTGGGCTTCGTGATCGGGCCGGCGATCGGCGGGCTGCTGGGCGAGTTCGGGCCGCGCGTGCCGTTCTTTGTCGCGGCGGGGATTTCGGCGGCTGAACTTCGTCTACGGCTGGTTCGTGCTGCCCGAAACGCTGCCGCCCGAGAAGCGCCGCCCGTTCGAGTGGCGCCGCGCCAATCCGTTCGGCACGCTTCCGGGTGTTCCGCCGCTATCCCGGCGTGCTGCCGCTGTGCGTGGTGCTGGGCGCTGTTCTTCTTTTCCATCGTCGGTCTATCCGGCGATCTGGGCGTTCTGGGGCATGGCCAAGTTCGGCTGGACCGAGTCGATGGTCGGCCTGACGCTGGCGGCCTTCGGCATCATCGCGGCGATCTTCCAGGGCGGTGCTGACCGGGCCGGCGGTGGCGCGGTTCGGGGAATACCGCGTGGCGCTGTATCGGCCTGTTGCGTGGCGGTCATGGCGGCGTTGGGCTATGGTCTTGTCGGGTACGCTGGCGGGCGTGATCGTGCTGCTGATGGTGCACGGGCCGGAAGGGTTCGTGCATCCGATGCTGACGGCGATGCATGTCCAAGGCGGTGCCGGATGATGCGCAGGGCGAGTTGCAGGGCGGGATCTCGTCCGTGATGAACATCGCCATGCTGTCCGGCACGGTGTTCTTCTCGCAGGTCTTCGGGCATTTCATGCGCCGAGGTGCGATCGTGGCAGTCGCCGGATGTGGCCTTCTTCGTGGCGGCGGGCTTCATGTCGGTTGCGCTTGGCCTGTTCCTCGTCACGGTGCGGCGGCCGCTGGACCGGGCGATGGGGGCTGAATGATGGAGCGGTTCACCGGCAGTTTCACCCAGCAGGAGCCGATCCCCGAGGCGGGGATCGCGGCGGCGCTGGCGGTGCTGCGCCACGGCCGGCTGCACCGCTACAACACCGCTCCGGGCGAGGTGGCGGAAACCGCGCTGCTGGAAGAGGAATTCGCCGCCTTCACCGGGGCGCGCTATTGCCTTGCCGTCGCCTCGGGCGGGTATGCGATGGCGACTGCGCTGCGGGCGGTGGGCGTGGGCACGGGCGACCCGGTGCTGTCGAACGCCTTCACGCTGGCCCCGGTGCCGGGGGCGATTGCAGCGGTGGGGGCGCGGCCGGTCTTTGTCGAGGTGACGGAGGACCTGACCATCGATCTTGACGATCTGGCGGCGCAAGGCAGCGCGCAAGCGGGCGCGCGGGTGCTGCTGCTGTCAGCCACATGCGCGGGCATGTCTGCGACATGGACGCGCTGATGGCGCTCTGCGACCGGCGGGCGTGACGGTGATCGAGGATTGCGCCCATACGATGGGGGCGACGTGGCGGGGCGTGCCTTCGGGGCGGCATGGGCTGATCGGCTGCTATTCGACGCAGACCTACAAGCACATGAACTCGGGCGAGGGCGGGTTTCTGATCTCGGACGATGCCGAAGCTGATGGCGCGGGCGATCCTGCTGTCGGGCAGCTACATGCTTTACGCCCGCCACCGCGCCGCGCCGCCGCCCGAGGTGTTCGAGCGGCTGCGGCTCGATGACGCCCAACATCTCGGGCCGGATGGACAACCTGCGCGCGGCGATCCTGCGGCCGCAGATCGCGATGCTGGACGACCGGCGGGCGCGCTGGGAGGTTCTGTATCGCAGGCTGGAGGCCGGGCTTGCCGGACACGCCGGGGCTGCGGCTGATCCCGCGGCCCGAGGACGAGCGATTCGTCGGCTCGTCGTTCCAGTTCCTGCTGCCGGACTGGGCCGCGGCGCGCGTCGCAGGCGCTGGTCGCGCGCGCTGCGGCGCGCGGGGTCGAGCTGAAGTGGTTCGGCGCGGCCGACCCGGTGGCCTTCACCTCGCGCTACGACCACTGGCGCTATGCCGACGCCCGAGCCGCTGCCGCAGACCGACCGCGTGCTGGCCGGGCTGATCGACATGCGCCTGCCGCTGACCTTCACCCCCGAGGATGCGGCGCATGATCGCCCGCATCCTGCGGGCCGAGGTGTCTGCGGTGTTCCAGGGCGGGGCCGTGGACCCGGCCGTCGTGCCCTTGGCGGACTGAGGTGGAGCCGGTCGACCTGTCCTTTCTTGGCGGTAGCAAGGAAAGCCTGCTCCACGCCCGCTTTCCTGCTCTGGTGGACGCGCTCGCCTGGGTCGAGGCGGGGATAGACCTGTTCGCAATCTCGGTGATGCTGCTTGGGGTGCTGCGCTTCGCCGCCGGTTTCCTGCGCGCCGAGACGGCAGGGGCGGACCGGCTCGCCGGGATCGACGGGGCGCGGATGGCGCTGGGGCGGTATATCCTGGCGGGCCTGGAACTGTTCATCGTGTCGGACATCATCGAGACGGCGCTAAGCCTGAAGCTGTCGGATCTGGTGTTTCTCGGCCTGCTGGTCGCGATCCGGTCTGCGATCAGCTACTTCCTTGAACGCGAAGTGACGAACATCCGCGAAAGCCGCTGACGCCTGCTTCTGCGGCAGCCTGTCGCGCCCCCGGGGCCATCACCTGTGCAATGCTGGTATGCCAGCCGAATCCGGGCTTTGGACGGCCACCTTCGGTTGACCCCGCCGGGGGGGCGGAGTAAACGGGTCGACGAAGACAGAGCGGCCCGTCCAGAGGTCGCCCGCCACGCCTGTCGCCAGCCGAAGGAGCCCCTCGTGGACGATACTTCTCCGAGAGTATCTTCCCATTCTGATCCTTCTGGCGATGGCCGTCGGTCTGGGGCTTGTCCTGATCCTCGCGGCAGCCGTGATTGCCGTGCGCAATCCCGACCCCGAAAAGGTGTCGGCCTATGAATGCGGCTTCAACGCCTTCGACGATGCGCGGATGAAGTTCGACGTGCGCTTCTACCTCGTGTCGATCCTGTTCATCATCTTCGACCTGGAGGTGGCCTTCCTGTTTCCCTGGGCGGTGGCCTTCGGCGACATGTCGCATGGTCGGCTTCTGGTCGATGATGGTGTTCCTGGCGGTGCTGACCATCGGCTTCGCCTATGAATGGAAGAAGGGGGCGCTGGAATGGGAGTGATGCGCTGGCGCCAACTACGGCCGGCGGCGACGCCGGAGGTCGCCGACGCAGGCCCTGAACCGCGAGCTGCAGGACAAGGGCTTTCTGCTGACCTCGACCGAGGACATCATCAACTGGGCGCGCACCGGGTCGCTGCACTGGATGACCTTCGGTCTGGCCTGCTGCGCGGTCGAGATGATGCACACCTCGATGCCGCGCTATGACGCTGGAACGCTTCGGCACCGCGCCGCGCGCCAGCCCGCGCCAGTCGGACCTGATGATCGTGGCGGGCACGCTGACCAACAAGATGGCCCCGGCGCTGCGCAAGGTCTACGACCAGATGCCCGAGCCGCGCTATGTGATCAGCATGGGCTCCTGCGCCAATGGCGGCGGCTACTACCACTACAGCTATTCCGTGGTGCGCGGCTGCGACCGGATCGTGCCGGTCGACATCTATGTCCCCGGCTGCCCGCCCACGGCCGAGGCGCTGCTCTACGGCATCCTGCAGTTGCAGCGGAAAATCCGCCGCACCGGCACCATCACGCGCTGAGGACGCTGCCATGGCCGATGTCGAAGCCCGGCGAAGTCCTGCGCCGCGCAGTCGATCGAGGCGCTCGAGGAACTCGCCGCCCCGATGCTGCGTGCGGCCGAGGCGATTGCGTCGCATCGGTCGAGCTGACGCTCGGCATCGATGTGCCGCTGGACGATCTGGTCGGGCTGGTCGAATTCCTGCGGACCGACCAGGCCTGCCGGTTCTCGACGCTGGTCGACATCACCGCGGTCGACCACCCCGACCGGGCGGCGCGGTTCGACGTGGTCTATCACTTCCTGTCGATGTACCAGAACCAGCGCATCCGGCTGAAGGTCGCCGTGCGACGAGGACGAGATGGTGCCCTCGATCGTCGTCGGTCCATCCCAGTCGCCAACTGGTTCGAGCGCGAGGTGTTCGACATGTTCGGCATCCTGTTCTCGGGCCACCCGGACCTGCGGCGCATCCTGACCGACTACGGCTTTCGCGGCCATCCGCTGCGCAAGGATTTCCCGACCACCGGCTATACCGAGGTGCGCTATGACGAGGCGCAGCAAGCGCGTGGTCTATGAGCCGGTCAAGCTGGTGCAGGAATACCGCCAGTTCGATTTCATGAGCCCGTGGGAGGGTGCGAACTACATCCTTCCCGGCGACGAGAAGAAGGGCTGAACCCGTTGGCCGATCGACCGACCTTGCTGTTCTGCGTGGGTGCCGACGAAAGCCGGGACGGCCTGGCTGTTCCGGCACCTGTCGGCAGCATCCGGACTGCCGGTTGCGATCGATCAAGGAGCTGCACTACTTCGACATGCTCGAACCGCGCACAGCGAAGCGCGCGCAGCGACGCATGCTGACCGATGCGGATCGCGGCGCTGCGGGCCGAAGCACGCCGGCCGCGCGGCGGCACGTCGAGCTGCGTGATGCCGAGGAGTGGCTGCGGCGTGATCGCGCGGAACGGCGCGGATCTCGACGCCTATTCCGCATACCTTCGGCACGGCAACGACGGGCGCCCGCTGGTCGCCGACATCACGCCCGCCTACGCGCTGCTGCCCGAGGCGCGCCTTGCCCAGATGGCGGCACTGCCGGGGGACGCGCGCTTTCTCTACCTGCTGCGCGACCCCGTGTCGCGGCTGTGGTCGCAGGCAAGGATGCTGGCGCGGCGGCGTGTCGCCAAGGGTGCGGCCGACATGCAGCGCGCGGCGCACCGCATCATGTCGCGCCTGATCGACAGGATCGACGCAGGCGACAAGGACCGCGAGCGATTATGCGCGGTGCAATCGGGCGGCTTCGGGCGGTCGTGCCCGCGATCGCGCCTCTTGATCCAGTTGACCGAAGATCTTGCTCAGCGCGCGGGTGGCTCGCGCTGCTGCATCGCTTCCTGGGCATCCGCGAGGTGCCCGGCAATTTTGATCGGAACGTCCACGAGGGCGTGCCCCTTGTGTCTGACCGGCGCCGTTGAAGCAGCGCGCGCAGACGGCGCTGCGCCCGCAATACGACTTTGTCGCGAGGCTGTTCCCGGACTTGCCGGAAAGCTGGCGCAAGAACATGAGCGAGGCTCTGGCATGATGGACGGCAGCTTTCGACGACGCCCTGACGGGCGAGCAGCACATCCGCAACTTCAACATCAACTTCGGCCCGCAACACCCTGCGGCGCATGGCGTGCTGCGGCTGGTGCTGGAGCTGGACGGCGAGATCGTCGAACGCTGCGATCCGCATATCGGCCTGCTGCACCGCGGCACCGAGAAGCTGATGGAAAGCCGGACCTACCTGCAGAACCTGCCCTATTTCGACCGGCTGGATTATGTGGCGCCGATGAACCAGGAACATGCCTGGTGTCTGGCGATCGAGAAGCTGACCGGCACGTCGGTGCCGCGCCGCGCCAGTCCTGATCCGGGTGCTGTTATTCCGAGATCGGGCGCATGCTGAACCACCTGCTGAACGTCACCACGCAGGCGATGGACGTGGGCGCGCTGACGCCCGCCGCTCTGGGGCTTCGAGGAACGCGAAAAGCTGATGGTGTTCTACGAACGCGCCTGCGGCGCGCGTCTGCACGCGGCCTATTTCCGGCCCGGCGGCGTGCATCAGGACCTGACGCCCGCAGCTGATCGACGATATCGACGCCTGGGCCGAGCAATTCCCCGCGCGTGCTGGACGACATCGACGGGCTGCTGACCGAGAACCGCATCTTCAAGCAGCGCAATGCCGATATCGGCATCGTCACCGAGGAGGACATCCAGGACTGGGGCTTTTCCGGCGTGATGGTGCGCGGCTCGGGCCTTGCCTGGGACCTGCGCCGCGCGCAGCCCTATGAATGCTATGACGAGTTCGACTTCAAGATCCCGGTCGGCAAGAACGGCGACTGCTATGACCGCTACCTGTGCCGGATGGCAGGAGATGCGCGAGTCGACCTCAGATCATCCGGCAGGCCATCGCCAAGCTGCGGGTCGAAAAGGGCGACGTGCTGGCGCGCGGCAAGATCACGCCGCCGAAGCGCGGCGCGAGATGAAGACCTCGATGGAGGCGCTGATCCATCACTTCAAGCTTTACACCGAAGGCTTCCACGTCCCCGCGGGCGAGGTTTATGCCGCGGTCGAGGCGCCGAAGGGCGAGTTCGGCGTCTATCTGGTGGCCGACGGCACCAACAAGCCCTACCGCGCCAAGATCCGCGCGCCGGGCTTCCTGCACCTGCAGGCGATGGACTACATCTGCAAGGGCCACCAGCTGGCCGACGTGTCGCGCGATCATCGGCACGATGGACGTGGTGTTCGGGGAGATCGACCGCTGATGCTGCGCCGCCTCTCACCACGACCAGCCTGCCAGCTTCGCCTTCACGCCCGCCAATCTGGCCTGGGCGCAAGGGGCAGATCACCAAGTATCCCGAGGGCCGTCAGGCCAGCGCGATCATCCCGCTTCTGTGGCGCGCGCAGGAGCAGGAGGGCTGGCTGTCCCGCCCGGCGATCGAGCATGTCGCCGACATGCTGGGCATGGCCTATATCCGCGCGCTGGAAGTGGCGACGTTCTACTTCATGTTCCAGCTGCAGCCGGTTGGGTCGGTCGCCCATGTCCAGATCTGCGGCACCACCTCCTGCATGATCTGCGGCGCGGAGGATCTGATCGCGGTCTGCAAGGAACTGATCGCGCCCAAGGCCGCATCACGCTGTCGGCGGATGGCAAGTTCAGCTGGGAAGAGGTCGAATGCCTGGGCGCCTGCACCAATGCGCCGATGGCCCAGATCGGCAAGGATTACTACGAGGATCTGACGGCCGAGAAGCTGCGCGAGCTGATCGACCGGTTCTCGGCGGGCGAGGTGCCGGTGCCGGGGCCGCAGAACGGGCGCTATGCGTCGGAGCCGCTCGGGCGGGCTGACCAGCCTGAAGGACTTCGACAGCGGGCGGACGCAATACAACGCCTCGGTGCAGCGCGGCGGTGGACCTCGGCGATACGGTCAAGCGGATCGACGGCACCGAAGTGCCGCTGCTGACGCCCTGGCTGGGCAAGGCCGCCAAGGCCACGCCGCACGCGGGCAGCGAAGGAACCCAAGCCCGGCAAGGGCAGCGTCGCGGACGCGACCGGCGCGACCGTGCAGGAGGCCCGGCGAGTCGAAGGGCAGCCGCGACGCGAAGCGTACGCGCCAAAGGCGGTACGGCCGAAGGAGAGCCGGTGCACCGCTTGCCGAAGGCACGAAGGACAAGGCGTGACGCGGCATCGCCGCAGGGCAATGGGGGATGACCGATGACTGCTGAAGTCAAGAATGCCCGCTTCTCGCCGGCTGGGCCATCGCCGCCGGGGTCGGCGCTGTCGCTGTCGGCGTGGCCTATGTCGTGGGCCAGCTTGGTGCCAACGCCTCGGTCGCGGCGGGGGCTGTGCTGTTCCTGATCGTCGGCGTCATCCTTGGCTGCCCTGGGGCACCGAGGTGCGTGCCGCCGCCGTTCCCGAGCCGCAGCCGAAGCCGGTCGCCGCCGCCCGCAGCGCCATTTGCCGCAGCCCCCGCCGCCTGTCGTCTCGATGCCCGCATCCGCACGCCGCCCCGCGGCGCTTGCCACGGCGCGCGGCGGGACGGCCGACGATCTGCAAGCAGATCGAAGGGCATCGGCCCGAAGCTGGAACAGCTGTGCCACAGCCTCGGCTTCTTCCATTTCGACCAGATCGCCAGCTGGACCGCCGATGAGATCGCCTGGGTCGATGAGAACCTGAAGGGTTCAAGGGCCGCGTGACCCGCGACAAATGGGTGGCGCAGGCGCAGCTGATCCTTGCAGGTCGGGCGGGACGAATTCCGCGCCGCGCCAAGACGAACGATTACTGACTGATGGCGCCCGCGCCCCGACCCCGACACGCCAACTTGCCGCGGCAGGCGCGGCTCGTCGCGATCGTGCTTGCCGCGACCATGGTGCTGTGGATGGCGGCGCAGTGGCTGGGCGGGCAACTGGGATGGGAGGCGCGCTACGTCTTCCTGTTCGATTTCGCGGCACTGGCGGGCCTTTCTCTGGGCGCTGGTCGTGACGTACCAGATCTGGCGCGCGCGCCGGAGCAACTGAGGACGATCGATGCTGAAGGATCAGGACCGGATCTTCACCAACCTCTACGGGATGCATGACCGCACCCTGACGGGCGCGAAGAAGCGCGGGCATTGGAACGGCACGGCCGAGATTCATCGGCGCAGGGCCGCGACTGGATCATCGAGCAGGTCAAGGCCATCGGGTCTGCGCGGGCGGGGCGGCGCGGGCTTTCCCGACCGGGCTGAAGTGGTCCTTCATGCCCAAGCAGTCGGATGGCCGCCCGTCCTATCTGGTGGTCAACGCCGACGAATCCGAACCCGGCACCTGCAAGGACCGCGAGATCATGCGGCACGATCCGCACACGCTGATCGAGGGCTGCCTGATCGCCGGCTTCGCGATGGGGGCCAACGCCGGCTACATCTACATCCGCGGCGAATACATCCGCGAGCGCGAGGCGCTGCAGGCCGCGATCGACGAATGCTATGACGCGGGGCTGCTGGGCAAGAACGCCTGCGGGTCGGGCTGGGACTTCGACCTTTACCTGCACCACGGGGCCGGGGCCTATATCTGCGGCGAGGAAACCGCGCTGCTGGAAAGCCTTGAGGGCAAGAAGGGCATGCCGCGGATGAAGCCGCCGTTCCCGGCGGGGTCGGGCCTTTATGGCTGCCCGACCACGGTGAACAACGTCGAATCCATCGCCGTCGTGCCGACGATCCTGCGCCGCGGGGCGGACTGGTTTGCGTCCTTCGGGCGGCCCGAACAACACCGGCACCAAGCTTTTCGGCATCTCGGGCCATGTGAACAACCCCTGCGTGGTCGAAGAGGCGATGTCGATCCCGCTGCGCGAACTGCTGGACCGCCATTGCGGCGGCGTGCGCGGCGGCTGGAAGAACATCAAGGCGGTGATCCCGGGCGGCTCGTCGGTGCCGCTGCTGACCGCAGGCGCAATGCGACGATGCGATCATGGATTTCGACTGGCTGCGCGAGCAGCGCTCGGGCCTCGGCACGGCGGCGGTGATCGTGATGGACCAGTCGACCGACGTCATCAAGGCGATCTGGCGGCTGTCGAAGTTCTACAAGCACGAAAGCTGCGGCCAGTGCACGCCCTGCCGCGAGGGCACCGGCTGGATGATGCGGGTCATGGACCGTCTGGTGCGCGGCGAGGCCGAGGTCGAGGAGATCGACATGCTGCTGTCGGTGACCAAGCAGGTCGAGGGCCACACGATCTGCGCCTTGGGCGATGCGGCGGCCTGGCCGATCCAGGGCCTGGTCCGCGCCTTCCGCGACGAGATCGAGGACCGGATCAAGGCGAAGAAGACCGGGCGCATGGGCGCCATGGCGGCAGAGTAGCGATGCGGGCGGGGCTTCATATGGCTCTGGGGGCAGCGGTTCTGACCGGCTGCGCCGCGCCTGCGGCGGTCGCGCCATCCGGCGGCGGTCAGGCGCTGCGGATCAGCGATCCGGCGGCGCCGCTGTCGTTCTACGACGGCGCGCGGGCGAAGGATCTGGCGAATGCGCAATGCGGCCCGCGCGGCGTTCGTTCGTCGATCGACGACCGCTACGAGAATGGCACCTGGGTCTTTGTCGAGGGTTGCGCATGAACGGGATGCATCTGGCCGAACTGAACGTGGGCCGCCTTCTGGCCCCGACCGACGATCCGCGCGTGGCCGAGTTCATGGCGGCGCTGGACCGGGTGAACGGGCTGGGCAAGCGGATGCCCGGCTTTGTCTGGATGATGGAAGGCTCGGGCGAGCCGGGGACCGGCAACACCGAGGCGAAGATCGACGGCGATCCGCAGTTCGTGTCGAACCTGACCGTCTGGGAAAGCGTCGAGACGCTGGAGAATTTCGTCTGGAACACCGTGCATCGCGCGTTCTATGAGCGCCGCGCCGAGTGGTTCGAGGTGCTGGGCAAGATGCATTTCGTCATGTGGTGGGTGCCCGCCGGCCACCGCCCCACACTGGACGAGGCTCTGCAACGTCTGGCCCATCTTCAGGCACATGGCGCCAGCGACCACGCCTTCGGCTGGTCCTGGCTGAAGGATGCGCAGTTGTTCCGGCAGCACCAGCTGCACCCAAGTCGCGGCGGAGTAGACCGGATGTGCTATGGCAACCTCGACCCGAAACATGCGATGCGCGAGACCGACGCGCGCCTGAAAGGCGTGTCTTTCCAGTCTGTTGCGCGCAGCAATGAAACTGATAAATCCCCTGCATCCGCGCCGCCCTACGGGCTGGTTGCGTGGGTGCGAGCCGCCGTCGCGCGGTTGAAGCGGAAGGACGAGGCGCATGTCTAATCTCAAGAAAATCTCCATCGACGGCATCGTGGTCGAGGTCGATCGGCGCGATGACCATCATCCAGGCGGCGGAAGTGGCGGGCGTGGAAATTCCGCGCTTCTGCTATCACGAACGCCTGACCATCGCCGGAAACTGCCGGATGTGTCTGGTCGAGGTGGTCGGCGGCCCGCCGAAGCCCGCGGCAAGCTGCGCGATGCAGGTGCGCGACCTGCGCCCCGGCCCGAACGGCGAGCCGCCGGTGGTCAAGACCAACTCTCCCATGGTCAAGAAGGCGCGCGAGGGGGTGATGGAGTTCCTGCTCATCAACCACCCGCTCGACTGCCCGATCTGCGACCAGGGCGGCGAATGCGACCTGCAGGATCAGGCGATGGCCTATGGCGTCGATTTCAGCCGCTACCGCGAGCCGAAGCGGGCGAGCGAGGACCTGGACCTCGGCCCGCTGGTCGAGACGAAGATGACGCGCTGCATTTCCTGCACCCGCTGCGTGCGCTTCACGACCGAAGTCGCGGGCATCACCCAGATGGGCCAGACCGGGCGCGGCGAGGATGCCGAGATCACCAGTCCTATCTGAACCAGACGCTGGATTCGAACCTGCAGGGCAACATCATCGACCTTTGCCCGGTCGGCGCGCTGACCTCGAAGCCCTATGCCTTCACCGCCCGCCCGTGGGAGTTGACGAAGACCGAGACGATCGACGTGATGGATGCGCTCGGGTCGAACATCCGCGTCGACACCAAGGGGCGCGAAGTCATGCGCATCCTGCCGCGCAACCATGACGGCGTGAACGAGGAATGGATTTCCGACAAGACCCGCTTTGTCTGGGACGGGCTGCGCCGCCAGCGGCTGGACACGGCCCTATGTGCGCGAGGACGGCAAGCTGAGCCAGTCAGCTGGCCCGAGGCGCTGGCGGCGGCGGCCGCCGCGATGAAGGGCAAGACGGTGGCCGGTCTGGTCGGCGATCTGGTGCCGGTCGAGGCGGCCTTTGCGCTGAAGCACGCTGATCGAAGGGCTGGGCGGCAAGGTCGAATGCCGCACGGACGGCGCGAAGCTGCCCGCGGGCAACCGTTCGGCCTATGTCGGCACGGCGCGGATCGAGGATATCGACAGCGGCGAAGTCGATCCTGCTGATCGGCACCAACCCGCGCCTCGAGGCGCCGGTCCTGAACGCCCGCATCCGCAAGGCCTGGACTGCACGGCGCGACGGTCGCGCTGATCGGTCGCGGCGGCCGATCTGACCTATGACTATGCGCATGTCGGCACCGACCGCGAGGCGCTGGTGGCGCTGGTGGCGCGAGGCCGAACGGGCCGGACCCGACGGCAAGCCCGGCGTCGTCATCGTGGGGCAGGGCGCGCTGAACGAGGCGGATGGCGAGGCGGTTCTGTCGCAGGCGATGAAGCTGGCGGAGCTGACCGGCGCCAAACTGCTGGTGCTGCACACCGCCGCCGCGCGCGTCGGTGCGATGGATGTGGGCTGCAGTGACCGAGGGCGGGCTGGCGGCGGCGACCGAAGGCGTGGAGGTGATCTACAACCTTGGCGCCGACGAGGTCGAGATCGCGCCGGGCCCTTTCGTGATCTATCAGGGCAGCCATGGCGACCGGGGTGCGCATCGCGCCGACCTGATCCTGCCGGGGGCCGCCTATACCGAGGAAAACGGGCTGTTCGTCAACACCGAAGGCCGCCCGCAGCTGGCCCTGCGCGCCGGGTTCGCGCCGGGCGAGGCCAAGGAGAACTGGGCGATCCTGCGGGCGCTTTCGGCAGAACTGGGCGCAACGCTGCCCTGGGACAGCCTGGCGCGCTGCGCGCGGCGCTGGTCAAGGCGCATCCGCATCTGGGCCGGATCGACGAGGTGGCCGAGAACGACTGGCAGCCGCTGCCGCTGCGGGCCCCGGCCAAGGCCGATTTCCGCACTGCGGTCAACGATTTCTACCTGACCAACCCGATTGCCCGCGCCTCGGTCCGTGATGGCCGAATTGTCGGCAGCGGCGGCGGCGCGTGCGGCAGACCCCGCTGGCGGCGGAGTAGGCGATGCGCGCGATGCGCCTTGCTGCGACCCTTCGCTCGCCCTTGCGGCTGGCCGCCTGCACCCAGACGGAAGCGCCGGACAAGGACGCGTTCGCGCCGACCTATCATGGGGATCCAGACGCATTCTGCTGGACGGCGATCTGGTGAACTTCCGGGTCGGCGATGAAGGGCGCGCGGGACAGCGCGGACGTGGACGCCTATGCGCGCTGTGCGGCGGCGCAGTATGCGCTGATCCGGGGCTACGGATTTGCGCGGCATGTGCGAACGAATGTGGACGCAGACGGGTGGCGTTTGGCGCGGGGATGCGGTTTACACCATCTCGGCGGCGCTGCCCGCCGGGCTGAAGACGATCGACGCCGAGGTGACCGTGCGCGACTGCGGCGCGCAGGGCATACCGACGGTGTGACGGGGCTAAGGGATACGGGGCGTCATGGCTGACTTCTTGCAAACGGGGTCGGGAATCGGCGCTGCTGATCG
Organism: uncultured Alphaproteobacteria bacterium; assembly: GCA_963736565.1. Taxonomy (GTDB): domain Bacteria; phylum Pseudomonadota; class Alphaproteobacteria; order Rhodobacterales; family Rhodobacteraceae; genus Aliitabrizicola. The sequence continues at coordinate 103,767 of CAVTOW010000003.1, forward strand.
CGGCGCAGAGCCTGCTGATCATCGCCTTCGTGATGATCAGCCTGCTGTTCCTCGTCTATGGCGACCGCAAGATCTGGGCGGCGGTGCAGATGCGGCGCGGGCCGAACGTGGTGGGGCCCTTCGGCCTGCTGCAATCGGTGGCCGACGCGCTGAAATATGTGGTCAAGGAAATCGTCGTCCCGGCGGGCGTCGACCGCCCGGTGTTCTTCCTGGCGCCGATGCTGTCCTTCGTGCTGGCGATCCTGGCCTGGGCGGTGATCCCGTTCAACGACGGCTGGGTGCTGGCCGACATCAACGTGGCGATCCTGTTCGTCTTCGCGGTCTCCTCGCTGGAGGTCTACGGCGTGATCATGGGCGGCTGGGCGTCGAACTCCAAATACGCCTTCCTCGGCTCGCTGCGGTCGGCCGCGCAGATGATTTCCTACGAGGTGTCGCTGGGCCTGATCATCATCGGCATCATCCTCTCGACCGGGTCGATGAACTTCGGCGCCATCGTCGCGGCGCAGGACGGCGACTGGGGCCTGTTCAACTGGTACTGGCTGCCGCATCTGCCGATGGTGGTGCTGTTCTTCATCTCGGCGCTGGCCGAAACGAACCGCCCGCCCTTCGACCTGCCGGAAGCGGAATCGGAACTCGTCGCCGGGTTCATGGTGGAATATTCCTCGACCCCCTACCTGCTGTTCATGGCCGGCGAATACATCGCCATCTTCCTGATGTGCGCGCTGATGAGCCTGCTGTTCTTCGGCGGCTGGCTGTCGCCCATCCCCGGCCTGCCCGACGGCTGCGTTGTGGATGGTCGCCAAGATGTGGCTCTTCTTCTTCCTGTTCGCCATGGTGAAGGCCATCGTGCCGCGCTACCGCTATGACCAGCTGATGCGGATCGGCTGGAAGGTGTTCCTGCCGCTGTCGCTCGGCTGGGTCGTGCTCGTGGCGTTCCTGGCGAAATTTGAAGTGTTCGGCGGCTTCTGGGCCCGCTGGGCGATTGGAGGCTGACATGCGGCAACCTCCAAGGCGAACCAGCCATCGACTGGACCCGCGCGGCCAAGTATTTCCTGCTGTTCGATTTCATCAAGGGCTTCGGCCTTGGGATGAAGTACTTCTTCGCGCCGAAGACGACGCTGAACTACCCGCATGAAAAGGGGCCGCTGTCGCCCGCGCTTCCGCGGCGAACACGCGCTGCGCCGCTATCCGAACGGCGAGGAACGCTGCATCGCCTGCAAGCTGTGCGAGGCGATCTGCCCGGCGCAGGCCATCACCATCGACGCCGAACCGCGCGAGGACGGCAGCCGCCGCACCACGCGCTATGACATCGACATGACCAAGTGCATCTACTGCGGCTTCTGCCAGGAAGCCTGCCCGGTCGATGCCATCGTCGAAGGCCCGAACTTCGAATTCTCGACCGAGACGCGCGAGGAGCTGTTCTACACCAAGGAAAAGCTTCTGGACAACGGCGCGCGCTGGGAAGCCGAGATCGCCCGCAACCTCGAAATGGACGCGCCCTACCGATGACCGACGATTTCACCAAGATGTTCAAGGCGATGATGGAGCAGGGCCAGGAGATGGCCCGCGCCTTCACCCCGGCGCTGGAGAACGTTCGACGGTGAAGGGGTTCGAGAAGCTGTTCCCGACCATGCCGAAGGACATGCTGGAGATGTGGTTCGGCAAGACCTTCAACCGCGAGGGGCTGGATGCGCAAGACCCGGTTTCTGGTGACCATCGCCGCGCTGACCGTGCTTGGCGCCGCATGGGCGAGCCGCAGCTGCGCCTGACGATCCGGCACGCGCTGGCCGCCGGGGCCACCAAGCGCGAGATCGCGGAAGTGATCTGGCAGATGAGCATGTTCGGCGGCGTGCCCGCCATGCAGAAGGCGCTGGAGATCGCCCAGAGCGTCTTTGCCGAGACCGAGGAGAAAGACGCATGACCGTCGCCGATTTTGCCTTTTACGCCTTTGCCATCGTGACGGTCACGGCGGGCCTGATGGTCACCGTCAGCCGCAACCCGGTGCATTCGGTGCTGTGGCTGATCCTGGCCTTCCTGTCCGCGGCCGGGCTGTTCGTGCTGCTGGGGGCCGAGTTCGTGGCGATGCTGCTGATCATCGTCTATGTCGGCGCGGTGGCGGTGCTGTTCCTGTTCGTCGTGATGATGCTGGACATCGACTTTGCCGAGCTGAAGGGCGAGATGGCGCGCTACATGCCGCTTGGCCTGCTGATCGGGGTGATCCTGCTGATGCAGTTCGGGCTGGCCTTCGGCGCCTGGGTGCAGGCCGACGGGGCGCACGGGCCTGCGTCAGGCGGTGGCGCCGCGATCTGCCGAGATGGAGAACACCCGCGCGCTGGGGCTGCTGATCTACGACAAGTACATCCTACCTGTTCCAGGCCGTCGGGCCTGATCCTGCTGGTCGCGATGATCGGGGCGATCGTGCTGACGCTGCGCCACCGCAAGGACGTCAAGCGCCAGAACGTGCTGCAGCAGATGTGGCGCGATCCGGCCAAGGCGATGGAACTGAAGGACGTGAAGCCGGGGCAGGGGCTGTAGGGCGGGGTTCACCCCGCCGCGAACGATATGGGCGGGGTGACCCGCCCGACCGAGCGGAGCGATCCGCGAGCAACGAGACAACGGGCAAAGCGCCCGGAGGGACGACGATGGTGGGACTTGAACATTACCTGACGGTGGCGGCGGCGCTGTTCGTCATCGGGATCTTCGGCATCTTCCTGAACCGGAAGAACGTCATCGTCATCCTGATGTCGATCGAGCTGATGCTGCTGGCGGTGAACATCAACTTCGTCGCCTTCTCGTCCTTCCTGGGCGATCTGGTGGGGCAGGTCTTCACCATGTTCGTGCTGACCGTCGCCGCGGCCGAGGCCGCCATCGGCCTTGCGATCCTGGTCTGCTTCTTCCGCAACCGCGGGCACCATCGACGTCGAAGACGTCAACGTGATGAAGGGCTGAACCGATGGCAACGATCATCCTTTTCGCGCCGCTGATCGGCGCGCTGATCTGCGGCTTCGGCTGGCGCCTCATCGGCGAGAAGGCGGGGCAGGTCATCACCACCGGCCTGGTGTTCCTGGCGGCCTTCCTGTCAGCTGGATCATCTTCCTGACCTTCGACGGCGAGACGCAGCAGATCGTCATCATGCGCTGGATCGAGTAGCGGTCGCTTGGGGCGGAATGGGCGATCCGGCTGGACCGGCTGACGGCGATCATGCTGGTGGTGGTCAACACGGTCTCGGCGCTCGTGCACCTCTATTCGCTTCGGCTACATGGCGCATGACGACAACTGGCAGCGAGGGCGAGCATTACAAGGCGCGCTTCTTTGCCTATCTGTCGTTCTTCACCTTCGCGATGCTGATGCTGGTGACCTCGGACAACCTGGTGCAGATGTTCTTCGGCTGGGAAGGGGTGGGCGTCGCCTCCTACCTGCTGATCGGGTTCTACTACCGCAAGCCCTCGGCCAATGCCGCCGCGATCAAGGCCTTCGTGGTCAACCGGGTCGGCGACTTCGGCTTTGCGCTGGGCATCTTCGCGCTGTTCTTCCTGACCGACTCGGTCCGCTTCGACGACGTCTTCGCCGCCGCGCCCGGTGCTGGCGGAAACCAACCTGACCTTCCTGTGGACGCGACTGGAACGCGGCGAACCTGATCGGCGTGCTGCTGTTCATCGGGGCGATGGGCAAGTCGGCGCAGCTGTTCCTGCACACCTGGCTGCCCGACGCGATGGAGGGCCCGACGCCGGTGTCGGCGCTGATCCACGCCGCGACGATGGTGACGGCGGGGGTGTTCCTCGTCTGCCGGATGTCGCCGCTCTACGAATACGCGCCCGACGCCAAGACGATGATCATCGTCGTCGGCGCCACGACCGCCTTCTTCGCGGCGACCGTTGGTCTGGTGCAGAACGACATCAAGCGCGTGATCGCCTATTCGACCTGTTCGCAGCTGGGCTACATGTTCGTGGCGGCGGGCGTCGGGCGTCTATTCGGTGGCGATGTTCCACCTGTTCACCCACGCCTTCTTCAAGGCGATGCTGTTCCTTGGCGCCGGTTCGGTCATCCACGCGATGCACCACGAACAGGACATGCGGAACTACGGCGGGCTGCGGAAGAAGATCCCGCTGACCTTCTGCGGCGATGATGATCGGCACGCTGGCGATCACCGGGGTCGGCATCCCGCTGACCCATTATCGGCTTTGCCGGGCTTCCTGTCGAAGGACGCGGTGATCGAAAGCGCCTGGGTCGGGTCGAGCTATGCCTTCTGGCTGCTGGTGGTCGCGGCCTGCATGACCATCGTTCTATTCCTGGCGGCTGATGTTCATGACCTTCTACGGCAGCGCCGCGCAGGGCGATGCACCATCATGCCGCATGACCACGCCACGCACGAAAGCCCGATGGTCATGCTGATCCCGCTGGGGGTGCTGGCGCTTGGCGCGGTGTTCTCGGGGATGATCTGGTACAACGTCTTCTTCGGCGACGAGGACAAGGTCCGCGCCTGGTTCGGCATGCCTGCCGAGGCGCACCACGCCGAGGCGGGGGCCGAACACGGCGCCGAAGGCGACCACGCCGCGCCGGGCGAGGCCGCTGCCGATACCGCAACCGGCCACGATACCGCTGGCGAGACGGTGGCCGCGACAGAGGCCGCCGAGTGGCCATGGCACCGACACAGCCGCTGCGACCGAAACCGCCGTGGCACCGCAGGCGGTGGCGACCCCGGTTCAGGGCGCGCTGCTGTTCGGGCCGGACAACCACGTGCTCCACGCGGCGCACGAGGTGCCGAACTGGGTCAAGGTCGCCCTTCATCGCGATGCTGATCGGCCTTGCGCTGGCCTTCCTGTTCTACATCCGCCGCCCCGACCTGCCGGGCAAGCTGGCCGCGCAGCAGCGGCCGCTGTACCTGTTCCTGCTGAACAAGTGGTACTTCGACGAGCTCTACGACCTGATCTTCGTCCGCCCGGCCAAATGGCTGGGCGGCTTCCTGTGGAAGCAGGGCGACGGCGACGTGATCGACGGGTCGATCAACGGGGTGGCGATGGGGATCATCCCGTTCTTCACCCGCCTCGCCGGCCGCGCGCAGTCCGGCTACCTCTTCCACTACGCCTTCGCGATGGTGCTGGGGATTGCGGTCCTCGTCACCTGGATGACGCTCTCCGGCGGCGCGGAGTAAGGGACGCGACAATGGAAAACCAGCTTCTCCGATCATCACCTTCCTGCCCGCTGGTCGCGGCGGTCATCCTTGCGCTGTTCCTGCGCGGCGATGACGCGGCGGCGCGGCGGAATGCGAAGTGGCTGGCGCTGTTGGCCACCATCGGCGACCTTCCTCGTCTCGCTGTTCCTGCTGATCGGGTTCGATCCGGCCGACACCGGCTTCCAGTTCGTCGAGGAACGCGACTGGATCCTGGGCCTGACACTACAAGATGGGCGTGGACGGCATCTCGATCCTGTTCGTGCTGCTGACGACCTTCCTGATGCCGATCACGATCTGCCGCCTGCTGGGACGTGGAGACGCGGGTCAAGGAATACATGATCGCCTTCCTGGTGCTGGAAACGCTGATGCTGGGCGTGTTCTGCGCGCTGGACCTCGTGCTGTTCTACCTGTTCTTCGAGGCCGGGCTGATCCCGATGTTCCTGATCATCGGCATCTGGGGCGGCAAGGACCGCATCTACGCGGCGTTCAAGTTCTTCCTCTACACCTTCCTCGGCTCGGTCCTGATGCTGGTCGCGATGATCGCGATGTATCTGGACGCCGGCACCACCGACATCGCGACAGCTTCTGACCCACAACTTCGGGTCCGAGACGTTCAGCGTCCTGGGCTTCCAGGTCGTCGGCGGGTTGCAGACGCTGCTGTTCCTCGCCTTCTTCGCCAGCTTCGCGGTGAAGATGCCGATGTGGCCGGTGCACACCTGGCTGCCGGATGCCCACGTGCAGGCCCCGACGGCCGGGTCGGTGGTGCTGGCGGCGATCCTGCTGAAGATGGGCGGCTACGGCTTCCTGCGCTTCAGCCTGCCGATGTTCCCGGTGGCGTCGGACGTGCTGGCGCCGCTGGTGTTCTGGATGATCGCCATCGCCATCGTCTACACCTCGCTGGTGGCGCTGGCGCAGACGGACATGAAGAAGCTGATCGCCTATTCGTCGGTCGCCCACATGGGCTATGTGACCATGGGCATCTTCGCCGCGAACCAGCAGGGCGTCGACGGCGCGATCTTCCAGATGATCAGCCACGGCTTCATCTCGGGCGCGCTGTTCCTCTGCGTCGGCGTGATCTACGACCGGATGCACACGCGCGAGATCGACGCCTATGGCGGTCTTGTGAACCGGATGCCGGCCTATGCGCTGATCTTCATGTTCTTCACCATGGCCAACGTCGGCCTGCCCGGCACCATCGGGCTTCGTCGGCGAATTCCTGACGCTGATGGGCATCTTCCAGGTCAACACCTGGGTTGCCGCCGTGGCGACCTCGGGCGTGATCCTGTCGGCGGCCTATGCGCTGTGGCTTTACCGCCGGGTCGTCTTCGGCGACCTGATCAAGGAAGCGCTGAAGTCGATCACCGACATGGACCGGCGCGAGAAGGCGATCTTCGCGCCGCTGATCGCGATGACCCTGCTCCTCGGCGTCTATCCCAGCCTTGTGACCGACATCATCGGCCCCTCGGTCACCGCCCTTGTCACCGACTACCAGGCCGCGCTGCCCGCCGACGGCGGCGCGAGCTGGCCCTGCACTGAAGGACGCCCGGATGACCTCCGCCGATTTCCAGACCGTCCTGCCCGAGGTCGCTGCTGGCCGTCTACGCCATGGCCGCGCTGATGTTCGGCGGTCTACACGGGCAAGGACAAGCTGGCGCCGCTGCTGGTCTGGGCGACGGCGGGGCTGTTCGTGGCGCTGGCGCTCTGGATCGGCGCGGGCGGGCGCGGGCGAGCGGACGGCCTTCGGCGGCATGTTCATCGACGACCCCTTCGCGCGCTTTGCCAAGGTGACGATCCTTCTGTCGGCCGCCGCCGTGCTGGTGATGAGCCAGGACTACATGACCCGCCGCGATCTGCTGCGCTTCGAATACCCGATCCTGATCGCGCTGGCGGTGATCGGGATGATGATGATGGTCTCGGCCGGCGACCTGATGACGCTTTACATGGGGCTGGAGCTGCAGTCGCTGGCGCTTTACGTCATCGCCTCGCATGCGCCGCGACAGCGCGAAATCGACCGAGGCGGGGCTGAAGTACTTCGTGCTCGGCGCGCTGTCGTCGGGCCTGCTGCTCTACGGCGCCTCGCTGATCTACGGCTTTGCCGGCACGACGCTGTTCTCGGGCATCCTGTCGACGCTGCAGGACGGCGTGCCGCTGGGCCTGCTGTTCGGCCTGGTGTTCATGCTGGCGGGCCTGGCCTTCAAGGTCTCGGCCGCGCCGTTCCACATGTGGACGCCGGACGTCTACGAAGGCTCGCCCACCCCGGTGACGGCCTTCTTCGCCACCGCGCCCAAGGTGGCGGCGATGGCGCTGATCGCGCGGCTGGTGCACGACGCCTTCGGCGGCGATCCCGGGCGACTGGGGGCAGGTGCTGGCGGCGCTGGCGGTGGCCTCGATGTTCCTCGGCGCCGATCGCCGCGATCGGCCAGCGCGACATCAAGCGGCTGATGGCCTATTCCTCGATCGCCCACATGGGCTTTGCGCTGATGGGCCTGGCCGTCGGCACGGCCGACGGCGTGCAGGCGATGCTGATCTACATGGCGATCTACGTCACCATGAACATCGGCACCTTCGCCTTCATCCTGTCGATGGAGACGGACGGCCGCCCGGTCACCGACATCGCCAGCCTGAACATGTTCTCGAAGACGCGAACCGCTGAAGGCGCTGGCGATGCTGGTCCTGATGTTCAGCCTTGCCGGCGTGCCGCCGATGGTCGGGCTTCTTCGGCAAGTTCTACGTGCTGAAGGCCGCGGTCGATGCCGGCATGGTCTGGCTGGCGGTGGCGGGGGCGATCGCCTCGGTCATCGGGGCGTTCTACTACCTGCGCATCGTCTTCTTCATGTATTTCGGCACCGAGCAGGAGCCGGCTCGACAGCCGCATGGCCCCGGTGCAATGGGTGATGCTGGTGGCGGTGGCCGCGATCATGCTGCTGGGCATCGTCAACCTTTTCGGGATCGAAGCCGCTGGCCGCCGTCGCGGCCGAAGCGCTTGTCCGCTGACCCCTGGCCCGAGGGCGTGGCGCGATCGCCCTTGCCACGGTCGACAGCACCAATGCCGAAGGCCTGCGCGGCGCGCCGCGGCCTGACGCGGTCCGACCTGGATCCTCGCCGGGGAGCAGACCGCGGGCCGGGGCCGGCGCGCGCGGCCCTGGGCCAGCCCGCGCGGCAACTTCCACGCCACGCTGGTGCTGCACCCGACGGAGCCAGCCGAGACGCGTCGCGCTGCGGTCCTTTGCCGCGGCACTGGCGCTGCGCGATGCCTGCGTCGCGCTGACCGGGCTGCCCGAGGCCTTCACCCTGAAATGGCCGAACGATGTGCTGCTGAACGGCGGCAAGCTGGCGGGCATCCTGCTGGAAAGCCAGGGGCAGGGCAGCGCGGCTCGGTCATCTGGCCATCGGCATCGGCGTCAACCTGATCGCCGCGCCCGGACGCCGCATCAGGTCGAACCCGGCGCGGTGCCGCCCGGTCAGCCTGCTGGCGGAAACCGGCCTGCGGGTCACGCCCGAGGCCTTTCTCGACGCGCTCGCCCCCGCCTATGCCCGGTGGGAGGCGATCGTTCAGACCGCAGGGCTTCGCGCCCCTGCGCGCCGAATGGCTGGCCCATGCCGCCCGTCTGGGCGAGCCGATCCGCGCCCGCACCGGCGCCGACACCCGCGACGGCGTGTTCGAGACGATCGACGCAGCGGGCACGCTGATCCTGCGCACGGCCACCGGGCCGGTTGCCATTCCCGCCGCCGAGGTGTTCTTCTGACCGCGAACAGGGGGCACGGCCATGCTTCTCGCCATCGACTGCGGCAACACCAACACCGTCTTCTCGATCTGGGACGGCGACGCGCTTCCTCGCCACCTGGCGCATCGCCACCGACCACAAGCGCACGGCGGACGAATATTTCGTCTGGCTGTCGTCGCTGATGATGCTGACCAAGACCGAAGCCGACGATCACCGAGGCGATCATCTCCTCCACCGTGCCGCGCGTGGTGTTCAACCTGCGCGTCCTGTGCAACCGCTATTTCGACTGCCGCCCGCTGGTGGTGGGCAAGCCGGAATGCCGCCTGCCGGTCGCGCCCCGCGTCGATCAGGGCACCACCGTCGGCCCGGACCGGCTGGTGAACACGGTGGCGGGCTTCGACCGGCACGGCGGCAACCTGATCGTGGTCGATTTCGGCACCGCCACCACCTTCGACGTGGTCGACACCGACGGCGCCTATATCGGCGGCGTCATCGCCCCGGGCGTCAACCTTCGCCTCGAGGCGCTGCACATGGCCGCCGCGGCGCTGCCGCATGTCGATGTAGCCAAACCCGCCGCAGGCCATCGGCACGAATACGGTGGCCTGCATGCAGTCGGGCGTGTATTGGGGCTATATCGGCCTGGTCGAAGGCATCGTGCGCGCAGATCCGGCTGGAACGCGACCGCCCGATGAAGGTCATCGCGACCGGCGGCCTCGCCTCCCTGTTCGCCCAGGGATTCGATCTATTTCGACACGCGTCGAGGACGATCTGACCATGCATGGTCTCGTCCTCATCAACGACTACAACAAGGAACTGGAAACGGCATGAGCGCGAACCGGCTGATCTACCTTCCCCTCGGCGGCGCCGGCGAGATCGGCATGAACTGCTACGTCTACGGCTACGGGCCCGCAGGACAAGGAACGGCTGATCCTCGTCGATCTGGGCGTGACCTTCCCCGACATGGACAGCACGCCCGGCGTCGACCTGATCATGCCCGACATCAGCTGGCTGGAGGCGCGGCGCGACCGGATCGAGGCGATCTTCATCACCCACGCGCATGAGGACCACATCGGCGCGCTCGGCCATCTGTGGCCGCAAGCTGAAGAAGCCGGTCTATGCGCGCCGCTTCACCGCGATCATCGGGCCGGCTGAAGCTGGAAGAGAACGGGCATCCCGGTCGACCGTGATCACGACGGTCGCGCCGCGCCCCGAGACGATCGAGGCCGGGCCGTTCAAGGTGCAGTTCGTGCCGGTCGCGCCATTCGATCCCGGAAAGCGCCGCGCTGATCATCGACACGCCCGGCGGGCCGCATCGTGCATTCCGGCGACTTCAAGCTCGACGAAACGCCGCTGGTGGGCGAGGGCTGGAACGCCGACACCTTTGCGCGCGATTGCCGCGGAACGCCCGGTCAAGGCGCTGATGTGCGATTCGACCAACGTGTTCTCGACCGCATCGCGGGCCGGTCGGAAAGCACCTTGCGCGATCCGATCGCGCGAGCTGATCGCGGGTGCCGGCGGCATGGTCGTCGCCACGACCTTCGCGTCGAACGTCGCGCGGCTGAAGACCCTGGCCGAGGCGGCGCAGGCGGCGGGCCGGTCGATCTGCCTGCTGGGCCGCGCGATGAAGCAGATGGTGGCGGCCGCCGAAGAGGCGGGCGTGCTGACCGGCTTCCCGCGCACGCTCAGCCCGGAAGAGGCGCTGGACGTGCCGCGCAGCAACCTGATGCTGATCGTGACCGGCAGCCAGGGCGAACGGCGCGCCGCCTCGGCGCAGCTGTCGCGCGGCAAGTATCTGGGGATGCGAGCTGAAGGAAGGGCGACATGTTCCTGTTCTCCTCCAAGACCATCCCGGGCAACGAACGCGACGTGCTGCGGATCGTGAACGCGTTCTCCGAGATGGGCGTGGATGTCGTCGATGACAGCGACGGGCTGTACCACGTCTCGGGCCATGCCAACCGCCCCGATCTGGAGACGGTCCATCGGCATCCTGAAGCCCGACATGCTGATCCCGATGCATGGCGAGCATCGCCACCTGCGCGAGCATGCCAAGCTGGCCGAGGCGCGGGGCATCGCATCGGAAGTGGCGACCAACGGCATGATGATCGACCTGACCGGCGACCAGCCGGAGGTGGCCGAATACATCGAGACCGGGCGCGCTCTATCTCGACGGAACGGTGCTGGTCGGCGCTATGGACGGGGTGGTGCGTGACCGCATCCGCATGGCGCTGAACGGCCATGTGATGGTCACGGTGATCCTGCTCGACGAGAACGACGAACCGCTGGGCGAGGCCTGGGTCGAAATCATGGGTCTGCCGCCGACCGGCAAGACGGGCGCGCCGTTGGGCGAGACGATCGAGGCGGATGTCGGCGATTTCCTGAGCCGGGTCGTGCCGAAGGTGCTGCGCGACGACGACAAGCTGGACGAGGCGATCCGCCGGGTCGTGCGGCAGGTCAGCATGGAAGAGATCGGCAAGAAACCCGAAGTCACCGTGGTCGTCAGCCGTCTCCAGACGGAATAGCATCGCACCGCCTTTGTGCGGGACAGTGCGCATGAAAACACCGGCGGGATACCATCCCGCCGGTGTTTTCCGTTTCATGGCGCTGCGACGCGCCGATAGGTCAGGCCAGATCGACCCGGTCGGCGTTCATCACCTTGGTCCAGGCGGCAACGAACTCCTGCACGAAGGCCGCTTCCGCACCGTTGCTGGCATAGACTTCGGCCAAGGCGCGAAGTTGCGAGTTCGACCCGAACACGAGGTCCACCCGTGTGCCCGTCCATTTCAACTCGCCCGTCTTGCGGTCGCGCCCCTCGAACACCTCGGAGGCATCCGAGACCGCAGACCAGACGGTGCCCATGTCCAGCAGGTTGACGAAGAAGTCGGTCGTCAGCGCGCCCGGACGGGCCGTGAAGATGCCGTGGCGGCTCTGGTCGGCATTCGCGTTCATCGCGCGCATGCCGCCAACGAGCACCGTCATCTCGGGCGCGGTCAGCCCCAGAAGCTGCGCCCGGTCGATCAGCAGTTCTTCCGCCGGGACCGAGTACTTCTTCTTGAGGTAGTTGCGGAACCCGTCGGCCACCGGCTCCAGCACCGAGAAGCTCTCCACGTCGGTCTGCTCCTGCGTGGCATCGGTGCGACCGGGGGCGAAGGGCACGTTCACCTCATGCCCCGCGTTCCGGGCCGCCTGTTCGACGCCAACGCAGCCGCCCAGCACGATCAGGTCGGCCAGCGACACGCGCTTGCCCGTCTGGCCCGCGTTGAACGCGCTCTGGATGGACGCGAGCGTATCGAGCACCTTCGCCAGTTGGGCAGGCTGGTTCACCTCCCAGTCCTTCTGCGGGGCCAGACGGATGCGCGCGCCATTCGCGCCGCCGCGCTTGTCCGACCCGCGGATAGGTCGAGGCCGAAGCCCAGGCGGTCGTCACAAGCTGCTGGATCGAGAGGCCCGAGGCGAGGATCTTCTCCTTCAGCGCCGCGATGTCGGCGGCGTCGATCAGCGGATGGGTGACCGGCGGGACCGGGTCCTGCCAGATCAGCTCTTCCGCCGGAACCAGCGGCCCGAGGTAACGCGGACGCGGACCCATGTCGCGATGCGTCAGCTTGAACCAGGCGCGGGCGAAGGCATCGGCGAACTGATCGGGGTTCTCATGGAAGCGCTTCGAGATCGGCCCGTAGATCGGGTCGACCTTCAGCGCGATGTCGCTGGTCAGCATGGCGGGCGCATGGTGCAGCGCCGGGTCATGCGCATCCGGCACGGTCCCCGCGCCGGCGCCGTTCTTTGGCGTCCACTGATGCGCGCCTGCCGGGCTTTTCGTCAGCTCCCAGTCGAAGTCGAACAGGTTGTCGAAGTAGTTGTTGCTCCACTTCGTCGGGGTCGTCGTCCACGTCACCTCAAGCCCGCTGGTGATCGCGTCCTCGCCCTTGCCGGTGCCATAGCTGCTGAGCCAGCCGAAGCCCTGCGCCTCGAGCCCTGCCGCTTCCGGCTCGGGGCCGACATGGGTCGACGTCGCCCGCGCCGTGGGTCTTGCCGAAGGTGTGGCCCCCGGCGATCAGCGCGACGGTTTCCTCGTCGTTCATCGCCATGCGCGCGAAGGTCTCGCGGATGTCGCGGGCCGAGGCGAGCGGGTCGGGCACGCCGTTCGGGCCTTCGGGGTTCACATAGATCAGGCCCATCTGCACGGCGGCGAGCGGGTCTTCCAGCAGACGGTCGCCGGAATAGCGCTTGTCGCCCAGCCAGGTATCCTCGATGCCCCAGTAGATATCCTCTTCCGGCTCCCACACGTCGGCGCGGCCGCCGCCGAAGCCGAAGGTCTTGAAGCCCATCGATTCCAGCGCGCAGTTGCCCGCCAGGATCATCAGGTCGGCCCAGGACAGGGCATTGCCGTATTTCTGCTTGATCGGCCACAGCAGGCGGCGCGCCTTGTCGAGGTTGCCGTTGTCGGGCCAGCTGTTGAGCGGCGCGAAGCGCTGCGTGCCCGAGCAGGCGCCGCCGCGGCCGTCACCGGTGCGGTAGGTGCCCGCGCTGTGCCAGGCCATGCGGATGAAAAACGGGCCGTAATGGCCGAAGTCGGCAGGCCACCATTCCTGCGAGTCGGTCATCAGCGCGATAGAGATCGGCCCGCACCGCATCGAGGTCGAGCGTCTTGAACGCTTCGGCATAGCTGAAGTCCGGGCCCATCGGGTTCGACAGGGCGGACTGCTGGTGCAGGATCTTCAGGTTCAGCTGGTTCGGCCACCAGTCGCGATTCGTCCGCCCGCCAAAGCTGGTATGGCGTCCGGTTCCATGGGCCACGGGGCATTGTGCGGCGCTTGCGCCATCATTTCCGTCCATCTCGCTCTCCGATCATGGCTTGATAAAACAGTCCGTCGCGGCAAATCCGCGTCTCGCTTGTAGAGGGTCTACCAAACTCCAGCGATTAGTTTAAGTTGGATTTTCTGATTGCACGCATAAGGCTGCCTTATGATAAACTTCACGCTCAAGCAGCTTCGATACTTCGAGGCGCTTGCCCGCCACGGGCATTTCGGACGCGCGGCCGATGCCTGCGCGATTTCCCAGCCCGCGCTGTCGATGCAGATCAGGGAGCTGGAAGACGCCCTGGGCACCGGCCTGTTCGAGCGTGGCGCGCGCCAGGTGCGGCTGACGAGCTTCGGCGAGGAATTCGCGCTCCGGGTCCGGGACATCCTGCGGTCCGTCGATGAACTCGGCGACATGGCCCGTGCCTCGCATGACCGGCTGGTCGGGCGGCTTCGCATCGGGATCATACCTACTGTCGCGCCCTATCTTCTGCCGAAGATCATCGGAAACCTTACGCGGATCGCATTCCGGACTCGACATCCATGTGCGCGAGACGGTGACGCCGAAGCTGCTTGGGAGAGATTGCCGAGGGGCGGCTCGATACGGCAATCGTGGCCTTGCCGGTGTCGGAACCCTCGCTGACCGAAGTTGCCCTGTTCTCGGAAGATTTCGTGCTGGTCCGACCGGCCGCCGACGCCGGGCAACCGGTGCCCGATCGTGACATGCTGCGCGAAATGCGGGTGCTGCTTCTGGAAGAAGGGCACTGTTTTCGCGATCAGGCGCTGTCGTTCTGCAACATGGCGTCCTCGCCCCCGCGTGAGGTGCTGGAGGGCAGTTCCCTGTCAACGCTGGTCCAGATGGTCGGGGCGGGCATCGGCGTCACGCTGATCCCGGAAATGGCGGTCGCGGTCGAGACGCGCTCGGCCCCTGTATCGACCGCGCGTTTCATGGGCGAACAGCCGTCGCGGACCATCGGCATGGTCTGGCGCAGCAGCAGTCCGCTGGCAAAGCAACTGTTCCAGATCACCGAAATCGTGCGCGACTCGGCGCTCGCGCTGCGGGCACAGCATGAGGAGCGGGCGGTCGACCCTGCGATGGCGTCCGATCCTGCGTGACGGGTCCGTCGGGCCACGCGGTCCGGTTCGAACGGGTGCGGCTGGACGCAGGGCAGGGCGCCCGCATGTGGTTTGCCGGGCCGATCCATTCAAACGGGAAGGGGCCTTGTGCGGGATTGCGGAATTGTCGTCGGCGCGCAACGGGCGCATGACTGCGCCATCCTGAAACCAGTCCAAAGCCTGCGGTGTTCAGCGCCGCCGCCAATCGGAGAACATCCATGTCCACCGCTTCTGGCCCGGTCGAGATCGGCCATGTCGCCCTGACGGTCCGCGATCTTGTTGGGACGAGCGCCTTTTATCGCGCGGTCCTTGGCCTTGAGGAGATGTCGAGCGATGGCGAGACGGTCGTGCTGGGCGCGGGTGATCGCGCCTTGGTGGAGTTGCGCGGGGACCGCGCTGCGCGCACGCGCAATCCTCGCGATGCGGGCCTGTTCCATACCGCTTTCCTGCTGCCGTCGCGCGCCAGCCTGGCCGAATGGCTGATCCACGCCGCTTCTGCGAAAGTCGCTCTGCAGGGCGCCTCGGATCACCTTGTCAGCGAGGCGATCTATCTTGCCGATCCGGAAGGCAACGGGATCGAGGTCTATGCCGACCGCCCCCGGCTGGGGTGGTATGACGCCGAAGGCAATGTCCGCATGGCAACCGAACGGCTGGACCTTGATGCGCTGTCGCGCGCGGCCAAGTCCCCATGGACCGGCGCGCCGCAGGGCACGGTCGTGGGCCATGTCCACCTGCAGGTCGGCGCGGTGCCCGAGGCGGAAGAGTTCTATGCGGGCACGCTCGGCCTGCCCGTCATGGCGCGCTATCCGGGCGCGGCATTCTATGGCAGCGGCGGCTATCACCATCATATCGCGACCAATATCTGGAACAGCCGTGGCGCGGGGCCGCGCGACCCGGCAACTGCCGGGCTGTCCGAGGTGGTGCTGCTGGCCGATCCCGCCGAATACGCCGCGATCTCTGCCCGGGCAGGCGGCGACACTCTCGCCGATCCCTGGGGTGTATCGGTGGCCGTCCGGCGCAAGGCCGCCTGAATGCGGGCTGATCGGCATGGGACGGCCGACGCTCGTCGGTCAGGGCAGGGACCCCGAACACGATAGGTCCGCGGGCGTCGGATGTGCCTTTGGCCGACGCGGTTGCCAACGCGGGCGATCCGATCATTCGCCGCGCCGCAGAAGGTAGATGTCCATGATCCAGCCGTGCCGTGCGCGCGCCGCAGCCCGCGCCGCGACGATGCGCGGCCCGGCTTCGGCCAGCGGCCCGGCATCCAGCATTTCCTCGGCCATGCCCAGATAGGCGCCCCACCAGATGTGACGTCTTCGGGCGGCAGGTCGGCGAAGGCGCAGCTTCCGTCAAGCATGACCGCCAGAGTCGCCACCCCGTCGGGCCAGCCGTGGTCGCGCAACTGACGCCCAGTCGTGATCTGCACAGGACCGCCGAGGGTGTTCAGCGGGATCGCATGGCGCGCGGTCAGCATCTGAAGGCTGGTGAGGCCGGGAATGACCCGCACCTTCACCTCGCGCCCCGCGGCACGCAGCCGTTCTGCGATCCGCAGGCTTGAATCGTAGAGCGACGGATCGCCCCAGATCAGCAGCGCCACCCGACCGCCGTAGGGCAGGTGCGCCGTGATGCTTGCGTCCCACAGGGCGGCGATGGCGTCGTGCCAGTCGTCGACGCGGTCGAGATAATCCGGCATGGCCTCGTTGCGAACGGGCAGGTCGAACTCTACCACGCGACGCCGGACGGGTGACGAGGCGCGCGACAAGCGCCCGGCGCAGATCGGCGAGGTCGGCCTTGTCGTCGCCCTTCGTCGGGATCAGGACCAGGTCCGCGCCGTTCAGCGCGCGGATCGCCTGCTCCTGTCAGGTGGTCGGGATTGCCGGTGCCGATCCCGATCAGGGACAAGCTCGATCATGGGTGTCTCCGGAACGGGCGCGGCCCCGCAGGGGCCGCGCCGGCGATCAGGCCGCGTCGTAGAGGCGGCGGTTGAACAGACCCATGCACCGGCCGGCCGCGCAGCGCCTTGGCACGCTGCCAGAGCGGCAAGGTCGACCAGCGGTTCCACCAGGACGACCAGCATGTAGGCCGCGCCGAAGCGTGCCGATGCTGGCGAGGTTCGCCGCCGAGAAGCCCTGACCGTAGATCGCCCAGAACGCCACCCAGGCCACGATGCCGCCCTGATAGGCGACCGACAGCTTCAGCACCTGGCTGTAGCCCAGATCGACATAGGCCGTTGTCGCGGGATCACGCGGCGCGCCAGCGACTGCATGCGCGAACAGCGGCACCAGCAGCGTCGTCACGTTCATGCCGTATTGCGGCAGGTCGAACGGGCGCAAAGAACAGGCCCTGGACCAGCAGCCCGGCAGCCAGGCCGATGGCGGCAGGCGCGGCGCCGAGCATCAGGAACAGCGTCGTGCCGAGGATCAGGTGCACCTCGGACACGCCGACCGGCCACATGCGGCAGCACCTCGAAGAACACGAAGACCAGCACGGTGGCGACGACCGAGCGCACGGCGAGCGAGAGAAGACCGTCCGTCGCGGATGCTGTCGCAGGCGAGCTTCACGGTAGCGGTCGCCACGGCGGCGGCGGTGGCGTAGGACAGGGCGATCTTGGCGCCGTCCACCAGACCCGGTTCGATATGCATCTTTCGTCTCCCTGTCCGCATACACCCCGTGCAGCGGCAGGATGAAGGGGCAAGGCGCCCGTTTTGCCATCCTCGGGCCGGTCTCCGGGCTTGCGAGCGGGAGGACCCCGAGCCTCCCGCCTTCCCGCGCGACAGCGCGCAGTGGCATCGTGGGGGGCCTTCACTCGCCTACCGTTGCGGGGGCAGCGCCGGAATTGATGCTTCGGGCATCTGCACCGGCTTCCCGTTTCATTCCCGTGCCTGCGTCTGACAGGAAACACCGTTGGACACATCCTTGTTACCACGTTCGCCAAAGCGGGTCAATCGCAGTTCACGACATCTGGTCGTCAACTTCCGCCAGCGGCCCGTAGAGGATCAGCGCCGGGGCCGTGCCCTCGTGTCCTGCAAGCAGCGCCGCCAGCCCCGCGACCGTATCGCGCGTCAGGCGCTGGTCGGGATGGCTCGACGTTCTCGGCCAGCAGGCAGGGCGTGTCGGGCGGCAGTCCCTGCCGCGATCAGCCGTCGGCCAGCGCCGGGAAGGTGCTCTTGCCCATGAAGACCACGGTCGTGGCCAGCGGATCGGCCAGCGCCGCCATGTTCAGGTCGGCGGGCAGCGCGCCCGCCACGTCTGCGCCGGTGACGAACTGCACCCGCCGCGCCGTCAGGCGGCGCGTCAGCGGGATCATCGCCGCCGCCGCCGCCGCCGTGGCCGAGGTGACGCCGGGAATGATCTCGAACGGAATGCCGGCGGCGCGCAGCGCCACGATCTCTTCCTCCAGCCGCCCGAAGATCGCCGGATCGCCGGATTTCAGCCGCACCACCCGCGCGCCGGTCGCGGCATAGTCCACCAGCAGGCGGCTGACATGGTCCTGCTTGGGCGAGGGGCGCCCGGCGCGCTTGCCCACGCCGACCAGATCGGCACCCGGGCGCGCCAGCTCCAGGATCGGGCCCGAGGACAGGTCGTCGAACAGCACCGCATCCGCCGCCTTCAGCCGGTTGACGGCCTTGACCGTCAGCAGTTCGGGGTCGCCCGGGCCCGACCCCACGAAGGAGACGAAACCGGTCATGCCGCCTCTGCGATCAGGTGAAAGAAGGTGCCCGTCGACATTGCCGCGCCGCGAGCCGGTTTCAGCCACCTCTGCGCCTGTCGGCGTCGGTGACGCGGGCCAGCGGGGCGTCGGGCTGGTCGAGGATGGTGGAATAGTGGAACTCGTGCCCGCGCAGCCGTGCCCCGGCGGCAAAGCCGGGCAGCGGTGCCAGCAGGGCGGCGCTGCGGTAGCCCAGGTGCATCCGCCGCTTCTCGAAGCTGGTCACCAGCCCCAGCAGCCCTGCCATCCGGTGCGTCACGCCCTCCTTGTCGATCAGCGCCTCGCCCAGCGCCATGTAGCCGCCGCATTCGCCATGCACGGGCCGGGTTTCGGCGAACTGCCGCAGGCCCGCCGCGGAACCGGGCTGCGGCGGCAAGCGGCCTGCGTGCAGTTCCGGATAGCCGCCGGGCAGCCAGCAGAGGTCGGCGCCCGGATCGGGCGCCTCGTCGGCGAGCGGCGAGAACGGCAGGATCTCGGCCCCGCCCGCGCGCCAGCCGGCCAGCACGATGCGGATAGGCGAAGGAGAACGCCGCATCCTGCGCCAGGGCGATCCGCTGGCCGGGCGGGGCGGCAACCGGCCGGGCCGGGACGGCCCCGCGCCGCCCGCCGCCTGCCGGACGGCGGCAATATCGACATGCGCACGCAGGAAAGCGGCGTAGGCGACGATCGCCGCCTCAAGGTCCGGGTGCTCCACCGCCTGCACCAGCCCAAGATGCCGTTCGGGCAGCACCAGATCGCCGCGCCGGGGCAGGGCGCCGAGCACGGGGATGCCCGCCGCCTCCATCCCCAGCCGCGCCAGCCGTTCGTGCCGGGCCGAGGCGACCCGGTTCAGGATCACCCCGGCGAACGGCAGGTCCGGCCGATAGCTGCGCAAAACCAAGCGCCACCGCCGCCGCCGATCTGCGCCTGACCGCCCACGTCGATCACCAGCACCACGGGCCAGCCCATCCGGGCCGCCACCTCGGCGCTGGCCCCGGTGCCGGTTGCGCCCGGCAGGGCCACGCCGTCGAACAGGCCCATCGAGCCTTCGGCCAGCACGAGGTCCGCCCCCGCCGCCTGCGCCGCCACGGCGTCGAGCAGGCTCTCGCCCATCGCCCAGGTGTCGAGGTTGAACGACGCCCGCCCCGCCGCCGCGCGGTGAAAGGCCGGGTCGATGTAGTCCGGCCCGATCTTGAACGGCTGCACGACAAGCCCGTCGCTCGCGCAGGGCGCGCAGCAGCCCCAGCATCACGCGTGGTCTTGCCCGTGCCCGAGGCGGGGGCCGAGACCATCAGGCCCGGCGGGAGCATCGCGGTCATCGGCACCGCCCGCAGACGTGCCCGGACATCACGACGTGGTGCATTCTGACCCGGTCCACGTCAGCCCTCGCTCGCCCGCTGCGGCCGAAGCGGCGGTCGTAGTCCGTTGCATAGAGGCGGCTTTCCTCGAACCCTTCCTGCCCGAGCGCGGGACCGACAAGGATCAGCGCGGTGCGCTCCACCCCGTCGCCCATCGCTGTCTTCAATGCCCGCCAGCGTCGCGCGCACGATCCGCTCGTCCGGCCAGGTTGCCCGCCAGACCACCGCCACCGGGCAGTCCGCGCCGTAATGCGGGATCAGGTCGGCCACCACCTGAGCCAGGACGTGGATCGACAGATGCATGGCCAGCGTCGCGCCGGTCGCGGCGAAGGCCGCCAGCGTCTCGCCCTCGGGCATGGCCGAGGCGCGACCCGGCGTGCGGGTCAGCACCACCGACTGCGCCAGCCCGGGCAGCGTCAGTTCCGCCCCAAGCGCCGCCGCGGCGGCGGCGAAGGACGGCACGCCGGGGGTCACGTCATAGGGGATGCCCATCTCGCGCAGCCGCCGCAGTTGTTCGCCCATCGCCGACCAGACCGACAGGTCGCCCGAATGCAGCCGCGCCACGTCCTGCCCTGCGGCATGGGCCGCGGCGATTTCGGCCATGATCTCGTCCAGGTCCAGCGGTGCGGTGTTGACGATCCGCGCGCCGGGCGGGCAATGGCGCCAGCATCGCCTCGGGCACCAGCGAGCCTGCATAGAGGCAGACCGGGCAGGCCGCGATCAGGTCGCGCCCGCGCAGCGTCAGAAGGTCCGGCGCGCCCGGTCCCGCGCCGATGAAATGCACCGTCATCGCCCGTCTCCTTCCGCCAAGCGCACAGGTCGCCATACGGTCGCCCGACACCGCGCGCGCGCCCAGAAGCGCGCGCCCGCGGCCCGCGCCGCGCCAGCGCCGCCGCTTCGGCCACGCTGCCCGCGCCGCGCGCGCGATGCGACGCGGCCGAGCGCGTGATGGTCGCCATCGCGGCCAGTTCGGCCGCGTCCACCGCAATCACCGTCGGCCCCGAGGCTCGCCGCAAGCTCGCGCAAGCCGCGTCCGCCTTGTCTGCCGCCGTCGCGAGCGCCGAGACGTCCCGCCCTTCCGGGCGCGGTCCAGCGCATCGCGCGAGCGAACCGAGCGCCGGCACCCTTGCGAAACCCGAATCCGGCGACGATCATCGCACCACGCTCCATTGCACCACGGGATAGGCCGCTCTCCAGCCGCGCTTGCCGCCCAGTGGCGCCGCTTCGGCCAGTTCGATCCGCAGCAGGATGCCGCCCGCCCGCGCGTGCCACGACGGCCAGCAGCGCCTCGGTTTCCAGCGTCACGGCATTGGCAACAAGGCGGCATCCCGGGCGAAGAGTGGTCCACAAGGCGTCGAGAAGGGCTTCAGACGCGCCACCACCAACAAAGACGGCATCGGGCTGGGGCAGGCTTGCCAGCGCGTCAGGCGCGCGGCCTTCGATCACCGTCAGCCGGTCCGCGCCAAGGCGCGCGGCATTGGCGGCCAGCCGCGCGGCACGCCCGGCATCGCCTCGATGGCGATGCAGCGGCAGGTCGGGTGCGCCAGCAGCCATTCGATCCCGATGGAGCCCGAACCGCCGCCGATGTCCCACAGCATTTCGCCCGGGCGCGGCGCCAGCGCCGACAGCGTCAGCGCCCGGACCGGCCGCTTGGTGATCTGGCCGTCATGGTCGAACCAGTCATCGTCCAGTCCGCATGCCCGGGACAGCGCGCGGCCCCCCGCAGGCTCCAGCGCCACGGCGACCGGATGCGCCACGTCCGTCAGCGCAAACCCCTCGGCCGTCACGCGCCGCACCCGTTCGCGCGGCCCGCCGAGCGCCTCGAGCACGGTCAGGTTCGAGGCGCCGAACCCCTCGGCCGCAAGCAAGCCCGCAAGATCGGCCACCGCCGCGCCATCGCGCAGGAGGACGATGATCCGCGTCCCTTCCGCAAGATGCGGCCGCAGACGGCTCAGGGGGGCGGCGTGAAGGCCAAGGCAGGTCACATCCTCCAGCGCCCAGCCCAGCCGGCTTGCGGCGAGCGAAAAGATCGACGGCGCCCGGCAGCGCGACCCATTCGTCCGCGCGCCAGCACCTGTGCGACCGAGGCTCCCGCGCCGAACCAGAACGGATCGCCCGAGGCCAGCACGACGACACGCCGCCCCCGCAGCGCCAGAAGCCGGGGCAGGCCATCGGCAAAGGGCACGGGCCAGACGACCGTTCGGCCTTCAGCTCAGGCAGAAGCGCCAGATGCCGGGCCGCGCCCATGACGACCTCGGCCCTCTCCAGCGCGGCGCGGCTTGCGGGGGACAGGCCCATCCGGTCCATCCTCGCCCAGACCGACGATCGTCAGCCACGGGTTCTCAGCCATGCGCAACATCCTGATCCTCGGCGGAACGACCGAGGCGAGCGCCTTGGCCGCGCGGCTTGCGGACCTCGGCGAGACGGCGGTGCTGTCCTATGCCGGGCGCGTCGAAAGCCCGAGGGCGCAACCCGTGCCGACCGCGCATCGGCGGGTTCGGCGGCGTGGCGGGGCTGGTCGATTTCATCACGGTGAACAACATCACCCATGTCGTTGACGCGACGCATCCTTTCGCCGCGCAGATGAGCCGTCACGCAGTGCTCGCCGCACAGCAGGCAGGCGGTCGACTGGTGGCCTTGACCCGGCCCGCCTGGCGCCCCGTGCCCGGCGACCGCTGGACGCGCGTCCCCGACATACCTGCGGCCGTCGCGGCCCTTGAGGGACCGGCGCAGCGCATCTTCCTGGCGCATCGGCCGGCAGCATCTCGATGCCTTTGCGGTGCGACCCGCAGCATCATTACCTGCTGCGTCTGGTCGATCCGCCGGAAACCCCGCCGCCCTTGCCGCGTCATGCGATCGTCATCGCGCGCGGGCCGTTCACCGAGCCCGGGCGATACCGCGCTGATGCGTGAGCATGGCATCACGCTGGTCGTCGCCAAGAACGCCGGCGGCAAGGGCGCCTCTGCCAAGCTCGCTGCGGCGCGGGCCTTGGGCCTTCCGGTCCTGATGATCGACCGCCCCCCGGCACCCGAGCGGCGCGAGGCCAGACAGCCTGCAAGAGGTGCTCGACTGGCTGGATCATGCGGGCACCGAGCGCGGGGTATAGACAAAGGGGGCACCTGCCGTTCGATGATGCGGGTGGCGCTTGAGCCGACGATCACGACTGTGCGCATGTCGGCCATCTCGGGCGTCGCGTGCGGTCCAGCGGCACCGACGCGGATCGTCTCGTCGGGCAGCGAGACGTCGCGCGCGAAGATCACAGGGCGCTTGTCGCCGCAGGCTTCCTTCAGGATCGTCCAGCGCTTTCGCGAACCCCTCGGGGCGGCGAGGCCGACCGGGGGTTGTAGAACGCCATCGCGAAATCGGCCTCGCACCGCCAGCCGGAGACGCTTTTCCAGCACAGCCCAGGGCTTCAGGTTGTCGCTCAGGTTGATCGCGCAGAAGTCGTGCCCCAGCGGCGCGCCGGCCCGTGCCGCTGCGGCCAGCATCGCCGTGATGCCGGGCAGCACGCGGATATCCAGCTCGCGCCAGTCCTGCGGCCCCGCCTCCAGCGCCTCGAACACCGCAGAGGCCATCGCGAAGACGCCCGGATCGCCCGACGAGACGACGACGACACGCCGACCCGCGGCTGCCATCGACAGCGCGTGAGTGGCCCGGTCCATCTCGACGCGGTTGTCGACTGGGATGCAGGGTCAGGCCGTCGCGCGGTGCAACGCGGGCGACATAGGGAATGTAGCCGACAACATCGGTCGCCTCTGCCAGCGCTGCCGCAACCTCGGGCGTGACCAGCCCTTCGGCCCCCGGCCCCAGACCCGCAACGCAGAGCCAGCCCGTCATCGGCCGGCGTCCCTGCCCGTGGACCAGCACGATCGAGAAATAGGGCAGTGACACGGCCCTCGACTTCGGCCAGGCGCATCACGCTTCTGCCCGGGCATCGTGGCGCATTCCACCAGCCAGGCCTGACCAAGGCGCCCCGCCTCGGTCAGGGCGCGGCGCACCTTGGCGATGTTGCGCCCGATCTTCATCACGACCAGCGCGTCGGTGTCGACCATGTGCCGCACAAGCTCGGCCTCGGGCAGGGTGCGCCATCAGCACCGTCAGCACGTCATCGCCCCAGGTGATGGGCATGTCCGGTCGCGGTCCAGCCGCCCGACATGCCGGTGATGGCGGGCACGACCTGCGACCGGGTGGCTGTCCATGCAGGCGGGTGTAGAGGTGCATGAATGAGCCGTAGAAGAACGGATCGCCCTCGCACAGCACGACGACATCCTCGCCCGCATCGGACAGGGCGGAAAGGTGCGCGGCGCAGTCGTCGTAGAAGCCCGAAAGCGCGGCGTTGTAGCCGGGATCATCGCAGCGGGATCTCGGTCGTGACCGGATATTCCATCGCGAACTCGATGGCGTCGGGCGGCAGCATCCCGTCCACGATCCGCCGCGCCTGTCCAGGCTTGCCCGCCTTGCGGAAATAGGCCACATGGCGCGCCGCGCGCAGCAGGCGGTCGGCCCTGACGCTCATCAGGTCCGGCTCGCCGGGGCCGAGGCCCAGGCCGAAGATCGTGCCCTTCGTCATTCCATGCGGCTCGCGATGGCGTTGATGGCGGCGACGGTGATCGCGCTGCCGCCCAGGCGTCCGTCGACGATGCAGCAGGGCACGGGCTGTTCGGCCCAGAGCGCATCCTTCGATTCCGCCGCGCCGACGAAACCCACAGGGCAGCCGATGATCGCGGCGGGGCGGGGGCAGGCGGGGTCTTCGAGCATGTTCAGCAGGTGAAAGAGCGCGGTCGGCGCATTGCCGATCGCCACCACAGCGCCTGCCAGATGGGGCCGCCACAACTCCAGCGCCGCCGCCGACCGCGTGTTGCCCATCCTTGCGGCCAACGCCGGCAACCTCGGGATCATGCAGGGTGCAGATCACCGGGTTGTCTGCGGGCAGGCGCTTGCGCGTCATGCCCTCGCTCACCATGCGCGCATCGCACAGGATCGGCGCCCCGGCCTCGAGCGCCGCGCGGGCCGCAGCGACGAAGCCCGGCGAAAAGCGGATATGCGCCTCGAGACCGACCATGCCCGCCGCGTGGATCATGCGCACGGCGACCTGCTCTTCGTCCGGGTCGAAGCGGGCCAGGTCCGCCTCGGCCCGGATCATCGCGAAGGACTGGCGATAGATCGCGGCTCCGTCGGTTTCATACTGATGCATCTTGCGCCCCGAACATTCTCAGCACTTCGTCTTCCGACAAGCCGCGCTGGACAGGCGCATCCCATGCCGCGCCGTTGCGCACAAGATCGAACGCGCCGTTCCGGCCCACGAGGGTCACTGCCGCCGCCTGCGCCCGCGCGCACCCCTTGGCGCAGCCCGAGACATGCAGGCCCGCAACCCGCCCCGCAAGACGCCGCGCAATGGGGCGCGTGGCGACCGTGGCGGCAGGACAATAGGGCGCGCCCGCGCAGGCATCCGCACAAAGAAGCGGATCGGGCGCGATGTGAAAGCCCTCGACCGCGCGTTGCACGCCCGCCTTCCAGCACAAGGCAACGCTCGGGCGTGATCCGCACCGCCGCTGCGCCGCTGTCGCGCACCAGACGCGCCAGCGAACCGGCCTCCATCTGCCCGAAGGCGACGCCGAGCACCGGCCCGAGGGGCGATGGTCCGGGCGCGGGCAAGGCGCCCGCGGGGGCGGGCGGCTCGATGCCTTCGGCTTCCGCCAGCCGCCGTGTGGCGCGCCATCCGTCCGGCGTCCCCACGCGTCGCCGCGAACCAGTGCGCCAGCGAAATCACGTCTTCCACGGCGCGGTCCTGCGTTACGGGCCGACCAAGGGCGCACCCATCGGCGCGCAGGATCAATCCGCCCGACAGGCCGCGCTCCACCCGGATATCGGCCGAGGCGCTGCCAAGGACCGGCGCGTCGCCGCAATCAATGGCGAACCCGACCTTTGCCGGCAGGTCCGGCAAGTCGCCCAGCCGGGCGATCAGCCCCTGCGCGACGAGGGCGGTCGCGTCGCCCGGCGCCCAGAGGGGGGCGACCAGCAGATTGCGCCGCCCTTCCATTGCCGGGTCCGCATCGAGCAGCCCCAGCTCCCAGAGATCGGCAAGCAGCGCCTCATGCGCTTCGGCGCGCACGCCGCGCAGTTGCAGGTTTGCCCGGCTGGTCAGGTCGATCATCCCCGAGCCATGCGCCTGCGCCGCCTCGCACAGACCCAGCACCTGCGGCGCGGTCAGCCGCGCCAGAACCGGGCGCACCCGCACGATCAGCCCGTCGCCCGATGCCATCGGGCGATAGGCGCCGGGACACCAGCCTTTCGCGGCGACCCTCATGCCCGCAGCCCGATCAGGATCGAGTTGCGCCGCGTCTGCCACAAGCCTGCTGCGTGAAGCGCCGCAAAGCGCGCTTCCATCGCGGCCAGAGCGCCGGGATTCTCGCGGGCGAGAAACGCGCGCACATCGTCGTCACCCAAGGTCGCGTCGTGGAAAAGGTCGATGAGGTGCGGCTCGACCACACCGGCCAGATGGGCGAAGGCCGCAAGGTGATCGAGCGTCGCCGCAATCTCGGCGCCGCCCCGGAAGCCGTGCCGCATCATCCCGGCGATCCAGTCCGCATTGGCGGCGCGGCCCCGCACGACGCGGGCGATCTCTTCGCGCAGCGCGCGCGCCCTGGGGCGGGCGGGGTCGGTCGTGTCCAGATGGTAAAGCGTGGCCTTCCCGCCGACCACGCCCTGCGCCGCCGCGAACCCCGCCTCATGCGCTGCATAGTCGGCAGCCAGCAGAAGGTCGGTCTCCGGCAGGTCCTGCGGGTGGACGAAGGCCTCGGCCCCCGCCACCCGTGCCGCAAGCCCTGCGCGGTCCATCACAGGTTCGGCCCCGTCCAATGCCCATCCGCTCGCCTGCAACCAGGCCTCGCCCGCGCGGCGTCGCCCGGCCTCGGTGTAGTCCTCGGCTGCATCCCCCATGCCGAGACCGAAATTCCCGGGCGCAGGTCCATAGACGCGTGGCCCTGCCTCACGCCCCGCATAGGGGTTCCAGTCGCCTGCCTCGTCGCGGGCGGAGAGCGCGCGCACCGCCTGCCCGAACAGGGCCGAGAGCGAGGGGAACACATCGCGGAACAGCCCCGACACGCGCAGGGTCACGTCGATGCGCGGGCGGTCGAGAAGGGCGATCGGCAGGATCTCGACGCCCGAGACGCGGTCCGACCCGTCATCCCAGACCGGCCTTGCCCCCAGCAGATGGAGCGCCATGGCGAATTCCTCGCCCGCCGTCCGCATCGTCGCAGACCCCCAGAGGTCGACGACCAGCCCTCGCGGATAGTCGCCGTGGTCCTGCAAGTGCCGCCGAACCAGTTCTTCCGCGAGCGTCACGCCCTGTGCATGGGCCGCGCGCGAGGGCACGGCGCGCGGATCGGTGGTGTAGAGGTTCCGCCCCGTCGGCAGCACGTCGGCCCGCCCCCGATAGGGCGACCCCGCCGGACCCGGCGCGATGCGCCGTCCGGCCAGCGCATCCAGCAGCGCGGCCCGCTCGGCCCGTGCCGAGGCTTCGGCCCCCGGCATCGAGGCATCCGAGGTGCGTCCGAAGACATGCAGCCCGTCGCCGAACTGACTTTCCTTCACGTCGCAGACGAAACGGTCGATCCGGGTGATCGCCTCCGCCGCCGAGGCTGCCCCGTCCAGCCCCAGATCGGCCTCCACCCCTGCCGCTGCGGCTTCGGCGCGGATATCCGCCATCAGCCTGTCGCGCCGGGCGGGATCGAGTCCGTCGGCGTTCGAGAATTCGTCGAGCAGCCCTTCCAGCCGCGCAAGCCGCGCGGTGGGGCCTGCGATCCGCAGGGCAGGAGGCACATGTCCGATCGTCACCGCCCCGATGCGCCGCTTGGCCTGCGCCGCCTCGCCGGGATCGTTCACGATGAACGGGTAGATTACCGGAAGATCGCCCACCAGCGCCTCGGGCCAGCAGGCGCCCGACAGGGCGACCGACTTGCCCGGCAGCCATTCCAGCGTGCCGTGCGCGCCGATATGGACCAGCGCGTGAACGCCTTCCGCGCGGCGCAGCCAGAGATAGAACGCCACGTAGCTATGTCGCGGCACGCGGGCGAGGTCGTGATATTCGGTCTCGCGCCCCTGCCTCTCGCCGCGTTCCGGCTGAAGCGCGACCAACGCCGTCCCGCGCCGCAGCGCACGGAAGCGGAAGGCTCCTCCGGTGACTGCAGGGTCGTCCTGTGGTTCACCCCAGGCGCGGCTCAGCGCCTCGCGCAAATTCGGGTCCAGATCGGCGAGCGCCGCGCGATAGGCCGTGACCGGCCAGTCTAGCATGGCGTCCGGCAGCTCCTGCGCCAGCGGAGCACCCGGTTCCACCGACACCTCGGCGCTTTTCAGGTCGTCGAGCATCGCCTCGCAGGACGCCAGCGCATCGAGGCCCACGGCATGGGCCATCTGGTGCGCCTTGCCCGGATAGGTGGACAGGATCAGCGCCACGCGCTTGTCGCCGGGCGGCAGCGCCCCCAGCCGCACCCAGCCCGTCACCCGGTCGGCAATGGCCGCGATGCGGGTCGCATCCGCCTGATGGGCGTAGCGGGCGAATTCGAGCGCCGGATCGCGCGCGCCGGGTTCCTTGAACGATGCCACCCCGGCGAATATCCGTCCGTCGACTTCGGGCAGGACCACATGCATCGCAAGATCGGACGGCGAAAGGCCCCGCGCGGCGCCATCCCACGCGCGCTTCGTCGCGGTGGACAGCGCGATCTGGAACACCGGAACGCCCGCCCCGTCCAGCGGCGTGCCACCATCCTCGCCGCGCGCGGAAAACGATGTGGCGTTCACGATTGCCACGGGCGTCAGCGCCTTGACCCAGCGGCCCAGCCACCGCCCGGCAGGCGGGGCTTTCAGCGATGGCGCGAACAGGCCCAGCACATCAAAGCCACGCTCGCGCAAGGCCGCAAACAGCGCCTCGACCGGGCCGAGGTCATGGGCTGTCAGCCAGGCGCGGTAGAATGTCACCAGCACGATGGGCCGCGTGGCGCGCATGGCGAAGCCAGCCGGGCAGCAGACGCCATCCTCTGGTGTCCAGCCGCCGACCTCGGGCAGCGCCTTTGCCCCGCCCACCGGGCCTGCGTAAAGGCCTGCGGCCAGCGCCATCTGCGCCAGCGCCGCCTGTGCCGCCACCGCGCCGCCGGTATCGCACAGATGGGCCAGCCGTTTCAGCGTAGATGCAGGCAGCGTCGATACCGCGTCGAGACGCGCATCCGCCCGCCCGTCCGCAGGCAGGACCGCAAGCGCGATCCCTCTGGCGCGGCACAACGCCTCGACCTGCTGAAGCCCGTAGGGCCAATAGGGCACCCCGCCGATCAGGCGGATCAGGATGCCCTTCGCCCCCGACAGGGTGCGCTCGACATAGGTGTCGACCGACAGGGGATGCCGAAGTGCGACAAGGTTCGCAAGACGCAGCGATGGCAGCGTGCCCGAGGCGCGGTGCCAGCCCGCCGCGAAGGCGCCCAGGTCGCTGTCGGAAAAGGACAGCACCACAAGCTCCGCAGGCGACTGCGCCAGATCGACGGGTGCCGCCGTCTCGTCCAGCCCGTGCGTTTCGCGGAAGACGACATGCATCGCTCAGCCTGCCCCTGCGAAGGAGGACACCCGGCACCCGCGCCGACCCGACGGGCGGTGACGCAGGCCCGGCTGGCGACCCGCAAGGCTGATGGCGCAGCCCATCCCGTCTATCCTGCCAGCGCCGCCCGGATCGCGCCCGCGTCGATGTCGCCCTTTTCGGCGATCACGACAAGACGCCCCTGCCTATCCTCGGAGGTCGTCCACGGCCTGTCGTACTGCACCCGCACCCTGCTGCCCACGGCCTGCACCAGAAGCCGCATCGGCTTGCCCTGCACGGCGGCATAGCCCTTGACGCGCAGGATGCGCCCGGCGTCGGCAAGCGCCGACACGCGCGCGGCCAGCGCCTGCGGGTCCGTCTGTTCCGTGATGTCGATGACCACGGAATCGAAATCCTCGTGGTCGTGCTCGTCTTCGCCGTCGTGGTGCGAGGGGCGGGCGGCCATGTCATCTTCGGCGGCGGCATTCAGGCCAAGGATCACGCGCGGATCGATCACACCTTCCAGCACCTCGATCACCGGCAGCGTGCGGGGCGCTTCGGCCGCGATGACCGCACGGGCTGCGGCCAAGCCGGAAACGCCTGCCAGATCGCCCTTGGTCAGCAGCACGAGGTCGGCACAGGCAATCTGATCCTCGAACACCTCGCTGAGCGGGGTTTCATGGTCGACAGCGTCGTCGGCCGCCCGCTGCGCCTCGATCCGGGCAAGATCGGGGGCGAAGCGGCCAGCCGCGACGGCTTCGGCATCCGCCACGGCGATCACGCCGTCGACCGTGATGCGCGAGCGGATCGCAGGCCAGTCGAACGCCTTCAGAAGCGGCTTCGGCAAGGCGAGACCCGAGGTCTCGATCAGGATGTGATCCGGGCGCGGGGTCAGCGCCATCAGCGCCTCGATCGTCGGAATGAAATCGTCGGCCACCGTGCAGCAGATGCAACCATTGGCCAGTTCCACGATGTTTTCCTCGGGGCATTCCGGCACGGCGCAGGCGCGCAGGATCTCGCCATCGACGCCCACATCGCCAAATTCGTTGACCACCACTGCCAGACGGCGGCCTTGCGGGTTCTGCAGCAGATGCCGCACCAGCGTGGTCTTGCCCGCACCCAGAAATCCCGTGATCACCGTTACCGGCACCTTGACCAGATCGCTCATCTCATCCCTCCAGCGGCGGCAGCCGCGCAATGCAGTTCTTGCGGAAATGCTCCGGCCTTTCGCGCCACGGCACCAACCCGTCCGGTGCCGCTGCATAGCGCGCGACACCATCGGCGAGCACGGTCACCATCGAAAGATCGAGATTGCCATAGACATAGCTCCAGCGCCCCGGCGCCCTGAGCGCGACCGTACATCCCCGCGTGCAGTTCGACAGGCACTCGACCGGCACGATGCGCACCGTTTCCGGCAGCCCCGCACCTTGCAGGGCGGCCAGCAACTCGGCCCCGGCGCGGGGCGCGTCGGCTTGTTCGGGCAGATAGGCCGGCACGCTGCTGCGACAGGTCACACAGACCAGCAGCTCCACCGGCCCAATCGGCGCAGCACCATCCATCAAATCCACCGTCCGCGACAGCCGCGCATCGTCATCCCGCAATCAGAGAACGGGGCATGGCGGCGAAAGGGCAAGTCACCCATCCGTCACCGGCGCACCCCGTCCGGTTCAGTCACGTCAGTGCTGGCAGGTCTCCCGGCTTGCGGATTCCGGAACCTTTCGGTTCCGCCGGTCGGCCCGCCTTCCCGAACCGCAAGAACGGCCAGTGGCAGAGGGACGACCTTTCCGGTCACGGTCGCGGGGGCGGCTGCGCTTCGGGCCTGTCCCTAGCGCATTCCCTTTTCACCTGTCATAGACAGGAACCAGCCCAGAAGCCGTGCGCCAACCAAGGCCCCCTGTCAAGAGACGCCCATGACCGCCGACACCCCCGACGACGAATCCCGCCATCGCGAAAAGATGGCCGCGATCAAGGCCGCCCGCGACCGGATGATGGAAACGAAGACGGGCGAGAAGGGCCTCATCATTGTCCATACCGGGCCGGGCAAGGGCAAATCGTCGTCCGGGTTCGGCATGATCATGCGCTGCGTGGGCCATGGGATGCCCTGCGCGGTCGTCCAGTTCATCAAGGGGGCGTGGGAGACGGGCGAGCGCACGCTGCTCGAGACCCGCTTCAAGGACGACGTCCAATTCGTCGTGGCGGGGCAGGGGTTTACCTGGGAAACGCAAGACCTCGCGCGGGACAAGGCGGCGGCGGCCGACGGGTGGGAGCATGCGAAACGCCTGATCCGCGACCCCGCGATCCGCTTCGTGCTGCTCGACGAGATCAACATCGCGCTGCGCTACGACTATCTCGACGTGGCCGAGGTCGTGGCCTTCCTGCGCGACGAGAAACCGCCGATGACGCATGTCTGCCTGACGGGTCGCAATGCCAAGCCCGAGCTGATCGAGATCGCCGACCTGGTGACCGAGATGACGGCGGTGAAGCATCCGTTCAAGGCCGGCATCAAGGCGCAGGCGGGCGTGGAGTTCTGAGCATGGCTCGGCTGCCGTTCGCCGATTATCTTTGGTCAGGAAACTTCCGTAGCGTAACCGATTTTTCGCCGAAAAATCGTAGCGTTTGAGCGAGGTTCCTGATGGCCGCCCTGATGATCCAGGGCGCCGGCTCGAATGTCGGAAAGTCGCTCCTCGTCGCGGGCCTTTGCCGCGCGCTCACGAACCGGGGTCTGACGGTCCGCCCCTTCAAGCCGCAGAACATGTCCAACAACGCCGCCGTCACGGCGGACGGGGGCGAGATCGGGCGCGCCCAGGCGCTTCAGGCGCTGGCTTGCCGGGTCGAGCCGCATACCGACATGAACCCGGTCCTGCTGAAGCCGGAATCCGAGACCGGATCGCAGATCGTCGTGCAAGGCAAGCGGTGGGGCAGCGCAAGGGCGCGCGACTACGCCGCGCTCAAGCCACAACTCATGGCCCCGGTCCTTGACAGTTTTCACCGACTGGCGGCCAGCGCCGACCTGGTGGTGGTCGAGGGCGCGGGAAGCCCGGCAGAGGTCAACCTGCGCGCGAACGACATCGCCAACATGGGCTTTGCGCGCGCGACGGGGACGCCCGTCATCCTGGTCGGCGACATCGACCGGGGCGGGGTGATCGCGCAGCTCGTGGGCACGCAGGCCGTGCTCGACCCGCTGGACGATGCGATGATAAAGGGCTTCATCGTCAACAAGTTCCGTGGCGATGTTCGCCTGTTCGACGACGGATATGCCGTGATCGGGAAGCGCACCGGATGGCAGGGTTTCGGGGTCGTCCCCTGGTTTCCCGATGCGCACCGCCTGCCTGCCGAAGATGCGCTCGACATCGCGGACACGCGGCGCGGGCCCGGTCTGAAGGTCGTCTGCCTGCAATTCCCGCGCATCGCCAATTTCGACGATCTCGATCCGCTCAGCGCCGAACCCGGCGTCGCCCTGACCATGTTGCGCGCGGGCGAGGCGATCCCGGGCGATGCCGACCTCGTCATCCTGCCGGGGTCGAAGTCGACGCTTGGCGATCTTGCCTTCCTGCGTCGGCAAGGGTGGGACATCGACCTTCTGGCGCATCACCGTCGGGGTGGGCGGGTGCTCGGGCTTTGCGGCGGCTACCAGATGCTCGGCCGCCTGATCCGCGATCCGGACGGGATCGAAGGTCCGCCCGGCGAAAGTCCGGGCCTGGGGCTTCTTGACGTCGTGACCACCATGTCCCCGCACAAGCGACTGACGCGTGTCACCGGCCGCCACGCGGTCAGCGGACTGCCTCTGTCAGGATACGAGATTCACCTCGGCGTCACTGACGGCCCGGCGCGCGACCGCCCCTTTGCCCGCATCGACGACACACCCGAGGGCGCGGTTTCCGAAGACGGGCTTGTGACCGGGACATACCTGCACGGAGTGTTTTCGAGCGACGCCTTCCGGTCCGATTTCCTGGCGAGGCTCGGCGTCGCGCCGTCGGGTTTGAACCATGGCCGATCGGTCGAGGATGCGCTGGATGCGCTGGCCCTGCATCTGGAGCACCATCTCGACATTGACGGACTGCTGGGCCTCGCATCGACTCACCCGTCCGCCTGAGCGCTGTCTTATGCGCCGCTGAGTCAGCCCGCTTCGCTTGCCGGACCGGGGAATTCCGGCACCGTCAGCCGCAGGGGGCTTGCCGTGTCACCGAAGCGGCGCAATATGGCGCTGTCATCGCCTTTGCGCGGATGACGATCCATTTTGAAAGGCACATGCCATGATCCGGTTTCGACTGATTCTCGCTGCCCTCGGTCTGTCCCTGTTGGGCGCCTGCGTTTCTGGCGGCGATCCCAATCCGGGCGGCCCCGCGACGGTGAATGCCGATGGCAGC
Source organism: uncultured Alphaproteobacteria bacterium (assembly GCA_963736565.1). GTDB lineage: Bacteria > Pseudomonadota > Alphaproteobacteria > Rhodobacterales > Rhodobacteraceae > Aliitabrizicola. Next base: position 137,549 of record CAVTOW010000003.1, read on the forward strand.
CCGGTGGTCGGAGAGCCGCGCGGCGAGTAATTCGTCGGGCGCGCGACCGGGCGCGATGGTCCCGGTCGCGATCCCCGGGCGGGGATTGGTGAGGGTTCAGCGCGCTGTCTTGATGCCAGGCCGAAAGGCGGAGACACGGGGCTTTTGGGCCATCGCGCCTGCGGCGACGGGCTCGCCAACCGGAAGCTGAGGGGAAGTGGCCGCTTCGGCGTCGTCTTCGTCGCGGCGTTTTGCCGTTCCGATCCACGCCAGTGACCCAAGGAACGCACCAGCGATGGTGACGGACAGCGCGTAGACCAGCCAGGTTGCCAGCACATCGCTGTCGCCAAGCGCGAGCCTGTAACCAAGGCCAAGCACGACACCAGCCGCACCAAGCTTGAACACCGTGTATCCAGCAACTTCGGCCCCCGGGGCGAGCGCGATCCTTTTCATCTCGATACCTCCTTTTGCCGGCCACCACCTCCGGTTGTTTCGAGCGTCGTATTCATATCTGACAATTTTGAGGCGAGTTTTGCGCATTGCCGTGACCTTAGGCGGGCACGGGTCCGTCCGGTTCTGGCGCACAGGTCCCGTCGAAACGGCAAAGCCAATGGCATTCAATCGAGGCGCGGAAGCGCGGCTATTGCCGTGTTTGCGTCTTGCCCTCGCCGCGCGAACCGCGCTATGGGCAGATCAGAACGGGGGTGGTTAGCTCAGTTGGTAGAGCGTCTCGTTTACACCGAGAATGTCGGGGGTTCGAGTCCCTCACCACCCACCAGACAACCCGCTAGATTCACGCTACTGACCGGGCAGTCTCATTCAATCTTCGTGCTGCGTTCAGGCCCGTCGAAAGCTCTGCACCCCGATGGCCGGGCGGTGCCTTTCCACGCGGTTTTCGTGACGGGGTGTCGATGGTGCACTGTCCGGTTGCACGGAAAAAGAGCGCAAGCGGCAAGAGGAGGCGGCAGCCTAGCCCCAGTCCAGCACGACCTTGCCGCTGTGCCCTGATCGCATCGCGTCGAACCCGTCGCGGAAATCGTCCACGCCTGAAGCGGTGGGTGATCACCCCCCGCACATCCAGGCCGTTTTCCAGCATGGCGATCATCTTGTACCAGGTCTCGAAGATCTCGCGCCCATAGACGCCCTTGATGGTGATGGCCTTGAACACGATCCGGCTCCAGTCCACCGGGCGATTTGCCCGGCGGAATGCCCAGCAGGGCGATGCGCCCGCCCATCACCAGCGCCTCGACCATCTGGTCCAGCGCGGCCTGCGAGCCGGACATTTCCATGCCCACGTCAAAGCCCTGCACCATCTTCAGCCGCGCCATCACCGCCTTCAGGTCTTCCTTGGCGACGTTCACCGGCATCACATCGGCGACCTCTGCCGCCAGCGCCAGCCGCGCCGGGTTGACGTCGGTGATCACCACATGCCGCGCGCCGACATGCCGCGCCACCGCCGCCGCCATGATGCCGATCGGCCCCGCGCCGGTGATCAGCACATCCTCGCCCACCAGATCGAAACTGAGCGCGGTGTGCACGGCATTGCCCAGCGGGTCGAGGATCGCCCCGATCTCGTCGTCGATCGCATCGGGCAGCGGCACCACGTTGAAGGCGGGCAGGCGCAGGTATTGCGCGAAGGCGCCCGGTTCATTCACGCCGACGCCGCGGGTTTCCGGGTCGAGGTGGAACTTCCCCGACCGGCTCTGGCGGCTGTGCTTGCCGATCAGGTGGCCTTCGCCGGAACAGCGCTGGCCGATCTTCAGGTCGTCCACGTTGCGGCCCACCTCGACGATCTCGCCCGCGAATTCGTGGCCCGTGATCAGCCCCACCGGCACCGTCCGCTGCGCCCAGTCGTCCCAGTTCCAGATATGCACGTCGGTGCCGCAGATGCCGGTCTTGCGGATGCGGATCAGCACGTCGTCCGGCCCGATCTCGGGCACCGGGCGGTGTCTCCATCCACAGGCCCGGCTCGGGCTTTGCCTTGACCAGCGCCTTCATCATGTTCGTCATGCCAGACACCCCCGTGGCCTTGCCCGCCGCGCGGAAGGCGTCCAATGCGAAATCCAGATCGTCCCGCGTCAGCCGCGCGTTCATCTGCGTGCGGATGCGCGCCTGGCCCTTGGGCACCACCGGGAAAGAAGAAGCCCGACACATGCACCCCGCGCCCGAACAGGTCGCGCGCCATCGCCTGCGCCAGCGGCGCCTCGCCCAGCATCACCGGAATGATCGGGTGTTCGCCGGGCAACAGGTCGAACCCCGCGTCCGCCAGTCCCGCCCGCCAATAGGCGGCATTGTGCGAACAGCTGCGCGCGCAGATCGTCCGCGCGCCTCGACGAGATCGAGCGCGGCCAGTGCCGCCGCCACGATGGCAGGCGGCAGGGCATTGGAAAACAGATAGGGCCGCGCCCGCTGCCGCAGCAGATCGATCACCGGCTGCGGACCGGCGATATAGCCGCCCAAGGCGCCGCCCAAGCGCCTTGCCCAGCGTGCCGGTCAGGATGTCGACCGTCACCCCGAAATGCGCGGGCGTGCCGCGCCCCTGCGGCCCCATGAAGCCCGTCGCGTGGCAGTCGTCCACCATGACCAGCGCGCCGTGCTGCTCGGCCAGCGCGCGTGATCTCGGGCAGGTTGGCAAGGTAGCCATCCATCGAGAACACGCCGTCCGTCGCGATCAGGATGAACCGCGCGCCATCCGCCCGCGGCCTGGGTCAGCTGCGCATCCAGATCGGCCATGTCCGAATTGGCGTAGCGATAGCGCCGCGCCTTGCACAGCCGGATGCCGTCGATGATCGAGGCATGGTTCAGCGCGTCCGAGATGATCGCGTCCTCTGCCCCCAGCAACGGCTCGAACAGCCCGCCATTGGCATCGAAACAGGCGGCAAACAGGATCGAGTCGTCGGTGCCCAGAAACCGCGCCAGCCGCTGTCTCCAGCTGCGCGGTGCAGGTCCTGCGTGCCGCAGATGAAACGGACCGAGGCCATGCCATAGCCGTGGGTCTCCATCGCCGCGCGTGGCCGCCGCCATCAGCGCCGGGTGGTCTGCCAGTCCCAGATAGTTGTTGGCGCACAGGTTCAGCATCGGGCGATCAGAGCCCTGCATCGTCACCCATGCGCCCTGCGGCGACGAGATCAGCCTTTCGCGCTTGGTCAGCCCATCCGACTCGATTTCAGCGAGAGTCTGTCGACAAGGCGTGCAGGAAGGCGGCGCGGTCGGTCATTGTCTTCCTCCGGTGCGGATTGTCGCGACCTTGGGGCGCGGCCGACGACGAGGTCAACGGGACAGGGCGCAGCGGTATGGAAATGAATTCTTGTGATTGACAGAACTGAAAAGGATCGGCTGGACTAAGGGCAGCAGTTTTCGCCGGGTGCGCGCCGGTCAGGGTAGAAGGCAAGCAGTCAGATGGCCGACCCTATGGACTATGCGGAACTGGTCAGGCGGCTGAAGGACCGGCGCACCGCGCTGTCGCCCCGGTTGCAGGACGTCGCGCAATTCGTGCTGAACAATCCCGAGGATGTCGCGATCCTGACCATCGTCGAGATCGCCCGCGCCGCCAAGGTGCCGCCCTCGGCCATCACGCGGTTCACGCAGGAGCTGGGGCTGGAGCGGTTTTCGGAATTGCAGGCGATCTTCCGGTCGCGGCTGGTCGGGCCGAGGTTGCCCTATGCCGACCGGCTGCGGGGCATTGCCGAGAAGGCAGGCGATGGAGAGGGGCCGCTCGATCTGTCCGACCCGCAGGAGGTTCTGGAGATTTTCGCAAGCTCGGCCTATCTGAGCCTGCTCAACGTGGTCGAGGACCAGCGTGCGGCGCCGCTGCGCGACTTCGTGGCAGCCCTGCGGGCCGCCCCGGCGGTGCATGTCTGCGGCGGTCGCGGTGCCTTCGGCGTGGCGGCCTATTCCTTCTACGGCTTGGCTGCCGTGGGCAAGCGGGCATTCCTGATCGACAACCTCGGCGCGATGCGCGTTCAGCAGGTCCTCGCCGTGGGCCCTGAGGACGCGGTGCTTGCCATCAGCTTCGACGACTACACGCCCGAGACGATCGATGTTGCGCAGAAGGCGGTGGACCAGGGCGCAACGCTGCTGGCGATCACCGACAACGAACTCAGCCCGCTTGCGCCCCTCGCGCGGCATGCGCTGTTCGTGAAGGAAGCGCGGCTTGGGCATTTTCGCAGCCAGGTCCCGGCGATGGTCCTGTGCCAGGCGATCATCGCGAGTGTGGGGCGGTCCGGGGGACGAGCTATCGGGCGAAGCTAGGGGGCGTCGAGACGCGCGGTCTGCCCGCCGCGTCGGCCATGTCCTCGCAGCCAGTCTTGAAGCCTCGGCCTGATCGCCACATAGAGGGTTGTGCGCCACGGTGCTCAACGAGGGTCAGATGTCACTTGTCGCTTTCCTGTCCGCCGTTCTTGCGCTGCTGATCGCACCGGGGCCGACGAATACCCTGATGGGCGTTGCCGGGGCGCAGGCCGGGCTTGGGCGGGTGGTGCGTCTCCTTCCTGCGGAACTTGCAGGCTATCTGACGACCATACTGCCGCTGGTCTGGCTCGGGGCAGAGATGTTGGCCAGATGGCCCGCCGCTTCGCTTGTTCTGAAGCTCGCGGCAGCGGTCTGGGTCATGGCGCTTGCCGTGCGGATGTGGGGGCTGCGGAGCGCGGGTGCGGTATCGCGCCCGGTCACCGCGCGGCAGGTGTTTGTCACGACGATGCTGAACCCCAAGGCGCTGGTCTTTGGCCTCGTGTTGTTGCCTGCGCCGGGTGAAGCTGATTTCGCGCCAAGGCTGGCGCTGTTTTGCCTTATGGTCTGTTGCGTTGCCCTGCTCTGGGGTGCTGCCGGCGCGCTGACGCAACTTGGCGCGGGTGCCGAGCGTCGTTTGATGCTGGTCCAGCGGATCGCGTCGCTCTGGCTTGGTGTCGTCGCCTTGAGCCTGATCGCCAATGCGCTGCAAGCCTGAGGGCTGACCTCAGCCCAGCCAGCCCGCGTCAAACGGCGCGCGCGTGCCGTCCGACAGTGTCACCATATTGGTCCCGACCGCGAGCGTGAGGGGCTCCTGCGCGTCGGTCGGCAGCGCGCCCATGACCGTTGCAACCGAAACCACGGCTGACGCGGCAAGGTCGATCGCTGTCGGTATGCCCCGGTTCGTCAGGCGGTTCGGCCGGAGTGCGGCTGACCGGCCTTCGGAGCCGAGGGCGCAGGCCTCTTCGATCCCCAGCACGCCCACATGCTCGCCGCACCACGGCGCACGGTCGCGCCCGCCATTCGACATCCAGAGCATCGTCTGCGGCAGCGTGGCGACACGTTTGACAAGGATCGCCACATCGCCACAGGCAGGACGCAACGCGGTGGCCCAACCGTAGTGCTGTGCGGGATCGTCCACCAGCATCAGGAAATCCTCGTGCCGCCGCCCGATGGGCCAGCGGGTCAGGTCCACGGGTCCGTCCCGGCCCGGAAAGGCGGTCAGATCGCGCGCTTCGGCCGGATAGCGCAACAGGCTGCGCCCCGGCTCGGCCTCGGCGGGCGGGGTCTCTCCGAACAGCTTGGGCGAGAAGGCAAGACGCCCGCCGGTCCGCAGGTCGACCATCGCGTGATGGGCGACGGGGATCGCGCCTTCGCCACCGTGGAATTCGTGGCGCTGGTAGAGAAACGGATGATCGTCGCGCAGTCGCCAGATCTTTTCGACTGTCGCACCGGCGACTGGGCGCGTCAGGCGAAAGCGCGCCTCGGTTCCGTCCGGGTGGTCCGTCGTCCCGACCACGGTCCAGGCGGCATTGGCGGGCCAGCCGTGAAGCGGTGCCCCTTCGACGTCGTCGGCGCAGAAGGGCGCGCAGAAGAAGTCGCCCGACATGCGGTTAAGGTGGGGCTGCGCATCGGCAGGCATCCGGCCGGGGTCGTCGCGGTCGGCCCATGGCACGCGGGCGAACGGCGCGATGCGACGCGTGCCGCGCCGCACTTCAAGCCGTGCAAGCTGGCCCTGCGCGGGGTCGAATACGGCGGTTATCCCGCGCGCCTCAAGGGTGTGGAGCAGGGTCATCGGGCGTCCTCGATGTGGCGGGCAAGCGTGGCGCGCGCACCGTCGCGGCGGATCGCCTCGACCAGGGTGGCAAGCCGCGCGGAAAGCCCGGGAAGGGCGGCGATGCGGGGGGGAAACACTTGATCGAAGGCAAGCAGTTGGGTCACGAAGGCCGCACTGTCCGTCCCCGAGGTTTCGTTGGCCCTGATGATGGCGGGCAGAATCGGGTCGGTCACGGCGCGCGGTTCGGGCAGGCTTGCGATGTGGCGGAGGTGCGCCATCCAGCCCGCAACGGCCAGCGTCAGACCGGGGGCGGGCTGGCCCGACATCAAGGCCGCCGCCAGCGGTTCCAGCAGGCGCTGGCGGATCTTGCGAGATCCGTCAGTCGCGATCTGAGCCGTCGCATGGCGCAGGGCGGTGTTTTGCAACCGGCGAAGGGTAAGCGCGATGTAATCCTGCGCGTCCACCCCCGCGACGGGGGGCAGATGGGGGGCGACCTCGGTCCGTGCGGTGCGCGCCGCGAAGGCTGCGAAGACCGGGTCGGCCATCACGTCGGACATGAACGCGTGCCCCGAGAGATGCCCGAGGTGGCAGAGCCCCGTCTGCATTCCGTTCACGACACGCATCTTCAGGATTTCATACGGCTCAACGTCGGTTACGAACAGCGCGCCCGCCGCTTCCCAGTCAGGATGCGCCATCCGGGCGTCGCGGGTGATGGCCCACATCCGGAACGGCTCGCCGATCACCAGGGCGCGGTCGGTCAGGCCCGTCGCCTCGGAAAGCGCCACGATGTCCTCGGGCCGCGTGGCAGGAACGATCCGGTCGACCATGGTGTCGGGGAAAGCCACCATATCCTCGATCCAGGCGACGCTGTCGGGTGCCGTCATGCGCGCAAGCGCGAGCACGCATCGGCGCAGTGTCGCGCTATTTCCGGGGACGTTGTCGCAACTGAGAAAGGCCGCAGGCGCGGTCCCTGCGTCGCGGCGGGCGAGGATGGTCGCAAGGACGAACCCGGGGACCGAGCGGGGAGTTTTCGGGTGGGCCAGGTCATGGACGATGTCGGGGTGCGTCTCGTCAAGCTGGCCCGTGGCGGGGATGTGGCAGTAGCCCTTTTCCGTGACGGTCATGGTGACAAGCCGCGTGGCGGGGGCCGTGGCCCAGTCAAGCGCAAGGCGCAGGCTGTCGGGTCCGGCGACGGTCAGGTTCCCCAGCAGCGCGCCGATCACACGGCGGTCCCGGGCCGTCCCTTCGCGCAATTCGCGGATGTAGAGGCCGTCCTGCGGGTCGAGCAGCTGGCCAAGGTCGGGGGGGGCGAGATTGACGGCGCGGATACCCCAGGGCCCGAACCGCGCATGAAGGGCATCGTCGGTATGTTCCGCAAGATGGCAGCGGTGGAAGGCCCCGTTGCCAAGGTGCAGAACCCCCGGCGACAGCGCGCGGCGGTCGTAGAGCGGTCGGGCAATGTCGGGGGGCAGGCTGCCGAGAGTCGCCGCCGAAAGCCGCATCATCCGTTGGCCCCGAAGACCCGCTGTTCCAGGTCGGTGACCGTGCCCGTCTGAAGCCCCGAGGCATCCGACAAGAGATAGAGCGTCAGGTTGGACACCTCGTCCATCGTCAGGAGGCGCTTCAGGGGCTGGCTGGCTTCGGCCCGTGCCAGCCAGTCCGCCCCGTTGCCGAGCGTGTCGGCCTGCATCTGCTGCTCGCCGGGGGTCGCCACCCACCCCATGTTGATGCCGTTCACGCGGATGCGGTCGGCGATGTGGGCGTGGGCGGCATTGCGCGTCAGGGTCTGGAGCGCGCCCTTGGTGGCGGAATAGATGGCGAGGTCGGGCGCCCCGCAATGCGCGTTGATCGACTGGATGTTCACGATCGACCCCGCCGCGCCGCGCGCAAGCAGATGCCGGATCAGCGCCTGCATCAGCATGTAGGGTGCGCGCGTGTTGACGCTGAACAGCCGGTTCCACAACTCGACCGTGCCGTCCAGCATAGAGGCGCGGGTCGTCAGGGCGGCGGCATTGACCAGCGCATCGACCCGGCCCATCGCCGTCAGGGCGGCATCGAACAGCTGTGACGGAGCATCTGGCAGGGCGAGGTCTGCTGAATATGGATGCGCGCGCGGTCCAAGGCGGCGGGCGACCTCGGCCAGTTTCGCTGCATCGCGCCCGGTGATGGCCACGCCCTCGGCCCCCGCATCAAGCGCGGCCTTGGCGATGGTTTCGCCAAGTCCCTGGGACGACCCCGTGACGATCAGACACTTGCCGGCAAGCGAAATCTGCATGTCCATCCTCCCGCAGACGATGCTAGGGCGGTTCGGCTGGAAATGCAATTCCAACTTTGGCCATGATGGAAAAGTGCCGCTGTGCACCCACGCACCGCCATGTCGCGCTCATGGGCGTTCCCGCGCCGGGTCTGGCGATGCTAGCATGTCATCCTGCAAAGAGGAGAGACGCGATGAGCTGGAATCCTGCGCTGGACCCCGACATTCCGATTGGTGACGCCGTCGATGCGATCGAGACGGTGATCGTGCCCCGCGCCCGCGATCTGGGCGGGTTCGAGGTGCGCCGCGCGCTGCCGTCGGCGGCGCGGCAGATGGTCGGACCGTTCATCTTCTTCGACCAGATGGGACCGGCCGAGTTCCTGACCGGGCAGGGCATCGACGTGCGCCCTCATCCGCATATCGGCCTGGCGACGGTGACCTATCTGATGAAGAGGCCGCATCCATCACCGCGACAGCCTCGGCACCGACCAGTGGATCGAACCCGGCGCGGTCAACTGGATGGTGGCGGGGCAGGGCATCACCCATTCCGAACGCACCGACGGCGACGCGCGCGGCCAAGCCCGCATTCGCTGTTCGGGTTGCAGACCTGGGTGGCGCTGCCGAAGGACCGCGAGGATGACCCCGCCGCCTTCGTCCACGCGCCGCGCGAGGCGCTGCCGGAACTGGAGGGCGAGGGCAAGCAGGTGCGGCTGATCCTCGGCACGGCCTGGGGCGAGACGCGCCCCGGTGCGGGTGCCGTCGCGAGACCTTCTATGCCGACGCGACGCTGGCGCCCGGTGCGGCCCTGCCGCTGCCCGACGATCACGAGGATCGCGGGGTCTACGTTCTGGCGGGCGAGGTCACCGTGGGCGGCCAGACCTTCGAGGCCGGGCGGATGCTGGTGTTCCGTCCCGGCGACCGGATTTCGGTGCGCGCGGGCGCGCAGGGCGCGCGGCTTATGCTGCTGGGCGGGCGCGACGATGGACGGGCCGCGCCACATCTGGTGGAACTTCGTCGCCTCCACGCAAGGAGCGGATCGACGCCGCCAAGGAGGCCTGGCGCGCGGGCGACTGGGCGCATGGCCGGTTCCGCCTGCCGCCCGGTGACGATGGCGAATTCATCCCCGCGCCCGAGCGCTAAGGCATCGGCCCGTCATCGGGCCGATCGCGGTCAGCAGAAAAGGCTCGCCAACGCCGGAAAGGCGTCCTGCGAGGCATAGGCGACTTGCCCGAGCAGAGCGAAGGCGACCGCAGCCTTGACAGTTCCGCGTGCGACCCCCGCCAGCCTGTGGCCCCGCCGCAGCGAGGACAGGCTGCATTCCGCTGCCGGCCGGGCAAGACCATCAAGCGTGGCCCAGGCGGGGACGGCGTAGCGCGGATTGTGATGGTCAAGAAAACCGAAGCGCTGCTCGCTCCTCAGACCGGCTGCGTTACCGAGGCGGTTTGCGTCGGTTTGGCCCGGCGTCATGTGATCTGTGTGTGTCATGGAGGAGGAAATGGGAAGCGGAGCGCGGAAATCAAGGCGGGACGGGCTGTGCGGCGAAATCCTGCCCTACGCCGCTTGACGGCCCCTGCGGGGATGCGTATGAGACCGCTCACGCCCGGGCGAGCCGGGTCGGGTGCACACGCGGTGGTAGCTCAGTCGGTTAGAGTACCGGCCTGTCACGCCGGGGGTCGCGGGTTCGAGCCCCGTCCACCGCGCCACCCGATCCCGGCCCGCCCGGGCGTTGTTTTTCCGCCGTCCTGGCGGAAACCCATGCGCGGTGGTAGCTCAGTTGGTTAGAGTACCGGCCTGTCACGCCGGGGGTCGCGGGTTCGAGCCCCGTCCACCGCGCCATTTTCCTGTGCCACATGCTGTTGCCCGCCAAGCGGGCGCCGTGCTTTGGGCAAACAAGGCGGGGGCCAGCCCCCGCACCCCCGGGATACTTGTGAACAGAAAATGCAGCGCGCGCGGCGCGGCAGACATCGGGTTGGGAATGCCAATGCGGATGGCGGCCATCGGCGGTGCATGTCGATGATGGTGCGCAGGCGCGCGAGGTCGGGGGCGCTGCGGTCCTTGCCCTAGTCGCCGCTTCGGGCTGTTGACTTGCCCCGACAGTCATTCCGGATCGTCCCATCGCGCAGGATCAAGACGTGCGTTTGCCCGCCTTGATAGTTGAAACATCAGTGTTGGAGCGAAAGCCGGTAGCGGATGTGCCCGTCGGCGGGTGCGTAGCTGTCGTAGAGCGCGCGGGCGCGGGCGTTGTCGGTGTTCGTGTGCCAGTAGATGCGGCCGAAGCCCCGCGCCCGGGCCAGCGCGAAAAGATCGTCGAGCAGTGCGCGCCCGATGCCCCCACCGCGCGCGTCGGGGGCGACGAAAAGGTCTTCAAGATAGCAGTCGTCGGCCACATGCCAGCTGGCAAGGTGATGATGCCACACGGCGAAACCGACAACCGCGCCGTCCTGTTCGGCCAGCCGGCAAGACATCCGGCTGTCCGGGTCCAGTATGCGCGCCCAGGTGGCATCGGTGACCTGCGGCGCAAGATCGGTCCGGTAGTAGGCGAGATAGGCCGACCACAGCGCGCGCCATTGCGTCTCGTCGGCGGGTGCGGCATCGCGGATCAGGACCGTCATTGCAACCGGTCCAGGATGCGCGCCCAACTGCGGTGCCGCGGCGGAAGCTGTCGACATCGTATTTCTCGTTGGGCGAATGGATCAGGTCGTCATCCTTGCCGAAGCCGATCAGCATCGCGTCCATCCCGAGCACGGTCTTGAAGTATCCGGCGATCGGGATCGACCCGCCTTCGCCGACGAAGGCCGCCGGGCGCCCCCATTCCTCGGTCAGCGCGGCGCGGGCCTTCTCGAAGGCCGGGTGGTCGATCGCCATGTGACCGCGCGGGCGAGCCTGTCAGTGTCGTGGAATGTCACCGAGCAGTCGGGCGGAAGGTTCTGTTTCGACGAAGCTGCGGAACGCTTCCATGATGTGCCGCGGGTCCTGCTGCCCGACCAGCCGGAAGCTGACCTTGGCATGCGCCTCGGCGGGCAGGACGGTCTTGAAGCCGTCGCCGGTGTAGCCGCCCCAGATGCCGTTCACCTCGCAGGTCGGGCGCGACCAGATCATTTCCAGCGGCGTGCGGTCCTGCTCGCCCGCCGGGTACCGACAGGCCGACATCGCCCAAGGTATTCGGCATGGTCGAAGGCCAGGCCCTGCCACTGCGCGCGCATGGCGTCGGGCAATTCCGGCACGCCGTCATAGAAGCCGGGCAGGGTGACACGGCCCGTGTCGTCATGCAGCCGCGCCAGAAGGCGCGTCAGGACGTGGATCGGATTGATCGCCAGGCCACCATAGCTGCCCGAATGCAGGTCCTCTGTCGCGGCATGTGATCGTGAAGTCCGCTTTGACCAGCCCGCGCAACTGGGTCACGATGGCGGGGGTTTCGTCCTCGAACAGTCCGGTGTCGCAGATGAGCGCGAGGTCGGCCGTCAGTTCCGCCGCATTTTCCCGCATGAACGGCACGAGCGAGGGCGAGCCGGATTCCTCCTCGCCCTCCAGAAAGATCGTCAGCGGGCCGGGAAGCGATGCCGTGGACCGCTTTCCAGGCGCGGCACGCCTCGATGAAGGTCATGAGCTGGCCCTTGTCATCGGACGGCGCCACGCGCGCGGATGACCGGCCCTTTCGGCGTTTCCTCGATCGCGGGATCGAATGGCGGCGCGGTGCCAGAGCGCCAGCGGATCGACCGGTTGCACGTCGTAATGGCCGTAGAACAGCAGGTGCGGCGCCGGTGCCGGGCGCATGGGCCACCACCATCGGATGACCCGGGCGTCGTGCGCTTCGCGGCGGTGAAGCCGATGGCGCGCCAGGTCCTCCACCAGCCAGTCCGCCGCGCGGTCGCAGTCGCCCTTGTAGGCCGGATCGGTCGAGATCGACGGGATGCGCAGAAGATCGAGCAGACGGTCGAGCGCACGCGGCAAGTCATCGTCGATGCGGGCAAGCACGGCGTCGAGGGTCATTCACGTCTCCGGGAGGTTTGGGCGGGGGCAAGCCTATCAGGTGCGCTGCTCCTGTCCAGAGCGGGTCGCATAGGCTAGGAAGCGCTCCGAGTCGGGAAAAAGGAATGGGTCGATGATCCGTATCGTTCTGGGATTTGGACTTGTCGTCGGGCTGGCCCCTGCCGCCCAGGCGCAGGCGATGAGCGGCGCCGACCTTGCCGCGATGCTGTTCCCGCCGACGGGGGCGGAAGTGGAGTTGCTGAAGGTCGACTTCCTGCCAGCCGATCAGGCCGAACTGCTGCGCCAGGTGGGCGCGACGCAACCCTATTACGGCGCCATCGCCGTTTCGCCCGACGAGGGGATCATGGTCGACGCGACCGTCGCTGCGGCGAACCAGCATTCGGTCGATGCCGCCGCTGTCGCGGCGGTTGCCGCCTGCGATGCCAAGCGCAAGGGCGCGCGTCCCTGCGAGGTCGTCGCGCTGATCCGGCCGGCTGGCTGGCAACAGCGCGCGATCCAGCTTTCGTCCGGTGCGACGGCTGCTTTCTGGACGACTACATGAGCGTGCAGCGCGACAAGGCCTTTGCAATCTCGCCCGACCACGGGGGGCTGGGGCATCGGCAAGGGGCGCAATGCGGCGGCCAAGGCCGTTGAGGAATGTTCGACCAAAGACCCGAAGCCGGTTGATTGCGCCCTGGCCGCGCAGGACTGACAGGGCGACGGTGGGGCAAATTGCCCTCTGGCCGCTGCCGGAAATTGATCGATATCAAGGTGCGAGACCGGGAAGGCCGCAAAGGTCAGCCAATGGACCGCCCCGGAGAGCCGGGCCTGCGGGCCGAGCCATGGAGACGGGAATGAGCTACGATACGGCCCTCGACGCCGCGCTGAACCGGCTGCACGACGAAGGGCGCTACCGCACCTTCATCGACATCGAGCGGCGCAAGGGGGCCTATCCCAAGGCGGTCTGGCGCCGGCCGGACGGAACCGAGCGCGACATCACCGTCTGGTGCGGCAACGACTATCTGGGCATGGGCCAGCATCCGGTCGTGCTGGCCGCGATGCATGAGGCGCTGGATGCGACCGGCGCAGGATCGGGCGGGACGCGCAACATCTCGGGCACGACCGTCTATCACAAGGCGCTGGAGGCCGAACTTGCCGATCTGCACGGCAAGGAAGCGGCGCTTGTCTTCACCTCGGCCTACATCGCCAATGACGCGACGCTTTCGACCCTGCGGACGATCTTTCCCGGGCTGATCATCTATTCCGACGCGCTGAACCATGCCTCGATGATCGAGGGTGTCCGGCGCGGCGGCGGCGCGAAGCGCATCTTCCGGCACAATGACGTGGCACATCTGCGCGAGCTTCTGGCAGCGGACGATCCGGCCGCGCCGAAGCTGATCGCCTTCGAGTCGATCTATTCGATGGATGGCGATTTCGGCCCCATCGCGGCCATCTGCGATGCCGCAGAGGAATTCGGCGCCCTGACCTATATCGACGAGGTTCATGCGGTGGGCATGTATGGCCCGCGCGGCGGTGGCGTGGCCGAGCGCGACGGCCTGATGGACCGGATCGACATCATCAACGGCACGCTGGCCAAGGCCTATGGCGTGATGGGCGGCTATATCGCGGCCAGCGCAAAGATGGTCGACGCGGTGCGCAGCTATGCCCCCGGTTTCATCTTCACCACTTCGATTCCCCCGGCGGTTGCGGCGGGGGCGGCGGCGTCGGTGCGGTTTCTGAAGGGCGACTCGAGCCTGCGCGAGGCGCAGCAGCTGCATGCGCGCATTCTGAAGATGCGGCTGAAGGGGCTTGGGCTGCCGATCATCGATCATGGCTCGCACATCGTTCCGGTGCATGTCGGCAACCCGGTGCATTGCAAGATGCTCTCCGACATGCTGCTGGAATCGTTCGGGATTTACGTACAGCCGATCAATTTCCCGACCGTTCCCCGCGGCACCGAGCGGCTGCGCTTCACGCCGTCCCCCGTCCATGACGCCGGCGAGATCGAGAAACTCGTTAACGCAATGGACAGTCTTTGGGCACATTGTGCGCTGAATCGCGCCGAGGCTGTCGCCTGACACCCTAGGCGTGGTGCACGGGGTCTTGTCCTGTGATACGGTTTCGTGAATAGCACGAGAGCGAGTCGGTTAATGAACGACTCGTGCGATTTGGGGCAGTAGGGACAGAGGGCGCATGATCGGGCGAAGGGCAAATCCTTCGACGCCTAAGGTCGATAAACCCAAAGGGTTTGACGACTTTGAAGTGCGTCTCGGGGACGTAATGCGCGGAGAACGTGCAACCCTCGGGCGCTCGCTGCTTGACGTGCAGCGCGAACTGAAGATCAAGGCCACCTACATCGCCGCAATCGAGAACTGCGATGTCTCGGCCTTTGAAAGCCAGGGTTTCATTGCAGGTTACATCCGGTCCTATGCGCGCTATCTGGGGCTCGATCCCGAATGGGCCTATGAGAAATTCTGTGCCGAGGCGGGGTTCGCCCCCACGCATGGCATGTCGCAGGCGGCATCGGCGCCGCGCAGCCTGAACAATGCGCGCCCTTGGCACCAAGGCTCTGCGCGATCCGTTCTCCGATCCGAACGCAAGCTTCGTTCCGCGCGGCAAGAGCGCCCTGTCGCGGATCGAGCCGGGGGCGGTCGGGTCCATGCTGGTGCTCGTCGCGCTGATCGGGGCGATCGGCTATGGCGGCTGGTCGGTGTTGCAGGAAGTGCAGCGCGTCCAGCTTGCGCCGGTCGAACAGGCCCCCATCGTGGTCGCCGAGATCGACCCGCTCGGCAATGTCGGCGGCGGGGCGCCCCTGGTGCGTTCGGCGCCCGCCGATGAGACGCAGGTCGCCGATGCGGGCGCAGACCCGGTGGCCGAGGCGGGGGGGCTGGACCGGCTCTATCGCCCGCAGGCGCTCGATGTGCCGGTGCATGGTGTCGCGCGACGGTCCGATTGCGGCGATCGATCCGAAGACCGGCGGCGTCCTTGGACAGGCTACTGCCGGGGCCGCGCCGGGCGATGCCGTGGCCGACAGCGTCGACGCCGCGATGCAGGTCGTCGAGGCCGATGCGCCGCCGGTCGAACTGCTGGCCGTGCGCCCGTCCTGGGTGCGGGTGACGGCTGCCGACGGCACCGTGCTGTTCGAGAAGATCCTCGATGCGGGCGAGCGCTATGTCGTGCCGCAAATGGAAGCCCCGGCGACGCTGCGGGCAGGCAATTCCGGTTCGGTCTATTTCGCGGTGAACGGCCAGACCTACGGCCCCGCCGCACCGGGCGCGCAGGTGGTCAAGAATGTGGCGCTGTCGCCGGATGCGCTGACATCGTCCTATCAGGTCGCCGACCTGACGGCCGACCCGGATCTTGCCACGATCAGTCGCCGACGCCGGTACGGCAGCGGTTCCGCGGCGAACCTGCCGCCGACTGAGCGGGCGGGTTGCTGCGCACGCCTCGCGCGGCTATCTATGGGCAACTCCGGACCGCACAAGGCCAGCCCCATGTCGCACAATCCCATCCGCCCCTGGCGCAACATCGAGCGCCGCAAGTCGCGCCAGATCATGGTCGGCAAGGTGCCGGTCGGCGGCGATGCGCCGATCACCGTCCAGACGATGACCAACACGCTGACCACGGACGTGGCGGCGACCATCGAGCAGGTGCAGCGCTGCGCCGACGCCGGGGCCGACATCGTCCGCGTCTCGACCCCCGACGAGGAAAGCACGCGCGCGCTGCGCGAGATCGTGCGCGGAAAGCCCGGTGCCGATCGTCGCCGACATCCATTTCCACTACAAGCGCGCCATCGAGGCGGCCGAGGCGGGCGCCGCCTGCCTGCGGATCAACCCCGGCAACATCGGCGACGCCGCGCGCGTGCGCGAGGTGATCCAGGCCGCCAAGGACCACGGCTGTTCGATCCGCATCGGCGTGAACGCCGGGTCGCTGGAGAAGCACCTGCTGGAGAAATACGGCGAGCCCTGCCCGGAGGCGATGGTCGAAAGCGGGCTCGACCACATCAAGATCCTGCAGGACAACGATTTCCACGAATTCAAGATCAGCGTGAAGGCGTCCGACGTGTTCCTGGCCGCCGCGGCCTATCAGCAGCTTGCCGACGCGACGGATGCGCCGATCCATCTCGGCATCACCGAGGCGGGCGGGCTGATGTCGCGGCACGGTGAAATCGGCCATCGGCCTTGGCAACCTGCTGTGGATGGGGATCGGCGACACGATCCGCGTCTCCCTGTCGGCCGATCCGGTGGAAGAGGTGAAGGTCGGCTTCGAGATCCTGAAGTCGCTCGGCCTGCGGCACCGCGGCGTGACCATCATCTCCTGCCCGTCCTGCGCGCGGCAGGGCTTCGACGTGATCAAGACCGTCGCGGCGCTGGAAGAGCGGCTGGCGCATATCACGACGTCGATGAGCCTGTCGATCATCGGCTGCGTGGTGAACGGCCCGGGCGAGGCGCTGATGACCGATATCGGCTTCACCGGCGGC
Source organism: uncultured Alphaproteobacteria bacterium (assembly GCA_963736565.1). GTDB lineage: Bacteria > Pseudomonadota > Alphaproteobacteria > Rhodobacterales > Rhodobacteraceae > Aliitabrizicola. The sequence continues at coordinate 154,235 of CAVTOW010000003.1, forward strand.
GGGGCGGGTCGGGCATGGTCTATCTGGCCGGCAAGCAGAGCCACAAGCTGGGCAACGACAGGATGATCGACCACATCGTCGAGCTGGTCGAGGCGAAGGCCGCCGAGATCGAGGCGCAGGCCCAGGCCGAAGCCGCCGAATAGCGTCAGCTGTCGCGTTCGGCCTGCACGATCTGGCGCATCCCGTCGAGCGGCACATAGCCCCGCACCATCGTGCCGTCCACCACGAAGGTCGGCGTGCCGCTGATCTTCATCTTCTCGCCCAGGGCATGGTTCGCCTCGATCACTGCGGCCACCTCGGGGCTGGCCATCCGGTCGAGAACCGCCTTGGCATCGAGCCCCAGCTTCTGTGCCAGGCGCGCCAGCGTTTCGGGCGTCGGATCGCCGCGCAGGGTGATCAGCGCGTCATGGGCCTGTTCGTAGGCCTCGTCGCCGCCGAGCTGCCGCACCGCGATGGCGAAGTGCGCCGAGATCACCGAGGCTTCGCCCAGGATCGGGATATTCCTTGACCACAAAGCGGATATTGCCGTCCGACTTCACCAGTTCGGCCACCTCGTCATAGGCCTTGCGGCAATAGCCGCAGCGGTAGTCGGTGAATTCGACCACGGTGATGTCGCCCTCGGGATTGCCGCCGACCCAGCTTGCCGGGTCGTCGAAGAGCAGCGGCGCGTGGGTCTTGACCAGCGCCGCATCGTTCTGTGCCTCGGTCGCCGCCTGACGCGCGTTGCAGCACATCCATCGCCTCGATCAGCACTTCGGGGTTTTCGAGCAGATAGGCCTGCACCTCGGCCCGAAAGGCCTCGCGTTCGGCATCGGTCATCGCGCCGAGATCGGTCGCTTGCACGGGGGACGCCAGCGCAAGGGCAAGGGCGATGGTGGGAACGAGGCGGGTCATGCGAGGGTGGCTCCGTCGGAAAAGGGTAAGCCCAGCATCGCAGAACGCGCCACGGGGGCAAGCCGCCTTGACCGTCACGCAGGCTGCGGACACTGTGCGGCGCAAGCTTACGGGGGGCGGGATGCTGGGTTCAAGGTGTGGCGTGGTCGATCCCCGGATTGTGATGGCCCATCGTCCTGCCGAGAGTGGGCAGCAGGGCATTGCCGGTGCGCTGCTCGGTTTCGTGATAGCGTTGATGCGGGTTGCGCTGGCGGTGCTTGCTCCTCGCTGGTCCGCCCGTCGCTGCGGCGGCGCAGGAGCTGTCGGCGCTGGCGCGGCTCGACCCCGCTGCGTCGTCGATCAGGGCTTCGGGGCAGGGGGTCGACGCTGCGCTTGCTCTGTCGCAGCCGGTGCCCTGGCGGGTGCGGCTGCTGGACAGCCCGCCGCGGCTGGTCCTGGATTTGCGCGAGGTGGACTGGACCGGGATCGCAGGCCTTGCGCGGCCCGACGCCCTGGTCGCCGACCTGCGGGCTGGCGTGTTCCGGCCGGGCTGGTCGCGGCTGGTGCTGGAACTGGCCGGGCCGCTGCTGGTGGCCGAGGCCGAAATGGCAACCGAGGCGGTGGCGCGGTGCTGCGCCTGCGGCTTGAGCCCGCCTCGCCCGAGGCCTTTGCCGCAAAGGCCGCACTGCCCGAACCGCCGGACTGGGCGCTGCCCCGGACGCCGCCGACCTGCCCGCGCCGCTCCCGCGCGAGGACGGCCGATCTGGTCGTGGTGCTCGACCCCGGCCATGGCGGCATCGACCCCGGCGCCGAGCGCGACGGCGAGACCGAGGCGGACCTGATGCTGACCTTCGCGCGCGAGTTGAAGGAGGCGCTGCTGCGCGGCGGGCGGCTTTCAGGTGGTGCTGACGCGCGAGGAGGATGTCTTCGTGCCGCTGGAGACCCGCATCTCCATCGCGCGGGCGGCGGGGGCGGACGTGTTCCTGTCGCTGCACGCCGATGCGCTGGCCGAGGGCGAGGCGGTGGGGGCCACGATCTACACCCTGGCCGATGAGGCCAGCGACGAGGCCGTCGGCCGCGCTGGCCGAACGCCATGACCGCGACGATCTGCTGGCCGGCGTCGACCTGACCGAGCAGGACGATCTGGTGGCCGACGTGCTGATGGACATGGCGCGCACCGAAACCGCACCGCGCACCGACCGGCTGGCCGAGCCGCTGGCGGCGGCGATCCAGGCGCGAGGGCTTGAAGATGCACCGCCATCCGCGCCAGCAGGCGGGCTTTTCGGTGCTGAAATCGCCCGACATTCCGTCGGTCCTGCTCGAACTGGGGTTCCTGTCCTCGCGCGCGCGACCTGGCGCGGCTGACCGATCCCGACGTGGCGCGCGAAGCATGGCCGAGGCGCTGGTCGCCGGGCTGCAGGCCTGGGCGGCGGCGGATGCGGCGCTGCGCTCGCGGCTGTCCGTGACGCATGCGAAGGCCTGTCTGCGGCGGCCGTTCACGCGCGCCGGGTTTTGACGCATCCGCGCGTTTCCGCTGTATAGGAGGGGGCGAAACAACGGGGGCGGTTCTTGGTCAGGTTCATCGGGTCATTTCTTCGGCGGCCATCTTCACGCTGCGTGACGCTGGGGCTGATGTTCGCGCGCGCTGACTGTCGGCGCGATGTTCTGCATGTATTCGGCCGCGACCTGCCCAGCCACGAGAGCCTGGCGCAGTACACGCCGCCCGACGATCAGCCGGATCTATTCCGGCGAAGGCCAGATCATCGACGAATTCGCCGCAGGAACGGCGGCTGTTCGTCGCCGATCGAGGATATTCCCGATCTGGTGAAGCAGGCCTTCATCAGCGCCGAGGACAAGAATTTCTACACACCACAAGGGCTATGACGTGACCGCGGCATGGTCGGCGGCCTGATCGAGGCGATGCAAGTCGCGCGGCCAGAACGTGCGCGGCGCCTCGACCATCACCCAGCAGGTGATGAAGAACTTCCTGCTGGCCGGCGACCGCACGGGCGAGCGCAAGATCAAGGAAATCATCCTCGCCACCCGGATCGAAGAGACGCTGACCAAGGACAAGATCCTCGAGCTCTACCTGAACGAGATCTTCCTCGGCCAGAACTCCTACGGCGTGGCGGCGGCGGCGCAGACCTATTTCAACAAGACCGCTGGCCGAGCTTGCCCCGCACGAGGCCGCGATGCTGGCCGCGATGCCGCAGGCGCCGGGCAAGTACCACCCGGTGCGCGCGAAGGAGCGGGTGACGGAGCGGCGCAACTATGTCCTGCGCGAGATGTGGCAGAACGGCTATATCGACGAGGCGACCTATCTGTCCGAGAAGGACGAGCCGCTGCGGTCGGTGCAGAACGGCGACTTCCCGGCCTTCCGCGAGGCCCTGCCGCCGCGCGACTATTTCACCGACGAAATCCGCCGCCAGCTTTCCGGCACCTTCGGCGAGGAGGAGTTCTTCGGCGGCGGCCTGACCATCCGCGCCACGGTGGACCCCGACCTGCAGGAGTCGGCGGCGCGCGCGCTGCGCACGGGGCTGGAGAAGTACGACCGCGGCCAGGGCGTCTGGCGCGGCACGCGGCAAGGTGATCGCCCCGCCGACGTGCTGGGGTCCGAGGCCGACTGGCGCGCGGCGCTGGCCGAGGCCGAAGTGCCGCGCGACATCGTGGGCTGGTATCCCGGCCGTCGTGCTGGAGGTCGGCGAGAACGACGCCCGCATCGGCATCGAGAGGCGTCGAGGAAGACGAGCGACGGCCATTTCATCCCGGCCGAGGACGTGACCTGGGCGCGCAAGCGGCAGGCCGACGGCAAGCTCGGGCCGAAGGCCAAGGTGCCGGGCGATCTGGTCGTCGTCGGCGACGTGGTGCTGGTGCGCGCCGTGACCAGCGACGAGGACGGCAGCTTCAAGCGCTGGTCGCTGCGCCAGGTGCCGGAGGTGCAGGGCGCCTTCATGGCGATGGACGTGAACACCGGCCGCGTGCTCGCGATGCAGGGCGGCTTCAGCTATCAGGATTCGGTGTTCAACCGCACGACGCAGGCGCAGCGCCAGCCGGGGTCCAGCTTCAAGCCCTTCGTCTATGCCGCGGCGCTGGACATCGGCTTCACCCCCGCCACCATCGTCGTCGACGCGCCGATCGAGGTGGACACGCCGCAGGGGCTGTGGACGCCGAAGAACGCCTCGAACAAGTTCTACGGCCCGACGCCGCTGCGCACCGGGATCGAGCAGACGCCGGAACCTGATGACGGTGCGGATCGCGCAGGAAATCGGCATGGAGATGGTGGCGGGCTATGCCGAACGCTTCGGCGTCTATGACCGGATGCAGCCGTTCCTCGCCAACTGCGCTGGCGCGCAGGAAACCACGCTGTTCAAGATGGTCGCCGCCTATGCGATGTTCGCCAATGGCGGCGAGCGGGTGGAGCCGACGCTGGTCGACCGGGTGCAGGACCGCTTCGGCCGCACGATCTATCGCCACGACCAGCGCAACTGCGAGGATTGCGCAGCTTGCCAGCCTTGACCGCGGGGCAGGGCCGCGAGATCGTCTCGAACCGCGAGCGGGTGATGAACGCGATCACCGCCTATCAGCTGACCTCGATGATGCAGGGCGTGGTCCAGCGCGGCACCGGGCGCGGCATCAACCTGCCGGTGCCGATCGCGGGCAAGACCGGCACGACGAACGATGCCAAGGACGTCTGGTTCATCGGCTATTCCTCGAACATCGTGGCGGGCTGCTACATCGGCTATGACCAGCCGCGCAGCCTGGGCGAGCGCCTCGGGCGGCGGCTTGTGCGGGCCGGTGTTCCAGAGCTTCATGGAAGAGGCGGTCAAGAAATACGGCGGCGACCGAGTTCACGGTGCCGCCGGGCGGCTATTTCATCAAGATCGACCGCTTCACCGGCGCGCGCGCTGCCCGACGACGCCACCGGCGACAATGTCGTGGCCGAATATTTCCGCGAGGGCGAAGAGACGGCTGTTCGGCATGGGCGGCCTGGTCGACGGCGGCTTTGCGATGGGGTCCAACCTGCCGCTGTTCGCCTATGGCGAGAGCGAGATGGCGTCCGAAGAGGGCGCGACGGTCACCACCTCGACCGGCGAGACCAAGGTCGTCCCGAAGAAGGCCGATTTCGGCACGCGTCAGCTCGGGCGGGCTCTACTGACCTGGCCGCCGCGCCTGGGCCGCCCCTTGCCCGGGCCGCTGTCACCCGCCGCTATGACCGCCCCGACACGAACAGGACCGACCCATGCGCGCCGAGACCCAGAACAACGTCGATGCGATCGACGAAATCGCTGAAGCTGCTGGCCCAGCGGATGGACTGGGAGACCGCGCCGCACCGGCTGGAAGAGTTCAACGCGATGATCGAGGACGCCGACCTGTGGAACGACCCGGCCAAGGCGCAGAAGCTGATGCGCGAGCGCCAGGCGCTGATGGACGCGGTGTCGACCTACAAGCTGATCGACAGCGGCCTGCGCGACAATGTCGAGCTGATCGAACTGGGCGAGGCCGAGGGCGACGCCGAGATCGTGGCCGAGGCCGAAGCAGTCGCTGACGCGCTCTGGTCGAACTCGCCGCGGCGAAGGAGCTCGAGGCGCTGCTGAACGGCGAGGCCGACGGCAACGACACCTTCCTGGAGATCAACGCCGGCGCGGGCGGCACCGAAAGCTGCGACTGGGCCATCGATGCTGGCGCGGATGTATGTCCGCTGGGCCGAGAAGCAAGGGCTACACGGTCGAGCTGCAGTCGGAAAGCGCCGGGCGACGAGGCGGGGATCAAGTCGGCCGCCTACAAGATCACCGGCCACAACGCCTATGGCTGGCTGAAGATCGGAATCGGGCGTGCACCGGCTGGTGCGCATCTCGCCCTACGACAGCGCGGCGCGGCGGCACACCTCGTTCTGCTCGGTCTGGGTCTATCCGGTGGTGGACGACAACATCGAGATCGACATTCCCGACAAGGACATCCGCATCGACACCTACCGGTCGTCCGGGCGCGGGCGGCCAGCACGTCAACACGACCAACTCGGCGGTGCGGATCACCCACTTGCCCGACCAATATCGTCGTGACCTCCTCGCATGAAGTCGCAGCACCAGAACCGCGAGATCGCGATGAAGGCGCTGAAGTCGCGGCTCTATCAGCTGGAACTGGACAAGCGGAACGCCGCGATCAACGCGGCGCATGAAAACAAGGGCGATGCGGGCTGGGGCAACCAGATCCGGTCCTATGTGCTGCAGCCCTACCAGATGGTGAAGGACCTGCGCACCGGGCGTCGAAACCTCGGACACGCAGGGCGTGCTGGACGGCGATCTCGACCGGTTCATGGCGGCGACGCTGGCGCTGGACGTGGCCGGCAAGAGCCGGGCCGAGGCCAACGCCGAGGATTGAGCGTCCGGCTTGCGCCTCCGCAAGAGTTAACGTCAGTATTCCGCAGGCGCGCCCGGGGAGGGTGTCGCGCAGGGGAGGACTGACGAATGCCGGCCAAGAAGATCCTGATGCTGACGGGCGAGTTCACCGAGGAATACGAGATCTTCGTATTCCAGGCCGCGATGGAGGCTGTCGGGCACACAGTCCACGTCGTCTGTCCCGACAAGAAGGCGGGCGAGATGATCGCCACCTCGCTGCACGATTTCGAGGGGCACCAGACCTATACCGAAAAGCCGGGCCACAACCACCTCATCAACAAGACCTTCGCCGAGGTGCGCCTTGACGACTACGACGCGGTCTATTGTGCGGGCGGGCGCGGGCCGGAATACATCCGGACCGATCCGCGCGTGCAGGCGATGGTCCGGCATTTCCACGACACGAAGAAGCCGATCTTCACGATCTGCCATGGCGTGCAGATCCTGATCGCGGTCGATGGTGTGGTACGGGGCAAGACCGTTGCGGCACTCGCGGCCTGCGCGCCCGAAGTGGCGCTGGCAGGCGGAACCTATCTGGACCTGTCGCCGACGGATTCGCATATCGACGGCACCATGGTCTCGGCCAAGGGATGGACGGCGCTTTCCGCGTTCATCCGCGATTGCCTGAAGGTTTTGGGAACCGAAATCCGTCATGCCTGACAGGGTGACGGACGGTTGATCCCGCCGCCTCGTTTCCGCTAGCTTCGGGGCAGGCTCGGGGAGGGGCCTGCCATGGCAGAACAGGTGATGAGCGCGGCCCCGGTGCCGACGATCAACCGCGTGGGTTTTCGGGATCTTGCAGCGGTGCTGCGGCTCGGATGGCGGGATTTCACGCGCGCGCCGCTGTACGGGCTGTTCTTCGCCGCGGTCTATGTTGCTGGGCGGCTGGCTGATCTGGTGGGCGCTGACGACCAAGGGGCAACTCTGGTGGACGCTGTCGCCTCGGCCGGGTTTCCGATCCTGGCCCCGTTCCTCGCCTGCGGACTATACGAGGTGAGCCGCCGGCTGGAAGCGGGCGAGCGCGCTGGACTGGCCGGGCGTGCTGGGCGTGGTGGTCCGGCAGAAGGACCGCCAGATCCCGTCGATGGCGGTGGTGATCGTGGTGTTCTTCCTGTTCTGGAACTTCCTCGGCCCACATGATCTTTGCGCTGTTCATGGGGCTTGCGGTGATGACCAATGTCTCGTCGTCCTTCGCCGTCTATCCTGACGCCGAACGGGTTGATGATGCTGGCGGTCGGTTCAGCGGTCGGGGCGGTCTTTGCGACCGCTGCTGTTCTCGATCACCGTGGTCAGCCTGCCGCTGCTTCTGGATCGCGAGATCGATTTCGTGACCGCGATGATCACCAGCTTCGGCACGGTGCAGGACAACCCGGTGGTGATGCTGGGCTGGGGGGCGATCATCGCGGGGCTGCTGTTCCTGGCGATGCTGCCGGCATTTCTCGGGCTGTTCGTCGTGCTGCCGGTGCTCGGCCATGCGACCTGGCACCTTTACCGACGCGCGCTGAGTTGAGCCTGCAAGAGAAAGGGCGCCCAAAGGCGCCCCTGACGGTCCGTGCACTCGGCAGATCAGTTCAGACTGCGTCGGGCTTCGCAACCGGGGCTGCGATGGCCGGGGCAGGGGCTGCCAGCGCCGCACGGCCATTGGCCAGCGGATCTTCCTGACGCTGCACCGAGCCTTCGAAATGCGCGCCGCTTTCGATGGCGATGGTCTTGTGGATGATGTCGCCCTCGACCCGCGCGGTCGAGGTCAGGCGCACCTTCAGCCCGCGCACGCGGCCGATCACGCGGCCGTTGACGACGATGTCGTCGGCCACGATCTCGCCCCGGATGGTGGCGCTTTCGCCGACGGTCAGCAGATGCGCGCGGATGTCGCCTTCGACCGTGCCTTCGATCTGGATGTCGCCGGTGGTGCTGCAGGTTGCCCGACGACCGTCAGGTCCGACGACAGGACCGAGGCGGCGGGCTTGGCCTTGGGGGCGGACGGCGTGAAATCCATCGGGCTCTTCGGCTTGGTCCTCGGGGGCTCCGGGGCTTTCGGCTTCTCGCGCCAGCCTTGGGACCGGGTTCGTTGATTCTGCTTTTAGAAAACATCTCTCGCTGCCTTTATGAAGGTCATCGGATTGACGGCATTGCCGCCGACCCGGACCTCGTAGTGAAGATGCGTGCCGGTCGACCGGCCTGAATTGCCCATATCACCGATCCGGTCGCCGCGCGATACCCTTTGTCCCGACGTCGACGACGGATTTGCGACAGGTGGCCATAGCGGGTCTCGATGCCGAAGGCGTGCTGGATCTTGACCAGCCGGCCATAGCCCGATTGCCCAGCCGGCATGGATCACCACGCCGTCGGCGGTGGCGATAGATCGGCGTGCCGTAGCTCGCCGGCCAGATCGCTGCCTTCGTGCATGCGGCTAGCCCGCGCCCTTCGGGTCGTTGCGGTCGCCGAAGCCCGAGGTGAAGCGGAAGCTGGTCTTCACCGGCATCGCGAAGGGCACCTTGGAGGCGGCGATCCGGTAGAGGTTCATCCGGTCGAGGTCCTTGAGGATCGCGTTGGCGCGCACTTCCTCGGCCGATGGGGCGCCGCCGCCCTTGGTCGACAGCGTGATCGGCGTCAGCGGGCCGCCCTGGCCGGAATAGCCGCGCCGCACCGGTATCCAGCATCGTATCGGGCGACAGCCCGACCGCGCGGAACATCTTGTCCAGCGGTTCCATCGAGACGGTGACGGCCTCTTCCAGCTTGGCGAAGATCGCGTCGTTGCGCTCTTCCATCAGGCGCTGGTCCAGCGCCAGTTCGGCCGTCTCGTCGCGTGCGGCGGCCGCGTCGGCATACATGGCGTCGCGTTCGCCGGCGGTGTCGCCCAGCGCATCGGTCAGAATGTCCAGCGTGGCCTTCACGTCCTGGGCGCGGCCCACTTCGGTGGCGCCGATCCGGTCTGTTCCGCCATGGCCAGCGTCACGCGCGCCACTTCGTCGCGCGCCTCGTCGCGTTCCTCGATGGTGCGGCGCAGGGTGTTCTGGATCACCTCGATCCCGGTTTCAAGCTCCTTGCCGGCGGTCTTCCGAGGCCAGCAGGCGCGCCTGCATCTCCGAGACCTGCGTCCAGCGCCAGGTTGAAGCGTTCCTGCGCGCGCACGGCCTCTTCGGCGCGCAGGTCGCGGTCGGGCGACAGGGCGTTCAGCCGTTGTTCGTAGACCTGTCCGGCCCGCTGCGCCTGTTCGCGCGCCGACCCCGCGCCGATCGAGTCCATCATCAGGATCGGCCGAGGCGACGATCGTCCAGGCCAGCAGCAGCGTGCCGCCGAGCGAGCGCGACGGCCTGCGTTGCCGGGCGCAGGCGGATGAAACGGGTTTCGGTATCGGATTTCAGGAACAGTCGCTGTTCCGGGAAACCAGCGCTCAAGCGCTGAGTTGAACCGGTAGGCGAGATGTCCCGTCACGACAGCGTTCCGTATTGTTTCCCCAAGGCGGGTCACTGCAGACCCTTGCGGCAGGTGCAGCATCCCCATGCGGCCCGCGCCGGATCAGGCTAACAGACGCGCGACCGGGTCGCAACGCATTTGAAGGCCGGGTTCCGGCATTGGGCGGGATTGCTGCCGTTCATCGGCGAAATGAGCGATTTCCCGCCTATGGCGAACGGCTTACCGGCGCTCCCTCACGTCGGTCTTTTCGGCCAGCGGCCAGTAGAAGTCGGGCGGAATGCCGGCTTCGGCGCGCTTTTCCTCGTTGAACGGCGGCTTCAGCGCGCCGTGGAAATAGTGGCGGACCAGCGCGTGGAACACCTCTTTCGGGTCGCTGTCCGTCGCGCCCGCAGAGCCAGTGGAACCACTTCGAGCCATAGGCCACATGGGCGACCTCTTCGGCATAGATCACCTCCAGCGCGGCACAGCGCCTGTGTCTCGCCGGCCTTGCGGAAGACCTCGATCATGCCCGGCGTCACGTCCAGCCCGCGCGCCTCCAGCACCATCGGCACGACGGCAAGGCGGCCGAGCAGGTCGTCCGCCGTATCCTCGGCCGCGCGCCACATGCCGGCATGGGCGGGCAGGGCGCCGTAATGGCTGCCCATCGCTTCCAGACAGTCGCAGATCAGGTTGAAATGCTTGGCTTCCTCGTCCGCGGCCTTCACCCAGTCGTCGTAGAAGCCCATCGGCATCGGCACATGCGGTGAAGCGCGCGATGATGTCCCAGTGCAGGTCGACCGCGTTCAGCTCGATATGCGCCACGCGCATGCAGAAGGGCGATGCGGCCCTGCGGGCGAGCCCGGGCGGCGGCGCGGCACGTCGCGCGGCGGCCAGCAGTTCGGGCCGGTCCGGGCGCGCCGGGCGCAGCGGCGGCGTGGCCCGCGCCGAGCGGCAGGGGCGTGCCTGCCGCGCGCGCGGCGAACCAGGCCGCGGCATGTGCCGGCCGAGCGCGGTCTTGTCGCGCCCGTCGGCGGTGGTCAGCACCTCCACCGCCATTTCGGCCAGTGTCAGCGCTCACAGCGCCTGCGCCGCCGCCAGCACCTCGTCGGCGTGGCCCTTCACGCTGACCTTGGGCCAGACCCGCGCCACCTTGCCCGTGCCGTCGATCAGGAAGGTCGAGCGCTCGATCCCCATGTAGGTCTTGCCATACATGCTCTTTTCGACCCAGACGCCGTAGTCCTCGCAGGTGGTGCCGCCTTCGTCCGAGGCGAGGACGATCGCCCAGCCCGTGCTTCTTGCAGAACTTGTCATGGCTCTTGACGCTGTCCTTGGACATGCCGATCACCGTCGTCCCCGCTGCCGCGAACTCGGCGACGCGCGCGGTGAAATCCTGCGCTTCCAGGGTGCAGCCGGGGGTGTCGTCCTTGGGGTAGAAATAGAGCACGACCTTGCCGGGGCGCAGCGCGGACAGGCGTGACGCTGCCGCCGCCGTCGCGCGGCAGGGTGAAGTCGGGGGCAGTCTCTCCGGTCGCGGGCATGGGCGGCTCCTTGCTTGATGTGACGGTGTTTTGTGTTTTAGTTGCCTTCGGGCAAAGATAAAGGCAACCCCCGGACCCTTGGCGCGGTCGGGGCAAGAACATAACGGCCACAGGCACCGGAGGCGGCGATTTCAGAGGCAGACGACACCACGCATGACGGCCCGCGCGGCCCGGCCCCGCGCCGGGCGCGACGGCGTTGGCCCTGGGTGGTGCTGGCGCTGGCGCTTGTCATCGCAGGCGCTGCCTTTGGCTTGCTGGCACTTGCAGGCAAACCATTGCAGGTGCCGGTTTGGGCGGTGGCCGAGACCGAGGCGCGGGTCAACCGGATGCTGGGCGCGGGCGAGGCGCCGGGGGCGCAACTGGCTTTGGGGTCTGCCTATGTTGTGATCGACAACCGACTTGTGCCGCGCCTGATGCTTGAGGATGTGCGCCTTGTCGGCAAGACCGGGCGTACCATCGCAACGCTGCCAGAGGTGCGCATCTCGTTGCAGAAGGGCGCGCTTCTTCGCGGGACGTTCCGACCGGAAAGCCTGCGCATCTCGGGCGCGCAGATCAGGCTGCGCCGCACCCAGGACGGGCGCTTCGACGTCGATTTCGGTGGCGAGACGGACGAGACGGGCCCCGGCAGTTTTGCCGAGATATTGGACCGGGTTGACAGCGCATTCCGTGCGCCTGCCCTCGCGGGGCTCAAGACGATCGAAGCCGAAGGGCTGACGCTGACGCTCGACGACCGCCGTGCGGGTCGCATCTGGCAGGTGGGCGATGGCCGGTTGACGCTGGACAACCGCCCGGATGAGCTTGCGCTCGAAGTGGGGATGGGTCTGCTGGGCGGGGGGACGACCCCGGCACGGGCAACGCTGACCTTCATCAGCCCGAAGGGCAGTTCGGCTGCACGGATTTCTGCGCGTGTCGAGCAGATGGCGGCCGCAGACCTTGCCTCGCAGACCCCGGCGCTCGCATGGCTTTCGGTGCTGGACGCGCCGATTTCGGGCACACTGGCGGCGGAATTCGACGAGCGGGGCGAGATCGTCAGGGGAAGCGGCACCCTCGACATCGCGGCGGGCGGGCTGCACCCGGCGGAGGGCGTGGCACCCATCGCGTTCCAGCGGGCCGGCCTCGCCTTTGCGATTGATCCGAAGGCCGAAACCATCAGTTTCAGTGACCTGTCGGTGGACAGCCCTTCGCTACGGCTCAAGGCATCCGGGATCACCCGGGTCGTCGGGCTGGGAAAGGGCGTGCCGGAAGTGTTCATCGGGCAGGTGAAGGTCGCCGATCTGAAGGTCGATCCCGAAGGCCTGTTCCAGGTGCCGGTGGCGTTTTCGGAGGGCGCGATCGACCTGCGTCTGCGACTGAACCCGTTCCGGCTCGAATTGGGGCAAGTGGCGCTGGTCGAGGGCGCGACGCGGCTGAATGCCCGAGGAAGTGCTGTGGCGGATGCGGCAGGCTGGACCGTTGCGCTGGATGTCGGGCTGAACGAGATCAGGCACAACCAGTTGCTTGCGCTCTGGCCCCTCGCGCTGGTGCCGAAGACGCGGGACTGGCTGGTTGCGAATGTGCAGGAGGGGCTGCTCTTCAACGTGCGCGGCGGGTTCCGGCTGCGGCCCGGCGCCGAGCCGGTCGTGTCGCTTGGCTACGAATTCGCGGGGGCAGATGTCCGTTTCCTGCGGACGCTGCCGCCGATCCGGGATGGCTACGGCTATTCGACGCTGATCGGCACCACCTATGCCGTGGTGCTTGACCGTGGCGGCGTGACCCCGGCCCTTGGCGGGCGGATCGACGCCTCGGGTTCGGTCTTCAAGGTGCTGGACATCACCCGCAAGCCCGCCGAGGCCGAGATCACGCTTCGGACCCAAAGCAGCGTCACGGCTGCGCTGTCATTGCTCGATGAACCTCCGTTCCGCTTCCTGTCGAAAGCCGGTTTCGCCGTCGACGTGGCCGAGGGAACGGCCCAGACCACCGCGGTGATGCGCGTGCCGTTGCGGCCCAAGGTCGGGCCGAACGATGTTCAGTTCACGGTCGAGGGAACATTGAGCGACGTCTCGTCCGACCGCCTGGTGAAAGGCCGGATGCTGCGCGCGGACCGCCTGCGCCTGACCGCAGACAATACGGGCATCCAGATCAGCGGTCCGGGCACATTGGGTCAGGCCGCCTTCGACGCAACCTGGAGCCAGGCATTCGGTCCGGATGCAAAGGGCAAAAGCCGGGTTGAGGGCGAGGTGACGATCAATCAGGCCGCGCTTGACGAGTTCTCGGTCAAGCTGCCTGCGGGCGCGGTCTCGGGCGCGGGGACGGGCAAACTTGAAATGGATCTCGAGCGTGGCGGCGGCAGCTTCCGGCTCGTCTCCGATCTGCGGGGTGTCGCGCTGAAGTTCGCACCTGTGGCGCTGGCCAAAGCTGCCGATGCGGTAGCCGCGTTCGAGATGGAAGGACGGCTGGGTTCGCCCGTGTCGATTGACAGCCTTCGGCTGGAAAGCGGGCAAGTCACGGCGGAGGGTAGCGTCGCCCTGCGCCCCGATGGCAGTCTGGACGTGGTGCAATTCGGCAGGGTTGTCAGCGGCAAGTGGCTCGACGCCTCGGTCGATATCACCGGTCAGGGGCCGGGCAAGCCCGTCGGCGTGGCGATCACGGGCGGGACGGTCGATCTGCGGCGCCTGCCGGAGGGGGGCGGGGCAGGGGGCGACGGTGTGCCGCTTGACGTGTCGCTGGATACCCTGCGCATCACGCAGGGCATCGCGCTGACCGACCTGCGGGGACGGTTCCAGACCAGCGGCGGATTGAATGGCGACTTCACCGCGCAGGTCAACGGTGCGGCACCCGTCGTGGGCGCGGTGGTTCCCTCGGACGGCGGCACGGCGGCGCGGATAAGGTCGGACGATGCGGGGGCGGTGCTGGCGGCCTCGGGCATCTTCAAGACCGCGCGCGGAGGATCGCTGGACCTGACGCTGTTTCCGCGCGGTCAGGACGGCGTCTATGACGGCAATGCCACCGTGGCCAACATTCAGGTCAGGGATGCGCCGTTGCTCGCCGAACTGCTGGGCGCGATCAGCGTGATCGGGCTGCTGGAGCAGTTGAACGATTCAGGTATCTTCTTCACGTCGGGCGAGGCGCAGTTCCGCACCTCGCCGGAAGGTATCACGGTCAGCCGAAGCTCGGCAGTCGGGGCGTCGCTCGGCGTGTCGATGGAGGGCACCTACAGCACGCAGAGCGAGACGCTGAACATGCAGGGCGTGATCTCGCCCGTCTACATCATCAACGGCATCGGCAGCCTCCTGACCCGCCCCGGCGAGGGGGTGTTCGGCTTCAACTACGATCTGACGGGATCGGTTGACAGTCCGCAGGTTTCGGTCAACCCGCTGTCCATCCTGACCCCCGGCATGTTCCGCGAGATCTTTCGCGGCGATGCCCCCCGTCGCGCCCAACCCAAGAGGAACGAGTTCCGGTGAAGCTTTCCGATTTCGACTTCGACCTGCCCGAGCAGCTGATCGCCACGCGCCCCGCCCGACCCGCGCACCTCGGCCCGGCTGCTCGTGGCCGAAGGCGATGCGATCCGCGATCTGCGCGTCTCGGATCTGATCGATGTCTTCCGGCCCGGCGACCGGCTGATCCTGAACAACACCAAGGTCATCCCCGCGCGGCTGACAGGTGTGCGGCGGCGCGACAGCGGGCAGGGGCCGGTCGAGGCGAAGGTCGAGGTCACGCTGCTGGAACCGGCAGCCGAGGGCTGGCGGGCGCTGGCCAAGCCGCTGCGGAAACTGGCGGCGGGCGAAGTCATCCGCTTTTCCGACGCGCTCTCTGCGACCGTGGCGGAAAAGGGCGAGACCGACCTGCGCCTGACGTTCAACCTTGCGGGCGATGATTTCGACGCGGCGCTGGCGGAAGCCGGGGCGATGCCGCTGCCGCCCTACATCGCCGCGAAACGCGCCCCCGATGCCGCGGACCGCGAGGATTACCAGACCGTCTTTGCCCGCCACGCCGGGGCCGTGGCCGCGCCCACCGCCTCGCTGCATTTCGACGAGGCGCTGCTGCGCGCGCTGGTCGACAAGGGCGTGCTGCTGACCGAGGTGACGCTGCATGTCGGCGCGGGCACCTTCCTGCCGGTCAAGGTCGACGACGTGACGACCCACCGGATGCATGCCGAATGGGGCGAGGTGACCGCAGGCGGCGGCCGCAGAGATCAACGCGACGCGGGCAGCGGGCGGGCGGGTCATCCCGGTCGGCACCACGGCGCTGCGGCTGATCGAAAGTGCGGCAGCCGAGGACGGCACCGTCCGACCCTGGCGCGGGCCGACCGACATCTTCATCTATCCCGGCTATCGCTTCCGGGTGACGGATGCGCTGATGACCAACTTTCACCTGCCGAAATCGACGCTGATGATGCTGGTCTCGGCCCTGATGGGCGCCGACCGGATGCGGCGCGATTTACGACCATGCCATCGCGCAGGGGTATCGCTTCTTCTCCTATGGCGACGCGTCGCTCCTGATCCCTGACGGGGAAGCACGCTGAGATGTCGGGCCGGGACGGGCGCTTTGCCCGACCGGATGGTAGATGCTGTGAGGCGACGGTGCGGAGACGGCTATGCTGAAAGTGCTCGCCTCTTCCTGGCCGCTTCTGCTGGGCGTCATGCTGCTGATGGTCGGCAACGGCATGCAGGGCACGCTGCTGGGCATCCGGGGGACGGCTCGAGGGGTTTTCGACCTACGAGACTTTCCTATGTCATGTCGGCCTACTTCGTGGGCTTCCTCTTCGGCTCGCGCCTTGCGCCCGAGATGATCCGCCGCGTCGGGCATGTGCGGGTCTTTGCTGCCCTTGGCTCGCTGATCTCGGCGGTGCTGATCCTTTATCCGCGTGGTCCCGGACTGGGTGTCTGGTCGCTCATGCGGGCGCTGATCGGGTTCTGCTTTCGCGGGCGTCTATGTCACCGCCGAAAGCTGGCTCAACAACACCGCCACGAACGAGACGCGCGGCCAGGCGCTGTCGCTCTACATGATCGTGCAGATGCTCGGCATCATCACCAGCCAGGCTCTGCTGAACATTCCCGACCCGTCCGGCTTCGTGCTGTTCATCCTGCCTTCGGTGCTGGTCTCGCTGGCCTTCATGCCGATCCTGCTGGCCGCGACACCGGCCCCGGTCTTCGACACGATCAAGCCGCTGGCCTTCCGCAGGCTGTTCCGCATCTCGCCCCTCGGCTGCGCGGGCATGCTGCTGACAGGGGGCATCTTCGCCGCGATGTTCGGCATGGCCTCGGTCTGGGGGGCGATGATCGGGCTGAGCGTGACGCAGATCTCCATCTTCATCGCCGCGCATGTATGTGGGCGGGCTGATGCTTCCAGTATCCCATCGGCTGGGCGTCGGACCGGATGGACCGGCGCAAGCTGATCCTGGGCGCTGTCGCGTCATCGGGGCGGTCGCCATGCTGGTCGGCGGCTTTGCGCTGCCGCTGCCCTTCCCGCTGCTTGTCGGGTCGGCGGTGCTGCTGGGCGGCATGATCAACCCGCTCTATTCGCTGCTGATCGCCTATACCAACGACTTCCTGACGAAGGAGGAGATGGCCGGCGGCCAGCGCCGGGCTGATCTTCCTGAACGGGCTCGGCGCGATCTTCGGGCCGGTGGTCGCGGGCTGGATGATGGCGCAGGTCGGGCCGGGCGGCTTCTTCCTGCTCATGGGGCTCCTGTTCGGCGCGCTGGCGCTCTACGCGGTCTGGCGCATGACGCGCCGCGCCTCGGCCCCCAGTGCGGGCGGCTTCGCGCCGATTTCGCCCTCGGCCTCGGCGCATTGCGGTCGAGGCGGTGGTCGACCGGGCCGATCCCGCGGACGTGACAGGCGGTTGCCCCGGCGGCCTCCACCTGTCACGGCTGAAGCTGTCACAGGGGAGGACGACGATGGCGGACCCGGTGGAGGTGCTGGACTTCTGGCTGGGCGAGATCGGCCCCGACGGCTGGTATGCCGGCGGCGACGAGCTCGACGGCAGTCTGCCGCGACCGGTTTCTCGACGTGTGGCAGGCGGCGCAGCGACGGCGGGCTGGAGCACTGGGTCGACGGCACGGTGGGCAGCGCTGGCCTATCTGATCCTGACCGACCAGTTGGCCCGCGCAACATGCACCGCGGCACGGCCCTTGCCTTTGCCACCGACGCGCGCGCGCGGGCGGCGGCGCGGCGGGCGGTCGAGGCGGGCTGGGACATGGGCGCACCCGAGCCCGAGCGGCAGTTCTTCTACCTGCCCTTCGAGCATTCCGAAGACCCGGCCGATCAGGACCGCTGCGTTGCCCTGATGACCGAACGGCTGTCCTGACCGGACGCCGAGAATGTCGCTGCACGCCCGCGCGCATCGCGAGATCATCCGCCGCTTCGGCCGCTTTCCCGTTCCGCAACGCGGCGCTTGGGCCGGGCCAGCACGGCTGAGGAGGAGGCCTTTCTGGCCGAAGGCGGCTACGGCGCGGTGGTGCGACGGCTGGAGGCGGAAGCCATGCGCTGAGCGCAAGGGGCTGCGGCGCGCCTCGCGTTGCTGCGCCTTGACAAAATAGTTTAATGGCAAACTACTTTTCCAGAGGAGGGGAACCGATGGCTGCCAAGACCTTCGACGTGATCGTGATCGGCGCCGGACCCGGCGGCTATGTCGCCGCCATCCGCGCCGCGCAACTCGGCCTGAAGGTCGCCATCGTCGAGCGCGAGAACCTGGGCGGCATCTGCCTGAACTGGGGCTGCATCCCGACCAAGGCGCTGCTGCGCTCGGCCGAGGTGTTCCACCTGATGCACCGCGCCAAGGAATTCGGCCTGGCGGCCGACCGGCATCAGCTATGACCTGCCCGCCGTCGTGCCGCGCTCGCGCGGCGTGGCCAAGCAGCTGTCGGGCGGCATCGGCCATCTGATGAAGAAGAACAAGGTCACGGTCTTCATGGGCGCGGCGACGCTGCCGGCCAAGGGCACGGTCGTCGGTCAAGACCGACAAGGGCACCGAAGACCTGACCGCCAAGGCGATCATCCTGGCCACCGGCGCGCGCGCGCGCGAACTGCCGGGGCTGGAGGCGGACGGCGATCTGGTCTGGACCTACACGCACGCGCTGCAGCCGCCAGCGGATGCCGAAGAAGCTGCTGGTCATCGGCTCGGGCGCCATCGGCATCGAATTCGCCAGCTTCTTCAACACGCTCGGCGCGGATACGACGGTGGTCGAGGTGATGGACCGCATCCTGCCGGTCGAGGACGCCGAGATCTCGCGCCTTCGCCAAGAAGGCCTTCGTGAAGCAGGGCATGAAGATCCTGGAAAAGGCCACGGTCAAGAAGCTGGACCGCAAGCCGGGCGTGGGCGTCACCGCGCATATCGAACAGGACGGCAAGACCGAGACGCATGGAGTTCGACACGGTGATCTCCGCCGTCGGCATCGTCGGCAATGTCGAGAACCTGGGGCTGGAGGCGCTGGGCGTGAAGATCGACCGCACCCATGTGGTGACCGACGAATACTGCCGCACCGGGGTCGAGGGGCTCTACGCCATCGGCGACATCGCCGGCGCGCCCTGGCTCGCGCACAAGGCCAGCCATGAAGGCGTGATGGTGGCCGAACTGATCGCCGGGCGAGCATCCGCATCCGATCAAGCCGAA
This sequence comes from uncultured Alphaproteobacteria bacterium, assembly GCA_963736565.1. Lineage (GTDB taxonomy): Bacteria > Pseudomonadota > Alphaproteobacteria > Rhodobacterales > Rhodobacteraceae > Aliitabrizicola. Next base: position 173,032 of record CAVTOW010000003.1, read on the forward strand.
CTCCATCGCCGGCTGCACCTATTGCCACCCGCAGGTCGCCAGCGTCGGCCTGACCGAGGCCAAGGCCAAGGACGCGGGCTACGAGATCAAGGTCGGCCGCTTCCCCTTCATCGGCAACGGCAAGGCGATTGCGCTGGGCGAGGCCGAGGGCATGATCAAGACCGTCTTCGACGCCAAGACCGGCGAGCTGCTGGGCGCGCACATGGTCGGCGCGGAAGTGACCGAGCTGATCCAGGGCTATGTCATCGGCCGCACGCTGGAGACGACCGAGGAAGACCTGATGAACACCGTCTTCCCGCATCCGACGCTGTCAGCGAGATGATGCACGAGGCGGTGCTCGACGCCTACGGCCGGGCGCTGCACATCTGAGCGCGACGACTCAGGGAATCGTCCGGTGCGGGCGTCACGGCGCGGATTTCGCTGGATCGTTGACAGTACTCGCCGCAGCGTCCCGGACTGTTTCGCGGAAGCTGGTCTCGCACGGCGTTAACTTTTCGCGCTTGCCCCTGAAAATGCTCCGAATTTGCCACAAATGCCGGGCAAAACGCTGGCATCGAACTTGGTGACTAGGAGGTTTCATGAAGACCCTTTTGATGTCCTGCGCCCTTGCGGCAGGCCTGCTGTCGATGGCCTCGGCGGCGTCTGCCGCGACCGTTGCGAATGAAAGTTTCGAGACGCCCGGCACATTCACGGGTGGCTTCCAGACGATCGGTGCCGGCGGCACGATTGATCGCGTGGACCGTCGACTCGGGCAGCGTCGACCTGATCGACGACGTACTGGGACGCGCAGAATGGGCGCTACAGCATCGACATGTCGGGCAACAGCGCCGGGTCGATCTCGCAGACCATCACCGATCTCATCATCGGCCAAAGCTACCGGCTCGCCTTCTACATGGCGGGCAACCCCGATGGCGGGCCGACCGTGAAGACGCTGAACGCCTCGATCGACGGCGCGTCCGGCGATTTCACCTTCGATACGACGGGCAAGAGCACGACGAACATGGGCTACGTCCGGAAGTTCCTCGACTTCACGGCGACCTCGACCTCGGCCCTGCTGAGCTTCACGAGCAAGGATGCCGGTGCCTATGGCGCGGCGCTGGACAACGTGTCGATCTCGGAGATCCCGGTTCCGGCATCGGCGCCGCTTCTGCTGGCGGGCCTTGGCGGATTGGCGATGTGCGCCGCCGCCGTCGCGGCTGAACGGTCCGAACTGCATTGCAAGGGCGGCCCTCGGGCCGCCCTTTTGCTATGGAACCCCTGCGCCCGCTTTGCTAGCCGTGGCGGATGACCAAGCATCCCGCGTTTCTGATCCTGGCGCATCTGGGCGGCGGGCCTTGGCGCTGCGGCGCAGTTCGGCAAGATCTCGATCCTCTATGACGATCTGGTGGCGCATCTATGGCGGGCCAGGGCGCGGTTGCCCTGATGGTGTCGGTCGTCGGCATGGTCGGGCTGATCTTCGGCACCACGGCGGGGATTCTGGTGCAGCGTCTCGGCCTGCGCCGGTGCCTGCTGGCGGCGCTGGTCGCTCGGGGCCGCGATGTCGGCGCTGCAGGCGCTGATGCCCGCCTATCCGCTGATGATGGCCACCCGCGTGCTCGAGGGGGTCTCGCATCTGGCCATCGTCGTCGTCGGCCCGATGATGATCGCGCAGGCGGCGAGCGCGCGGATCAGGGGCTGGCGATGACGCTGTGGTCCAGCTTCTTCGGGCGTGACCTATGCCGCGCTGGCGGTGATCGGCCCGCCACTGGCCACGACGGGACCGCATCGGCCTGTTCCTGGCCCATGCGGGCTATATGCTGGCGCATCGCCGCTGCTGCTCTGGCCGCTGCTCCTGCCGCGTCGACCTGCCGCCGCCGCCCGCCGTCACGCTTGGGCAGGTCTGGCTGCGCCAGCACGGTCTGATCTACGCCTCGCCCCGCATCGCCGCCCCGGCGATGGGGTTCTTCTTCTATACCATCCTCTATGTCGCGATCCTGACGCTGCTGCCGCCGATGATGGGGGCGCACCGCGCCCTCGCCGCTGGCGCCATGCCGCTGGTCAGCATTGCGGTGTCGCTGACCTTCGGCGTGTGGCTGCTGCGCCGGGTCAGTGCCGTTCCCTGGTTCAGGCGGTTTCGCGGCCGGGCTGCTGGGTTCGCTTGTGATGGGCCTGGCTGGGATATCGCCGCAGGTGCGGCTTGGGGGCGCGTTGGTCATGGCGGCGGCGCTCGGCATCGTGCAGGGCGCATGCTTCGCCTCGATCCCGCAGCTGAACGCCGCGCCATCGGACCGCTCGCTGGCGTCGGGCGCAGTGGCGCAACTGGGCAATCTTGGCACCACCACCGGCACGCCGATCCTGGCGCTGCTGATCGGCAGTTTCGGCGTGGCGGGCGTGGTCGGTTTCGCGGTGCCGCTTTGCCTTTGTGGGATCGCAGTGAACGCCCTGCAGGCGGCACGACGCAGGCGCGGATGACGGTCTGTGGTCGCCCCGCTTGGAAAACGCGCGTTGTTCATTGTATGTTCACATATTCCGATTGGAGACTCGGTCGCATGCGCCTATGTATCGCGATCGGGATCGTGGGGGCTGCTGCCATGGCCGAACAGAAGTTCATCGAGGTGCGCGGCGCGCGCGAGCACAACCTCAAGGGCGTCGACGTCGACATTCCGCGCGACCAGCTGGTGGTGATCACCGGCCTGTCCGGCTCGGGCAAGTCCATCCTCGCCTTCGACACGATCTATGCCGAGGGCCAGCGGCGCTATGTCGAAGTCGCTGTCGGCCTATGCGCGGCAGTTCCTCGACATGATGGGCAAGCCGGATGTCGACCACATCTCGGGCCTGTCGCCCGGCGATTTCCATCGAGCAGAAGACCACCTCGAAGAACCCGCGCTCCACCGTCGGCACGGTGACCGAGATCTACGACTACCTGCGCCTGCTGTTCGCCCGCGTCGGCACGCCCTATTCGCCCGCGACCGGCCTGCCGATCACCGCGATGCAGGTGCAGGACATGGTCGATGCCGTCATGGCGATGCCGGAGGGCACGCGCGCCTATCTGCTGGCCCCGATCGTCCGCGACCGCAAGGGCGAGTACCGCAAGGAATTCCTCGACCTGCGCAAGCAGGGCTTCCAGCGGGTCAAGGTCGAACGGCACGTTCCACGAGCTGGAAGACCCGCCGACGCTGGACAAGAAGTTCCGCCACGACATCGACGTGGTGGTGGACCGGATCGTGGTGCGCGAAGGGCATCGAGACGCGGCTGGCCGACAGCTTCCGCACCGCGCTGAACCTGGCCGACGGCATCGCGGTCCTCGAGACCGCGCCGGCGCGAGGGCGAGGGCGAGCCCGTCCGCATCACCTATTCCGAGAAATTCGCCTGCCCGGTCTGCGGCTTCACCATCGCCGAGATCGAGCCGCGCCTGTTCTCCTTCAACGCGCCCTTCGGCGCCTGCCCGGTCTGCGACGGGCTGGGGGTGGAGCTGTTCTTCGACGAACGCCTGGTCGTGCCCGACCAGGGCCTGACCCTGATGCAGGGCGCCATCGCGCCCTGGGCCAAGTCGAAATCGCCCTACTTCACCGCAGACGATCGAGGCGCTGTCCAAGCACTACGGCTTCGACCAGAAGACCAAGTGGAAGGACCTGCCCGACAGCGGTGCAGGAGGTGTTCCTGCACGGCTCCAGGCGACGAGGAGATCCAGCTTCCGCTATGACGAGGGCGGGCGCGTCTATCAGGTCAGCCGCGTCTTCGAGGGCGTCATCCCCAACATGGAACGCCGCTACCGCGAGACCGACAGCGCCTGGGTCGCGCGAGGAGATCGAGCGCTACCAGAACAACCGCCCCTGCGGCACCTGCGACGGCTACCGCCTGAAGCCCGAGGCGCTGGCGGTGAAGATCGCCGGGCTGCACGTCGGCCAGGTGGTGCAGATGTCGATCACCGAGGCCTATGCCTGGATCGGCAGCCGTGCCCGAGACGCTGACCGACGCAGAAGAACGAGATCGCCCGCGCGATCCTGAAGGAAATCCGCGAACGTCTTGGATTCCTTGTGAATGTCGGCCTGAACTACCTGACGCTGAGCCGCGCAATGCCGGCACGCTGTCGGGCGGCGAAATCGCAGCGCATCCGGCTGGCGCAGCCAGATCGGCTCGGGCCTGACCGGGCGTGCTTTACGTGCTGGACGAACCCTCCATCGGCCTGCACCAGCGCGACAATGACCGGCTGCTGACCACGCTGAAGAACCTGCGCGATGCAGGGCAACACCGTGCTGGTGGTCGAACATGACGAGGATGCGATCCGCGAGGCGGATTATGTCTTCGACATGGGGCCGGGCGCGGGCGTGCATGGCGGGCAGGTCGTCAGCCACGGCACGCCCGGCGGAGGTCGCCGCCGATCCGGCCAGCCTGACCGGGCAGTATCTGTCCGGCGCGCGCGAGATCGCGGTGCCGAAGCACGCGGCGCAAGGGCAACGGCAAGAAGCTGACCGTGGTGGGCGCCACCGGCAACAACCTGCAAGAACGTCACCGCCGAGTTTCCGCTGGGCATGTTCGTCTGCGTCACCGGCGTTTCGGGCGGCGGCAAGTCGACGCTGACCATCGAGACGCTGTTCAAGACCGCCGCCATGCGCCTGAACGGCGCGCGCGAAACGCCCGGCGCCCTGCGAGACGATCAAGGGCTTCGAGCATCTCGACAAGGTGATCGACATCGACCAGCGCGCCATCGGCCGCACGCCGCGGTCGAACCCCGCCACCTACACCGGGGCCTTCACCCCGATCCGCGACTGGTTCGCCGGCCTGCCCGAGGCCAAGGCGCGCGGCTATCAGCCGGGGCGGTTCAGCTTCAACGTCAAGGGCGGGCGCTGCGAGGCCTGCCAGGGCGACGGCGTGATCAAGATCGAGATGCACTTCCTGCCCGATGTCTATGTCACCTGCGAGACCTGCAAGGGCCAGCGCTACAACCGCGAGACCTTGGAAATAAAGTTCAAGAACAAGAGCATAGCCGACGTTCTTGACATGACGTGTCGAGGATGCGCAGCGAGTTCTTCCAGGCCGTGCCCGCGATCCGCGAGAAGATGGATGCGCTGGTGCGAGGTGGGCCTTGGCTACATCAAGGTCGGCCAGCAGGCGACGACGCTGTCGGGCGGCGAGGCGCAGCGGGTGAAGCTGTCCAAGGAACTCAGCCGCCGCGCCACGGGCCGCACGCTGTACATCCTGGACGAACCGACCACCGGCCTGCATTTCGAGGACGTGCGCAAGCTGCTGGAAGTGCTGCACGAACTGGTCGAACAGGGCAACACGGTGGTGGTGATCGAGCACAACCTCGACGTGGTCAAGACCGCCGACTGGATCATCGACATCGGCCCCGAAGGCGGCGATGGCGGCGGCGAGATCGTGGCCGCCGGCACGCCCGAGGAGGTGGCGAAGGTCGAGCGCAGCCATACCGGGCGCTATCTGAAGGAGATGCTGAAGCCCCGGCGCGTGGCGGCGGAATGAACACGTTGCGCTTTCATCGTCACGGCTCGGTGCGCCTGACGTAGCGGCGAGGGCGCAAACGTGGCAGTTTCCCGGCGGGTTGTTCGGGGGGCACGGATGATCGAGACAGTGCAGGGACGGGCGAACGCACCGGGGCGGAGCGGCTGGCCGGTGCGGATCTTGCAGGCGCTCGTCATCCTGCCCGGTCTCGTGCTGCTCGCGATGGCGCTGTGGTTCCAGTATGGCGGCGCGGTGCGCGTCGCGGCCCTTGCGGTGGTCGGTATCGTCGCAGTCGCGCTTGGTCGGCTCTGGCTTCAGGGCCGGGCCTGGCAGGTCTGGCTCTGGGCCGGTGTCGCAACGGTTGTCGCCCTTGGCTGGTATTCCACGCTGCGCCCCTCGAACGACAGGGTCTGGGCCGTCGACGTGGCTCATGGTGTCACCTCGGATGTGCAGGGCAGCATTGCGACCCTGTCCAATGTGCGCAATTTCGACTGGCGCAGCGCCACCGATTTCACACCCCGCTGGGAAACCCGCAGCTACAACATCGACCAGATCACCTCGGTCGACCTTTTCACCTCGACCTGGGGCAATCCGAAGATCGCCCATGTGATGATCGGCTTCGGCTTTCAGGACGGCCAGCACGTTGTGTTCTCGGCCGAGATCCGTCGCGAGGAGGGCGAGGTCTATTCCGCCCTTGCCGGTTTCTTCCGCCGCTATGAACTGGTCATCATCGCCGCCGAAGAGGCGGATGTCATCCGCCTCAGGACAGACATCCGCAAGGACCCGGTCGAGACGGTCTCGATGTTCCCGCTCACCTTGCGACCCGGCAAGGCGAAGGAGCTGTTCCTCGAATATCTGTCCCTAGGCGATACTCTGGCGATCGCGCCCGAATGGTACAACACCGCCACGACCAATTGCACGACGGTCCCGTGGAAGCTCGCCCGGGCGCTGGTCCCGGGCATTCCGCTGGACCGTGACGTGCTGCTGTCGGGCTTCTTCCCGCGCTACCTCTATGGCCTTGGCGTGCTGTCGCCCGACCAGCCGCTGGACGAGGTGTTGGCGCAGGCCGTCCGCCGCCCGGTCGGCTACACGGGCGATGACCCGATCGAGTTCTCGCGCCTGCTCCGCGCCGAACGGTAGTCAGGCGATGAAGATGTGGTCCGAGACGTAGGTGTCATAGCCCATGTCCTGAAGCGCCGCCACCGACAGGTCCGAGAGCTTGTTCGACAGGTTCAGCGCGCCCGTCATCAGCTCGTTCTTGAAGGTTGCATCGTCCCAGTGAACCCCGGCGTGCCCGAGCCGCCGTCCGTCTCGATCGGAACGCCGATATCGGCGCGCGGATCGTTGGCCGAGAGCGTGGGATAAAGCTCGCCATACATCTGTGTCGCGTAGTCGCCGTTGAAGCGCAGGTCGCCCGACACGTCCGTGACCAGGCCCATGCTTTTCCACGACACGCCGAAACCGAGGCTGTGAAGCATCTCGTGCAGGATCATGTCATCGAGGATGCCCTTGGAGACAAGCGATGACGTGTCCGCGCTGTCGAGATTCATGTAGCCTTGACCGGGGAGATAGGACGCCGGAGCGAGACGCAGTGGTGCCGCCCCAACCGGCAAAGCCGCCGCTGCCGTCGATCGTCGTCAGGGTGACGGTCACGAGAATGTCGTCGATCGTGCCCATCGAACTGGTGAAGCCAGGCAGATCGCCCCGGATCACGTCGCTCAGATGCTCGGCCGCGTCGATGACATATTGCTTGATGACGTCGGTCCAGCCTGTCCCTGCGAACTTCAGGTCGATGTTGTATCCGTCGGGCGTGTCCTTGCCGCTCTTGTAGTCGCCGACATAGGGGCTGGTTGTCGTCGTCTGTGGTGGTGCCCGACGTCGTCCCGGTCGTGGTTCCCGTGCTGGTGCCGCCGTCCGTGGTCGTCGTGCCGCCCTTGCCCTTGCCACCACCGCCGCCGCCGCTCCACGAGGGCTTGGCGCCGCCGCCATCGAACCCGAAATCGGTGGAAACGGGATCATCGGGCGTCGGAAAGAACTTGGCGAGCGGGTGCTTCGCATCGTCCCAATGCGCTTGCGCGACGTCGAACACCACGCTGATGGCCCGATCAGGCAACCCATTCGGACCAAACGGTTGCCCCCAATCGTCCGCATGATGACGCGCATGATCGGAACCATTGTCCGATCCCTGCAAGGCCGCCTTGAAATGGGTCAGGCTCCTCATGCGCGGGTGGCAGTCTCGTCTCGCCCGAGACAAGCCCGTCCGGCAAAGCCTCGACCTTCAAGCCGAGTTTCGCGCCAAGACCGGAGGCAAAGGGGGATCGGGGCATGTTGAGGTCACTCCACATTCGAATTGTCGTTATGTGTTCAGGGCGAATGAGGGCAAAAAAAAGGCGCCCGTCGGGCGCCTTTTGGATGCTTGGGGTGAAGGGATCAGGCTTTGCGCGACTTGCGACGCGCCACGAAACCCGCCATCGCGATCCCGCTGAGCAGCAGCGGCAGACCCGCAGGAAGCGGAACCGGGGTCCGACCACGCCGCCGCCATCACGCTGCACCCTTCAGGAAGTCGATCGAGACGAGCTTGTGGCCGTTCCACTGAATTTGTTGACGCACAAGGCGATGCTCGTCACTCCAGTGCAAGCCTGCCAGCGTGACCGAATAACCGACATTCTCACAAATCTTGGTGTTAAGACGTCGGCGACGCAGGACTGTTCCCGTTTCCGCTATCTCGAACTCCGCCAGACAAGTCGTAGCACCGCTCGCCAGAGGGCTGCGAACGTCTATATCTATGGAAAACGTTATGGTTTTCAGCTGGAACGCGAGAGATCGGCAAATGTTCCGTGTCACGCTGATCTCTAGTGTTGAGTCGAGTTTATGCCCCTTGCCCAGTAAGTGAGAAGAAAAATCCAAGGAAATCGAACAGCTGAGGCGGCGCATTGACGCGAGTGATGAGTCGGAAGCAGTTGATCGTTACCTCGATCACTGACTTCCTGAGTGCACGGATCGTACATCTGACACTGTCCACTGAGAGTCTTGACAGGATCGATGTTGTATCCGTCTTGGATCAAGTGCTCCGTTGCTGCTGCCATGTCAAACCATCAAAATTGATCGTCGTACTGACAGTAGCCGCGCTCGACTGAGAAGCGAAAGCAAGCGACGCCGTCATCAGTGCCGCAGCGGTAAAGGTGGTTCGAAAGTTCATTTTTTACTCTCCACATTGTGCCCGCCGCAGGCCGGTGAGCGAAAGTTTCCGATGTAATGCCGTGCCCCCACGGACGTGTTCATGTCGTAGGTCTACCACAATTTTGACACATAGCAATCGCTCGATGTGTTTACAACCAACGGCTGTACAGCGCGTTTCGCTTTCAAATCCCTACGGTAGAAAGCGTCACGGCATTGCCAAAATCCGCCAAGGAACATCGGGATTTCGCGCTGCCCGATCTCGATTTTTCATGACGCGCTATCAGCGAATCGAAGTGGGGGCTGGAGCGCCAGACTGCCTTTCTTTGCCAAGGCTCGCGAGGCATTCTAGACGCCGAGCGATTCTTGCTTTTTCCCTACAGGCGCCCAGATTTTGCCATCTTCGGAAATCTCGCAATCCACGCAAAGCCTCTTCCTAGCCGGGTCGCCCTGCAGGTACAGCGCCAACACGCTCAACGTCTTTGCGGTGGCATGGCGCCCTGCGTGCCCGCAAGCGCACCTGACAGATCGAAGCCTGCAAGCAAAAAGGGCGGCCACATGGCCGCCCTTTTGCATTGCAGTCAGTCCGTCTCAGTCCATCGGCTTGAAGTTCAGGCTCGCGCCTTCCTTGATCCCCGACGGCCAGCGCGCGGTGACGGTCTTGGTCCGGGTGTAGAAGCGGAAGGCGTCCGGCCCGTGCTGGTTCAGGTCGCCGAAGGCCGATTTCTTCCAGCCGCCGAAGGTGTGGTAGGCCAGCGGCACCGGGATCGGCACGTTGATCCCGACCATGCCGACGTTGACCCGGCTGGCGAAGTCGCGCGCGGTGTCGCCGTCGCGGGTGAAGATCGCGGTGCCGTTGCCGTATTCGTGGTCCATCGCGTAGCTCCAGCGCCTCTTCGTAGGTCTTGGCGCGGACGGTGGACAGGACCGGCCCGAAGATCTCCTGCTGGTAGATGTCCATGTCGGGGGTGACATGGTCGAACAGGTGCGGGCCGACGAAGAAGCCGTTCTCGTAGCCCTGCAGCTTGAAGCCGCGCCCGTCGACCACCAGCTTCGCGCCCTGCGCGACGCCGCGATTCGACCAGCCCCAGGATGTCGGTCCTTGCGCCGCCGCGGTGACCACCGGGCCGAAATCCACATCGTTTCCGGCGGTATAGGGGCCGACCTTCAGCTTCTCGATCCGCGGGATCAGCCGCTCGATCAGCGCGTCGGCCGTCGCCTCGCCCACCGGCACCGCGACCGAGATCGCCATGCAGCGTTCGCCCGCCGCGCCATAGCCCGCGCCCACCAGCGCATCCGCCGCCTGGTCCAGGTCGGCGTCCGGCATGATGATCATGTGGTTCTTGGCGCCGCCGAAGCACTGCACGCGCTTGCCGTTCGCGCAGCCGCGGCCATAGATGTATTCGCGCGATCGGGGTCGAGCCGACGAAGCCGATGGCCTGGATGGTCGGGTTGTCGAGGATGGCGTCGACCGCTTCCTTGTCGCCGTTCACCACCTGCAGCACGCCGTCGGGCAGGCCCGCCTCCTGCATCAGTTCGGCCAGCATCAGCGGCACCGAGGGGTCGCGCTCGGACGGCTTCAGGATGAAGGCGTTGCCGCAGGCCAGCGCCGGGCCCATCTTCCACATCGGGATCATGGCGGGGAAGTTGAACGGCGTGATGCCGGCGACCACGCCAAGCGGCTGGCGCATGGAATACATGTCGATGCCGGGGCCGGCGCTGTCGGTGAACTCGCCCTTCAGCAGGTGCGGCGCGCCGATGCAGAACTCGATCACCTCAAGCCCGCGCTGCACGTCGCCCTTGGCGTCGGGCATGGTCTTGCCATGTTCGCGGCGACAGCGCCTCGGCCAGCTTGTCCATGTCGCGGTTGAGCAGCGCGCACGAAGTCCATCATCACCCGCGCGCGGCGCTGCGGGTTGGTGGCGCCCCAGTTCGACCTGCGCCTTGGCGGCCTCGGCGACGGCATGGTCCAGCTCGGCCTTCGAGGCCAGCGGCACCCGCGCCTGCACCTCGCCGGTGGCGGGGTTGAAGACATCGGCGAAGCGGCCCGACGTGCCCGCGACGTGCTTGCCGTTGATCCAGTGACTCAGATCTCCTGCATCGGCATCCTCCCTGGAAATCTGCGCGCAGGATAGCCTTGCGGAAATGCCGGAGAAAGCGGCAAGTACTTCAAAAGCGTTTTGCAGGAATGCAAGGGTGGCGACGATGGCGGACTGGGACGACCTGCGCGTGTTCCTGGCCGTGGCGCGCGGCGAAAGCCTGTCGGGCGCGGGCAAGGCGCTGAAGATCGACCCGGCGACCGTCGGCCGCCGCATCGCCCGGCTGGAAGAGGCGCTGCGGCGCGCGGCTCTTCGCCAAAGTCGCCGCAGGGCTATGCGCTGACCGAGGAGGGCGCGCGCCTGCTCCCCCATGCCGAAGCGCGCCGAACAGGCGATGGCTGGCGGCGCCGGAGGAAGCTGCGCGGCGGCGCCGGCGGCGCTGACCGGCCAGATCCGGCATCGGCGCGCCGGACGGCTGCGCCAACTACCTGCTGCCGCAGGTGCTGGCGCGCGATCTGCGACGCCAATCCGGGGCTGGAGGTGCAGATCGTGGCGCTGCCGCGCGTCTTCAACCTGTCGCAAGCGCGAGGCGGACATGGCCATCGCCGTCTCGCCGCCCGAGGCCGGGCGGCTGACGGTGCAGAAGCTGACCGACTACCGCCTGCATCTGGCCGCCAGCCGCGACTATCTGGCCGCGCCACGGCCGATCCGCCACGCCGCGCCGATCTGGCGGCGCATCGCGATCGTCGGCTACATCCCCGACATGATCTTCGACAAGGAACTGGACTACCTGGCCGAGATCGGCGCGCCGGACCGGCGCCGCTGGCCTCGAATTCGGTCTCGGTGCAGCTGAACTGGCTGCGGCAGGGGGCGGGGGTCGGCATCGTCCATGACTTCGCGCTGCCCGTCGGCCCCGGAACTGGTGCAGGTGCTGCCCGACCGAGATCAGCCTGACCCGCGCCTTCTGGCTGATCCGCCATGCCGACGACCGCCGGGTGGAGCGGCTGAACCGCTTTGCCGACCTGCTGGCCGCAGGGCCTGCGGCGCGAGGTGGCGCGGCTGGAAGCCATGCGCTTGACAGAAGGCGGCGCCGAGGCACGACGCCTTGAACGACAGCCAGCGGGAGGAGGGTCGCGATGACTGGTTCAGCAAGATCCTGAAGTCGAAGGGCGACGACGGGGTGGTCACGGTGCCGCCCGGCACGACGCGTGGCGCGACGCGGCCGAGCTGCTGTCCGACACGGCGCATCGGGGCGGTCATCGTTTCGGCGGACGGCAAGCACGTCGCAGGGCATCCTGTCGGAACGCGACATCGTGCGCGAACTGGGCCGCGCGCGGCGCCGCCTGCCTGACCGACCCGGTCGAGCGCGTGATGACGGCGCAAGATCGTCTCCTGCACCCGCGCCGACCGCGCCGACCGAGGTGCTGCAGAAGATGACCGACGGCCGCTTCCGCCACATGCCGGTGATGGAGGGCGACGAGATGGTCGGCCTGATCTCGATCGGCGACGTGGTCAAGGCGCGGCTGGTCGGAGCTTGCGATGGAGAAGGACGCGCTGGAAGGCATGATCAAGGGCTTCTGACGCCCGGCACTTTGCGCGCTTGCACCGGCGCGCGCAATAATGTTGCGTGCGCGCGCGGCAGGCACGGAGGGAGATCCATGCGCATCGGTCTTTATCCCGGGCACCTTCGATCCGATCACGCTGGGCCATATCGACATCATCCAGCGCGCCATGGCGCTGGTGGACCGGCTGGTGATCGGCGTGGCCATCAACCGCGACAAGGGCCCGCTGTTCACGCTGGAGGAGCGGGTGGCGATGGTCGAGGCCGAATGCGCCGCCATCATCGCGAAGACCGGGGGCGAGATCGTCGTCCATCCGTTCGAGAACCTGCTGATCGACTGCGCCCGCGACGTGGGGGCCAGCGATCATCATCCGCGGCCTGCGGGCGGTGGCGGATTTCGAGTATGAATTCCAGATGGTCGGCATGAACCGCGCGCTCGATGCCAGCATCGAGACGGTGTTCCTGATGGCCGATGCGCGGCGGCAGGCCATCGCGTCGAAGCTGGTGAAGGAAATCGCCCGGCTGGGCGGCGATGTGTCGAAATTCGTGACGCCGCCCGTGCGAGGCGGCGCTGGCGGCGAAGTTCGCCTGAGCGGGACAATCCGAAAGGGCAGGGGATGCACCCACCCGATGGCATTCTTGAAACCGTTCTCTACGCCCGTGACCTTGAGGCGATGGAACGCTTCTATGCCGGGATCATCGGGCTTGAGGTGGTGCAACACCTGCCGGACCGTTTCGTGTTCCTGCGCTGCGGCGGCCAGATGCTGCTGGTCTTCAACCCCGATCATTCCCGCGCAAACGACCCCGCTGTCGGCATCCCGCGCCACGGGACCGAGGGGCAGGGGCATGTCTGCTTCCGTGTCGGCGATGCGACCGGGCTTGCTGCGTGGCGCGACCACTTGAAGGCAAGCGCAGTCCCCATCGAGCATGAGCATGTCTGGCCGGGCGGCGCGAAATCCCTCTATATCCGCGATCCGGCGGGCACCTCGGTCGAGTTCGCGGAACCCGCGCTCTGGGGGCTGGCATGACGAAAAAGGGCGGCCCGAACGGACCGCCCTCATCCTGCAAATCGGGCTGAGTGCCCTTTTGTCACTTGCCCCAGACGGCCTCGCGCGCGATGCGCTCGGCGTCGCCGGGGTAGATGCCAAGGTCCAACGCCACATCCAGCGGCATGCGTGCAATCTCGTCCCGCGTGCGCCGGTAGCGCGCCTGGTTCCGGGCGGCCGTCTTCAGCTGTTCAATCACGGTCAACATGGTCTTTCCTTTCCAGTGGGGTCTTTCGCCCCGTGGTCAGGATGTGGCCATTTCGTTAGCGCAAACAACCGACGATCCTGCCGTTCCGCCATGCGCAAGACGCATGGGTGTGATCGATTGCTGCATGGCAGTTCAGCTCGACGGCGCATCCCCTTGCCCGCCGCCGCGACCGGAATCCCCAGCGTTTCCTGCGTGATGACGGTACATCGGTTGCGGCAAGCGCCGCGAGGTCAATCTTGACGCCGCGCTTCTCGGCGCTTTCGCGCACCGCCTCGGCCAGCGTCGGCGTGCCGCGCACCAGCGACTGGAAGGCGACTCGTCCAGCGTCAGCAGCGTGCAATGGGTGATCGCCGTCACCTGCGCGCGCCTCGGCTTGCGCAGCAGCACCGACAGATGCCCGAACATCTCGCCCCGCCCCAGCCTGTTGCGCAACCCGGCCTGCACCGACTTCGACGGCGCCCGAGGCGATGAACCACACCTTGCGCGGCCGCTCGTCGCGCCGCATCAGCACGTCGCCGGGGGCGGCGTAGACGGTGCGAAGCCGGGCGGCGAGCCGGGCGCGCTGCGCCTCGGGCATCTCCTCGAACAGCGGGAAACAGGCGCACCAGTTCGGTTTTCTGCAGCGCGAGGTCCAGATCCGGCCTCGCCTGAAGTGCACGCGCGGCGCGCCGCCAATCCGGCGAGCAGTTGCTGCCGCAGTTCGGGGCCGATCAGCCCGTCCTGCGTCAGCTGATCGTATTCCGCCTCCTCAAGCTGCAGCGTGGTGCGGCGGATCACGTCGGCGCTCCATCTCGTCGGCATAGCCGGGGTATTGCAGGCGCAGCCCCTCAAGCTCCTTCTGGGTTTCCTCCTCGCGGCGGTTCAACAGCTCGTGCAGCAGGTCCGCCACGCGGCGACCGTGGATGCGCAGGATGCGGCTGTCGATGAAGCCGTGCAAGCTGGCGCAGGATCAGCGTCTGCGCCACGATCACCTCGAACCGGTCGGCCGTCATCGCGCTGCAACGGCCCCGACATGCCGAACCGGTTGTGCAGCAGTCTCCGCCAGCCGGTGCCCGCGCGCCGGGCGCAGCGCGCGCCGCGCGACAGCGCGATAGTCGCTGCGCCCGCCGGTCCGTGTCGCCTCGATCAGGTGGTCCGCCTCGGTCAGAAGCCTGTCGGCCAGCCGCGTCCGCCACAAGCTGGTCGCGGAACGCCTCAAGGATCAGGTCGCGCTCGTGGCCCGCAAGCGCCACCAGGCCAAGCGTGACGCGGTCACGGTCAGGAATGTCCTGCACTTCGTCGGCCTCGGTCACGGCCGTGTCGAGCCGTTCGCCGAAGCGCTTCGCCTCGTCGCGCACGATGGCGCGCTGCAGCCCGAATTCGCGCGCCGTCTCGGCCACCGTCTCGCGCACCGATTGCAGCGCCACGGCGACCACCTGTTTGGACAGCGCCCGATCCAGCGGCGACAGCCGGTCCAGCCCCAGCCTGCGAGATCACCAAGCGCAGCGTCGTGCCCTGCACCAGCAGCGTGAACAGGGTGAAGCCCGTGGCGATGATGCCGACCTGCCGCTTGACCTCGGGCGGCACGCCCTGGCTTTCGGTCACCGCCAGCGCCAGCGCCAGCGTCACCGCACCGCGCAGCCCCCCCCAGAGGATCGCCAGCCGATAGGGCCTCTCGACGCGCGGCGACAGCCGGGCAATCGTCAGCAGCGGCAGCAGCCCGAACAGCACGATCGCCCGCGCCACCAGCGCCGCGATGACGACCACGCCGATCAGGCCGAAATCCGTTGGCCGCAGATCGGCGACCAGGCGCGGGATCAGGATCGCGGCCAGCATGAAGATCAGCGACCCCGCCCAGTAGGCCAGCAAGTCCCAGGTGTCGGTCAGCTTGCGAAAGGCGGGGGGCGACATGCGCCCCGGTGCCGCGTATGTTGACCGTCAGCCCCGCCGCAACCACCGCGACGACGCCCGAGGCATCCAGCAGTTCGTCCGCGATCATGAAGCTCGCATAAGGCACGGCGAGCGAGATCGACAACTGTGCCAGCGGAAACTCACCCAGCCGTGCGATCAGCGCCACGGCAAGCCGCGCCAGCAGCCAGCCCGCGGCGGCCCCCGCGATCACCAGCCAGGGAAAGCGCGCCAGCGCGGCGCCCGAGGCTCGGGTTCTCGGCACCGATCGCGACGAAGCCGATGAAGACGCCGAACAGCGCAATCGCGGCGGCGTCATTCAGCAGGCTTTCGCCCTCGACGATCCGGCCAAGGCGCTGCGGGGCGGGGGTGCCGCGGAAGATGCTGACCACAGCCGACGGGTCGGTCGTCGAGACGATGGCCCCGATCAGCAGGCAGGCCATCAGCGGCAGGCCTGCGAACGGGAACAGCGCATAGCCGATGACCACGGTCGCCACCGCCACAGCCACCACCGCCAGCACCAGGATCGGCACCCAGTCGTCCAGCATCCGCCGGAGGCTGATCGTCAGCGAGACCTGGAAGATCAGCGTGGGCAGGAACAGGTAGATGAACACGTCGGACGAGATCGGCAGCCGCAGGATCGCCAGCGCCACCGGGTTCAGCGCATCGGTCAGCTCGGTGAACCAGAAGAAACTCGCCCCGGCCCCGATGGCGATGCCCATTGCCGCAAGGATGACCGTCACGGGCAGCCGCAACTTCTCGGCGAGCGGCTCGCTCAGCCCGATGAAGACGAAAAGGGCGGCAAGAACGCCAAGGATGACCACGATGTCCATGGTCCCCGCTTAGCGTTCCCGCCGCCCCCTGCCTACCGACAATGGGTCAGTCGCCGGTCAAAAAATGTGTCCGGCGTGAAACGGCCCGCTCAGATCAGCTTGCCCATCGCCACGGCGGTATCCGCCATGCGGTTCGAGAAGCCCCATTCGTTGTCATACCAGGACAGGATCGAGCACGAACGTGCCGTCCATCACCTTGGTCTGGTCCATGTGGAAGATCGACGAATGCGGATCGTGGTTGAAGTCGGACGAGACGTTCTTGCACGTCGGTGTAGCCGAGGATGCCCTTCAGCGGGCCGTCGGCGGCGGCCTTGATCGCGGCGTTGATCTCTTCCACCGCTGGTCGCGCGCTTGGCGATGAACTTCAGGTCCACGACCGAGACGTTCGGCGTCGGCACGCGGATCGCGAAGCCGTCCAGCTTGCCCTTCAGCTCCGGCAGCACCAGGCCCACGGCCTTGGCCGCCCCGGTCGAGGTCGGGATCATGCTGCAGCGCCGCCGCGCGGGCGCGGTAGAGGTCCTTGTGCATCGTGTCCAGCGTCGGCTGGTCGCCGGTGTAGGAGTGGATGGTGGTCATCATCCCCTTCTCGATGCCGATGGCGTCATGCAGCACCTTGGCGACCGGCGCCAGGCAGTTCGTGGTGCAGGAGGCGTTCGAGACGACGAGATCGTCCTTGGTCAGCGTGTCGTGGTTCACGCCGTAGACGATGGTCTTGTCCGCGCCGTCGCCCGGGGCCGAGATCAGCACGCGCTTCGAGCCGTTCTCCAGGTGCGCCAGGCACTTTTCCTTCGAGGTGAAGATGCCGGTGCATTCCATCACGATGTCGACATTCGCCCAGGGCAGGTCGGCCGGGTTCTTGCATCGCCGTCACCCGCATGGGCCGCGGCCGACGTCGATCCAGTCGGCGCCCGTCGTCACCGTCGCCGGGAAGCGGCCATGCACCGAATCGAAGCGCAGAAGGTGGGCATTGGTCTCGACCGGGCCGAGGTCGTTGATCGCCACCACCTCGATGTCGGTGCGGCCCGATTCGATGATGGCGCGCAGCACGTTGCGCCCGATGCGGCCGAATCCGTTGATGGCGACCTTGACCGTCATGCTCGTTCTCCTCCGTGGCCGGATCGCGACTGCAGGTCGCTGATGCGCGGCGTAACATCCAGCGATCGCCGCGCCCGATTGCAACCGCAGTGCGACGCGACCTCAGCGCCAGAAGACCACATATTCCACGAGGTCGACGAAGCTTGCGCGCCAGGAACAGCAGCGTCTCGCCCCCGGTCAGCAGCGCAGGTCGGCACCGATGCGCGGCCGAGGATCGACAAGCCAAGGATCAGCGCGAGTACGGTACGGTCATGGCCGGCGCGTCGGGATGCCCACTCCTTGCTTGGGACGAACGTGCGGCGCAGACGTTAGCGCAGCGCGACCGGCGCGGAAAGCTTGCCGATGCGGCATTGCCTGATCGGCTATCTAGGCTAGGGTGGCGCAAACGGAAGCGGGGCGGCGGATGAGCGGACTTCTGGCACTTCTCGACGATGTGGCGGCCATCGCCAAGGTGGCGGCCGCCTCGGTCGACGACATCGCGGCGGCGGCGGCCAAGGCCGGGGCCAAGGCCGCGGGCGTGGTGATCGACGATGCCGCGGTGACGCCGAAATACGTCCACGGCTTCTCGGCCGACCGCGAACTGCCGATCATCTGGCGCATCGCGCTGGGGTCGCTGAGGAACAAGCTGGTCATCCTGCTGCCCGCCGCGCTGCTGCTGGACCACTTTCCTGCCGCAGGCGATCACGCCGCTTCTGATGCTGGGCGGGGCCTATCTGTGCTTCGAAGGGCGCCGAGAAGGTGTTCCACGCCTCTGGCCCCGCATGCCGACGACCAGGTCGAGGCGGATTTCGACACCAAGCGACCCGGCGCATCTGGAAGAGGAAAAGGTCGCCGGCGCGATCAAGACCGATTTCATCCTGTCGGCCGAGATCATGACCATCGCGCTGGCCACCATTCCGAAAGCCCAGCTTCTGGCTGCAGGCGGTGACGCTGGCCGTCGTCGGCATCGTGCATCACGGTCGCGGTCTATGGCGCGGTCGCGCTGATCGTGAAGATGGACGACATCGGCCTGCACATGGCCGCGACCGGGCCGCACTGCGGCCGACGCGGGCGCTCGGGCGCGGGCTCG
Organism: uncultured Alphaproteobacteria bacterium; assembly: GCA_963736565.1. Taxonomy (GTDB): domain Bacteria; phylum Pseudomonadota; class Alphaproteobacteria; order Rhodobacterales; family Rhodobacteraceae; genus Aliitabrizicola. Next base: position 191,386 of record CAVTOW010000003.1, read on the forward strand.
TGCGTGGCGATGCCGAGCTTATGGCGTTCCTGTCCACCGTCGGCACGGCGGCGATGCTGTGGGTCGGCGGCAACATCGTGATCCACGGGCTTGAGGTTACGCATCTGGGGCTGGCTTGGGCACCACATCCACGACTTCGCCGCTGCGGCAGGCCATGCCGTGCCGCAGGCCGAGGCTTGGTGGAATGGGTCGTCACGGCCGCGCTGGACGGGGTCTTCGGGCTGGCCCTGGGCTTGCTGCTGATCCCGGTTGCGACGCGGGTGATCGGGCCGCTGATCGGGGCTCTGACGGGCAAGAAGGAACAGGCGCACTAGGCCCCCGCCTCTCGTCCCATCCGTCCGGATTACTCCCCTTTGTCGATGGAATGAAAAGCTCGTGCGACGCCGGAACTTCCCCGGCCCGTCGCTTGTTCTGTCCGCGCACACAGCACAAGGGGCATCACCATGAAACGCGAAGATTTCGACGCCTGGGAACAGCGCATCCGTGACCGGGCCGAACTGCTCTGGATCGAGGATGGCAGTCCCGACGGCCCGCGCGACCGCTTCACCGAGGAAGCCCGCGAATTGTTGGCCATCGAAGAGAACCCGACCTCGGGCCACCTCGATCCGCTGGAAGAGTCCGAGCCGATGATCGAGGAAGCATCGCTGATGCGGAACCTTGGCGAGTTTCCGACCCTGGTCGATCAGGGCGAGGAGCAGACCTATCCGGACGACGTGGACGATGACATCCGCCTGTCGGACGGCGATGCGTCGGACACGGGCGGGGTACTTCCGATGGAGGAAGAACCCGCGCGCGATCTGCCGGACGCCGCCCTGGGCGAGGGTGACCTGACGGGCGACAGCCTCGATACCGGCTCGGCCCGCGCCACCATGAACCCCGACATCAACGATGATGGCCTGCCGGACCAGCCTGCGCTCGACGATGACGACGGCGATGGCGAGGACGACGACCTCGATGACGAGGACGATCTGGACGACGAGGACGATCTGGACGACGAGGATGATCTTGACGCCGAAGAAGACGAAGAGAACGCCCGCAACGATCTTGCGACCGCGGCGGGCGTCAGCGTCCTTGGACGGCGTTGATCCGAGTCGCGACTACAGGCCCAGCAGGGATTTCGCCTTCGCCACAGTCGCTTCGGCGGTGATCCCGAATTCCTCGTAAAGCCGGTCGACCGGGGCCGAGGCGCCAAAGCCGTGCATGCCGACGAAGCCCGACTTCTCGCGCGCCGCGCTCGCCCAGCAGCCAGCGGTCCCAGCCCTGCCGGACGCCCGCCTCGATCGCGACGCGCACCGGGCCGGCGCGGCAGCACCTTGCGCGCGCCAGGCCTCGTCCTGCGCCGCGAACAGCTCCATGCAGGGCATCGACACGACGCGGGTGCCGATCCCCTCGGCCTGCAAGCAGATCGCGCGCCTTCAGCGCGATTTCGACCTCGGACCCGGTGGCCATCAGGATCACCTGCCGCTTGCCCGTCGGCCTCGGCCAGCACATAGGCGCCCTTGGCGACCATGTTCTGGCTCGTGTGCGTCTTGCGCACCGCGGGCAGGTTCTGGCCGCGACAGCGCCAGCACCGAGGGCGTGGTCTTGTCGCGTCAGCGCCATTTCCCAGGCCTCGGCCGTTTCCACCAGATCGGCGGGGCGGAACACCAGGTGTTCGGCGTGGCGCGGCTGATCGCCAGATGCTCGACCGGCTGGTGCGTCGGGCCATCCTCGCCCAGACCGATGCTGTCATGCGTCATCACATAGACCACCGGAATGCCCATCAGCGCCGACAGGCGCATCGCCGGGCGGGCATAGTCGGTGAAGCACATGAAGGTGCCGCCATAGGGCCGCACGCCGCCATGCAGCGCCATGCCGTTCATCGCCGCCGCCATGCCATGTTCGCGGATGCCGTAATAGACGTAGCGGCCCTTGCGGTCCTCGGCGTCGAACACGCCCAGATCGGCGGTCTTGGTGTTGTTCGATCCCGGTCAGGTCGGCCGACCCGCCGATGGTTTCGCGCCATCACCGGGTTCACCGCCGCCAGCACCTTTTCCGATGCGCGCGCGGGTGGCCAGCTTCGGCAGGTCGGCTCGACCGCCTGCTTCTTCACCGCGCGGATGGCCGCCGCCAGCTTGGCCGGGGCCTCGCCCGCGAAGATGCGGGCGAATTCGGCCTGCTTGGCCGGCGGACAGGGCGGCCAGCCGCGCCTCCCACTCCGCCCGGGCCTTGGCCCCGCGCGCGCCGATGCGCTTCCCACGCCGTGCTTGATGTCGGCAGGCATCTCGAACGGCCCGTCGGTCCAGCCATAGGCCGCCTTCGCGTGCCTGCGATCTGAGCCTTGGCATCGGTCAGCGCGCCATGGCCCTTGGAGGTGTCCTGCGCCGCATGAGCCCAGCGCGATATGCGTCTTGCAGGCGACCATCGCCGGGCGCGGGCGAGGCCTTGGCCGCCGTCAGCGCCCGGTCGATGTCCACCGGGTCATGCCCGTCGCATTCGAACACGTCCCAGCCCGCTGGCCGCAAAGCGCGCCTTCTGGTCGGTCACGTCGCGACAGCGACACCTTGCCGTCGATGGTGATGCCGTTGTTGTCCCACAGCACGATCAGCCGCGACAGCTGCTGCTTGCCCGCCAGCGCCGATGCGCCTCCTGGCTGACGCCCTCCATCAGGCAGCCGTCGCCGGCGATGACATAGGTGTAGTGGTCGATGCACCTTGGCCCCCCAGCGCGCGCGCAGGCTTTCCTCGGCAATGGCGAAGCCGACCGCATTGGCGATGCCCTGGCCCAGCGGGCCGGTCGTGGTCTCGACCCCCGCGACATGGCCGTATTCCGGGTGGCCCGCGGTGATCGCGCCCCACTGGCGGAAGTTCTTGATCTGCTCCAGCGTCATGTCCGCGTAGCCGGTCAGGTGCAGCAGCGCGTAGAGCAGCATCGACCCATGGCCCGCCGACAGGATGAACCGGTCGCGGTCCGGCCAGTCGCGGCGCCTTGGGGTCGAAGCTCAGGTGCTTTTCGAACAGCACCGTCGCCACATCGGCCATGCCCATCGGCATGCCCGAATGGCCCGAATTCGCGGCCGCCACCGCATCCAGCGTCAGCGCGCGGATCGCGGCGGCCCTCATCCAGTGGTCGGGGTGGCTGGGCGCGAAGGGCTGGCATGTCCAAGGCGGGGGTCCTTTCGCGGCAGGAGGGCGGGTGCGGCCGCGGTCAATACCAGCCCCAGCGGCAAGATCAAGCGCAGCCCCGCAAGGCCTTGGGACGAAAGGCGCGCGCAATCGCTTTTGCCTTTCGGTTAAGATCGGCGATGATAGGTCGGCGATCCGATTCGCCGAGACGCGCGGCCAGCGAGTCGCGACGGTCAGCGGCACGGGCAGCACGCGAGGGGCAGAAGGCCGATGAGCGACATCACGGAACTGGAACGGCCGGATCACCGCCGCGCTGGAACGGATCGGCCAGGCGCTGGACGCGCTGGCCGTCGCCGGCGACGGCGCCGGTCGCACCGCGACTGACCGGCGCATCCGCCCTGCGCGAGCTGCGCTGGACGCCGAGCGCGACGCCAACGCCCAGCTTGCCGAACGCCTGCGCGCGCTGAAGGACCGCGATGCCGGACGCAGGCTCGGCGACCTGCAGGCCAAGGTCGACCGCCTGACCCGGCAGCTGGACGTGCAGGGGCTGGAACTGCAGCGGATGCGCAAGACCGTCATCCAGCTGCGCGAGACAGCTGCGCGCGCCTGCGCGAGGCGCAGGCCGAGGGGCTGGCCGAACCCGCACCTGATCAACAAGGCGATGCTGGCCGAACTCGAGGCGCTGCGCGCCACCCGCCTGACCGAGATGGCCGAGATGGACGAGATCCTCGCCGCACTGAACCCCCTGATGCGGAGGCTGCAGCATGCCTGAGCTCGAAATCATCATCGGCGGCACGCACCTTTCAGGTCGCCTGCCAGCCGGGCGAGGAGCATTTCCTGCGCGCCGCCGCCAAGATGCTGGACACCGAGGCGCAGCCGCTGGTCACCCAGATGGGCCGGCTGCCCGAGGCGCGGATGCTGCTGATGGCGGGCCTGATGCTGGCCGACCACACCGCCGCGGTGGAGGACGAGGTGCGCGCGCTGAAGGCCCACGTCGCCGACGCTCGAGGCGCGGCGCGGCCCGAACCTGCGCGCAGCGGGTGGCGGTGTTCCCGGCGCACGTGATCGAAAGCCTGGCCGAAATCGCCGCCCGCGCCGAGGCGCTGGCGGCGGCGGCGGAAGAACGCGCTGGGCTGAACGCCGCCTGAGCCGGCAGGGCAGGGGGCCGTCTGCCCCCGCACTGCGCGCCGCGCGACAATCACGCCCGCGAGGACTACTTCAGGCGCCCGGAGATCTCCGGGGCCATTTGCGTCCGGTCTCGCGATCAGGCGTTCGCGTCGCGGATCTTTTCGGCGGCGTCCTTGTCGTAGGTCACGCCCTTGGCTTCGAACAGCGCGTCCAGCTCGCCCGACAGGGTCATCTCGGTGACGATGTCGCAGCCGCCGACGAATTCGCCCTTGACGTAAAGCTGCGGGATCGTCGGCCAGTCGCGAGAAATCCTTGATGCCCTGCCGGATGTCGGCATCGGCCAGCACGTTCACATCGGCGAATTCGACGCCCATGAAGTTCAGCACCCCCGCCACGCGGCTGGAAAACCCGCATTGCGGCATCATCTTGGTGCCCTTCATGAACAGCACCACGTCGTTCTTCGTCGATCGTGTCGCGGATCTGGTCTGCGGCGGTTGCGGTGGCCATGGTCTGTCTCCTCTCGTTCGTCGGTCAGTCCGGCGCCTTGGTGGTCAGCGCCAGCGCGTGCAATTCGCCATGCGCCCCGTCCATCTTGCCTTTCAGGCGGCATAGACGGCGCGCTGCTGCTGGACCCGGTTCAGGCCCCGGAAGCTTTCGTCGATCACTTCGGCCGCCCAGTGGTTGCCGTCGCCGGCAAGGTCGGTGATCGTGATCTTCGCCTGCGGAAAGCGTCTCCCGGATCAGGTTCTCGATGTCGCGGGCTTCCATCGGCATCGGTCGGGCATCCCTCTGGTCGTCATCGGCACAGAACTGTAGGCCGCAGCCCCGCCGCCTGCAAGGCCCCGGCCTAGGCTTCGACGGCCGCGGCAAAGGCGCTGCGGTAGAGCTGCGGACAGCTCGGCCAGCGGGGCCGCGTCGCCGCCCAAGCGCGACCGTCCGTCCCGCCGAACCGCCCGACCACTGCCACCGGCACACCCGCGGCCTTGCCGCCGCGACCAGCTGCGTCGGCGTCGTCCGGCCGCGCAGGCCACCAGATAGCGCGCCTGATCCTCGCCGAACAGCGCGCCGGTGTCGCCCGCGTCCAGCGTCACGCCCAGCCCCGCCGCCTCGGCCATCTCGAACGCCGCCAGCGCCAGCCCGCCATCCGACAGGTCGGTCGCGGCGCGGATCAGCTTGCGGTTGGCCAGCAGGAATTCGCCGTTGCCGCCGCTCGGCCGCCAGATCGACCGGCGGCGCGTCGCCCTCCTCGATGCCCGAACGCCTCGGCCAGCAGCGCCGACTGGCCCAGATGCCCGACGCGTCGCACCGATCAGCACGGCCACGTCGCCCTCTGCCGGCCGCCCGGCGATCAGCTCGTCCAGCGAGGCCAGCATGCCCACCGCGCCGATGGTCGGCGTCGGCAGGATGCCCTTGCCGTCGGTCTCGTTGTAAAGGCTGACGTTGCCCGACACGATGGGCATGTCCAGCGCGCGGCAGGCCTCGCCGATGCCTTTGATCGCGCCGACGAACTGGCCCATGATCTCGGGCTTTTCCGGGTTGCCGAAGTTCAGGTTGTCGGTCGTGGCCAAGGGCCGCGCGCCCACCGCGCACAAGGTTGCGATAGGCCTCGGCCACCGCCTGCTTGCCGCCCTCGAACGGGTTCGCCTTGACATAGCGCGGCGTCACGTCGCTGGTGAAGGCCAGCGCCTTGCCCGTGCCATGCACCCGCACCACGCCCGCGCCCAGGCCCGGGGCGCACCACCGTATCGGCCATCACCTGGCTGTCATACTGCTCCTAGACCCAGGCCTTGTGGGCATAGGTCGGCGAGCCGATCAGCGCGCGCAAGCCCGTCGATCGGACCGATCTGCGGGCACCGCGCCCAAGGGCGCCGGCGGCGGGCGTCTCCACCCAGGGCCGGTCATATTCCGGCGCGCTGGAGGCCAGCTTCGACAGCGGCAGGTCGGCCTTCACCTCGTTGCCATGCAGGATCAGGAAGCGGTCCTCGGGGATCGTCTCGCCGACGATGGCGAAATCGAGGTCCCACTTGCACGAAGATCGCCCGCGCCTCGGCCTCCATCTCGGGCTTCAGCACCATCAGCATCCGCTCCTGGCTTTCCGACAGCATCATCTCATAGGCCGTCATGTGCGTTTCGCGCTGCGGCACGTCGATCCAGTTGCAGCTTGATGCCCAAGCCCGCCCTTGTCGCCCATCTCGACCGCCGAACAGGTCAGCCCCGCCGCCCCCATGTCCTGAATGGAAATCACGGCGCCCGAGGCCATCAGCTCCAGACAGGCCTCCAGCAGGCGCTTTTCGGTGAAGGGGTCGCCGACCTGCACCGTGGGGCGCTTTTCCTCGATCGTGTCGTCGAACTCGGCGCTGGCCATCGTGGCCCCGCCCACCCCGTCGCGCCCGGTCTTGGCACCAAGGTAGACCACCGGCATGCCCACGCCGGAGGCCGCCGAGTAGAAGATCTTGTCCGCATCCGCCAGACCGGCGGCAAAGGCGTTCACCAGACAGTTGCCGTTGTAGCTGCGGTGAAAGCGCACCTCGCCGCCCGACGGTCGGCACGCCGAAGGCATTGCCATAGCCGCCGACGCCCTCGACCACGCCCTTGACCAGATGCGCGGTCTTCGGATGCGACGGGCAGCGCCGAAGCGACAGCGCGTTCATCGCCGCAATCGGGCGCGCGCCCATGGTGAAGACGTCGCGCAGGATGCCGCCCACGCCGGTCGCAGCCCCCTGATAGCGGCTCGATGTAGCAGGGGTGGTTGTGGCTCTCCATCTTGAAGATCACCGCCTGACCGTCGCCGATATCGACCACGCCCGCATTCTCGCCCGGCCCGCAGATCACCTGCGGCCCGGTGGTGGGCAGCGTGCGCAGCCATTTCTTCGACGACTTGTAGGAACAATGCTCGTTCCACATCGCGCAGAAGATGCCCAGTTCGGTGAAGGTCGGCACGCGCCCGATGATGCCCAGCAGCCGCTCATATTCGTCGGGCTTCAGCCCGTGCGCCGGCGACCAGTTCCGGTGTGATTGCGGGTTCGGTCATGTCATTCCCCTGCGGCTGGCTTGGCCGCGTCATAGGACAAGGCGCGGCGTGGGGGAAGGGGGCAGGCTCCGACAGCGCTCTCACGACGCGAATTTTTTTCGACTATCCTGTCGAAATCGGCAAACCTGCGGCGTCCTTGGAGTATCGATGTGGTCAGAACTGCCCTGATGTCGGCGCGTTGACGCCGGATGTCAGTCACCAGCAGCTTTGATCGCATCGTCTGCGGCATGTGCCGCACCCTGCAACCAAGGAGCGAACCGATGAAATACATGATCCTGATCTACGCCGACCCTGCGAACGAACCGGCCTGGGGCACCCCGGCGTTCGACGCCTGGATTGCGGGCTATGGCAGCTCTGAACGCAAAGCTCGCGGCGGACGGCATTCAAGCCAGCGGCGCGGGCCTGCAAGGGGTGAGCACCGCCACGTCGGTGCGGCGTGCGGGGCGGCAAGGTGGAAACGATGGACGGCCCCTTTGCCGAAACCAAGGAGCATCTGGGCGGCTACTACGTCATCGACGTGCCCGATCTGGACGCCGCCCTGCGCTACGCGGCGCTCGATGCCCGTCGGCAGCCTTCGGCACGGTCGAGGTGCGCCCGGTGGTGGCCAACACGGTAGTCTGACATGCCCGGTGCCGCCGGGGCCGATCCCGTCACCCGCAGACGCTGGACTGGTCATGCGCGCAGGACCGGGGGCGGCTTCTGGCGGCCCTGATCGCCCGCCTGCGCGATTTCCAGCTGGCCGAGGATGCGCTGCAGGAGGCGCTGGAGTCGGCGCTGGTGCATTGGGGCCGGTCGGGGCTGCCCGCCTCGCCGCAGGGCTGGCTTCTGCGGGTGGCGCTGCGCAAGGCGATCGACCGGCTGCGCGCGTGCCGCGCGCGACGGCCGCAAGGCGCGCGGCGCTCGCCGTGCTGGCCGGGGACGAGGCCGCGGACATGACCGCCGAGATCATCCCCGACGACCGCCTGCGCCTGATCTTCACCTGCTGCCATCCGGCGCTGGACCCGAAAGTCCCGCGTCGCCCTGACCCTGCGCACCCTCGGCGGCCTGACCACGGCCGAGATCGCCCGCGCCTTTCTGGACGCCGAGCCGACGATGGGCCAGCGCCTGTCGCCGCGCCAAGGCCAAGATCGCCGCCGCCGGCATCCCCTTCGCCGTGCCGGGGCCCGAGGACCTGGCCCGACCGGCTGAACTCGGTCCTGACGGTGATCTACCTGATCTTCAACGCAGGCTATTCCGCCAGCGCCGGCGCAGGCCGCTGCGCCGACCTTTGCGACGAGGCGATCTTTCTGGCCCGCCTGCTGATCGCACCTGCGCCCGGACGAGCCCGAGGTCGAAGGGCTGCCTGGCGCTGCTGCTGCTGACCCACGCCCGCCGCGCGCGCGCGGCTGGACGCGACGGGGCAGATCGTGCCGCTCGGCCGATCAGGACCGCAGCCTCTGGGACCGGCGCGCATGCTGGCCGAGGGCCTGGCGCTGCTGGACCGCGCCATGGCCCGCCGCGCGCCCGGCCCGTTCCAGATCAAGGCCGCGATCGCCGCCCTGCACGTGACCGGCAGCCGGCGCCCGACTGGCCCCAGATCGCCGCGCTCTACGACAGCCTGCTGCGGATGCGAACCGACGCCGGTCGTCGCGCCTGAACCGCGCCGTCGCGCTGGCCGAGGCCGGGCAGCTGCCCAGCCGCCCTGCGCGCGCTCGAGGCGCTTGGCCGGCAGCTTGGCCGACTACCAGCCCTTCCACGCCGCCCGCGCCGAATCTTCTGGCCCGCGCCGGGCGCAGCCGACTCGCACGCGCCTATGACCGCGCTATTGCCCTGCGCCAATTCCGCCGATGCCGCGTTCCTGGCAACCGGCGCGACGCTGCGGCGATTCCTGCAGGCAACCGGCAGATCCGGCGCAGAGACGAAAAAAAAGGCCGAGCATACGCTCGGCCAAGTCCAACAGGGAGGTATGAAGGAGACGAGAGCAAGCTCATCGCCGCCTTCGAGAGTTGAAATAGTGCGCACGATGCATTGGCGCAATACAAGTGCTGGACATGCCCGCATGATTGGGCATTGCTGCTATGCACTATGCTGCATGGCAGCAATCGCGCCACTCAGCCGCCGATGGCACCGGCGTCGCCGCTCGCGTCAGCCTGCTGGCGGCTGCGGTAGGCGATGATCTCTTCGATCACGAAATCGCGGAAGGCCGCCACCCGCTTGGAATGGCGCAGCTCTTCGGGATAGGCCAGGAACACCGGCACTTCGCCGCTTTCGCACATCGGGCAGCACGCGGACCAGATTGGGGAAATCCTCGGTCAGGTAGTCCGGCAGCACGCCGATGCCCAGATGGTTCAGCACCGCCTGCAACACGCCGAAATAGTTGTTCACCGTCAGCGTCGACGGGATGTCATGCGTCATCAGTTCCTGCACCAGCGATCGCCCCCGCCGCCACCTGCGGCGTGCCGGCATGCTGGCTGATCAGCCGGTGCTGGCTGAGATCGTCCATGCGTCTCGGGCGTGCCATGCTGCGGCCAGATATTCCGGCGACGCGTAAAGCCGCATCCGGATGTTCATCAGCCGCTTGCGGATCAGGTCGGCCTGGCTCGGCTCCTTCATCCGGATCGCCACATCGGCCTCGCGCATCGGCAGGTCCAGCACGCGCTCTTCCAGCATCAGGTCGATCTTCAGCGCCGGGTATTTCTCGTAAAGCGCGCGTCAGGCGCGGGGCCAGCCACAGCGTGCCGAAGCCGGTCGTCGTGGTCACGCGCAACTCGCCGAACACCTCGTCCTCGCTGTCGCGGATGCGCGCGGCGGTGGCATCCAGCCGCTTGACCATCGCCTGCGTCGCGTCAAACAGCAGTTCGCCCTGTTCGGTCAGGATCAGCCCGCGCGCATGGCGGTGGAACAGCGTGACGTCCAGGCTTTCCTCCAGCGCGCGGATCTGGCGGCTGACGGCGGATTGCGACAGGTGCAGCACGTCGCCCGCATGGGTCAGGCTGCCCGCATCGGCCACCGCGTGAAAAATCCGCAGCTTGTCCCAGTCCATCGCCGCACCCTGCACTCCATTTCCAGTCCTCACTTACGCATCGCATAGCTGCCTTGCAAGGCGCACATGGCTGCAATGCGCGACATGCGCCGCCAGCGCCGTCACGCTCACGTCATCTTTTCTGGCCAGACTTAACCGAAACGCGATATGCCGCGCAGGACGGGGCAGGGGGGCGCTCTGCGCATGGGACGAAGCACGGTCACGCGGGATATCACCTATGCCACCTCCGCCCGCTCCCGCTCCGGCCGCGCGCTGATCCGGGTGCTGGAGAACGCCACCGGCCGCCTGTCGCTGATCCGCCGCGCCGAAGGCTATGAGCACGAGGTCGCCTCGGGCCGCTAGCTTCTGGGAGGTGATCGCCGAACGCTACGGCCTGTCGCTGGACGTCGTCGGGCGGCGCGCTGACCGACATTCCCGCGAACGGCCCGCTGATCGTGATCGCCAACCATCCCTACGGCATTCTCGACGGGCTGATGATGGGCCACCTGCTGGACCGGGTGCGGGGCGATTTCCGCATCCTCGCCAATTCCGTCTTCCGCCGGGCGGAAGAGCTGAACCGGTCATCCTGCCGATCTCGTTCGACGAGACGAAAGAGGCGGTGCGCCTGAACCTGGAGACCCGCGCCGACCTGCTGCGACTATCTGGCCGAGGGCGGGGCGATCGGGGTCTTTCCCGGCGGCACCGTGTCGACCGCCGCCAAGCCCTTTTCGCAGCCGATGGACCCCGGCTGGCGCAACTTCACCGCCAAGATGATCGCGAAATCCGAGGCGACCGTGGTGCCGATCTTCTTCCACGGCCACAATTCGCGCCTGTTCCAGCTGGCCTCGCCACGTGCACGCCAACCTGCGCCTCGGCCTGCTGATCAAGGAATTCCGGCCCGCATCGACGAGCCGGTGCGCATCGTCGTGGGCAAGCCGCTGCCCGCGACCGAGCTTGCCGCGCTGCGGTCCGACCCACGCGCGCTGATGGAGTATCTGCGCCGCGCCACCTATGCCCTTTCACCCGAGCCGCTGCAAGTCCTATGACTACGGCTACGAGTTCGAGGACAAGTACCGGGCGCAATAGACCCCGGGCGCGGGGGGCAGACATGGCAGTTGGCGTGTTCGACTCGGGCCTCGGCGGCCTGACGGTCCACCAGGCGCTGGTCCGCCGCCTGCCCGATGTGCCCTTCGTCTATTACGGCGACAACGCCCATGCGCCCTACGGCGTCCGCACCCCCGACGACATCTTCAGCCTGACCTGCGCCGCGGTGGAACGGCTGTGGGCCGAGGGCTGCGATCTGGTGATCCTCGCCTGCAACACCGCCTCCGCCGCCGCGCTGAAGCGGATGCAGGAAACCTGGGTGCCGGCCGACAAGCGCGTGCTCGGCGTCTTCGTGCCGCTGATCGAGGCGCTGACCGAACGGCAGTGGGGCGACAACTCGCCCCCGCGCGAGGTGGCGGTGAAGCATGTGGCGCTGTTCGCCACGCCCGCCACCGTCGTCGTCCCGCGCCTTCCAGCGCGAACTGGCCTTCCGCGCCATCGGCGTCGATGTCGAGGCGCAGCCCTGCGGCGGCGTGGTGGATGCCATCGAGGCAGGGCGACGAGATGCTGGCCGAGGCGCTGGTGCGCAGCCATGTCGAGGCGCTGAAGCGCCGCATGCCCCACCCGCAGGCCGCCGTGCTGGGCTGCACCCATTACCCGCTGATGGAGAAAGCCTTCGCCGAGGCGCTGGGGCCGGGGGTCAAGGTCTATTCAGCCAGGCCAATCTCGTGGCCGAAAGCCTGGCCGACTACCTGACGCGCCGGCCCGAGTTCCTGGGGCCGGGCACGGAGTCGAAGTTCCTGACCACCGGCGATCCGGCGAAGGTGTCGGACAAGGCGACGCAGTTCCTGCGGCACAGGATCGCGTTCGAGGCGGCGTGACTGCGCACCGATCCCGCGACGGGCGGAGTTCACCCCGCCATCTTGACGCGTCCTCGCCTGTTCCGCCTATTTTTCGTAGTGACAGAAAGTGTGTATCGAGTATCGACCCTGCCAAGCGCCTCGCCACTCTTGCGGCCCGCGACCTCGACATGGCGCGATCCGCCGAAGTCTGGGACGGCCCAACGCTGACGATCCCCGATGCGCGCCTCGACTATGGCGAGCCACGCTTCATGACCGTCAGGCTTCCTAAAGGGACGCATGGTCATCATCGATCTGGACCCCCCGCGGCGACGCCGCGTCGCATCATCTCGCTGAGAAAAGCCAATGCCCGCGAAACAGCCGCCTACCAACTTTCCCTACGACCCTGACACCTTCGGCGACGGTGCTTTCGACCCGTCCGACGATGCGCCCGACCTCTCCACCCCCTACTGGGTCGAGCAGTTCGCAAAGGCCACCGTCCAGCGTGGCCGTCCGAAGTTATCCGACCGCAAGGTGCCCACTACCCTACGCCTTGACCCCGACGTGCTGGAGAGCTTCCGCGCCACTCGGCCCCGGCTGGCAAAGCCGCATGAACGCTGCGCTGCGCAAGGCAGCGGGCCTGGCGTTTCCCAGGAGTTTGCGGACCCCCCACCCCCCCTTGCCAATCCGCCCCCCATACCCCATCACTCGCCCCGACCACACCCACGAGGGGGCACGCATGACCCACCAGATCGCCATTCTTGGCGCCTCCGGCTATACCGGGGCCGAGCTGGTCCGCCTGCTGGCCACGCATCCGTCGATGCAGATCGCGGCGCTGTCGGCCGACCGCAAGGCCGGGCATGGCGATGGCTGAGGTGTTTCCCTTCCTGCGCCATCTCGACCTGCCCGACGCTGCCAGCGGATCGAGGAGATCGACTTTTCCCGCATCGACCTCTGCTTCTGCGCGCTGCCGCATGCGACCACGCAGGCGGTGATCGCCGCCCTGCCGCGCGACCTGAAGATCGTGGACCTGTCCGCCGATTTCCGGCTGCGCGACCCGGCGGCCTATGAGAAATGGTATGGCCAGCCCCACGCCCAGCCGGAGTTGCAGAAGGAAGCCGTCTACGGCCTGACCGAGTTCTACCGGCGACGAGATCGCCGCCGCCCGGCTGGTCGCGGGCACCGGCTGCAACGCGGCGACCGGGCAGTATGCGCTGCGGCCGCTGATCGAGGCCGGGGTGATCGACCTCGACCGCATCGTGATCGACCTCAAGGCGGGCGTCAGCGGGGCAGGGCGGTCGCTGAAGGAAAACCTGCTGCATGCCGAGTTGTCCGAGGGCACGCACGCCTATTCCGCAGGCGGCAAGCACCGGCATCTGGGCGAGTTCGACCAGGAGTTCTCCAAGGTCGCCGGGCCGCCCGGTCCAGGTGCAGTTCACCCCGCATCTGCTGCCGATGAACCGCGGCATCCTCGCCACCGTCTATCTCGACGGCGATCCGGGCGTGATCCACGCGACGCTGGCAAGTCGCGCTATGCCGCCGAGCCGTTCCTCAAGGTGCTTCCTTTCGGCGCACTCCCCTCGACACGCGACATCCGCGGCTCCAACTATGTCCATATCGGGGTGATCGGCGACCGGATGCCGGGCCGGACAATCGTCGTGGCGGTGCTCGACAACCTGACCAAGGGGTCGTCGGGGCAGGCGATCCAGAACGCGAACCTGATGCTGGGGATCGACGAGACTGCGGGCCTGCTGCTGGCCCCGGTCTTTCCGTGAGGGTGACGATGAAGGGCCTGAAGAAGAAACGCCGCATCCAGATCATCGTGCTGGCCGCCGCCGCACTGGCGCTGTCGACGGGCCTGATCGGCTATGCCATGCGCGACGGCATCAACTTCTTCCGCACGCCCACACAGGTGGCCGAGGCTCCGCCCGCGCCGACCGAGACCTTCCGCATCGGCGGGCTGGTCGAGGAAGGCTCGATCACCCGCGGCCAGGGCGAGACGGTGACCTTCCGCGTGACCGATACCGCCTCGTCCATCCCGGTCAGCTATACCGGCGTCCTGCCCGACCTCTTCGGCGAGGGCGAGGGGATGGTGGGCACCGGGCGCTATGTCGACGGCGTCTTCCAGGCGACCGAGATCCTCGCCAAGCCACGACGAGACCTACATGCCCAAGGAAGTCGTCGACGCGCTGAAGGAACAGGGCGTCTACGTCGATCCCAACGCCGCACCGAACGGCTGATTGGCGCCGCGTTAAGCAGGCATTCGGCTTTCTGACCGCTTGGGGCACCCCGCCCCGGTCAGGAGGCTTGCATGTCATCGGTCAAGGAGCTTGCCGAGGAAATCGTCGCCCGCGAGGGCGGTTTCGTGAACGACCCCGCCGATCCGGGCGGGGCCACGAATTTCGGTGTCACCATCCACACGCTGCGCCGGCTCGGGCTCGACCTGACGGGCGACGGGCAGGTGACCGAGCAGGACGTGCGCGCGCCTGACCCGCGCCCAGGCCGTCGAGATCTTCATCGAGCACTATTTCCGCCGCCCCGGCATCGCCGCGCTGCCGGAGGCTCTCCAGGCTTCGGTGTTCGACATGTATGTGAATGCGGGGTCGAACGCGGTGAAGGTGCTGCAACGGCTGCTGAGCGACGATGGGCTTTCCCTGCACCGACGACGGTGCCATCGGACCGCAGACCATCCGCGCGGCCCAGCAGGCGGCCGAGGCCGCGCCCACGCATCTGGCCGACGCCTATGCCATCGCGCGGCGCAACTACTACTACGCTCTGGCCGATGCCCGCCCGGCCAGCCGCCGCTACGCGCGGCGCAAGGACGGCGGCAAGGGCGGCTGGATCCTGCGCGCCGAAGAGCTTCATGGACACGCGCTATCGGCTGACCGAGGCGCAGCACAAGGCACGGGTGGCGGCATGGGTGTGATCGGGAAAATTCTTGGCTCCTCCGGCGCGGTCAGCGCCATCGGCGCCACCGTCCGCGACGTGTCCGAGGTGTTCACCCCGAACGCCACCCGCCGGATGGAGCTGTCGGCCGAGGCCCAGCAGGCGGCGCTGGCCCAGCACGGGGCCGAGTTCGCGACCACGGGCGATGGCTGGTTCGATCGCGCGATCAACGGGTTGAACCGGATGCCGCGCCCGATGCTGGCCTTCGGCACGCTGGGGCTGTTCGTCTATGCAATGGTCGATCCGCCGGGTTTCGGGCTGCGCATGGTGGGGCTGAACCAGGTGCCCGAGCCGCTCTGGTGGCTGCTTGGCGCCATCGTCAGCTTCTACTTCGGGGCGCGCGAGGCCTATTACTTCCGCAACCGGCCCGTTGCGGCGACGGGTCCTGCCGCGCTGAACGCAGCGCCCGTGGCGGACGAGCCGAACGCGGCGCTGGAGGCCTGGCGGAAGACGGGCGGGTGAAATCTACGCCGTCGTGCCCTTGGTCCGAGGATTTGTACCGTGACAAGTCCGTGAGCGTTCCGCGATCCGCCTGCCCGTGGCAGGCGCGTAGGCCGCGGCCCGCCCAGCAAGCGCGGACGATTGGCAGTCGCCGCGCCTGATAGGCGGACGGAACGCCCTTGCCTCCGTGCTCACGCACTCCGGCAATCGGATCGCAGAAACGCTCCGCCGGAGCGTTTCCGGTCGATCCTCTGGCACCACCGAAATCCTAAAGCGGCCTGATCTTCAGCCGCGCAAGCCGGTTCTCGTGCCCGCGCCGCCACCTCGAAGCGGAAGCCGTGGAAACTGAACACCTGGCCCTCGTTCGGGATCATCTGCGCCTCGTGGATCACCAGCCCCGCGATCGTGTTGGCCTCGTCGTCGGGCAGGTTCCAGTCGATCGCCCGGTTCAGGTCGCGGATCGTCATCGACCCTTCGACGATGTAATCCCCCGCCGCGTCCTTCTTCAGCGCCTTCTCGGCCAGGTCGAATTCGTCCGTGATGTCGCCCACGATCTCTTCTAGAATGTCCTCCAGCGTGATCAGGCCGCGCAGCGCGCCGTATTCGTCGACCACCATCGCGAAATGCGTCCGCCGCTTCAGGAACTCGCGCATCTGCTCGTCCAGCGTCGTCGTCTCGGGCACGAAATAGGGCTTCATCGCGACCTTCACGATGTTCAGCTCCTGAAGCGAGGCCAGATCGCCGCTCTTGCCCCGGATCAGCCGGTCCACCTCGCGCAGCAGGTCCTTGGCATGGATCACGCCCAGGATGTTCTCGTCGCTGCCGCGGTAGACCGGCAGGCGGGTGTGGGCCGAGGCGAGGCATTGCGGGTCAGGATCTCGTCCGGGCGTCAGAGTCGGCGTCGATCATCTCGATCTGGCGGCGGTGGCGTCATGATCTCGTCCACCGTCCGGTCCGACAGGTCGAGCGCACCGAGCAGCCGGTCGCGGTCCTCCTTCTCCACCGCGCCGTCGCTATGGCCAAGGGCGATGGCCCCGGCAATTTCTTCGCGCAGCGCAAGGAAATGGCTGTCGGGATCGGTCCGCACGCCGAAGACCCACAGGATGCCGCGCACGAGCGCCCTGACCACGGACACGACCGGCGAAAACAGCCGGATCAGGATCCGGATGATCGGCGCCACGCGCGAGGCGACGGGCTCGGGATTGGTGATGGCAAAGGTCTTGGGCAGCACCTCGCCGAAGATCAGCACCAGCGCCGTCATCCCCAGCGTGGCCAGCGCGACACCCGAATCCCCGAACATCCGCGTCAGCAGCGCCGTCGCCAGCGAGGCCGACAGGATGTTGACGATGTTGTTGCCCAGCAAAAGCGCACCGATCATGCGCTCGTTGTCCTCGGTCACGTCCATCGCCGCCTCGGCCCCTGACGATCCCTTGTCGGCCTGCGCCTTCAGCTTGCTGCGCGAGGCGGCCGTCAGCGCGGTCTCGGAGCCCGAGAAGAAGGCCGACATCACCAGCAGGCACAGAATAGCCGCGACAGTCAGCCAGAATGCGGAATCGAGGGTCGAGCTATCCATCAGGGTCCCTTGCGCTTTTCCCCGGTTATGCGGCCCTGCGCGCGCTGCCGCAACAGGCTCAGGGCTTTCGGGCCAGCGGGTGATGCTCCAGCACCAGTGCGGTCAGCCGCTCATCCAGCACATGGGTGTAGATTTCGGTCGTCGACAGGTCGGCATGGCCCAGCAGGGTCTGGATCACCCGCAGGTCGGCGCCGCCTTCCAGCAGATGCGTCGCAAAGGCATGGCGCAGCGTGTGCGGCGTCACGCGGGCCGGGTCGAGCCCCGCCGCAAGTGCCAGCGTCTTGACCAGACCGTGAAAGGCCTGCCGCGTCAGATGCCCCTCCTTGCCCCCGGCGGGAAACAGGTAGCGCGAGGGCGGCCGCCCGGCGGTGCGTGCCTTGTCCTCGGCGGCGTCGCGCTCGGCGACCCAGGCGATCAGGGCCGCGCGGGCCGGGGCCGACAGCGGCACCATCCGCTCCTTGCCGCCCTTGCCGCGCACGAGGATCATCTTCGGATCGCCCCGCACCGCCGCCACAGGCAGTTCCACCAGTTCCGACACCCGCATCCCGGTGGCATAGATCAGCTCCATCAGGCAGCGGTTGCGCACCCGGTCGGCCTCGCGCCCTTGGCCTGCCGCCGCGTCCAGCAGGCGGCCCACCTCGTCCTGGCCTAGCGTCTTGGGCAGCCGCTGCACCCGCCCCGGCCCCTTGATGGGCAGCGCCGGATTGTCGGCGCGCCAGCCTTCTTCATGGGCAAAGCGGTAAAGCTGGCGGATCGCGGAAAGCCTGCGCGCGCGCGTGGCCTTCGACAGCCCGATTGCCTCGCATCCGACCAGATAATTCTCCACGTCTTCGCGGGTGGCCCCGGCCATGTCCTTGCCGCGATGCTGAAGCCAGCCCGTGAAATCCAGCAGGTCACGGCCATAGGCCAGCCGCGTATTGCGCGCGGCGTCGCGTTCGGCGGCCTGCGCATCGAGGAAGGCCGAGATCCAGCGCTCCACCCCTCAGCCCCGCCGTTCCAGCAGCATCAGTTCCAGCGCCGTGCGCCGCGCCGCATCCTCCAGCCCGACAGTCCGCAGGATGGCCAAGCCCTTCGGTCACGCGCGGCAGATCGCCCCGCAGCCCGTTGCCCACCATGTCGATGGCCGTCAGGATCGCCTCGCCGATACGCCCGTCCTCGATCAACCCCAGGGCAACCGACCCGAGGCGCGGGTCGAGGAAAGCGGGCGCAATCGCCCGGCCCAGGCTGTCGGGCGCGATACGCCCTTCAAGCTTGCCGGTGGCAAGCCCGATCAGGAATGCCTCGGTCGGATCGGCCGGGCTGCGCGCCTCGGCCACCGCCGTATAGTCCGGCGACAGCAATCCGACACGGAACGCGAGCGCGCCTGCCTGTCCCGGCAGCGCCATCTCCTGCAGCGCGCGGCGCGAACAGAACGGCGAAGGGCACCTCCAACTCGGCCGCCACCATCACCCGCCACGCCTCGGGCAGCACCTGCGCCACCAGCACCGCATCGCCCGAGGCCAGCGCCGCATCCAGCGTCTGCACCGCCAGCAACCCGGTCCCAGACCCCGCCCGAGGCCGCGGGCTTGCGGTCGGTGTAAAGCCCCATCAGCCGGTTCGGCGCGATGGCACCGCTGCGCGCCAGCCGCTCTGCCGCCTCGATCTGCGCCTTCCACCCGGCGGTATCGCGCAACTCCGCCTGCGCGAAGGCCAGCGGCAGCGTGTTGGTGGGCAGCGGTTCCCCGATCGCCTCGAACATGCGCCAGACCAGCGGGGTGGGCTTTGCAGGCTTCTGAAGCGGCGGCTCGCCTTCATAGAGATCGGGGTCGAGGAACCGCGACAACAGCGCATCCTCCTCCTCCGTCACGAAGCCGAGCGCCTGCGCCGTGCGCAGCGTCAGCGCCGCCGCGTTCCAGTCGCCCGACCGCGCCAGACAGAACACCCGCGCCGGAAAGGTCGGCGCGATCTGCGGCGTTTCGCGCATCATCGCGCAGGCGCTGTCCTCGGTCCCGGTCAGAAGCGCCACATCGAAGCGCCGCCGGAACAGTTCCGGCTCGGTCGACCCCGCCGCGTCCAAGAGCGCCGCCGCCTGTTCCAGCGCCCCCGCCGACAACAGCTTGTCGAGCCGCGCCAGCAGCAGCACGCCGCGCCCGCCCGCATCCCCCGGCGGATCGGCCTCGGCCAGCATCAGCGTCGTCAGCAGCGATTGCAGCGCAGGCAGCGTGTCGGCCCGCTCGCCGCCGATCAGCGCCACGATCTCGTCCGTGCGCCCCAGCCCCCAGAGGTTGCGCGGCAGCCCCGTCACCTGCGGCGCCAGATAGCCCCGTCGCATCCGGCGAGGGGCCGTCCAGCACCGATACGGCAATGTCCTGCTGCACCACGCCCCCGGTCACCGGCCGGCTCCTGCGGCTTGGGCAGGGCGGCGGGCGTCGCCACCGATTGCGACAGCCAGTCGATGGCCGACAGCGGCGCCTCGGCGCGGGCAGGCAGCGCGCCTGCCGCCAGCAGCACAAGGCAGGCCGCCCGCGCGCTAGTCCACATTCAGCGTCACCGGCTGCGTCACCGGCGCCTGATCGGGGGCCATGTCGCCGAGATAGGCGTATCCCGCGAGGCCGATCAGCGCCCCCACGATCAACGCCAGAACTGCCTTGAAGATGCGACCCATGCCTGCCCAGCCCTTTTGTTATTGCGCGCGCCCCGGCGGATCGAACACCCCCGGCACAAGCGCTGCGAATATATATGGCATTTCCGCCGAGTTCACGCCATTCAGGATCGAAATTCCAAGCTGGGCGGGACCTTGCCAACGTGACGTGGCGCCTGAAGAAGACCGTGGCGATGGTGGGCATGATGGGGGCGGGCAAGACGGCGGTCGGCACCCAGGTCGCCCGCATCCTTGGCGTGCCCTTCCTCGATTCGGACGAAGAGATCGTCCGCGCCGCCAGCCGCTCCATCGCCGAGATCTTCGAGCGTGACGGCGAGCCGTTCTTCCGCGCGCGGGAAACCGAGGTGCTGGCCCGCCTGCTGCGCGGCGCGCCCTGCATCCTGTCCACCGGCGGCGGCGCCTTCCTGTCCGAGATGAACCGCCGGATGATCGCCGAACAGGGCATCGCGGTCTGGCTGCGCGCCGATCTCGACGTTCTGTGGCAGCGCGTGCGGCACAAGACGACGCGCCCGCTTCTGCGCACCGCCAACCCGCGCGAGACGCTGCGCACGATCTACGAGGCGCGCGTGCCCGTCTACAGCCTGGCCGAGGTCACGGTCGACAGCCGCCCCGACCTGTCGGTCGAGGAAATGGCAGGCAATGTCGTGGCGGCACTTCAGGCGCGCCCCGACGTTCTGGAAAGGAAATGACGATGACGGTCGAGACGGTCGATGTCGCGCTTGGCGCGCGCTCGTATCAGGTGCGCATCGGGGCGGGCCTGATCGACAGGGCAGGGGAGCGAGATCGCGCCCCTGCTGCGCCGCCCGCGCGTGGTGATCGTCACCGACGCCACGGTGGCCCGGCTGCATCTGCCCCGGCTTCAGGCCGGGCTCGACGCCGCAGGCATCGCCCATGACAGCATCGTGCTGCCGCCGGGCGAGGGGACCAAGGGCTGGGCGCAACTCGCCGCGCTGCACCGAGGGGCTGCTGGAGCGGAAGGTGGAACGCCGCGACGTGGTCGTGGCCTTCGGCGGCGGCGTGATCGGCGATCTTGCGGGTTTCGCGGCGGCGATCCTGCGCCGGGGCGTGCGCTTCGTGCAGATCCCCACGACGCTGCTGGCCCAGGTCGACAGTTCGGTCGGCGGCAAGACCGGGATCAACACCGCGCAGGGCAAGAACCTCGTCGGCAGCTTTCATCAGCCCAGCCTCGTGCTGGCCGACATCGTCGGTGCTGGAAACCCTGCCCGCGCGCGACTTCCTCGCCGGCTATGGCGAGGTGGTGAAATACGGCCTGCTCGGCGACGCCGCCTTCTTCGACTGGCTGGAAGGCGAACGGCCCCGCGCTGGCCGCGGGCGATGCGGCCCTGCGCCAGCGCGCCGTGCAGGTGTCGGTCGCGATGAAGGCCGGGATCGTGGAGCGTGACGAGACGGAAGAGGGCGAGCGCGCGCTTCTGAACCTGGGCCACACCTTCTGCCACGCGCTCGAGGCCGCGACGGGCTATTCCGACCGCCTGCTGCATGGCGAGGGCGTGGCCATCGGCTGCGCGCTGGCTTTTGAGCTCAGCCAGCGCCTTGGCCTGTGTTCGCAGGAAGCGCCAAGCCGCGTCCGCGCGCATCTGCGCGCCATGGGCATGAAGACCGACCTCGCCGATATTCCCGGCGACCTGCCGGGGCCCGCGCGGCTGCTGGACGCTGATGGGGCAGGACAAGAAGGTGGTCGACGGCCAGCTTCGCTTCATCCTCGCCCGCGGCATCGGCGAGGCCTTCGTGGCCGACAACGTGCCCCCCGACGCCGTCCTGCGCGTGCTGGAAGACGCGATGGCCGGGCGGGGGTAGGGCGGGGTTCACCCCGCCGTCTTGCGCACCCCCCCGAGTCCCCCTTCACTTGAAGGATTTGTCCCGCGACAAATCCGTCCGCGCCTGCCTGGCCGCGCCCGGGCGCGCGCGCGTGTCCGGCCCGCGGCAGGCGCGTCACGCGCCCGCCCAGGCAGGCGCGGACGGATCGGCAGCGTCTACGCCAGCGGATGGCCCCCTTGCCTGCGGTGCTCGCGCACTGCGGCAATCGGATCGCGGAAACGCTCCACCGGAGCGTTTCCGGTCGATCCTCTGGCTCCATCCCGTAGGATGCGAATTCGTTGCGCACCCGCCAACCGCGCCACCCCGCCGCGCCCCTACCGCGACGCCCACCTTCTCTTGACGGATTTGTCCCGCGACAAATCCGTCCGCGCCTGCCTGCCCGTCGGCAGGCGCGTCACCGCGCCCGCCCAGTCAGGCGCGGACGGATTGGCAGCGTCAGGCCAGCGGAGAGCCCCTTGCCTCCGTGCTCACGCACTCCGGCAATCGGATCGCGGAAACGCTCCACAGGAGCCTTTCCGGTCGATCCTCTCGCGCCGCGTCAGGTCAAGCGATTTCCGGAACGCGAGCGGCGAGACAAAGCCTCAGGAACCGCCCCCCCTCACAACACCCCCGACAGCACGTTGATCACCAGCGCCATGATCCCGAGGTTGAAGACGAAGGCCAGCAGCGCGTGCACCGTCGTGACCCGCCGCATCCGGGCGCTTTCGATGTTCACGTCCGACACCGCCGAGGTCATGCCGATGCAGAAGGCGAAATAGCAGAAGTCCGCAAAGACCGGCTCGCGCGTCGCCGGAAAGACCAGCCCGCCGGCGTCGCCCTGATCGACCTGATCGTAGTAGAGATGCCCGTAGTGGTGCGCGTAGATCAGGTTCACGAACAGCCAGGCGAGCAGCAGCGTCGCCACGACCTGCAACAGGTCGGGCATCGTCACCGCCTCTTTCGTCTGGATCATCCGGGCCAGCGAGGCGACCACCGCCGCCAGAACCGCCGCCGAGACGATCAGCAGGAACACCCGGCCCCCGTCGTCGCGCGCCCCGCGCAACCGCGCCTCCTCGGGCCGGTCCTCCAGCCACAGGGGCAGGCTCGCCAGGATGAAGGCAAGCGACGCCAGGTTGAAGCCGAACACCACGGCCTCTTCCATCTTCATGTAAAGCGATGCGACCGGCACCGCGACCAGCGCCAGAACGATGAAGAGCACGAACCTGGGATGCACGATCCGGCTCATCCCCTTGGGCCCTTCCTTCCGTCCGCCTGCCGATCCCGAGACTGTCACGCCGAAATTCCCGACCATATTTGTCTGCATACGAATGTCATATGGCTATCATATGGAATTCATATGCCTTCCCCCGCACCGCCCTGACCATCGCGGCGGAAAGGGGCGGCGTCAACCGAAGCCTCTCGCGAACGGCGCTTGAACCTGCCCGCGCCCCGGACTAATTTGATCATATCACGGGCAGGAAGAGCATGAACGCGCAGGACCGCAAGATACCGACCCACGAGGTCACCTATGGCCGCCTGCGCGACATGGTGCTGTTCGGGCGCCTGCAACCGGGCCAGCCCGTCACCATCCAGGGCCTGATCCGCGACCTCGACGCGGGCATGACCCCGGTGCGCGAGGCCATCCGCCGCCTGATCGCAGAAGGCGCGCTGACGCTTCTCGGCAATCGCCGCGTGGTCGTGCCGCAACTCACGCCGGGGCTGCTCGACCAGGTCGCCTTCGCGCGCCTGACGATCGAGCCCCGCCTTGCCGAACTGGCCTGCGCGCGGCTGACACCAGAGCGGATCATCGAACTGGAAGCCATTGATTCCGGGATAAATCTCGCGATACGGGCGGGCGACATCCACGGCTATCTCTCGGGCAATCACCGCTTCCACTTCGCGCTCTACGATGCCTCGGATGCCCCCGTGCTCGAAGACATGGCCCGCTCGCTCTGGCTGCGCTTCGGCCCGTCGCTGCGCGTCGTCTGTGCCCGCGTCGGCACCGGCAATCTTCCCGACCTGCATGACGAGGCGCTGGCCGCGATGCGCGCGGGCGACGCCGCGCGCCTGTCCCGCGCCATCGAGCGCGACATCGCCCAGGGCGTCGATCAGGTGCGCGAGGCGCTTTCGGCCGGCGACATTTGATCAAATTCTTGCGCTGCGCTGAATTTGATCATATTCTCGCATCTGATGAGGCCGATTCCGGCCCGCCCGCTGCGAGGACGCCATGAACAAGATCACCAATCACCTGCCCACCGCCGAACTCCAGGCCCTCGACGCCGCCCACCACATGCACCCCTTCACCGCCAATGGCGAACTGGCGAAAAAGGGCGTCCGCGTCATGACCCGCGCCGAGGGCGTCTGGCTGACCGACAGCGAGGGGCACCGCATCCTTGACGGGATGGCGGGGCTTTGGTGCGTGAACATCGGATATGGCCGCAAGGAACTGGGCGAGGTCGCCAAGCGCCAGATCGAAGAACTGAGCTATTACAACACCTTCTTCCAGACAACTCATGTTCCCGCCATCGCACTCGCCGCCAAGATCGCCGAGCTTGCGCCGGGCGATCTGAACCATGTCTTCTTCGCCGGATCGGGGTCCGAGGCGAACGATACCAACATCCGCCTCGTCCGCCGCTACTGGGACATCAAGGGTCACCCGGAGAAGCGCGTCATCATCTCGCGCAAGAACGGCTATCACGGCTCGACGATGGGCGGCGGCAGCCTGGGCGGCATGACCTACATCCATGCGCATGGCGGCAAGATCGACGGGATCGAGCATATCGGACAGCCGCACTGGTACGCCGAAGGCGGCGACATGACGCCCGAGGAGTTCGGCCTGATGCGCGCGCGCGAACTTGAGGAGAAGATCCTCGAGCTTGGCGTCGACAAGGTCGCGGCCTTCATCGGCGAACCGGTCCAAGGGGCGGGCGGCGTGATCATTCCGCCCTCGACCTACTGGCCGGAAATCCAGCGCATCGTCGACAAGTACGGCATCCTCTTGATCGCGGACGAGGTCATCACCGGCTTCGGGCGCACCGGCAACTGGTTCGGCAGCGAAACCTTCGGCATCCGCCCGCACATCATGACCATCGCCAAGGGCCTGTCCTCGGGCTACCAGCCGATCGGCGGGTCGATCGTCTGTGACGAGGTCGCGCAAACCATTGGCGGGGCAGGGGATTTCAACCACGGTTACACCTATTCCGGGCACCCGGTCGCGGCTGCGGTGGCGCTGGAAAACCTGCGCATCCTGCAGGAAGAAAAGATCATCGAGCATGTCCGCGACGTGGCGAACCCCTATCTCGCCGCCAAGTGGCAGGGCCTGACCGAGCATCCGCTGGTCGGTGAAGCCAAACTCGTGGGTCTGATGGGGTCCATCGCTCTGACGCCCGACAAGGCGACCCGCGCCAAGTTCGCGACCGAGGCGGGCAAGGTCGGCTACCGTTGCCGCGAACGCTGCTTCGCCAACGATCTCATCATGCGCCATGTGGGCGACCGGATGATCATCTCGCCGCCTCTGGTCATCACCCCGCGCGAGATCGATATCCTGATCGAACGGGCGTGGAAGTCGCTGGATGAATGCTATGCGGGCCTCAAGGCCGACAGCATGCTGAAAGCCGCCTGAGACCGCATCGCGTTGCACCATGCGAAAACATCGGCGCGCCCTGACCGGGCGCGCCGATGCCGTTTCGCGCGTCGGGAGAGGACCAACCCCGGCCCGATCCAAGAGCCGGCGTCACGCGCGAAAGTGTCGGAAGACGGGGTGCCGCCCCGCAAGACCGCCAACAAGGCACAGGTGATGAAAACTGCGGCCTGACCGACGGCACCCCTTCCTGCCCCGGCGGGGGAAACCTGAACCGGGGCAAGACCTTGGGCGTCAGTTCGCGGGCAGCAGCACCGTGTCGATCACATGGATCACGCCGTTCGACTGCTTCACGTCGGCGATGGTGACGTTGGCGACGTTGCCCTGACCGTCCTTGATCATGATCTTGTCGCCTTCATACATCGCCGTGAACTCGCAGCCGCCCACGGTCTTGACCGGATGCGCGCCTTTGTCGTCATCGACCATCTTCATGATCGCACCGGACAGGGCATTCGCCGCCACGACGTGGCAGGTCAGGATCTTGGTGAGCTGATCCTTGTTCTCGGGCTTCAGCAGCATTTCCACCGTGCCTGCGGGCAGCTTGGCGAAGGCCTCGTTGGTCGGCGCGAAGACGGTGAACGGACCTTCGCCCTGCAGCGTCTCGACCAGCCCTGCGGCCTGAACGGCGGCCACCAGCGTGGTGTGGTCGGCAGAGTTCACGGCATTCTCGACGATGTTCTTGTCCTCGTACATCGCGGCGCCGCCGACCTGGGGATTTGCGGCATGGGCAAGACCTGCGACCAGGGAAAGTGCAGCCGTTGCAGCCAGTTTGCGGAATGTCGGGGTCATGGATAGCTCTCCTGTTGCTGTGGTTGCCGGGGCGAACTTTGCCCTTGCCCTCACAGCTACGGAGCCTCGGGTGGCGGAGTTTCAGCGCCAGACGCCGATCACGGTCATGTTACTCTTGCGCCAACACGCCGGTGACAAGCACCGGACCCGTCGGTAACCCCGTGGGCGACCCGCCTTCCGGTTCAAGACTGACCGCCAAGACAAGGCCTGCGGTCAGGCCGGGCGCAGACAGCGTCAGCTCGGCCGTGCGGATCAGGCCGAGAGGCGCAGGCGTGCCCTCTGCGCCGATCACCCAAAGCTGCAGGTCCTGGCCCGGCCCGGCAGCATCGCCAGCGGTGCGGACGAGTGTCAGGCTTCCGGTCCGTTCGTTCACAGTGGCCGCAAAGGACAGCGGCTGCGCCGGGTCGGTCAGTGTTGCGGTCAGCGTCGGGCCTGCCGGTGCAGGCAGTTGGGGCCAGATGGCGGCTATGGCCAGAAGCGCCGCAGCGACAGCACCGCCGAACCAGAGCCAGCGGCTGCGTTGCCGGGTCGGGCGCGGGAACAGACGCGCCTCGATGGCGGGCAGCAGGTTTGGCGGATCGACGGGCGCGAAATCGGCGTTCAGCCCTGACAGGCGGGTTTCCCAGGCGGCGACACGGGCACGGAAGCCTGCGTCGGTCCGCAGGCGCGCCTCTGCCGCCAGACGCTCGCCCATGTCGAGGACCCCCAGCACATACTCGGCCGCCAGCGCGTCATCCGACCCGTCGGGGTCTGGGAGATCGACGTCGGTCATCGGTCCATGCACTCCCTGAGCGCAAGCAGGCCGCGCCGCAGCCAGGTTCGGATGGTGTTCAGCGGAACCTCATAGCGGCTGGACAGCTGCTGGTAGCTCCAGCCCTGAAGATAGGCGAGGCGGATCGCCTCGGCGCGGTCGGTTTCGAGGGTGCCGAAGCATTCGACGATACGCCCGGTTTCGCCAAGGGCGATCAACCGGCTTTCCGCGCCGGGAGCGTCATCGGCCACCCGCTCCAGCGCATCCTCGTCGTCCGAGGGGCGGGCGGCGGGGCGGGCGCGCAGCCGGTCGATCGCATGGTTCCGCGCGATGGCGATCAGCCAGGTCATCCCCGCGCCCCGCCCGGCATCGAACCGGCGGGCGTTGAGCCAGACGCGCGTGAAAACCTCTTGCAGTGCATCTTCAGCCTCGGACCGTGTCCCGAGGATACGCAGCAGCGTTCCGAATAGTTTCGAGGATGCAGCGCCATAGAGGTCGCGGAACGCTGCGCGGTCCTGCGCCGCGACACGGACGAGCAGCTCGGCCACCCTGTCGTCGCTCATCCGTGTTGCGCCTTGTCCATGCTCCGAACGTAGCCCGGATGGCGCGGCAGGCCAAGTCTCAGGCGCGCCGCCGCCGTCGTCCGCCCTCGCCGCTGCCGCCGGTGTTGAAGCTGACATCGGGCAGGGTGACGATCTTGTGCAGTTCCGGGAAGGGGTCGGTCGCATGCGGGATCGCGTTCGCGTTCACGAAATGCTCCTGAAAGCGCGGCTCGATGGCGGTCTCGACCTTGTGGATCTCGTGCACCGTCGCCTCGATCTGCGCGCGCGCGGCCTTGTTGCACAGCGCAATGCGCGCGCCGGTGCCGGCCGCGTTTCCGGCCGAGGTCACGTGGTCCAGCGTCGCGTCGGGGATCATCCCCAGCACCATCGCGTGCTTCGGGCTGATATGCGCCCCGAACGCCCCGGCCAGGACGACACGGTCCACCTTGTCCACGCCCATCTCGTCCATCAGCAGCCGGGCACCGGCATAGAGCGCCGATTTCGCCAACTGGATCGCGCGGATGTCCCCTTGCGTGACCATGATGCGCGGCCCGCCGGTGGCCGTCGCGTCGTGCAGCAGATAGCTGTGGGTCCGCCCCTCGGGAATACTGCGGATGGTGCCGGTCTGTTCGGCCGACCCGACCAGCCCTGACGGGTCTACGAGACCCGCAAGCCGCATCTCTGCCACCGCCTCGATGATGCCCGAACCACAGATACCGGTCACGCCGGTCTTGCCCACGGCCTCGGAGAAGCCCGCCTCGTCGGACCACAACTCGCTGCCGATCACGCGGAAGCGCGGCTCCTTGGTGATGGGGTCAATCTCGACCCGCTCGATGGCACCGGGCGCGGCGCGCTGGCCCGAACTGATCTGCGCGCCTTCGAAGGCAGGGCCAGTAGGAGAAGAACAGGCGAGCACGCGCGTGGTGTTTCCCAGCAGGATCTCGGCGTTCGTGCCGACATCAACGATCAGCACCATGTCCTTGGACTTGTTCGGTTCTTCCGAAAGCGCCACCGCCGCCGCATCGGCCCCCACATGCCCCGCGATGCAAGGCAGCACATAGACGCGCGCCGCCCGGTTCACATGGCTCAGGTCCAGATCGCGGGCATCAAGGCTCAGGCTGCCGCTGGTGGCCAGCGCGAAGGGTGCCTGCCCAAGTTCCACCGGGTCGATTCCCAGCAGCAGGTGGTGCATCACCGGGTTGCAGACGAAGACGATCTCGTAGATCGCGTCGGTCGACACCTCCGCCTCGTCCGCAATCGCACCGATCAGCGTGTCGATGGCTGCGCGCACCGCCGCCGTCATTTCCACATCGCCGCCGGGATTCATCATCGCGTAGCTGACGCGGCTCATCAGGTCTTCGCCGAAACGGATCTGCGGGTTCATCACGCCGGACGAGGCCAGCACCGACGCCGTCGCGCAGGTCGCACAGATGGGCCGCGATGGTGGTGGAGCCGAGGTCGATGGCCAGCCCGTAGAGACCGCCCTCATGATAGCCCGGCCAGAGGTCGAGGAGGCGCGGACGGGCGTCGTGGTGGCCCTGATGCAGCGCGACCGTGACCTTCCACTCGCCCTTGCGCAGGGCGGGTTGCAGGCGGCGCAGGATGGCGAGGTCGGCTTCGACATCCTCCACCTGCCACTGGTCGCGCAGCGCCAGCGCCAGCCGCTCGAAATCGCCCGTGGGTTCGTGCATGTCGGGCTCGGCGACCTCGACGTAGAGAAGGCGCGTCGCCGGGTCCATGACGATGTCGCGCATGGTTGCCGATTTCCGGATCACCTGCTTGTGCACCTGGCTTTCGGGCGGCACGTCGATCACCACGTCGCCCATGACCTTCGCCTGGCAGCCGAGGCGACGCCCGTCGAGCAGGCCGCGGATCGACTTGTAGCGCTCCTCGACCGCGTTCCACTCGGACAGCGCGTCGGAATGCGACGGTGACGCCGTGCTTGGGAAACTCGCCATAGCCCGGCGAGATCTGGCACTTGGAACAGATGCCCCGCCCGCCGCAGACCGAGTTGAGATCGACGCCAAGCTGCCGGGCGGCGGTCAGCACGGGCGTGCCAAGGGCGAAGCGTCCCCGCTTGCCTGAGGGCGTGAAGATCACGAGGGCGTCGTCGGTCATCGGCAGTCTCCGGTTTCGTCAGCTTATCTAGGAACGGACCGGCCCGCCGCCATGCCTGTTCGCGCCGCACGACGGCGCGGAAGCGTCATCGCGCGATGGGATTGCGATTTTTCTGCGAGAAATCAGAATTTTCGCCAGAAAATTCGTTCAGCAGATGACGCGGAAGAAACCACGGTTGCAGATCACGACCCACTGTCCGCCCGTCTCGACCAGGTGAAACCCGCGCGCCTTGACCTCGGCCACAAAACGGTCGCGCCCGATCTCGCGGTCGATCCAGCGAAGATCGCGACGGATCACGCCGCCCTTTGCCACAGCCTTGGCCGCGAAAATCTCGTCAATCCAGCCGTCGGGGTCAGAAAGGCGTACAAGGTCCATGGCCGCGATCCTGTCGCAGCCATGGTTAACGCAGCGTTTTCAACCCCGCGCGCGGCGCCCGCCGCGACGGCCCGAGGTCGCCTGCGAGGCGGCAGCCGAGGCTTCGGCGAAGCTCATCCCGCCCTCGACCGCCTCCAGCACCTTCGCGAAGCGGATCCACTCGCCGCCGTTCGGATCGTGGTTCATCAGGAAGTTGGCGGCGCGGATCGCCTCCATCTCCTGCTGGCGGACGGGGTTCATGATGGCGCTGGTCATGCCCGCGCCGATGGCCATCGGCAGGAAGGCCGCGTTGATGCCGTGACGGTGGGGCAGGCCGAAGCTGATGTTGGACGCGCCGCAGGTGGTGTTCACGCCCAGTTCCTCGCGCAGGCGGCGCACCAGCGCGAAGACCTGCTGGCCCGCCGAGCCCATCGCGCCGACCGGCATCACCAGCGGATCGACCACGATGTCATGCGCCGGAATGCCGAAATCGGCGGCGCGCTCGACGATCTTCTTCGCCACGGCAAAGCGCACGTCGGGGTCCTGGCTGATGCCGGTGTCGTCGTTCGAGATCGCCACGACCGGCACGTTGTATTTCTTGACCAGCGGCAGGACGAGTTCCAGCCGCTCTTCCTCGCCGGTGACCGAGTTCAGAAGCGGGCGGCCCTCGCAGGCCTTCAGCCCCGCTTCCAGCGCGCCGGGAACCGAGCTGTCGATGCAGAGCGGCACGTCGACGATGGCCTGGATGATCGCGATCAGCTCCTCATCAGCGGCGGTTCGACGAAGTTGTTGTCGGCATAGCGCGGGTCGGTCGCCATCTTGTTGGTGAAGACCGCGCCCGAGTTGACGTCGAGCACCGTCGCGCCGCAGGCGACCTGTTCGAGCGCGTCCTTGATCGACGGTCGTCGAAATCGCCCGCTTCCAGCTCGGCGGCGAGCTTCTTGCGGCCCGTGGGGTTGATCCGCTCGCCGATCACGCAGAACGGCTCGTCAAAGCCGATGATGACGGTTTTCGTTTTCGATTCAATGACGGTACGGGTCATGTCTTGCACCGGTCCTTAAGCGTGAGAGGCCGGAACGCCCGAGGCGCCGCCGTTTTCGGTGACCCAGGTGGCATTGGTCTTGATGCCGCCGAGGGGGAAGAAGTGGACCTGTTCGATCCCGAAGCCCGGGGTCTGCGCCTTGTGGGCGGCAAGCTCGGTCAGGAACTCGGTCGGCTCATAGGGCAGAAGCAGCTTGGTCACATCCATCGCGCGCTTTTGCAGCACGCGCAGCGACGGGCCGACACCGCAGGCGATGGCGAACTTGATCAGGGTCTGCAGCTTCGCGGGGCCGGCCACGCCGATGTGGATCGGGCAGGTCGATGCCTTCGGCCGCCAGGCGGTTAGCCCAGGCGATGACCGGACCGGCCTCGAAGCAGAACTGGGTGGCGATGGCCATCTTCGCGTCGGTGCGCTCGGCTGAAGGCCTGCTTCCAGCGCAGCGCTTCCATCACCATGCGGTCCGACCCGTCCGGGTCGATGTCCTTGTTGCCTTCGGGGTGGCCCGCGACGTGCAGGCGCTCGAACCCGTCGAACAGGCCGGTTTCGATCATCTGCATCGAATTGTCGAAATCGCCCGCCGGGGTCGCCACGCCGCCGCCGAGCAGCAGCGCCTGCCGGACGCCCGCCTCGCCCTTGTAGCGCGCGATCCAGTCGGCCAGCATGGCCTTGGTCCTTGATGATGCGCGCCGGGAAGTGCGGCATCACGGTAAAGCCTTCGCCCGCCAGCCGCTTGGCGGTGGCCACCATGTCCTCGATCGGCGTGCCTTCGATATGGGCGATGTAGACGCGGGTGCCCTGCGGCAGCAGATCGCGGAAGCTTTCCACCTTTTCGGCGGTGCGCGGCATGACCTCGATCGAGAAGCCCTCGAGGAACGCTTCAAGCGCTGCCGTCGCGGGCGCGGGTTCGGCCGACCGGCGGAAATTGAACAGGGCCATCACGCTCTCCTGAAAGACTGCGCAGCATGGGGCGCGGTTACGCCCGTCCATCATTGTCGATCAGCGCCTTCAGACGCGCGGTGTCGAATTCGGCTTCGAGCCGGGCAGCCTCGGCAGCGGCGATGGCGTCCTGCTCGCCCTCAACCTCGTAGGGGTCGGCCTTGCGCCATTCGGCCAGGTAGGCGTCGGCATCCTTGGCGCCGATCTTCATGGCGCAGCGGTCGATGGCCTGTTCGAAGCGTTCGGACAGCTGGCACCTTGGACGCCGCGTCGGCCCTTGCCGACGATGACCTGCGCCGGGATGTCGCGCCAGTAGACGATGGTGACTTCGGGCATCTGCGAATCCCCTGTCGAACCTGCCCAACTTCTACGGATCGGCCCGCGACATCCGATGTCGGATTTCGACATGTCCCGCGCGCTGAGCGACCCCGATCTCATTCTAGCCGGACCGT
The DNA here is from genome assembly GCA_963736565.1 of uncultured Alphaproteobacteria bacterium. GTDB lineage: Bacteria > Pseudomonadota > Alphaproteobacteria > Rhodobacterales > Rhodobacteraceae > Aliitabrizicola. The sequence continues at coordinate 223,573 of CAVTOW010000003.1, forward strand.
TGCTTTGCCGCGAGCGGAACCGGAGCGAGGAACGTCACGCCAAGACGATGCGTGTTCCGGGCCTGCCCCGGGCCGGATCGGTCCTTGCGCCGAAAACCCCCACCGTCTAGATTTGCGGCAACCACGTATGGAGGGCGACATGACGCCCGAGCGTCCCTTGGGTGCGGACGCGATCCCGATGTCGGCCGATGGTCCTTGGTCCGTTGTGCCGCCGGAAGACCCGTCTGGCACCCCCGACCCCGAGGGAGGGCAGCTTTATGCTGCGCTCGACCTTGGGACGAACAGTTGCCGGATGCTGATTGCCCAGCCCAAGGGCAGTCAGTTCACCGTCATCGACAGCTTTTCCAAGACGGTCCAGCTTGGCATCGGGCTCGAGGCTTCGGGGCGGCTCAGCCGTGCCTCGATGGGGCGAACGGTCCAGGCGCTGCGCATCTGCCAGAAGAAGATCGAGAAGCACAGCGTGACCCGCATGCGCCTCGTCGCGACCGAGGCCTGCCGCCGCGCCCGCAACGCGCGGGACTTCATCCGGCAGGTGCGGCGCGAGACCGGGCTTCAGCTGGAGATCATCGCGCCCGAGGAAGAGGCGCGTCTTGCGGTCATTTCCTGCGCGCCGCTCGTCTCGCCCAAGACCGAGCAGCTTCTGGTCGTCGATATCGGCGGAGGATCGACCGAACTGGTCTGGATCGATCTTTCGGCCGTGCCGCCCGAGGATCGGCTCCCGCGCCATCATGCGGCTTCATGCCGGGTTCAATGCCCAGGGCGATGCCCCGGCGGCGCGCGTGGTCGACTGGATATCTGTGCCTCTGGGTGTGGCGACGCTTGCGCGACCAGTTTCACGACGTCGACGATGACGCCGCGCGCTTCGCCCTGATGAGCTGGTTCTTCGAAGAGCACCTCGCCAAGTTCTCACCCTACAACGCGGAAAGCCCGCGCGATGGGTTCCAGATCATCGGAACCTCGGGCACGGTCACGACGGTCGCAGCGTCCTTCCTCGGTCTGCGCCGCTATGACCGGGCCAAGGTGGACGGGTTGCGCATGTCGTCGGACCAGATCGACATGGTGATCCGCGACTATCTTTCGCTCGGCCCCGAGGGACGGCGCACGGACCCGCGCATCGGTCGCGACCGACACGCCCTGATCATGTCGGGCGCGGCGATCCTGCAGGCGCTGATGCGCATCTGGCCGACCGACCGCCTGTCGGTCGCGGATCGCGGGCTGCGCGAGGGATTGCTTTATGCGCAGATGAGCGCGGACGGTGTGCTGGAAGACGGACCCTTCGAATGACAAACGAGAAGAACACATCGGGCCGCGGCCAGCGCGAGTTGCGGGTGCGGGTCAAGACCGCGAAGGGGCGCAAGCTGTCGTCGACCCGGTGGCTCGAACGCCAACTGAACGATCCTTATGTCCAGCGCGCCAAGCGCGAGGGCTACCGCGGCAGGGCGGCCTTCAAGATCCTCGAACTGGATGACCGCTACGGGTTCCTCAAGCCGGGGGCACGGGTCGTCGATCTCGGCTGCGCGCCGGGCGGGTGGTGCCAGGTCGCCGTGGCCCGCGTCAACGCCTTGGGTGAACGTGCCGAGCAAGCCCGTCGGAACGGTGCTGGGGGTCGATCTGCAGGAGGTGGAGCCGATTGCAGGGGCCACGATCCACCAGCTCGATTTTCTGGAGGAGGGGGCCGACGACAAGGTGAAAGGCTGGCTTGGCGGTCGGGCCGACGTGGTGATGAGCGACATGGCCGCGGCATCCTCGGGGCACAAGCAGACGGATCACCTGCGGATCGTGGCGCTCTGCGAGGCGGCTGCGGAGTTCGCCTTCGATGTCCTCGAGGACGGCGGCACATTCGTCGCCAAGGTCCTCGCTGGTGGGGCGGAGATCGGGCTTCAGACGATGCTCAAGAAGCGTTTCGCCAAGGTCGCCAACGTGAAGCCCCCGGCGAGCAGGCCGGACAGTTCCGAGAAATTCGTCGTGGCGATGGGGTTCAGGGGAAGGACGTCCGCTGAAGACGCAGCAGACGATGCGCCATGAAAAAGGGCGCCATCGGCGCCCCGTGCTTCACAACCGTCGGGCGAATCAGCCGCCCCAGGACCGAACGGGCCCGCAATCCATGTGAACGAAGTTGGATCGGGAGTATTTCCCCACCCCGCCCGACGAGCACGTGGCGGCGGCGCGTGCCATTTGCGACACCGAACGGGACTTGAGCCGAAGGTCTGCCGCCTGACCTTTCATGTGCAGGGAATTTCGTGCCACGCCCCCGGAACGTGACCGGAGCATCGCGTTGGTCTGCGGGCTGCGATAGCCTGACAGAAGCATGTAGGGCTCGCTGACATCCAGAAGGCGATGCGAAGCCGCCATGATATCGATGGTCCGGGCGTCGATCTTGATCTTGCGTTCCGGTGCGCCAGTCGCGCATGAAGTAATTGATTTCCTTCAGAACTTCCGGAATGTACTCACCCTCGACCCAGTAGATCGTGTCGATGCTTTCGCCGGTGCGGCCTGAATACATGCGGATGCGGCGGATGTCGCCCGAACCCTTCAGGATCCCGAACGCATTGGAGTAGGTTGGCGCCGCAACAACCATTGTCGCGGCAAACACACCAAGCAATCCACGCCGGGTAAATCCCGTCATCGGAGTATCTGACATTATTCGCGCCTGTCCCGTTCTGTTCGACCGCCTTGCATCGGCAGCTCGTAGCCACTTATCCCCAGAAGCCTCATCGTTATGTCACAGCTCGATTCTCAACCCAAGCCTTCATTGGCGCCAAATCGGCAATACAAGATGAATCGGCAGGAAATTGCTGACCATTGCGAAACCGCCGCAGTCTGACCCGCGTTCTGCATGATGCGGCCAATGCAGTATGTTGCGGTTGGCGATGGACAGTGCGCTAGGATTCGTGGATGGTGGAACAGCTTGATTGTTCAGCGGATATTGTGACGGATGCCAACTCCTGCTTGCCTCGCCTGCTTCGCCCTCCGGTTGAGAACTTCCCTGCTTTTCCTGATCGTCTCGCTGTCGGTCGCGCATGCGCAACAGGCGGCTTTCGTTCAGGCCGTGGCCGAGGCGGCGGCCGATGACGAGGTTGTCGCGGCCTACTATCGGGACAATGCTTACGCGGCCATCTGGACCGAGGCTGATGACGCCGACCGTCGGCAGGCATTTCTTTCGGCCCTGACCCTTGCCGATGCCCATGGTCTGCCCGTTGCACGCTACGATGCCGCTGCCCTGACTGGCGCGCTCCGCGCCGCGCAGAGCGAGCGCGACCGGGGCCGCGCCGAAGTCCTGATGACGCGCGCCTTTCTCGACTATGCGCGCGATTTGCAGACCGGCGCGCTGGTGCCCGCCAAGGTGGATGCGGGAATCCTGCGCGAGGTCCCGTTGCATGACAGGCGGGAACAGCTTGATCGTTTCGTGGCTGGCGATCCTGCCGCATTCCTTCGCGCGCTGCCGCCTGCTTCACCTGAGTATGCGATGTTCCTGCGTGAGAAACTTGCGCTCGAGGCAAGGATTGCGGCGGGCGGATGGGGGCCGACGGTTTCTGCGGCATCGCTCGAACCCGGTCAGACCGGTCCGGCTGTCATCGCATTGCGCGACAGGCTGGTGGCCATGGGCCTTATGAAGCCTACCGCTTCGGCACGATACGACGCATCACTCCAGCGAGCCGTTCAAGAGTTCCAGCATCTTCACGGGCTGACGCCGGACGGCATCGCGACGGAAGCGACGATCGCGGAAATCAATGTCGCGCCGAACGAGCGGCTGAAGTCCGTCGTCGTGGCGATGGAACGCGAGCGTTGGATGAACATCGACCGCGGGTCGCGCTATGTCTGGGTGAACCTGACCGATTTCAGCGCCCGGATCGTCGACCATGGCAAGATCACGTTCCAGACCCGTTCGGTGATCGGCAAGAACGTTCCCGACCAGCGCAGCCCCGAGTTTTCCGACGTGATGGAATTCATGGTGATCAACCCAAGCTGGAACGTGCCCCGCTCGATCACCACAAAGGAATATCTGCCGCTGCTCAAGAGCAACCCCAACGCGGCCGGTCATCTAAAGATCATCGACCGTTCCGGGCGCGTCGTGTCGCGGGCCTCGATCAACTTCAACAACTACACCGCCCGGAACTTCCCCTACTCCATGCGCCAGCCGCCGTCGGACGGGAACGCGCTTGGCAAGGTGAAGTTCATGTTCCCGAACCCCTACAACATCTATCTGCATGACACGCCGCAAAAGCAGCTGTTTGGCAATGAGGTTCGCGCTTACAGCCACGGCTGCATCCGTCTCGCCGATCCGTTCGACTTTGCCTATGCCCTGCTTGAACCCCAGTCTGCCGATCCGGTCGACGAATTCCAGGGGCACCTCAAGACAGGGGTCGAGTCGGTCATCAAACTGCGCGACCCGGTTCCGGTCCACCTTGTCTACTTCACGGCCTATCCCACGGCGAAAGGCCAGATGACATACCGGCGGGACATCTACGGCCGCGACGCGCGCATCTTCGAGGCGCTGACCGAAGCCGGGGTGGCACTCGATCAGGTTCGGGGATAGAGGAAGCGGGCCGGCGGCCTGTGTTGCCCGGCCAGCCGGAGACCAGCATGGGCCACAGCATCCGTGACATCGCGACAGCGCTCGGGGCGACGGCCGAGGGCGATCTGGACCTGACGATAACCGGGGCGTCCGAACCCGCGATGGCCGGTCCTGACGATCTGGCGCTTGCGATGGACCCCAAGTATGGCGACGGGCTGTCCCGGGGGCGGGCGCGCGCGGCGATCCTGTGGCCGGGTGCCGACTGGCGCGGGTTGGGATTGAAGGCCGCGATCTGGGTCGCACGTCCCCGCGTCGCGATGGCCGGGCTGACCCGGATCATCGACGCAGGCCCACGGATCGCTGCTGGGATCGACCCGCTCGCCGCGATCAGCCCCGACGCGCAGGTCGGCGAGGGGGCCTGCATAGGGCCTTTCGTGACAGTGGGGCCGGGCGTGGTGATCGGCGCGCGCGCGCGGATCGCAAGCCATGTCTCGGTGGCCGAGGATACCCGCATCGGTGAAGACGCGCTTATCCTTCAGGGTGCGCGCATCGGACCGCGTGTGACCATCGGCGACCGGTTCATCTGCCAGCCCGGAGCGGTCATCGGGGGCGACGGTTTCTCGTTCGTCACGCCCGAGAAATCCGGCGTCGAGACGATCCGCGAGACGCTCGGATCGCGCGACCACATCGACCCGCAGGGATGGACGCGTATCCACTCGCTCGGATCGGTCGTGATCGGCGACGATGTCGAGGTCGGCGCAAATGCCTGCATCGACCGGGGCACGATCCGCGATACCCGCATCGGTTCCGGGACCAAGCTCGATAACCTGGTCCATCTCGGGCACAATGTGGTGGTCGGGCGCGACTGCCTGCTCTGCGGGCAGGTCGGTATTGCAGGCTCCGCCCGGATCGGCGACCGGGTGGTGCTGGGCGGGCAGTGCGGCGTGAACGACAATATCTTCGTGGGCGACGACGTTGTCGCGGGCGGGGCCACGAAGATCTTCACCAATGCACCGGCAGGACGCGTTCTGCTGGGCTATCCTGCCGTCAAGATGGAAACCCAGATCGAGATGCAGAAGGCGCTCCGCCGCTTGCCGCGCCTCGCCGCGACCGTCGCCGCTTTGCAGAAAGCCATTTCAAACCGCACCGAGACCGACTAAATCACGCAGCGAACATCGCCCCGGGGGGTCGTCATGAGCCAGAGCGTGCAGGACCGTGTCATTGCCATCATCGCCGAGCAGGCAGTGCTCGACGTGAAGGACGTGAAGCCCGACTCGACGCTGCAAAGCCTGGGGATCGACAGTCTCGGGCTGGTCGAGTCGATCTTCGCCATCGAGGAAGCCTTCGACATCTCGGTTCCGTTCAACGCCAACGATCCGGGCGACAGCGACTTCGACATCTCGTCGGTCGCCTCCATCGTTGCGGCGGTTGAGGCTCTGGTCGCTGACCAGTCGGCAGCGTGACCGGTTGCCGATGAAAAGGGTCGTCATCACCGGGGCGGGGACGATCAACGCCCTGGCCCATGACGTGCCCGGCACGCTGGAGGCGTTTCGCGAAGGGCGTTGCGGCATCACCGAGCTGGATATCCGCGACAAGGAACGGCTGTCGATCCAGATCGGCGGGCAGGTTCACAACTGGGACCCCGAGGTTCATTTCAACCGCCAGCAGATTGTTCTGTATGATAAATTCACGCAGTTTACCCTTCTTGCCGCGCGCGAGGCGGTGGCACAGTCGGGCCTGAATTTCGACGGGCACCTCGGATATGACTCGGGCGTCGTGCTGGGCACGGCGGGCGGGGGCGTGAACACCTGGGACGACAACTATCGTGCCGTCTATGAAGAGGGGAAGAACCGCGTCCATCCCTTCGTCGTGCCCAAGTTGATGAACAACGCCGCAGCCAGCCATCTGTCGATGGAGTTCAACCTCAAGGGACCGAGCTTCACGGTTGCCACGGCCTGCGCCAGTTCGAACCACGCCATGGGCCTCGCGTTCCAGATGGTGCGGTCGGGCGCGGCCAAGGCGATGCTGACCGGCGGCTCGGAATCGATGCTGTGCTTCGGCGGCATCAAGGCTTGGGAAGGGCTGCGCGTCATGTCCAAGGACGCCTGTCGACCGTTCTCGCTGAACCGCAACGGGATGGTCCAGGGCGAGGGTGCTGCCGTCTTCGTGTTCGAGGATTTCGACCATGCCCGCGCCCGTGGCGCCGACATCATGGCCGAAGTCGCAGGGTTCGCCATGACCTCGGATGCCTCCGACATCGTGATGCCGTCAAAGCAGGGGGCCGCGCGTGCCATTGCGGGCGCGCTGCGCGACGCCGGGCTGAGCGGTGACGAAGTGGGCTATATCAATGCGCACGGCACCGGCACGGCGGCGAATGACAAGACCGAATGCGCCGCGGTGGCGGATGTGTTCGGTCCGCATGCCGACCGTCTGATGATCTCGTCCACCAAGTCGATGCACGGACATCTGATCGGTGGAACCGGCGCTGTGGAATTGCTGGCCTGCCTGATGGCGCTGCGTGACGGGGTGATCGCCCCGACGATCGGGTACGAGGAAGCCGACCCGGAATGCGCGCTGGACGTGGTTCCGAACACGGCTCGCGAGGCCAAGGTGGACGTGGCACTGTCGAATGCCTTTGCCTTTGGCGGCCTGAACGCCGTTCTGGCGCTGCGGCGCGTCTAGCAACGAAAAACGCCGCCGGATATCCGGCGGCGCAAAATCCTTGCCGAAACCCGTCAGATCAGGGCGCGGGCGTCTTCGCCACCGCGTCAAATCCGGCGGTAAAGCCCTTGAGCGAGATATCCAGAACGACCTTCTGATCGGGCGCCGCGACCGGCACGATGGTCATCGTGGCCTTCGCGCCCTTCTTGAAACCGTCGATCTCGGCCTGCGTGAAGCCAACGCGGGCAATGCACCCAAGCGGGGCGCACCATGTGAAGGGATAGCGCTTCGGCGTGGCACCGTCGACGGCGAGCGTCAGCTGTTCGGTAAGCAGCGTCTCGAGCGGCGCCACGATCGTCGCGCCCGCGACGGCTTGCTGGCCTGCGGGCAGCGGGAAAAGGCTGATCTCCGCCACGCTTGTGCCCTGGGCGTCCTTGAGCAGCTGATAAAGCTGGCAAGGGTCCGATCCGTCGGCCGTCCGCATGCAGCGCTGTTCCCAGGAATCGAAGCTTGCAGCGGTATAGGTCGTGCCCGGCCCGTCGGGCGCAGCGACCTCGGCCCCGAGCGACAGGGCGTCGGCCCCGGCAGCGGGCTGTTCGCCCTCGGCAGCGGCCGCAGGGGCGTCGGCTGCGGGCGCTTCGGCCTCCTGGGCAAGTGCTGTCGATCCGAGCAGGAACGAAAGAGACAGGGCGGTAGCGAAGATACGGGTCGCGGAGGTCATGTGCGGGTCCATCACAACTGAAATCTGCGCCTGCGTTAGCATGCGTCGCAACCGCTGTCAGGCCCGAAACGCAAGCAGCCGTTGCTTGGGACGCAAAAGAAAAAGGGCCCGCAGAAAGGCCCTTTTTCGATCGGTTTATTGCTCCCTGTCGGACTGGCCGACTTCATTGAACGTGACGCTACGGCCTTACATCAAAGGCGTCAACGAGATTCTTTGCGGCAATGTGACGATCCCGGCTGTTGAATTTGCAGAAAAAAAGGCCGCGTTCCTTGCGAAACGCGGCCAGTCTGACAGGGAGGAAGTCACATCAGGGGAAAGACACCGTCGCCCCTGACACGTTGGAGACTGGCACAATGGAGTTAACAATGTATTTTCGCGGCAATGTGATCGACATGTGGGGTAAGCGATGACCGACGCAGGCAGCATTTTCATGGGTGGCGGTGGCGAAGGCTACGCGATGCCGCAGAACCTTCTGCTCGGGTATGGCAACCGCCACGGCCTGATCGCGGGTGCCACGGGGACGGGCAAGACGGTCACTCTTCAGGTGATGGCCGAGGGATTTTCGGCAGCAGGCGTGCCGGTCTTCCTGGCCGACATCAAGGGCGATCTCGCCGGCCTGTCGATGCCCGGCTCGGCCGAGGACAAGCGCCATGATGCTTTCGTCAAGCGCTCGGCCACCATCGGGCTCGATCTGCAATATCGTTCCTTTCCCGTCGTCTTCTGGGATCTGTTCGGCCAGTCCGGCCATCCGATCCGGACCACGGTGGCCGACATGGGGCCGCTTCTGCTGTCGCGCCTGCTCGAATTGACCGAGCCACAGGAAGGCGTGCTCAACATCGCGTTCCGCATTTCGGACGAAGAGGGTTTGCCGCTTCTGGACCTCAAGGACCTCCAGTCGCTTCTCGTCTTCGTCGGCGAGAACGCGGCTGCGATCGGGCTGCGCTACGGCAACGTCGCACCGGCCACGATCGGTGCGATCCAGCGTCGTCTGCTGGTGCTTGAAAACCAGGGTGGGGCGCAGCTGTTCGGCGAACCTGCGCTCGATCTGGGCGACCTGATGTCGGTCGACGAGACCGGGGCAGGGCGCATCAACATTCTCGCCTCGGACAAGCTGATGGCCTCGCCGCGGCTTTATGCGACGTTCCTCTTGTGGATGCTTTCGGACCTTTTCGAGACGCCTTCCCGAAGTGGGCGACCCGGACAAGCCGAAGCTGGTCTTCTTCTTCGACGAAGCCCATCTGTTGTTCAACGATGCGCCCAAGGCATTGGTGGACAAGGTCGAACAGGTCGCGCGTCTGATCCGCTCGAAGGGGGTCGGGATCTACTTCATCTCGCAAAGTCCCGAGGATGTGCCCGAGAAGATTCTGGGCCAGCTCGGCAACCGGGTTCAGCATGCGTTGCGGGCGTTCACGGCAAAAGACCAGAAGGCGTTGCGGCTGGCCGCGCAGACCTATCGCGACAATCCCCGCTTCTCGACCGAGGAGGCGATCCGCGAGGTCGGGACGGGTGAGGCCGTGACATCGTTCCTCGAAGCAAAGGGCATCCCCGGCATGGTCGAGCGCACGCTGATCCGCCCGCCCGCCTCGCTGGCAGGACCGATCGACCCCGGTCTGCGCGCGCAGTTGATGGCTGCGTCGCCCTTCAAGGGAAAGTACGACACGCCTATCGACCGGGACTCGGCGTTCGAGATGCTCAAGGCGCGCGCCGATCAGGCTGCCGAAGCCGCAGCCGCCGAGGCCGCGAGGATCGACTCGGCAAAGGGGCGCGAGGCGGAACTGGACGAGGCGTTCAACAACGCCCGGCGGTGGGACGGAGGTGCGGTCGCAAAACCTGCACCCAAGCCCGCCGCGCGCCGGGGCGACAGTGTGACCGAGGCCTTCGCCAAATCCTTTGCCCGCCAGCTTGGCACCAAGTCGGGGCAAGCCTTGGTGCGGGGTGTTCTGGGGTCGCTGTTTCGCGGAAAATGACAACCGCGGCATCGGCGCGCATCCCCATTGGACCCGGCGCGGTTTGCGCCTAAACTTGCGTCAAGGCATAGGGTTGGGGGGCAAATGATCGTCGAGCTTGGACATTTCGCGCTGGTGCTGGCCTTGGCGGTGGCGCTGATCCAGTCGATCGTGCCGCTGATCGGGGCGCAGCAGCGCTGGCACGGCTGGATGGCGGTGGCCGAGCCTGCCGCGACGATGCAGCTTGCTGCTGATCGGCGTTTTCCTTCGCCGCGCTGACCTATGCCTTCGTGACCTCGGATTTTTCGCTGCGGCTGGTGGTGCTGAACTCGCACACGCTGAAGCCGATGCTCTACAAGATCTCCGGCGTCTGGGGCAACCACGAGGGTTCGCTGCTGCTCTGGGTGCTGATCCTGGCGCTGTTCGGCGCCTGCGCGGCCTGGTTCGGCGGCAACCTGCCGCCGACGCTGCGCGCCCGGGTGCTGGCGGTGCAGGGGATGATCGGGGTGGCCTTCCTGGCCTTCCTGCTGTTCACCTCGAACCCGTTCCTGCGGCTGGCCAGTCCCGCCGTTGAACGGCCACGACCTGAACCCGCTGTTGCAGGACCCCGGTCTCGCCTTCCATCCGCCGTTCCTCTACCTCGGCTATGTCGGGCCTTCGCATGGCGTTTTCCTTCGCCGTGGCCGCCCTGATCGAGGGGCGGGTCGATGCCGCCTGGGGCCGCTGGGTGCGGCCCTGGACGCTGGCGGCCTGGATCTTCCTGACCATCGGCATCGCGCTCGGGTCGTGGTGGGCCTATTACGAACTGGGCTGGGGCGGGTTCTGGTTCTGGGACCCGGTCGAGAATGCCTCGCTTCATGCCCTGGCTGATCGCCGCCGCGCTGCTGCATTCCGCCATCGTGGTGGAAAAGCGCGAGGCGCTGAAGAGCTGGACGATCCTGCTGGCGATCCTCGCCTTCGGCTTCTCGCTGATCGGCACGTTCATCGTGCGCTCGGGCGTGATCACCTCGGTCCATGCCTTTGCCAACGACCCCGAGCGCGGCGTGTTCATCCTGATGATCCTGGGCGTGTTCATGGGCGGCGCGCTGACGCTGTTCGCCGCTGCGCGCCAGCGCGATGGAGGCGAAGGGCGTGTTTCGCCCTGGTCAGCCGCGAAAGCGCGCTGGTGGCCAACAACCTGCTGCTGGCGGTGTCGTCCTTCGTCGTCTTCATCGGCACGATCTGGCCGCTGGTCGCCGAACTGTTGTTCGACCGCAAGCTGTCGGTCGGCGCGCCGTTCTTCAACATGGCCTTCACGCCCTTCGTCGTGGCGCTGGCGGTGCTCCTGCCGCTCGGCGCGATGCTGCCGTGGAAGCGCGGCAGATCTGGGCCGGGCGCTGCAGCCGCCTGGGCCGGGCGCTGGTGCTGTCGATGGCGCTGGGCGCGCTGGCCTGGGCGATGCAGACCGGACGTTCGGCGCTTGGGTCCGATCGGCGTCGATCCTCGGCGCCTGGGTGGTGTTCGGCGCGCTGGCCGACCTCTGGCAGCGCGGCGGGCGCGGCGCGCTTGGCGCGAAGCTGTCGCGCCTGACCCGGCTGCCGCGCGCCGACTGGGGCAAGGCGACGGCACATTCGGCTTCGGCGTGACGATCTTTGCCGTGGCCGCGCATGACACGCCTGGAAGATCGAGGATATCCGCGTGGTCCAGATCGGCGAGAGCTTCGCGCTCGGGCCCTTACGAGGTCACGCTGCAGGATGTGCGCGAGGTGCACGGGCCGAACTATATCGCGACCAGGCCGAGCTGGTCGTCACGCGGGCGGTGCCGGCGGTGGCAACGCTGCACCCCGAAAAGCGCATCTACCCGGTTGCCGCGGATGCCCACGACCGAGGCCGGCATCGACCACGGCCTGATGCGCGACCTCTACCTGGTGATCGGTGACCGCAGGACGACGGCGGCTGGGCGGTGCGCAGCTATATCGAGCCCTTCGTGAACTGTCTCTGGATCGGCGCTTCCTGATGGCGCTCGGCGGCTTGCTCAGCCTGTCCGACCGGCGCTACCGGGTCGCCGCGGGTGCCCGCCGCGCCCCGGCTGCCGTGCCCGCGGAATGATGCGCGCCGTCGTCCTTGCGCTGGCTCTTGCCGTCGCCGCTCCCGGCTCGCGGTGCAGCCGGACGAGATCCTGACCGACCCGGCGCTGGAAGCGCGCGCGCGCGAGCTGTCGCGCAGGGCCTGCGCTGCCTGGTCTGCCGCAACGAGAACATCGACGAATAGCAACGCCGAGCTCGCCCGCGACCTGCGCCTTCTGCTGCGCGAGCGGCTGGTCGCGGGCGACACGGATGACGAGGCGATCGCCTTCATCGTGGATCGCTATGGCGAATATGTGCTGCTGAACCCGACGACCGGCGGGTCCAACCTGCATCCTGTGGCTGGCCGGGCCGGCCATGCTGCTGGCGGGCGCGGCCATCGCCGCAGTCTACCTCGCGCCGGCGCCGGCAAGGGGACCGAGGCGCCGCCTGGCACCCTGACCGACGACGAGACGCGCCGGCTCGCGGAAATTCTGAAGGGCTGACGCACCGTCTTCCGCGCATCGCGCCTTGGGTGCGCTATAGTCGCGCCGGGACCAGCGCGGGGCGCGATGGCTATGCAGACGATCACTTATACGCGAGGCCGACGGTCTTGGCGTCGTCACCCTGAACCGCCCGAGGTGATGAATGCGCTCAACCGTCGCGATGCGGGCCGAACTGCTGGCGGCGCATCCGAGGCCGCCATCGACAGCGCGCGGGCGCTGGTGCTGACCGGCGCGGGGCGCGCCTTCTGCTCGGGGCAGGACCTTGGCGATGCGCGGCGCTGGCCGCTGGATCTGGAAGCGACGCTGCGCGACGAATACGAGCCGCTGCTGCGCGCGATCCATGACTGCCCGATCCCGACCATCGCGGCCGTGAACGGGGCGGCGGCCGGGGCAGGGGCCAACCTCGCGCTGGCCTGCGACGTGGTGATCGCCGCCGAAAGCGCCAGCTTCATCCAGGCCTTCACCCGGATCGGCCTGATCCCCGATGCCGGCGGCACCTGACTGCTGCCACGCCAGATCGGCATCGCGCGGGCGATGGGGGCGATGCTGTTCGCCGACAGGATCAGCGCGCGGCAGGCCGCCGACTGGGGCATGATCTATGAGGCGGTGCCCGACGATGCCTTCGCCGCGCACTGGCGCGCCCGGGCGCAGCATCTGGCCCAGGGGCCGGACAGCGGCCTATCGCGGCGCTGAAGCAGGCGCTGCGCGCCAGCCCGGCCAACAGCTTGACGCGCAGCTGGCGCTGGAGGCGCGGCTGCAGGGCAGCTGCGGGGCGACTGCCGATTTCCGCGAAGGCGTCGCCGCCTTCCTCGAAAAGCGGCCCGCCCGCTTCACCGGGCGCTGATCACACGCCGCGCGCCAGCGCCGCGACGCCCGGTCCGCGCGATCTCGCGCAGGCCGAGCGGGCGCATCAGTTCGGCGAAGGCGTCGATCTTCTCCGGCGTGCCGGTCATCTCGAAGACAAAGCTTTCCAGCGTCGAATCCACCACATTGGCGCGGAAGATCTCGGCCAGCCGCAGCGCCTCGATCCGCGCATCGCCCTGTGCCCGCCACCTTGAACAGCGCCAGTTCGCGCTGCACCGACGGGCCCGTCGACCGTCAGGTCATGCACTTCGTGCACCGGCACCATCCGCGCCAGCTGCGCCTTGATCTGGTCGATCACCTGCGGCGTGCCGCGGGTGACGATGGTGATGCGGCTGACGGTGGCCCTGATGGTCGACCTCGGCCACGGTCAGGCTTTCGATGTTGTAGCCGCGCCCGGAGAACAGGCCGATCACCCGCGCCAGGACGCCGCTTTCGTTGTCGACCAGCACGGCCAGCGTATGGCGTTTCGATCACCTCGGCATTGCGGATCGCGCAGGTCATAGGCCGAATGGCTCGACGAGCCCTTCTTGATGTTGAGCGGCGACATGGCCTGCTCCCTTTCCATTTTCTGTTCACAAATATCCTCGGGGGTCCGGGGGCTGAAGCCCCCGGTCCGCCGCTCAGACCAGCACCGCGCCCTTGGCCCCGATGACGCCCTTGCGTGTCGGCATCGCCCAGCAGCATCTCGTTGTGCGGCTTGCCCGACGGGATCATCGGGAAGCAGTTCTCGTGCTTCTCGACCAGGCAGTCGAAGATCACCGGCCCGTCATAGCGGATCATCTCCATGATCGCGTCGTCCAGATCCTCCGGGTCGCGAGCACTTGATGCCCTTGCAGCCGAAGGCCTCGGCCAGCTTCACGAAATCGGGCAGGCTTTCCGACCAGCTTTGCGAATAGCGCTCGCCATGCAGCAGCTCCTGCCACTGGCGCACCATGCCAAGGCGTTCGTTGTTCAGGATGAACTGCTTGACCGGCGCGCGGAACTGCATCGCCGTGCCCATTTCCTGCATGTTCATCAGCCAGCGACGCCTCGCCCGCCACGTTGATCACCAGCGCCTCGGGATGGGCGATCTGCACGCCGATCGAGGCGGGCAGGCCGTAGCCCATGGTGCCCAGGCCGCCGGAGGTCATCCAGCGGTTCGGGTCCTCGAAGCCCAGGAACTGCGCCGCCCACATCTGGTGCTGGCCCACCTCGGTGGTGATGTAGCGGTCCATGCCCTTGGTCAGCGCCTCAAGCCGTTGCAGCGCGTATTGCGGCTTGATCGTCTTGTCGGAGTTGCGTGAAGGCCAGGCAGTTCGACCGCGCGCCATTCGGCGATCTGCGTCCACCACTTGGCCAGCCCGTCGCGTGTTGACCTTGCGGCCGCGCGCCTTCCACAGGCGCAGCACGTCTTCCAGCACATGGCCGACGTCGCCGATGATCGGCACGTCGACGCGGATGACCTTGTTGATCGAGGAGGGGTCGATGTCGATATGCGCCTTGCTGCGAATGCGGGCAGAAATCCTTGATCCGGCCGGTGATGCGGTCGTCGAAGCGCGCGCCGATGTTGATCATCAGGTCGCAGCCGTGCATCGCCAGGTTGGCCTCGTAGAGCCCGTGCATCCCCAGCATGCCCAGCCAGGCCTTGCCGCTGGCCGGATAGGCGCCCAGCCCCATCAGGGTCGAGGTGATCGGGAAGCCCGTCGCCTCGACCAGTTCGCGCAGCAGCTGGCTGGCCTCCGGGCCGGAGTTGATGACGCCGCCGCCGGTGTAGAACACCGGGCGCTCGGCGGTTTCCATCATCTCGACCAGACGGGCGATCTGCTCGGGGTCGCCCTTCACGCGCGGCTGGTAATGCGACGGTGCGCGTCTGCTTCCATCGGGGTATAGTCGGCGGTGGCGAACTGCACGTCCTTGGGAATGTCGACCAGCACCGGGCCGGGGCGGCCGTGGGTGGCGACGTGGAAGGCCTGATGGATGACTTCGGACAGCTTCGCGGTGTCCTTCACCAGCCAGTTATGCTTGGTGCAGGGCCGGGTGATGCCGACGGTGTCGGCCTCCTGAAACCCGTCGGTGCCGATCATGAAGGTCGGAACCTGGCCCGGTCAGCACGACCAGCGGGATCGAATCCATCAGCGCATCGATCAGCCCGGTCACGGCGTTGGTCGCGCCGGGGCCGGAGGTCACCAGCACCACGCCCGGCTTGCCGGTCGAGCGGGCATAGCCCTCGGCCATGTGGACGGCGCCCTGTTCGTGGCGCACGAGGATGTGGCGGATGTCGTTCTGCTGGAAGATCTCGTCATAGATCGGCAGCACGGCGCCGCCCGGATAGCCGAAGACCACCTCGACGCCCTGATCCTTCAGGGCCTGAACCACCATCCGCGCGCCGGTCATCGTCCCGGCCTGTGCCTTGCTCATCGTTCTATCCTCTGCCGCCGCCGAAGCGGTGTGCCGCGCAACAAAAAGCCCCCGGTTTTCAATCGGGGGCGCATGGGAACCGGGATGGTCAACCGTTACCGGCCCATGCGCTTTCGTCCTACAAGTACAAGAAGTGCCGCCATGGCCCGTCTCCCGTTGTGCGGGGAACCTAGGGGGCAGCGGCGGGGCCGTCAACGGGAAATGCGGTGCATAAAGTGTCGCGGGCTGCCGCAAATCCGTTCTTTTATTTCCAGCCGGCCCGAACGGGCGCAATAATCCAAACCCTACAGTGATCGATGGGCAGCGCGCCTCTAGCGTCGGCCTGCGACGATTCGCCAAGAACTCGGCAGGACCGGCCATGACGCATGTTCCCAGATGCAACAGGATCGACCAGACGTTCGCATCATCGGAAACTCGAGGATGCTTTCATATGCGCCCGCGTCGGCTCGTGCTGACTGGACGTGTCTCGGCAACCACCGCTCCACGCCGCCGAGCGCTCATTCTGATGTCCCGTGCGAACCTGCGACGCTCAATTTCCGCCCGTCTGCTCGTCCCCCGAAGCGGCTGCGCGCGTTAGATGAACGCAAGATAGCCGCCATAGCCCGCCAGCAGCAAGGCGCCCGCCAGACGGGGAAGCCCGCCCATGATCGCCGCAACGACCGTCAGGCCCAGGGCCGTGCCCGCGACCCAGTACATGTCGATATCCACAAAGCGCGCCTCGACGGGGATCGGTGCGATCAGCGCGGTCACGCCAAGAATGCCGAAGATGTTGAAGATGTTCGACCCGACGATGTTGCCGACCGCGATTTCGGTCTGCTTGCGCATCGCGGCGACGACCGAGGTTGCCAGTTCCGGCAGGGAAGTGCCGACGGCAACGATGGTCAGGCCGATCACCGCCTCGGATATGCCGAAGGTCCGCGCAATGTCGGTGGCGCTGTCGACGAGCAGTCGGGCGCCGATCACAAGCACAACCAGCCCCGCCGAGCGTCTGGACCGACGACAGCCAGAGCGGCGTCGGCCTGCTTCATCTATCCGGTTTCCGCAGCGCCGGTCAGGAAGGCCGCGGCGAGGAATGCGACCAGTCCGGCAAGCAGGATCAGCCCGTCGACCCGCGTGACCTCGCCGTCCAGCAGCATCACCCAGATCGTCGCCGTCGCGAGCAGCATGAAGCCCAGATCCCGCCAGATCTTGCGCACCGGGATGAGCAGCGGCGCGATGACGGCCGAGATGCCAAGGATCAGCAGGATGTTTGCGATGTTCGAGCCGAGCACGTTGCCGATCGCGATGGCCGGCTGCCCGGCAAGCGCCGCCTGAACCGAGACCAGCATTTCCGGCGCCGAGGTGCCGAAGCCCACGATGGTCAGGCCGATCACCATGGGGGAAAGGCGGAAGGACCGGGCGATGCCGCTGGCACCGCGCACCAGATATTCACCTCCGAAGAACAGGGCGACAAGCCCGACGACAAACAGGATATAGGTCAAGATATGCTCCGCATTGCCCGACGCTGCAGATCGGCGTCGCTGCGCTGTGATTGCAAGGCGAAGCGCCCGGAAATTTCCGGCGAGCGTGGTCTATTTGCGCTCGATCAGATCCCAGCGGTTGCCGAACGGATCGCGCCAGACCGCGACCGTCCCATAGGGTTCGATGCGCGGGGCCTCTTCAAAGGCGATACCGGCCGCCAGCATTCGGGCGTGGTCGCGCGCGAAGTCGTCGGTTTCGAGGAACAGAAAGACACGCCCGCCGCACTGGTTGCCGATGGCCGCGCGCTGCGCCTCGCCCTCGGCCCGGGCCAGCACAAGCTGAACGCCCCCACCGGGCGGCTCCACCGTGACCCAACGCTTGTGGCCCTGATCGATGTCGGCGGTCAGGCGAAACCCGAGCACGCCGACGAAGAAGAAGATCGCCGCGTCATAGTCGGGCACGACCAGCGCGACCGCGCCGAGGCGCGCATCGCTCATTCCGCGCGTGCGCGGCTGTCGGGCAGGGTGATGCGTGCCACCTGTTCCGCGATCGGGTCGACCGAGAGCGGGTGCAGTTCGGCCTTGTGCTCGGCAGGGTCGCCGATGTCCTGCCATTGGCCGCCCTTGTAGATCTCGAGCGCGCCGAACTTGGCCTTGTAGCCCATCTTCCGGCTGCCCGGCACCCAGTAGCCCAGATAGACATAGGGAAGGCCCGCCTCGCGCGCGATGGCGATATGGTCGAGCACGACATAGGTGCCGAGGCTCGCATCCATGAGCGTGGGGTCATAGAACGAGTAGACCATGCTCAACCCGTCATCGAGCAGGTCGGTCAGGCAGACGGCGGCCAAGGGGCGACCGTCTTCACCGTCGCGGCCCGGACGGCTGTATTCGATGACACGGCTGCGGATCGGCGTTTCCTCGATCATCGCGGCGAACTCGAAGATGTCCATATCGGCCATTCCGCCATCGGCATGGCGGGTATCGAGGTAGCGCCGGAACAGTCCGTACTGGTCTTCGGTCGCCCAGGGGCTGGTCGGATTGCGGCGCAGGGCGGCGTTGCGCCGCATCACGCGCTTCTGCGTGCGCGACGGCGCAAAATCCGCGACCCGGATGCGGGCCGAGATGCAGGCCGAACATTCAGCGCAGGAAGGGCGGTAAAGCACGTTCTGTGATCGCCGGAAGCCCTGCTTCGACAGGGTGTCGTTCAGCTTCTGCGCGTGCTCGCCCTGAAGCGCCGTGAACAACTTCCTTTCCATCCGCCCGTCGAGATACGGGCAGGGCTGCGGAGCCGTCACATAGAACTGGGGCGCGATGGGAAGTGTATGACGCATGGCCGACTGGTTCAGGAGCACTGTGACGTTAGCAAGGCCCGAACCTGTCGCCAAGCGTCGAGTTTGGTCACATCCGCGCAGGTCGGTTGATCGCGACCGTCCCCAGAACCAGGTCGCTCAGCCCCTGCCTGCGCGCGCTAGATACCATCAGCCCGATGGAAAGCACCTGAAGCAGCAGCGTCGCGATGGTCAGCGTGTAGCCCAAGGTGTGAAGGAACGCGGTGGCAAGGTCGAACCTGCGACCGGTGCGGTCGCGGAACTCGATGGCGAAAAGACGCATGCCCGGCGTGGCGGATCGCGCCGCGAGCGACCAGACCCGATAGGTGAAACTCACCATCAGGAACAGCACCGGCAGGAAGAACAGCGCGGTGAAGGCCGTGAAGGGAATGATCACGAGCGTGACAATGCCGATCAGCACCATGTCCACGATCCATGCCAAACCGCGCTTGAGGGGCACGTCGGCATAGAACTCGGACTGGTAGTGCGGGTCGGGCAGGGCGCGGTCGTACTGGTCCATCGAACTCATCTATGTGTCTTTCGCGGGGATGTGACGCGGCCCGAGAGCGGGCCGCGCACAAGATCAGGTCCGGTCGGACTCGGGCGCATCGCCGGCAGGTGCGGCTGCGGCGCGGGCGCGGTCCTGCATGAAGGCGTCGAACTCTTGCTTGTCCTTGGCGTCACGCAGGCGCTGCAGGAAGCCCTTCGAACGCTTGCTGTTCGTCCTCAAGGCGGCGCAGCGTCTCGGCCTTGTAGGCGTCGAAGGCGGTGTTGCCGGACGAGGCATAGGCGCCGTGATACATCCGGTCCATTCGGCTCATGCGGCGGCTGCCGCAGCTGCGGTTGAACATGCGCTTGCTCCAGATCATGTAGGCGAGAAGGGCGAGGCCTGCGGGCCAGAAGAAGATGAAGCCAAGGATCATTGCCACGATCCAGGCGGGCCTTCCGCGATCATCCAGCCAGGCTTCCGCCCGTGCAGGCCAACCGAGGATGCCATTGCTCGTCAGTGTCGTCATGGACGGACTCCCGTTGGTTATGTGAAGCTCATTCACATGGAACTATTTGGGAAGGGTCGGCGGGCCTTCAAGAGCCCATGTTAAACTTTTTTACATCGAGCCGCATCTGGAGCGTGAACCCGATTGTCCGTCCGTCTGGTCGCCGGTTGACCCGCCCCGGCCGCGCGGCCAGACTTGGGGGATGAACTTCGCAAGCCGCATGACCCGCCAGCCCATCCCGCACGATCCTGCGGCAGGTCTTGAGGCGGCGCTCCCGTTCAAGGCCCTCGGGCCGGAAATCCATGGCCTGCTGGTCGGTGCTGCCGGGTGCAGCCCTTACTTGCGCGACCTGATGCGGCGCGAAGAGGGATGGTTGCAGGCCGCACTTGCCGGACAGCCGGAGGAGTGTCTGTCCGAGTGTCTTGCAAGCCTGTCGGACATCGAGCCGGCGCACCTGTCCGACGCGCTGCGTCTTGCAAAGCGGCGGACCGCCTTGCTGACCGCGCTCGCCGATCTTGGTGGGGTCTGGACCCTGGCCGAGGTGACGGGCGCGCTGACACGGCTTGCCGATATGGCTGTGCAGACCTGTGTCACCACGCTGGTTGCGGACGAGATCAGGCGTGATCGCCTGCCCAGCGGCAGCCCCCGAAGATGCCGCTACCGGTGCGGGGATGGTGGTGCTGGCGATGGGAAAGATGGGGGCGGGAGAGCTGAATTTCTCGTCGGATATCGACCTGATCTGCCTGTTCGACGATGCACGCTACGAGGGCACCGCAGCCCGAGGCGCGGGCAGCCTTCATCCGGGTCACCCGACGAATGACCGCGATCCTGTCGGACATCACGCGGGACGGGTATGTGTTCCGTACCGACCTGCGCCTGCGCCCCGATGCGGCGGTCACGCCCGTCTGCCTGTCCATGTCCGCCGCGGAAAGCTACTACGAGGCGCAGGGCCGCAACTGGGAGACGGGCCGCCTATATCAAGGCGCGACCCTGCGCGGGCGATCTTGCGGCGGGTGAGCGGTTCCTGAAGGCGCTCGTGCCTTTCGTCTGGCGCAAGCATCTGGATTTCGCCGCGATCCAGGATGCGCATGACATGCGCCTGCGCATCCGCGACCACCGCAATCTGCATGGGCCGCTGCAGGTCGAAGGCCACAATCTCAAGCTGGGGCAGGGGGGAATCCGCGAGATCGAGTTCTTTACACAGACGCGCCAGTTGATTGCCGGGGGGCGCGACCCCTCGTTGCGGGACCGCACGACGGTCGGAGGGCTGGCCGCCCTTGCCGCGAAAGGTTGGATCCCGCACGAGGTGGCCGGTGAACTGGCCGATCATTACCGCACCTATCGCGAGATCGAGCACCGGCTTCAGATGGTGCGCGACGCCCAGACCCACACGATGCCGACCAACGAGGACGGCGTCGCGCAGATCGCGCATTTTCTTGGCCAAACGGACGTGGCCGCCTTCCGCGCGGACCTTCTCGCCCGCCTCGCGCGGGTCGAGGAACTCGCCGGCGGCTTCTTTGCCCCGAGCGAAGCGGATGGCGAGACGGAAGTGCCTCCGAAGATGCGCCGGGTCTTCGATGGCTGGGCCAGTTATCCGGCGTTGCGGTCGGACCGGGCGACGACGATCTTTCGCCGCCTGCGCCCGGCACTCGTCAAAAGTGTGGGGCGGGCGGCGAACCCGGACGAGGCACTCGTGGCACTTGATGGCTTCCTGGCCGGGTCTGCCCGCCGGGGTGCAGCTTTTCGCGCTGTTCGAGCAGAACCCAAGTCTGGTCGATCTGATCGTCGACATCGCCTCGACATCGCCCGCACTTGCCCGCTACCTGTCGCGGAACGCGGCGGTGCTCGATGCGGTCATCGGTGGAAGCTTCTTTTCGCCGTGGCCCGGCGAGGATGCTCTTGCGACAGAGCTTGCGGGTCGTCTCGGAGCCGCCCCGGACTACGAGGCCAGTCTCGACGGCGCGCGCCGCTGGATGAAGGAGTGGCATTTCCGAATCGGGGTCCATCACCTTCGCGGACTTGTGACTGCCGACGAGGCGGGCAGGCAGTATGCCGATCTTGCCGCTGCGGTCGTTCGCTGCGTGACGCCGGTCGTGACGGGCCAGTTCGCGCGTCGCCACGGTCGACCTCCGGGGCGCGGCGCGGCTGTGCTGGCGATGGGCAGCCTTGGGGCAGGGCGGCTCAACGCGGCATCCGACCTTGATCTGATCGTGGTCTATGACGCCCCCGGCATCGAGGCGAGCGACGGCCCCCGTCCCCTGCCGACCCGCACCTACTTCGCGCGGCTGACGCAAGCGCTGGTGACGGCGCTGACCGCACCGATGGCCGGAGGGTCGTCTTTACGAGGTCGACATGCGGCTGCGGCCCTCGGGCCGTCAGGGGCCGGTCGCAACCTCGTTCGACGCCTTCCGCAGCTACCAGCAGGACGAGGCCTGGACATGGGAGCATCTGGCGCTGACCCGCGCCCGCCCGCTGACAGGCGATCCCGGCCTGACAGCCGAGATCGAGGCGTTCCGGTGTGATCTGCTGCGCCGCAAGGGCCAGTCGCCCTCCGTCCTGCCCGATGTCGCTGCGATGCGCGCGCGCCTCACGGCCTTTCGTCCGGCTTCGGCTCCATGGGAGGCGAAGGATGGCCCAGGGCGACTTATGGACCTCGAGCTTTTCGCCCAGGCCATGGCCCTTGTCGCAGGCGATCCCTCGCGCGGCAGTCGCGAACAGGTGCAGGGCGCCGCATGTTCGGGCTTCCTGACAGAGGCCGAGGCCGATACGCTGCAGTCAGCGATGTCGTTGTGCTGGACAGTCCAGTGTGCGGGGCGATTGCTGACCGAAGGGGTGCTCGATCCCGCTGATCTGGGGGAAGGGGGCCGCCTGTTTGTTTTGCGTGACGCGGGGGCGGACGTTCCCGCCGCGTTGACCGCCCGGATTGAAGCCGCGTCGGCCGCTGCCGCCGCGATCATCACGAAGAGACTGGGCGACCCCCCGCCCGAGGAAGGAGCCACCGATGCAGGCGAGTGACGCAGACCCAAAGGGCCTTATTCGCGAAAGCTACCGGATCGAGGGCATCACCCCCGAAGAATGTCGGTCGGTCTTCATCGACTGGGCCCTCAGCCTGCCCCCTGCGGCGAACCTGATGGCCGCGATCCATGCCCTGCTCGATGCCTACGACCGCGCCGACCCGGACCACCCGATGGGCGCGGTGCTGCGCGAGGGGCTGATCGAGGCGCCCCCGCCGCGCCGCCGCGGCGGGCGCGCCGCCCGAGTGCCGGGTTGAAACCCTTGCGCTGAGAATTGCGGGCCGGAAGGCAAGGCGTTCTGCGGTACCGGTCCGTCCTATCGCAGCCGGGCGGCCTCGGAAGCAAGCGCAGTGATTGCGGCCCAATCACCCCTTTGCATCGCCTCTTTCGGCGCGACCCAGCTACCGCCGACACAGATCACATTGGGCAACGACAGGTAGTCATGGGCGTTCTTCAGGCTGACACCGCCCGTCGGGCAGAACGTCACCTGCGGGATAGGCTGGCCGATCGCCTTGAGCGCGGGCGCCCCGCCATTCGCTTCCGCCGGAAAGAACTTCTGGATCGTGTAGCCCTTCTCCAGAAGGATCATCACTTCGGTCGAGGTCGCAGCCCCGGCAAGCAGCGGCAGCTCTTCCTCCTCGCAGGCCGCGATCAGGCGGTCCGTTGCCCCTGGCGAGACGCCGAACTTCGCCCCCGCCGCCTTGGCCGCCTTCACATCGGCGGGCGTCAGCAGCGTTCCCGCGCCGACAACGCCACCCGGAACTTCGGCCATCGCCCGGATGACATCCAGCGCGGCCTTGGTGCGCAGCGTGACTTCCAGGGCGGGCAGGCCGCCCGCAACCAGCGCCTCGGCGAGCGGACGCCCGTGGGCGACGTCCTCGATCACCAGAACCGGGATCACGGGCGCCAGTCGGCATATCTCGGCGGCGGCGCGGCTCTGCTCGGCGGGGGTCATTGGCAATTCCTCATCTTGGGCCCGCAGGCCGTGGTTCTTCGCGCCGAAGTCACACAACCAGCGCTGCGCCGTCCGTGGCAAGGCCCGCATGTTGACGGAAGGCCGCGAACAATTCGCGCCCCGTTCCGAACTCGTTGGCGCTGAGGTCGGCCACCACCGCCTCTCGTTTCTCGAAATCGGTAACCAGTGCCGTCAGCGTCCCCGCCACCGCATCGAGGCGCACAATATCGCCGTCGCGCAACCGCGCCAGCGGCCCGCCCATCGCGGCTTCGGGCCAGACATGGATCGCCGCTGGAACTTTGCCCGATGCGCCCGACATGCGCCCGTCGGTCACGAGCGCCACCTTCAGTCCCCGATCCTGCAACACGGAAAGGGTCGGGGTCAGCGAATGCAATTCGGGCATGCCGTTCGCCCGCGGGCCCTGAAACCGCACAACCACGATGGTGTCCGAGGTGAACTCGCCCGCCTTGAACGCCCGTTTCACCGAGTCCTGGTCATGGAAGATGCGCACCGGCGCCTCGACCACGTGGCGCTCCGGCGCGACCGCCGAAACCTTGATGACCCCCCGCCCCAGATTGCCCGTCAGTTGCTTCAAGCCGCCGACCGGCTGGAAGGGGTCGGTGGCCGGGCGCAGGATACGGTCGTTCAGCGTGTCTTGCGGCGCCGTCGACCCAGGTCAGCTTGCCGTCGATCAGCTTCGGCTCCTGTCGGTAAAGCTCCAGCCCGTCGACCGACGATCGTCTTGGCGTCGGCATGCAGAAGCCCTGCGGCCATCAACTCACCAATCATGTAGCCAAGCCCGCCCGCAGCATGGAAGTGGTTCACGTCGGCCAGCCCGTTCGGATAGACCTTGGCCATCAGCGGGACCACGTCGGAAATCTCGGCAAAGTCCTCAAGGTCCAGAAGGATGCCCGCCGCCCGCGCCATCGCCGGCAGATGCAGCACGAGGTTCGTCGACCCGCCCGTCGCCATCAGCCCGACGATCCCGTTCACGAACGCCCGCTCGTCCAGAATTTCGCCCACCGGCCGGAAATCGTTGCCAAGCGCCGTGATCGAGGCGGCTTTTTCCACCGCAGCATCCGTCAGCGCCTCGCGCAGGGGCGTGCCGGGATTGACGAAACTCGCACCGGGAAGGTGCAGGCCCATGAACTCCATCAGCATCTGGTTGGTGTTCGCGGTGCCGTAGAAGGTGCAGGTGCCCGGCCCGTGATAGCTCGCCATCTCGGCTGCCATCAGCGCGTCGCGCCCGACATGCCCTTCGGCATAGGCATTTCGCACCTTGGACTTTTCGTCGTTCGGCAGGCCGCTCGTCATCGGTCCGGCGGGCACGAAGACCGAGGGAACATGCCCGAACGTCGCCGCCGCCATGATGAGGCCCGGAACGATCTTGTCGCAGACGCCGAGATAGAGCGCCGCGTCGAAGCAGTTGTGGCTCATCGCCACCCCGGCCGCCAGGGCGATGACATCGCGCGAGAACAGCGACAATTCCATCCCGGGCTGGCCTTGCGTGACCCCGTCGCACATCGCCGGGACGCCCCCCGCAACCTGCGCGGTGGCGCCGGCCCGCCGTGCGGCCAGCCGGATCTGACCCGGATAGGCCTCGAACGGCTGATGCGCCGAGAGCATGTCGTTGTAGGCCGTGACGATACCGATGTTCGGGGCACGGTCGGCGGCAAGCGCCGTCTTGTCTTCGCCCATGGCTGCGTAGGCGTGTGCCTGGTTTCCGCAGGCCAGATGCGCACGGGCCGGGCCTTGGGCGACGGCCCGCGCCATCCGGTCCAGATAGGTGCCGCGTATGTCGGTCGAGCGCGCGCGGATACGGTCCGTCACACGGGCGATCGTCGGGTTGAGCGTCATCGGCAGGCTCCTCGGCTGGCTGGCTGCTTCTGTCTAGCAGATGTTGTTAGCGCTAACAACCCGCGCGTCCTGCAAGACGTTCCTCTCGAAATGGAACGGTCACCTCGCGCGAAAGGTCCGGCGATTGATGCGTTTCGACGGATAATCGCATGTGTTCGCAAAATTTGACCAAAATTCTGCCCAACTCGTCATCCAATGCATGCGGAAGTGAAACCTGCGGAACGAACGCCTTGTCATCACGCCCGGCTATCTTGGCTCTCATGCTCGCCGCGATGTTGTCGGCCTGTGGTGCTGCTTCTCCTGTGTCGCGCGGGCAAGGAGTTGACGAGTTGACGCTTGCCACGTCCGGTGCGCGTAGCGTAGCGCCGATTTACACTGTCGAGGCGGTAGATATCACCGTGCCGCACAGCCTCAAGGTTTCCGAGGCGAACAGCTACCTTCCGCTCGCCGACATCGTCTGGCGGGGAGAACCGCCGGGCAATCGATATGCGCAGGTCGCCTCGATCCTTTCCGACGGGCTGCGCGCGGGCACCATCGACATGAAGCAGGGGCCCCGGGTCACGGTGGAAATCGTGCTGACGCGGTTTCATGCGCTGACGGAAAAGGCGCGCTACACTGTCGGCGGCAACCATGCGATCCATTTCGAGATGACCGTCCGCGATGCTGAAACTGGCGCCATCCTCGACGGACCCCGCACCGTCGTGGCGGATGTGAAGGCCAGCGGCGGTGCCCGTGCGCTTGCCGAAGAACAGATGGGGCGGACGCAGCGTGTCGTGATTGTCGAGCGGCTGTCCCAGGTCATCCAGCGCGAACTCACCATGCCGCCCCCTGCTGGCCTCGTCCCTTCCTAACGGCATCCGAACGCGGTAGAGGGGGCCATGACCTTCTCTGACACACCCTCCCGCCCCGTCGTCCGCCTGAAGCCCAAATCCGAGGCCCGCGCCATTCGTCACGGGTTTCCCTGGGTCTACGCCGACGAACTGGTCACGGACCGGCGCACACAAGGACTGGAGCCCGGCGCGCTTGCGGTGCTGGAGGATGGCGAGCGGCGTCCCTTGGGGCTTGTCACCGTCAATACGAAATCGAAGATCATCGCGCGGATGCTCGACCGCGATCCCGAGGCGCAGATCGACAGCGCCTGGTTCGAGCGCCGCCTTGCCACGGCGCTGGCCCTGCGCGAGCGGTTGTTCGATGCGCCGTTCTACCGGCTCGTCCATGCCGAGGCTGATGCTCTGCCCGGCATCGTCATCGACCGGTTTGGCGACGTTGCGGTGATCCAGCCCAACGCGGCCTGGGCCGAGGTGCATCTCGACAGTCTTGCCGAGGCTCTCGGTCGTCTGACGGGCGTCACGACGATCGTCAAGAACGGAACGGGCCGGTCGCGCGTGCTGGAAGGGCTGGCAGAGGAAACGACGCTGTTGCGAGGCAGCCTTACCGGTCCGGTGACCGTTCCGATGAACGGTGCGACCTACATGGCGGACCTGCTGGGCGGGCAGAAGACCGGCATCTTCTACGACCAGCGTCCCAACCATGCCTTCGCGCAGCGCCTCGCCGTGGGCGCGCGCGTGCTCGATGTCTTCACCCATGTCGGAGGCTTCGGCCTTGCCGCGCTCGCCGGTGGCGCGACGAGTGTGCTGGCCGTCGATGCCTCGGCTCCTGCGCTGGCCTTGGCCGATCAGGGCGCTGCGGAAAGCGGGTTTGCAGACCGCTTCGCAACGCGGCAGGGCGATGCCTTCGACGTGCTGGAAACTCTCGTCGCCGACAATGCCCGCTTCGATCTGGTGATCTGCGATCCTCCGGCCTTCGCCCCATCGAAACCGGCGCTCGAAGCAGGCTTGCGCGCCTACGAGCGGCTCGCCCGGCTGTCCGCGCCGCTGGTGTCGCCGGGCGGTTACCTTGTTCTGTGCTCGTGCTCGCACGCGGCCGACCTTGCGTCGTTCCGCAATGCCTGCGGGCGGGGGATCGGACGGGGGGGCAGGCGCGCGCAGTTGCTGCATACAGGCTTCGCCGGGCCGGACCATCCGATGCTGCCGCAACTGGCCGAGTCGGGCTATCTCAAGGCGCTGTTCTTCCGCCTCGACGGATGAAGGTCGTCCTCGACGCCTGCGTGCTTTATCCGACGGTGCTGCGCGAGGTGTTGCTTTCCGTGGCGCGCACGGGCCTCTACACGCCGCTCTGGTCCGACCGCATTCTGCGAAGAATGGGCACGCGCCACCCGCAAGCTCGGCCCCGTCGCCGAGGCGCAGGCGCGGGGCGAGATCGCGCTTGCTCCGCGCCGCCTTTCCGCGCGGCTGCGTCCCTGCAAGGCCCGACATCGAGGCGCGCCTCGTGCTGCCCGATGCGAATGACACCCATGTGCTGGCCACCGCCATCGCAGCGCAGGCAGATACCATCCTGACGTTCAACGCCGCGGATTTTCCCCGACACATCCTGGCCGAAGAACACATTGTCCGGCGCGACCCGGACGGCTTCCTGTGGGAACTCTGGTCCCACAATCCCGAAGTTGTCGCGGCCGCCATCAACCCCGTCCGCGCAGAAGCCGAGCGGCTCTCGGGCCAACCGCAACCGCTGCGCGCCCTTCTGAAACGCGCGCAATTGCCGCGACTGGCCAAGGCTCTCGCTGCCTGATCCGCTCTTTCATTTTCTGTTCACAAATATCCCACGGGGGTGTGGGGGTGTGAAACCCCCACGGACCTCACCATCCGCGCGCCGCTATTCGGTCTGAAGCCAGCGCGCCTCGCGCGCCTCGATCGCGCGGATGCGCTCGTCGGTCGACGGGTGGCTCATCAGCCAGGCAGGCACGCCGGATGCACCTGATCCGGTCAGCGCCCCCAGCTTGCGGAACAGCGACTTCTGCGGTTCGGTCCCGATGCCCGCCTTCACCAGCAGGGCCGAGGCATAGGCATCGGCCTCGTGCTCGTCGCCGCGCGACAGATGCGCGGCCAGCGCCCGGGTGATCGCCTGTGCGATGAACACGCCAAATCCCGGGATCAGGCGCGACAGGAACGTCGCCAGCACCATCATCACCGCATTCTGGCCGGTGAAGTCGATCATCCGCCGCCGCGAATGCCCGAGCGCCACATGGCCCAGTTCATGCGCGATGACGCTTGCCATCTCTTCCGCGCTGACGACGCCCGCGCGATACTTCTGCACGAAGCCGCGCGTCAGGAAGATCCTCCCGTCCGGTGCGGCAAGTCCGTTGACAGGGTCGACATCGAAGATGTGCACCTTGATGGCTGGCAGATCCAGCGCCGCTGCCATCCGGTCGGTCAGCTTGACGATGCCCGGCTCGTCCAGAGGACGGGACTGGGCGTCGAGCGTCTTGAGCGTCCGCCAGACCGAAAAGCGGTACATGGCGAAGCCATAGGCGATCATCAACAGAAGGGGCAGGAACTTCAGCATGGGGCGAATATGGCGCGCCTGCACCCCACTGCAATCCCCTCAGGCATTTCGCCGCGCCCAAAGCCTGCGCCCCAGGAGTGCGGCGACCGTCAGCAGCGCAAGCGCAAGCAGCGCCGAGGTCATCGTCACCCCCATCGCCTTGACGCGATCGGCAAAGAAATATCCCCCCACCAGGTAGACCCCGACCCAGATCGCATCGCCGACCATGACGCCGAGCGAGAACCGGCGCCAGTCCACCCGGGTCGCCCCGGCGGCAAGGTTGATCCACGGCCCCAGTGCCGACAGGGGAAAGCGGCTGAGCAGCACCGCGACAAAGGCACGGCGCGACAGTTCGGCCTGTGCCCGATCCATCGTCGGGGCCAGCTTCGGCCTTCGGCGGAAGCGGTCCCAGAGGGACGCGCCGCCATAGCGGCCCGCAAGGTAGCCGATCTGATCGCCGATCAGCGCCCCGAGCAGCGTTACCGCCGCCGTGCTCCACAGTCCCATGTCGCCTGCAGCGATGAACGCCCCCGCCGCCATCATCATGGCCGAAGTCGGGATCGGTGCACCCGCGCAGGACAGAAGTGCTGCGACAAACAGCACCGATGGACCGTGGCGCGGGATCAGAGCATAGGCCTCGTGGATCAGGTGTTCCATCAGGGACCGTCCGAAAGCGCGTCGACCTGGGCCTGCACCTCGGCCACGAGGGCCGCCGACGGCTTGCCTTGCGCCGCGGCAAGGTCGCGCAGCGGACCGTAGGGCAGGGGGTCGCCCGCTGCTCCGCCGACCAGCGGCACGAGGGTATCGGCCGACAGGCCGAAGGTATGCGCCACATGACGCGCGCTCATCCAGTCCTCGACCCGCGCCGTCTCATGACCTTGCGCGATCCTCCAGCCCGCATGGGCCGCAAAGCCAAGCCCCGCGACCAGCGTCACCACAAAGGCCACGCGCTGCACGGGATGGTGTTCGGTGGTGTCGCTCATCGACATTCTCCTGCCACGCCACCATCGCGCGGCTCTGCGCGGCGATCAAGCCGACCGTCGCCGCGACAGGGCGCGTCCCAGCATCAGCGCCACGGCCGCCGCAGCAACCGCCGCCAGTACACTGGGCAGCGTGGCACCGATCGCTTCCACCCGTGACGAGAACAGAAAACCCAGTCCGACATAAAGTGCGACCCAGACCGCCTCGCCCAGAACAGCCGCAACCGTGAAGCGTCTCCACTCTACCCGCGCGGCCCCGGCGGCGATGTTCACATAGGGACCGAGCGCGCTTGCCAGCCAGCGGCTCAGGAAAACGGTACGGCCCGCGCCAGCATCCATCCGCGCTTCGGCCCGCGCCAGCCAGGCAGCCGCAGCCGGACGCCGCGACAGGCGCGCAATCAGCCACCGCCCACCCGCACGTCCCGCGAGATAGCCCAACTGGTCGCCCAGAACCGCACCGCCCATCGCCCCTGCGACGACGGCCACGCCAGACAGGTCGCCGGATGCGACAAAGGCCCCGGCCGCCAGCATCACCAGCGAGGCCGGAAAGGGAATCGCGAGACAGGACAGGAAGGTGACGACGAACAGGATCCAGCCGCCATATTGCGGGACCAGCGCATAGAACGTCTCGATCACGGCGCTGCCGCCTCGATCGCCGCCTGCACACGCCCGAGGATCTCGTCGACCGAAACCCCTTGCGCCTTTGCGATTTCGGCCAGGGTCTCGCCCTTGGCGCTGCCCGGCGCAATCCTCAGCGCATCGGCCAGCGCCTCAGGCGCGATGCCGTAGGTTCGCATGACAAGTCCCGGCGTCATCCAGTCTTCGACCAGCGGCGGCTCACCCGCCACCTGCGTTGCGACCCAGACCGCATGGCCCGCGAAGGCCCCCGCCAGCGCGAGCGCCAGAATGAAAGCTGCCACCAAGGCCCGCCGTCCGCTCATCGTGACAGTTCCCGCACGCCGCGCGCAATCCCGTCGAGCGTCATCGGCACCATCCTGTTCTCGAAGATGCCCCGGACCAGCCGGATCGAGTGGGAATGGTCCCAGAACCGTTCGGCCACCGGGTTGATCCAGAGGTTCTGCGGCCATTGCGCCCGCGCCCTCTCGAGCCAGACCTGCCCGGACTCGTCGTTCCAGTGCTCGTTCGCGCCGCCCGGATGCAGAATCTCGTAGGGACTCATCGAGGCATCGCCCACGAAAATGCATCGATAGTCATGGCCATAGGTCCGCAGCACGTCCCAGGTCGGGGTCTGCTCGGTCCAGCGGCGGCGCGTTGTCGGTCCAGACGCCTTCGTAGAGGCAGTTGTGAAAGTAGAACACCTTCAGGTGCTTGAACTCCGACCGCGCGGCACTGAACAGCTCTTCCACCACCTTGACATAGGGGTCCATCGACCCGCCCACGTCGAGAAACAGAAGCACCTTCACCGCATTGCGTCGCTCGGGGCGCACCTGAACGTCCAGCCAGCCATGCTCGGCCGTGGCGCGGATCGTGCCGTCGAGGTCCAGTTCGTCCGCCGCCCCGTCGCGCGCCCATTTGCGCAGGCGCCGCAGCGCCACCTTGATGTTGCGGGTGCCCAGTTCCACCGTGTCGTCGAGGTTGCGGAATTCGCGCCGGTCCCAGACCTTGACCGCGCGCTGGTGGCGGCTTTGGTCCTGCCCGATCCGCACGCCCTCGGGGTTGTAGCCATGGGCGCCGAACGGGCTTGTTCCGGCGGTTCCGATCCATTTCGATCCGCCCTGATGTCGGCCTTTCTGCTCCTCCAGCCGCTTGCGCAGCGTGTCCATGAGGGCGTCGAACCCACCCATCGCCTCGATAGCGGCCCGTTCTTCGGCGCTCAGATGCTGTTCCGCCAGCTTCTCCAGCCAGTCGCGCGGCAGGTCCACCGCCTCCAGGACCTGTTCGGGCGTGATCGCCTCGAGCCCGGCGAAAGCCTCGGCAAAGGCGCGGTCGAAGCGGTCGAGGTGGCGTTCGTCCTTCACCATCGCTGTGCGGGCGAGGTAGTAGAACCCCTCGGTGTCATAGGTCACAAGACCCGCCGCCATTCCTTCGAGAAAGGCCAGGTATTCCCGCAGCGATACCGGCACGCCGGTCCGTCTCAGCGCCGCGAAGAAGGGCGCGAACATCGGGGTCAGACCAGCCGGTCGATCAGGATCGTCACGAAGACGCCGACGATCCCCCAGGCGATCGCATAGCCCGCGGCGTATTGCGCCATGTCGATGCCGCGCCCGCCCCGCCGCTTCGCCACGCCCCATCCCATCAGCGCGCCGAACACCAGCGCCGCGAGAATGACCATCCGATCCGCCTTTCCGTTCGCCCGACCCCGCGGGGCAGGCGCTGTTCAGCCGCCCTGAAGCGGCGACAGGACCGAGATCTCGGTCAGCCGCGCCTGCACCTCGGCCTCGGCGCCGAAGCCATATAGCGCCCAGCCCACACTGTCGAGCCGTACGGCCCGCGCCTCGTCCGTGAAACCCTGCGCGTCCAGCGCTTCGGCCTCGATCATCAGAAGGCTGGCGAGCAGGGCGGCGTTTTCGGCCCTGATCACTTCGGGTTTGGCGCGGCGCACCAGCCTGAGCGCTTCGTCGGTCTGGCCCGATGCCAGCGCAAAGGCCGCCATCTGCATGTCGATATGGGCCAGGTGAATGCCGGCATCGGGCAGGGTCCGATAGACTTGGGCAGCTTCGGCAAGGGCGATCACCGCAAGGTCAAGCTCATCCGCCATCGCAAGCCGTCCGAGGGCGAACCAGCTGAACCCCATCCGCGCATCCCGCCAGCCGGAGGACTGAGCGATCTCGAGCGCCCGCTGCGCCGCTACGCGTCTCTCGACCGCAGTCGCGCGCGGTCCGAGCGCGGTCTCGATCGCCGTGATCCATTCGCGCGGGGTCGGGTCGGTCAGGCTCCGTCCCGGAAATTCGCCCCCGGGATTGAGCTGCTGCCAGCAAGGCGGGCAAGCGCGCCGCGACTTCGGCCGCGCGTCATGCCGTTGGCAAGGTCGGGCGCATAGTGGACACGCAGCGCCAGCATGTCGAAGCCGGTGAGCACGGTATGAAAGTTGTCGTCGTTGAAGACGGAATCCGACAGCTCGTAGAGGTCGTTCAGCGGTCCCATCGCCTGCGCCAGTTCCTCGTGCAGGCAATCGCGGATCTCCTGCGGCGAGGTATCGGACGGCACGAAGATCGCGACTTTCTCGCGCTTCTCCAGCGTCGTCCAGTCCACCCGATCCGTGCGGCGCGACGCGCGGTATTGCGCCCAGCTCGACACCCGCGGCACCACGAAGCAGGCCGCCTGCGGCACCAGCGATTGCAGCCGCTTTCGCGGCAGGAATTCGATGGTGATCGACGCCGGGCCTCGGGGAACGGCCGTCACATCGAGCCCCGCCTCGGCCCGGAACCGACCGATCACGCGGGCAAGTTCCAGAGGCGCGATGGCAGGCACGTCGCCTGTCAGGGCAATCGTGATCGGTCCCTCGAACCGGGTGAGCGTGGGCAGGTCGCGCCCGCTTTCCATCTGGAACTCCAGCGCCAGAATGTCACGGGCGATGGCCGCATTGCTGCGGGTCGGGCGGCGTGCTTCGGTTGGCGGGAAGCTGTTCATCACCGGGACCGAGGCGACCGTCACCACCCGACGCTCGGGAACCTCGGTCGGGGCACCGGAACAGGCGGCGAGAAGGACGGCGCAGGCAAGCGGGGCAAACCAGCGCATCATGCCGGCCTGTCATATTCGATGAACGGGGTCAGCACGCCGATCCGGTCATAGAGCCTGCGGGCGACGGTGTTGAAATGCTGGGTGAGCCAGTAGACGGCCGGCGCGCCCGCGGCATCGGCCCGGTCATAGACCGCGCCGATCAGGGCCCGGCCCAGATGCCGCCCCCGGATGCCGGGGCTGACGAACAGATCCTGAAGATAGGTCACCTTCTCAACCTTCCAGCAGGTCGCGTGATGGACATAGTGGACAAGACCCGCAACCTGACCGTCGACCTCCAGCAAAAGGCCCCGCATCGTCTGCGGATCGTCCGAGGTGATCCGGGCAAAGGTCGCGGCTGTCACCGCTTCGGGCAATTCAGCCTCGTAGAACGTGAGATAGCCCTGCCACAGGTTGCGCCACGCCGTCTCGTCCGCCGCCGCCACGGGGCGGATCGTCACGCCCGGGCCAGGTGCCCCCGTCTCGCCCGCCCGACGGTTGTAGCGGATGAAAGGGGTGCCCACGCCCACCCGGTCATAGAGCCGCCGCGCCGTCGCATTGAAGTCTTGCGTGAACCAGTAGACCTGCGGCGTGCCGTTTGCGTCTGCTGCCGCATAGACAGCCTCGATCAACGCGCGCCCGACCCCTTCGCCGCGCACATCCGGGTCGGCGTAGAGATCCTGCAGATAGCAGACATCCCCCATGACCCAGGAACTCGGGTGAAAGACGAAATGCACCAGCCCGACAGGCCGTCCGCCCAGCCATGCCAGCAAGCCCCTGAACCCGCCCGGCGCCTGCGCCAGAAGGCGGGCGAAGGTCACGGCATAGACTTCGTCGGGCAGCACCGTTTCGTAGTAGGCAAGGTATCCCGTCCAGAGCCGCCGCCATTCCGCCTCGTCGGCAGGGGTGATCGCGCGAAGGGTCAGGGTTTCGTTCATGGCATCATCCCGGCAACGACCGAGTCGCGTCGCACCGGCAATGCAAACTCCACCCCATGTCGGGCCTCAGGCCAAGCCAAGTCAATCCCGCGACCGCGTTCAGCGACCCGCACGCGCCATGAAGGCAAGCCGCTCGAACAGGTGCAGGTCCTGCTCGGTCTTCAGAAGCGCGCCGTGCAGCTTGGGCAGGGCGTTCTTGCCCTCGCGCCGCAGGTCCTCGGGGGCCAGATCTTCGGCAAGGATCAGTTTCAGCCAGTCCAGAACCTCGCTGGTCGAGGGTTTCTTCTTCAGTCCCGGCGTCTCGCGCAATTCGTAGAACTGCGTGAGCGCGGTCGTGAGAAGCGCCTCCTTGATGCCGGGGAAATGGACCTCGACGATGCGCTTCATCGTCTCGGCATCCGGGAAGCGGATGAAGTGGAAGAAACAGCGCCGAAGGAAGGCGTCCGGCAGTTCCTTTTCGTTGTTCGAGGTGATGATGACCACGGGCCGATGCTGCGCCCGCACAGTCTCGCCTGTCTCGTAGACGAAGAATTCCATGCGGTCCAACTCCTGCAACAGGTCGTTGGGAAACTCGATGTCGGCCTTGTCGATCTCGTCGATCAGCAACACGACGCGGGTGGGCGCGGTGAAGGCCTGCCACAGCTTGCCGCGGCGGATGTAGTTGGCCACGTCATTGACCCGGGTGTCACCCAGCTGGCTGTCGCGCAACCGGCTGACGGCATCATATTCGTAAAGGCCCTGCTGCGCCTTGGTCGTGCTTTTCACGTGCCATTCAAGGATCGGCAGGCCAAGGGAGGCTGCGACCTGACGCGCCAGTTCCGTCTTGCCCGTTCCCGGTTCCCCCTTCACCAGAAGGGGGCGCTCCAGCGCCACGGCGGCGTTGACGGCAACGGCGAGGTCGGGCGGGACGATATAACTGTCGGTAGAGGAAAAACGCATTGTCCACCGTGGGTTGCCAAACGACGCCGAAAGACGGGCCTTTCCCACCCTACCGCCCGCCCCATTTCGCCGCAACCCGCGCCATGCCCTAGTGACAATCCCACGCCCTTGCGCTATGGCGTCGCGCGAAGGGGTGCCGGATGACACTGAACAGTATTTCAAGGCCATCCGGTCTGCAGGAGAGCGCAGTGATGAAGGCCGAAATCTTTCTTCCCGACGACTACCGACCGGCCGAGGACGAGCCGTTCATGAACGAGCGGCAGCTGGAATATTTCCGCCGCAAGCTGCTCAACTGGAAGCATGAACTGATGGAGCAGAGCGCCGAGACGGTCGAATCGCTTCAGGATTCGGGACGCAACGTGCCGGACATCGCAGACCGTGCCTCCGAGGAAACCGACCGCGCGCTGGAACTGCGGACGCGCGACCGCCAGCGCAAGCTGGTCTCCAAGATCGACGCTGCGCTGCGGCGGATCGAGAACGGGGAATACGGCTATTGCGAAGTGTCGGGCGAACCCATCTCGCTGCGCCGCCTTGATGCCCGTCCGATTGCCACGATGACGCTTGAAGCGCAGGAAAAGCACGAACGCCGCGAGCGCGTCCACCGCGACGAGTGAGCGAGGCTCGCGCGAAACGGAACGGAGGCGCCGGGGCTACGACCTGCGGCGCCTTTTTCATTGGACGGGGAACATGAGCCTGATCGGCCAATCCGTGACGATCCTTGGCGCGGGCATAGCGGGCCTTGCGGTGGCGCGTGCGCTGGCGATGCGCGGGGCGGCGGTGACGGTGCTGGAACAGGCCGATGCGATCCGCGAGGTCGGGGCGGGCATCCAGATTTCGCCCAACGGGGCGGTTGTCCTTCGCGCGCTTGGCCTCGGTGCCGCGCTTGATGCCGCAGGAACGGCGGCCGAGGCCGTCACGCTGATCGATGGCCCGACCGGTGACAAGGTTCTTCGGCTCGATCTGCGCGGACGGGACTATCGCTATCTGCACCGCGCCGACCTGATCGCGCTTCTGCTTGACGGCGCCATCGAGGCGGGCGTGGACCTGCGGCTGCTGCAACGGGTCGAGGAGGTCGATCTTTCAGGGGCGCGCCCCAGGCTGACGATGTCGCAGGGCGACCGGATCGACGCCGACATTCTGATCGCGGCAGATGGCCTGCATTCGGTTGTCCGTTCGGCGTTGAACGGGGTCGCCAAGCCCGTCTTTACCGGGCAGGTCGCCTGGCGGGCTCTGCTGGCCGCCACTCCAGGGGAACCCGCCGTAGCCGAGGTGCATATGGGGCCGGGCCGCCATCTTGTGACCTACCCCCTGAGGCGAGGGACTCGGCGCAACATCGTCGCGGTCGAAGAGCGCAGCCGTTGGGCCGAGGAGGGGTGGTCGATCCGCGCCGACCCCATGGAGTTGCGCATCGCCTTCCAGGGCTTCGCCCCCCGCGTGCGCGGTTGGCTGGAAGAGGTCGAGGACGTGCATCTCTGGGGGCTGTTCCGGCACCCGGTCGCGCGGAACTGGCATGGCGGGCGCTGCGTGATCCTGGGTGACGCGGCGCACCCGACGCTGCCCTTTCTGGCACAGGGCGCGAACATGGCGCTCGAGGATGCCTGGGTGCTTGCACACTGCCTCGCGACACATGACGAGCCGCAGGCCGCCTTTGGCGCCTACCAGCAGGCGCGTGCTGCCCGCTGCGCCCGGATCGTCGAGGCGAGCAGCCGCAATGCGCGCGCCTACCACCTGCACAGCCCGTGGCGTGACGCGGCCCATGCCGCACTGCGCCTCGGCGGGCATCTTGCGCCTGACGCGCCGCTTAAACGGTTCGACTGGCTCTACCGTCACGACGTGACCGTCTGAGCGGTCGGGCGATCCGGGCTTTTCGCCAAGACCAGCCTGGCGGCAAGAGCCACACTGGACGCGACCCGCAATGTGGAGCCGTGCCATGCCTTCCGTTCCAACCCTCGTCCGCGCCACAGCCTTCTGCCTTGCTGCCGGCAGCGCAGCCGCGCAGACCGCGCCATTGAACACCACGCCTGACGGCCTGGCGATGGACGGGTTCGATGTCGTCGCCTATTTCACCGAAGGCGCACCCGCGCAGGGGGACCCGGCCAATGCCGTTGAATACCAGGGCGCGCGCTGGCTGTTCGCCTCGCCCGACAATGCGGCCCTGTTCAGCGCCGATCCGGCACGCTACGCGCCGCGAAACAACGGGTGGTGCAGCTACGCCGTGTCGGAAGGCTACAGCGCCGAGGTTGATTTCGTCGATGGCTGGTCGGTACTGGATGGTGCGCTTTATCTGAACTGGGACGCTTCGGTGCGCGATACGTTTCTCGCCGACAGGGAATGGCGCATCCCTGCGGCGAATGAAAACTGGCCCACAGTTGCAGCCGGTCTTGCCGATGGGTCCATAACGACATACCGGCATGCCGACGACAGCTCTGTCGGCATCACCCATCCGCAGTCGCTGAAGTGACGGGGCCGAAGCCCCGTCGCCCCTGCGTTCAGGCGAGTGCTTGTCGCACCATTTCCGCCAACGGCGTGGTCGGTCGGCCGATCAGGCGCGACAGCGTATGGCTGTCGTCGTAAAGCGCGCCACCCGCCGCCTGCACGTCCAACTCCGCGAGGACATGAGCGAAGCCCTCCGGCAGGCCGAAGCCGACAAGGATGCCTGCATAGACATCGAGAGGCAGGTCATTGTATCCGATGGTTTTCCCGGTCTGGCGCGAGACTTCTGCGGCAAGCTCCTTCATCGTGAAGGCCGTATCCCCGGCCAGCTCGTAAGCCTTGCCGACATGCCCGTCCTCTGTCGCGACCACGGCGATCGCTTCCGCAAAATCCTGCCGCGCGGCGGCCGAGAACCTGCCCTCGCCGGATGAGCCGATGAGCGCGCCCGCAGCGATTGCGCCGCCAAGCGATCCGGTCTTGTTCTCGATGTACCAGCCGTTCCGCAACACGGTATGCGGCACGCCCGAGGCGCGCAGCGCCGCTTCGGTCTCGATGTGATCCTTCGACAGCAGCATCGGCGACGCCGCGCCTTTCAGGATGCCGGTATAGACGATCCGTTTGACGCCAGCCGCCCTGGCGGCCTCGATCACCCTGCGGTGTTGTCCGGCCCGGTCATCGAAGCTGCTGGACGAGATCAGGACAAGCACATCGACCCCGTCCAGCGCCGCTATGTCCGGCGCAATGTAGTCGAACGCCCGCGCCGCGACGCCAAGGTCCGCGGCCTTTGCCGGGTCGCGGACCAGTGCGACGATTTCGCTCGCAGGGACGCGCGATTTCAATGCCTCGACGGCAAGGCGGCCAAGCTGACCGGTGGCCCCCGTGATCCCGATTGTCATGTGGTGTGCTCCTTCAAGCCAATGTTGACGGTGCACAGATAGCGACATACTTACGAAACGGAAGTACGCACGGAAAGGTAAGTGTCATGGACGGTCCCCTGCACCGAGCGCCGCCGCCAAGCCTGCTGGCAGAGGCGCGCCAGCGCGGCGATGTGATGGCCTGCGACTGCCCCTCGCGTCTGGTGCTGAACCACCTCACCAGCCGGTGGGGGGTCTTGGTGCTGATCGCGCTGGAAAGCGGAACGCAGCGGTTCAGCCAGCTTCGCCGCAGCATCGGCGGGGTCAGCGAGCGGATGCTGGCGCAGACGCTTCAGCAACTTGAAGGAGACGGGCTTGTGCGGCGTCATGCCTTCGACGTGGTGCCGCCGCATGTCGAATATGCCCTGACGCCTCTGGGGCAGGGGGCCGCCGAAAAGGTGCGCGAGCTGACCGACTGGGTGGAGTTGAACATCGGCGCGATCCTTGAGCATCGCGGGGGCGTGGAAACACCGTGATCGAGTTTGTTGCCGTGGGGCTGGACGGAACGTGGAGAAGGCAGGCAAGGATATGCATCGAGAATTCTACGGTTACTCAAAGGACCAACATCATCGGCATAAGTTGCTATTGACCAGTATGTCGGTTGTCTTGCTTTGAATTCAATGGCCTTGAAAGTGCGTTGTGTGCAGTGATTCAGGTCTATTCTATGACGGACGGCCCAGGAGGTGCAGACCGTTTGGAATTCCTGATGTGCGTCAGGTCGCGCTCATGTTGATTGCCATCGAGTGTGTTTGCAACCGTTATGAATGTCTGAGTTTCGTTGGCTTTGACACTGACATGGAAGGAGGTTCAAAAAATTCTGGAAGAGGTCGGCGCCGTCTAGAACTAGAGTGGTTCATGGCAGCAGGTCCAGTGAAACCAGCAAGAATGGAACCATCGACTCGGTGGTGCCGGGAAATCATTGGTTCAACTTTGGTATGGGGAAGGGTGCTCCATTCTCGAATGACCGCGCTGACCTCGAAAACCTAATTCTAGACGTCCGAGCGCCATCGAATTAAGGCGGAGTTTCGAGATCTGCTGCTATTCGGCCGCCGCCCGCACTTGACGGATTGAGCGTTTTTCTCCGGCGTGGGTTGCCCTAGGCTCCAGGGTCAGCCCCCTGTCACGCGGCCAGTTCCACCCAGACCGGCACGTGGTCCGAGGGTTTCTCGCCGCCGCGCAGGCTCTTCTCGATGCCCGCGTCGTCGAGGAGGTCCGCCGCCTGCGGGCTGAGCAGCACATGGTCGATGCGGATGCCGTTGTTGCGCTCCCACGCGCCCGCCTGATAGTCCCAGAAGGTGTAGCCGGGGTTCGGGTTGCGGGCGAGCAGCGCATCGGTGAAGCCGAGGTTCAGAAGGCGCCGGAACGCCGCCCGGCTTTCCGGCAGGAACAGCGCATCCGTCACCCAGGCCGCAGGCTTGGCCGCATCCTCGGCCTGCGGGATGACGTTGTAGTCGCCCAACAGCACGACCGGCTCCTCGGTTGCCAGAAGGTCGAGCGCGCGCAGCGCGCAGCCGCTCCATCCACGCGAGCTTGTAGTCGTATTTCGGCCCCGGCGCGGGGTTCCCGTTGGGCAGGTAGAGGCCGCAGACCCGGACCGCGCGCGTGCCCGATCACCGTCGCCTCGATCCAGCGCGCCTGTTCGTCCGACGTCGTCGCCCGGCAAACCGCGCGTCACGTCCTCCAGTGGCAGCTTCGACAGGATCGCGACGCCGTTGAAGCCCTTCTGCCCGTGGGTTTCGACCCGGTAGCCGAGGTCCTCGAATATTTCGCGGGGGAACCCTTCGTCGACCGACTTGATCTCCTGCAGCACGGCCACGTCAGGCTTGCTCGCCTGAAGCCAGAGCGGCACCGTCTCGATCCGCGCCTTTATTCCGTTGATGTTGAATGTGGCGATCTTCATTTCGGCCTCCTGCTGTCCCCGTTCTAGGGGGGGGACGCGAAGGGGTCCAGCCGCGAAAGCAGCAACCGAGCGCGCGCTGTCCCTGCAGGCCGCGACGCGGGGCGCGCGATGCCGGTGATCCGGCTCAGACCGAGAAGCTTGTCCCGCAGCCGCAGGACGACGTTGCGTTGGGGTTCTGCACCACGAAGCGCGCGCCGATCAGCTCGTCGGAGAAATCGATCACGGCGTTCTCGAGGAAGGGCAGGGAGACCGCATCGACCAGGACCTTCACGCCGTCCTTTTCCAGCACCAGATCGTCGGGCAGCGGGTCATCCAGCTTGATGTCATACTGAAAGCCCGAGCAGCCGCCACCTTCGACCGCCACCCGCAGCGCCCGTGCATCGCCGGTGGACGCCGCAATCTCGGCCAGCCGGGCAAGGCGCGGTCGGTCACCTTGGGGGGCAGGGTCAGCGTGAGCATCGGATTTCCCCGTGTCAATTTCCGTCGCCTTTTCAATATAGGCTCGGTTCGGACGCTTCACAAGCCAAGGCCGCCCATGCTCGCCCCCTATGCCTGCCAGCCCGATGCCAGCCGCGGCCGCCTGCACGCCGAGCGGATGAGCACCTTCCGCTCGCCCTTCCAGCGCGACCGCGACCGGATCATCCATTCCTCGGCCTTCCGCCGGCTGAAGCACAAGACGCAGGTCTTCGTCGAGCATGAGGGCGACTATTACCGCACGCGCCTGACCCATACGATCGAGGTGGCGCAGGTCGCGCGCACCATCGCCGGGCGTGCTGGGCCTGAACACCGACCTGGCCGAGGCGATCGCGCTGGCCCATGACCTGGGCCATACCGCCCTTCGGCCATACCGGCGAGGATGCGCTGGAGGCGCTGATGGCGCCCTATGGCGGGTTCGACCACAACGCGCAGGCGTTGCGGATCGTGACGCGGCTGGAACGGCACTATGCCGAGTTCG
The DNA here is from genome assembly GCA_963736565.1 of uncultured Alphaproteobacteria bacterium. GTDB lineage: Bacteria > Pseudomonadota > Alphaproteobacteria > Rhodobacterales > Rhodobacteraceae > Aliitabrizicola. Next base: position 264,952 of record CAVTOW010000003.1, read on the forward strand.
ACGGGCTGAACCTGACATGGGAAACGCTGGAAGGGATCGCCAAGCACAACGGCCCCGTGCCGCGCCGCCGCTGCCCTACGCGCTGGCCGAGGCGAACGCGCAATGGGATCTGGAGCTTGCACACCTATGCCGCGCCGAGGCGCAGGTGGCGGCGATCGCCGACGACGTGGCCTATTCGCACCACGACCTGCATGACGGGCTGCGCTCGGGCCTGTTCACCGAAGACGACCTGATGGACCTGCCGGTCACCGGCCCCGCCTTCGCCGAGGTGGACGCGACTCTATCCCGGCCTCGATCCGATGCGCCGCCGCCACGAGGCGCTGCGCCGCGTCTTCGGGCGCATGGTCGAGGATGTGATCGCGGTGGCGCAGAACCGCCTGGACGCGGCCCAGCCGAGATCGGTCGAGGATATCCGCGACATGGGAGCGACGGTGATCCGCTTTTCGAAGCCGCTGTATCAGGAACTGAAGGCGATCCGGTCTTTCCTGTTCCACCGCATGTACCGCGCGCCGTCGGTGATGAAGGAGCGGGCGAAGGTGACGCAGGTGGTGAACGACCTGTTCCCGCTGTTCCTGGCGCAGCCCGACCTGCTGCCCGCCGAATGGCAGTCCGACATCGCCGCGCGCGCCGGACGAGACCGCGCTGGCGCGGATCGTGGCCGATTACGTGGCGGGCATGACCGACCGCTTCGCCTTGCAGGAACATCAACGTCTTTGCGGCTGACGCCGCCGCGATTGACGCGACCGCAGCCCTCTGGCAGAGGCTGGGGCAACAGACAGGACCGAAAATGAACCTCTTTGCCGATATCCGGGCGCTCGTGGTCGATGCCCTTTCCGAGATGACCGTTGCGGGCGAACTGCCGGCAGGTCTCGATTTCTCGCAGGTGGCGGTGGAACCGCCGCGCGATGCGGCCCATGGCGACATGGCGACGAATGCCGCGATGGTGCTGGCCAAGCCGGCGGGCCTGTCGCCCAGGGCGATTGCCGATCTGCTCGCGGCGCGGCTGCGCAAGGATGCGCGCGTTGCGATGGCCGAAGTCGCCGGTCCGGGCTTTCTCAACCTGCGCCTGTCGCCCGTCGGTGTGGCAGGGCGTCGTGAAGGCTGCGCTGAGCGAGGGGACCGCTTTCGGGCGCTCGACGCTGGGGCAGGGCGCGCGGGTGAATGTCGAATTCGTCTCGGCCAACCCCACGGGTCCGATGCATGTGGGCCATGTCCGCGGCGCGGTCTTTGGCGATGCGCTGGCGCGCCTTCTGGCCTTCACCGGGTTCGACGTGACGCGCGAGTATTACATCAACGACGGCGGCGCACAGGTCGATGTGCTGGCCCGCTCGGCCTATGAGCGCTACCGCGAGGCGAATGGCCTGGAGCCCGAAATCCGCGAGGGTCTTTACCCCGGCGACTACCTGATCCCGGTGGGCGAGGCGCTGAAGGAGACCTATGGCACGGCGCTGCTCGACAAGCCGGAATCCGAATGGCTGGTCACGGTGCGCAACTTTGCCACGAAGCGGATGATGGAGATGATCCGCGCCGACCTGGCGCTTCTTGGCGTCAGCATGGATGTCTATTCGTCGGAAAAGGCACTCTACGGCACGGGCAAGATCGAAGAGGCCATCGAGACCCTTCGCGGCATGGGCCTGATCTATGAAGGCACGCTGGAACCGCCGAAGGGCAAGGAGCCCGAAGACTGGGAGCCGCGCGTGCAGACCCTGTTCCGCAGCACGGCCTATGGCGATGATGTCGACCGCCCGGTGAAGAAGTCCGACGGAAGCTGGACCTATTTCGCCCCGGACATCGCCTATCACTATGACAAGGTGCAGCCGCGGCTTCGATGCGCTGATCGACATTTTCGGTGCGGATCACGGCGGCTATGTCAAGCGCATGAAGGCCGCTGTCGCCGCCCTCTCCGAACGGCCGCGTGCCGCTGGACATCAAGCTGATCCAGCTGGTGAAGCTGTGGAAGAACGGCGAGCCGTTCAAGATGAGCAAGCGCGCCGGAACCTTCGTGACGCTGCGCGACGTGGTCGAACAGGCGGGGCCCGACGTGACGCGCTTCGTCATGCTGACGCGCAAGAACGATGCGGCGCTCGATTTCGATTTCGACAAGGTGCTGGAACAGTCCAAGGACAACCCGGTCTTCTATGTGCAGTATGCCAACGCCCGTGTGAACTCGGTGCTGCGCAAGGCGCGTGAGGCGGGCATTGCCTGCGACGACGCCATGCTGGCGACATCAGACCTGGCGCTGCTCGACCATGAGGCAGAGCTGACGATGGCGCGCAAGATCGCCGAATGGCCCCGCCTGGTCGAAATCGCCGCGCGCAACAACGAGCCCCATCGTGTGGCCTTCTACCTCTACGAACTGGCCTCGGACTTCCACGGGTTGTGGAACCGGGGCAATGACGACCCAAATCTGCGCTTCATTCAGGACAATCCCGCCACATCTCAGGCGAAAATCGCCCTTGCGCGGGCCGTGGGCGTTGTCATTTCTGCTGGTCTTGGTATTCTTGGCGTCACTCCGGTCGAGGAAATGCGCTGAGTTCAACGGCGCCCCGGTCTGAGTGAACAGGCAAGACAAGCCCGGCATCCACAGGCCGGGCCAGTGGGGCAGAGCATGGCAATCGTGGACGACAGGGATTTCGAGGGCTTTGCACCTTCGTCGCAGGCGGCGCGGATGCAATGGTTCGTGAACGTGGCAGGGGCAGTGACGTCGGTCGCGCTCGTGCTGGGCGTGGGCGTGTGGGGCTATAAACTGGCCGTGCGCGATGTGACGGGTATTCCGGTGGTCCGCGCGCTCGAGGGTCCGATGCGCGTCGCCCCGCAGGAACCGGGCGGCGAGATTGTCGCGCATACCGGATTGTCGGTGAACGATGTTGCCGCCGAGGGTGCCGCCGCCCCGCTGCCCGAACAAATGGTGCTGGCGCCCGCGTCCGATCGACCTGATGGACGAGGATGTTCCCGCCGCGGCGCTAGCTGTCGCCTCGGCCCCCGCCGCTGCCCCTGAGACGACGACGCTCGCCTCGCTGGCGGTGGCCGCGCCCGCGTCGACTGTGTCCACCGCTGCGCTTGTCGACCCCGGATTGCCTCCGCTTGCGCCGGGTGAGTTGACGGAAACCCCGCTCGCGGCGCCTCCGGTCGAAACTGCGGCGCTCGCCCCTGACGCTATCGCCGCCGCGCCCGTGGAAGACGCGCTTGAAACCTCGGTGGATGATGCGCTGGCCGAGGCACTCGGCGCTGCGCCTGAAGATCTTACCGCGCTGGAACCCGCTCCGCCCGGTGCCTTGCAGAAGTCGCCCCGTCCAGCGCGCCGCCCCGAAGGCGACGGCACGGCGGAAGTGATTGTTCCCGCCTCGCTCACCACGGAAGAGGTTTCTGCGGGCGGCGAGGTCGACGTGGCGTCGCTGACCACTGGAACCCGGATGGTGCAACTTGGTGCTTTCGATGACGAAGCGGGCGCGCGTGCGGAATGGGCTTCGCTTCAGCAGCGTTTCGGTGACCTGATCGCGCCCAAGGCGCTTGTGCTTCAGGAAGCGCAGAGCGGCGGCCGGAGCTTCGTGCGCCTGCGTGCGCTCGGGTTCGAAGATGAGGCGGATGCCCGTCGTTTCTGTTCGGCCCTGCTGGCCGAGAACGCGACCTGTATCCCGGTCACCCACCGTCCATGATGGCGTCCGGGGCCTGCATCTTCGGCTGTCTCGGCCCTGATTTGAACCCATCCGAACGCGCCTTCTATCGCGAGGCGGACCCGTGGGGGTTCATCCTGTTCGCCCGGAATGTGGAGACGCCCGAGCAGCTTCGCCGCCTGACGGCAGACTTGCGCGACTCCGTCGGGCGCGACGCCCCGATCTTCGTCGATCAGGAGGGCGGTCGCGTCCAGCGTCTGCGGGCGCCGCACTGGCGCGAATGGCTTCCGCCGCTGGACATGGTCACCTTGACTGGCGCGGATGCCCCCCGTGCGATGCGCCTTCGCTCGCGCCTCATCGCGGCAGAGCTTCGCGCGGTGGGGATCGACGGAAACTGCGCACCGACGCTTGATGTGGCCACCGATCAGACCCACCCCTTTCTGAAAAACCGATGCTACGCCAATGATGTGGCGACGGTTGTCAAGATCGGGCGTGAAGTTGCGCAAGGCCTTCTGGACGGGGGCGTCCTGCCCGTCGTGAAGCACATGCCGGGGCATGGTCGCGCCTCGCTCGACACCCATCACGAGTTGCCTCGGGTTGCGGAACCCGCCGATGTGCTCGCGGCGTCCGATTTTGCGGCGTTCCGGGGATTGGCGGACCTGCCCCTCGCGATGACCGCGCATATCGTGTTTTCGGCGTTCGACGACGCTTCGCCTGCAACCTGTTCCCCGACCATGGTTCGCGTGATCCGGGAACAGATCGGGTTTGGCGGTCTGCTGATGACCGATGACCTTTCGATGCAGGCGCTGGACGGCACGCTGGCCGAGCGGGCGACGCGTGCCCGCGCGGCGGGTTGCGATGTCGTTCTGCATTGCAACGGCAAGCCTGACGAGATGGAGGCGGTGGCTGCCGCCGCAGGGCGGCTCGCTCCTGAGCAGGCCACGCGCGCCGAAGCGGCGTTGACCTGGCGTCGGTTGCCGGACGCCGCTGATCTGACTGCAATCGATGCGGAGTTGGCTGCGCTGATGGCGGAGCATGTCCGTGCCTGATGCGTGGGAGGAAGCCGCGTCCGTCGAGGCGAGGGTCGCGGCCGAAGCGCTGATCGTGGATGTCGATGGCTTCGAGGGACCGCTTGACCTGCTTCTGGTGCTGTCGCGCACCCAGAAGGTCGACCTTCGCCGTATATCGGTCCTGCAACTTGCCGAGCAGTATCTGGTTTTCGTGAACCAGGCGAAGGCTTTGCGGATCGAACTTGCCGCGGACTATCTGGTGATGGCGGCATGGCTCGCCTACCTGAAGTCGCGTCTGCTCTTGCCGCCCGATCCGACAGACGAAGGCCCGAGTGCCGAAGACCTCGCAGCCCATCTCGCCTTCCAGCTCGAGCGACTGCAAGCGATGCGCGATGTCGCTGCCCGCCTTATGGCGCGTGACCAGAAGGGACGTGACTTCTTCGCGCGCGGCATCCCCGAAGATGTTACCCGGACGCGAAAGATCCGCTACAGCGCAACGCTGCTTGACCTGATGCAGGCCTATGCCCGGACCCGGACGCGCGACGAGTTCCGGCCCTTCGTCATGGATCGCCACCACGTCTTCACGATGGAGGCGGCGCTTGACCGGATGCGGGGCTTGATCGGCTATGCGGGCGACTGGACCGATCTGTCGAGCTATCTGCCCGACGGATGGGAGACGAACCCCCAACGCCGTCGCTCGGCCACGGCGGCGCATTTTGCAGCCGTTCTGGAACTTGCCAAGCGCGGCCAGATCGAGTTGCGTCAGGGCGAAACCTTTGCCCCGATCCAGATCCGCCGGAGGGATGCGTGATCGAACCGGACGAGAAAAGCCTGTTCGACGCGCCGCCCATTGCCGAGCAGGAACGGATGGTGGAGGCGATCCTGTTTGCGACCGCCGAACCCCTGACCCTTGCCGATCTGACGGCGCGTCTTCCCCATGGCTGCGATGCAGCCGAGGCGCTGGCCTATCTGCGCCGCCGCTACGAGGGCAGGGGCGTGCAGCTTGTGCGGGTGGGTGACGCCTATGCGTTCCGCACCGCTGCGGATCTTGGCTATCTGATGCAGAAGGAAACCGTCGAGCAGCGCAAGCTGTCGCGCGCGGCCATCGAGACGCTGGCAATCGTGGCCTATCATCAGCCCGTCACCCGTGCCGAGATCGAGGAAATCCGTGGGGTCGCCGTCAGCCGCGGCACCATCGACCAGCTTCTGGAACTCGACTGGATCCGGTTCGGTCGCCGCCGGATGACACCCGGGCGGCCTGTCACCTTCGTCGTCACCGAAGCGTTCCTCGATCATTTCGGTCTGGAATCGGCCCGCGACTTGCCGGGGCTGAAAGAACTGCGCCAGGCAGGTCTTCTGGACAGCCGCCCCCCGCCGGGCCTATCGATGCCCGGCGACGACGAGGACGAAGCGGCGGTGACCGGCCAGTCGGAGCTTTTCGAGGACTAAAGCTCAGCGGAAGTGCTTCGACAGCTTCAGCCCCTGGCCCTGGTAGTTTGATTGAAGCCCCGCGCCGTAAAGCGTGTCAGGCACTTCGGCCATCCGCTCATAGACCAGTCGCCCCACGACCTGCGCATGCTCCAGAACAAACGGCGCTTCGTGGCACCGCACCTCGAGCACGCCGCGAGACCCGGTTCCGTTTGCGCTGCGGTGGCCGAAACCCGGGTCGAAGAAGCCAGCGTAATGCACCCGGAACTCGCCCGCGACGGCCATGTAGGGTGCCATCTCGGCGGCGTGGTCCGGCGGGATCGTCACCGCCTCGCGGCTGACGAGGATATAGAACGCACCCGGGTCGAGGATGATGCGGCCTTCGCGCGAACGGACTTCCTCCCAGTATTCGGCGGGATCGTAGGCGGCGATGCGGTCAAGGTCGATCAACCCGGTATGCGGCTTGGCGCGATAGCCGAGCAGGTCGCCCTCGGCGGGCCGCAGGTCGACCGAGAAGCCTAGTCCCTCCGAGATCACCGGGTCGGCCGTCCACGAGCGGATCGCGCTGGTGAAGGGCCGCGAGTTCCGCGTCCGACAGGGCAGCGTGACCGCTGCGGAACCTGATCTGGTTGAGCCGCATGCCGGGACGGACGAGGACGGAGAAGCTGCGTGGGCATATTTCGGCAAAGAGCGGGCCGGCGTATCCCGCCGGAATGCGGTCGAATTCCACCCCGCCGTCTGTGATCGTCCGGGTCAGCAGATCGAGCCGACCCGTCGAGCTTTTCGCATTCGCGACAGCCGAAACGGACGCGGGAAGGTTCAGATGCTCCATCAGGGGCACGACATAGACGCACCCCTTCTCAAGCACCGCGCCAGACGTCAGGTCCACCTGATGCATGCGGAATTCGTCGATCCGGTCCAGCACCTTGCGGTTGCTTCCCGTCAGGAAGGACGCCCGGACGCGATAGGCAACGGTGCCCAACCGCAGATCGAGGCTTGCCGGCTGGATCTGTCCGGCACCGATCTCGGTCGTGGCGCCGATGGCGCCGGTCGCGATCATCCGGCGCAGGGTCTGCGAGGGAAGCACGCCGTCTGTCATGCCAATGTCCGTCCTGAAAGATGAAGCCGCCCGCGCCGGTGGGGCACGGGCGGCTTCATGTTGGTCGGGCCGGCGAGATTCGAACTCGCGACCTTCCGCCCCCCAGACGGACGCGCTAACCAGGCTGCGCTACGGCCCGACGAGGCGGATACATACCGATATTCCGGGCCGGGGCAAGCGGGAAAGAACATGCGCCGGATCAGCGGCCAGTCGGCGCCGGGATGCGCGGCCATCCTGGCCCGAAGCGCCTCGATCCGCCGCGCGACCGAGGCCAGTTCTGCGCGTCGCGGCGTTGCAAGTTCCGCGGTCAGGCGACGCAGCAGGGAGGGCAGCCAGACGATGTCATCCGCCTCGGGCGTTTCTTCGCTTGCCTCGGGGGCGGCGGGGGCAGTCCAGAGCGGAAGATCCGCCGCGGGTGTCGCGACGCGCGGGGTGCCAAGCACCAGCACGTCCGCCTTGGGCGGGGCAGGGGCTTCTACCTGAGGCTCTGGCGCGATCTCGCCTGCGGCGGGCGCGTCGGGAATCATGGCTGTATCGGCCATCGCCATGACATGACGGATACCCTGCTCGCGCAGGACTTTCTGAACCCCGCGGATCGTCAGCCCGTCGCTGTGCAAGAGGCGCTTGATACCCGAGAGCAACGCGACGTCGGTAGGCCGGTAGTATCGCCGCCCCCCGGCGCGCTTGACGGGGCGAACCTGTGGGAAGCGGCTTTCCCAGAAGCGAAGGACGTGGGCAGGGGTATCGAGCAGGTCCGCGACTTCGCTGATGGTGCGGAAGGCGTCGCGCGATTTTTCCATGCCTCTCGCGTCCCTTAGCGTTTGGTGCCGGCTGCGACACGATCCTTCATCAGATGCGATGGCCTGAAGGTCAGAACCCTGCGGGGGCTGATCGGCACTTCGTCTCCGGTCTTCGGATTGCGCCCGACACGGGCCGACTTGTCGCGGACCGAGAATGTACCAAAGGACGATATCTTTACCGTCTCGCCCGCCACCAGCGAATCCGACATGTGCTGCAGCACGGACTCGACAAGTTGTGCGGATTCATTCCGGCTGAGACCCACTTCGCGAAAGACGGCCTCGCTCAGATCCATCCGCGTCAAAGTCTTTTCACTCATCTCCGACCCCCCGGTTTTCAGGTCAGATTGGGCGCTTTGAAATCCCAAGTCAATATCAACAGCTTGAGCGGGGCTATTCAGATGCGCTACCAGCGCAAGACAACCGATCCCCAGGCGAGGCCGCCGCCGATGGCCTCTGTCACGATCAGATCGCCCTGCTTGATCTGGCCCCGGTCGCGCCCGACCGACAGCGCAAGCGGGATCGACGCGGCCGAGGTATTGCCATGGTCCTGCACCGTCACGACCACCCGGTCCATCGGAACCTGCATCCGCTGCGCGGTCGCGGTGATGATCCGCAGGTTGGCCTGATGCGGAACGATCCAGTCGACATCGGCGGGGGAAAGCGCCGCCTTGTCGAGCGCGGCATGGGCTGTTTCGGCCAGTTTCTCCACGGCATGACGAAAGACTTCCTTGCCCTGCATCCGCAGATGGCCCGTCGTGCCGGTCGATACCCCGCCATCGACGAAAAGAAGGTCCTTGAAGCGGCCGTCCGAATGAAGGTCCGACGACAGGATGCCACGGTCGGATGAGGCGCCGCTGCCGTCGGCGCGCTCCAGAACCAGCGCGCCCGCCCCGTCGCCGAACAGCACACAGGTCGACCGGTCGGTCCAGTCCATCAGGCGCGAGAATGTTTCGGCGCCGATCACAAGGACCCTGTTGGCCTGGCCCGAAACGATCATCCCCTGCGCCGTCGACAGCGCAAACACGAAACCGGCGCAGACGGCCTGCAGATCGAAGGCAAAGCCCCGCGTCATTCCGAGCGCCGCCTGCACCATCGTCGCACAGGAGGGGAAGGTCAGGTCAGGTGTCGATGTCGCCACAACAAGCGCGTCGATATCGTCGGGCGTCAGGCCTGCGTCGGCCAGCGCCGCCCGCGCCGCCCGCGCCGCAAGATCGGATGTCAGTCTGTCCTTCTGCCGCGAAGTGGCGGCGCTCGATGCCCGAGCGCGAGCGGATCCATTCGTCCGTCGTTTCGATCGTCGCTTCGAATTCTGAGTTCGGAACCACACGGTCGGGCAGATAGTGCCCGACGCCCCTAACCACGGCGCGTATTGTCATTCAGCCTTACCGGTCATGGCCCCATCCGAAGCGGCATCCTGCCCCGCGCGGCCAGCCGATGCAACCCGCGCCGCAAGCCGTTCCTGAAAGCCAGATTGCGCCAGTTGAAACGCCAGTTTGATGGCTGCCGACACGCCTGTCGCATCGGCCGAGCCGTGCGATTTGACGACCGTGCCGTTCAGGCCCAGGAAGACGCCGCCGTTCACCCGCCGGGGGTCGATGCGCTTCTGAAGCCGCTTGAGCGAGGTCAGCGCAAGCAGCGCCGCGATCTTGGACAGGAAGGTGGCGTTGAAGGCCTCCTTGAGGAAATCGGAGATCAGCTTTGCCGTGCCTTCACCGGTCTTGAGCGCGATGTTCCCGGTAAAGCCATCGGTGACGATCACGTCGACGCGGTCGCCGGGTATGTCGCCGCCTTCGACGAAGCCGATGAATTCGAAATCGCCCGTATCCGCCGCAGCGGCGATCTGGTCATGTGCAAGCTTCAGCTCCGCCCGACCCTTGTGTTCTTCCGTGCCGACGTTCAGCAGCCCGACACGCGGACGTTCCAGATGGAGGCCATTGCGGGCATAGGATGCACCCATGGTCGCGAATTGCAGCAGGTCCTCGGCATCCGCCCGGATGTCGGCGCCGACATCCAGCATCAGGTTGAATCCGCCCGGGTTCCGCGACGGCCAGAGGCAGGCTATTGCAGGACGGTTCACGCCGGGCAGCTTGCGCAGGCGGATCATCGACAACGCCATGAGCGCGCCGGTATTCCCGCACGAGACGGCAACGGTAGCCTCGCCCTGCCGGACACTTTCGATGCAGGACCACATCGAAGTTCCCTCGCCGTGGCGCATCACCTGGCTGGGCTTGTCGCTCATCGTGACGACGCGCGGCGCGTGGCGCAGCACGCAGCGCCCCGCCAGTCCCTTGCGCCGGTCGATCAGACGCGCAAGCTCACCTTCGTCGCCGTGAACGATGAAGGCCACATCGGGGTTCTTGGAGGCGGAATGCAACATGCCTGCGACAACCGCCGCAGGCCCCCTGTCTCCACCCATTGCGTCAATGGAAATGACGATCCGCTTTTCGCCAGCCGCCGGAGTTAACGATCCGTTCGCCATGGCTCAGGCGCGCGCGGGAAGCGGCTTACGCCGCGTCCTCGTCCAGGTCGACTTCCTTGGTCAGCGCAACCACTTCGCGTGCGTCGTAGTGTCCGCAGGCGCCACAGACGTGGTGGGGGCGCTTCAGTTCGCCGCAATTCGGGCATTCTGCGGGATTGCCCGCAACCAGCGCGTCATGGGCACGACGCATGTTGCGCCGCGATTTGGTGACTCGGTTCTGAGGGACAGCCATGTCTCAACCTCGGTAGTGGGGACAGGCCCCTGATTTTGCTAAACAAGTCAGGCAGTCGCATACCGCTTGGCAGCCCGGACCCGATCCCGTAACGAGGCGCGGAACATAGCGGGATTCTGTTTGGGCGCAAGCCCTTTTCTCGCCCTTGAACCCGGCACGGGCGCCTCAGGCTTCATCGTCCCCGCTGTCCCCCGGCTCGCCTTTCGACAGGCGCTGCGCCAGCGAGGCGAGGCCCGCGAAGGGCCGCAGATCGCTGTCGCGCAAAGGTGCGATGCCCGGCCCGGCATGGACGGTTTCCGCCAATTCGGCCCCCGGTGCGCGCGGATAGTCGGGCAGCGCCAGTGCAAGGGCCTCGACCATCACGGCCGCAGGGTCGATCACGTCGCCCAATGGCTCGGTCGTGTCATCCTCGGGCATCTCGGCTTCGTCGCCCTCCGGCTCGGTGAAATCTGCCAGGTAGCGCCGGGTGACGGTCTGTTCGATCTCGGTGACCACCGGGTCGAGCGTGACGACGCAGGCTTGGGTGACCTTTGCCCGCAGCGTGCCTTCCAGCACAAAATCCGCGCGACCGACGGGTTTGACCGCACCCTTGAACGAAAGCCCCGCGACATGCGTTGCTCCGACCAGCGCCGCGATCACGCCGCGTTCGGCAGCGTCAGGCGCAAGATTGAATTGCGTCGGTTTTCTCGATGAAAGACCGCCCGTCCGAAGGGGAAGACTGACGGGAAGCGGATCGGGCATGGCTGCTCCTTTCGCACCATCGCGGTCGCGCGTTCCTTTCTTGAACCGGACCGCGACCTTCTGTAAGCCGGACTGAACGTCGGATACGGGGCCGAAGCCGACATGGCAAGAGGCGGCAGGAGGCGAAGCATGGCATCGAGCGCGATCAGCCGGTCTACGGTCCTGGCACGGCTGTGCCCTGCGCCGCTCCGGCTTCTGCTGGTCGGGTTCGCCTTTCTGGCCGCCGCCTGCCAGCCGATCTATCGCGATCACGGCTATGCGCCGACCGAGGCAGAACTTGCGGCGGTCGTCGTCGGCAAGGACACGCGTGACACGGTGACCGAGTCCGTCGGTCGCCCAAGCGCATCGGGGCTGCTGAATGATGACCAGTGGTTCTACGTGCAAAGCCGCTACAGGTCGCGCGGGCCAAAGCCGCCGCTCGAGATCGACCGACAGGTCGTCGTAATCTCGTTCGCCGAAAGCGGCACGGTCAGCAATGTCGAGCGGTTCGGGTTGGAAGACGGTCAGGTCGTCACCCTGTCGCGGCGCGTGACCAAGTCGAACATCAAGGGCGTCACCTTCATCGGGCAGCTCCTGGGCAACTTCGGTCGCTTCTCCGCCGACCAGTTCCTCGGCTCTTCCGGAGGGCCGTGATGGGCGCGGCAGGCGAACCTGCCGCGCGGCGTCACTTCTCGTCGGCTGCGTCGAATGTCAGCGCGACACCGTTCATGCAGTAGCGCAGGCCGGTCGGGGCAGGGCCGTCGGGGAAGACGTGCCCAAGATGTGCGTCGCACCGGGCGCAATGAACTTCGGTCCGACGCATGAAGAAACTGCGATCGACCGTCTCGCCCACCACATCGTCCGAAAGCGGGGCGAAGAAGCTGGGCCAGCCGGTGCCGCTGTCGAACTTGGTCGACTGGTCGAAGAGCGGCGCGTCGCAGCAGACGCAGCGATAGGTGCCGGGCGACTTCGGGAAATCGTCATGCGTGAACGCCCGTTCGGTGCCGTGCTTGCGCGTCACCTTGTAGGCGAGGTCCGACAGTTGCGCCCGCCATTCGGCATCGGTCTTCTCGATCTTTTCCACATCCTGTCCTTTTCATATTCGGTTTCGGCTTCGTCTTGCCGTTACCTGCTCTATGTTAGAGGTTCCAAGGAAATGTAGGGGCGGCAGGGCCAGCCGCAAGCCGGACGGGAGGGTCCGATGGTTTCTCTTCGCAAGGGGCGCTATGCGGCGCGGCTCGCATCTTCCGCCGACGATCTCAGGCGGGCCCAGGAACTGCGGTATCTCGCGTTCATCGCGTCCAGCGGTGCTTCGGCGGGCGGCGCGCGGGATGCCGGTCGCGATGCCGATGCCTTCGACGACCGATGCCAGCATGTGCTGGTCGAGGAAACCCGCACGGGCACGCTGGTGTGCTGCTTCCGCCTCTTGCCGCTGTCGAACGGTGCCGAGATCGGCGCGAGCTACTCGGCGCAGTATTACAACCTTGCCGCTCTCGCCGATTTCAAGGGGCCGATGGTCGAGATGGGACGCTTCTGCATCCATCCCGACTGGCGTGACCCCGATATCCTGCGCGTTGCCTGGGGCGCCATGACGCGTTTCGTGGACGAGACAGGGGTCGAGATGCTGTTCGGCTGCTCGTCCTTCCATGGCACCGAGGCCGGCGCCTATGCCGACGCCTTTGCGATGCTGAAAGAGCGTCACCTTGCGCCGCCGCGCTGGTTGCCCCGCGTCAAGGCGCCCGACGTCTTCCGCTTCGCCCGCGCGCTGCGGCGCTTTCGGCCCGATGCCAAGCGCGCGATGCAGGCCATGCCCCCGCTGCTGCGCACATACCTTCTGATGGGTGGCTGGGTCAGCGACCATGCCGTGGTCGACCGCGACCTGAACACGCTGCACGTCTTTACCGGACTGGAGATCGGGGCCATTCCCCCGGCGCGGGCACGCCTTTTGCGCGCTGCTGCGGCGTAAGCGGGCGTTGACCTTTCGCGCCCGCGCCATTAGCTGCCCGCCATGGCACGCGCACCCCTTCTTCAGCTTTCCGGAATCTCGCTGACATTTGGCGGCGATCCGGTGTTCGATGACCTTTCCCTTGTCGTCCAGCCGGGCGACCGGGTTGCCCTCGTCGGCCGTAACGGGTCCGGCAAGTCGACCCTGATGAAGGTGATGGCGGGGCTTGTGGAGCCAGATCGGGGCGAGCGCGTGGTGCCCGCAGGTATTCATGTCGGATACATGGAACAGGACCCCGACCTGTCGGGCTTTGCCACCCTGGGTGACTACGCGGCGAGCGGTCTTGACGAGGGCGAGACCTACAAGGTCGCGATGGCCGCCGAGGGTTTGAAGTTCCGTCCCGAAACGCCGGTTGCCTCGGCCTCGGGCGGCGAGCGTCGTCGCGCGGCGCTGGCCAAACTTCTGGCCGAAGCGCCCGAACTGATGCTGCTCGACGAGCCGACCAACCATCTCGACATCGAGGCGATCGAATGGCTTGAGGCGCAGTTGCGCGACACCCGCACGGCTTATGTCCTTATCAGCCACGACCGTGCGTTCCTGCGCGCGCTGTCCAAGGCCACGCTCTGGATCGACCGGGGGCAAGTGCGCCGCCGCGAGGCGGGGTTCGAGGGGTTCGAGGACTGGCGCGAAACCATCTGGGCCGAAGAGGACGAGGCGCGCCACAAGCTCGACCGCAAGATCAAGGCCGAAGCGCGGTGGGCCGTCGAGGGGATCAGCGCGCGGCGCAAGCGCAACCAGGGCCGCGTCCGCGCTCTTGCCGCGCTGCGCGACGAACGGTCGGCCCAGATACGTCGCCAAGGTGCCGCAGCGCTGGAGCTTGAGGCGGGCCAGCAATCGGGCAAGCGGGTGATCGAGGCGAAGGGCATCGCGAAGCGCTTCGGCGACCTGAAGATCCTCCAGGATTTCGACCTGCGCGTCCTGCGGGGCGATCGCGTGGCGTTCGTGGGGCCGAACGGCGTCGGCAAGACCACGCTCCTGAAGATGCTGACGGGCGAGGTCACGCCCGATGCCGGGTCGGTCACGCTCGGCACCAATCTGGAGATCGCGGTGTTCGACCAGACGCGCGCCCAGCTTGATCCCGATGCGAGCCTTTGGGACAATCTGACCGGCGATCCCGCGATGCGTGTCTCGGGCCAGTCGGATCAGATCATGGTGCGTGGCGTGCCGCGCCATGTCATCGGCTATCTCAAGGATTTCCTGTTCAGCGAGGCGCAGGCCCGCGCGCCCGTCCGTTCGCTCTCGGGCGGCGAGAAGGCGCGGCTCCTGCTGGCGCGGATCATGGCGCGGCAATCGAACCTTCTGATCCTCGACGAACCGACCAACGATCTGGATGTCGAGACGCTCGATCTGCTTCAGGACATCCTGGGCGACTATGACGGCACCGTGCTGCTGGTCAGCCACGACCGCGATTTCATCGACCGTGTGGCGACCGCGACGGTTGCGCTGGAAGGCGGTGGCCGCGCGACCGCCTATCCCGGCGGCTGGTCCGACTATGCCGCGCAGCGTGGGGTCGCTGCCGCCGAACGCGATGCGCGCCCGTTCACCAGTCCGACTGCGCAGCCGCAATCCCGGCCCGTTGCGTCGAAGCCTGCCGCCGCACCCCTCTCTTTCACCGAGCGTAAACGCCTCGATGACCTTCCGGCCGTGATTGCGCGGATCGAGGCCGAGATCGCCCGGCTGTCCGAGGTCCTGTCGGATGCGACGCTCTTCTCGCGCGACCCCGCAAAGTTCCGCAAGACCTCCGATGCCGTCGCCGAACGCCAAGCCGCGCTTGCCGCCGCCGAAGCGGAATGGCTGGCACTCGAGGAAAAGGCGACGGCCTGATCGTTGCCGCTTGGCAACATTCCCGTTCTGATGCGATCGGCGGATTTCCCCACGGAACCTTGAGGCGAGTGATCCGTTTTTCCTTCGCCGACGAAAATTGTCGGCGGATCGGTGTGTTTGCCCGGTCCGATAAAAAGGAGAACATGATGCAGAAACTTGCTATCGCAGCATTCAGCGCACTTGCCCTTACCCCCGCTGCGGCGCTGGCCGGGGGCATGGCGACCCCCGTGGCGGAACCCGTCGTGATGGCACCGGTGGTCGTCGAGACCCGTCCGAATGGTGACTGGACCGGAGCCTATGGCGGTCTTGCCCTGGGATACGGCGACCTCGGCAGTTCGGGCGATGTCCTGAACGGGGACGGCATTCTGGGTGGCGTGTTCGGCGGCTATCGCTATGACTTCGGCACCTGGGTGGGCGGCATCGAGGGTGACTGGGATACCGCCGACATCGACCTTGGCGAAGACCTCGGTTCGCTCAACTCGGTTGCCCGGATCAAGCTTCAGGCCGGTGCCGACCTCGGTCAGGTCTTTCTCTATGCGACCGCCGGTGCCGCCTATGCCGACGCAAGCGTCGCGGGAACCGACTTCAGCGACTGGGGTTATTTCGGCGGCGTCGGCATGGACTATGCCGTGGCCGAGAACTGGCTGATCGGTGGCGAAATCCTGGCCCACCAGTTCGACGATTTCGACGATACCGGCATCGACCTTGACGCGACCACGATCAAGGCGCGTGTCGCCTACCGGTTCTGACCCAACGACCGGAACTTGATAAAGTCGGCGGCCAGTGCGTCTGGCCGCCTGCGCAACACGCTGTCACAAATCTTTCCACTTCCGGAGCTGCCGGGATGCGTTGATCCGCTTGCCACGGTATCGAAGAGCTGAACCGGCGGATTCGGGGGACGTGGGATGATCGTGACCAGACGTGCGGCGACGCTACTGCTTGGCGCCGCGATGTTGGCGGCGAGCGGCTGCACCAGCACCTTCCGGACATTCTATTCCACCGGCGTCCCTGCCGAGGTCTCGCGCGGCTGGCGCGTATCGGATGTGCGGGTCGCCGTGCCCGCCACGCTGAGTGTCAGCGAGGCGAAGACCCTCCTCCCCAAGGCCGACATCGTGTGGCGCGAGGACCCCGAGGGCGACCGCCGCGCACAGGTGGCGGCGATCGTCGAGACGGCGGCCCGACAGGGTGCAAGCGCTCTGCGCGGAGCGCGCCCCGTGATCCTCGACATCACCGTCTCGCGTTTCCATGCGCTGACCTTCGAGGCCGAGCGCCGTTTCTCGAACGCAGGGGTTCACAACATCGACTTCACGATCCAGGTCGTCGATGCCGCGACGGGCAGGTGCTTGCCGGTCCCGAGGCCATCGAGGCGGCGCTGCCCGCCCTGTCCGGTGCGGCGATGGTCGAGGCGCGCAGGCAGGGACAGACCCAGAAATCGCAGATCATCGCCCATCTGCGCGCCACCATCGCGGGCTGGCTGGGGGCGGGTCCGGACGCGCGGCGGTCCTTCAGCCGGATGGGCAACTGAGCTGCCCCAGATCGCGCTTGGCGGCGCGGGCCGCCTGCGCTAAAAGGCGCGCATGACGACCAAGGCAATCATCTGCATTGCTGCATTACCCGCTGACATCAGTCAGGCGGGCCGGTCTTCTGTTTCCAACATGAACGAAGGTGCCTACGCCCGCCACGGGAAGCGCATCTGCGCAAGGGGACGGACCATGACGACGATCAGGCTTCACAACACCAAGACCCGCGGGAAGGAGGACTTCGCCCCGATCGATCCGGCCAATGTGCGGATGTATGTCTGCGGCCCCACGGTCTATGACCGCGCCCATCTCGGCAACGCCCGCCCGGTGGTGGTGTTCGACGTGCTGTTCCGCCTGCTGCGCCATGTCTATGGCGCGGATCATGTGACCTATGTGCGCAACTTCACCGACGTCGACGACAAGATCAACGCGCAAGGCCGCCGAGACCGGGCCGCCCGATCCGCGACGATCACCGACGAGACGATCGGCTGGTATCACGCCGACATGGACGCGCTCGGCGCGCTGCGCCCGACGCTCGAGCCGCGCGCGACCGAGTACATCGGCGCGATGATCGGCGATGATCGAGGGGCTGATCGCGCAAGGGCCACGCCTATGCGGCCGAGGGGCATGTGCTGTTCGACGTGCGCGTCCTACACGGACTACGGCGCGCTGTCGGGCCGGTCGGTCGACGACATGATCGCCGGCGCGCGGGTCGAGGTGGCGCCCTTCAAGCACGACCCGATGGATTTCGTGCTGTGGAAGCCGTCGGACGCCGCGCAGCCGGGCTGGGACAGCCCCTGGGGCCGCGGGCGGCCCGGCTGGCACATCGAATGCTCGGCCATGGCGCATGAATTGCTGGGCGAGAGCTTCGACATCCACGGCGGCGGGCATCGACCTGCAATTCCCGCACCACGAGAACGAGATCGCCCAAAGTCCGCTGCGCCCATCCCGCAGGCGGACTTCGCCCACGTCTGGATGCACAACGAGATGCTGCAGGTCGAGGGCAAGAAGATGTCCAAATCGCTCGGCAACTTCTTCACGGTGCGGGATTTGCTGGATCAGGGCGTGCCGGGCGAGGTGATCCGGTTCGTCTATCTCGGGACGCATTACTCGCAAGCCGATGGACTGGACGGCGGAGAAGGCCGCGGCAGGCCGAGGCAACGCTTGCGGCACTGGCGCGACGCTGACGCGAGGGCGTCGAGACCGCCGGACATCGGCGAGACGCGCGACGATTGTCGAGGCGCTTGGCCGACGATCTGAACACGGCGGGCGCGATCACGCGAGCTGCATGCGACTGCGCCGAAGAGGCGATCAGCGAAGCTGATTCGCAGCGAGCGCTTGCGCATGATCGGCACGTCGCATGACTGCTGGAGTTCGGCTCGGCCTGCTCGCGAGCGCTGGCGCTGACGCTCGACGTGAAGACTGGGTGATCGAGCCGCAGCTGGCAGTTTGATCTGTCAGGCGCGCATCGCCGGCAGACGTTGGCAGCGCCTTGCGCGAGAAGCTGCGCGAAGCTCGCCAGAGCGACTTCGTCGCGGGTCAGATGCGCTACGAAGGTCGCGCTCGACGCGGCCGGAGGCTCGAGGTGCGGATGTCGCAAGGCACGGGGTGCGACCTCGGAGGCTGGTGCCGGACTTCGATGATCCTGGCGAACGAGATCTGGGGGCGCTGCGGCTGATGACGCGAGCGCCTCTACCTCTTCGACACCACGCTGCGCGACGGGCAGCAGACGCAGGGCGTGCAGTTCTCCACCGCCGAGAAGCGGCAGATCGCGCGTCGCGCTCGATGCGCTCGGGGTGGATTATATCGAGGGCGGCTGGCCGGGGGCGAACCCGACCGACAGCGACTTCTTCGCCGCCGCGCCGCCGACCCGCGCCACGATGACCGCCTTCGGCATGACCAAGCGGGTCGGGCGCTCGGCCGAGAATGACGATGTGCTGGCGGCGGTGCTGGATGCCGGCACGCCTGCGGTCTGCCTGGTCGGCAAGACGCATGAGTTCCACGTCACGCACGGCGCTTGGCGTGACGCTGGACGAGAACCTCGAGGCGATCGCGCGCCTCGTCGCCCATGTCGTCGCCAAGGGGCGCGAGGCGCTGTTCGATGCCGAGCATTTCTTCGACGGCTACCGGGCCAATCCGGACTATGCGCTGTCCTGCCTGCGCGCCGCGCTGGACGCGGGCGCGCGCTGGATCGTGCTGTGCGACACCAACGGCGGCACGCTGCCGGCCGAGGTCGGGCGCGATCACGGCCGAGGTGATCGCGGCGGGCATCCCGGGCGACCGGCTGGGCATCCATTGCCATGACGACACCGGCAATGCGGTGGCCAATTCGCTGGCGGCGGTCGATGCGGGGGCGCGGCAGATCCAGGGCACGCTGAACGGGCTGGGCGAGCGCTGCGGCAATGCGAACCTGACGACGCTGATCCCGACGCTGCTGCTGAAGGAGCCCTATGCCAGCCGGCTTCGAGACCGGCGTCACGCCGCGAGGCGCTGGCGGGCCTGACGCGCGTCAGCCGGATGCTGGACGACATCCTGAACCGCGTGCCGCTGCGGGCGGCGCCCTATGTCGGCGCCTCGGCCTTTGCCCACAAGGCGGGGCTGCATGCCAGCGCGATCCTGAAGGACCCGACGCACCTACGAGCACATGCCGCCCGAGACTGGTCGGCAACGCGCGCGTCATCCCGATGTCGAACCAGGCGGGCCAGTCGAACCTGCGCGCGCGGCTGCGCGCGGCCGGGATCGAGGTCGACGCCGGGCGATCCGCGCCTTGGCCGCGATCCTCGAGATGGTGAAGGAGCGCGAGGATCAGGGCTATGCCTATGACGGCGCGCAGGCCAGCTTCGAGCTGGTGGCGCGGCGCGAACTGGGGCTGCTGCCGCAGTTCTTCGAGGTGCAAGCGCTACCGGGTGACGGTGGAGCGGCGGAAGAACAAGTACGACCGGCATGGTCAGCCTGTCCGAGGCGGTGGTGGTGGTGAAGATCGGCGAGCGCAAGATGCTGTCGGTCAGCGAGAGCATGGACGAACACGGGCACCGACCGCGGCCCGGTCAACGCGCTGGCCAAGGCGCTGGCCAAGGACCTTGGCCCCTATCAGGCGGTGATCGACGACATGCAGCTGGTCGATTTCAAGGTGCGGATCACGCAAGGCGGCACCGAGGCGGTGACGCGCGTCATCATCGACAGCGAGGACGGGCAGGGGCGGCGCTGGTCGACCGTGGGGGTCTCGCGCCAACATCGTCGACGCCAGCTTCGAGGCGCTGCTGGATGCGATCGTCTGGAAGCTGATCCGCGACGTGGGCCATCCGGTCACGGTGGGCGCGTGAGCATCGACGCCTGCGCCGCGCTGGTCGAACGGGGCGATCCGGACCGGTTCGCTGGCGGTGATGGCGGCGCCCGCCGCGGCGCGGGCGCGGCTGTTCCCGCTCTATGCCTTCAACCTGGAGGTCGCGCGCGCGCCCTGGGTCACGCAGGAGCCGATGATCGCCGAGATGCGGCTGCAATGGTGGCGCGATACGGTCGAGATGCTGCGCGGCGACGGGCCGGCGCGCGCGCATGAGGTGGTGGGGCCGCTGGCCGAGGTGGTCCGCGGGCAGGGGCTGCCGCTGGCGGTGATGGACCGGCTGATCGCGGCGCGGCGCTGGGACATCTACCGCGAGCCGTTCGAGGATCAGGCGGCGCTGGACGGCCTATCTGGAGGATACGGGCGGCGGGCTGATGTGGCTGCCTGCCGCGCGCTTGGCGCCGCGCGCCGAGGCCGAGCCCGTCGCGCGGGATGCGGGCTGGGCGGCGGGGCTGGCCGCGTTCCTGCGGGCGGTGCCCGAGCTTGAGGCGCGGGGCCGCATCCCGCTGGTCGACGGGCGGCCCGAGGCGGTGGCGGCGCTGGCGCGACGCGGGCTGGAGCGGCTGTCGCGGGCGCGGCCGCGCGCTCGCAGGTTGCCGCGGATGTCCGGCCCGCCCTGCTTGGCGGGATGGCAGACGCAAGCGATTCTGGCGCAGGTGGTTGCCGAGCCGGGGCGCGTCGCCGAGGGCGTCTGGGATTGTCGGAGTTCGCCCGGAAGGGACGGCTCATCCTTGCCGCCGCGACTGGCCGCTGGTGAGCGCCAAGGCAGGACTGAGAGACAGCGCCATTGCCGGGCGTGTCACCCGGTGCGGAACTCCTTCGGGCGCATGGCCAGCCAGATCAGCGCGCCTCCCGCCAGGATCAGGAACGGCAGCATCGCAAGGTTGACCAGGTTCCAGCCCGTCCTGCGACCGTGCCGCCCGAGCAGTTCATCAGCCCGCCCGAGGAGAGCGAGGCGAGCGTCACGCCGCCAAACACGAGCAGGTCGTTCATGCCCTGGATCCGGCCACGCTCCTCGGGGCGCATGCGAGGCGGCCAGCATGGTCGTCGCGCCGATGAAGCCGAAGTTCCAGCCGATGCCCAGCAGGATCAGCGCGACGAAGAAATGCCCGAGTTCGACCCCGCTCAGCGCGACCGCGCCCGGCGCCGGCCAGGATGGCAAGGCCGACGCCCACCACCCGTTCCGCCCCGAAGCGCGCGATGATATGGCCGGTGAAGAACGAGGGCGCATACATCGCCAGCACATGCGCCGTCACCACGTCTGCCGCGTCCGCCGTGTGAAAGCCGCAGCCGACGACGGCCAGCGGCGACGAGGTCATCACCAGGTTCATCAGCGCATAGCAGACGGTCGCGCAGATGACCGCCACCGCGATGCGGGGTTCGCGCAGCATCTGCCAGCGCGAGCGGCGCGCCGGGGCATCCTCGGCGGGCGGCGGAGGCTTGGGAATATCGAGGAACGCGAACAGGAACACGCCCGCAAGGTTCAGCGCAATCACCGCCAGATAGGTGCCCAGGAACGGCACGACCATCGCCTCGGCCGTCAGCTTGACCAGTTGCGGGCCGACCACCGCCGACAGAAGCCCCCCGGCCATGACCCAGGAGATCGCCTTGGGGCGGAATTCGGCTGAGGCGGTGTCGGCGGCGGCGAAGCGGTAGAACCCTTGCGCCGACATGTAGATGCCGGTGAAGAGCGAGCCGATCAGGAACAGCAGGAACGAGCCGGTCATCAGGCCCCAGGCACCGAAGATCGCGCCGACCATGCCCTCCCATGGCGCCGACGACGAAGCCCGCGCGACGGCCATGCCGCTGCATCAATGCCGACAGCGGGCGTGGCCGTCAGCATCGAGCCGACGACCGCCATCGTGATCGGCAGGGTGGCCCAGCAGATGTTCGGGCTGAGCGTCGTTCCGGCGAGGCCCGCGATGGTGAAGATCATCGGCATCTGCGCGCCAAGGATCGCCTGCGCCGCGACAAGAACGCGGACATTGCGGCGGGCGAGGGCGTCGGACGTGTGGGTCATGGCCTATGCGTAGTGCCGCAAAAGCCGTTGCGAAAGAGCAAAGCCGCAGATTGCGCAGATTTCGGGTTGGCGGGTCGGGCGCGGACGGGCGAAGATCGCGGCCATGGTGGGACGGATCATCGAAGGTGATGGCTGCGTGGCCGAAGGTGCGGCCTGGCTTGCTGCGCGCGAGCCGCGTTTCGCCGTGGCGCTTGAGCAGACCGGACCGCTGCCGCTTCGTCGCAGGGCGGATGGATTCGCGGCGCTGCTGGATGCGATCGTCAGCCAGCAGGTCAGTGTCGCCTCGGCCAATGCGATCTGGGCGCGGCTGGACGCGGCGGGGCTGACCGATCAGGCAGCGATGGCCGTGGCCGATGACGACGCGCTGCGGGCGGTCGGTCTGTCGCGGCAGAAGATGCGCTATGCGCGCGCATTGGCGCAGGCGGACCTCGACTTTGCCGCGCTGCGTGCTGCCCCGACGGACGATGTCATCGCCACCCTCGTCGCCCTTCCGGGGATCGGGACCTGGACGGCGGAGATCTATGCGATGTTCTCGCTCGGTCGCGCGGATGTCTTTGCGCCGGGCGATCTGGCGTTGCAGGAAGCCGCCCGGGTCCTGTTCGCACTCGAAGCGCGCCCCTCGGAAAAGGCCCTGCGCGCCATGGCCGAAGCAATGGTCGCCTTGGCGAAGCGTGGCAGCGCGTCTGTTGTGGGCCTACTACCGGATCGCCAAGGCGCGCGAGGGGGTGCGCTGACGGCGGGAACTTGTGCCGCACCGGGTGGTTTTCCCATCGCAACAGCGCAAGGGAGTCGAGCCATGGCAACGGCAGACCGGACGCGCGATCACGACACGATACGAAACTGGGCAGAGGCGCGGGGCGGGCATCCGGCCAAGGTGGATACCGGCGGGAAGGGCGGCGTGCTGCGCATCGACTTCGATCCGCCCGACGAAACCCTCGTCCGGATCGACTGGGACGAGTTCTTTGCGATCTTCGACGAGCGGGGCATAGATTTTCTTTATGACGAGGCGCGTGACAGCCGCTTCAACAAGTTCGTCCTGCATCCCGACTGATCGACGGCTTGGCAGCTTGACGGGCCTGCGACGACATCCCATCGTCCTGTCCGAATGGAACGGGGTAGGGCGACGATGGTGCGCGATCTGAAATTCGGCAGGCGGGCGAGCGCGTCAGGGAAGACGAAAAGCCTCGTCGTGTTCCTGCATGGTTACGGAGCGGATGGCGCCGATCTTCTGGGCCTCGCCGATCCTCTGGCGCCCCACCTTCCCGATACGGTGTTCGTCTCGCCGGACGCGCCCGAGCCTTGTGCGGGAAACCCCTTCGGATTCCAGTGGTTTCCGATCCCCTGGCTCGATGGTTCGTCCGAGGCGCAGGCGCGCGCGGGCATGGCAGCGTCGATTGACGATCTGAACGCGTTTCTGGATGCGAGGCTTGCGGACGAGGGCCTTGGCGCAGACGCCATGGCGCTGGTCGGTTTTTCCCAAGGGTCGATGATGGCGCTGCACATCGCGCCGCGCCGCCCCGTGGCTGTTGCCGGGGTTGTCGCTTTTTCGGGACGTCTGCTGGTGCCCGAACTGCTGGCGGCAGAGGCAGTCGTGAAGCCGCCGGTGCTTCTGCTGCATGGTGACCAGGACCAGATGGTGCCCTTCGAGGACATGGAACTTGCGGGGCGGGCGCTGGTCGGTGCGGGGTTCGAGACCTACGGCCATGTCATGAAGGGCACCGGGACACGGCATCGCCCCCGACGGTTTGGGCGCGGCGCTTGGTTTCCTGAAAGAGCGGCTTCCCGCCTGATCGTCATTGCGATGTTACGGGGCGAGGGTAGGGCAGAGGCGCGCGCTTCTTGCCTGCGACACCACTACACATCGCGGGGCTTGCACGGGGGGATGCGCCATATATAGTTTCGTCAAGCCGCAGCGGGCGTCGTCGCCCTGGAGCCGCGGCAGGCAGGCAGGGTGAAGGCGGAGACGCGTTAGCATGGACGGCGATTTCAGAACTTCCTTCGTGCGCGATCCGGCGGCGCTGAAACATTATCCTGCCCTCGTCCTGAATGCGGATTACCGGCCTTTGTCCTACTATCCCCTTTCTCTCTGGCCATGGCAGGAGGCGGTCAAGGCGGCCTACCTCGACAGGGTGCAGATCGTGGCGGAGTACGACCATGTCGTACGAAGCCAGAGGGCCGAAATCCGAATACCCTCGGTTGTCGTCCTCAAAGAGTTTGTCCGACCCCAGAAGCGCGTGGCATTCACGCGCTTCAATCTTTTTCTGCGCGACCAGTTCTGCTGCCAGTATTGCGGTGCCAAGGGCGACCTGACCTTCGATCACGTCCTGCCACGGTCGCGCGGCGGGATCACCAGTTGGGAAAACGTCGTTGCGGCCTGCTCGCCCTGCAATCTGCGCAAGGGGTCGAAGACCCTGAAGCAATCCGGCCTGCGGCTGCAACGCCCGCCGCGACAGCCCTCCGCCGAAGAGATGCAGAACGCCGGGCGCAGGTTCCCGCCGAACCACCTGCACGACAGCTGGCTCGACTATCTTTACTGGGATGCCGAACTCGATGCGTGACGGGCGGCCGCGCGTCGCCTAGGGTGCGGGCGTGAACGAGGATCTTGAATACATCGCGCTGAACATGCTGGCGGCCGTGCTCTGCGGGGCGCTGATCGGCACAGAACGGCAGTTGCGCCATCGCATGGCGGGGGTTCGCACGAACGCTCTGGTGGCACTCGGCGCGGCAAGCTTCGTCATCTTCGCCTCGCTCTTTCCGGGTGACTCGAGCCCCACGCGGGTGCCAGCCCAGATCGTCTCGGGCATCGGCTTCCTTGGCGCGGGGATCATTTTTCGGGACGGACTTACGGTGTTCGGATTGAACACCGCGGCAACGCTCTGGTGTGCGGCTGCGGTTGGAATGGTTTGCGGGGCAGGGGCGCTGGATATAGCCGCGCTGCTGACCGCAATCCTGCTTGCGATCAACATCGGGCTGCGACCGCTCGTGAACTGGCTCGACAGCCATCTGATTGCCGGGCTGAACCCGCATCGCCTTTATCGCATCGAGGTCAGCGGGCCGCAGACGCAGGAAGCGCACCTGCGCGCATCGCTTCTGCACAAACTCAAACTTGTGGGCCTGCCGCTTTCGGGCATCGAGACACATCTTTCCGAGGATGGTCAGCAGATCGAGCTTGCCGCCTCGCTTATCGGCGAGGGCGTGAACGACACGCTGATGGAAAAAGCGGTGGCGCTGCTTGCTGTCGAGCCGGGCCTGCACCGGGTCGTCTGGCACAAGGTTGACGAGAGCTGACGCAGCCGCGCAGCATTCACTTGTCCGTATGCAATGGGATGCTAGACTTGCGCCGGTCCTGTCGCTAGAAGGCTTCACGTTAGCGCTAACACATCCCGACGGATGCCTCAGCGAGGAGAGCCCATGGTTTCGCGCGTCATTCCGGTCGACCCGTTCGACCTCGTCATTTTCGGCGCGACAGGCGATCTGGCGCGGCGCAAGATTTTCCCGGGCCTCTACCGGCGCTTCCTTGCCGGTCAGATGACGGCCGACAGCCGCATCATCGGGGCTGCGAGATCTGAAATGACACCGGAGCAATTCCAGTCGCAGGTCCGCGCGGCCATCGAAGAGTTCGTGAGCAAAGACAAGCGCGACCCTGCCCGCATCGACGATTTCCTGTCGCGCATCGGCTATGTGCCGATCGACGCAACCGGCAAGGGCGGATGGGCCAAGCTGAAGGCCGAAATTCGCCCCGGTCGCATCCACGCGTTCTACTTCTCGGTCGCGCCCTCGCTGTTCGGTGATCTGGCCGAGCGCCTGCACGCCCATGGGATCGCGACGCCGGAAAGCCGGATCGTCGTCGAGAAACCGTTCGGGCGTGACCTTGCTTCGGCCAAGGCGCTGAACGCGACGCTGGCCGCGCATTTCCACGAGAGCCAGATTTACCGGATCGACCACTATCTTGGAAAAGAGACGGTGCAGAACCTGATGGCGGTGCGCTTCGCCAACATCCTGTTCGAGCCGATCTGGAAGTCGCAATACGTCGACCACGTGCAGATCACGGTGGCCGAGACAGTCGGCGTGGGCGGGCGCGGCAGTTACTACGACAAGTCGGGCGCGATGCGCGACATGGTCCAGAACCACATGATGCAGCTTCTGTGCCTGATCGCGATGGAGCCGCCCTATCACTTTGACCCGAACGCGGTGCGCGACGAAAAGCTCAAGGTGATCCGCGCGCTTGACCCGGTAGAACCCGCCGACATCGTGCGCGGCCAGTATGCCCGCGTGAACGGCCAGCCCGGCTACATCGAGGACAGCGAGAACCCGGCGTCGAAGACGGAAAGCTACATCGCGATGAAGGTCGGCATCTCGAACTGGCGCTGGAAGGGCACGCCCTTTTACCTGCGGACCGGCAAGAGGCTGCGCGCCCGCACCAGCGAGATCGCGATCACGTTCAAGGAACCGCCGCATTCGATCTTCGACGACGCCGCGGGATGGAAAGAGAACGTGCTCGTCATCCGGTTGCAGCCGAACGAGGGCATGAACCTGATGGTGATGATCAAGGAACCCGGCCCGGGCGGGCATGCGGCTGGCGCAGGTGCCGCTCGACATGTCCTTCGCCGATGCGCTTGGTGAAGAGGGGGCCGACATTCCCGATGCCTATGAGCGGCTCATCATGGACGTCATCCGGGGCAACCAGACCCTCTTCATGCGCGGCGACGAGGTGGAAGCGGCCTGGGCCTGGACCGACCCGATCATCCACGCCTGGGAGGCCGAGGGCGACCGCCCCCGCCAGTATGACCCGGGCTCCAGCGGCCCCGAGGATGCGCTGATGCTGATGCATCGTGACGGACGGCGATGGCGGGAACTGCGCGAATGAAATTCATCGAATATCCCGATCGCGAGTTGATGATGCTGTCGCTCGCCAATAGCATCGCAGGCGAGCTTGCCGATTTTCTGCGGCGTGAAGGACGTGCCAGCCTTTGTGTGCCGGGCGGGACCACGCCGGGACCGATCTTCGACACGCTTTCGGGCGTCGACCTCGACTGGGCAAAGGTAGCGGTCTTTCTCAACGACGAACGGTGGGTCGGCGAAGACAGCCCCCGGTCCAACACCCGTCTCCTCCGCGACAGGCTTCTGGTCGGACGCGCCGCGGCGGCCCAGCTCGTGCCGCTCCACGCGGGCACCGAGACCCCCGAGGAGTCGCTTGACCGCCTCGCCGAAGGCATAGCGCCCCATCTTCCGATTTCTGTGCTTCTGTTGGGCATGGGGGCTGACATGCACACGGCATCGCTCTTTCCCGGGGCGGACAGGCTGGCCGACGGTCTGTCGGACCAGGCCCCGATCCTGCTCGCCATGCGGGCCGAGGCGGCGGGCGAGCCGCGCGTGACACTGACGGCACCCGTTCTGAAGGGGGCGATGTCGATCCACATTCTCATCACCGGCGCGGAAAAGCGGGCGGCGCTGGAGCGGGCGCAGGGTTTGACGGTGATGGACGCGCCGGTGAAGTCGGTTCTCGGCAATGCGACAGTGCACTGGGCAGAGTAGGAGCAGTACATGACCATCTGGGCGGAACTTGCCAGACACCACGCGGAAACCAGGGATCGTCGGATCACCGATCTTTTCGACGAGGCGCGTGCGCAAGTATTCTCGGCCTGGTTCGAGGACATGCTTCTGGATTTCTCGAAGACGAACATCGACAGACAAGCGCTTGATCTGCTGGTGAAACTGGCGGACTCGTCGAACGTATCGGACAAGCGGGAGGCGATGTTCGGGGGCGCGAAGATCAACGAGACCGAAGGGCGGGCCGTCCTGCACACGGCACTCAGGAACCTCGATGCCTCGGTGGTGATCGACGGCACCGACGTGATGCCCGCGGTCCGCGAAACCCATGCCCGGATGAAGCTTTTCGTCTCGGACGTCAGGACCGGGCTGTTCAAGGGGCAGGGCGGCCCGATCACCGATGTCGTGAACATCGGCATCGGCGGGTCCGACCTTGGTCCCGCGATGGCGTACCTCGCCCTTGCGCCCTATGCCGATGGGCCGCGCTGCCATTTCGTGTCGAACGTCGATGGGGCACATATCCATGACGTGCTGGAAGGGCTGAACTCGGAAACCACGCTGGTCATCGTCGCCTCCAAGACCTTCACGACCATTGAAACAATGACCAATGCCGAAACAGCCAAGCGCTGGATGGCGGCCAAGGTTGCCGATCCCGCAGCGCAGTTTGCGGCTGTGTCGACAGCGGCAGACAAGACGGCGGCTTTCGGGATCGACGCATCGCGCGTCTTCGGTTTTGAGGATTGGGTGGGCGGTCGCTATTCGATGTGGGGGCCGATCGGGCTCAGCGTGATGCTGGCGATCGGACCCGAGGATTTCGACCGCTTCCTCGCCGGTGGCGCGGCGATGGATCGCCACTTCCGCGAGGCTCCCCTCGACGCGAACCTGCCGGTGCTTTTGGCGTTGGTGGGGATTTGGCACAACCAGGTCTGCGGCTATGGCACGCGGGCCGTTCTGCCCTATGACCAGCGGCTGCTGCGGCTTCCTGCCTATCTCCAGCAGCTTGAGATGGAAAGCAACGGCAAGCGCGTCGCGATGGACGGCACGACGCTGGAGATGAATTCCGGGCCGGTCGTGTGGGGCGAGCCCGGGACCAACGGGCAGCACGCCTTCTACCAGCTGATCCATCAGGGCACCCGGGTCATTCCTTGCGAATTTCTGGTTGCAAAAGAGGGGCACGAGCCTGCCCTCAAGCATCAGCACACGCTTCTGGTGGCCAACTGCCTTGCCCAATCCGAGGCGCTGATGCGGGGGCGTTCGCTGGCCGAGGCGACGGCGATCATGGCGAAGAAGGGGCTTGCGGGCGCCGAGCTTGACCGGCAGGCGCGGCACAGGGTCTTCCCCGGCAATCGTCCCTCGACCACGCTCGCCTACCGGACGCTCGATCCGTATACGCTCGGGCGCATCATCGCGCTTTATGAGCACCGGGTGTTTGTCGAAGGAGTGATCCTCGGGATCAACAGCTTCGACCAGTGGGGCGTGGAACTGGGCAAGGAACTGGCGCTGGCGCTGCAGCCGATCCTTGAGGGGAAAGAAAGCGCGGCTGGCAAGGATGGCTCCACCCGGCAGCTCGTCGATTACCTCAGGGGCTGAGCGTAAACCCCATTTTCTGTTCACAAATATCCCACGGGGGTGCGGGGGTGTGAAACCCCCGCTCCGCCGGTCAAGCCTGCGCGGCGGTCACGATGATCTCGACCAGGTATTCCGGTCCCGCCAGCTTGGACTCTCCCGTCGCGCGGGCAGGCGTGTGGCCCTGCGGCACCCAGGCGTCCCACACGGCATTCATCTGCGCGAAGGTCGAGATATCGGCCAGCCAGATCTGCGCCATCAGAATGCGGCTCTTGTCGGTCCCGGCCAGCGCCAGCAGGCGATCGATCTCGGCCAGGATGGTGCGGGTCTGTGTCGCCACGTCGTCGCCGGGTTCGCCGACCTGACCGGCAAGATAGACGGTGCCGTTGTGGATCACGGCGTTGGACATGCGTTTGCCGGGCTCGAGGCGCGTTATGGCGGCGGACATTCGGGCTTCCCTTCGTGAAGTTTCAATCGCGCTTGGGTAGCCCGTCGCCGGGACGAGGGGAAGGCCCTACTGCGACAGTGTCGCGAGCGCCTGCTGGACCGTTTCTGCGCAGAGTTCCGGCTGGCCGTTTGCGTCCTGCGCCCGGGCCTGTTCGATCAGCTTGCTGGCCTCGGCCTTCGTCTCGTCATTCGCCTCGGCCGTCTTGAGCGCCGCTTCGAATTCCTTGATCAGCGCCGGGCATTCATCGGCTACCGCAGGCAGCGCCGCGGCGATGAGCGTCAGGGACAACAGGGCGGGGCGGAGCATGACGATGACCTTTCGCGCGGGCGGGGAAGGTGGAGCGGGTGAAGGGAATCGAACCCTCGTATTCAGCTTGGGAAGCTGCTGCTCTACCATTGAGCTACACCCGCAGCGCATCGGGCCAGCGACCCGATGCTTTCGATTTAGCGGTCCCGGCGCGGGGTGGCAAGAGGGGGCGCGCGCCCGGCAGATTCCGCACTCAGTTCGATGGAGCGGTGTGACCCTTGTGGGACGAATGGTCGTCGCCTCCGCTGCTCGGTTCGACCTTGAATTCGACCGCCACCGGACCCGCCTTCTCGAAGATCAGGGTCGCAGGAAGCATCATGCCCTCGGCCGGGGGTTCGGCCAGATCCATGAACATGATGTGCAGGCCGCCGCGTTCCAGTGCGACTGTGCCGCCAGCAGGAATGTCGAGACGCTCGATATGGCTCATCCGCGCCACGCCGTCGCCGTCGACGACGGTTTCATGCAGCATTGCCATGCCCGCGAAGGGCGCCTCGACGCCGATCAGGGCGTCGGGCTCGGTTCCCGCATTGGTGATGGTCAGGAAGCCGCCAGCGGCAGGGGCGTTGCCGATTGCGGCGGGGATGTAGGGATGGTCGAGCGTCAGCGCCCCGACGGTGTAGTCGTGGGCGAGCGACGGGGTCGAAAAGACCAGCGCGGCGCAGAGAATGAGGCGATTGAGCATCTTGGGATCCTTGATGGGGAGAGGCGCGGGCGCTGTTCAGGCAGCACACCGGAGAACAAAGGGAAACCGCGGGACGGTCAGGCGACGGGCGGCGCGCGTCCCGACCACGCCGGATGACGGCGCAGGTGGGCGTCATCGATGTCGCTCAAAGCCAAGGCGAGCGCCACATCCGGCAGAAGAAGAGGCTCTCGAACGACCGTAGCCGGTGCAAGCCCGTCGGTGCCGCTGATGCGACAGAGGCTGCAATCGGAGTGCTCATGGTCCTCATCGTGCGATGGGGCGCCGGAACACAAGTCTTGCGGCGAACCACCCGCCGCAACAAAGGCGGCGAGCGCTGCATCCGGCGGCACAGGCGCCGCATGAAGCCATCCGGGCGCGGCACTTGCCAACGCCATGAGCAAAGCAAGCAGCAGACCAGGCAAACGGGGACGAGACCGACGTGACATGACGCCTTCGTACCAGAGCCGGGCCGCGCGGGAAAGCCGCCGTAAGTCGCGGCGGGCGGTCTAGAAGGTCCAACCCGCGCGGCGCGGAACGCGGACGGCGAGCAGCGGCTTCATCCAGGGTTGGCGGAAGCGCCGCAGATCGAGCGCTTCGTGCATTCCCACCGTCTCTTCGCCAAAGAGCTTCGTGCGCACCAGCGAACGGTTGTAGAACGGCGCTTCGAACAGCCTCATGGCCTGGCGCGGGCGATAGCCGGGATCGGCCCTCGTCTCGCGCCCCAGCAGGAAAGGTGTGCGGGCCAGACGTGTCAGCGGGGGTGGCGTCACTTCGGTTGCCGTGCCGTCCGCTGCGATGTGCAGCCCGAGGGAAAGCGTGGTTCCGTCGAGACGGCGCGCGTCATAGAGGCACACCGCCCCGTCCGAAACCGGGAACCGGCCCCATGTCCATGTGCTGAAATCGGCTTCAAGCGCGCGGCTGCCGAAGTTGGCATCGAAGTATCCGTGACCCTTCCACTGCACGCCGCCGTTCAGCGCGACGTCGATGCGGGCGGTGGGGGCGAAGGGCCGCCAGAGGTGGCGATTGTCGGGCGTCAGGGCGACCTCGACGTCGGTCACGGCAACGGGGGTCAGCGTGACCCGGCCGCGCACCGGTGTGACAAGGGGCAGGGCGCCCCATTCGTCGATATCGATGACCAGTTCACGGCCCGTCCAGCGCATCTGGCTTGGCCCGATCGTCAGGCTGTGCCCATCACGGCGCAGCGCGGCGCGGCCCCGGTCGGTCATCGTGAAGCGTCCGCCCGGACCGTAGGTGGCGACGTTCAGGCAGACATGGTTCTCGGGGTCGCGTCGGCCGGACCAGCGATACCAGGGCGAAAAGACCGACCCTATGAAGGCGATGATCGAGATGGCGTGCCGACCGTCGTCGGAGACGCCGTCGACATACCACCAGGCATAGCCGTCGGGACCGACCGGAATGTCGAAGCGCGGTCCGTCAAGATCGCCTCGGCCGCGTGCTTGCCGGACAGTGTCGCCATCGGTATCCCCGCCCCCGGATGAACCCCGCCCCCCGCCAGATAGAGGCCCGGCAGGCCCGTGCGCGCGCCCGGTCGGCGGAACGCGGCCGTCAGCCCGTGCGGGCTCAGCCCGTAGATCGAGCCCCGGCTTGCGGGAAACATCCGCGCGAAGCGGGTCGGCCCGGTCAGGCTGCCCGCCTCGGGGATCGGATCGAAACTCAGCCCGAAGCGCTGAAGCGTCTGGAACGTGCGGGTGCGACATAGGCGATCCTCTTCCTCGAGGTTCATTGATCCGTCCGGCGAGACCGGCGGGGCGTTCAGTATGATCTCGAAGCGTTCTTGGCCAATGGGTTGGCCCGCTGCCCGATCCTGCGCACAGATGTAGAGCGTCGGGTCCGTCGGCATCTCGCCCCGCGCGATCTGGGCGAACTCGAGCGCGGGGTCCGAGGCAAACATGACATTGTGATAGGCCAGCGGCAGGCCATGCGGACGCGCTGCATAGGCCCAGACCCAGGCCGAGTGGCTGCGCGGATGGACGGCCTTGTGCGGCACCGCGGGACGCATGGCGGACCCCAGCAGTCCTTCGGTCAGCGCGGCGGGATCGCCCGCGTGGACGACGTGCGTGCAGGGCAGGGTGCGGCCATCGGCCAGCGTCACGCCGGTCACCCGGCCCCAGGTTTCGACGATGCGCGTGGCCGGGGCATTGTGAAGGATCGTCGCCCCGCCCTGCACCGCCAGCGCCTCCAGCGTCGCGGCAAGGCGCGCCATCCCGCCTTCGACCGCCCATACCCCCCGCGCCTCGGCTTCCCAGATGAGGGCGAGCACGGCGGGCGACCGGGCCGGACTTCCCCCGACATAGGTGGCATAGCGGCCGAAAAGCTGGCGCAAGCGCGGGTCGGTGAAACTGCGTGCCAGCGCCTGCGCCAGCGTGACACCGGGCAGAAGCCACGGCGTGATTGCGGGATTGCGAAGCAGGGCACGACCGATGCCGATAGGATCGGGTTTCGGTCGCTGCATGACAGGCGCGTCGAACGCGTGGAACAGCGCGGCAGAGGTCGCCGAGAAGCGCCGGAACTGCGCCTCGGCCTTCGGCCCGGCAAAGTCCCGGATCGCCTCGGCGCTGGCGTCGGGGTCGGCATGAAGGTCGAGAGTGGTGCCGTCCGGCCACCAGTGTCGCGCCAGCACCGGAAGCGGCACAAGGCGCAGATGCGCCTCGATGGACGTGCCCGCCGCGGCGAAAAGATCGTCGAAGACGGCTTTCATCGTAAGCACGGTTGGACCGGCGTCGACCGGCCCCGCGTCCGAAGGCACTGTCCGCATCTTGCCGCCCGACGTGCCGCTCGTCTCGAGCAGTGTCACGTCCAGCCCGGCATGCGCCAGACGGATGGTTGCGGCAAGGCCGCCCATCCCGGCGCCGATCACCACCACCTTGTCACGGTCCCGCGTCATGGAAGGATTGTTGACTTGTGGCCGCTGACTGTCCAGTATGATTTACACTGTCATGTCATTTTGATCTGACATCTCCCTGTTGGAGGCTTTTCATGAAGCTGGATGCGCGCATCGAGGCCGCCGTAGGCGCCGCCATAGCGTCAGCGCAAGGAGGTGTCGCGCCGCCGCGCCTTGCCGCCGCGCTGGAATACGCGGTGACACCGGGTGGCGCCCGGATCAGGCCGACGATCCTGCTGTCAGTGGCCCTTGCTTGCGGAGATGACAGGCCCGGCATCGCCGATGCGGCGGCCGCAGCGCTTGAACTGATGCACTGTGCGAGCCTCGTGCATGACGATCTGCCCTGTTTCGACGATGCGCCCCTGCGCCGGGGAAAGCCCACGGTGCACCTTGCCTATACCGAACCCCTGGCGGTTCTGACCGGCGACAGCCTTATCATCCTGGCCTTCGACATCCTCGCCCGCGCGGCCGGTGACAAGCCGGGGCGCGCGCTTGAACTGGTGCGGTTGCTTGGCCGCCAGTCGGGGATGCCCTTCGGCATCTGTGCGGGGCAGGGGTGGGAGAGCGAGGCGAAAGTCGATCTTTCGGCCTATCATCAGGCCAAGACGGGCGCGCTCTTCATCGCAGCGACCCAGATGGGCGCCGTTGCCGCAGGGCAGGAGGCCGAGCCGTGGTTCGAGCTTGGGGCCCGGATTGGCGAGGCTTTCCAGGTCGCCGACGATCTGCGCGATGCGCTCTATGACGAAGTGACTTTGGGCAAGCCGGCGGGTCAGGACGCGGTCCATGCGCGGCCTTCGGCGGTTCAGGAACTGGGCGTCCAAGGGGCGATCCGTCGGCTTTCCGATATTCTCGGCGGAGCGATCTCGTCCATACCGTCCTGTCCGGGCGAGGCGATGCTGGCCGATCTGGTCCGGCGCACGGCCGAGCGGATGACCCCCGTCGCGCCAGTCCGCGTCTGACATGACCGATATGCCCGAGCGTGGATTAAGCCCGTCGCGCCCCGCGCGCGGGGGGCTGATGACGCGCTTGTGGATGAACCCCCGGTTCCAGGCGCTCGCCGCGCGACTTCCGGTCGCGCGAAGGATTGCCCGGTCCGAAGGCGAGGCGATGTTCGCGCTGGTGGGCGGGTTCGTGAACTCGCAGATCCTGCTCGCGCTGGTCGAATTGCGGTTGCTTGAGGCGATGGTGCGCGGTCCGCAATCCGTGTCATCCCTCGCGCGGCAGGCAGGGCTGGCCGAGGATCGCATGGCGATCCTGTTGCAGGGGGGCGCGGCGCTGGGGCTGCTAAAGCGCCGTCGCGACGGTCGCTTCGCGCTGACGCGGCAGGGTGCGGTGTTGCTGGGCGTGCCGGGATTGACCGGGATGATCCGTCATCACGCCGTCCTCTATCGCGATCTTGCCGATCCGGTGGCGCTGCTTCGCGGTGGGGCCGAGACGGAGCTGGCGCGCTTCTGGCCTTATGTGTTTGGCGCGAACGGGCCGATCGACGGTGATGTGGCGGCAACCTATTCGGGGCTGATGACCGAGACGCAGGCGCTTGTGGCTGATGACACGCTTCGGATGGTGGACCTTTCGAAAGTGTCGCACCTGATGGATGTCGGCGGTGGAACCGGGGCCTTTCTTTCTGCGGCTGCCCTTGCAAACACCCGGATGAAATTGACGCTGTTCGATCTGCCCGCCGTCGTTCCCGAGGCGCGGTCGCGGTTCGCAGCGGCCGATCTGTCGAAGCGGGCCGTGATCGTTTCCGGCAGTTTCCGGCACGATCCGCTGCCCGGTGGTGCCGATGCGATCAGCCTCGTGCGCGTGCTTTACGACCATTCGGACGAAACCGTGCTGGCCCTTCTTCGCAACGCCTATGCGGCGTTGCCCGACGGTGGCCTGCTGATCGTCTCCGAGCCGATGTCGGGCGGCGCGCGGCCCGATCCGATCACCGATACCTACTTCGCCTTCTACACACTGGCGATGGGGACAGGCCGCACCCGCTCGGCGGCACGGATCGCCGAAATGATGACCGAGGCGGGCTTTGTCGGCATCCGTTGCCAGACCGGATCGCGCCCGTTCATCACGAGCGTCGTCACTGCGCGCCGTTAAGGCAAACTGTCCAGTTTAACTTACACCGTATGTGTCAATTAGGATTGACATAAAATCGCTCACCTCTACAGTCAAGGAATGGTGATCGTCCCGGTCACCCGAGTCTCGGCAAGACGCCGCGAGACACAGATCGGAGGGACTTTCGTGCAGACCGCAGCCGTCATCCTGTCCGGACCAAGGTCGCTGGCGCTTGGCCGGCTTGACCTTTCCGACCCGGTTGCCGGCGATGTGGTGGTCGAGGTCAGCCATTCGGGAATATCGACTGGCACGGAAAAACTGTTCTGGGACGGGCGCATGCCGCCGTTTCCCGGAATGGGCTACCCGCTTGTGCCGGGCTACGAGGCGGCAGGCGAGGTGGTCGAGGCTCCGGCGGGGTCGCACCTGAAGGTCGGGGACCGCGTGTTCGTGCCGGGTGCAACCTGCTTCGGTCCGGTCAAGGGGCTGTTCGGCGCCGCTGCGCGTCACATCGTGACGCCTGCTGCGCGAGTTACCAAGATAGATGCGGGTCTTGGGCCCGAGGGTGCGCTGCTCGCACTGGCTGCGACGGCGCGCCATGCGCTAGCCGAGCCGGGCCACCAGCTGCCCGATCTGATCGTGGGTCATGGTGTTCTGGGGCGGCTGCTTGCGCGCCTGACCATCGCCGCCGGGGCGCCTGCGCCGCGGGTTTG
This sequence comes from uncultured Alphaproteobacteria bacterium, assembly GCA_963736565.1. Lineage (GTDB taxonomy): Bacteria > Pseudomonadota > Alphaproteobacteria > Rhodobacterales > Rhodobacteraceae > Aliitabrizicola. The sequence continues at coordinate 301,256 of CAVTOW010000003.1, forward strand.
GGAAACCAACCCCCTGCGGCAGACGGGGGCGGTCGGCTATGAGGTCATCCATCCCGACATGGACCCGCGCCGCGACTATGAGGCGATCTTCGACGCATCCGGTGACGAGGGCCTGATCGACGCGCTGATCGGCCGTCTGAAGAAGGGCGGCGAGGTCGTGCTGGCAGGGTTCTACACGGCACCCATCAGCTTCGGCTTCACGATGGCCTTCCTCAAGGAAGCCCGCCTGCGGGTCGCCGCAGAATGGAACGCGGCCGATATGGCCGCGACGAAAGGTCTGATCGAACAGGGTGCGTTGTCGATGGCGGGGCTGATCACGCATCACGCCGCTTCTGTCGATGCACCAAAGGCTTACGAGACGGCCTTCACCGATCCGGACTGCCTGAAAATGATCCTCGACTGGAAGGGCACTGCATGACGCTCGACGTCCCGAACCTGAAAGCCTTCGACGCGCGGTTGCGCGAGGAAGCGCATGAGGAACCGACGCTGGAGGTGCCGCATGCGCCACCGACCAAGAAGACCCAGATCATCGCGATCTATGGCAAGGGCGGGATCGGCAAGTCCTTCACGCTGGCCAACCTCAGCCACATGATGGCCGAGATGGGCAAGCGCGTGCTGCTGATCGGCTGCGACCCGAAGTCTGACACGACCAGCCTGCTGTTCGGCGGCAAGGCCTGCCCGACGATCATCGAGACCTCGACCCGCAAGAAACTGGCGGGGGAAGAGGTGAAGATCGGTGACGTCTGCTTCAAGCGCGGCGGCGTCTTCGCGATGGAGCTTGGCGGGCCGGAAGTGGGCCGGGGCTGCGGCGGGCGCGGCATCATCCACGGGTTCGAACTGCTCGAGAAGCTCGGGTTCCATGATTGGGATTTCGACTATGTTCTCCTCGACTTCCTGGGCGATGTGGTGTGCGGCGGGTTCGGCCTGCCGATCGCGCGGGACATGGCGCAGAAGGTGATCCTGGTCGCCTCGAACGACCTGCAGTCGCTTTACGTCGCCAACAACGTCTGCTCGGCGGTGGAGTATTTCCGCAAGCTGGGCGGGAACGTCGGCATCGCCGGGCTGGTCATCAACAAGGATGACGGCACGGGCGAGGCGGCGGCTTTCGCCAAGTCGGTGAATATCCCGGTGCTGTCGGCGATCCCGCAGGACGATGACCTGCGCAAGAAGTCGGCGAACTACCAGATCGTCGGCAGCTGGGAAAGCCAGTGGGGGCCGCTTTTCGCCGAACTGGCCGAGGCGGTCGCCATCGCGCCGCCGGTACGCCCCGCGCCGTTGAGCCAGGACGGTCTTCTGAACCTTTTCTCTGCGGAAACAACGGGCAAGGACTTTGTCCTCACCCCCGCAACGGATGCCGACATGCGCGGCAAGGATGCCGTGCTGAAGAAATCCCTCGAAGTGGTGTACGACAATGCTTGATCTCGAGACCCTTGCGCGTCTTGACCGCGAACTCGCCCGCCTTGCAGCCCGTACGGGAGGCAAATGAGCGTGGAAGCCCGCTACGACGCCCCCGATACCGCGCCCCTGACCGACGCATCGGCAGCGCCGCTGCCCGGAGACGGTGCAGCGTTGGCCGGGGGTGACGGCGTGGGGTGCCATGCACCGGCGGGTGAGATGGAGCGCGCCGCGCGTGCGGCGGGCAAGTCGGAGATCCTCGATCAGTATGCGGCCGACTATCCGCAGGGTCCTCACGACAAGCCGCAATCCATGTGCCCGGCTTTCGGCTCGCTGCGCGTGGGCTTGCGGATGCGGCGCGTGGCGACGGTCCTGTCCGGATCGGCCTGCTGCGTCTACGGACTGACCTTCGTCAGCCACTTCTACGGCGCGCGGCGGAGTGTGGGCTATGTGCCCTTCAACTCGGAAACATTGGTCACGGGCAAGCTCTTCGAAGACATTCGTGATGCAGTACATGAACTGGCCGATCCTGACCGTTACGACGCCGTGGTGGTGACGAACCTCTGCGTGCCGACCGCCTCGGGTGTGCCGCTGAAGTTGCTGCCTTCAGGAGATCAATGGGGTTCGCATCGTCGGTATCGACGTGCCGGGTTTCGGCATCCCGACCCATGCCGAAGCCAAGGACGTGCTGGCAGGCGCCATGCTGAAATACGCCCGCGCCGAAATCGAGGCGGGCCCGGTTCAGGCCCCCGAACGTGGCCGTTCGGACCGCCCGACAGTCGCGCTTCTGGGCGAGATGTTCCCGGCGGACCCGATGATGATCGGCGCGATGCTGTCGCCCATGGGGCTGGCGGCGGGGCCGGTGGTTCCGTGCCGTGAATGGCGCGAGTTGTATGCGGCGCTGGATTCAGGCGTCTGCGCTGCGATCCATCCCTTCTACACGGCGGCGGTGCGAGAGTTCCAGGCGGCGGGGCGACCGGTCGTCGGATCGGCCCCGGTGGGGCATGACGGGACCGCCCTCTGGCTGAGGAATATCGGCGAAGCCTATGGCGTCTCTGCCGAAAAGATCGCCGCCGCCCAGAACGCCTTCCTGCCCGCGATCAAGGGCGCGCTGGCCGCGACGCCGATCAAGGGCACGATCACGCTGTCGGGTTATGAGGGGTCAGAGCTGCTCGTGGCGCGCCTGCTGATCGAAAGCGGGGCAGAGGTGCCATATGTCGGCACCGCCTGCGCGCGCACTGTCTGGTCGGATGCCGACCGCGAATGGCTTGAAGCGCGCGGCGTGAAGGTCAAGTTCCGGGCTTCGCTGGAGGATGATCTTTCCGCGATGGAAGCGATCAAGCCGGACCTCGCCATCGGGACCACGCCTGTTGTCCAGAAGGCGAAAGAGAAAGCAATTCCATCGCTCTACTTCACGAACCTCATCTCGGCCCGGCCCTTGATGGGGCCGGCCGGGGCGGGAAGCCTGGCACAGGTCGTGAATGCGGCCATTGCGGGCCGCGAGCGGATGGACGGGATGAAGGCGTTCTTCGAGGGCGTCGGCACCGGCGACACGGCCGGCATCTGGGAGGGCGCGCCGAACCTGCGCCCCGATTTCCGCGCCGCACACCAGAAGAAGCTCGACAAGGCCGCGAAAGCCGCCAAGGCCGAGGAGATGATCTGATGCTGATCCAGGATCATGACCGGGCCGGCGGTTACTGGGGGGCGGTCTATGCCTTCTGTGCGGTCAAGGGCCTTCAGGTCGTGATCGACGGTCCGGTGGGCTGCGAGAACCTGCCGGTGACGAGCGTGCTGCACTATACCGACGCGCTTGCCGCCGCATGAGCTGCCCATCGTGGTGACGGGGCTGGGCGAGGAAGAGCTGGGCCGCGACGGCACCGAGGGTGCGATGCGCCGTGCCTGGAAGACGCTGGACCCGGCGCTGCCTGCTGTCGTCGTGACCGGCTCCATCGCCGAGATGATTGGTGGCGGCGTGACCCCGATGGGCACCAACATCCAGCGCTTCCTGCCGCGCACCATCGACGAGGACCAGTGGCAGGCCGCGGACCGGGCGATGACCTGGATCTTCACCGAGTTCGGGATGACCAAGGGGCGGATGCCGCCCGAGACGGCGCGTCCCGAAGGATCGAAGCCGCGGGTGAACATTCTTGGCCCGATGTACGGCGTCTTCAACATGGCGTCGGATCTGCACGAGATGCGCCGCCTGATCGAAGGGATCGGGGCCGAGGTTCATATGGTGCTTCCGCTTGGCAGCCATCTGGCCGAGATGCGCAACCTCGTGAACGCCGACGTGAACGTGGTGATGTACCGCGAGTTCGGACGGGGCCTCGCCGAGGTTCTGGCCAAACCCTATCTGCAGGCGCCCATCGGGCTTGAGTCGACCACGCTGTTCCTGCGCAAGCTGGGCGAGTTGCTGGGCCTCGACCCCGAGCCGTTCATCGAGCGCGAGAAGCATTCGACGCTGAAGCCGGTCTGGGATCTCTGGCGCTCGGTCACGCAGGATTTCTTTGCAACGGCGAGCTTTGCCATCGTTGCGAACGAGACCTATGCGCGCGGCGTGCGGAAGTATCTGGAAGACGATCTGGGTCTGCCCTGCGCCTTTGCCGTGGCTCGCAAGCCCGGGCAGAAGACCGATGGCGAGAAGATCCGCGGCCTGATGCGCCAGCACCGCCCGCTGATCGTCATGGGGTCGATCAACGAGAAGATGTACCTGGCCGAGATGAAGGGCGGGCACGGGCCGCAGCCCGTCTTCCTTGCCGCGAGCTTTCCGGGCGCCGCGATCCGCCGCGCCGTGGGCACGCCGGTCATGGGATATTCCGGCTGCGTCTGGCTGCTGCAGGAGGTGTGCAACGGCCTCTTTGACGCGCTGTTCCACATCCTGCCGCTTGGCGTCCGAGATGGACAGCGCGGCGGCCACCCCCACCACGCTGCGCCGCGACTTCCCCTGGGATGCCGAGGCGCAGGCAGCGCTCGACCGGATCGTGAACCGGCACCCGGTGCTGACCAGGATCAGTGCGGCGCGCACCCTGCGCGATGCGGCCGAAAAGGCCGCGCTCGATGCAGGGCAGGAGCGGGTCGTGAAAGAGACCGTCGAGGCCCTGTCGGGCTTCGAGGCGACGTTTGACAAGGGAGAGCAGGCATGAGCGACCAGATGGCGAACGGCCCCGGACAGCGGCATCACAAGGTGCCGAAGCTGGAATACCGCATCTACTTCGCGGCGATCTTCGTGGCGGCCTTGCCCTTTACCTTCGTGGCCACGGTGGCGGACCTCGCCACCGGCCGCGACACCAAGGATCCGGTCCGCCGCGCGCTGGCCGAGGCGAGGGCGATCACGCCCCACATCTTTTCGGCCTGAAAGGGCCGGGAGCGAGCTTCGGTCCGGGCAACCGGGCCGAGGAGAAACGTCTGACGCCCCGTGACGGGGCGACAGTCGGTCGGGCGGGCCCGTCAGCCCGTTCGGAACCCCGCAGCGGGGAGCGCTGCGTCAGTCTGACGATCCGGAGGATAGTATGGCTGATAAATCCGACCTGAGCTTTACAGGTCTCACCGACCAGCAGGCGCAGGAACTGCATTCCGTCTACATGAGCGGGCTCTGGCTGTTCACAGCCGTTGCCGTAGTCGCTCACCTGGCGGTCTACATCTGGCGTCCGTGGTTCTGAGGGGGAACGAAAAATGAGCAAGTTCTACAAGATCTGGCTGATCTTCGATCCCCGTCGCGTCTTCGTGGCACAGGGCGTCTTCCTGTTCCTGCTGGCCGCGATGATCCACCTCGTGCTGCTGAGCACCCCGTCCTACAACTGGCTGGACATTGCGGCTGCCAAGTATGGCCGCGTGGAAGCCGTCGTCGAGTAACGGGTACGACCCTGTTGCGGGCGGCCCCAAGCCGCCCGCGACCACCACTTGGACACCTGGCAGCGACGGTACCGCGCACATGCGCCCGCCCGCCTGCCCGTGAGCGGAGAGGGAAGCATGGCACTGCTCAGCTTCGAACGAAAATATCGCGTGCCGGGAGGCACGCTGGTCGGCGGGAACCTGTTCGACTTCTGGGTCGGCCCCTTCTACGTCGGCTTCTTTGGGGTCACGACTTTCTTTTTTGCGGCCCTTGGCACCATCCTGATCTTCTACGGAACAGCCATGGAGGGGGTTTGGAACCCATGGCTGATCTCGATCGACCCGCCCAACATCGAGTATGGCCTTGCCGCCGCACCGCTGTTGGAAGGCGGTCTTTGGCAGCTGATCACGATCTGCGCCATCGGCGCCTTTGTGAGCTGGGCGCTGCGCGAGGTTGAAATCTGCCGCAAGCTGGGCATGGGATACCATGTGCCCTTCGCCTTCGGTGTCGCGATCTTCGCCTATATCACGCTGGTCGTGATCCGCCCGATCCTGATGGGGGCCTGGGGCTATGCCTTCCCGTACGGCATCTTCAGCCACCTCGATTGGGTCAGCAACACCGGCTACACCTACGGCAACTTCCACTACAACCCGGCGCACATGATCGCGGTGAGCTTCTTCTTCACCACCTGTCTGGCGCTGGCGCTCCACGGATCGCTGATCCTCTCGGCGGTCAACCCGTCGAAGGGCAAGGAAGTCCGCAGCCCGGACCACGAAGACACCTACTTCCGCGACCTGATCGGCTATTCGATCGGCACGCTGGGGATCCACCGCCTGGGTCTTCTGCTGGCGCTCAATGCCGGGTTCTGGAGCGCGGTCTGCATCGTGATCTCGGGCACCATCTGGTTCGACGAGTGGGTTCGCTGGTGGGACTGGTATCTGCAACTGCCGTGGTGGGCCGATATTCCGGGAGGCGTGAATGGCTGAGTATCAGAACATCTTCACCCAGGTTCAGGTGCGTGCTGCACCTGAGATGGGTCTGGTCGAGGATGTCGACCTCGGCAACCGGACGTCCGGCGCAGGGTTCTCGAACCTTGCGGGCTGGTTCGGGAACGCGCAGCTGGGGCCGATCTATCTTGGCACCTTCGGCGTGATCTCGCTGGCGACGGGCGCGATCTGGTTCTTCCTGGTCGGGGCGTGGTTCTGGCATCTTGCCGGGCTCAACCCGGCGGTGTTCATGCGCGACCTGTTCTACATGGCGCTGGAGCCGCCACCCTCGGAATACGGTCTTGGCTTCGCCCCCCTGGGCGAGGGCGGGCTGTGGCTGATCGCAAGCTTCTTCCTGCTGATCTCGGTGCTGACCTGGTGGGTGCGCACCTATCTGCGGGCCGAGGCACTGGGGATGGGCAAGCATGTGAGCTACGCCTTCGCCAGCGCGATCTGGCTGTTCCTGGTGCTCGGCCTGATCCGGCCGGTGCTGATGGGCAGCTGGTCGGAAGCGGTGCCCTACGGCATCTTCCCGCACCTCGACTGGACGAACCTGTTCTCGCTGACCTACGGAAACCTGTTCTACAACCCCTTCCACGCGCTGAGCATCGCCTTCCTCTACGGGTCGGCCCTGCTGTTCGCGATGCACGGGGCGACGATCCTCGCCGTGAGCCGCTTCGGCGGTGACCGCGAGATCGAGCAGATCGTGGACCGTGGCACGGCATCGGAACGCGCCGCCCTGTTCTGGCGCTGGACGATGGGCTTCAACGCCACGATGGAAGGCATCCATCGGTGGGCCTGGTGGTTCGCGGTGCTGACGACGCTAACTGGCGGAATCGGCATCCTGCTGACGGGCACGGTCGTGGACAACTGGTTCGTCTGGGCGCAGGACCACGGCTATGCGCCGCTGAACTGAGGAGAGTGTGATGAGCGACAAGCACTACATCAACCATACCGAGACGCAGCGTCTGCGAGCCTGGATCCTGCACGAGATGCTTTCGGGTGCGGGCAAGGCGGCGCTGTTCGTCGTCCTGATCGGGGTGTCGCTCTACGCGATCTACCTCCTCGGGCTGCTGCTGCCGGAAGAAAGCAAGCAGGCCCCGTCGCCGCATGCCGCAGAGCGCGATCGAGGCCCCGGTCTCGGCCACGCAGACCGCCTGACACGGAATGGGCCGGCCCGCACAGGGCCGGCCTCTCGCCAATCGGGCCGCACGCCTTGGCCCGATATCGGGGTCCGCTCCGGACCCGGTTCCCTTCCTGCTGGCGACAGGTGACTGGGTGCCGTGCACCAAGGCCGCACGGCACCCACTTTTTCCCGAGGGAGTCTGCTGATGACCCGGCCCCATACCCCCATCCTCGACCGTATCTCCGGCCCTGCCGATCTGAAGGCTCTGAGCGACGCCGACCTGGCCCGGCTGGCCGACGAGGTGCGCGCCGAGGTCATCTCGGCCGTGTCCGAGACGGGCGGCCACCTCGGCTCGTCGCTTGGCGTGGTCGAGTTGACGGTGGCGATCCATGCCGTCTTCAACGCGCCCGCCGACAAGCTGATCTTCGACGTGGGCCACCAGTGCTATCCGCACAAGGTGCTGACGGGGCGGCGCGACCGCATCCGTACGCTGCGCCAGGAGGGCGGGCTTTCAGGTTTCACCAAGCGGTCGGAGAGCGTGTTCGACCCGTTCGGCGCCGCGCATTCCTCGACCTCGATCAGCGCCGCGCTCGGCTTTGCCTTCGGGCGCGAGATGGGGATGGCCACGGGCGATGCGATCGCCGTGATCGGCGATGGCGCGATCAGCGCAGGCATGGCCTATGAGGCGATGAACCACGCGGGCGACCTGGGCAAGCGTCTCTTCGTGATCCTGAACGACAACGAGATGAGCATCGCCCCGCCGGTCGGTGCGATGTCGAAATACCTCAGCGGCCTGAACCCGCTGATGCCTTTCGCCAAGTTTGCGGAAGGGATGGAAGCAGGCGCTGCCCGGGCCGCTGCGCGAGGGTGCGCGGCGGGCGCGGGCGCTCGTGACGGGGATGCCGGACAAGGCGACGCTGTTCGAGCAGCTTGGCTTCTCCTACATCGGGCCGGTCGACGGGCATGACATGGGCGAGTTGCTGGCGGTGCTGCGCGCGGCCAAGGTCCGCTCCAGCGGGCCGGTGCTGATCCACGCGATCACGAAGAAGGGCAAGGGCTATGCCCCGGCCGAAAGCTCGGCCGACAAGTATCACGGCGTGGCGAAATTCGACGTCGCCTCGGGCGAGCAGACAAGCCGCGAAATCGAACGCGCCGAGCTATACCAAGGTCTTCGGACAGGCGCTGGCGCAAGAGGCGCTGCATGACAGCCGGATCGTCGCGATCACCGCGGCGATGCCGTCGGGAACCGGGGTGGACATCCTGGCGCGACAGATGCCGAACCGGGTGTTCGACGTGGGCATCGCCGAACAGCATGCGGTGACGATGGCGGCGGGCATGGCCGCATCGGGGCTGCGCCCGTTCTGCGCGATCTATTCGACCTTCCTGCAACGCGCCTATGACCAGGTCGTGCATGACGTGGCGCTGCAGGGGCTGCCCGTGCGCTTCGCCATCGACCGGGCGGGGCTGGTGGGGGCCGACGGCGCGACCCATGCGGGGGCCTTCGACGTGGCCTACCTGTCGAACCTGCCGGGCTTCACGGTGATGGCGGCCGCGGACGAGGCGGAACTGATGGACATGGTGGCGACGGCGGCGGCCTTTGACGAAGGACCTATCGCCTTCCGCTATCCGCGCGGCGATGGCGTGGGCGTCGAGATGCCCGAGCGGGGTCGGCTGCTGGAGATCGGCAAGGGTCGCGTGATGCGCGAAGGCACCGATGTGGCTCTCCTGTCCCTGGGCGCGCATCTGTCCGAGTGCCTTGCCGCCGCAGAGGAGCTGGAGGCCGAAGGCATCAGCACCACGGTCGCCGATGCCCGATTTGCCAAGCCGCTGGATACGGCGCTGATCGACCGGCTGGTGCGCCATCACGGCGTCGTGGTCACGGTCGAGCAGGGCGCGCAGGGCGGCTTTGGCGCCATGGTGCTGCACTATCTCGCCAACTCGGGGCAACTCGACGGTGGCGTGGCGCTGCGCACGATGACGCTGCCGGACCGCTTCATCGACCATGCCAGCCCCGACGCGATGTACCGCGATGCGGGGCTGACCCGCGCCGATATCCTGCGCACGGTGCGCGAGGCGGTCGCGAAACGGGCCGGGCGCGTGGTGCGGCTCGTTCCACGCGGCGCCTGACACTGGCGGGCCTTGGCCTTTTCGCGCTTGCGGCGCTGGCCGAGATCGCAGGCTGCTACGCGGTCTGGATCTGGGCCCGGCAAGGAGCATCGGCATTTTGGCTGGTGCCCGGTATCGCTGCGCTGGCGGTCTTTGCCTTTGTGCTGACGCGCGTCGATTCGGCCTTTGCCGGGCGTGCCTTCGCGGCCTATGGCGGGGTCTACATCGCTGCTTCGCTGGTCTGGCTGTGGCTGGCGGAAGGCCAGAGGCCGGATGGCTGGGACCTGATCGGTGGCGCCATCTGCCTGGTGGGCGCGGGTGTCATCCTCATGGCGCCGCGGGCGGTCTGAGTGGTAGAATCGAAAAAGGGCCGCCCCGAAAGGCGGCCCGTGTCGCAATCGCATCTGCGCGATCAGTTGGTCGCTTCGCCCTCGGCCGGAGCAGCCTCGCCCTCGGCAGGCGCAGCGGCGGCAGGCGAGAGGCTCGCCAGGAAAGCCGCGACGTTGGCCGCATCGGCTTCCTTCTTCACCTTGAACGCCATCTTGCTTTTCAGCTTGGGGTTCCCGGTGAACTCGTCGAGGAACTTGGTCGGGTCCTGGACATAGACCGTGATCTTCTCCTCGTCCCAGACGAGGCCCTTGGCCGCGGCTTCGATGATGCCGTCGCCGTACTTGAAGCCCTCGACCGAAGCCGGCCGGACGACCGATGATGCCGTAGAGGTTCGGGCCGGTCTTGGCGTTCTTGCCGGCCAGCACGTTGCCTTCGGCGTCAGCGACGACGTGGCAGGTCTGGCACTGGTTGAACACCTTCTTGCCGGCCTCGGCATCGCCGGCGGCCAGCGCCATGCCGGACGAGGCGGCAAGGATCGACAGGGCAGTCAGGGTAGATTTCATAAGCTGTAGCCTCCCGTTACACCAAGTATGCCTGCGCATACTGATCATGTGCTTCTATTATGGTTCACGCCACGGCATGGGCAAGGGCGCAGTGACGCCAGAGTGATGCCAGAGCGGTCACAAGGTGGTCGATGTCGGCGTCGCTGTGATGCGGGCCGGGCGTGATGCGCAGCCGCTCGGTGCCCTTGGGCACGGTCGGGTAGTTGATCGGCTGCACGTAGATGCCCCAGTCGTCCATCAGGATGTCGGAGATCATGCGGCATTTCACCGGATCGCCGATCATCACCGGGATGATGTGGCTGTCGTTCGCCATGTGCGGGATGCCGTGACGGTCGAGCGCGGCGCGCAGCCGTGCGACTTGCTGTCGCTGGTGCGCGCGTTCGGTCTGGCTGGTCTTGAGGTGCCGGATCGAGGCCGGTCGCGGCGGCGGCGACGGCCGGCGGCAGGGCGGTGGTGAAGATGAAGCCCGAGGCGAAGCTGCGGATGAAGTCGCACAGCGCGGCCGAGCCGGTGATGTAGCCGCCGACCACGCCGAAGGCCTTGCCGAGCGTGCCCTCGATCAGGGTGATGCGGTCGGCCAGCCCCTCGCGTTCGGTCACGCCGCCGCCGCGGGGGCCGTACATGCCGACGGCGTGCACCTCGTCGATATAGGTCATGCGCGCCATGCGCCTCGGCCACCTCGACGATCTCGCGGATCGGGGCGATGTCGCCGTCCATCGAATAGACGCTTTCGAAGGCCACGATCTTGGGCCGGTCGCCGACGGCGTTCAGCTTGCGGTCAAGGTCGCGCCAGTCGTTGTGCTTCCAGATCACCTTGTCGGCGCGGGAATGGCGGATGCCTTCGATCATGGTGGCGTGGTTGCCGCGCGTCCGACAGGATCACCGCGTTCGGGATGCGCGCGCCGAGGGTCGACAGCGCCGCCCAGTTCGAGACATAGCCCGAGGTGAACAGCAGCGCCGCTTCCTTGCCGTGCAGGTCGGCCAGTTCGCGCCTCCAGCGCGCAGGTGGTGCATGGTTGTTGCCGCGAGATGTTGCGGGTGCCGCCGGCGCCGGTGCCGCAGGCCTGCACCGCCTCGACCATCGCGCGCCACGACCGTCGGGGTGCTGGCCCATGCCGAGGTAGTCGTTCGAGCACCAGACCGTGACCTCGCGCGCGGCGTCGCCGCGATGGTTCGCCGCGCGCGGGAAGGCGCCGCACTGGCGCTCCAGGTCGGCGAAGATGCGGTAGTTGCCTTCGGCCTTCAGGCGCGTCGAGCTGGCTCGGTGAAGATGGCTGTCAAAGTCCATGCGGCGTCTCCTTCAGTCCTGCCGGGGTGCGGTCCGTTGGCCTTGGGGGCTGGCGGGCATCATCCAGCGCCAGAGTTTCTGGTCGGGCAGCGGCAGCACCATGAACCAGTGCTCCAGCAGGGCAAGCAGCGGTCAGGGCGGCCAGCAGGGCGTAGCCCGCCTCGGCGCCGGCGTCGGTCGCCGCGACCGCAGCCGTTCCAGCCAGCAGCCGGCGGCAAAGCGTCAGCGCGGTGACCGAGACCGGGAAGAAGCCGTTCATCGGCGCGCGGCGGAAGTGGCTGGCCAGGTGCGACAGCGGTCGGGGCAGGAATTCGGTGTTGATGCTGGGCACGCCGAAGAAGAGGTTCAGCTTGGCCGAGATCGCGGGCGAAGAACAGCACCGCGAAGGTCCAGAGCGCCGAAGGGGTTGGCGGCGCTCCCAGGCAGCATGCGCCAGCAGCACGATGGCGTCAGCGACCAGCGCGATCTCGTGACAGGCGATGGTGCCCAAGGCGCGCGATGAACCGCTCCCAGTCCGGGCGTGCCCGGCGGGCAGGGCCGCGGTTCGGGCCGGTGATGACGCCGGAGAGGAAGGCAAGCTCGATCCAGCCCCAGATCGCCAGCGCCGAGAGGAAGCCGACGTAGACGCCCGTCGGCGAAGCGTCGGCCAGCGTCTGGTGGAAGCCGACGACCCCGAGCGCCAGCAGGGGCAGCCCCAGGAGCACCGACCACAGGTGCTCGTCCGGCCCGCCGTTGTCGGCGCGGCGCACGCGCCACAGGATCGATGCCGGTGGAGAACCACCAGAGAAAGAGGGCCATGAGGGCGGCGATCCAGGGATTGGTCCATCATCGCCGCCCCCCCGCAAGTGCCGCAGGCGCCGCCGGGGCGCGCAGCGCCATACGCTCCGGCGTTCAGTCGATCAATAGGACGGCTCCAGCCGCACATTCGCGGGCAGGTCGTGGCGTCTTGACCGGGATCGTGTAGAGCGCTGACGAAGGCCGCCGTCGCGCGCGCGCCGGCTGCCCAGTCTTGCGATCTTGCCGCCGATGCCGCCCTTGCCGCTTGGCCGCATCCATCGCGACGAAGGCGCTGTTCATCCGCTTCAGGCCCGGGATCCAGCGCGGGTGGTCGATGTCGAGCTCGATCGGGAAGACCTGCCGCGCGATGGTCGAGGTCTTGCGGAACACCTCCTGGTCATACCAGTCGATGTCGACGCCGAGCGCCTTGTGGAATTCGGGCCGGGCATGGTCGCGCACCCACATGGTCGAGTAGACGGCGGTCAGGAAGAACTTGATCCACAGCTTGTTGGCGAAGCTGGTGGTCAGCTTCGGATCGGTCTTCATCAGCAGGGCGAAGGCCTCGCCATGGCTGAACTCGTCGTTGCACCATTCCGGAACCACTTGAAGATCGGGTGGAACCGCTGCTCGGGGTGCGCCTCGAGGTGGCGGTAGATGGTGATGTAGCGGGCGTAGCCGATCTTCTCGCGACAGGTAGGTGGCGTAGTAGATGAACTTCGGCCGGAAGTAGGTGTACTTCTTGGCCTTGGTCAGGAAGCCGAGGTTCACCGCGACGCCCGCCTCGCGCAGCGCGTCGTTGATGAAGCCGGCGTGGCGCGCCTCGTCGCGGGACATGTAGCTGAACAGCTCGCAGATGTCGGGGTTGCGTGCCGCGGCGCTTCATTTCCTTGTAGAGCACGCAGCCGGAGAATTCGGCGGTGCAGGAGGAGACGAGGAAGTCGATGAACTCGCGCTTGAGCTCCGGCTCCATGCCGTCCCAGTCGACCGCGTCCCAGTCGGCGGTCTTCTTGAAATGGCCCTTGTTCGGGTCGGATTTCATCTGCGCGATCAGCTCGTCCCATTCGGCGCGGACCGAGGAGCACGTCGATGCGGTCCATCTCGTCGAAGTCGGTGGTGTAGAAGCGCGGGTTGAGCAGCGTCGTTTCGGTCGCCATCGCGGTCGTGTCGGGTGGCCGCCTCGCGGCCGGACTTCGGCGCTGCTGTCGGGGTAAAGGTCCATCGGGGTGGCGTTCATAGCGTCACCTCCTCGGAGAAGGAGAATTCGCACAGCTCCATGAAGTCGAAATCGCCGGTCAGCCGGGTCCAGAGCCGTTCGATCAGGCGTGGCGCGGGTGATGGTGGCGGTGCGGTCCTCGACGATCACCTCGCCATAGGCGGCCAGGACCGGCGCGCCGTGGACCAGCACCTCGTCGCCCGGATAGACGACGGCGCCGTTGTTGAAGCGGACATGGGCGTGCAGGCTTTCGAAGCGGTGGCTGACCTCGACGGTGCAGGGCACCTCTTCGTGTGCTGCGCGTGAAGAGTCCCATGTCTGGTTCCCTTTCATTGTTGGTGGAAGCAGCGGCCGCGAAGGCCGCTTCGTTGTCGGCCCCGAAGGCCGTCAGCTCGACGCTCCAGCCCGTTGCCGGGTCGGTCAGCGTCAGGCGGCCGTTTTCGTACTGCGACCATGCGTCACCGGCGCGTCTGTCGTCCACGCGCGCCACAGTGCGCGCGCGCTCGAGGCCGCTGCCGGATGACGGTGACGAAGCCGCCATGGTCGCAGATGCGTCGAGACAGCGTGCCGTCGGCGTCATAGAGCGTCACGGCCTTGGCGCCGCCGGCCTTCGATGATCAGCTGCGCGTTCGACGGTCACGGGGCTGGCCACCGGCTGGCCGGTGGGCGCGCGGCCGGTGCAGACCGCGAAGGCTGACGATCAGCGAGGCTGGCGATGCGACGAGCGCCAGCATCGCGCGCAGCAGGCGGCTTCGGGATCATCTCCCGGTCGCGCTCGCGCAGCAGTTCATGCGATGCGTTGGTCATTTGGCTTATCCTGTGGCGCGGGCGTAGTCCTGGTCGAAGTCGGGCTGCGCGGTGTTCCGCGTCAGCGACGGGTGCGGCCATGCCGCGCTTCGGCGGCTTCGGCCAGGATCCGGGCCACGTGTGCGGCATCGGGGATGCAGCGGAGCGCCGGCTGGGTGTGGCGCATCCGCCAGGGCCGCACATGCGGCCAGCAGACGAGGTAGGAGAGCTGCGTATCCTCGGCGGTGTCGGAAGGCGATGGTGCCGGTGCCGTTGCGGCGCAGGTCGAGGCTGGCCGCGACGATCTGGCGTGTAGGGCAGGTTCAGCGTGATCGTCAGCGCCGCCCCGATCCGCATGGCGACGCGGGCGGTGGTGATCGTGTAGACGGTCGCGCGCGCCTGGACCCAGGCGATGCCGAAGGATCACGCAGGCGGCCAGCAGCGCCGAGCACGAGATAGGGCAGGGCGACCGCGGCGCGCCTGGCCCGCGGGCAGGTCGGCGCCGGACGCAACGGCCACGCCAGAGGGCGAGCAGCACGAAGTAGCCCGCGACCCAGGTCAGGCTCGAGCGCCTCGCGCGCAAGGGCCCAGCGTGTCGGGCCGGCCCTGCCAGAGGATGTTCTCCCCTGCGGGCAGGGCTTCCGGCAGGCCCGGCAGCGGGTCGAAGGCGAAGTCGTCATGGCGTGACATGGCGGGTCTCTCCTGTCGTGGCGATGGTGGCCTCCCCGGTCAGTGGCGCCGGGGCGGCCCTGTCATGCGGACTGTCAGAGCGCGCTCTGCGGCTTTTCGGCGATCAGCAGTAGAGCGTGCCGCCGCCATAGTAGGCGCAGATCTTGTCTTCCTCGAGCAGCGTGACCTCGGTGGTCGCGACGTGGTCGTCGGCACGCCGTCGAAGAGGTCGGACGGAGATCGAGTCAACCTCGCACGCGGTCCGCCTTGATCTTGGCCATCGGCATCGGGACCAGCCGCTTGCCGCCGGCGTTCGAGCGTCGACCTCGAGGTAGCGGACCAGCTGTTCCGGCGCGTCGACCCACATGTCCGAGATGCGGCCGACGACCTGGTGGTCGCCGGCCTGCACCGGCAGCCCGCGCGGGTCACGCCCGGCCGAGACGGCGAAGCCGCCGGCGGTCGCCATCGGCATGATCTTGGCGTGGCCGTGGCCGTCCAGTTCCGGGATCGTCGCGGCGCGGCGCCCAGGAGGCGGGGCCGACGCCGTCGAGCATCGGGTCGCCGGTCGGCGCATGCGGGAAGCCTTCCGAGACGGCGGTGCGGGCCAGCGCCACTTCGCGCGGCCTCGCGCTCATGGCCCGAGGGCACGGTCACCGTCGCCCCGCCGTGCGGCAGGAGGAAGGTCTTGTGCTTCGGCAGCGGGAACGGCCCCTGGTTCGGGGCGCTTGGCGCCGTCCTCGGTTTCGAGGGGATAGCCTTCGCGCATGTTCTCGGTCTGCAGATAGTAGATCAGCACCGCGAAGAAGCCCCAGAAGAGCCAGATCGCCAGGCTGGCCAGGTCGAAGTTTCCGAAGAAAGTTACACCTACCATGTGAGGGTCCTCCGGGGTCAGGTCGGGAATTCGGCAAGCCCGATGCGGGTGTTGCCTTGGTTCGGGTTGGGGATGAAGGATGCGCGATGCGGACCAGCGGCCCGAGCGCGACGAGGGTCAGGAAGAGCAGTCCGATTTCGAGGTGGTAGACGACGGAGTAGCCGGTCGCCGGCGTGTGCAGCGCCTCGCCGAGGCGGCCCGCCAGCGGCCAGATGGCCGACGACGTCGCGCAGGCAGCCGCCGAAGGCGATGGCAAGCCCGGCCGCCGTGGCCTGCGCCGCGCCCCAGGCGCCAAGCGCGAGGCCCGCGGCCGGCGAGGCCGCGCTCGGGCAGGGTCATCGCGGCGGTCAGCGTCGCGACGGCGAAGAGCCCGCCGCCAAGGCCGATGCCGACCGCGCCCAGCGAAGAACAGCGACGGCGATGCCCATCGGGCCGGCGAAGATCACAGCCGAGAAGGCGGCGATGCCCGACCAGGAGGCCGCGCGCGGCCATGCGGTAACGGGTCCATGCCCCGCCCGAGCCAGCGGCGCGGCGAGACCGAAGCCGACCAGCGCGCCCATCGCCCAGAGCGCGGTCAGCAGCGTCGTGGCCGAGACCGAGAGGCCGAGGATCTCGCCGCCATAGGGTTCCAGCAGCACGTCCTGCATGTTGAAGCCCAGCGTGCCGAGCGACCACGACCGACCAGCAGCCGGCCGGCATCGCCGCCCGGCGCGCAGGTCGGCCCAGGCGTCGCGGAAGCGCGGGCGCGGCGCGGCGCGTCTCCGCCGCGGTCATCGGGCGCGACCTTCTCCTGCTTCCAGAGCGCGATCAGGTTCAGGACCAGCGTCACGCGCCGCAGCCCTGCACCACGCGGACCAGCGTGATCGGGTCGAAGTCGCGCAGGAGCCAGCCGACGATCAGCGACGAGATCGCCATGCCGACAGGAACATCGACGTAGAGCAGCGCCACGACGCGCGGGCCGCGTCTCGTCCGTCGCGCGGTCGGCGGCCAGCGCGAGGCCCGCGGTCTGGGTCATGTGCATGCCGAGGCCCGGTCATCAGGAAGGCGAGCGCGGCCAGCACCTCGCCCGCCCAGGCCGGGCCCATGCATCTGGTCGCCCGACAGCACGATCAGCGCGAAGGGCATGATCGCGAGCCCGCCCATCTGCCAGAGCGAGCCGAACCAGAGGTAGGGCACGCGCTTCCAGCCGATGGCCGAGCGGTGGGTGTCGGACCGGAAGCCGAGGAGCGCGCGGAACGGCGCCGACCAGCACCGGCAGCGCGATCATCAGGGCCACGACGATGGCGGGAACGCGCCAGCTCGACGATCATCACGCGGTTCAGCGTGCCCAGCAGCAGCACCGGTCGCCATGCCGACCGAGACCTGGAACAGCGACAGCCGCAGAAGCTGGCCCAAGCGGCAGCTCCTCCGAGGCCGCATCGGCGAAGGGCAGCCAGCGGCAGTGACAGCTTCTTGACGTGCTTGCGCCGGATGATCATGGCCGGAACTCCAGACATTCCGAGATGTAGAAGCCGCGCGAGACGCGCTCGACCCGGGTCAGCCGGCCGGCCCGTGGCGCGGGCCAGCCGGTCGAAGGCATGCGGCACCATGATGGGCGAGCGGTCGGCGCGGGGGAAGAGCTTGCCCAGCGTCCAGAAGGCCATCAGGAACGGCGTGCGCGGGGCCACGGTGAAGACGACGCCGCGGCGGTGCGCTCGCCCAGGCCGTCCAGAGCGCGGCGCGATGTCGGTGGCGCGGTAGTAGATCAGGCTGTCCATCGCCACGACGTGAGTCGAAGCGCCCCAAGGCGGCGGCCAGCATGTCGCCGCGCGTCGAAGCGGACGCGGTTCGCGATGTTCGGCGGGCAGGCGGGTGCGCGGCGATCTCGACCAGCTGCGGGCGAGATGTCGACGGCGGTCACCGTCGGCCCCGCGCGCGGCCAGCTCCGCCGTCATCTGCCCGGCGCCGCAGCCGGCGTCGAGCACCCGCGCGCCGCGCAGGTCGGCCGGCAGGCGCGACAGCATCGCGGCGCGCATCCGGTCGCGCCCCTCGCGCACGGTCTGGCGGATGCGGGAGACCGGCGCGTCCGAGGTCAGCCGCTCCCACACCTTGGTGGCGGTGCGGTCGAAGTAGTCCTCGACCCGGTCGCGGGTGGCGGCGTAGTCGGACATCAGTCGAACCCCAGAAGTTCGAAGATCTCGCGGTCGGGCAGCGGGCGCGGGCGAAGACCCTTCGTCGGCCACCGAGCGCCAGAGCGTGTCGGCCAGCCGCATGTATTCGGCCCGCGCCTGCACGATGTCCTCGCTCGTCGTCCATCTCGAACAGCGTCTTCTTCTTCAGCCGCGAGCGGCGGATGGCGTCGATGTCGGGCATATGCGCGATGCGGTTGAAGCCGACCGTTGGCGCAGTAGCGGTCGACCTCGTTCGGTCTCGCGCGAGCGGTTGGCGACGCAGCCGGCAAGGCGCACCTTGTAGTTGCCCGACTTGGCCTGCACCGCGGCGATGATCCGGTTCATCGCGTAGATGCTGTCGAAGTCGTTGGCGGTGACGATCACCGCGCGGTCGGCGTGCTGCAGGGGGGCCGCGAAGCCGCCGCAGACCACGTCGCCCAGCACGTCGAAGATCACGACGTCGGTGTCTTCCAGCAGGTGGTGCTGCTTCAGAAGCTTCACCGTCTGGCCCACGACATAGCCGCCGCAGCCGGTGCCCGCGGGCGGGCCGCCCGCCTCGACGCATTTCACGCCGTTGAAGCCGGTGGCCACGAAATCCTCGGGGCGCAGTTCCTCGGCGTGGAAATCGACCTCCTTCAGGATGTCGATCACCGTCGCGCTGCAGCCGGCCGGTCAGGGTGAAGGTCGAATCGTGCTTCGGATCGCAGCCGATCTGCAGCACGCGCTTGCCCATCATCGAGAAGGCGGCCGACAGGTTCGACGAGGTGGTCGACTTGCCGATCCCGCCCTTGCCGTAGACCGAGAACACCTTGGCGCCCTCGATCTTCATGCTCGGCGTCCTGATGGACCTGCACCGAGCCGTCGCCGTCCAGTCCCCGCAGGTTCGGAATCTCGTCGCGCGGGCTCATGGGGTTGCCTCCTCGGCGCGGGCGAGTGCCGTCGCCGTTCATTTTCTGTTCAGAAATATCCCGGGGGGTGCGGGGGGCTGGCCCCCCGCTCCGCCGGTCGAATAGGGCGCGCTGTCCGGTCATTCCGCCGCGATCCCTTCCAGCCGGTCTTCCAGTTCGTCCGCCGCGCCCTGCAGCGCCGCGAGCGTCGCCGCGTCGGGCTGCCAGTAGTTGCGGTCGCTGCGCCTCCAGCAGGCGGTTCGCCATCCGGGCGCTGGCCTCCGGGTTCAGCGCGGCCAGCCGGCGGCGCATCTCCTCGTCCAGCACGAAGGTCTCGCGACAGGCGCTGGTAGACCCAAGGGTCGACCTGGCCGGTCGTGGCCGACCAGCCGATGGTGTTGGTGACATGCGCCTCGATCTGGCGGACGCCCTCGGGGCCGTGCTTCGAGCAGCCCCTCGTAGAACTTCGGGTTCAGCGAGCGCGAGCGGCTTTCCAGCGCGATCTGGTCGCGCAGCGTGCGGACCTTGCCCGTCGCCGCGGGTCTGGTCGCCGATGTAGACCGGCGTTTCCTCGGCCGCCGCGCGCGCGGCTTCACGGCGCGGGCGATGCCGCCCAGCGTGTCGAAGTAGTGGTCGACCGAGGTGACGCCGAGCTCGACGGATTCGAGGTTCTGATAGGCGATGTCCACGTCCTTCAGCGCCTTCTGCAGCAGCGCCGCGTTCTTCACCGCCTTGCCGTCGCGGCCATAGGCGAAGGACTTGCGCGCCTCGTAGGCGTCGGCGAGTTCGTCCTCGTCGCCGAAGGCCGATGATCCGACGAGCGTGTTGACGTTCGACCCGTAGGCGCCTTCGGCGTTCGAGAAGACGCGCAGCGCCGCGGTTTCCAGGTCCACGCCCATCTGCGCTGGCATAGGCCAGCGCATGGGCGCGGATGAAGTTCAGCTGCGCAGCGGTTCGTCGGCGGTGGCGGCCTTCCAGGCGGCTTCGGCCAGCATCCGCGTCTGAAGCGGCAGCAGGTCGCGGAAGATGCCCGACAGCGTCATCACCACGTCGATGCGCGGGCGGCCCGAGTTCGGCCAGCGGGATCAGGTCGGCGCCCGACAGGCGGCCATAGCCGTCGAACCGGGGCCGCGCCCCGATCAGCGCCAGCGCCTGGCGCGATCGGGCCGCCGTCCGACTTGATGTTGTCCGACCCCCAGAGCACCAGCGCCACCGAGCGCGGCAGGGTCGGATGCGTGTCGAGCAGCCGTTGCGCCTGGCGCGCGCCGTCGCGCAGCGCGAAGGCGGTCGGCATGCGGAACGGGTCGAAGGCGTGGATGTTGCGGCCCGTCGGCAGGATCTCGGGGCTGCGGATCAGGTCGCCGCCCGGCACCGGCGCGATGAAGCGGCCGCCAAGGGCGCGCAGCAGGGCCGGGATCTCGGTCTGTTCGGCGAGGTGCGGTGGCATAGACCGCGCGCTGCGCGGCATCGTCGGGCGCGAGGATGTCGAGGTAATCCGCCATCGCCGCATCGCCGATGCGGACGTCCCAGCACATGCAGCCCGTCGGGGATCAGCGCGTCCTCGGTTTCCAGCAGCTTGAGCCAGAGCCTGTCCGGCGCATGGCCGCCGAGGTCGACCGCTGCGGCCTGTTCGGCGATCAGCATCTCCAGCTCCGCCAGTTCCGGCGCGCCCGGTTCGTCGCGCGCCAGCGCTTCAGGCTGTCCTTCAGCTCCAGCAGGCCCTTGTAGAGCCCGGCCTGCGCCAGCGGCGGCGTCAGGTGCGTGACCGTGATCGCGTTCGAGCGGCGCTTGGCCAGCGAGGCCTCGGACGGGTTGTTCGCGGCGTAGAGGTAGATGTTGGGCAAGCTCGCCGATCAGCCGGTCGGGCCAGCAGGCCGGGCCCATGCCCGCCTGCTTGCCCGGCATGAATTCCAGCGCGCCGTGCATCCCGAAGTGCAGAAGCACATCGGCGCCGAAATCCTCGCGCAGCCAGCGGTAGAAGGTCGTGAAGGCATGGGTCGGCGCGAAGCCGCGCTCGAACAGCAGGCGCATCGGGTCGCCTTCGTAGCCGAAGAGCGGCTGGACGCCGACGAAGACCTTGCCGAAGCGTGCGCCCAGCACGAAGACACCGCGCCCGTCGGACTGCGCGCGGCCGGGGGCGGGGCCCCAGACGGCCTCGATCTCGGCCAGCCAGGGGGTCTTGGCCACGATGTCGTCTGCCGTGACATGCGCCATGACGTTGGCGGGCTGACCATATTGCGCCGCGTTGCCCTGCAGGACCGCCGCGCGCAGCTCTTCGACCGTGGCGGGCGGCGTCAGGTCGTAGCCCTGCGCGGCCATCGCGTGCAGCGTGTTGTGAAGGCTCTCGAAGACGCTGAGGTAGGCGGCGGTGCCGACGGCCCCGGCATTCGGCGGGAAGCCGTAGAGCACGATGCCCACCCGGCGCTCGGCCACCTGCGAGCGGCGCAGCGCGGCAAGACGCGCGACCTTGTCGGCCAGCACGCCGATCCGCTCGGGGCAGGGCGCCATGGCGCGCACGTCCGAGGTGCCGTTGCAGCGCCGCGCGCAGCCGGTGCAGGTCTCGGCGCCGTGGCGGCCCGCGAAAACGGTCGGATTGGTCGCGCCGTCGATCTCGGGAAGGGCGATCAGCATGGTCGTCTCGACCGGGCCAAGCCCGCCGCCCGAGGCGGCCCATTGCGCACAGCGTCTGGAACTCCAGCGGGTGGGCGGCGATGTAGGGCACGTCGAGCGCCGACAGCGCCGCGACCGCCGCAGGGCTGTCGTTGTAGGCCGGCCCGCCGACAAGGCTGAAACCGGTCAGCGAGACGAGCGCATCGACCGTGGACCCGTTCGGCCCCTGAAAGAAGGCGTCCATCGCGGGACGCCCGTCGAGACCGCCGGCGAAGGCGGGAAGGACTGCCAGCCCCTGCGCCTCGAAAGCCGCAGATCACGGCGTCGTAGTGCGCGCGGTCGTCGGCCAGCACGTAGGCTGCGCAGGATCAGCAGGCCGACGGTCGCCTTCGCGCCTGCGGGCCGGGGCAGATCGGCGGGATCGGTGGTGATCCGCTGCGGCAGCGCCGGGTGGTAGAGGCCCACATCGGGATAGTCGACGGGGGCCTTCGCCGTGGCGCGGCGCCAGTCGGCCCGGGTGGCATAGCGCGAGACGAGGAAGCGCATCATCTGTTCGATGTTGTCGTCCGACCCGCCCAGCCAGTACTGCATGCACAGGAACCAGGCGCGCAGGTCCTGCGCCTTGCCGGGGATGAAGCGCAGGATCTTCGGCAGGCGGCGCAGCATCTTCATCTGCTTCTCGCCCGAGGCCGAGGAGGGCTGCTTGGAGCCGCGCAGCGACTTGAGCAGTTGCATCGCCGCCGAGGCGGGCTTGCCCATGTCGAGATCGCCCATCTTCGTCAGCTTCACGATCTGGCCGTCGGCGATGATGCCGACAAAGGCATCGCGCGCGTCACGGGCGGCGATCAGGTCGGGCAGGATCGGGGCGACGTGCTCCTCGAGGAAGAGCAGGTTCGCGATGACGATGTCGGCTTCGCGCAGCGCCATCTGGCATTCGGCCATCGCGCGCCGGGTTGGTGCCCCATTCGGCGGCGGCGTGAACCTCGACCGAGATGCCGGGGAAGTCTGCCTGAAGGCGGGGCGTCACGCGGGCGGCGGGACCGGCGGCGTGCCGGTCGAGCGTCAGGATCACGACGCGATAGGCACTCATGTGGCGGTCATCGCGCATAATGGGCCTTTGCCTCGTAGAGCGTGTCGATGCTGATCTGGTTCAGGCCCTTCGACATCGCGAAGGTTTCGGTGTTGCGGCGCGCCTTGCCGCGCACGAAGAAGGGGATCTTCTTCAACTCGCGCTCGGCATCCGAAAGCCAGACGATGCTGTCGGGGAGGGGTGCGGCCGCGCCGGGCATCGAGCCCGCCGCGTCCGCAGCCGCAGCGGCGGCTTCAGTGCCCGCATCTGTGGCGCCGGGCATGGCGCGGGGCGCGTGGCCGCCGTGATGCGAGGGGCCGGCGGCATCGTGGAACTCGAAATCGTCGCGGAACATGTGCAGCAGGTGTTCTTCCAGCCCCATGACCAGCGGATGCACCCAGGTGTCGAAGATCACGTTCGCGCCTTCGAACCCCATCTGGGGCGAGTGGCGGGCGGGGAAGTCCTGCACATGGACGGGAGCCGAGATCACGGCGCAGGGAATGCCGAGGCGCTTGCCGATGTGGCGCTCCATCTGCGTGCCGAGGATCAGTTCGGGCTGCAGCGCGGCGATGGCGGCCTCGACCTCGAGATAGTCGTCGGTGATCAGCGCCTCGAGCCCGTAGTCCTTGGCAGCGGCGCGGAGCGGGCGGGCCTGTTCGCGGTTGTAGCAGCCCATGCCCACCACCTCGAACCCGATCTCCTTCGCGCGCGATGCGCGCGGCGGCGATCACGTGGGTCGCGTCGCCGAACAGGAAGACGCGCTTGCCGGTCAGGTAGGTCGAGTCGACCGAGGCTGCCCACCAGGGCTGGCGCAGGCGGCTTTCGTCGGGCCGCAGCGCAGTCTTGGCCAGCGCCGCCACTTCCTCGACGAAGGCGCGGGTGGCTGCGACGCCGATGGGGATCGTCTTCGTGAAGGGCTGACCGAAAGCCGTTTCGCAATGCCGCGCCGCCTGTTCGGCGGTCTCTGGGTAGAGCAGCACGTTGAAATGCGCGGCCCCCATCCGGGCGATGTCCGACGGACGCGCGCCCATCGGCCCGGCCATGTTCACCTCGATGCCCATTTCCTCGATCAGTGCGGCGATCTCGGCCAGGTCGTCGCGGTGGCGGAAGCCGAGCGCAGTGGGGCCGAGGATGTTGCAGCTGACCTTCTCGGTCCGGGGCAGCGGCCGGGCGAGATGGCGGACGATCTGGAGGAAGGTCTCGTCAGCGCCGAAGTTCTCCTTGCGCTGGTAGGAGGGCAGGTCCAGCGCGATCACCGGGCAGGGCAGGCCGAGCGCCTCGGCCAGGCCGCCGGGGTCGTCCTGGATCAGCTCGGCGGTGCAGGACGCACCGACGATCATCGCCTCGGGGCGGAAGCGCTCATAGGCGTCGCGCGCCGACGTCCGGAACAGGTTCGCGGTGTCGGCGCCGAGGTCGCGCGCCTGGAAGGTGGTATAGGTGACGGGCGGGCGCTTGGAGCGCCGCTCGATCATCGTGAAGAGCAGGTCCGCATAGGTGTCGCCCTGCGGGGCATGCAGGACGTAGTGCAGCCCCTCCATTCCCGTTGCCACGCGCATCGCGCCGACATGGGGCGGGCCTTCATATGTCCAGACGGTCAGCTTCATTCCGCCGCCTCCAGCCGTTGCCCCGGCGACAGCAGCGCCCGGCGGCGCAGCGGGCGCGAGAAGAGGCCAGCCAGATCGCCCGCCTGTTCGTAGAAATGGACCGGGGTGAAGACCAGTTCGATCGCCCATTTGGTGGCCAGCCCCTCGGCCTCGAGCGGGTTGGCAAGGCCAAGGCCGCAGACGGTCAGGTCCGGGCGCGCCGCGCGGGCGCGGTCAAGCTGGCGGTCGACATCCTGCCCTTCGGAAAGGACCGGCACGGGCGGCAGCAGGTCGAGGTCGGGGCCGAGGATGTCACGGTGCAGGTAGGGCGTGCCGACTTCGATCGGGGACATGCCGCATTCGCGGGCAAGAAAACGCGCCAGCGGGACTTCCAACTGGCTGTCGGGGAAAAGGAACAGCGTGCGGTCGCGCAGCGTCTCGGCATGGGCGGCGACCGCCTTGCGGGCACGGGCGCGGGGGGCTGCGGTAGCAGCGTCGAATACCGCGTCAGACACACCGAATTCATCGGCGACCGCGCGCAGCCAAAGTGTCGTGCCCTCTTCGCCGAACGGGAATGGCGCGGGAATGTGCCGGGCGCCCCGGCGCATCAGCGCCTCCCGCGTGTCGGCGAGGAAAGGTTGCGTCAGGGCGAATACGGTGTTCGGCCCCACTGCGGGCGCATCGCCCGAGCGGCGGGCGGGCAGGACGCGCACCGGGCCGATGCCAAGGGCAGCCAGCAGCGCCAGCGCCTGATCCTCGACCACGTCGGGCAGGGCGCCCACGAGCAGAAGCTCGCGCGTCTGTGTTGCGGGCAGCACGGGGACCATCGCAGCGAGGCAGGCATCCTCGCCTTGGGTAAAGGTCGTCTCGATGCCGGAGCCGGAAAAGTTCATCACCCGCACATGCGGCGCGTGCTTGGCGCTGAGCCGTTCGGCGGATTTGCCGAGGTCGAGCTTGATGACCTCGGACGGGCAGGAGCCGACGAGGAAAAGCTGGCGGATGTCGGGGCGGCGGGCCAGCAGGCGGTCGACCTCACGGTCGAGCTCGGCCTGGGCATCGGCGAGGCCCGCAAGGTCTTTCTCCTCAAGGATCGCGGTGCCGAAGCGGGGCTCGGCAAAGATCATCACACCGGCGGCCGATTGCAGGAGATGCGCGCAGGTGCGGCTGCCCACGACGAGGAAGAAGGCATCCTGCATCTTGCGGTGCAGCCAGATGATCCCGGTCAGCCCGCAGAATACCTCGCGCTGGCCGCGCTCGCGCAGGACCGGAAGATCGCGGCAGCCGGTGGCGGGCGCGGCGGTCATGCCGGCACCTGCCCGTCGAGGCGTGCGAGCCTGAGCTTGCGCAGGAACTGACCGGCATTGATGACGTAGGCCGCATAGGCCGCCAGTGCGAGCACCAGCAGGGCCGATGGCGAAAGCGCCCCGGTCCACAGCGCCACGACATAGGCGGTGTGCAGCGCGATGACGACGAAGCTGAACACGTCTTCCCAGAAGAAGGCGGGCGCGAGCAGATACTGCCCGAAAACTTCTTTCTCCCAGATCGCGCCGGTGACCATGATCGTATAGAGCAGCGCGGTCTTGACGATGATCGAGACGGTCGCCGCTGCATATCCCTCGCCGGTGACGAGGCAGCGCAGCACCAGCACCAGAGAGACGGCGAAGGCAAGAAACTGGATCGGGGCGAGGATGCCCTGAACGAGCGTCCAGCGCGAAGCGTCGCGCCGGGCCCGTTCCGCGGGCGAGTAAAGCCCTGTGCGCGGACCGGCTTGCCTGATTGTCGTCATCGGGCGCCCCCTCCGGTGTCGTCCTCTGGGGTCAACTTGCTCTGGGCATCACGGAGTGTCAACTAAAACTTACACTCTATATTCTGACAGGTGATGTTTCTGGACACCGCGCCGACTAGCGCCCGTTCCGGCCTTTTGCTTGCGTTATAGGCAGGAAAACAGTGGTTTGCTGATCTCGGCAGTCGCTGCATAGTGCAAAGTGTCAATTTGCTTTGACATTGACTTGTTGATCGCAGACTGTGAAATGGCGCGCAGAACGGTCGCGCCGCGGATCGGAAGGATCCCGGTCACCGCAGGGGGGAGGGTCATCGTGAGTGACACTCAGGTACGGGACGGAATGCCCCGCCTTTCAGAGGAAGGCGACCCCATAGCGTCATTCGCCGGCAGGGTTCTTGACGTGCTGGTGGACCGGAGCAGACGCAGCAGCTCGACACTTCGCGACGATCTGGTCGCCACGCTTGCCGAGGGGATGCTTCACCAGGATGAGCAGCAGCTTGAGGCGGCGCTGCGCGCGTTTCGGCGCGCCTGCATCTCGCCTTCGGCGATGGCCGAGACTTACGTTCCGGCCGCCGCACGGCTTCTCGGATCTGACTGGGTCTGCGACCGGATGGGTTTTGCCGACGTGACGATCGGGACGGCGCGGTTGCAGGCGCTGGTGCGCGCCATCGGGACGCGATGGGCCGGCAATTCGACCCTGGCGCCCGGCTTTCGCACCGTTCTGATGATTGTGCCCGAGCGCCACGATCACACATTGGGGGCGATCGTGGCGACGGGGCAGTTGCGGCGCATGGGCCTTTCGGTCTGCCTGCGACTGGGGCCAGGGCGCCGCGAGCTGGTCGATCTGCTGCGCACCCGCGTCTTCGATGCGGCGATGATCTCTGTCGGGCATTCCGAGAGGCTCGATCTTGCCTCGGGCGTCGTCGATACGCTTCGCGCCTATGGCCCGCGCGGGATGCCGGTACTGGCGGGCGGTGCGGTGCCGCTCGAGGCTGGGGAACTGAAACGCCGGATCGGCGTAGATTTCGTGACCAGCGATCTTGAAGTCGCTGTGTCCTATTGCGGGTTTAGCCCCGCTGCCGTGCCGGGGAAAGAAATCGGGGCGGGTTCCGTTGTTGCAGATGGCTGAGATTACCCGGGCCGCTTGCGGGGCCGGGTCAAAGGTAAAGATGATTTCGTGAAAGCTCTGGACCGCGACAGCACGACCGGTGGAACGTTAGCGTCCATCCCCCCCGACCTGATGGGGCAGATCATCGCGACTGCATCGGACATCGCGCTTGTCGTGTCGGGCGATGGCGTGATCGGGACCGTCCTGCTCAATCCGCATCACCGGACCTTCGGCTCGGTCAGCCATTGGGAGGGGCGCCCGCTGCGCTCGGTTCTGACGCCGGAAAGCGTGGCAAAGTTCGACTTGCGCGAACAGGAGCTGATTGCGCAGGGAGGCACGCGGGCGGTCGAGCTGAACCATGTGGATGACCACGTTCAGGAATTCGCCGTCCGCTATGCCATGCACCGGGTGAACGACCACGGCTCGATCCTGATGCTGGGGCGCGATCTGCGGCCCATCGCCGAGATGCAGCAGCAGCTGGTGAAGGCGCAGCTTGCGCTGGAACGGGACTACGAGGCGCAGCGCGAGATCGACACGCGTTACCGCGTGCTGATGGAGACGACCCGGGATGCGATCCTGGTGACGTCGATGACCACGGGCCGCATCGTTGACGTGAATATCGCTGCCTCGGTGATGCTGGGCGGGCCGAGGCAAGAATTGATCGGCGCCGCGATCGCGCAGGAATTCGAGGGGCGGCGGCGGGGCGAATTCCTGGAGAGCCTCGCCTCGCTTGCCGGTGCCGACACTGCGACGCCGCTCGAGCTTCAGGCGCGGCGGTCGCACAAGCGTTTGATGGTTGTCCCGACCGTGTTTCGGGCTGCTGGCGAGCGCTTGCTGATGTGCCGCCTGGAGCTGTCGGATGCGGGCGATGCGCAGCGCGACGAGCTGACCGAGAACCTGTTCGGGCTGTATCACGAGGGCGCGGATGGCGTGGTCTTTGCCGACATGGACGGGATCATCCGCAATGCAAACGAGGCGTTCCTGAACCTCAGCGACGCCGCCTCGCTGTCGGCGGTGAAGGGCCGCTCGTTCGGCGAGTTCCTTGCGCGGGGGGCGGTGGACCTGCGGGTGCTGATCGACAACTCGCGGCGTGTGGGTCAGATGCGGATGTATGCGACCAAGATCAACACCGCCTATGACGGACAGGTTTCGGCAGAAATTTCAGCGACTTACCTGAATGACCGGCCGCAACCCTTCTTCGTTTTCGTGATCCGCGACACCAGCCGCGCCGAGGCGCTGCGCCGGCCCGGACTGAATGTGAGCGAGGATGGCGGGCGGTCGATCATGGAGCTTGTCGGGTCGTCGACGTTGAAGGACATCGTGGCCGAAACGACGGACGTGGTCGAAAAGATGTGCATCGAGACGGCGGTCGAACTGACCCGAAACAACCGGGTCGCGGCCGCCGAGATGCTCGGGCTGTCGCGCCAGTCGCTGTACGTCAAGCTGCGCAAATACGGGCTGGTCGGCAACGACAGCGAGTGATGTGCGGGATATGGAAACGATATGATTTCCATACAGCTTCCATATGCATACAAATTCAGTCGGGAATTGCGCGGGACCGTGGCGGCATTCGATGGCCGGTGCGCCGCGGTTTTGCAGACCTTGCGTCAAACTGTCAGGCCGATGTGACAGCCTTTCCTTGCCAGACTCGAACTGTCATGTTTAATTGACAGTATGAGCGTCCAAGAAAACATACACGCTGCCCGTGCGCCCCATCCAAGGGTCGTGCTGGAACTGCTGAAGCCGGTGACATGGTTTCCACCGATGTGGGCCTATCTCTGCGGCATCGTCTCGGCGGGGCCGATGCCTGCGGGTTACTGGCCGCTGGCGCTTCTGGGCGTGATCCTTGCCGGACCGGTGGTCTGCGGGATGAGCCAGGCGGCGAATGACTGGTGCGACCGGCATGTGGACGCGATCAACGAGCCGGACCGGCCGATTCCGTCGGGGCGGATGCCCGGGCGGTGGGGGTTGTGGGTCGCGCTGGCGATGTCGGGGCTTGCGCTGGCGATGGGCTGGGTTCTGGGGCCTTGGGGCTTTGGCGCGACCGTCGTGGGTGTTCTGGCCGCCTGGGCCTATTCGGCGGAGCCTGTGCGACTGAAGCGGTCGGGCTGGTGGGGGCCGGGGCTGGTAGGCCTGTGCTACGAGGGGCTGCCCTGGTTTACGGGTGCTGCGGTGATTGCGCAGGCTGCGCCGCGTGCCGAGATCACGATCATCGCCGCGCTCTACGCGCTTGGCGCGCACGGGATCATGACGTTGAACGATTTCAAGGCGCTGGAAGGCGATCGCCAGCTTGGCGTGCGCTCACTCCCCGTCACGATGGGGCCGGAAGCGGCGGCGCGGCTGGCCTGTATCATGATGACGGTGCCGCAGCTTGTGGTGATCTGCCTGCTGGTGATCTGGGGCAAGCCGATCCACGCCGCGATCATCCTTGGCGGTGTGCTGGCGCAGTTCGCGGCGATGCGGGTGCTGCTGCGCGATCCCAAGGGCAAGGCGCCCTGGTACAACGGCACGGGCGTCGCGCTTTACGTGCTTGGCATGATGGTGGCGGCATTGGCGCTGCGCGGGCTGGGGGCGGCGTGATGCTGTCCTGGGTCGCGATCTTCAGGCTGGGGCTCGTGCAGATGTGCATCGGCTCGATCATCGTGCTGATGACCTCGACCCTGAACCGGATCATGGTGGTGGAGCTTGCCTTGCCCGCGATCGTGCCGGGCCTGCTGGTGGGGTTGCACTATGCCATGCAACTGACCCGGCCCGGATGGGGCATTGCGGTCGGACCTGCGCGGGCGGCGGACGCCGTGGATCATCGGCGGGATGACGGTTCTGGCTGCAGGCGGGTTGCTGGCGGCGGTGTCTGTCGCGCTTTATCCGGGCGAGCCGTCTGGCTGCCATCGCGCTGTCAGTGCTGGCCTATGCGCTGATCGGGATAGGCGTCGCGATCACGGGAACATCTGTGCTGGCCTTCCTTGCCTCGGCCACCGCGCCGGGGCGAAGGGCGGCGGCGGCGACCATCGTCTGGCTGATGATGATTGCAGGGATAGCGATCAGTGCGGGGGTGGTGGGCAGCCTTCTCGACCCCTATTCGGCGCGGCGGCTGGTGATCATCGTGGCCTGCGTGGCGGGGCTGGCTGTCAGCGTCACGACGCTTGCGCTCTGGGGGCTGGAACGGGGCGTGCCCGCCGCAGAGGCCGAGGCGCATGTGCCGCTGCGCGCGGGGTTGGCCGAGGTCTGGGCCGAGCCGCATACGCGGCGCTTCACGCAATTCGTGTTCCTGGCGATGATCGCCTTCTTCCTGCAGGATCTGATCCTGGAGCCCTATGCCGGGCTGGTCTTTGGCTACAGCCCCGGTGCGTCGACCACGGTTGTCGGGCGCGCAGAGCGGCGGCGTCTTCGCGGGGATGCTGACGGTGGGCCTTGTTGCCACGGGGCTGGGGCTGGGGTCGATGCGCAACTGGGTCGTGCTGGGCTGCGTGGGCTCGGCACTGGCGGCCCTCGGGATCGCGCTGATCGGCCCGGCGGGCACCGACCTGATTTTCGAGCTGACCATCGTGCTCGGCTTCTGCAACGGCGTCTTCGCCGTCTCGGCCATCGGGGCGATGATGGCGCTGGCGGGCAAGGGGCGCGCCGGACGTGAAGGCACGCGCATGGGCGTCTGGGGTGCGGCGCAGGCCATCGCCTCGGGCGTAGGCGGTCTGGCGGGCGCCGCCTCTGCCGACCTCATGCGGCTGGTGCTGCCGACCGAATATGCCTTTGCCACCGTCTTCGCGCTGCAGGCGCTTGTCTTTCTGATCGCCGCCGGAATGGCGTACCGGGTCATCGACCCGGGGCGCGACCGGGCCTTGCCTTCCACCCTCATAGCCGGAGTCTGACCATGAAGTTCGATGCAATTGTCGTGGGTGGCGGGCCTTCGGGCGCGACGGCGGCCGAGGATATGGCGCGGGCGGGGCTGCGGGTTGCGCTGCTGGACCGGGCGGGGCGGATCAAGCCCTGTGGCGGCGCCATCCCGCCGCGCCTCATTCAGGATTTCGACATTCCCGACAGCCAGATCGTGGCCAAGATCAACACTGCGCGCATGATCTCGCCCACCGGGCGCTCGGTCGATATCGCCATCGAGAACGGCTATGTCGGGATGGTGGACCGTGAGCATTTCGACGACTTCCTGCGCAAGCGCGCGGTCAAGGCGGGGGCGATGCTGCATGAGGGCACGTTTACAGGGATCGAGCGGGATGCGCATGGCACGCATGTCCTTTACCGCGACAAGGCCAGCGGCGAGGCTATGCGGCTGACCGGCAAGGTCATCATCGGGGCAGACGGGGCGCGGTCGAACGTCGCACGGGCCGAGGTTCCGGGGGGCGACACGATCCCCTATGTGATCGCCTATCACGAGATCATCGCGGCGCCCGACACGGGCAGCGACTATGATCCGACGCGCTGCGACGTGATCTATGACGGGCGGATCAGCCCCGATTTCTATGGCTGGGTCTTTCCGCATGGCAAGCAGGCGAGCGTGGGGATGGGCACCGGCATCGACGGCGTCGACCTGAAGCAGGCGACGGCCGATCTGCGCGCCTCGTCCGGGCTGACGGGATGCCAGACGATCCGTCGCGAAGGCGCGCCGATCCCCTTGAAACCGTTGGATAAATGGGACAACGGGCGTGACGTGGTCCTGGCCGGGGACGCCGCGGGGGTGGTGGCGCCATCTTCGGGCGAGGGGATCTACTACGCCATGGTGGGTGGACGGGTTGCGGCGACGGCGGCGCAGGCGTTTCTGGTCTCGGGACGTGCCTCGGACCTCGCGCTGGCGCGCAAGCTGTTCATGAAGGAGCACAAGACGGTGTTCCGCGTGCTGCGGTCGATGCAGGATGCCTATTACAAGTCGGACGAGCGGCGCGAGCGGTTTGTCAGCCTGTGCCACGACATCGACGTGCAGCGCCTGACCTTCGAGGCCTACATGAACAAGCGTCTGGTGAAGGCGCGCCCGATGGCCCATATCAAGATCGGCTTCAAGAACCTCGCGCACCTCCTGCGCCTGATCCCGGCGGCGGCAACATGACAGAGATGATCCCGGCCTTTGTCGAGGGCGTGCTTACGCCGGTCGAGAAGCTGGAGGTTCACCGCCGCGGACTGCGGCATCTGGCGATCTCGGTCTTCGTGATGCGGGGGCACGAGGTGCTTCTGCAAAAGCGGGCGGCGGGGAAGTATCACACGCCGGGGCTTTGGACGAACACCTGCTGCACCCATCCGATGTGGGGCGAGGAACCCCTGGCCTGTGCGGGGCGACGCCTGCGCGAGGAACTGGGGATCACCGGCCTGGCGCCCTGGCTGCGCGACAAGGTGGAATACCGGGCCGAGGTGGGCAACGGGCTGATCGAGCACGAGGTGGTCGACATCATCCTGGCCGATGCGACGCCTGGGATGACAGTCACGCCCAATCCCGATGAGGTGAGCGCGGTGCGCTGGATCGACCTTTATGATCTGGATGCCGAACTGCGGCGCTGGCCGGACCGCTTCACGCCCTGGATGCAGATCTACATGGCCGATCACCGAGAGCAGATTTTCGGAATGCTTGCAGGTCGTTAGAGCCGTTCCTTCAGAAACCGCATGAGCAAGGGAGAAATCGCCTCGGCGGCTTCTTCATGCAGCAGATGACCCATTCCGGCGATCTCGACGACGTTGGCGTTCGGCATCCTTGCGGCGGCGTCGCGGCTGACGGACGGGGGCACGGTGCGATCCGCGCTGCCGGCAAGCAGCAACGTGGGGGTGGCGATTGCGGGAAGGCGGGACAGGAGCCCGTCGAGTTGCCATTGCGCCATCATGCCAAGGGTGCCGTCGACATGGGCCGGGTCGCGGATCAGCCGCTCATAGTAGCTGCGCCCCTTTGCATCCAGCGTCGATCCGGTCGAGGACAGCAGGCGGCGCACCTGCGCCTCGCCGCCGGCGAGGCGGGCAAAGAGCGAGGGGATGAGCGGGTTGAGCGACAGGAGGCGGGCGAGCATCGGGAACAGCACGCCGGCCAGACCGTCGAAATTCCCGAGTGCCGCGTTGATGCCGACGATGGCCTTGGGCGGGTCGGGCAAAATCTCGGCCAGCCGCAGCGCAAGCGCCGCGCCCGCCGAATGGCCGATGATCGCCCGGGGTCGCCAGTTCTGGTCGGCGAGAAGCGCCGCAATGTCCTCGGACACCGTATCAAGACCCAGCCGCATGCGGCTGCCTGCACGGGAAAATCCCTGGCCGGGCAGGTCGGGCATGACCAGGGTGTAGTGCGGCGCAAGCAGCGGGGCAAGGCTGCGCCATGTATGCGTCGAGGCGCCGGTTCCGTGCAGCAGCAACAGCAGCGGACCGTCACCCATCACCTGCACATGCCACAGATGCGGGCGGACATGGACGGCGCGGGAGTGCTCGCGCATCGGCCAGTCGGGCGGGATGCGCGCCGGGATCGGGGCGAAGGCCATGTCAGTCCCCGAGCGCGGTCGAAAGCGCGGCGGACAGGCGATGCGCCTCGGCGCGCGGCAGGGGCAGGAAGGTGGCGTCCATGCTGCGGGCCAGCGCCTGAAGCCAGGGGGTGGGGCGGTTGCCGGTATCGACGACGAGGGCGGGCAGGCCGTGCGCCCGGATCAGGCGGGCCATCGCCTCGGCATCTGCCTCGGCCTGCGGTCGTCCGGGGTTGCCATCGCGCCCCACGTTCGGGCGTCCGTCGGTCAGAAGGGCGACGGTCGGCGTCATGCCGCGCGCGCGCGCATGCAGGCCCAGCTCCATCGCCGCCGCGAGGCCGGATGCCATCGGGGTCGCCCCGCCGCCGGGCAGCGAGGCGAGGCGGCGCTTGGTCTGCACCAGCGAGCGGGTGGGCGGCAGCAGCACCTCGGCCCCCGCGCCGCGAAAGGCGACAAGCGCCACATGGTCGCGCCGCGCATAGGCCTGCGCGAGCAGCAGTTCCACGGCACCCTTCGCCTCGGCCAGACGGGCGAGGGCAGAGGAGCCGGAGGCATCGACGGTGAAGATCAGCAGACGGTCGGACCGTTCCTGCGCCTGTTTCAGGCGGATGTCCTCGGCGCGCAGTTCCAAGAGCCCGTGGCGCCCGGTGGCCTTGCGCCGGACCGTTTGCCAGGGTGCTGCCGCGCGCAGCGTGGCGACAAGGTCGATGCGCGCGTGACCGTCAAGACGGCCCGGACGGGCGGGCAGGGGGCGGCCCCGCCGGTTGCCGCGCTTGGTGGCCCCGGTGCCGGTTGCGCCCCTTGCGCCTGCCGCGCGGCGCGGCCTGCGGCGAGGCGCGCCAGCAGGTCGGCGGGCAGGGCGGTGCGGATTGCCTCAAGCAGGATGTCGTCGGGCAGGGCCTGCGTCTCGTCGCTGCTCTGGCGGTCCTCGGGGGTGTCGGTCTGCTCGGGCGGCGGCGGTTGGTCATCGTCTTCATCATCCGCGAGAGAGACGGTCGCGCGATGGGCCAGCGTCAGTTCGGCAGCGAGGCGCAGATCGTCCTCCTCGACCGTGTCGCGGCCATCAAGGCGGGCAAGCGCGCGGGCGGCGGCGGCGGCGTGGCGGGGGGCGCGCAGGCTGTCGATCCCGGCCAGCGCCGCAGTGCGGGTCAGCGCGTCGAGCGCGTCGGGCAGCAGCGTGGCGGTGCCGGGAGTGGCGGCAAGAGGGCCGGTGTCGAAGCTGTCCGCATGGCGGATGCCGTCCAGTTCGGCGAAGAAGGCGAGACGGTCGGCGAGGGCGGGGGCAAGCCCCTCGGACGGGTCCGCGCCTTCGTCGATGGCGATCAGGGCGTGCTGCCCCCGGTCAAGCAGCTGCGCAAGGCGGGCGGCAAGGCCCGGCGGGCAGCGTTCGGCCATCGACAGGACAAGGATCGCCGGACGCGACAGCAGCCCGTCACGCATCACCATCCGGCCCCCGGCCAGCGTGGCGGTCAGGTCCAGCCCCCCCTCCAGCGCCTCGGCTTCCATCCCGGGATGCAGGCGGATGACGGGAAGGGGCAGGGTGGCGAGATCGGCCAGCAGCCGGTCGCGGACGGGGCCCGACCTTGCCCGCAGCCACAGCCCGCCAAGCCCAGCCGGGTCTGCCCCCAGCAGCCGCAGCGCCATGACGGCGCGCAGATATGGCGGCAGGGGATCGGTCAGGGCAGCACCTCGGCCACGATGCGCGCGACGCGGGTGCCCGAGCCGGCCTCGTCCAGCGGATCGCGGCGCAGGCGGTGCGACAGCGCCATGGGCGCCACGGATTTCAGATGGGCGCGGGTGATTTCCGGCGCGCTTTCCAGTGCCGCGAGCGCGCGGGCGGTGCGCAGCAAGGTCAGTTCGCCCCGCAACCCGTCGGAGCCGAGCGCAATGCAGAGCGCCGCGCAATCGGACAGGGCGGCATCGG
This sequence comes from uncultured Alphaproteobacteria bacterium, assembly GCA_963736565.1. Taxonomy (GTDB): domain Bacteria; phylum Pseudomonadota; class Alphaproteobacteria; order Rhodobacterales; family Rhodobacteraceae; genus Aliitabrizicola. The sequence goes on from CAVTOW010000003.1 coordinate 336,740, forward strand.
GGGTGGCCACCTGCGGCAGGCGCTTGCGGGCCGCGAGGATTTTCTTGCGCAAGGTCATGTCCTTGGCGCGCCATGTCGTCATGAAGGTGTCGAACCCGGTGTCATAGGCATCGCGTCGGCGGATCACCTCGACCCGTGTCGGCACGTCCTGCGGGCTGCGCACCTCGACCGACAGGCCGAAACGGTCGAGAAGCTGCGGGCGCAACTCGCCCTCCTCCGGGTTGCCGGAGCCGACGAGGACGAAGCGGGCGGGATGGCGGATCGACATGCCCTCACGTTCCACGAGGTTCTCGCCCGACTGCGCCACATCGAGCAGCAGGTCGACGATGTGATCCTCGAGCAGGTTGACCTCGTCGATATAGAGGTAGCCGCGGTTGGCGCGCGCCAGAAGGCCGGGCTGGAACGCCTTTTCGCCGCGCGTCAGTGCCCGTTCGATGTCGAGCGCGCCGACAACGCGATCCTCGGTCACGCCGAGGGGCAGGTCGATGACGGGCGTGGGTTTCTTCACCTTGCGCCGAACCGTCAGTTCGGCCCAATCCGGCACATCCTCGGCCCGGGCGGAGTTGACCGGGCAGCCGTCGATGGCCTCGATCTCGGGCAGGAGGGCCGCGAGGGCGCGGACAGCGGTGGATTTTCCCGTGCCGCGATCCCCGAAGACCAGAACGCCGCCGATGCCGGGGTCGATGGCGGTCAGCACGAGCGCCTGCTTCATCGCCTCTTGCCCCACGATGGCGGTGAAGGGGAAGGGTTGCTTCATGCGGCGGTCTCCAGTGCGGCGAGGGGCGCGGTTCCGCCCCAGGTGCCCGTGTCGCCCAGCAGGCGGAAGCGGGCGTAAAGCTCTTCCTTGAACCAGCCCTCGTCACGAACGGCCTTGATGGCGCGGGCGTGAGGGCCGTCTTCGCGGGCGAAATGGGCCATGCTGGCGGCATCGGGCCAGATGCTGAAGGTGACCTGGTGCATCAGGGGCACCTCGCCGATGCCGATCTTGAAGGTCACATTCTCATCCGCGCCGATGGCGGCCGAGATGTCAGGGACGCGGCCCCAGAATTTCAGCGCCATGGCGGGGCGGATGGTGGCACGGGTCAGGGCAGCGATGGGGCCGTCGCTTGCGCCGATCTGCGCCCAGGGGCAGCCGCCCGCATCGCCCTCGAACGGGGCGACGCCGGACCAGCGGCCCCGCGCGGCGAGGGGTTGGAGGAAGACGGTCCAGGCCTCGTCGGCATGGGCGCGCCAGCGGGTCCAGACCGGGGCGTGCTCGATGCGCGCGCGGGCGATCGCCTCGCTTTCCCACGTGGCGAGGATGGCCCAGACGGCGGTGTTCGGGACGGGGGTGAAGCCCTGCCCGGTGCCCGAGCCGCAGAGCTTCCAGAAATGCAGCCCCGGCGTGCGCGGCATGTCGAGGCGCGCGAGACCCATCTGGCCCAGAACCCAGGCGCGCGCGGCAAGGGAGCCGAAGCGGAACAGGCTGAGGCTGGCGCAGTGCATGGTCGTGGTCCCGAGGCGATGCAGGTGTAAACCCTGATTGACATGACAGTGCCGGGAACTGCACGGCAAGGCAACCGGGAAACGCGCGGCAAAACGCGCGTTTGTAAATCAGACTAGACAGTGTATCGTCAGAGGATGGTTACAAGACTCGATCCCCGCCCGCTGTCATCCGCCCCCTCGACCGCCATCGTCATCGGCGCCGGTCTGGGTGGGCTTTCCGCCGCAATGCGCTTGGGCGCAAAGGGTTACAGGGTGACGGTCGTCGATCGGCTGGACAGTCTGGGGGGGCGCGGATCGTCGATCACCGAGAACGGGCACCGCTTCGATCTGGGTCCGACCATCGTGACCGTGCCGCAAGGACTGCGCGATCTGTTCGCGCTGTGCGGGCGGGATTTCGATGCCGAGGTCGACCTGCGCCCGCTCGATCCGTTCTACGAGATACGCTGGCCCGACGGGTCCACCTTCGCCGCGCGGCAGGACACCGATGCGATGCGGGCCGAGGTGCGCGCGCCTCTCGCCGGGCGATGCGGCAGGGCTACGAGAAGTTCCTGACCGACAGCGAAAAGCGCTACTGGTTCGGGTTCGAGGATCTGGGGCGACGCTCGATGCACCGGGTTGCTGGATCTGCTGAAGGTGCTGCCGACCTTCGTCAGGATGCGGGCGGATCGTTCGGTCTATGCCCATGCCGCCATGCGGGTGAAGGACGAGCGGCTGCGGATGGCGCTGTCGTTCCATCCGCTGTTCATCGGGGGTGATCCGTTCCACGTCACGTCGATGTATATTCTGGTGAGCCACCTCGAGAAGGAATTCGGCGTCCATTACGCGATGGGCGGGGTGGCGGCGATTGCCGCGGCGATGGGCCGGGTGATCGAGGATCAGGGCGGCACGATCCTGATGAATGCCGAGGCCGACGAGATCCTCGTGCGCGACGGACGCGCGCAGGCGGTGAAGCTGATGGACGGCCGGGTGCTGAGCGCGCCGGTGATCGTGTCGAACGCGGATGCCGGGCATACCTATGACCGGCTGCTCCGCAACCGGCCCCGGTCGCGCTGGACCACGGCACGCCTGAAACGCACGCGCTGGTCGATGAGCCTGTTCGTCTGGTATTTCGGGACCAAGGGGACGCGCGGCATGTGGCCGGGCGTGGGTCACCACACCATCCTGAACGGGCCGCGCTACAAGGGCCTCGTGCGCGACATCTTCCTGAAGGGCAAGCTCAGCGACGACATGAGCCTTTATGTCCACCGCCCGAGCGTGACCGACGATACCGTGGCGCCGGAGGGCGACGATACCTTCTACGCGCTGTCGCCGGTGCCGCATCTGGGCTTCGACAATCCGGTGGACTGGCAGGCCGAGGCGGAAAGCTATCGGATCAAGGTGCAGACGGTGCTGGAGGATCAGTTGCTTCCGGGTCTCGGGCAGCATCTGTCGGCCTCGCGCGTGTTCACGCCCGAGACGTTCCGCGACCGCTACCTCAGCCCCAACGGATCGGGCTTTTCGATCGAGCCGCGCATCCTGCAATCGGCCTTCTTCCGCCCGCACAATGTCAGCGAAGAGGTGGCGGGGCTTTGGCTGGTGGGCGCGGGCACCCATCCCGGCGCGGGCCTGCCGGGTGTCATCGCCTCGGCCGAGGTGCTGGGCAAACTGGTGCCGGATGCCGAACCCGTCACCGTGACGCAAAGGCTGGCCGCAGAATGATCTCGCCCGCCGACATGGAGCATTGCCGCGCCGCGATCCGGACGGGGTCGCTGTCGTTCCACGCGGCCTCGCGCCTGCTGCCGCCGCGTGTGCGGGACCCGGCGCTGGCGCTTTACGCGTTCTGCCGGCTGGCCGATGACGAGGTGGACGAGCACAACGAAAAGGGCCGGGCGGTGCTGTCGTTGCGCGACCGGCTGGACATGGCCTATCGCGGGCGGCCGCGCAATGCGCCCGAGGACCGTGCCTTTACCGCGCTGATCGAGCAATTCGAGATGCCCCGCGCGCTGCCCGAGGCGCTGCTGGAAGGGTTGGCCTGGGATGCGACGGGGCGGCAATATCGCACCCTGTCGGGTGTGCTCGACTATTCGGCGCGCGTGGCTGCTGCTGTGGGCGCGATGATGTGCGTGCTGATGCGGGTGCGCGATGCGCGATGCGCTGGCGCGGGCCTGCGATCTTGGCCTTGCGATGCAGCTGACGAATATCGCGCGCGACGTGGGCGAAGATGCACGGGCGGGGCGGCTTTACCTGCCGCTCGACTGGTTTGCAGAGGCCGGGATGGAACCTGCGGCCTTTCTGCGCGATCCGCGCCCCGATCCCGTCATCTGCCGCATGGTCCGCCAATTGCTGGCCGAGGCGGAGAGCCTGTATTTCCGGTCCGAGGCGGGCGTTGCCGCGCTGCCCGCCGATTGCCGCCCCGGCATCTTTGCCGCCCGGCGCATCTATGCGGGCATCGGCGCCGCCGTGGCGCGCAATCGCCATGACAGCGTCACCCGCCGCGCGCGAACAGGGCGGGGGCAGAAGATCGGCTGGCTGATGCTGTCGGTCGGGCAGACGGGGGCGAGCCTCGCATTGCCGCGCCCGGCCCGGCTGCATGCCGCGCCCGCGCCCGAAGTGGCGTTTCTGGTGCAGGCGGCGGCGCGCGCGCCGGTTTCGGCGGGGCGGGCCGAGGCGCTGCTTTCGGTTCTCGCGCAGCTTGAGGCGCAGGACCAGCGGCGCAGGCAGCGTGCTGCGGGTGCATTGTCGCGGGGCTGAGCCTGCGCTACATGTGGTTTCCGTGAAGGAGACCGCGCATGGATTACGGATTGTTCTTCACCTATCTCGCCGCCTGTGGCGCGGCGGCGGCGACGGGCGCGATGTTCAGCCCCGGCGAGTGGTACAAGACGCTGGAAAAGCCAAGCTGGACGCCGCCCGACTGGGTGTTTCCCGTCGCGTGGACCACGCTCTATCTCTGCATGTCGCTGGCCGCGATGCGGGTGGGATGTCGGGGCATCCGGGCGCACCGATGGCGCTTGGGTTCTGGACGATCCAGATCGCACTGAACACGCTGTGGTCGCCGGTGTTCTTCGGGCTGCGCAAGATGCGGGCGGCGCTGATCGTGGTGTCGTTCCTGTGGCTGGCCGTGGCGGTCACGCTGGTGGCCTTTGCGCGGATCGACTGGATCGCGGGGCTGCTGTTCCTGCCCTACATCCTCTGGGTGACCATCGCCACGGCGCTGAACGCGGCCGTCTTGCGGCGCAATCCGGCCATGGCCTAAGGGGCTAGGGGCGGGCCATACCGCTGGCCTGCCCTTGATCCACCACACTTGATCGGTGCGTGATGCGCGCGCCCGACGGAACGTGATCCGTCAGAACGGAATCTCGTCGTCCAGATCGCTCGCAGCGCGGCTGGAGCCGCCCCGTGCCGCGCCGCCCGACGAACTTGCGCCGCCCCGGTCGTCGCCATAGCCCGGGTCAGAATAGCCGCCGCCCCGATCATCGCCGTAGCCACCGCCACCGCCGCCGCCTTCGCGACCGTCGAGCAGGGTCAGCTGGCCGTTGTAGGGGCGCAGCACGACTTCGGTCGAATAGCGGTCCTGGCCCGACTGGTCCTGCCATTTGCGGGTTTCAAGCTGGCCCTCGATATAGACCTTGGAGCCTTTCTTCAGGTATTGCTCGGCGATCTTGGCGACGTTCTCGTTGAAGATCGCGACCGAATGCCATTCGGTCCGCTCCTTGCGTTCGCCGCTCGCCTTGTCGCGCCAGGTTTCGGACGTGGCGATGCGCAGGTTCACAACCTTGCCGCCGTTCTGGAAGGACTCGCACTTCCGGGTCGCGCCCGAGATTGCCGATCAGAATGACCTTGTTCACCGATCCCGCCATGCGCCGACTCCCTGTCTGGTGATTCTTCCTGTTGCCCGGACTTTGCCCCGGCATGGTTAATCAGGCTATAACCCCCCTGCTTGCCCCCTGCAACTCGGGTTGCAGGCGTTGCGCCGAGCGACGCCTCCACCCTGCGTCGGATGGTGCTGCAGTGCGGCATGATGCAGGTCGGTGCCACCGGAGCGACAGGCGCTTCGGATTGCAACGGAGCTTCCCATGACAGGTCTTACCCGGATCGCCGCACTCGCGGCGCTTGCCCTCGCCCTTGCCGCCCCCGCCGCCCGCGCCGAAGACGAGGTCGATGCCGCGACGCAGGAAAAGGTCACCGCTCAACTGACCGCCGAAGGCTACGAGGTCCGCAAGATCGAGGCCGAGGACGGCCTGATCGAAGCCTATGTCGTGAAGGACGGAAAGGCGATGTCGCTGTTCCTCGACGAGTCCCTCAAGGTCGTGAAAACCGAAGAGTGACATTGCCAGGGGCGCGGCGATCCCCAGCCGCGCCCCGCTTTTTCTTCATGGAGGATGCCATGCCAAACCGCGTTTTCGTCTGGGATATCGTCGTGCGGCTGTTCCACTGGACGCTGGTGGCGGCCTTTGTGGCCAACGCGTTCTTCACGAAACCCGGCAAGGACCTGCATGAGACGGTCGGCTACGTGGTCGTAGGGCTTCTCGCGCTGCGCCTCGTCTGGGGCCTTGTGGGCAGTCGTCACGCGCGGTTCAGCGATTTTCGCCCCGATCCTGTCTCTGCCTTGGGTCAGCTTCGCGAGATGGCGACGGGCCGTCGCCACGCCCATGCCGGGCATTCCCCGCTTGGGGCGCTGATGATCTACAACCTGCTCGTGACGCTGGCGGCGATCGGGCTGACGGGGTGGATGATGACCACGGTGACATTCTTTGGCATCGACTGGGTCGAGGAGGCGCATGAGGCGCTGGTCACCTGGGCCGAGATCTCGATCGTGCTGCATATCGCCGCCGTGATCTTCGAATTGCGCAGGCTTGGGGTGAACCTTCCGAAATCCATGGTGACGGGCTACAAGGTGCTGCCGGACAGGGCTTCCGGCGTGTGAGCCATCAAGGACAGACTGTGACCGAACCTACTCGTCCAAATCTGCCCGGTCGCCGGGAAGTGCTGCTTCTGCCCGCGCTGATCCTCTTTCAGGCGTTCTGCACGGTGTTCTTTGTTGTGGACGTGACCGAGGACATCGACGCGCTCGGCTGGTCGAGCCTGACGGATATGCACCTGCTGCCCGAGATCGGGGCGACAGTGGGGCTTGTGACGGGCATCGTGGTGATGACGGTCTATCTGCTGCGCGTCCTGCGGCGGCAGGCGCATCTGGAGCGCAGCCTGGGGGTGGCGCAGGGGGCGCTGACCGACCTGATGGAGGAATACTTCGTTGCCTGGGGGCTGACCCCTTCGGAGGCGGACGTGGCGACTTTTACCATCAAGGGCTACTCCATCGCCGAGATCGCGGAACTGCGCGGCTCTGCCGAGGCGACGGTGAAGACGCACCTGAACGCGATCTACCGCAAGGCGGGGATCACCGGGCGGGGCCAGCTTGTTAGCCTGCTGATCGAGGACCTGATGGGCGGGCCGCTGACCGGGCTTGCATCGGCGCGGGTTCAGGTTCGCGAGTCCGGTCAGGCGGCGCAATAGCGCCAAGGCGGCGTTCTGCCGACCGGGAAGGCCCCGGTTGGCTGGCATCTGGCGGACCGGCATAAATCCGCTATAGTGCGGCACGGTTTGACAGGGCAGGGACATGCGGCACGGCTGGCTTGCGGTAATTGTTGGGGTGACGGCCTGTGCGGCCTTGCCGGTGGCGGCCGAGGGGCTGAAGCTGTCAAGCTCGTCGAAAAGCCGCATGGCGATCTTCCAGTCACAGGCGAAGCTGCTCGATACCCGTCTTGCCAAGCAATACGAAGGCTCGGCCCGGCTTCAGCCCAAGGCCGAGGAAGACGAGGATGTGGTCGTGCCGCGCTACCGCGGGCGCTACAAGGGCGAATACATCGAAGTTGCCAAGGCCGCCGCGCGCAAGCATGGGGTGCCGGAGGATCTGTTCCTGCGGCTGGTGCAGCAGGAAAGCGGCTGGAACCATACCGCTGTTTCGACCAAGGGGGCGACCGGGCTGGCGCAGCTCATGCCGGGGACGGCGGAGCTTCTGAACGTCGACATGCACGACCCTGCCGAGAACCTGGACGGCGGGGCGCGTTATCTTCGCAAGATGTACGACAAGTTCGGCAACTGGCGGCTGGCGCTGGCGGCCTATAATGCCGGGCCGGGTGCGGTCGAGCAGTATGATGGCGTGCCGCCCTTTGACGAGACGACGAATTACGTGAAATCCATCCTCGGCGGCTGAGGCTATAGGCAGGATTGATGCGCCGCGATGGTCGTCGTGCGCCGCAGGTCCGGGCGTCGCATCGGGGGTTTCACACCTCCGGACCCTTGCGGGGTATTTTTCTCGAAAAGAAGCGGGATGCCGAATTGTTCGGGGCCGCGCGGCTCAGGCAGCGAGCACTGCCGCGAGATTGTCGCGGTGGACCTGCGCATAGGCGGGAAACCAGATCAGCGTGCCCGAGGCGAGGTCATCGGCAATCACCCGTTCCAGAGGTAGTGCCGCAAGGGCAGGTTCGTTCCGGCTGCGCAGCAGAAACTCCACATAGCGCCGCGTCGCGCCGATCAGGGCCGGGTCGTAGCCGCCCTCGGCGATGCGGTCGGGGTCGCCATGGTTGGGCAGGATGCGGCTGGGGAACATGCCCTCCAGCCGGTCGAGGTCCGACAGGTGCAGGCCAAGATCGGCCGGGTCGCTGACATAGGTCACCGTGTCTTCCAGCGCATCGCCCGCCAGGAGCAGGCCCGCGTCGGGCAGCCAGAGCAGGGTCTGGTCGTCGCTGTGGATGTTGGCGGTGAAAAGCTCCACCCGGCGCGTGCCGACCGTCAGGCTGCGTCGGCCGTCGAAGGTCTCGGTGGGCAGCACGAGGGGGCGGATCGCGGGCGGGCGGGTTCCGGTCTCGATGCTGTCGCGCTCGCGCAAGAGGTGAGCCTGGGTGCGCACATTGGCGATCACCGGCACCGGGCCGAAGGCCGCCGTGCCCGCCACATGGTCGCGGTGATGATGGCTGAGAACGACCGTGATCCGCGTTACGCCCTGATCCGCCAGCCAGTCGCGGATGAAGGCCGCGTGCGGGATCGAGACATGGGTGTCGTAGACGAGCGCCTCGTCCCCATCGATCACGGCATAGCTCGCGATGCCGAGCGACAGCGCGCCCTCGTCGACCCAGTTGGGTTCGGGGGCGAAGCGGTAGCCCTCGACCCGACCGTCATAGAAGGCGACCACGCCGGGGGCGGGGTGTAGCACCCGCATCTGCCCCGGCGGTGGCATCATTCGGCGGCGATCTTGATGACCGGTTCCATCTCGGCAAAGACCGCGTCGGAGAGGTGGCACTTGATCTGATGGCCGCCCTCAAGCACCCGCATCGGCGGCATCGTCGTGTCGCAAAGATTGCCGGGCACCTGACTTTTCCAGCGGCAGCGGGTCTGGAACGGGCAGCCGGGCGGCGGGTTCATGGCCGAGGGGATGTCGCCATCCAGCACGATGCGCTTCTTGATGACCCGGGTGTCGGCGATCGGCACGGCCGACAGCAGCGCCTCGGTATAGGGGTGGTAGGGCGGCTGGAACACCTGGTCGGTGGTGCCCATCTCGACCACATGGCCGAGATACATGACCATCACCCGGTCGCTGAGATAGCGCACGATCGACAGGTCGTGGCTGATGAACAGAAGCGTCGTGCGGTTCTTGCGCTGGATGTCCATCAGCAGGTCGGTGACGGCGGCCTGCACCGAGACGTCGAGCGCCGAGACGGGTTCATCGGCCACCACGACCTTGGCGCCGCCGGCGAAGGCGCGGGCGATGCCGACGCGCTGCTTCTGGCCGCCCGACAGCTGGCGCGGCATCCGGTCGGCGAAGGCGCGGGGCAGCTTCACGAGGTCGAGCAGTTCCAGCATCCGGTCGCGGCGTTCGGCATCGTTCTTGCCCTCGCCGAAGATCTCCAGCGCGCGGATGATCTGGCGGCCGACGGTCATCGAGGGGTTCAGCGTGTCGAACGGGTTCTGGAACACCATCTGGACCGAGGAGACCGTGTCGGTGTCGCGCTTCTCGATCGGGCGTGTCCTGGATGTCCTGGTCGTAGAGCATGATCTTGCCGCTGGTGGCCGTCTCCAGCCCCATCAGCACCTTGGCGAAGGTGGACTTGCCGCAGCCCGATTCGCCGACGATGGCCAGGGTCTCGCCCTCGCGCGCCTCGAAGCTGAGGGTTTCGTTGGCCTTCACCACCTTCTTGAGCGCCGCCGCCGAAGAGCGCCGCCCGAGACCTCGTAGTACTTTCTTCAGGTCCTCCATCTTCAGCACGACCTCGCCGACCGGGGTCTTGGCGACGGCCTTGGCCGCTTCGGGCGGGGCGTTCCCAGTCGATCTCCTCGCAGCGCAGGCAGCGGGTCTCGTGGCGGTCGCCGCCGTCGAGACGGGAACATCGGGATGTCCTGCGCGTCGCAGCGGCCCTTCTGGAAATAGTCGCAGCGCGGGCCGAAGTTGCAGCCCGGCGGGCGTTCGTGGGGCAGGGGGAAGTTGCCGGGGATGGACATCAGCGGGCGCGAGTTCTTGTCGGCGCCGGGCAGCGGGATCGAGCGGAACAGCGCCTGCGTGTAGGGGTGGCGCATGCGGTCGAAGACCTCGGCCACGTTGCCCGGTCTCGACCGCCTCGCCGGAATACATCACGCAGAGCCGGTCGCAGACGTCGAGGACCAGGCCGAGGTTGTGGCTGATGAACAGCATCGAGGTGCCGTACTTGTGGCCGAGGTCCTTGACCAGATCGACGATGCCGGCCTCGACCGTCACGTCGAGCGCGGTGGTGGGTTCGTCGAGGATCAGGAGCGCGGGCTTCGACATCAGCGCCATGGCGATGACGATGCGCTGCTGCTGGCCGCCCGAAAGCTGGTGCGGATAGGCGTTGAGGATGCGGTCGGGGTCGGGCAGGCGCACGTCGGCCACGATCTGGCGGGCGAGCTTCCAGGCCTCGTCCTTGGCCATGCCTTCATGGATCATCGGCACTTCGGCCAGCTGCGCGCCGATCTTCATCGCCGGGTTCAGGGACGCCATCGGTTCCTGATAGATCATCGCGATTTCCGAGCCGCGGATCTGGCGCAGTTCCTCGTCGTCCATCGTCGGTCAGGTCGCGGCCCTTGAACTTGATCGAGCCGCCGATGATCCGGCCGTTCTTGCCGAGGTCGCGCATCACCGCCAGCGCGACGGTGGACTTGCCGCAGCCGGATTCGCCCACCAGCCCCATCGCCTCGCCCGGCATGACGGTGCAGGAGAAATCCATCACCGCCGGGATTTCGCGCAGGCGGGTGAAGAAGGAGATCGAGAGGTTCTCGATTTCGAGGATGGGTTTCGACGGGTCCCAGGCGGTGTTCGTCGTCATGGCTGGCCTCGCGCGGTTGGCTGGCGCGGGACCGGGGGTTTCACACCCCCGGACCCCCGTGGGATATTTGGGAACAGAAGAAGATGCGGGTTCTCGGCATCAGTCCTTCAGGCTTTCTTCGCGCAGGCCGTCGGCCAGCAGGTTGAGGCCAAGGACGAGGCTCATCAGCGCGAGCGCGGGGACGACGGCGGGGTGGGGGTAGATCGACAGGAGGCTTGCGGCCCGTCGTTGATGGTCGAGCCCCAGTCGGGGCTTTCGGGGCTGACGCCAAGGCCGAAGAAGCCGAGCGTGCCGAGCAGGATCGTGGTGTAGCCGATGCGCAGGCAGAAATCGACGATCAGCGGGCCGCGCGCGTTGGGCAGGATCTCCCACAGCATGATGTACCACGGGCCTTCGCCGCGGGTCTGGCCGGCGGCCACGTAGTCGCGCGTCTTGATGTCCAGCACGAGGCCGCGGACGATGCGGAACACGGTGGGCGCGTTCACGAAGACGACCGAGACGAAGACGTTCAGGATGTTCGGCTCCATCCGATCCCAGGCTCGGGCAGCAGGTCGATCTTGCTGCCGAAGGCGAGAGCCCGAGAGGTAGGCCCAGCCGCCGATCGACCAGCGCACCGCCGCACATCAGCAGGTTGCGCAGTTGCGGCTTGACGTAGAAGCGCGAGTTGAGGAGGACGACGAGGAAGATGATCGGGAAGAGGAACAGCACCATGCCGAGGTATCGCGGGCATGCCGGAGGTCACGGATTTCGGGCGTGACCAGCAGGTAGAACAGCAGGATCACCGGGAAGGCGAGGACGAGGTTGGCGAGGAAGGACAGCACGGTGTCGAGCCTGCCGCCGAAGTAGCCCGCCGGCAGGCCCAGCGTGATGCCGACCATGAAGGCGAAGACCGTGGCGGCGGGCGCGATCTGGATCAGCGACCGTGCCGCGCGCCCATCACCATGCGGCTGAACACGTCGCGCGCGAGGTTGTCGCCGCCGAGCAGGTAGTAGCGGTAGCCCTCGGCCCGCCTGCACGCGGGCTGCCGGGCAGGCGTTCTTCATGCCGGAGATCTGGGCGAGCGGGTCGTGGGTGATGATCGATCGGCGAAGATCGCGGTGAAGACCCAGAACATCACGAGGGCGAAGCCGATCATGCCGACCGGGCTGTCGAAGAGCTTGCCGTAAAGCCCCAGCCGCCGCTTGGTAGGCGATCGAGACACGCGAAGAGTCAGGACCAGCGCGATCCAGACCGGCAGGAACTGCACCGCCATCCGGCCGAAAATCTGTCCCCAGGAAAGTGCGTCCACGCGCGGTCTCCTCAGGCAAGCCGGATGCGGGGGTTCAGGAAGACATAGCCGATGTCCGAGATCAGCTGCGTCACCAGCACGACGAAGACGGCCACGACCGAGCAGGCCGAGCAGCAAGTTCGATGTCGTTGTTGCCGGCGGCCTGCACCAGCGTCCAGCCGAAGCCCTTGTAGTTGAACAGCGTCTCGACGATCACGACGCCGTTCAGAAGCCAGGGGAACTGCAGCATGATGACCGTGAAGGGCGCGATCAGCGCGTTCCGCAGCGCGTGCTTCATCACGACATTGCGGAAGGACACGCCCTTCAGCCGCGCGGTGCGGATGTATTGCGCGGTCATCACCTCGGTCATGCGAGGCGCGGGTCATCCGGGCGATGTAGCCGATGCCGTAGAGCGCGATGGTCATCACCGGCAGGGCGAAGTTCCAGAAGGTGATCTGTTCCATCGCGCTGGTGGCGGTGCCCATGAACAGGGTCTTGCCGTCGATCCAGCCATGCTCGGCCAGCCACGGCGACAGGCCCGTGGTGGTCGACGCGAAGAGCGCGATCAGGATGACGCCCGACACGTATTCCGGCGTGGCGGTCGATGGCGATGGAGAAGGTCGAGAGCACCCGGTCGGGCCGCGAGCCTTCGCGCATGCCCGACAGCACGCCGATCAGCAGCGAGGTCGGCACCATCACGATCATCACCCACAGCATCAGCCAGCCGGTTGCCGCCAGCCGTTCCGCGATGATCGAGGAGCACCGGTTGCTTGAAGACGGTCGAGAAGCCCCAGTCGCCCTGCAGGATGCCGCAGTAGCGCGGGGCCGTCGCCGGGTCCTGGCCGCGCTCGATGCAGCGCCCGGTGGTGACGCCCGTCTCGTCGGTGCGCGTCCAGCCCGGCACGACGCCCAGCCACTGGCCATAGCGCGACAAGACCGGGCTGCCATAGCCGTTGTTGCTCGATCCACTTGGCGACGTCCTCGTCGCTCATCCGGACGGAAGCCTCGGATTTGGCGAGCTTTTCCAGGTTCGGCGGCAGGTTCGTCAGGTAGAAGACGACGAAGGTCAGGCAGATGGCCGTAAGCACCATCGTCAGGACGCGCCGGATCAGGAAAAGCAGCATGTGTGGCGATCTCCGAAGGCGGGCCGGCGCAAGACTGGGCCGGGCCGCTGAGCAGCGGATGCAAGGACGGGGCGCACGGAAGGGTCCGTCGCCCCGGATCGTCAGCAGACGCCGGTCAGGCGGCCATCCACCACTTGTAGTGGTGATGCTCGAAGGTCGGGTGCATTTCGCAGCCCTTCACCTTGTCGGTGTAGTGCCGATAGAGCGACCGCCAGTAGGGCTGGATCAGGACGCCTTCGTCCTGCATGATCTTCTCGATCTTCGCCATCACCACGCGGCGCTTGTCGGCATCGGCGATCGACATGGCCTTCGGCCAGCGCCGCGTCGAACTCGGCATTGCGAAGGCCGCTTTCGTTCCAGGCTTCGCCCGAGCGGTAGGCCAGCGCCAGGATCTGCACGCCGAGCGGACGCATGTTCCATTCGGTCGCCGAGAACGGATACTTCAGCCAGTCGTTCCAGAAGGTCGAGCCCGGCAGGATCGTGCGCTTGATGTTGATGCCGGCGTCGCGGAGCTGCGCCGCCACCGCGTCGCAGGTGCCGGTCTGCCAGCCGTCGTCGAGCGAGATCAGTTCGAACTCGGTGTCGGCATGGCCCGCTTCCGCGATCAGCGCCTTGGCCGCCGCCGGATCGACGACCTGCGGCGGCAGTTCGGCATATTCCGGGTGGATCGGGCAGACGTGGTGGTTTTCGGCCGTCGTTGCCGCGGCCGGCATAGCCGAGTTCCAGCACGACCGCGGTTGTCGACCGCCATCTGGATCGCCTTGCGGACGTTGACGTCCTTGTAGAGATCGGCAGTCCTGGTTGAAGCGCACGACGATGGTCGCGGCGGTCACGACTTCGGACTGGGTCCAGCCGAGGCCGTCGAAGACTGCTCGATGAAGTCGCCGACGGTCTGCGTAGGTGGCGTCGATCTCGCCCGAACCTGCGGCGGCAAAGATCGCGGCGCGGGTCGGTGCCGAAGTCGATGTATTCGATCCGGTCGAGGTACGGCCCGCCATAGACGGCCGTGCCCCACCAGGGGTTCGGCGCCTGCACCAGAACCTGCCTTCACGCCGACTTCGTTCGACTTCGGGCATGTAGGGGCCGGTGCCGATCGGGTTGACCGAGGGATCGCCGCCGTCATAGGCTCTTGTGGACAACGGCGGCCGGATAGTCGGCCATGCCCGCGATCATGGTGATGTCCGGCGCGGTCAGGGTCAGCTTGACGGTCGTTCGGATCGACCACGGTGATCGCGCCTGCGCGGGCCGTCTTGGTCGCGTCGTCGACCAGCGACGACATGCGGCCGGCCATCGAGTTGCCCTCGACGTTGCCGTCGCACCAGCGGGCGATGTTGCAGGCCACGTCATCGGCGGTGAAGTCGTCGCCGTTCGTCCACTTGACGCCCGGGCGGACCTTCAGGGTGTATTCGGTCGCGTCGTCGTTGGCGGCCCAGCTTTCCAGCAGCATGCCGCGGAACGTGCCGTCGTCGTTGTACTCGACCAGGTATTCGAGCCAGCCGCGGTAGAAGTTCGCGATCTGCGACCAGTCGGCGAGGCGCGGGTCCTTCATGCGCCTTGGTTTCCATGCCATGCGCAGCGTGCCGCCCGGCGTGCCTTCCTGGGCCTTTGCCTGCGGGTGCAGCCAGGCCCAGCAGGCCATAGGCTGCGACGGCCGAGACCCCGAGCGCCGACGAGCGGGTCAGGAATTCGCGGCGGGACAGTTTGCCCTGCGCCACTTCCTCGGCATACATGATCGCTGCCGGATGAACCCGAGCGGCGGTTTCGGTGAAGTCCTTCATTGTCGTCTCCCTGTCAGGACAAGGCTTATGCCCCCGCGGTCCAACTCTTCTGGAAGCGCCGGGGGTGCCATGTTTCCACCGACCATTCCGCATGGAATGGGACGCGGCGTCAACGCCAACGTTCGGCACTTCGTGAGACGTTTGCGACAGAAAGTGACGCGGTGCGTCCTCAGGGTGCCCGGCGGAAGGCCGAGGGCGTCCGCCCGGTCTGGTGCTGAAAGGCGCGGGTGAAGTAGGCGGGCGACGTGAAGCCGAGGTCGCGCGCGATGTGGCCGACGGGAAGCGAGGTTTCCGCCAGCAGGCGGCGGGCCTCGAAGATCAGCCGGTCATGCAGCAAGGCCGAGGCCGGGCGCCCGCAGGCCAGCTTGCAACAGCGGGTCAGGTGGGTGGGCGTGACGCCGAGGGCTGCCGCAAATTCGGCCACGCCGCGGCCGGTGCGGAATTCGCGTTCCAGGAGCGCCGTATAGCGCATCACCAGGCGCTTTGCCGCATCGGGCGCGGCCGTCTCCGGCGCGCTGCGCGCCGCCTGCCGTTCCAGCCAGACCCCCAGCAGCCCCAGGTAATGGCGCGTCGCGCGGTCATGGGCGGCGTTGGCGCTTTCCATCTCGCGCCCGATCGCGTCGAGGATCAGGTTGATCTCGACCTGGGCCTGATTCTCGCGGATGCGCAGGTGCAGCGGAACGGGCAGGAAGCGTGACGTCCGTATCGCGGCCAAAGAAGACGGCAGTGCCGAAGACCTGCGGCCCGACCTCGAACCCGTGCATCACGCCGGGGGGGATGAAGATCGCGTTATGGGGCGTGTAGCCGCGCGTCACCCCTGCGACGGTGATCCGGCCCTGACCCTTGGTGAACCACAACAGCATCGGTTCGGACAGCGAACGCATCGCCTCGACCCGCCAGCGGCCCCCGGCGGCGAGCCGCGGAACGGCCACCAGTCGCACCTGCGAGAGAGCGGAGAGATCTTTCATCCGGGCCATGTCCGTGGATCAGCGTGAGGGTGCATCGTATGCGCAGCGCGGGCAATGACCCAAGCGGAAACAGAACGTCGTGGCGGCATTGTGGCATCCCTGCACATCACGGCAGGTGCAACCGCTGCCAACCGGCCATCCGGCTGCGAAACCAGGTCCGCTGCCGCTTGGCATATTGGCGTGTGGCGAGTTTCGCGTTGGTTACCGCCGCTTCCAGCGTGATCTCGCCGCGCAGATGGGCGACAAGTTCCGGCGCGCCGATCGCGCGTGACGACGGCAGGGCAGGGTCCCATCCGTCAAGCGCGGCGCGCGCCTCGTCCAGCGCGCCGTCGCCGATCATCGCGTCGAATCGCCGGTCGATGCGCGCGGCCAGCCAGTCACGATCGGGGTCCAGCACGATCGCAGTCGCGTGGCCCAGCGGAAGCAGCGGCGCGCCGGTGTCTGCCTGCCAGTCGGCAAGACCCCGGCCGGTGCGCGTTCAGCACCTCCCACGCGCGCTGGACCCGGGCCGGATTGCGCAGGTCGATCCGCTCCGCCGTCGCGTCATCGAGCGCCGCGACCATTTCCGCAAGTCCGTCCGCGCGCAAGAGCGCATCGCCCTGCGCCCGCACGTCGGGCGGGGTGGGCGGGATCTCTGCCAGCCCTTCGGTCAGCGCAGTGAAGTAAAGCCCCGTCCCGCCCACGATGACCGGGCGCTTGCCCTCGGCAAGCACGGCCTCGACCTCGCGCAGCCAATGCCCCACGGAATAGGGGGCATCGCGACCGATATGGCCGTAGAGGCGGTGGGGCAGGGCGTCCTCCTCGGGGATCGAGGGGCGGGCGGTCAGCACCCGCCAGCGGTCGTAGACCTGCAGGGCGTCGCCGTTGACGATCACGCCTCCGCCTTCGGCCACGATGCGCGACGCAAGACCCGATTTCCCGCTGGCCGTCGGCCCCGCGATCAGCACGGGGCGTTCGGGCGGAATGTCTCGCAG
Organism: uncultured Alphaproteobacteria bacterium; assembly: GCA_963736565.1. Taxonomy (GTDB): domain Bacteria; phylum Pseudomonadota; class Alphaproteobacteria; order Rhodobacterales; family Rhodobacteraceae; genus Aliitabrizicola. Next base: position 353,647 of record CAVTOW010000003.1, read on the forward strand.
CATCTCGGACAGGTCCGGCCGTTCCGGCATTTTCCGTTCACAAATATCCCACGGGGGTGCGGGGGTGTGAAACCCCCGCTCCGGCAGCACGGCGGGGCGCGACCTTTGGCCGTTGAACCCGTCCGTGTTTTCCGACATTTTGCGCCGCAGTCAAAGAGCAAAAACGAACGGACGGGGGCGGCGGCACATGGACAACGGCAGGGGCAAGGTGCGCTACAGGCGCGTGATGCTGAAGATCTCGGGCGAGGCGCTGATGGGCGACCAGGGCTACGGCCTGCACCCGCCGACCGTGAAGCGCATCGCGGAAGAGGTGAAGTCGGTCCACGACCTCGGCGTCGAGATCTGCATGGTGATCGGCGGCGGCAACATTTTCCGCGGGCTTGCAGGGCTCGGCACAGGGGATGGAGCGGACGACCGCGGATTACATGGGGATGCTCGCCACGGTGATGAACGCGCTGGCGATGCAGGCCGCGCTCGAGGCTCTCGGCGTCTTTACCCGCGTCATCAGCGCGATTCCGATGGATCAGGTCTGCGAGCCCTATATCCGTCGCCGCGCCGTGCGCCATCTCGAGAAGAAGCGCGTCGTGATCTTCGCCGCCGGAACCGGAAACCCCTATTTCACCACCGACACGGCGGCGACGCTGCGGGCCAACGAGATGACCTGCGAGGCGATCTTCAAGGGCACCAAGGTCGACGGTGTCTACGACAAGGACCCCAAGAAGCACGCCGATGCCAAGCGCTACAGCAGCGTGACCTATGACGAGGTGCTCCAGAAACATCTCGGCGTGATGGACGCCAGCGCCATCGCGCTCGCCCGGGACAACAACCTGCCCATCATCGTCTTCTCGCTGGACGAACCCGGCGGCTTTCGCGGCATTCTCAGCGGTCAGGGCACCTATACCACGGTTCATGGCTAGTGTGCCGTTACCGCTATACCCATGCTTAATCGGTGCTGATATAGAGCGCGAAACACGCTTGGTTTGCGCGGCACGACAAGGAAGAAGGACATCCCATGAGCCAGGACGCCACCGACATCGACCTCGATGCCATCCAGCGCCGCATGGATGGCGCGATGACGTCGCTCAAGACCGAATTCGCCTCGCTGCGCACGGGGCGCGCCTCGGCCGCCATCGTCGAGCCGATCCAGGTCGACGCCTATGGTCAGATGACGCCGATCAACCAGCTTGGCACCGTCAACGTGCCCGAGCCGCGCATGGTCGTGATCAACGTCTGGGACAAGGGAATGATCAGCAAGGTGGAGCGCGCGATCCGTGACAGCGGCATCGGCATCAACCCCATCGTCGACGGCCCGCTGATCCGCCTGCCTATCCCTGAACTGAACGAGGAACGCCGGCGCGAGCTGTCGAAGGTCGCCGCGCAATATGCCGAACAGGCCAAGGTCGCGATCCGCAACGTCCGGCGCGACGGGATGGACCAGATCAAGAAGGCCAAGGCGGCGGGCATGTCCGAGGATGACCAGAAGATGTGGTCGGACGAGGTGCAGGAACTGACCGACAAGGCCATCGCCGCCGTCGACAAGGCGCTGGAGCACAAGCAGGCAGAGATCATGCAGGTCTGACCTGCCGTCACCGAACCGGAAAGGGAAGACAGCTTGGCCTTAGCCGAACAGCGCGACTCGAGCCCGCCCCGCGGCGCGCGGATCATGTCGCGATCATCATGGACGGCAATGGCCGATGGGCAACCAACCGGGGGATGCCGCGTCTCGTCGGCCACCGGCGCGGGGCGGAGCGGGTGCGCGAGATCGTCGAATGCGCGCCGGGCCTCGGGATCAGCTGGCTGACCATCTACGCCTTCTCGACCGAGAACTGGAAGCGCTCGACCGAAGAGGTGCTGGGGCTGATGTCGATCTTCTCGCGCTACATCCAGCGCGAGGCGGACCGCCTGGCGCTGGAAGGCGTGCGGATGCGCTTCATCGGGGACCGGACGCGGCTCGATGCGAAGTTGCAGAAACTGATGTCGGGGATCGAGGAGCGCACGGCGGGCCTCGGACGGCTGAACCTGACGGTCGCGCATCAACTACGGCGGGCGTAACGAGCTCATGCGGGCCGCGAGAGCGCTTGCCACGCGCGCCGCTGCGGGCGAGATCGATCCCGCCGCCATAGACGAGGCGGCGCTTGAGGGCGCGCTCGACACCCATGACATGCCCGACCCCGATCTTGTGATCCGCACCAGCGGCGAGACGCGTATCTCGAACTACCTGCTCTGGCAGTCCGCATATGCGGAATACGAATTCACGCCGACCCTCTGGCCCGACTTCACCTCGGATGAACTTGCGCGGATCGTCGGGCGCTATGGCCAGCGCGAGCGGCGCTTCGGGGCCGCGCCTGCATGACAGCCGGGGGCAAATGGGCCGATCTCGGCCCGCGCCTCGGCTCGGGGCTGGCGATGGTGGCGATCGGGTCGGCGGCGGTCTGGGCGGGTGGCCCATGGTTTGCCGCGCTCGCCATTGTCGCTGCCGCCCTGATGGTGTGGGAACTTGCCGCGATGATGCGCCCCGGCAGCCCCGCCGCCGTGCCGCTTGGTCTTTGCGCGGGTTTCGCCGTGCTGGTGGCGCTGATCCTGCCAGAACCGATCGCGCTGATGCTTCTCGCGCTGCCCGCCTTGGCGGGGGCCTATGTTCTGAAACGCGATCCCGCCATCTTCGCGATCTACGCGCTGGCGATCATGCTGGCTGCCTGGGGGCTCGTCGAGTTTCGCGGAACTTACGGGATGGTCTGGCTGATCTGGCTGATCCTCGTGGTCGTGGTGACCGACATCGCGGGTTACTTCGCGGGCAAGATGATCGGCGGCCCGAAGTTCTGGCCGCGCGTCAGTCCGAAAAAGACCTGGGCGGGGACGATAGCTGGGTGGGTCGGGGCGGCACTGGTCGGCTCGATCTTCTGGCGCTTCACGACTGCCGGGCCTGACCTGCCGTGGATATCGGCCGCCCTCGCGCTGGCCTCGCAGATGGGCGACATCGCGGAAAGCGCGATCAAGCGGCGGATGGGGGTCAAGGACGCCTCGCACCTGATCCCCGGCCATGGCGGCGTGCTCGACCGGTTCGACGGCCTTCTGGGGGCGGCGCTGATGATGCTGCTGGTCGCGCAGATCGTGGTCGTGCCCGAGGTCCGGCTTTGAGGCGCATTTCGGTTTTCGGTGCGACCGGGTCCATCGGCGAAAGCACGCTCGATCTGCTGACCCCGGGCACCGTCGACGTGGTGGCGTTGACCGGCGGTCGGCAGGTCGACCGGCTTGCCGCCCAGGCCCGTCGCTTTGGTGCAGGCCTCGCCGTCACCGCGCATGACGACTGTTATGCCGAGCTGAAGGCGGCACTTTCGGGATCGGGCATCGAGGTCGCCGCCGGGGCCGCCGCCATCGCCGAGGCGGCCGAGCGCGAGGCGGACTGGACCATGTCGGCCATCGTCGGGGCCGCGGGGCTGGTGCCGGGCATGCGCGCGCTGCGCCATGGCCGGACGCTGGCGCTCGCCAACAAGGAAAGCCTCGTCACGGCGGGCGAGGTGCTGTTGTCCACAGCCGCGCGCCACGGCGCGACGATCCTGCCGGTGGACAGCGAGCATTCGGCGGTTTTCCAGGCCCTGACGGGCGAGGATCACGCGGCGGTCGAGCGGGTCATCATCACCGCATCGGGCGGACCGTTCCGCGACTGGTCGCTTGAGCGGCTTGCCAGCGCGACGCCCGCGCAAGCCGTGGCGCATCCCAACTGGTCGATGGGCCAGCGCATTTCCATCGACAGTGCGTCGATGTTCAACAAGGCGCTGGAACTGATCGAGACGCGGGAATTCTTCGGCTTCGCGCCCGACCGGATCGAGGTCATCGTCCATCCGCAATCCATCGTTCACGCGATGGTCGGCTTCACCGATGGCGGGATCATGGCGCATCTCGGTCCGGCCGACATGCGCCACGCGATCGGCTACGCCCTGCATTGGCCCGCGCGCGGCCATGTGCCGGTGGCGCGGCTCGATCTGGCGCAACTGGCGCAACTGACGTTCCAGGCGCCCGACGAAGTGCGTTTCCCCGCGCTCCGGCTGGCCCGCGCGGTGATGGAGACGCGGGGGCTGTCGGGGGCGGTGTTCAACGCCGCGAAGGAAGTGGCGCTGGATCACTTCATCGCGGGCGCGATCCGGTTCACCGACATGGCGGGCATCGTCGAGGATGTCCTCGCCCGGCTTTCGGGCGAGTTGCGCCTCAATAATGCCGCCCTTACCCTTGAGGACGTGCTCGAGACAGACCATCTCGCACGCAGGACCGCAGAAGAAACAGTGCGCCACAGGCAGCAGAGGTAACCCGCTTGGACATGACATCCCTGATCCCGTCGTTCGGCGGACTGGCCTGGACGCTTGTGGCCTTTGTGGTCGCGCTGTCGATCATCGTCGCGGTCCATGAATATGGGCACTACATCGTGGGACGCTGGACGGGCATCAAGGCCGAGGTGTTCTCGCTTGGCTTCGGCCCCGTGCTCGCCTCGCGGACCGACAGGCACGGAACACGCTGGCAGATCGCGGCGCTGCCCTTTGGCGGGTTCGTCAAGTTCAAGGGCGACAGCGATGCGGCTTCGGGCAAGGACGCGGCCACCATCGGCAAGCTGACCGAGGCCGAGCGGCGCCAGACCATGCATGGCGCGCCCGTCTGGGCGCGGGCGGCGACCGTGGCGGCAGGCCCGGTGTTCAACTTCATCCTGTCGATCCTGATCTTCACCGGCTTCTTCATGGTGCAGGGCGTGGCGACCGACGTGCCGACTGTCGGCGCTGTCAAACCCATTCCCGCCGCCGCCGAGGCGCTGCAGCCGGGCGACCGGATCGTGGCGCTGGAAGGCCAGCCGACGCCCAGCTTCGATGCCTTCGGCGAGATCACGGAACTGCTGCCACCATCGCCCACCGTCGAGTATCGGCTGGACCGTGGCGGCGAGGAGCTGACGGTCGAAGGTCCGTTCCCGTTCCCGCCGATGGTGGACGGCGTCCAGCCGAATTCGGCGGCGATGGAAGCGGGAATCGAGATCGGCGACGTGATCCTTGCTGTGGACGGCGTTCCGGTGAACTCGTTCCTGGAACTGCGCGAGAAGGTCGGCGCGTCGGACGGCAAGCCGGTTCTGCTGGACGTTTGGCGTGCAGGCGAGACGTTCGAGGTCACGATGCAGCCCCGCCGCATGGATATTCCGCGCGACGAGGGCGGGTTCGAGACGCGTTGGCTGATCGGATTGACGGGCGGGCTGGTCTTTGTTCCGGAAACGCGCACGCCCGGTCCGGTAGAGGCGGCGAAACTCGGGGCAGAGCAGACCTGGGACGTCATCACCACAAGCCTTTCGGGGCTGGCACACATGATCACCGGCGCAATCAGCTCGTGCAATCTCAGCGGTCCGATCACCATTGCCGAAACCAGCGGCGCGGCGGCGAGCCTGGGGATTGCCAGCTTCATCTGGTTCATCGCGATGCTGTCGACGGCGGTGGGCCTTTTGAACCTGTTCCCCGTGCCGGTCCTGGATGGCGGGCACCTCGTGTTCCACGCCTATGAGGCCGTATCGGGACGCCCGCCGTCGGATCGCGCGCTGCGGGTGCTGATGGGGATCGGCCTGACGCTGATCCTGAGCCTGATGGTCTTTGCCCTGACGAACGACATCTTCTGCCCGTGACGGTGTAGGCGGGGCCCGGTCAAGCGGACCGGGCCTGCCCAAATCGTGCCATATTCAGAGGCTAAACTTCTTCTCCAAGTGGGTGGAAGGGGTTTCGCCATGCAGACTGTGATCAAATCCTACCGTGGTCTTTCGCTGCTCGTCAGCCTGAACTGGGACCGGATCTTCGTGATCGGGACCGTGATCGTCGGGCTGCTTGCCGGTGCGTTCCTTGGAACTGCCATTATGCAGCCCACCTACTGACCACCGCTACCTGTAGTATTTCGCAAGCCTCCGCCGCCAAGCGTCGGAGGCTTTTGACAACCCCCGCCAATCCCGTTAGTCAGGTCTGAAAGAGGCACGACAGGGTGGTGGAACACATGCAGCAGGCACGCGCCGCAACGGCAACCGCAAATGGTGCAGACGCAATCCGGGCCCGCTCGCTGATCCTCGCCGTTTTCGTTGCCCTCACGGCAACTTGCCTGATCTTCCTCAATCCCGCCCGCGCCCAGGATTACCAGTTTTCCAGCATTCAGGTCGAAGGCAACGAGCGGATCGAGACCGGAACCATCGTGCGCTACGCAGGAATCGGTGCCGGTGAACCGGTCTCGGCCGGGGCGCTGAACGATGCTTTCCAGCGAATTTCCGAATCCGGTCTGTTCGAAACGGTCGACCTCGAGCCGCAGGGCGGCACGCTTGTCATCCGCGTGCAGGAATATCCTTCGATCAACGTCATCAGCATCGAGGGCAACCGCAGGCTTGATGACGAAGAACTGATGGCGGTCGTCGGTTCGCAGGCGCGGCGCATCTATTCGCCGACGCAGGCCGAGGCCGACGCGGCGGCGATGACCGACCTTTACAGCAACGTGGGCCGCCTGTCGGCAACGGTGACGCCAAAGATCATCCGCCGTTCCGAGAACCGCGTCGATCTGGTGTTCGAGGTGCAGGAAGGCCGCGTCGTCGAGGTGGAGCGTCTGTCCTTCGTCGGCAACCGGGCCTATTCGGACCGCCGCCTGCGGCAGGTGCTGGAGACGAAGCAGGCGGGCCTGCTGCGCACCTTCATCTCGTCGGACACGTTCATCGCGGAACGGATCGAGCTGGACAAGCAACTGCTGCGCGACTTCTACGCCTCGCGCGGGTTTGTCGACTTCGAGGTGCTTGACGCCACGGCCGAACTGGCGCGCGAGCGTAACGGCTTCTTCGTGACCTTCACGATCCGAGAAGGGCAGAGCTTCCGCGTCGGTCAGGTCGATACGATCAGCGAAATCCCCGAGATCGACCCTGCGGAATATGCCGCACTGGTGCGGTTGCGTCCGGGCGTGACCTATTCTCCGTCGATCATCGACAACAACATCGCGCGGCTTGAAAACCTGGCACTGCGCAATGGCCTGAACTTCATCCGTGTCGAACCGAGGCTGACGCGCAACGACCGAAACCAGACGCTGGACGTGACCTTCGCCATCACCCGCGGACCGCGTGTTTTCGTGGAGCGTATCGACATCGAGGGCAACACGACGACGCTCGACGAAGTCATCCGGCGGAAATTCCGTTCGGTCGAAGGCGACCCGTTCAACCCGCGCGAGATCCGCCAGTCGGCGGAGCGCATCCGGGCGCTTGGCTTCTTCTCCGAGGCGAATGTCGATACGGAAGAAGGCAGCGCGCCGGATCAGGTGTTGGTCAATGTGGACGTGGTCGAGCAGCCGACAGGCTCGCTGAGCCTCGGTGCGGCCTATTCGGTGTCGGACGGGGTTGCGCTGAACATCGGGTTCCAGGAGACGAACTTCCTCGGGCGCGGACAGACGGTCGGGCTGTCGATCACGGGCGGCACCGACAATGCGGCGGCCTCGGCGAACTTCCTCGAGCCGGCGTTCCTTGGCCGTGACCTCGCGCTGCGGATTGGCGCTTTCTACCGCGAAACGCAGAACTTCAACGCGGATTACAACACCAACAATGTCGGCATCTCGGGCGGGATCAGTTTCCCCATCGGTATCGATTCCCGTCTGGAACTGCGCTACGGCCTGTCGCAGAGCGAGTTGACGGACGTGTCCTCGGACAGCTCGGTCATCCTCCAGCGCGAGGAAGACCGGGGCAACCTCGTGAACAGCGAGATCGGCTATACCTACAGCTACGACAACCGGACAGGCGGCCTGAACCCCTTGGGTGGAGTCGTGTTGCGCTTTGGCCAGGATTTCAGCGGCGTGGGCGGTGACGTGAAATTCATCACCACCAACGCCATTGCCGCCATCGAACGCCGCATCTGGAACGAAGAGGTGACGTTGCGCGCGACTTTCGAGGGCAGCGCGATCACCAATATCGACGAGGGCACGCGCGTCATCGACCGCTTCTTCGGCAACGGCAAGATTCGCGGCTTCGAGACGAACGGCATCGGTCCGCGCGACCTGACGGCAGAAAACCAGGATGCGCTTGGCGGCAACCTGTTCAGCGTGATCCGTCTTGAAACCGAGTTCCCGCTTGGAACGCCCGAGGAATATGGCCTGCGGGGCGGGTTCTTCCTGGATACCGGTTCGGTCTGGAGCCTTGTCGATACCGCAGGCACAGGCGGGCCTGTGGATGACAGCTTCCACGTCCGTTCGGTCATCGGTTTCTCGCTGTTCTGGGATACGCCCATCGGGCCGCTGCGCTTCAACTTCACGAAGGCGCTTCAGAAAGAAGACTATGACGAGGAACAGAACTTCGACCTGACCGTCTCGACGACGTTCTGATGCGCCCGGCGTGGCGCTTGCTCGTCTGCGCCGTTCTGGCGCTTGCGCCGGTCGGGCCCTCGCTTGCACAGCAGGACGTGCAGGCCATGGGGGTGCTGCTGCTGGATCAGGAGCGCTTCTTCGCGGACAGCCGGTTCGGTCAGCGGATACAGGCCGAGATCGATGCCGAGACGAAGACGCTCCAGTCCGAGAACCGCAGGATCGAGGCCGATCTCGAGGCCGAGGAGAAATCCCTGACCGAGCGTCGCGCAAGCCTGCCGCCGGAAGAGTTTCGCGCCATGGCCGAGGCGTTCGATGCCAAGGTGAAGGGCATCCGCAGTGCGCGCGACGCAAAGTCCAATGACCTCGCCGCGCGCCGCGATGCGGCCCGAAAGACCTTTATCGAGACAGCGGTGCCCGTGCTGGCGCAGATCCTGAACGAGCGGGGCGCTGCGGCGATCATCGACCGGTCCGCCGTCGTGATTTCCTTCGACCGGATCGACATCACCGACCTCGCCATCGCCCGCATTGATCTGCTGCTCGCCCCGGAGGGCGCAACGGAAGCGCCCCCACCACGGCCCGCCGAACCCGTGCCGCCTGCCATCACGACGCCACCCGCCGCCCCGGTGCCGCCCCCGGCAACCGGCGACTGAAGCGGGGCGCGCTTGTCTCGTTAGGCCCGAGTTGCTAGTCAGTCACGGCAGGCGCCGCGCGCGCCATGCCACCCGCCGCTAGGAGAGCGCGATGAACGATGCCGGCGTCCTTCCCTCTGTCACCGAGGCCGATCTTGGTCTGATCCAGCGGATCATTCCGCACCGCTACCCGTTCCTGCTGATCGACAAGGTCCGCGACGTGGTGCTGCACGAGGGCTGCGTGGGGATCAAGAACATCACCTACAACGAGCCACAGTTTCAGGGCCACTTCCCGAACATGCCGATCTTTCCCGGCGTGATGATCATCGAGGCGATGGCCCAGACGTCCGGTGTGCTCGTCGGGTTGTCGATGGACCTTGTGGACAAGAACGCGACGGTCTTCTTCATGGGGGTCGACGGTGTGAAGTTCCGGCGCAAGGTCGTTCCCGGCGATGTTCTGGAATTGCACGTCAAGGCCTTGCGGGGCGGCGGGCGCGTGTGGAAATTCGAGGGCCGGGCGATGGTCGGCGGCGAGCTTGCCTGCGAGGCAACCTTCATGGCCATGTTCGACGTCCCGAAGGCCTGAGCGGATGACCGTATCGCCCGAGGCCCGGATCCACCCCTCGGCCATCGTCGAGCCGGGGGCACGCATCGCTGCGGGCGTGACGGTCGGCCCATTTTCGATCATCGGGCCGGAGGTGACGCTGGCCGAGGGGGTGACGATCAAGAGCCATGCCGTCGTCACGGGCTGGACCGAGATCGGCGAGGGTTCGGTGATCTTTCCCTTCGCCACGGTGGGCGAGGTGCCGCAGGACCTGAAGTTCAAGGGCGAGCATACCCGCCTGATCGTCGGGCGGCGCACGCGCATCCGCGAGGGGGCGACGCTGAACATCGGAACCGAGGGCGGTGGCGGGGTCACGCGCGTGGGGGATGACTGCCTCATCATGACCGGCGCGCATGTCGGCCATGACGCGCAGATCGGCAACCGCGTTATCCTCGTCAACCAGGTCGCGATTGCGGGCCATTGCGTGCTGGGGGACGATGTGATCGTGGGCGGGCTGTCCGGCGTCCATCAATGGGTGCGCATCGGGCAGGGGGCCATCATCGGCGCGGTGACGATGGTCACGAACGACGTGCTGCCCTACGGACTTGTGCAGGGGCCAAGGGGCGAGCTTGACGGGCTGAACCTTGTGGGGCTGAAGCGCCGGGGTGTGGACCGGACCGAGATCACGGCCCTGCGGGCGGCCTATCAGATGCTGGCGCAGGGCGAGGGAACATTTCTTGACCGCGCGCGTCGTCTGTCCGAGGAATCCGAAAGCCCGCTCGTGCGCCAGATCACCGATTTCATCCTGAGCGACTCCGACCGCTCGTTCCTGACGCCGAAATGACAGGCGCGGGGCGCATCGCCCTCATCGCCGGGCGCGGCACGCTGCCGGGGGCGGTGGCGGCCTCGCTCGATGCCCCGCTGATCGTCTCGCCCGAAGGGTATCTGCCGGACGGGCTGTCACCGGACCTGACGTTCCGCCTTGAGCGACTGGTGCCGTTGATGGACCATCTGACGCGCGAGGGGGTGCAGCGGGTTATCTTTGCCGGGGCCGTGCAACGCCCCAGCCTCGACCCTGCGCTGTTCGACCCCGCCACGGCACAGCTTGTGCCGCAGCTTCTCGCGGCGCTTCATTCCGGAGACGATGCCGCGTTGCGGGCCGTGATGGGCATTTTCGAGGAGGCCGGCTTCGAGGTGATCGGCGCGGCAGAGGCCGCACCGGCGCTCGTGCCCGAAGCGGGGCTGCTCTGCGGCCAGATCACCGAGGCCGACCGGCACGACGCCGCGCGCGCGGCCGAGATCGTCGCGGCGATCGGCGCAGTCGACGTGGGGCAGGCCGCCGTCGTGGCGCAGGGACTGTGCCTTGGGGTCGAGGCGTTGCCCGGCACCGACGCGATGCTGGATTTCGTGGCCGAGACGGGCGGCAAGCTGCGGCCCAACCCCAACGGTGCACGCGGGGTGCTCTACAAGGCGCCGAAACCCGGCCAGGACATGCGCGCCGACATGCCCAGTATCGGGCCCGAGACGATCCATCGTGTGGCCACCGCCGGATTGGGCGGGATCGCCTGGGAGGCGGGCCGAGTGATTGTGCTGCAGCGCGAGGAAACCGTGGCACGGGCTGAACTGGCGGGCCTGTTCCTGTGGTCACGCGCGCCATGAAGGTGTTCGTCATCGCGGGCGAGGCCTCGGGCGACAAGCTTGGCGCCGCCCTGATGGCAGGACTGCGCGAGCTTCGCCCGGACGTGACCTTCGAGGGCGTGGGCGGCCCGCTGATGGCAGCGCAGGGGCTGACAAGCCTGTTCCCGATGGATGAGCTTTCCGTCATGGGTCTTGCCGAGGTTCTGCCGAAATATGCCCATCTGAAGCGCCGCATCGGCGAGTGCGCGCGCGCGGTGCTCGCCACACGTCCGGACGTTCTGGTGACCATCGACAGCCCGGATTTCAACCTGAGGGTGGCGCGGCAGGTGAAAGCGGCCGCGCCGGAACTGCTGACCGTGCACTACGTGGCGCCCTCGGTCTGGGCCTGGCGGCCCGGGCGTGCACAAAAGATGGCGGGGGTCATCGACCATGTCCTGGCACTGCTGCCGTTCGAGCCGCCCTACATGACCGCCGCAGGGATGACCTGCGATTTTGTCGGCCATCCCGTGGTGGCCGAGCCTGTCGCCTCAATGGTCGAGGTGCAGGCATTTCGCAGCAGTTTTCCCGGTGACGGACCGTTCCTTCTGGCGCTGCCGGGATCGCGCCGCGCCGAGGTGGCCCGGCTGGCGCCGGTCTTCGGTCAGGCGCTGGCGCTGGTGCGTGATGTCCATCCTGACGCGCGGGTGCTGTTGCCCACGCTTCGCAGTGTTTCCGCGATGGTCGAGGATCTGACGGCAGACTGGCCGCTGCGCCCGCTGATCGTCGAGGCCCCCGAGGACAGGCGCGCCGCCTTCGCCGCAGCCGATGTCGCCCTTGCGGCGTCGGGGACCGTCTCGCTGGAACTGGCGGCCAATGCCGTGCCGATGGTGATCGCCTATGACATGAACCCGGTCACGATGTGGCTGATGCGCCGGATGGCGCGTGTCGATACGGTGACGCTGGTCAACCTCGTGTCCGGGTCGCGTGCGGTGCCGGAATTCCTGGGGGATGCCTGTCGCGCCGACCGGATCGCCCCGGCGCTGCTGCGACTGCTCGCCGGGGGGCCGGAGCGCGATGCGCAACTGGCCGCGATGCGCCTGACGATGGAACGGCTGGGGCAGGGCGGCCCGCCGCCCGGCATCCTCGCCGCCCGGTCGGTTCTGGCCCGCATGGGTGTGGCGACGGGCTGACGGCTATGCGCGCCCGCGCCAGATCCAGCCGCCGCCGAGCACGCGCGTTCCTTCGGGCGCATAGAACACGCAAGCCTGCCCGGGGGATACACCTTCCTCGGGGTTCATCAATTCGACCTCTGCCTCGGTCGGGCCGAGGGGCCGCAGGATGGCCGCCCGGGGCGCGCGGGTGGAGCGCACCTTGACCTCGATATGCCATTCCGCACGGCTGTCCAACGGCGCGTCGCCCAGCCAGTTGATCTCGCGCAGGGGAACGGTGCGGGTCGAAAGGGCCTCTTTCGGGCCGACGATCACCCGGCGCGTGTCCGGTTCCAGCTTGACGACGTAGAGCGGCTCGGCCATGCCGCCGATGCCCAGCCCCTTGCGCTGCCCGATGGTGTAGTGGATCACGCCCCGATGCGTTCCCAGCACGCGGCCCGCGCTGTCGACGATCTCGCCCGGGTCGGCCGCGCCCGGACGCAGCTTCTCGATCACCGCCGCATAGTCGCCGTTCGGAACAAAGCAGATGTCCTGGCTGTCGGGCTTGTCGGCGACCGGCAAGCCATAGCGCGTCGGCAAGGGCGCGCGTCTCGGCCTTGCTGGCGAGCCCGCCCAGGGGAAAGCGCAGGTAGGCAAGCTGCTCGGCCGTGGTCGAGAACAGGAAATAGCTCTGGTCCCGGTTGGCATCCGCCGCCCGGTGCAGCTCAGGCCCCGCCGCGCCCATCTTGCGCTGGATGTAGTGACCGGTCGCCATGCAATCCGCGTCGAGGTCTCGCGCCGTGGCCAGCAGGTCCTTGAACTTCACCCGCTCGTTGCAGCGGATGCAGGGAACCGGCGTGGCACCCGCCAGATAGGCGTCCGCAAATTCGTCGATCACCGCCTCGCGGAACATGTTCTCGTAGTCGAGGACATAGTGCGGAAATCCCATCGCCTCGGCCACGCGGCGCGCATCATGGATGTCACGCCCCGCGCAGCAGGCACCCTTCTTCGCCAGCGCAGCGCCGTGATCGTAGAGCTGAAGCGTGACGCCCACGACATCATAGCCTTCTTCGGCCAGTTGGGCGGCCACGACGGAGCTGTCGACGCCGCCGGACATGGCGACGACGACGCGCGTGTCGCGCGGCGGCTTGGCGAAGCCAAGGGAGTTCATCGGCTGTTCGAGGGGCATGACCGCTCTTCCGTCTGGCGGGGCGGCGCCCCCGCGAAGTCGGCAGCAATATAGGAAAATGCCACCTACTCTCAACCCCTTCATTTCACGGTCGGTTAAGCGTGACGTGGGAGATTTTCCCTGATTTGGACGAGGGGTGATGATGTATCTCAAACGCGTGGATGGCCCGCGGCAGGTTACGCTTCCTGATGGAAGCGTGCTGACGCGCGCCGACCTTCCGCCACCCGAGACGCGCCGTTGGGTGGCCAGTCGCAAGGCGCTTGTCGTCAAGGCTGTTGCGCATGGTCTGATCACGCAGGCCGAGGCGCTGGAGCGTTATGCGCTGTCGGAAGAGGAGTTCGCCCTCTGGTCTGCCGCGGTCAGGACGCACGGGGAGAAAGCGCTGAAGGTCACGTCTATACAGAAGTATAGACAACTATAAGTTGTTTCTCGCAGTGTCTGTGCGAAGGTAACGTGCAGTTAACCATTCCACCTCAGGGTAGTTAATGCACGAGGGCCGAAGCGGAGTTGCGTAGAATGCGAATACTTCTGGTAGAGGACGATCCAACAACATCTCGCAGCATCGAATTGATGCTTACACATGCGAATTTAAATGTGTATTGCACCGATCTCGGTGAAGAAGGTGTCGATCTGGCAAAACTCTATGACTATGATCTGATCCTTCTTGACCTGAATCTGCCGGACATGAACGGGCATGAGGTCTTGCGTCAATTGCGCCTTGCGCGGGTCGACACACCCATTCTGATCCTGTCGGGAACCGACGATACGGACAGCAAGATCAAGGGCTTCGGCTTCGGTGCGGATGACTACATGACGAAGCCGTTCCACCGCGAGGAACTGGTGGCGCGCATCCATGCGATCATTCGCAGGTCGAAGGGCCACGCCCAATCGGTGATCCGTACCGGGACGATCAACGTCAATCTCGACGCAAAGACGGTGGATGTCGAAGGGAAGGCCGTTCATCTGACCGGGAAGGAATACCAGATGCTGGAACTTCTTTCCCTGCGGAAAGGAACGACGCTGACCAAGGAGATGTTCCTTAATCATCTTTATGGCGGAATGGATGAGCCGGAATTGAAGATCATCGACGTCTTCATTTGCAAGCTTCGCAAGAAACTCGCTGAAGCCACCGGCGGTCACAATCACATCGAAACGGTATGGGGCCGGGGCTATGTCCTGCGCGATCCTGCGGCGCAGCAGCAAAGGCGCATGGCCGCCGGGGCCTGAGGGGCTGGACCTCTCTCCGGCTGCCTCCTACACCTTCTGGGGGGCGAGCGGAGGGAGGAGTTGCCATGGTCGAGCAGAAAGCCGTTGCGGCCCTGACCGCAGCGGAGGCCGAGGCGGAACTGGAGCGTCTTGCCCTGGTCCTCGCCGAGGCGAACCGGGCCTACCATACCGAAGACGCGCCGGAGATCACCGATGCGGCCTATGACGCCCTGAAGCGCCGCAATGCCGAGATCGAGGCGCGATTTCCCGATCTGAAACGGCCCGACAGCCCGTCCGAGACCGTCGGCGCGCCGCTAGCCGAAGGCTTCGCCAAGGTTCGTCATGCCGTGCGGATGCTGAGCCTCGAGAACGCCTTCGACGTCTCGGACGTTGCCGAGTTCGATGACCGGGTGCGCAAATACCTGGGGCTGACGGCCGAGACGCCGCTGGCCTTCACCGCCGAACCCAAGATCGACGGCCTGTCGCTGTCGCTGCGCTACGAGGGCGG
The DNA here is from genome assembly GCA_963736565.1 of uncultured Alphaproteobacteria bacterium. Taxonomy (GTDB): domain Bacteria; phylum Pseudomonadota; class Alphaproteobacteria; order Rhodobacterales; family Rhodobacteraceae; genus Aliitabrizicola. The sequence goes on from CAVTOW010000003.1 coordinate 368,819, forward strand.
AGTGCTGGTTCAGGCGGCGACGCGCGGCGATGGCGAGACCGGCGAGAACGTGACCGAGAATGCCCGGACCATCGGTGACATTCCGAAACGCCTCGTGGGGGCGCCCGCCCTGATTGAGGTGCGCGGCGAGGTCTACATGAGCCACGCCGATTTCGCCGCGCTCAACAGTCGCCAGGACGCCGCAGGCGACAAGACCTTTGCCAATCCGCGTAACGCCGCGGCGGGGTCGTTGCGCCAGCTTGACGCGCGGATTACTGCGGCCCGTCCACTGCGCTTTTTCGCATATTCCTGGGGCGAAGTGACGGCCCCTCTGGCCGAGACGCAGCTTGACGCCATCGGGAAGCTCGCCGCGATGGGCTTCGTGACGAACCCTTTGACCAGGCTGTGTAACGGGCCCGACGAGATGCTGGACCAGTACCGGCTGATCGAGGCGCAGCGGGCGACCTTGGGCTATGACATTGACGGGGTGGTCTACAAGGTAAACGACCTTGGGCTGCAACGGCGGCTCGGCTTCCGCTCGTCCACGCCGCGATGGGCCATTGCGCACAAGTTTCCGGCGGAACTCGCCTGGACGCGGCTCGAGGCGATCGACATCCAGGTGGGCCGCACGGGGGCGCTGTCGCCTGTCGCGCGGCTTGCCCCGGTGACTGTGGGGGGCGTGGTGGTGCAGAACGCGACGCTTCACAACGAGGATTACATCGCCGGCCGTGATGCGCGGGGGAACCCGATCCGCGACGGGCGCGACATTCGGGTGGGTGACTGGGTGCAGGTCTACCGCGCGGGAGACGTGATTCCGAAGATCGCCGATGTCGATCTGTCGAAACGACCGCACGACGCCAGCCCTTACCGTTTCCCCGACCACTGTCCGCAATGCGGGTCGGAGGCAATCCGCGAGGCAGGCGATTCGGTACGGCGCTGTACCGGCGGCCTGATCTGCCCGGCGCAGGCGGTGGAGCGGCTGAAGCACTTCGTCAGCCGCGCCGCGTTCGACATCGAAGGGCTTGGCGCCCGCCAGATCGAGGCATTCTACGGCGATGACCAACTGCCGATCCGCGAGCCCGTCGACATCTTCACGCTTGCCGCGCGCGATGCCGCCAACCTGACCAAGCTGCGAAACCGCGACGGCTATGGCGAGAAATCGGTGACGAACCTGTTCCAGGCTATTGACGACAAGCGGAAAATTCCTCTGAACCGGCTGATCTACGCCCTGGGAATCCGGCATGTTGGAGAGACGACGGCAAACCTTCTGGCCAGCCACTATCAAAGCTGGTCGGAATTCGAAGGCGCCATGACGCGCGCCGAAGTCGGGCAGGGGGACGCGTGGCAGGAACTTCTGTCGATTGATGGCGTGGGCGCGGTTCTTGCCGCCTCGGTCGTCACGGTCTTTCATCAAGAGGCCGAGCGGCGCGCGATCGACGCCCTGGTCGCCCAGCTTGACGTGCAGGAGGTGGTCAGGCGCGCGCCGGTCGACAGCCCGGTCGCCGGCAAGACGCTGGTCTTCACCGGGACGCTGGAAAAGATGACCCGTGCCGAAGCCAAGGCGCGCGCCGAGGCATTGGGGGCGAAAGTCGCAGGTTCGGTCAGCGCGAAGACCGACCTTCTTGTTGCCGGGCCGGGGGCGGGATCGAAGGCAGGCAAGGCCGCCGAGCTTGGCGTGCAGGTCATCGACGAGGACGCCTGGCTTGCCCTGATCGGCCAGGCATGAGCCGACCCGAAGCCCTGTTTCCGCTTTATGCGGACCTCGAGACGCTCGAAGGCGTCGGTCCGAAAACGGCAAAGGCGCTGGCGGGGCTGGGCGTCGAGCGCCCGAAGGATCTGCTGTTCCTCTTGCCCCATTCGGGAATCGACCGCAGCCGCAAGGCCAGCGTGCGCGACATCGTTCCGCCCGCCACGCTGACCGTCGAGGTCGAGGTCGGCGCGCATTACCCTCCGCGCCTGAAGGGCCGCCCTTACCGCATCATGGTGCGGGATGCGCAGCTTGAATTCCAGGTGGTCTATTTCCATGCGCGCGGCGACTTTCTGCAGCGGCTGCTGCCGACGGGGCAAAGGCGCATCGTTTCCGGGCGGATCGAACTGTTCGACGGCATTGCGCAGATGGTCCATCCCGACCATGTCCTGCGACCCGAGGAAGCGGCGGAGTTGCCCTCCTTCGAACCCGTCTATCCCCTTGTCGCAGGCCTGACCCAGAAGGTGATGGCAAAGGCCGTGCTGTCGGCCATGTCCCGAGCGCCCGATTTGCCGGAATGGATCGACGGTCCGCTTCTTTCGCGCGAAGGATGGCCCGGCTGGCTGGCCGCGGTTCGCGCGGTGCATGGGCCACAGGGCCCGGCTGATCTGTCCTTTACCCATCCGGCGCGCCAGCGTCTGGCCTATGACGAGCTTTTCGCACATCAGCTGACCCTGTCGCTGGCCCGCGCCTCGCTGCGGCGGGGCAAGGGCGTGGCCAGTGTCGGCACCGGAGCATCGCAGCGCAAGGTATTGGAAAGCCTTCCGTATTCCCCAACCGCCGCACAGGTGCGCGCGGTGGCCGAAATCGCGGCCGACCTCGCATCGCCCCTGCGGATGAACAGGCTGTTGCAGGGGGATGTGGGGTCGGGCAAGACGCTGGTCGCGTTTCTGTCGCTGCTGATTGCGGTCGAGGCGGGCGGGCAGGGCGTGATGATGGCGCCGACCGAAATCCTTGCCCGCCAGCACTACGCGGGGCTGGAGCCACTTGCCCGCGCTGCCGGTGTCTCGCTGGTGCTGCTGACCGGTCGGGACAAGGGTGGCGAGCGGGCGGCGAAGCTGCGGGCGCTTGCCGAAGGCCGGACCGACATTCTGGTGGGCACACACGCGGTGTTCCAGAAGGATGTCGCCTTCCACGATCTGCGCCTTGCCGTCGTGGACGAACAGCACCGCTTCGGCGTCGCGCAGCGTATGGAACTGGGCGCGAAGGGGCAGGCGGCCGATGTGCTGGTGATGACGGCAACGCCCATTCCCCGCAGCCTGGCGCTGGCAAGTTATGGCGACATGGACGTCTCGGTCCTGGACGAGAAACCCCCGGGCCGCAAGCCGGTGCGCACCGCGCTGATCTCGGCCGACCGTTTCGACGAGGTGGTCGGGCATCTGACGAGAGCCGTGGCGGAAGGGCGGCAGGCCTATTGGGTCTGCCCGCTGGTCGAGGAAAGCGAAGTTGTCGACTATGCCAGTGCCGAGGCGCGTTTCGCCTCGCTGCGCGCAGCACTTGGCGAGGGGGTGGTCGGGCTTGTCCATGGCCAGATGCCATCCGCCGACAAGGATGCGGCCATGGCCCGCTTCGAGGCGGGCGAGACGAAGGTGCTGGTTGCGACAACTGTGATCGAGGTGGGCGTGAACGTTCCCAACGCCTCGATCATGGTGATCGAGCGCGCCGAGATCTTCGGTCTGGCACAGTTGCACCAGTTGCGGGGCAGGGTGGGGCGCGGCGCCGCAGAGTCGACCTGCCTGCTGATGTACCAGGCCCCGCTGAGCGAATCCGGGCGTCGGCGCCTGACAGTCCTGCGCGAGACAGAGGACGGGTTCCGGATCGCCGAGGAAGATCTGGCGATGCGCGGCGCCGGCGATGTGATCGGCACGGCGCAGTCTGGCCTGCCCCGGTTCCGGGTTGCCGACCTGGAACGGCAGGCGGGCCTGATGGAAGTCGCGCAAAGCGACGCGCGACGGCTGCTGGCCGACGATCCCGGGCTGACAAGCCCGCGCGGCAAGGCGGCGCGCCTGTTGCTGTGGCTGCTGGATCAGGACCGCGCAATCCGCCTGATCGGGGTTGGTTAGCGGAATGTTCCTGATATGTTCTATAAAAGTTCTTTACAGCAGACTTGGCGATGTGAGAACAAAGTAGCAACACAACGGAGGTTGCCATGCTGAAAGATGTCAAGGACGTGCTCGCCAATTCGCTGCCCACGCTTGCGGAAGACGCCTTTGGGGTCATCGCCCTCTTCGCTCTGCTTGTCGCAGGGCTGAATGTTGCCTTCATCGCCTGATTGCCACGCGGTCTGCTGCCGGGCGCCTGTCTTTCCCCGAGACGACATGCGTCCACGCCTCGTTCGACGCAGGGGTTCCCCAGCCCCTTTGCCCTGCCAGACGCGCCACTGACCGCCGCCATCCCTGCCGGATGCGCGGCGGTTCCTTTATGCGTCGATCGCTTTTTCCGCCGCCTGCATCGCGTCCGCCGCAGCTTCCAGCGACAGCAGGATCGACGCGTGCCGGTTCTTGTAGTCGCGTGCGGGCAGCAGCACCTCGAGCCCGTCGAAAGGCGCGGAGGGAACGGGACCATCTTCCTTCAGCATCGCACGCAGCTGGTCGCGCGCAAGCTCGACCTCGGCGCGATTGCGCCCTGCGAGAGTACGTCCGACAACAGAGGCCGCCGCCTGGCCAAGGGCGCAGGCCTTCACCTCCTGGGCGAAGTCGGTGATCCGGCCATCGGCGACCTTGACGTCGACTGTCACCGTCGATCCGCACAGGGGAGAGCGGCGCTTGGCGCTGCCGTCAGGGTCGGGCAGGCGTCCCGAATGCGGAATGTCGGCAGCCAGTTCAAGAATGCGGCCGGAGTACAGCTTGATCAGATCGGTGTCGCTCATCTCGTGCCTTCCAACGGGCTTCCCTTGCGCTTAGATAGGCCGCTCTGCCCCGCTTGCAAAGGAGCGTCCCGATGGCCTTCGATCCGACAAGCCTTAAGTATGATGCCCTGGGCCTGATCCCCGCCATCGCGCAGGATCACGCCACGGGCGAGGTTCTGATGCTGGCCTGGATGAATGCGGCCTCGGTGGACCGGACTTTGTCGACAGGGCGGGTCACCTACTGGTCGCGGTCGAGGGCGGAATTCTGGGAAAAGGGGGCAACCTCGGGCCACGTGCAGCGCCTTGTCGAACTGCGGGTCGATTGCGACCGTGACGCGCTGCTGCTGCGTGTCGAGCAGACCGGCCCGGCCTGTCATACGAACCGCCTCTCCTGCTTCTATACGGCGGTGCGTGACGGGTCAGAGCAGATCATCCTCGATCCGCTATAGACCGACGAGCCGGCGGATATCGCCCGGCGTGGCCCCGTCCCGACGATAGAGCGCGATCGCCCGCGCATCGTCGCGTTTCGCTAGGCGCTTGCCCTGATCGTCACGGATCAGCCTGTGGTGGTGATAGTCTGGCGTTGGAAGCCGAAGCAGGGTCTGAAGCAGGACATGCAGGAAGGTCGCCTCGAACAGGTCCTGCCCACGGACAACCTCGGTCACGTTCTGGGCGGCATCGTCGACGACGACGGACAGATGATAGGACGTGCCCATATCCCGGCGGGACAGGACGGCATCGCCCACCCGCGTCAGCAGATAGTCCGGGTCGAGAACGTGAGTTCCGACGTGCAAGGGTCCGGTTTCGCGGAAGGAAATGCGCGCCATTCCTTGCAATGCGCGCGCCATGTCCAGCCTGATCGCGTCACCTGGGCCCGCATCGGCCATCGTCCGGCCACGGCAGGTGCCGGGATAGACGGGACCATCCGGCCCCACCACACCCTCCTGCGGGGCGGACAAGGCCGTGCGGATGTCGGCGCGCGAGCAGCGGCAGGGATAGATCAATCCCGATTCGTCCAGTTGCGTCAGCGCATCCTTGTAGGCCGTCATGCGGTCCGACTGGCGCATGACCGGGACTGGCCAGTCGAGGCCCAGCCATCGCAAATCGTCGCTGATCGCCTCTTCCCATTCGACCCGGCAGCGGGCGCGGTCGATGTCCTCGATCCGCAAGAGGAACAAACCCTCGGCGGTGCGCGCCCTGTCCCAGGCGGTCAGCGCGGAGAAAGCGTGACCCAAGTGGAGCGGCCCGGTGGGCGAAGGGGCAAAGCGCGTTACGTAGCCAGCCATTGCGTGAACGCCGCCTTCGCCCGGTCGGTATAGGCCTTGTAGCGGTCCTTGCGGCCACGGCGGCCGCCCTTCGCGTCGATGGGCGGGAAAAGTCCGAAGTTCACATTCATTGGCTGGAAAGTCCGCGCATCGGCGCCGCCCGTGATATGGGTCACCAGCGCGCCCGTCGCGGTCTCGGGCGGGGGGGCGGAGACGTCGCGACCGAGAATCTCCGCCGCAGCCATCCGACCTGCCAGCAGACCCATCGCGGCGCTTTCGACATAGCCCTCGACCCCCGTCACCTGCCCGGCGAAGCGCAGGTTCGGGCGCGACCGCAGGCGCATTTGCGCGTCCAGCAGCGTGGGCGAATTGAGGAATGTGTTGCGATGGATACCGCCAAGACGGGCAAAGCTGGCTTCCTGAAGGCCCGGAATCATCTTGAATACAGATGTTTGGGAGCCATACTTCATCTTTGTCTGGAAGCCGACGATGTTGTAGAGCGTGCCCAGCTTGTTATCGCGCCGAAGTTGGACCACCGCGTATGGCTTCACGTCGGGCCGGTGCGGGTTGGTCAGCCCGACGGGCTTCATCGGACCGAAGCGGAGCGTTTCGCGACCGCGTTCCGCCATCACCTCGATGGGCAGGCAGCCGTCGAAGTATCCTGCCGTCTCGCCTTCGTGGAATTCGGTCTTGTCGGCGGCGAGAAGGGCGTCGATGAACGCGTCGTACTGTGCGCGATCCATCGGGCAGTTCATGTAGGCGGTCTGTTCTTCCTCGGTCGCGCCCTTGTCGTAGCGAGACTGCATCCAGGCGACAGACATGTCGACGCTTTCGGCGTAGACGATGGGCGCGATTGCATCGAAGAAGGCCAGCGCTTCCGCCCCTGTTTCCGCCCGAATGCTGTCCGCCAGCGCGCCCGAGGTGAGCGGACCGGTCGCGATGATCCAGCGTCCGTCCGAAGGAAGCGCCGTAACCTCTTCGTCCACCGAAGAAATCAGGGGATGCGCCTTCAGCCGGGCCGTCACGGCTTCGGCAAAGGGATCACGGTCCACGGCCAGTGCGCCGCCCGCAGGCAGTCGGTGGGCAGTGGCCATTTCCATGATCAACCCGCCCGCCGCCCGCATCTCCCAGTGCAGAAGACCGACGGCATTGCGCTCGTCATCGTCGGACCGGAAGGAATTGGAGCAGACCATCTCGGCATAGTGTCCGGTGCGATGCGCAAAGGTGCCGACCTTTGGACGCATCTCGTGGATCACTACCGGCACGCCCATCTGGGCGGCTTGCCAGGCGGCCTCGGATCCGGCCATTCCACCGCCGACGATATGCAGGGTTTCGGTCATGCGGGGGATTTAGGGGGTTTGCGCGCAAAAGAAAAGCGGGCCGGAAGAAACCCGGCCCGCCTCATTGATTTTCGCTGTTTCAGCGCTTGTCGACAGCGACTGCACCCGCGCCATGGGCGAAGAGCATGAGAAGGCCGCCGGTGATCGCAAGGTTCTTCAGGAAAGACGTCATCTGCATCTGGTCGGCTGGCTGGAAGTGATACAGCAGGCCCGCCAGCAGCGTGAAACCGGCCAGAAGCACGGCCACGATGCGGGTCTGGAACCCTGCGACCAGTGCGGCCCCGCCGACGATCTCAAGCAGGATGGTCGGCCAGGCAAGGAATGCGGGAAGTCCGCCCGATGTCAGATAACCCGTGAAGCCCTCGACATTGCCAAGCTTGCCGACGCCCGCGACGATGAAGAGAATGCCTATCAGGATGCGCGCGGCCAAAGGCGCATAGGTGCTGAGCTTTTCCATTTGTTTCCCCAAGTTTTTCTCGCCCGACCCATGCCGGGGAATGCTCCGGGGTGTACAAAACGGTTGCCGGTTCGCAAAGCCCGACTGTCGCAGCCCGTCTGTGTGCCTGTGCACAGCCAAGCGGGACTCGGGTCAGAATTCGCCACGCCGCAGCAGGGGCGCGAAGGGTTGCCACGATCTGAACAGGCGCTCCTCAACCGGACGACGTGCGCCGCCCGTGCTGCCAAATCGCCACGTCACGCCAAGCTCGATCCGTGTCTCATCTGACGCATCCCAGTCGGACAGGCCGTCCACGGCAACCGCCGCAGTCAGAACCCATGGTGAGTCCTCGCGCTGATAGCTGACGCCGATGCGTCCGGTATAGGCCGTGGTGCGCAGGCTCACTTCGTCGAACTCGGCGAGGTCCAGTGTGGCAAAGATCGAGGTGGTATCGCTCAGCGCCTGTTCCAGCCCGCCGGTCAGGGCGACGAAATCGATGCTTCCGGGGCGCGCGTAACCCAGAACGGCCTGTCCCGAGATGAAGGTGGAAGAGCCCAGTTGGAACATGCCCGCGACGCCTGCATAGGCGATGGTCGCCTCGCGACCGTCGGCGTCCGCGAGCGAAAACACGAAGCCGTATTTGGCCGAAGGCGCCGGAAGCAGGTAGAGGTTCAGGTCTATCTGACCGAGGGCGCCCTGCGGGTCGTCGGCAAGGCCAAGGCCGAGTTGCAGCCCATGCGAGGGGGTGATCTGAAAGCTACCGGCGACCGAACCGGCCAGGATTCCCTCGCTGCCGCCGCTATCCAGACCGAGCCCGACTTCGGCATTGGTCAATCCAAGGCTCGATTGCCCCCATGCGGCAGGCACGAAACCGAAGACGGTGGTCGCCACGAGCGTGGCGAAAATGGGGGAGCGGCACATGGCGGCAACCTGTTGCTGGGGGGAACAAGGTGCGCCGTTCTAGCGCAGGCGGTGCCGTGGCCCGCACCGTCATTTGCGCCAAATCGTAACGGGTTGGAAAGACTTGTTTGAACAGATGGTTAAAGCGTTAACGTCAGGTGCCAGTCCGTTCACCACGCAAGGCTGCACGCTGGTTGTCGGCAAAACCCTGGGCTTGCGGTCCGGTGTCCGGACCGAAGTAGAGACCAAGGCGGGCCGCTGCGAGGAAGAAACCCGGGGCTGGCAGACCACCGGAAAGCCTGCCGACGCAAACCGCTGCCCTGAGTGGTTTTCCTGCCACGACGTCTGCCTGCATGGTGGCTTCAAGCAGGTCGGTCAGCGTGGCGATGATGCGTGGGCCTGGAATGTCGAGGCGCCGGGCAAGTTCGCCGTAAGTGACCGTCTCGCCGTTGCGGGCAAGACGGTCCAGCTCTGCTTCCAGCCTTTCGACGAGGCTCACGCCTCGTCGTCGCCCTGATCGGCGATGCGGGCGACTGATACCACTTCCTCGCCCGCGCCGGTGTCGAACACCTTTACCCCGCCCGCCGAGCGCGAGCGGAACGAGATGCCATCGACCGGGCAGCGGATCGACTGGCCGGTCGAGGTCGCGAGCATGACCTGGTCGGTCCGCTCCACCGGGAAGCAGGCCACGAGCGTGCCCCCGCGCGACCCCTGCGACATGGCCTTGACGCCCTGTCCGCCACGGCCGCGGACGGGATAATCATGGCTGGACGACAGTTTTCCGAACCCGACTGCCGTGATCGTCAGGATCAGATCTTCGGCCGCCGACATTTCGGCAAAGCGTTCCAGCGAAAGTTGGCCCGCTTCGACCGCATCTTCCTCTTCGTCGGCCTCGGAGCCATCATCGACGACACCTTCCTGCGCGCGCCGCATCTTGAGGTAGGCCGCGCGTTCGTCTGGCGTCGCCTCGAAATGCCGGATCACCGACATCGACACGACCCGGTCGCCCGCAGCCAAGCGCACGCCGCGCACGCCGGTGGAATCGCGGCCCTTGAACACGCGCACATCTGTCGTCGGGAAACGGATCGCGCGCCCCGAGGCGGTGACGAGCATGACGTCGTCATTCTCATCGGCGATGCGGGCGTTCACCAGCGAAACGCCGTCGGGAAGCTTCATCGCGATCTTCCCGTTCCGCATGACATTCGTGAAGTCGCTCAATGCGTTACGCCGCACATCTCCATCCGAGGTGGCGAAGACGATCTGGAGGTTGTCCCACTCCTCCTCGGGCACGTCGACCGGCATGATCGCGGCGATGGACACGCCCGGCTCGACCGGCACGATATTGACGATGGCCTTGCCCTTGGCCTGCCGTCCCGCCAACGGCAGGCGCCACGTCTTCAGCTTGTAGACCATCCCGTCCGTCGTGAAGAACAGAAGCGGCGTGTGCGTGTTGGCGACGAAAAGCGTCGTCACCACATCGTCTTCCTTGGTGGCCATCGACGACAGGCCCTTGCCGCCCCTGCGCTGCGCCCGGAACTCGGCTAGCGGCGTCCGCTTGATCCAGCCGGCGGAGGTGATGGTCACGACCATGTCCTCACGCTCGATCAGGTCTTCGTCCTCCATGTCGCCGGCCCAGTCGACGATCTCGGTCCGGCGCGGCACGGCGAAGGCTGCCTTGACCTCGCGCAGCTCGTCCGAGATGATCTCCATGATCCTCTCGCGGCTGCCGAGGATCGACAGGTAATCCCTTATCCTGCCAGCCAATTCCTGCAATTCGTCGGTGACTTCCTTGACGCCCATCGCGGTCAGGCGCTGCAGGCGCAAATCGAGGATTGCACGGGCCTGGATCTCGGACAGGTTGTAGGTTCCGTCGTCGTTCACCGTATGGGTCGGATCGTCGATCAGGCGGATGTATTCCGCGATGTCGCCCACCGGCCAGCGCCGGGTCATCAGGCGCTCGCGGGCTTCGGCCGGATCGGCGGAGGACCGGATGGTCGCCACAACCTCGTCCACGTTCGACACCGCCACCGCCAGACCGCAGAGCACGTGGCTGCGTTCGCGCGCCTTGCGCAGCTCGAAGGCGGTGCGGCGGGCGACAACTTCCTCGCGGAAGCTTATGAAATGCGTGAGGAAATCCCGCAAGGTCAGCTGCTCGGGCCGCCCGCCGTTCAGCGCCAGCATGTTGCAGCCAAAGCTTGTCTGCATCGGCGTAAAGCGCCAGAGCTGGTTCAGAACCACATCCGCTGTCGCGTCGCGCTTCAACTCGATCACCACACGCACGCCGATCCGGTCGGATTCGTCCTGCACATGGGCGATGCCCTCGATCTTCTTTTCGCGCACCATCTCGGCGATGGTCTCGATCATCCGGGCCTTGTTCACCTGATAGGGAATTTCATCGAGGATGATCGCGAAACGGTCCTTGCGGATCTCTTCCACGCGGGTCTTGGCACGGATGATGACGCTGCCGCGCCCCTCGAGATAGGCCTTCCGCGCGCCCGAACGGCCCAGGATGATCCCGCCGGTCGGAAAATCGGGCGCGGGAACGATCTCGATCAGGGCCTCGGTGGACATGTCGGGATTCTCGATCAGCGCCAGCGTCGCGTCGATCACCTCGCCCAGGTTGTGGGGCGGAATACGGGTCGCCATGCCCACGGCGATACCCTCGGCGCCGTTGACGAGCATGTTGGGAAAGCGCGCAGGCAGGACGGTCGGCTCGCGGTCCTTGCCGTCGTAGTTGTCCTGGAAATCGACGGTTTCCTTGTCGATATCCGCCAGCAGGAAGGCTGCCGGCTTGTCCATCCGAACTTCGGTGTAACGCATGGCGGCCGCGTTATCGCCATCCATCGAGCCGAAGTTTCCCTGCCCGTCCAGCAGCTTCAACGACATGCTGAAAGGCTGCGCCATGCGCACCAGCGCGTCGTAGATCGCCAAATCGCCATGCGGGTGATACTTGCCCATTACGTCGCCCACCGGCCGCGCCGACTTGCGGTACGGCTTGTCATGGGTGTTGCCGGTTTCATGCATTGCATAAAGAATACGCCGATGCACCGGCTTCAGCCCGTCGCGCAGGTCGGGGATCGCCCGGCTGACGATGACGCTCATCGCGTAGTCGAGATAGGCCGTCTTCATCTCGTCCGCGATGGAAACCTGCGGTCCGTGATAGGTCGGCCGCTCAGGCGTTTCACTTGTGTTTTCAGTATCTTCGGGAATGTCGCTCACGCGGGGCCACGCTTTTCTGCCAGGGGCTACATCTAGTTGATGTGATTATAGACCATCCCGGATATGGGGTGCAATGCCGCTTGGGCGGTTGCTTTGTCAGCCACCGAAGATGAGTGCCAACATCATGTTTTCATTGAAAATAAACAGAACTGTTCCATCCTGTTCACAAAGCAAGAAACCACAGAGGTGTGTGACATGCGTGGAACCGAAACCGAACTGATGCTCAAGGGATACGGCCTGACGACGGCCGAACTGTTCTACCGGATGCCGGATTACAAGTCCGTCATCAACAGTTTCGTCTGGCAGGACTATGACCTTGCGCCGGACTACCCGAAGCTCTTCGAGTTCATCGAGTTCTGGCAGGACAAGATCGAGGGCCCGCTTCATTCGGTCCGCTTCACCCATCGCAAGCTGATCGGGCCGGGTGAATGGCGCAATGTGGTGGGCGAGTTGCGGCTTCACTGAGCCGCGCGCATCACGCGGCCCGCAGGATCATCCCGAACAGGTCGCGCGGGTCGTCGGGGTCGGCGATCATGTCGAGATCGTCGTAAAGTCCCGTTTCGGCAAGCTTGCCAAGGATATAGCGCAGGGCACTGAAGTCCTCGACAGCGAAGCCGACCGAGTCGAACAGGGTAATCTGGGCAGCGGCGGTCCGCCCCGGCACGGCCCCCGCGATCACCTGCCAAAGCTCAGTCACGGCATGATCCGGAGGAAGCTGCTGGATTTCCCCTTCGATCCGCGTCTGGGGCGGATACTCCACGAATATGTCAGAGCGCAGAAGGATCTCGCGCGCCAGTTCCGTCTTGCCGGGGCAGTCGCCGCCGATCGCGTTGATGTGGATGCCGGCGCCGACCATGTTGTCGTTCAGGATCGTCGCATAGTTCTTGTCGGCGGTGCAGGTCGTCACGATCTGCGCGCCCAGCATGGCATCCTCCTTGGTGGAGCATGGCACGACCCGCAGCCCGCGCCCGGCGAGGTTGCGCGCGCATTTCGCTGTCGCGGCCGGATCGATGTCGTAAAGCCGCACCTCCTCGATCCCGCATATGGCCTTGAAGGCCAGTGCCTGAAACTCCGCCTGCGCACCGTTTCCGATCATCGCCATGACACGGGCGTCCCGCGGGGCGAGGTGCTTCGCAGCCATCGCCGACGTCGCGGCGGTCCTGAGCGCGGTCAGGATTGTCATCTCGGACAGAAGAACCGGATAGCCTGTCGCCACATCCGCCAGAAGGCCAAACGCCGTAACGGTTTGCAGCCCCTTCTTCATGTTTGACGGATGGCCGTTCACATATTTGAAGCCATAGGTCTGACCGTCCGATGTCGGCATCAACTCGATCACGCCGACATCGGAATGGCTTGCGACGCGCGGCGTCTTGTCGAACTCGGGCCAGCGCCGGAAATCGGCCTCGATCTCGTCAGCAAGATCGACCAGAACGCGCTCGATACCGAGATGAAGAACGAGCTTCATCATCTTGTCCACGCTGACGAAAGGCACAAGGTTCAGGGTCATCCGAAACTCCGGGTCGGGCGGTCGAACACCTTGCGGCCCATCAGGCTTGCCACAAGGTCGACCATCAGGCGCGCGGTCTTGCCGCGCTCGTCGAGGAAGGGGTTCAACTCCACCAGGTCAAGTGAGGTCACAAGGCCCGATTCGTGCAGCAATTCCATAACCAGATGCGCCTCACGAAAGGTCGTGCCGCCGGGAACGGTCGTCCCCACGGCAGGCGCGATGGAAGGGTCGAGAAAATCCACGTCGAGCGAAACGTGCAGCAACCCGTTCTCGGCACGCACCCGGTCGAGGAAAGCGCGCAGCGGGGCGACGATACCGTGCTCGTCGAGCACCCGCATGTCCTTGATGGCGATGTCATGTTCCAGCAAAGCCGCATGTTCAGCCGGATCGACGGAACGGATGCCGTACAGGCAGATGCGATCTGCGGGCAGCGGGGCGGGGAAGGCGGGAAACTCGTCGAAACCCGCGCGGCCCGCGATGTAGGCCACCGGCGTTCCGTGCAGGTTGCCGCTGGTCGTTGTCATCGGCGTGTGAAAATCGGAATGTGCGTCGAGCCACAGCAGGAACAGCGGACGCCCGATCTTTTGCGCATGGGCCGCCACGCCCGCCACAGACCCGAGTGCCAGCGAATGGTCGCCCCCGAGGATCACCGGAAACCCGGCCTGCATCGCGTCGCCCGCAGCCTCAGCCAGCCGTTCGGTCCAGCCAAGGGTCTCGGCCAGGCAATGCACGACCGGGTTTGCAGGCGTGACCTGCGGCAGGTCGCCAAGCGCGAGATCACCCCGATCCTCCACCGTATGTCCGAGTGAACGGATCGCCTGCACAAGCCCGGCCACGCGATAGGCCGCCGGACCCATCAGGCAACCGGGGCGCTGCTGCCCGGAATCGATGGGCGCTCCGATCAGAATGCAATGCGTCATGCGTCTCTCCTTGTCGCGCAGGCTCGTTCCGTCTTGCGGCCAAATCCATCATCATTATTGTCGTTCCGGGTAACAGACTGCGCAAAACGGCGGGGAAGACAAGCATGATGGACGATACGGATCAGCGCCTGATCGCCGAGTTGCGCCGCGATGGCCGTGCCTCGCTGTCCGAACTGGCGGACCGCCTCGGGCTGTCGCGCGCCACCGTTCGGGCGCGGATGGAGCGTCTGACCGCGCGCGGCGAAATCGCGGGGTTCACGGTTCTGACTCAAGGCGATGTCACCGCATCGCCCGTGCGCGGCCTGATGATGATCGGCATCGAGGGCAGGGGGACCGAGCGGATCATGGCACGGCTCTCGGGCCTGCCGGCGGTTCAGGCGGTCCATACGACAAACGGCAAGTGGGATCTGATCGCGGAAATCGGGACGACGACCCTTGCCGAGCTTGACGAGGTTCTGGCGCGCATCCGTACGTTCGAAGGCGTGACCACGAGCGAGACGAACCTGCTCTTGACGACCCGAAAAGCGGGGCGGCGCTGAAATCAGGTTCGCGCTGCCGCCCGTGGCTGCGTCGCCGCCATCAGCCACAGGACGGCGAGGCCAAGCGAGGCAAGCATGTTCCACGAGGCCATGGACAGGCCCAGCATCTGCCAAGCCACCTCATCGCATCGGACGACCGCCGCGATCTCGACCGTCGGGTCCAGAAGGTCGTTCACGTCCAGCCCCGAGATTGACCCGGCGGAACAGCTTGCCAGCCCCTCCCACCAGCCGCGTTCCACACCGGTATGAAAGAGGCCAATCCCGGCCGACGCAAGCGCCGCCAGTGCCCCGAGGACTGGCAGCACGCGACCCGGCATGGCCAGCGCCAGCGCGCCGATGACAACGGCAGCGGCATGCGGCCAGCGTTGCCACAGGCACAACTGGCACGGCGCAAGACCACCGATGTACTGGAATGCAAAGGCCCCGAGCAACAGCGCGAGCGATCCTCCCGCTGCCATCGTCACCAACAGGCTTTGCCGTGTCATCCGCCAATCTCCGTTCCGTCGCCGCGACCATAGGCGCGGGCAGGTTCGGGCGAAAGACCCCGCGCGACAGTGGCACGCTACGGGAATTCGCTTTCACCGCTGACGAATTGCACGCTATCCTTCGGACAATCAGATTGTTCGGAGGACTATTGTCATGGAATGGCGGGGCAGGCGCGGAAGCCGCAACATCGAGGATCGGCGGAGTTCCGGGGTCGGGCGCAGTGCCGGAATCGGTGGTCTCGGTCTGGTGGTGGTGCTGCTGCTCAGCATCTTCTTTGGCGTCGACGTCTCTCCACTGCTTCAGGGATCGAACGTGCAAAGCAGCGGCCCGGTCGAGATCACTGCCGAGGACGAGGCCGCGGGCGAGTTCGTTTCGGTCACTCTTGCAGACACGGAAGAGGTCTGGACAAACGTGTTCCGCGACCAGCTTGGCGCACAATACAACCCCGCCACGCTCGTTCTGTTCAAGGGAAGCACCGCGTCGCCCTGCGGAGGTGCGAGCGGGGCGACGGGCCCGTTCTACTGCCCGATCGACCGGAAGGTTTATCTCGATACGGAATTCTTCGCGACCATGGAACGGCAGCTCGGCGCGGGTGGCGACTTTGCCTCGGCCTATGTTGTCGCCCATGAGATCGGGCACCACGTGCAGCACGAGCTTGGCATCCTCGGCAAGACGACCGAAGTGCGCCGTCAGGTCAACGAACGCGACAGCAACGAGATTTCCGTCCGGGTCGAGCTTCAGGCGGATTGCCTGGCCGGCATCTGGGCGCGACAGACCGCGGAAAACTTCGGCACGATCGAGCCGGGCGATTTCGAAGAGGCGCTGAATGCCGCCCGCCAGATCGGCGACGATACGCTTCAGCGCAATGCCGGCCGGCGTCCGATGCCGCATACCTTTACCCACGGCACCTCGGATCAGCGCGAACGCTGGTTCGCCATCGGCCTTCAGTCTGGCCAGATCGCCGAATGCGACACCTTTGCCGCAACGCGGTTGTGACCCATCGGATTGACGCGCGCGCGGGGGCCGACTAAACGGTTCCGGCGTGGCCCGAGTGGCGGAATGGTAGACGCAGGGGATTCAAAATCCTCCGCCGCAAGGTGTGCGAGTTCGACTCTCGCCTCGGGCACCACCACGCACGTTGTCCAGGTGAATGCCTCATTCCCGTCACATTCCGGCCCGGCCCGCGACAAGATCGTTCTTGCGGTGATTCGGTCAGGCTCTGAACCATCGTTTCGCGGTTTCGAATGATCTCGGCGCGCTGGCGGGCGTTGGAAGCGTGCGAGAAACAGCGACAGAGAGCGATGCCCTGACCATGTCCAGCACATGGCGGCAGCAGGCTCGTGAACGCTGGTTGCCAGATGCGCGCCGCAGTTGCAGGTCGGGGATGGGGCGCGAGCGGCACGGGGTTGCATGAAGTCGCGGAAAAACAGAGGGATTCCTGATCTCCGGCAGCCTTGCCTCAGTTGTTCCCCCGCGCAGGGCGATCTTTTGGCAAAGAGGGTTTCTGATCGAATGCAATTTCCGATTGAGGCGGAGTGGCGCGACTTCGCCCTTGGGGCATGCAGCGCAACGCATCGATTCAAATTTTACCTTCATTCGAAGGGTTTGAACCGCTAGAACCAAGGGGCCCGCTGGGGGCATCTTGGCCGTGGGGGCGGCCTTGTGACGGGATGCGTTTTCTCCGCATCTTTGCGTCGCGCTGCCGTAGTTGCTGGAACGGGCCGTCATGCGGCCTTTTCGCAGCACGACCAGCAGTGGCATTCGCAAGCATCGTCCAGGGCAAGGTCTCTGCTACGGGCGCCGCCACTTTGACGGCTTGTCCGCAGCAGCGGGGGGACGAGACGGCCGTTCCGGTTTTCGGCGGGGCCGGGGTGCCGCACTGGCGTTCCGCCGGGTTGCGGAGTTGCGAAGGGGAACTGATGACGGATTTCTTGTTCGATTGGACGGGTGCGCGCCTTGATGGCGCGAACACGGTGACAAGCGGGGGCCGGACGGTCACGCTTGCCGTGTCGACTCCGCCCAATTGTGACGGAAATGAGGCATCGCTTCTTTCTTTGCCGCAGTGGGGCGGCGATGCGCTGGCCGTGAAGGGGGTCGAGGAACCGGTCCACGCAACGCTGACCTTTTCTTCGCCCGTGTCGAATCTGACCTTCGATCTTTTCGATGTCGACGCCCGCGCCTGCGACTGGGATGACAAGGTTACGGTCATCGCGCGCGACGCGCAGGGCAAGATCGTGAATGTCAGCTTCTCCGGCACGACGCATCACCATGTGTCCGGCAACAGTGTTGAAGGTGGTGGCGTGGCGAATGCCGGGATTGATGGGGCAGGGGCCAAGGACAGCGTGCGCGTCAGCATCGCGGGACCGATCGCAAGCCTTGACCTGGTCTTCCAGCCCGGCGGCGGCGCCGACGAAACGAGCACGATCGGGGTGTCGAACCTTTCCTTCTCAAGTGCCGCCCCGGTACGGGATGGCATTGTCAGCGGGACGAACGGAAACGATCTGATCGACCTCGCCTATACCGGCGATCCGGATGGCGACCGGATCGACAACTCGGATTCGCTCAAGAATTTCAACGACACGCCATTCTCGTCGAACATTCCCAGCACCTTCTTTGCCGATCCGGGCGGGGTGCCACTGAACAACAATCGCGATGCGGTGCTGGCAAAGGACGGCAACGATACCGTTCTGGCGGGCGACATGGCGGATGTCGTCTATGGCGGAAACGGCGATGACCAGTTGTTCGGCGGGGTCGGGGACGACGTGCTCGTCGGCGACAACGGTGCCGACAGCCTCTACGGCGGCGCGGGTCTTGACCGGCTGTTCGGCGGCAACGAGCGCGATC
Source organism: uncultured Alphaproteobacteria bacterium (assembly GCA_963736565.1). Taxonomy (GTDB): domain Bacteria; phylum Pseudomonadota; class Alphaproteobacteria; order Rhodobacterales; family Rhodobacteraceae; genus Aliitabrizicola. The sequence continues at coordinate 386,849 of CAVTOW010000003.1, forward strand.
TGCTGGACGGTGGAGGTGACCGCGACAGGCTTTTCGGCGGCAATGCCGAGGACACCCTGATCGGGGGTGACGGTAACGACGATCTCTATGGCGAGAATGACCGTGACCAACTCGACGGTGGTAACGGCAGCGACCTGCTCGATGGCGGCGAGGGCGAGGATACCCTCATCGGCGAGGATGGGAACGACACGCTTCTCGGGGGCAACGGCCAGGACCTGCTTTATGGCGGGAACAACAGCGACGTGCTGGATGGCGGCCAGGGCGACGACACGGTCGACGGCGGCAACGGCAATGACCTGCTGAAGGGCGACAAAGGGCAAGACCTGCTGACGGCGGGCGATGGGAACGACACGCTCGATGGTGGCGAGGGGGATGATCGCCTGATCGCGGGCGACGACGCCGACCAGCTTTTCGGTGGCAAGGGCAACGACCTGCTCGAAGGGCAGGACGGCAACGATACGCTGACGGGTGGCGAAGGCGACGACCGCATGTTCGGGGGCGCTGACCGCGACCTGTTCTTCGGGCAAAGCGGCGACCGCATTTTCGGCGGGTCCGAGGGCAATGACTTCGACACGCTCGACACCAGCCTTACCCCCTATTTCCGCATCGTGGACAAGCGCCCCGACAGCGACGGCAACGGCTTCGACGGAAGGGTCGAGGTGCTCGATGCCCATGGAAACGTCATTGGCTCCTACACATTCGAGAACATAGAATCCGTGCCCTGCTTCACACCCGGAACATCCATCGCAACACCCCGCGGCGAGATCCCGATCGAAGACCTGCGCCCCGGCGACCGTGTCATCACCCGTGACAACGGTCTTCAGGAAATCCGGTGGGTCGGCCGCCGGACGCTGGACTGGAAAACGCTGGCGGTGAACCGCCATTTGCGCCCGGTGTTGATCCGGCAAGGCAGCCTTGGCCATGGCCTGCCCGAGCGCGATATGCTGGTCAGCCCGAACCATCGCATGCTGGTCGCGAATGAACGGACCTCGCTTTATTTCGACGAGCATGAGGTGCTTGTCTCGGCGAAGCACCTGGTCAATCACAAGGGCGTCAAGACGGTCGAAAGCCTGGGGGTAAGCTACCTGCACATGATGTTCGACCGCCACGAGGTTCTGCTTGCCAACGGCGCATGGTCGGAAAGCTTCCAGCCCGGCGACTACAGCCTGAAGGGCATCGGCAACGCACAGCGCCAGGAGCTGTTCGAACTCTTCCCGGAATTGCGAACGGCCCCCGGCGTGCAGGGCTATGGCGCGGCGCGCAAGACCCTGTTGCGGCACGAGGCGGCCCTGCTGAGGGACTGAGGAAGCGCCGCGAGAGTGTACGGTTTACACCACCTTAACGCCCTAATCGCCCGTTAACCCTGTCTGCCGGAGGGGTCTGCCCTCGGGCAACTGGGCGACGGAAGCAATGCCAGTCTTCAACGGCACGGGTGGAAACGACACCCTTACAGGCGCCGGTTTCGACGATACCCTGAACGGCTTCGGCGGGAACGACTCGTTGACCGGCAACGGCGGGTCCGATCTGATCGATGCTGGCGAAGGCAACGACAGCCTGTTTGGGGGCACCAGTGCCGATACGCTTTTCGGCGGCGACGGGAACGACCTTCTCGACGGCGGATCCAGCAATGACCAGCTTTTCGGCGGGGCGGACAACGACACGCTACGTGGCGGAACGGGCGGCGATACGCTCGACGGTGGCGATGGCGTAGATACGCTGGACTACAGCACGGCAGGCGGGGCTGTCTCGGTCAACCTGACGACCAACACCGCCTCGGGCAGCGATGCGGGCGGCGATACGATCAGCAACTTCGAGAACGTCATCGGGACGACCGGCAACGACACCCTGACAGGCAACTCGGTCGGCAACATCCTCGATGGCGGTTCCGGCAACGACACGCTGACCGGTCTTGCTGGAAATGACTCGCTCTATGGCGGAGCCAACACCGATCAGCTTTTCGGCGGCGATGACGACGATCTTCTCGACGGCGGCAGCAGCAACGACCAGCTTTTCGGTGGGAATGGCAATGACACGCTGCGCGGCGGATCGGGGTCAGACACGCTCGACGGTGGGGCGGGCATCGACACGCTCGACTACAGCGCGGCAGGCGGCGCTGTCACCATCAACCTTGCCACCAACACCGCTTCGGGCAGCGATGCGGGCGGCGATACGATCAGCAACAACGAGAACGTCATCGGTTCGGCGGGCGCGGATTCGCTGACCGGCAGCACCGCCGCGAACGTGCTTGATGGCGGGGCCAGCAACGACACGCTGACCGGCGCAGACGGGGCGGACAGCCTTTTCGGGGGCGCGGGGAACGACCAGCTTTTCGGGGGCAATGACAACGACTGGCTGGAAGGCGGTGCCTCTGGCGATACGATCACGGGCGGCGCGGGGATTGATACCGCCTCCTATGCGTCGTCGGCTGCGGGCGTTACCGTCAACCTTCAGGGTAACACTGCATCGGGCGGTGATGCCGCAAGCGATGTCATCTCCGAGATCGAGAACCTCACCGGCTCGGCTTCTGCCGATACGCTGGTGGGCAGCGATACCGCGAACGTGCTGGCGGGCGGGGCGGGGAACGACAGCCTCGACGGGCGCAACGGCGCGGACCAGATCGCTGGCGGTGCCGACAACGACACCATCGCGGGCGGGCTGGGCAACGACACGCTCGCAGGCGACGCAGGGGCTGACCGCGTCTTTGCGGGCGCGGGGGATGACAGCGTCGACGGCGGCAACGACAACGACCTGATCTACGGCGACAGCGACCAGCCCGGAAGCTGGTCCTACCGTTTCTACGACCGCGATTTCTCGTCGGCGAATGGCCAGGCTTTCACCATCGAATCCGGGACGCTGCGCAATACCGGCACGACGACCGATTTCGACCTTCGGGCGATGGCGGCACAGGCGCGTGGCACGACCGCAGCAACGGACCCCGAGGATTTCGGCGTCATCCTGACCTCGACCTATACGTCGGGGGTGGCGGGCGTCTACCGCTTCACGACGACGTCCGATGACGGATCGACCCTGCGCATCCTCGACAGCAGCGGCAACCCGCTGACCTTCACGAACCAGACGGGCGGGACCGGGACATTCCTCGACAACGATTTCCACCAGTCGGCCACGACACGATGGGGCGATGTCACGCTGGCGGCAGGCCAGACCTATACGATCGAACTTCGTGTGTGGGAGAACCTGGGTCAGGAAGTGCTGGCGGCCACGGTCACGCCGCCCGGCGGATCGTCGACGAACCTTGTCGGGAACACGGCAATCGGCGGGGTTGCGACCAATACCGGCAATGACAGCCTGCTCGGTGGCCTCGGCAACGACACGATCTTTGGCGAGGCCGGGAATGACACCCTTGATGGCGGTGCCGGGCTCGACAGCCTGAACGGCGGCACAGGTGCCGATCAGATCATCGGTGGCCTCGACGAGGACAGCATCGACGGCGGCGATGGCGACGACCTGATCTATGGCGATGCGGTTCTGGAAGACCCGCTTTTCGCGCACAATGACACGATCTTTGGCGGCGCCGGCAACGACACGATCTACGGCGGCAACGGCAATGACCTGATCTTCGGGCTTGCCGGCAACGATCTGCTCTATGGCGACAATGGCAACGATACGATCGACGGCGGAACCGACAACGACCGGATTTTCGGCGGCAACGGCGCCGACTCGCTGATCGGCAATGACGGCAACGACTCGGTCGAAGGCAACAACGGCGACGACCGCCTCTTCGGCGGCGCGGGCACGGATTCGCTTTACGGCGGGAACGACAACGACAGCCTCGACGGCGGCAGCGGCACCGATCTGCTTTACGGCGGAAGCGGAAACGACACGCTGACCGGCGGCACCGAGAACGACACCCTTTATGGCGAGGCGAATGTCGACAGTCTCGATGGTGGCTCGGGAGCGGACATTCTCTATGGCGGCGACGCCGGTGATGTCCTGCGCGGCGGTGCGGGCAACGACAGCCTGTTCGGCGAGGCTGGGGCCGATCAGCTTTTCGGCGATGCCGATAACGATACGCTTGTCGGCGGAGCAGCCGCTGACACCATGACCGGCGGTATTGGCGATGACGTGTTCATCGTCAACATTGCCACCGAGGGTTACGGCGACGTCATCGACGGCAGCGAGAATGCGGGCGATTTCGACCGGCTCGACCTGACAGGTTCGGGACCGCTGCGGGTTGTCTACAACCCCGGCAATCCGGAGAGCGGCGTCGTCAACTTCCTGAACGCCTCGAAGGTTGTCATCGGCACGCTCACGTTCCAGAACATCGAGAATGTCGTTCCGTGTTTCACGCCGGGGACGCTGATCGCAACGGCTCGCGGCGACGTGGCGGTAGAAAAGCTGGCTGTCGGCGATCTCGTCTGCACACGGGACGCGGGCCTGCAACCGCTGCGCTGGATCGGGCGGCGGCAGTTGGACGGTGCTGCCCTCGCGATGCAGCCTGACCTCAGGCCCGTGCGGATCGCGGCAGGCGCGCTTGGCCCGAACATGCCGGAACGCGACCTGGTTGTCTCGCCCCAGCATCGCGTTCTGGTGACGAGCCTGCGGTCGGAACTTCTGTTCGGAGACGACGAAGTGCTGGTGGCCGCCGTGCATCTGATCGGTCGCCCAGGCGTGACCCGCGTCGAGGCCGATGCGGTGACCTATCTTCACCTGATGTTCGACCGCCACGAAATCGTGCAGTCGGACGGGCTCTGGACCGAAAGCTTCCAGCCGGGGGATCGGACGCTCGCCGGGATGGACGAGGCGCAGCGTGCCGAGATCGAGGCGCTGTTCCCGGGTCTGGATCCCGCACTCGCCTTTCCCTGCGCGCGCCGCGCCCTGAAGTCGCACGAAGCGCGGGTCCTGTTCGCGGCCTGATCCGCTCAGTCGCGCCGCGCCCGCCAGGCCTGCCAGTCCTCGGGCGTATCGAGGTCGAGCGTTGCCATGTCGCCCGGAAGGTCGACAAAGGTCACGCGCTCGGGATGGGCACGCAAAACAGCGATGCCCCCTGTGTCACCCGAAATGCCTGACAACTCCGGCCAAAGCGATCTTGGAAAAATCGTCGGATGGCCCGGCTGGCCCGAGGCGCTGCGCGCGCGCAGGATGCGGTCCGGCGCCGCGTCGAAAGCCGCGATGACGGTCTGCAAGGCATCCGTGGTCAATTCCGGCATATCGGCAGGCAGGATCATCAACCCGGCTTGTGTCAACCGGCCTGCCTGTTCCACCCCGCGTCTCAACGAAGCCGACATGCCGCTCGCCGCGTCGGGAACCGGAATTTGCCGAACCTCCAGCCCTGCCAGCACCGATGCACGCTCCGGCCGGTCAGGCGGCAGGGTGACCAGAACCGGACAGCCTGTCGCCAGAGCAATCACGGCCTGACGTCGCAGCATCGGCGCGCCGTCCACCGTTTCCAGCAACTTGTCGCCGCCACGCATCCGCGACGACGATCCTGCGGCAAGGATCAGGATCGCCACGGCGGTCATGCGAGCGCCGCTGCCGGAACAGGTGGCGCTGACGCGGCCCGCATCGGCGACCCCGAACCGATCACCCGCGCATCCGCGCTCCGTCGCCGTCGAACAGCGGTTCGGTCACAAGCACGGCGGGTCGCCGTTCGCCGAGGATCTCGATTTCACACCTTCAACCCGTCCTTCACCCGGTCCGCGGGCACGAAGCCCTGCGCGACCGATTTCCCGGTGAAATGGCTGAACCCGCCCGATGTGCAGAAACCCACCACCGCGCCGTCCAGCCAGATCGGTTCCCACGCCACAACATCGGCATCGGCGGCATCGACCACAAAGGCGCAAAGCTTGCGCTTTGGTCCTTCGGCTTTCTCCTTCATCGCCGCTGCCTTGCCGATCCAGTCCGAAGGCTTGTTCCAGCGGATGAAGCGGTCGAGCCCGGTTTCGCCCGGCATGTAGTCGGGGCTGAATTCGCGCCCCCAGGACCCGAAGAACTTGTCGAGCCGCAGCGACATCATCGCCCGCATCCCGAACGGACGGATGCCCAGGTCCTGCCCGGCGGTCCAGAGCGTGTGCCAAAGCTGCCGCTGGCTGACCGCATCGCAGTAGATCTCGTAGCCGAGGTCGGCGGTGTAGCTGACGCGCTGCACGATGCAGTCGGCCATGCCGACCGTCATCCGCTTCACGTCCATGAAGCGGAACGCCTCGCCCGACGACGTCCGTGCGCGTCACGCGCGCCAGAAGCTCGCGCGACTTCGGCCCGGCGATCTGGAAGCCGGTGCGGGTGTCGCTGATGTTTTCGACGCGGCACGCCGTCTTCCATGTGCTGCTCGAACCAGCGCCCGTGCCAGCCCTGCGCGCCGTAGCTGGCGGTCAGCTGGAATTCGGTCTCGCGTCAGGCAGGACACGGTGAAATCCCCGATGATCTTGCCGCTTTCGGCCAGCATCGGCGTCAGGCGTCAGCCGCCCCGGTTTCGGGATCAGGCCCGCCATGATCCGGTCGAGCCAGGCCCGCGCGTTCGGCCCCGTCACGCGGTACTTGCCGAAGTTCTGCACCTCGTTGATGCCGACGCCTTGCGCACCGCCATGACTTCCTGCCGCGTCGCCTCCCAGGCATTCGAGCGCTTGAAGGTCGGCGTCTCGAACAGGGGCTCGCCCGGCAGGGCGTGGTAGTTGACCACCTCGAGCCCGTATTGCTGGCCCCAGACCGCGTTCATGCCGCTGAAGATGTCGTACATCGCCGTGGTCCGGAAGGGCCGGGCGGCGGGCTTTTCCTCGTTCGGATAGGCGACGCTGAAGCGGGTCTGGTAGTTCTCGATCACCTTCGGAACGGTATAGCCCGGCGTCGTCCAGTTGCCGAAGCGCGCCACGTCGAAGCCGCGCGGATCACGCTCCACCTCGCCGTGGATCATCCATTGCGCAAGGCGTCAGGCCCATGCCGCCGCCCTGGCTGAAGCCCGCCATGACGGCGCAGGCCGACCAGTAGTTGCGCAGGCCCGGCACCGGGCCGATCAGCGGGTTGCCATCGGGGGCGAAGGTGAAGGGCCCGTGGATCACGCGCTTCACGCCCGAGCGTTCCAGCACGGGGAAACGCTTGTAGGCGAAGGTGACCGAAGTCCTCGATCTTGTCGAACTGCTCGTTCAGCAGCTCGTGCCCGAAATTCCACGGCGTGCCGTCGACGCTCCACGGCTCGCAAGGCTTCTCGTAGAAACCGATGCACAGGCCGCGCCCCTCTTGCCGCAGATAGCTTTCGCCGCCGGGGTCCATCACATGCGGGAATTCGCGGCCCGATTTCAGGATGTCCATGATCTCGGGGATGTCGTCGGTGACGAGGTACTGGTGCGCCATCGGCAGAAGCGGCAGGTAGACGCCCGCCATTGCCCCGACCTCACGCGCCCAGAGGCCCGCCGGCGTTCACCAGATGCTCGGCAACGATGGTGCCCTGCTCGGTCACCACATCCCAGCCGCCATCGGCGCGCTGCGTCGTCGACAGCACGCGGTTGTGCAGGATGATCTCGGCCCCGCCCATCCGCGCGGCCTTGGCATAGGCATGCGTCGTGCCGGACGGGTCGAGGTGGCCGTCGAGCGGATCGTAGAGCGCGCCGATGATGCCGTCGGTATTCACCAGCCCGTCGGTCATCTTGGCGACCTCGTCCGGCGACAGGATCGCGGTGTCGAGGCCCATGTAGCGGTGCTTGGCGCGCTCGGCCTTGAGCATGTCGAAGCGTTCCTGCGTGTCGGCCAGCGTGATGCCGCCGACATGGTGCAGCCCGCAGGACATGCCGGTGATCGCCTCAAGCTCCTTGTAGAGACGGATCGTGTAGCCCTGAAGCGCCGCCATGTTGGTGTCGCCGTTCAGGGTGTGAAACCCGCCGGCCGCGTGCCACGTCGACCCCGATGTCAGGTCCGACCGTTCGATCAGCGTCACGTCCGACCACCCCAGCTTGGTCAGGTGATAGAGCACCGAACAGCCGACGACGCCGCCGCCGATCACGAGCACCCGGGTATGCGATTTCATTGGGATCTCCCTGCAAGACACGATGGCAGGCTCGGGGCCGCCATTTTGCGTTGCAGACTAGCGGGGCGGGCGGAGGGCTGTATGTCGTTGACGACAAATTCTGTCGTTTCGGATGCATCGCTTCTGCGTAAATGAGCACTCTGCACCCGGAGTTGCATTGCCTTGCAGGCCATTCCGCCTTCCTTTCCCGGTACTCGAAGTGAAAGAGATCTCGCGCTTGCCCAAGTCTGTCGTTTTCCTCTTGGTCTACACCGCCCTGCTTGTGGGGCTGGTTCTGGCGCGCCCGCTGATCGCGATCGACGAGACACGCTATCTGGCCGTGGCGTGGGAAATGCGTCTGTCGGGTGACCTGTTTCATCTGACGCGGAACTTCGAGTCCTATGCCCACAAACCGCCATTGCTGTTCTGGCTCATCAACACGGTCTGGCTGTTCACGGGCGTGACCGAACTTGCTGGACGGCTGGTTGGTCCCGCCTGCACTGTCGCGAGCGTGATCGCAACGGGCTGGCTTGCCCGGCGGCTCTGGCCCGGGGATGCCGCCGTTGCGCTGCGGGCGATGGTTGCGACGGCGTCGTTCTCGGTTTTCATGGTCTTCGGCAGCGCGGTGATGTTCGACGCGCTGCTGTCGCTGACGGTGGTTTTGGGAATCGGCCTGATCTGGCGGATCGGGCAGTCGGATGTTGTCCCGACGGCATTGGGTGCTGCTGGGGTTGGTCCTGGGTTTCGGGGTGCTGGCCAAGGGACCGGTGGTGCTGGTTCATCTCTTGCCCGCGCTGCTGACGCTGCGCTTCTGGGGTGTGGCCGCTCCCGCGCCCAAGGCGATCTTGCGCGGCGCGGGTCTTGCCCTGCTCGTCGCGTTTGGGCTGGTCTTCCTCTGGCTCGTCCCGGCGTTGGCGACAGGTGATGCGGCCTTCCGCCACGAACTGCTGTGGACCCAGACCGCGGCGCGGGTGACAGGCGACATGGGGCATGGGCGGCCGTTCTGGTTCTTGCTGGCACTGCTGCCCATCATCGTCTTTCCGTGGGGCTGGTCCTGGCGGATGTGGTCTGGTGCGGCAAGTTTGGTGCGGCAAGACAGAGCGGTGCGCCTGTGCCTGATCTGGATTGGCAGCGCGGTGGTGATCTTGTCGGTCGTGGGCGGGAAGCAGATGCACTACCTGCTGCCCGAACTGCCGGGGTTGGGTCTGCTTGCGGCGCGTGCACTCGGCGACGGATGGACCAGGCGTGGCGGATCGCTTGCGCCTTTTGGCCTCGCAATTCTTGCCATGGCTCTTGTGGCCATGGCGCTTGGTGGCGCGGATAGCTTAGTCGGGGCGGGCGTGGTCGTCTCGCCGGGCGAGCCATGGTTGCTCGCTGCCCTGCTCGTGGCGCTGGCCGGTGCGGGGCTGCTTCTACGGTCGGGTTGGGCGCATGCGATCATGGGCCTGGGCCTGCCGGTCGTGCTGCACATGGTGATCGCCTTCAGCGGCGTCGGTCCGTTGTTCGAGACGCAGCCTATCGCTGATGCACTGGCCCCCCGCATGAAGGACGGGGTGGCGCTGGTCGCGATGCCCTACAATGCGGACTTCAACTTCAAGGCGCGGATGACCACGCCAGTGGCGACACCCGAGGGCGCCGAGGAACTGGCTGCCTGGATGCGCGACCATCCGGGCGGCTGGATCATCGGGCCGGTGGACCGTGCGGGCCTGTCGGCACCGCCCCAGCAGCAATGGCTCTACCGCGACCGCCCCCTGGGGCTGTGGAGCGTGTCGAGCCTGACCGGGGCAGCCCCGGGGCCTTGACCCGCGCAAGGGCTTCGGCCACACCCCGGTCATGGTTCCGATGGAGAAACTCGACCAGATCACGCGCCGCTTCGAGTTTCTCGAGGCGCGTCTGGCTGCAGGTGCCGCGCCTGCGGAGATCGCCGTTCTCAGCCGGGAATACAGCGAGTTGAAGCCCGTCGTTGCGGAAATCGACAGCTACCGCCGCGCCCTGCGACGATCTGACCGAGGCGGAGGCGATGCTCGCCGACCCCGAGATGCGCGCGCTGGCGGAAGAGGAACTGCCCACCCTCAAGGCGCGCATTCCCGAAATGGAACAGGCGCTGCGGCTGGCCTTGTTGCCTCGCGACGCAGCCGATGCCCGCCCGGCGATCCTCGAAATCCGGCCGGGCACGGGCGGCGAGGAAGCGGCGCTTTTCGCCGCCGACCTTCTGCGGATGTACCAGCGCTACGCAGAAAGCCAGGGCTGGCGGTTTGAGATACTCGAGCTTCAGGAAAGCGATCTTGGCGGCGTGCGCGATGTGGTGGCCCATGTGCAGGGCGAAGGCGTGTTCGCGAAGCTGAAATACGAAAGCGGCGTCCACCGGGTGCAGCGTGTGCCGGAAACCGAGACGCAGGGCCGCATCCATACCTCGGCCGCGACCGTTGCGGTTCTGCCCGAGGCCGAGGATGTCGACATCGACATTCCCGCCAGCGACCTGCGGATCGACACCATGCGCTCGTCCGGGGCAGGGGGCCAGCACGTGAACACGACCGACTCGGCGGTGCGGATCACGCACCTTCCCACCGGGATCATCGTCACCTCTTCGGAAAAGTCGCAGCACCGCAACCGCGAGATTGCGATGCAGGTGTTGCGCGCCCGGCTGTTCGATCTGGAACGCGCCCGCATCGATTCCGCACGCGCCGCCGACCGCAAGGCGCAGGTCGGATCAGGCGACCGGAGCGAGCGCATCCGCACCTACAACTTTCCGCAGGGCCGGATGACCGATCACCGGATCAACCTGACACTCTATGCCCTGCCGCAGATCATGGCCGGCGGGCTTGACGAGATTGTGGGCGCGCTCGTCTCGCACGATCAGGCCGCGAAACTGGCCGAGATGGAGGCGTGACCGCCTCTGAGGCCCTGCGCGCGGCAACCCTGCAACTGCGCGACGCGGGCCTCGAAGGTGCGGCGCGCGACGCACGCATTCTTCTGGCGCACGCTCTGGGTCTGCCAGCCGCCCGCCTGACGCTTCACCTGCAGGACGACATGACCCCAGCCGCACAAGCGCGCTTCGATCGCGCCATCGCCGCCCGCCTCCAGCGCCAGCCAGTGAGCCAGATCGTCGGATACAGGGAATTCTGGGGGCGCCATTTCAAGGTGACGCGCGACGTGCTCGACCCGCGCCCCGAAACCGAGACGCTGATCGCGGCGGCACTCAAGGAACCGTTCGACACCGTGCTCGATCTCGGGACAGGGTCCGGCGCGATCCTTCTGACCTTGCTGGCCGAAAGGCCGGGGGCGAGGGGGCTTGGCGTGGACATGTCTGAGGCGGCGCTGGACGTGGCGCGCACCAATGCAGGGGCGCTTGGTCTGTCGAACTGCCGCTTTCTTCGCAGCGACTGGTTTTCGCAGGTCGAAGGCCAGTTCGATCTGGTGGTGGCAAACCCACCTTACATCACGGCCGCCGAGATGCAGGACCTTGCGCCCGAGGTCCGGATCTGGGAGCCGCCGATGGCCCTGTCGCCGGGCGGAGACGGGCTTGGGGCCTATCGGGCAATCGCAGCGGGTATCGGCGATCACCTGATGCCGCAGGGCAGGCTGATCGTCGAGATCGGACCTGCGCAGGCTGCCGATGTGACCGCAATCCTGCGCCAGGCGGGTCTTGCGAGGATCGAGGTCAGGCAGGATATGGACGGGCGCGACCGCATCGTCATCGCGCGAAGAGTCTGACCCTGGAAAGAGTTGCGCGTTTCACGTCACAGATCGCCGAGGAATTGCTTCGAAATCGAGGGAACCAACCAGAGTGCCGCCAGTTTTCCCTTGTATCAGCGAAACAGGCATGTTTATTCGGCGCAAGGGTGCAGGAGCCGGTTCGGCCCCATGCGAAACGTGCCCTTCTCGCAAGCCTGACATTCGTCGCTGGAAACCCGCAGGGATTGCTCCGCGACTGGACACAGGTGCTTCGGGCAACCAGACCCAAGCCGGAAAAACGGAACACATGAGATCATCCAAATCACGTTCGCGCTCGAAGTCGAACCGTCCTCGGTCGATGGGCAATATCATCAACCGCGTCTTCGACAGCTCCGGCCCCGAAGGCAAGGTGCGCGGAACTCCGCAGCAGATCATCGAGAAATACCAGATCCTCGCCCGTGATGCGCAACTGTCGAACGACCGCGTCGCCGCCGAGAACTTCATGCAGCACGCCGAGCATTACACCCGGATGCTCGCCGAAGCGCAGCGTGAGCTTGCAGCCGAGCAGGAACAACGCCGTCCGCAGGGCGAGTATGGCCAGAACGGCAACCAGAACGGTGGCCAGGGTGGCAACCAGGGCGGCGGGCAGGGGCAGGGCCATTATCAGGGCGGCAACCAGCAGGGTGGCAACCAGCCCAATCCCAATCGCGATCAGGGCCGTGACGCGAACCGAGACCGGCCCTATCGGGATGAACGTCCCGATCCGCGCGACGAACAGCCTGATGTTGCCCCCGTGGTGCGGTCGACGGGCATGATGGATTTCATCGAGGATCTTGGCGAGAGCAGCCTTGTCGAGACGCCGGAAACCCGCGCAAGACAGGATGCGGGACGCAACGATTTCACCGAACGCCGCGACCGTGGCCCGCGCACCGAGCAGGCCGAACGTCAGCCGAGGCCCGAGGGGAATGACCGGCCCGAACGCCGCCGCGAAGACCGCAAGCCGCGCCAGACCGAGGTCGCAGCGACGCCCGACGTTGCCGAAGCGGTCTCTGCGCCGGAAGCTCCCGCGCCGGAGCAGGCCGCAGCCCCCCGCCGCCCGCGCGCGCCGCGCAAGCCGCGCAGCGAAGGCCCGGCATCCGACGGCAGCGGCCCGGCAGAAGCCGCCGAGTGACAGGGTCCCTAGCGCGCAACTTCGCGCGCCAGGGCGCAGAACTTCTCAAGCGAGATTTCTTCCGCACGAGCGGTAGGGTCTATACCCGCTGCAACCAGACGTTCTTCGATCCCCGGAACCAGACCGCGCAGGCTGGAGCGGAGCATCTTGCGCCGCTGGTTGAACGCCATCGCGGTGACGCGCGACAGCACCGCCGCATCGGCCGGAAAACGCGGCTCGTTCCTGCGCGTGAAATGGACGACCGAGGAATGGACCTTCGGGGCGGGAACGAAAGCCTCGGGCGGCAAGGTCAGGACGATCTTGGGATCGGCCCGCCACTGGCTGAGCAAGGCAAGCCGCCCATAAGCCTTTGACCCCGGAACGGCGACGATCCGCTCGGCCACTTCCCGTTGGAACATCAGCGTCAGGCTATCCCAGAAGGGCGGCCAGACGGCGGGTGACAGCCAGCGGATCAGCAGTTCGGTCCCCACATTGTAGGGCAGGTTCGACACGATCCGGACGGGGGGCGTCAGGCGGGCCGACACATCGACGCTCAGCGCATCGTCGCTGATGACCTCCAGCCTGCCCGGATAGGCGGCGGCGATTTCCGCCAGCGCGGGCAGGCAGCGGACATCCTTCTCGATCGCAAGGACACGGCGCGCGCCTTCGGCGAGCAGCCCGCGTGTCAGGCCGCCCGGTCCCGGCCCCACCTCGAGCACATCGCATCCGGTCAGGTCGCCCGCAGAGCGCGCTATGCGGGCCGTCAGGTTGAGGTCGAGAAGGAAGTTCTGGCCAAGTTGTTTCTTCGCCTGCAATCCGTGCGTGGCGATCACCTGGCGCAGCGGCGGCAGGCCGTCTATCGCCGCCATGTCGGTCGCCTTTCGGTCACGCCCGTCTCCGCCCCAAATCGGCGGCCATCCTCAATGCCGCGATCATGCTCGTCGGGTCGGCGGTTCCTTGCCCGGCAATGTCGAAAGCCGTGCCATGATCGGGCGATGTGCGGACAAAGGGCAAGCCAAGCGTCACGTTGACGCCGCCCGCAAAGTCGATGGCCTTGATCGGAATGAGCGCCTGGTCATGGTACATCGCCACCGCAACGTCATATCGCGCGCGCGCGGCAGGGTGGAACATCGTATCGGCGGGCAGCGGACCCGCGATCTGGAACCCCTGGCTTCGAAGCCGGTCGAGGGCCGGAATGATGACCGTGATTTCTTCCGTGCCGATTGCACCGCCTTCGCCCGCATGGGGGTTCAGCCCGGCAACGGCGATACGCGGGTGGTCGATGCCGAAATCCCGGCGCAACGCGGTCGCGGTGATGCGGATCGTCTCGTCGATCAGCGCCCCGCTCAGGGCTGGCGCGACCTCGGCAAGCGGAATGTGGATGGTGACCGGGACGACCCGAAGTTCCGGGCAGGCCAGCATCATTACGACCCGCTTGACGCCCCCGATCTCGCCCAGGAATTCGGTATGCCCCGGAAAGGCGAACCCCGCCCCATCCTTGAGAACCTTCTTGCTGATCGGAGCCGTGCAGATTGCTGCGACCGTGCCGGACATGGCCATGCGCGCAGCCCGTTCGATCACGTCGACGACGCCTTGCGCATTTCGCGGGTCGGGCTGGCCGGGGACGGATGCCGCACGAAAGTCGATGGACAAGGACGGGAAGCCGTTCAGGCGACACAGAGGCGGCTTCGGCAGGATCGGTGATCTCTTGCCATGCAGTTTCGCGCGGCAGGTGGCGCGGATCGCCGATCCAGAACAACGGGCAGACCGCGCCAAGCGCCTGCCGTGCCTTCACCATGATCTCGGGTCCGATCCCCGCAGGCTCGCCGCAGGTCACCGCAACGGGACGCTCGGGGGCTGTCACGGCTCGCGGATCACGGCCGCAGCGCGAAGCTGGCGCAGATAGCCATCGGCCGCGAGATTGAGCTTCTGGTTCAGGATACGATCCCGGATCTGTTCACGTGTCGGAGGCTCGGCACCCTCTGCCACTTCGGGCACGACATCGCGCGAGCACAGCATCAGGAACAGGATGTTGCCGCCGCGCTGAAGGCCAAATGTCATCTCGCCCGCATCGAGTTTCGCCAGCTCGATCCCGATGTCGCGGGGCACCTCGCCGGGCGATTGGCTGAGGCGTTGCAACTGGCTTTCGGGCGCGCCCTTCATCAGTGCGAAAAGGTCGTCGCAGCGGTCGGCCCGCGTCTTGATCTGGGCCGCCTGCGCAAGTCCCGCTTCCGTATTGGGCAACAGAAGCTGCATGTAGTCGAGCCTGACCGTCTGGTTGGCCAACGCATTCGTCTCTTCGATCCCGCGAAGCTGGAACAGGGCCACGGCATTCGGCAGGATGATGGGCGGAGTGATCTGGCCGGGCTGCAGTGTAACGACAACGTCGCGCAGGCCGGGTGGCAGGTTTCCGATGTCGATCCAGTCGATCTGACCCCCTTGCTCACGCGACCCGGCGGCGGAAAACTGCGCGGCGGCTTCCGAGAATTCGTCGACGCTGCCGATCGTTGCGGCCAGTTCCTCGGCCTGTGCGACGGCATCGTCGAACTCACCCTCTGCAGCGGGCAGCACAAGCTCGGACAGCAGCACCCGAAGGCCGCTGCGCCGCGACGTGACGGAAAAAGCGCGGTCGATCTCGCCTTCGGAAACGATCACGATCCCCACGAATTTCTCGCGGATCACGTCGCGCCACATCAGGCCCGCGCGGACGAAATCACGGAAGGTTTCGGGCGCGACCCCGGCCTCGCCGATGACGCGCGAGAATTCCTCGACGCTCAGGTTGGCGCGCCCCGCGAATTCCGCCATCCCTTCCTGGACCTGCTCATCGGTCAGTTCCAGTTCCAGCAATTCGCCCGCACGAAGCTTCAGCCGGTCTTCGATAAGGTCGCGCAGCGCCATCGCTTCAAGATCGCCGACCGTGTTCACGGCCTTGAGGAACAGCGACCCGCTGCTCGACCTCGTAGTTCGTGATGGCGTTGTCGTCGATGATGATCCGGGGCGCAAAGAGACCGTCTGCGGCGCGCGACGGGGCTGCGGCGGACATCAGGCTCAGGCCTAGGGCGATGAGAAGGGCAAAGCGCATGTTCAAGGTCCGTTTTCTGCTCGGTGTCGGGCGGGCCCGATCCTTGGTCTTGTGGCCGGGTTGCGGCCAGATGGATGTCTACTAGCCACGGCATCGGCGCGCTGGCCCCGGCGCCGCGCTGCCGCCAAATCCCAGCAAATCGACGGCAACGCCGAATTCTGTCGTGGGTGTCAGAGTAGTGGAGTCCGCGAACCAACGCGAGAGGGAAAGATCGACGAGCACGCACTCGTTGCGGTACATCAGCCCGAGATTTGCGCGAGAGGCGCGCCCGGCGATGAAATCTTGCCGAAGCCCGAAGCGGCCCGTCCAGTTGTCGGCCATCTGCCACGAACCGTCGATTGCCCATTCCGAAATGTCGATGTCCTGGCCTGCGTCAGGATCGGCGATGTTCCAGTAGTAACCCGAGCTTATCGCCAGACGCTCGCCTGCCCAGCCAAAGCGCGACTCGGCCTCGGTGCTGTTCAAGTCTTCGTCCATCAGGATGCGCTGCGTCAGGCTTAGTCCGGCGGCGGTTTCGACGCGCGCCCCCAGCAGCCAGTCCGACCTTGTGCCATCAAGCCCGGTCGAGATGTCGAATTGCCCGGTATTGCTCGCCCGGTAGATGCGCCCGAAGCCGAGCGCAAGGTTCGTGCCCGTCACGCCGTAGCGGGTCCAGGTCAGCCCCACCGTCGCCCGCGAACCGAGTTCCACCGCATCGGTGCCGGGATATCGGTCGAGCGACAAGAGATTGCCGCTGTCGAATTCGACAAGCTGGCTATCCTCGTTCGGCACATCCGGGCTGCTATCGGGGGCGAGGACAAGTTGCAGCACCGGCTCCAGCACCTGGTTTGACCCGTCTGACCCTGTCCGGACCAGCGGCCAGCGCAACTCGGCACCACCCACACCATAGAGCCGCCCGATCTGCGAGGGGAAACTCGGATCCTGCTGGACATCCGTCACATCGGCCTGAACCCGACCGACAGCCGCGCCGACCAAGCCGCCGCCGAGAATCCAGTTGCGCCGCCAGTCCATCCTCAGAAGCGCCCGGCTGCTGTCGAGGCCGTCCGATATGCCGTCCCCGTCGCTGTCCGTCGTGTCCGACGACAGCCGCGTCTCGCCGGACACCTGATAACGGAGCGTCGCGATGCCACCCACGACCGGCGGAACGAACCGCTGGATCGCGCCGATATCGAACAGGGTCGACGGGATGGTGTCGTTGTCATCCTCGTCGCGCAGCGATTCCAGATGGATGACGCGTCCGAGGATGTACTCGTCGCGGCGGACACGGTCGACCTCGATGAAGCTTGTCAAAACGTCCTGAGAGGAGATGCCGTAGTCCAAGAGATAGGCGTTGTCGCTGACGGCCTCGATCGCGAATCTCAGGGTGAAATCGCGCGGCAGCGCAAAGCCGCCGTCGACAAACAGGTAACCGCGTGTCTCATCCGGCAGGATCTCGTCCTTCGAGATGGCCCCTTCAATCTCGAGGCTGCCGGTGTCAAAGGCCTGACGATACCGCAGCCCCAGAGACTGCGCGTTATTGCTGGCGACGAAGGGTGTCACGGTCAGATCGCGGCTTGGGCCAAGGGGAATGAAATAGGGTATTCCCACCCCGGTGCCGAGTTCGGTGGTGCTGCGTATCTCCGGCTGCAGGAAGCCGCGCGTGCGTGTCAGTGTCGGGTCGGGCATGCGAAGGCGCGGCAGGAAGAAGATCGGCACACCCACCACGCGCAGTTGCGCATCCTCGAAGTAGAGCTGCCGTTCCTGCTGGTCATGCACCACGCGGCTGGCGCGGATTTCCCAAAGCGGGACGGGGTTGTCGGCACAGACCTGACAGGACGAGGCAACCGTCCTTCCCATCTCGGTATAGCGGCCACCCACCCTCTGGACCTCGGTCGCCGCGAGTTGCAGCTGCTGACCCAACACCAGCCGCGCGCCTGTCAGCAATCCGTCGCGCAGATCCGAAGACAGATCCGCCTGATCCGCAAGAACGCGGGTTCCGGCCTCATCGGTCAACACGAGCGGGCCTTCGATCGACAGGCGGTCAGCCGCCCCGTCGAAGACCACGCGGTCCGCCCGAAGCCGGGTTCCCTTGTGCAGCACCTCGACATTGCCCTCTGCCACGAGAACGCTGTCAGCCTCGATCCGCACCTGATCGGCGATCAGCGTGGCCGTGTCCTGGGCCAGCGCCGGCCCGCAGAACAGGATGACCGCTAGGGCAAGGAGGCGGCGCATCAGCCATCCTCCATGTGCAAGAGCAGGCCGAGCGACAGCAACACTGTGGCGAGTGGCGGGAACCACGCGGCAAGAAGGACGGGAATCTGCCCGCTCTCCCCCAGAACCTGAGCGAAATTGCGCAGGAAGAAGATCGCGAAGCCAGACAGGACCGCGGCCAGCACCATCGTCCCGGTGCTGCCAAAGCGGCTGTGGCGCATGGTGAACCCGGCCGCCAGCATCACCATGCCCGCCAGCAGGATCGGCAGCGCAAATTCCATTTGCAGCCAGACCTTGTGGCGTCGGGCAGAAAACCCTGCGGCATCCATGCTGGCGATGAAATCCGGAAGGTCCCAGATCGCAACCGCCGCAGGTTCGCCGAAACTGTCGCGGATTCGGTCGCGCGTCAGATCGGAGGCGATCCTCGCGCTTGCCTCTGTCACGGCTGTCGCCTCGGGGTTGGGCTGGTCAAGGCGCCAGTTCTTCACGCTGGACAATTCCCACGCACCTGCGACCAGCACCGCTTCCTTGGCCTCTGTCCGCGAGAGCGGATTTCCGAGCGTGTCGAATTCCAGGAAGGTCACGTCGTTCAGCGTCGTCCCATCCTGATTGGACCGGCTCGCCCTGATGACCATCTGCTGGCCATCCCCGCCCTGGCGCAGCCAAAGACCTTCGGGGCTGATCGAAAGAACGCTCGACTCGCCATTCGCGTAGCGCGACGCCAGTTCCTCGTAACGCTTGATCGTTCCCGCGACGATGGGATTAAGAACCATCACCGCAAACACCCCGATCAGCAGCGCGACGCCAAGCGGCGCGGCCAGGACCCGCAGGCCAGAACGGCCCGTCGCGCGGATCACCACCAGTTCGCTTGAACGGGCAAGGGCCAGGAAGAACGCAATGGCAGCAAGGATCGTGATCAGCGGCAGGATACGGTAGAGACTTTCAGGAACCTTCAGGGCAGCAAGGCCCGCGATCTGGGACAGACTGATGGGGTTGGCGAAGCGCCCGATCTGTTCGACCATGTCGATCAGCATCATCAGCCCGAAGAAGATGGCGAAGACCATCAGGAACGCCAGCGCGAAACGCCGTGCGAGATAGCGGCCGAGGGTCATGCCGGCACTCCCGCATGCCGAACCGCCGCGCGTCTCATTCCGAAGCCGCCCGACGACCAGGCGAGAAGTGCTGCGGCGATCATCAGGCCGAGCGCGGGCGGGACGTAACTCAAGGGCCACATCGCAGCGCTGCGCAGCGCCATGGTTGCGGCGACATTGTCGACAAGCTGGACGAGCACCAGAACGACGATCGCACCAAGCACCTGCCGCCACAGGCCAAATCTCGTAAAGGCCCCCAGCAGCAGCGCCGAGAACCCGATCAGGGGCGCGGCGAGGCCAAGCAGCGGGCTGGCGATGCGGCTGTGACCTTCCTGAAGCATCACCGCTTGTGTCGTGCTGATCGCCGCCGCATCCGCTTCGGTCGCCGAGATCAACGCGGGCGTGGCCAATTCCTCGACGGTCCGGCCGCTGACAACGCCCGAGGCCAGGAACGCGCCAAGATCGTAGGTGAAGTCCGCAAACCGCGTGACCGTCAGTTTGCCGCTGTTTCGGTCGAGCGTCTGCGCCATTCCGTCGAACATCACCAGTTTTGGCCCCGTCTCGCCGCGCAGCAACAAGGCGCGCAGGGCGCTGTAGGTGACCCGCTGGTCGGGATTGCGCGCGTCCGACAGGAACACGTCGACCAGTTCCTGCGTCGGGGCAATCTCGCGGATGTAGAAGGTCACGCCCTTTGTCGGATGCAGGAAGACGCCCTCGCGCAGGAAGCGGGCCGTCACGTTCGCCTCGATTTCGGCCGAGCGTTCGGCCAATGTCGTGCGGCTGGCCGGGACGACCACATTGGCAAGAAATGCGATCAGCACCGCCACGATGACGCCGAACCAGAAGACCGGGCGCGCAAGCCGCCACGGCGAAAAGCCGGTCGCCTGCATGACGACAAGTTCGCTTTCCTGCGTCAGCCGGTTGGTGACATAAACCGCTGCCGCGAAGGCCGAGATCGGCAGCACGAGCCGGATGACGTTGGGCAGCGTGAGGGCGGTGAACTCGAGGAATACAAGCGCCGACTGGCCGTCGCCGATCAACTCGTCGAACAGGCCGACGCGCACGGTTCACCCAATAGACCGCCACAAGCACAAGCGAGAAGAAGCCGAACAGCGCCATCAACTGCGACAGGATGTATCTGTCGAATCTCGACACTGCCCAATGCCCCCGACTTATTGGTTTTGTCAAAGACCCTAGAGGAAAACCGGCGCGCCGAAAACTGCTATCTGGTCAAGGCATGAGGCGCGGGCTAGGCTCCGCGCATCGCGCCAAGCGCGCCCTTTTTCCCCGGAGGACCCCATGACTCAACCCGTCTCGATCCACTTCCGAGCGACCGATCTCGACGCGATTGCCGAACACGCCGGACGGGTCGTGGTCTTTGCCGGAACCGGGGGCGCAGCCGGGGCGGCTGCACGCAGGCTGAACCGCCTGACGCGGGGCGCACTTGACCGTTTTCTTGATTCACCCGCCTTCGAAAAGATGAAACCGGGCGATGCGGCCGACCTTGGCTGGCCTGCCGGTCTGGCCGCCGAGGCGATACAGGTGGTCAAGCTTGACCGTGGGGCCGACGTGGTCACGTCGCGCAAGGCCGGGGCGGCCATCGGCAAGTCGCTTGGTCCGAACGGCGCGATCGTTCTGGCCGAGACCCACCCAAAGGCCGCCGAGATTTCCTTCGGGCTTGCACTTCGCGCCTATGATTTCACGACCTACCGGACCGGCGACAAGAAGGCGCCGGGCGAGGTGATCTTCATGTGTTCGGCGCCCGAAGCAGTCGCGGCACAGGCCGCCCCGCGCGCCGCCGTGGCCGAGGGCGTTTTCTTCACGCGCGATCTGACCAACGAGCCGGCAAACGTGCTGACGCCGGACGATTTTGCGGCACGTCTGGCCGCGATGCAGGAACTTGGCCTCGAGGTCGAGATCATCGACGAGGAAGAAATGCAGAAGCTCGGCATGAACGCGCTTCTGGGCGTGGGGCAGGGGTCGGTCAATCCGTCGAAGATCGTCGTCATGCACTGGCGGGGCGGCGCCAAGGATGACGCCCCCTTCGCCGTGATCGGCAAGGGTGTGATCTTTGATACCGGCGGCATCTCGATCAAGCCCGCCGCCGGGATGGAGGATATGACCTGCGACATGGGTGGCGCGGGTGTCGTGGCCGGGCTGATGCGCGCCTTGGCGTTGCGCAAGTCGAAGGCCAACGTCGTCGGGCTTGTCGGTCTGGTCGAGAACATGCCCGACGGAAACGCGCAGCGCCCCGGCGATGTGGTCAAGTCGATGAAGGGCGACACGATCGAGGTCATCAACACCGACGCGGAAGGTCGGCTCGTGCTGGCCGATGTGTTCTGGTATGCGCAGGAAAGGTTCAATCCCAAGGGGATGGTCGATCTTGCGACGCTGACCGGCGCGATGGTCGTGGCGCTCGGGTACGAGAACACCGGCGTCTTTTCCAATGACGACGCGCTTTGCAACGCGCTGTCTGAAGGCGGCCAAGGCGGAAGGCGAGGGCGCATGGCGGATGCCGATGGGCGATGCCTATGACCAGCTTCTGAAGTCGCGCATCGCCGACATGAAGAACGTGACCGGGCGCGAGGGCGGGGCGATCACGGCAGCCTGTTTCCTGCAGCGTTTTGTCCGCCCCGGCATGCCCTGGTGTCACCTCGACATCGCGGGCACGGCCAGCGTCAAGTCCGACACGGCCTTTGCGCCGAAGGGCGCGACGGGGTGGGGCGTGATGACGCTCGACCGGCTGATCCGCGACCTCTACGAGGGCTGAGTGGCGGCGGTCCTTTTCTATCACCTGAGCGAGTCCACGGTCGAGCAGACGGTCCGGAGCTTGCTTAGCCGTGCCGTGGGGCAGGGATGGAAGGTGGTGGTGCGGGGCGGCGATCCGTCCCGGCTCGACAGGCTGGACCACGCGCTCTGGCTTGGCCCCGAGGACGATTTCCTGCCGCACGGTCGGGCAGGCGGCCCGCATGACGCGGCGCAGCCCGTCTTGCTGACCGAGCGACAGGACATGCCAGCCGGTGCGGCCGGGTTGATGCTGCTGGACGGCGCATCTTTTCACGCCGAAGAAGCGGCGGCGCTGGAACGGGTCTGGGTTCTGTTCGAGGATACCGACCACGCCGTGCGTGACGTGGCGCGCGCCCAGTGGAAGCTGATCGCGGAAACGGGCATGGCGGCGCAATACTGGATCGAGGACGGCGGGCGCTGGCAGAAGAAGATGGAACGGCCGGCTGCGACAGCCGCTCAGGAATAGAGGGTTTCGGCCTCGTCGGCCCGCGTCACAGAACGCAAAAGCTGTTCGTTCCAGTAGGGCGTCCAGCACACCAGCGCCTTGCCGGTTCCGGAAAACACCCGCAGCCGCTGCTGCCCCGAGATGAAGCTGCGGAAATAGCTGGAGGGGCGGCGGGAGGAAAAGGTCAGTCCCGCCGTTCGCCCAAGCACCAGACGTCCCTGAACGCGCATTTCGGCATCGTTGATCTCGACCGTCTCGACCGGTCCCGGGGCGTTGATGGCCGCGCGTCCCTGGCCTGTCAGCTGCGTCTTCCATGAGAACAGGCCGTCACCCGCCCAGAGACTCGCCCAGAACGGATCGCGCGTCATCCCGAGTTTGACCTTGCCCTCGCAGGCCCAGAACACGCCGGGTTCCAGGATCCAGCGTTCCCCCTCGACGACATCCAGAAGGTGATAGCCGCCGAGCGAAGGCTGCAGCAGAATCGAACCGGTGCCCACGTAGTAGGGCCGGATCGACGCTTCCCGGGTGAACATGCTGCGGACCACGTCGCGCGGTCCGGGCAGTCTGGGGATGAGGTCGATGTTGCCCCGGATGTTCGACATGGCCCCCTTGCGGGCGCGCACCGTCTCATCGCGGATGTCCATCTGGACCTGACGCATGCCTTCGACTTCGCGGATCGAGAATTCGGCCATCCTGTCACTCCCGCCGGATCGGTTCGTCCCAGACCATCTGCCGGTCCCAGACAAGCTGAAGCGGGGCGGGATCGAGACCGGCCTCGCCGCGCAGCGGACGGTCGAGAACCACGATGACGAACAGGATCACCCCCAGGAAAAACGCCGAAATCGTTCCGAGCACAAATTGCTGCACCAGCCGCATCTTGAGCAGGACGATCAGAAGCACGCTGGTCAGCGCGCCGACAAGGACCGCATACCACAACACATTGGGAATTTTCAGCATCACGCCCGACAACCGCTGCTGGCGCGCCTCGCTGAACCGCTGGAACGATCCGATCACCTCGGCATGGACGATTTCCTGACCACTCGTGCGTGGCTCGAAGCTGGCGAGTTTCTGGCGCATGGCATCGGCGCGGTTGAACCCACCGTCAAGTATCTCGCCGTGCCGATGCGCGTCCCAATCCTTGTGGATCGTGAACAGCACGTAGTCGCGCAGCATCGCCTTCATGTCGCCACGGATCGGTTCGGGGTAGGAATTCATGTCGGAATAGAGTGTCCCCAGGGCCGACGCCTCGTTCATGATCCCCTGCTGGACCTGCTGGCTGTTCTGGTAGGCAGCGACCGTCAGAAGCCCCAGCAACAGCCCGTAGAACAGGCTGAACCCCGATGTGGCATAGTTGAGTGTCTGGTTGAACTCGGGGCCCGACCCCATCAGCAGCCGCAAGACAGGTTTCAGGACGATAAGCCCGACCACCATGCAGAGCACGGCCATGAGGGAAAAATAGATCGCGAGTGTATGGGTCGGCGTCTCGAAGACGAAATCGGGCATCGGATCAGGGCCGCCTGGGCAATCGAACGAAGCGGACAATGGCGGCGAAAACCTGCCAGCGCAATTGGAATTGCGCGCCGCCCCCGGCAAGAGATTGCGTCGCGCGACCCGATCAGGCTAGCTAGCACTGCCTATGCAAACCGGAGTGCTGTCGTTGCGTGGAATTCTTCCGACCCTGGCGTTCAGCCTTGTGGCGAATATCGGCATCGCTCAGGAACTGGTCGATAATCCGGGCATTCCTGACCTTAGGCTGTTCACGCTGGCATCGGGCGATGTGGCGGGGAACTACTATGCCTCGGCGGCGGCCATCTGCGACGCGATCAACCGCAGGAAGGGAATGAGACGCGCTGCAGCCCTGACCCGACGTCCGGGTCGCTTTACAATATCGAAGCGCTTCGATCCGGCCAGGTCGATTTCGCCTATGCTCAGTCCGACTGGCACCGTTGGGCGTTCGCGGGCGAGGGGCCTTATGCAAACAGGCCACCGATGTCCGACATGCGCAGCGTGATGTCGCTTTACGGTGAAACGCTGACCATCGTCGCCCGGCGCGACAGCGGCATCGCGTCGGTCGAGGATCTGCGGGACAAGCGCGTGGACCTTGGCCCCCCGTCTTCCGGACGGCGCGGAACGGTCGACAGCGTTCTGGCGACGCTCGGCTTCGAAATGGCCGATTTCGCGCTTGTCGCCGAACTTCCTTCCGGGGTCGCGCTGGATGCGATCTGCCAGGGCACGATCGATGCGGCGATGCTGGTCGTCGGGCATCCGAACGTGGCGGTCGCGCGGGCGATCGAGGAATGCGGGGCAAGCCTTGTGCCGCTGACATCGCGTGAGCGCGGTGCGATCATCCGCGACAGCCCCGAGATGCAGCCTTCGGTGATCAAGGCCAATACCTATGCAGGTGTGACCGAGATCGTCCCTTCGGTTTCGGTCATCGCGACCGTCGTCACTCTGGCGAGCACCGACCCCGACCTTGTCGCCCTGTTCGTCGCGGATACGCTTGAGAACATGGCGCTGCTGGCGCGCAAGGCCCCGGTGCTTGCGCATATCGAACCCGCGCAGATGCGGCGATCCGGGCTTTCGGCGCCGCTTCACCCCGGTGCCGTCGCGGCCTTCGATGCGGCACTGGGGCCGGAAGCTCAACCCTAGCGGCGCAGGACCATACGCTCGCCCGCGATCTCGACATGGAACTGGCCGAGGTAGTCCATCCCGAGAAGCGAACCCTGCATGTCGCCGTTGTTGACCCAGGCGCCGACGCTTTCGTCCCGCCAGGGGCCGAGCACGACATCTTCCAGCCGCACACGGGCCGTCTGGACAACGCCGTTTGCCGTGTAGGCCTGACCCACATAGGCAAGCGATGACGGGTCGATCCCGATGCTTTCGGCGTCATCGCGCGACAGCACGACATTCGTCGCACCGGTGTCGACCATGAAGTTTATCGGCTTTCCCGACACTTCCAGCGTCAGATAGTAGTGTCCGTCCGGGGACCTGGGAACCTCGATCCGGTCGGCCATGACCACGGCCTGCCGCTGCACCTCGCTTTGCAGGTCGTTCCAGAGCCCGTAGCCCGCCATGACACCGACGAAGATCAGACCCCAGGCGAGGGTCGTGCGCAGCGCATGTCCCAGCCGATTGCGGTATTCGACGATGACCCAGCCGCCGACGGCGCAGAGCAGCAGAACCAGATATACAAGTTGACCGATCGAACCGCTGTCCATGAAGCCTCCTGCGTCGGGAAGGATGTAGGCACAGCGCGCGCCCTTCGCAATCTCAGGACGCAACCTCAAGCAGGCCCGGTGCCGATGATGCCGTCGATCACGAACTGGACCGACAGCGCGGCCAGCAGCATGCCCAGCAGCCGGGTGATCACGATCGTTCCGGTCCGGCCCAGCGCGCGCTCGATCGGCCCGGCGGCGAGGAACAGCAGGAAGCACAGGCCGATCACGCCCAGCATCAGCACATGCACCGCGATCACGCCGGTCCAGCCCGGACCGGACTTCGCCCACCAGCAGGATCATCGTGGCGATCGCGCCCGGTCCGGCGATCAGCGGAGTGGCCAGCGGAAAGACCGACGGGTCGTGCTGCGGGTCGGTCTTCTGGCCTTCGCGCCGCTGGGTGCGGCGTTCGAACAGCATGTCGAGCGCGGTGAGGAACAGCAGGATGCCCCCGGCAATGCGGAAGGCGGGCATCGAGATGCCGATGAAGTCCAGCACCGCCTCGCCGAACAGGCCGAACAGCGTCAGCAGCAACGCCGCGATCAGGCAGGCCCGCAGCCCGATGGCACGGCGGTGCTCGGGGGTCATGCCTTGGGTCAGCGCGATGAACAGCGGGATCAGGCCGGGCGGGTCGATCACCACGAACAGCGTGACGAAGGCGGTGATCAGGAACGCGCTGTCCATCAGCCGCTTGCCTCTTCCAGCCGTGCTTCGCGCCTTCAGCCACAGCGCCTCGGCCCGGTCGAGGCCTCCATCACCTCGGCGTATTTCTTCTGCCAGGTCTCGAGCTCGCCGATGCCGCGCCGGCTTCGTAAAGCTCGGGGTCGGCCAGCTTCTTCGCCAGCTTGTCGCGCATCTCGTTCAGCTTCGCCAGGCGCTCCTCGCATTTGCGCACCTCGGCCTGCAGCGCCACGATCTCGTCGCGGCTGGCCCGCTTTCGGCTTTTCCGGCGCGGGTTTTGCGCGCTTCGGCGTCTCGTCGCCCGCCAGAAGCTGGCGGCGATAGGCCTCGAGATCTTCGGTGATAGGGCGTGACCGCGCCGCCCTTGACCAGCCAGAGCCGGTCGGCGACCAGCCCGAGCAGGTGCATGTCGTGGCTGACGAGGATCACCGCGCCGGAGTATTCGGTCAGCGCCTCGACCAGCGCCTCGCGGCTTTCGATGTCGAGGTGGTTGGTCGGTTCGTCGAGGATCAGCAGATGCGGCGCGTCGATGGTGGCGAGCAGCAGCGACAGCCGCGCCTTCTGCCCGCCCGACAGCCGCGCCGACCACGGTTTCGGCCTGATCGGCCATCAGCCCGAAGCCCGCAAGCCGCGCGCGCAGCCGGGGCTGGCCCTCGGCGGGGCGCAGCGCGCATGATGTGCTGCAAGCGGCGTCTCGTCGATGTGCAGCTCATCCACCTGATGCTGCGCGAAATAGCCGATGCGCAGCTTGGAGGATGCGGTCATGCGGCCCTCGCAGGCGTCGAGCTTGCCCGCCAGCAGCTTGGACAGCGTCGACTTGCCCTCGCCGTTGCGGCCCAGCAGCGCGATGCGGTCGTCCTGGTCGATGCGCAGGTTCAGCTTGCGCAGCACCGGCGGGCCGCCATAGCCGACGGCCGCGCCATCCAGGTTGATGATCGGCGGCGACAGTTCCTCGGGCTCGGGGAAGGTGAAGACCTGCTTCTTCGCCTCTTCCGGCGGCGGTGATCGGCGTCATCTTTTCCAGCATCTTGACGCGGGACTGCGCCTGCACGGCCTTCGACGCCTTGGCCTTGAAGCGGTCGACGAAGCTTTGCAGATGCGCGCGGCGCGCCTCCTGCTTCTTCGCCTCGGCCTGCAGCACGGCGCGGCGTTCGGCCATCTGGCGGGCGAACTGGTCGTAGGGGCCGGTCCAGTAGGTCAGCTTGCTGTCGGTCGAGATGCAGGATGCCCTGCACGGCGCGGTTCAGAAGGCCGCGGTCGTGGCTGATGATGAGGACGGTGTGCGGATACTTCGCGAGGTAGCTTTCCAGCCAGAGCGCGCCTTCGAGGTCGAGGTAGTTGGTCGGCTCGTCCAGCAGCAGCAGGTCGGGCTGGGCGAACAGCACGCCCGCCAGCGCCACGCGCATCCGCCAGCCGCCGGAGAAGTCCGAACAGGGCACGCAGCTGCGCCTCGGCATCGAAGCCCAGGCCCTTGAGGATGGCGGAGGCGCGGCCCTCGGCCGACCAGGCGTCGATGTCGGCCAGCCGGGCTGGATCTCGGCGATGCGGTGCGGGTCGTGCGCCGTCTCGGCCTCGGCCAGCAGCGCGGCGCGTTCGGTGTCGGCCGGCCAGCACGGTGTCGAGCAGCGAGGTGTCCGACGACGGCACCTCCTGCGCCACGCCGCCGATGCGCGCGCGCGGCGGGCAGGCGTGATCTCGCCGCCCTCCAGCGCCAGTTCGCCCCGGATCAGCCGGAACAGCGTGGTCTTGCCCGCGCCGTTGCGCCCGACGAGGCCGACCTTGTGGCCGGTGGGAATGGTGGCCGAGGCGCCTCGAACAGGGGGCGGCCTTCGACGGAATAGGTGATGTCGTGAATGCGCAGCATGGCGTTCCCTGCCCGACGGGCGCGCGCGGCGTCAACCTGCCGCGCGGCGCGGTTTCGCGGCTTTTCAAGCGCGCGCGGCCCGTGCTAGCAGGGCGGCGCAATCGCAGGGCGGGCAGGGGCCTGCCTCCGTCATCATGGGAAAGAGACCATCATGGCCATCGAACGCACGCTGTCGATCATCAAGCCCGACGCGACCCGCCGCAACCTGACCGGCAAGATCAATGCCAAGTTCGAGGAGGCCGGCCTGCGCATCGTCGCGCAGAAGCGCATCCACCTGACGCCTGGCGCAGGCG
The DNA here is from genome assembly GCA_963736565.1 of uncultured Alphaproteobacteria bacterium. GTDB lineage: Bacteria > Pseudomonadota > Alphaproteobacteria > Rhodobacterales > Rhodobacteraceae > Aliitabrizicola. The sequence continues at coordinate 415,276 of CAVTOW010000003.1, forward strand.
CAGGCAGTTCTACGCCGTGCACAAGGAGCGCCGCTTCTTCGGCGAGCTGACCGAGTTCATGGCCTCCGAGCCGGTCGTCGTGCAGGTGCTGGAAGGCGAAGGCGCCATCGCCGAAGAACCGCGAAGTGATGGGCGCCACCAACCCGGCCAATGCCGCCGATGGCACCATCCGCAAGGAATTCGCGCTGTCGATCGGCGAGAACTCGGTCCACGGCTCGGACGCGCCGGAAACGGCGGCGCGACGAGATCGCGTTCTTCTTCTCGGGTCTTGAACTGGTCGGCTGATCGGGCGCGATTTTCAGCGAAAATCGAGGCGGCGCTAGCGCGCCGTTCCACCACCCCAAGAGAATCGAGGGCCGCTTCGAGTTCGGAGCGGCCCTTTGTTTGCGCCTGCGCCTTGAGCGCATCGAACCGGACGCGCAGCGCCGCCTTTTCCTCGCCCTGACAATCGTTCCAGGGACGGCCCTGCAGGCCCATCACCAGCACATAATAGCCGATGAAATGCGGCCGAGTGCCGGTGGCGCAGCAGCGCGAGATAGGCGTCATCCGCGCCAAGGTCGCGCAGCTCCTCGGCCGAGGTGGATGCCCGCCGGCAAAGGCGGCCTCGGTGGCCGGGCCGAGGTTGGGGATCGCGGAAATCGGAGTGGGCATGGCGCGATCGCACAGATGGATCGCCAGCGCTAACCGACCGGGGTTCGGGATCAAGCGATCAGATCGACGCCCAGTCCCGGATGATCGGTGTCTGCCCCTGCTGGGGGGCGGGGGTTGCTACGCCGCCCATCTGACCTGACGGGGGGTCGTGCTTCCCTGTTGCTGGGGGGCGGGGGTCGTCGGGGTCTTTGCCATCTCTCTGCTCCGGTGTCGTCTGCTGCTGCCTCGGTCTGCCGGTTTGCACGGCGCCATCCTTGGTATCGACCCGCTTTGCGTCAGGGGTTCGACCCGCCTATGGCTCTGTTGCGACGAAGTATGTTCCGATTCTGCCAAGTTCAATCGTGATTTCGCTGGATTGTGAGCGATTTTGCCACCTTGCGCGACAAAGTGAACACGCCCCCGCCCTTTGGCGATCATGAGACGACAATCCCGGTCATCCCTTTCTCGACCCCGATTCGCATTCCGCAACCGACGATTGTCGCCCTGCGCAGCGCGCCTCTCTCTGGCTGCAGGGCCGTCTTCCCTCAGCCAAGGAACTCCATGCTTGACCTTCCCGTTGCTGGAAGGCTCAAGCAGGGTAATCGGAGAGCCTGATGATATCCCCCGCCTCACAAACCACAGTCCGGTCAGACAGTCCCGCCGCTGACCCCGCACGGCTGGACGTGCTGCGCCTGTCCGTCGAGGGCATGAGTTGTGCGTCCTGCGTGGGGCGTGTCGAACGCGTTCTGTCGCAGCAGCCCGGCGTCATCGCGGCGTCAGCGAACCTTGCTGCCCGGCGCGCGCAGGTCACTGTCCTGCGCGGCACGTCGCCCGATGAACTGGCCGCTGCGGTCACGGCGGCAGGGTTTGCCGCATCGCCGCAGCCGCTGCCTGCCGAACAGATCGCCCGTGCCGAGCGCGGGCTTCGGCGTGACATGATCGCGGCTGTGCTGCTCGCGTTGCCCGTTATCGCGCTCGAGATGGGTGCGCATCTGTTTCCTGCGGTGCATCACCTGGTTTCGGCCAGCCTCGGGACTCAGAACAGCTGGGTGCTGCAATCGGTCCTGACGGGCCTGATCCTGATAGGACCGGGGCGGGAGTTCCTCGTCAAAGGCGTGCCTGCCCTGTTGCGCGGGGCGCCCGACATGAACAGCCTCGTCGCGGTCGGCACCGGTGCGGCGTTTCTCTATTCTCTGGTGGCCACCTATGCCCCCCAGATTCTTCCCCCCGGTTCGCGCAGCGTCTACTTCGAGGCGGCGGCGACCATCGTGGTGCTGATCCTCGCAGGGCGCTACGTCGAAGCAAAGGCCCGCGGGCGCACCGGGCAGGCGATCTCGCGTCTCGTGGGCCTGAGACCGGACAGCGCGCGTGTCGAGGTCGACGGGACGGTTGTCGAGCGGCCCATCGCCGCCATCGGCGTGAGTGACCTGGTGCATATCCGCCCGGGCGAACGCATTGCGGTGGACGGCGTCGTCATCAGCGGAGAAAGCCTTGTCGACGAGGCCATGCTGACGGGCGAACCCATGCCGGTGCCAAAGGCGCCGGGGGCCGACGTGACAGGCGGCACGGTGAACGGGAACGGCGCGCTGGTCGTGCGCACCACCCGGATTGGCGCCGAAACGGTGCTGGCGCGGATCATCGCGATGGTCGAAGAGGCGCAGGGGGCCAAGCTTCCGGTTCAGGCGCTGGTCGACAGGGTTACCATGTGGTTCGTCCCGGCGGTCATCGGGCTGGCGGTGCTGTCGGTGATCGCGTGGCTGATCTTCGGCCCGGGACCGGCCGAGGCCCTTGTCGCAGGCGTTTCGGTCCTCATCATCGCCTGTCCCTGCGCGATGGGCCTTGCGACCCCGACCTCGATCATCGTGGCGACCGGCAGGGCCGCCGACCTGGGGATCCTGTTCCGGCGCGGGGATGCCCTGCAACGGTTGAGCGAACTGGACTGGGTGGCATTCGACAAGACCGGAACGCTGACCGAAGGGCGGCCCCGGCTGACCGATCTTGTCGTGGTGGCGGACGAGGACGAGCAGACCGTCCTTGCGGCAATGGCGGCGGTCGAGGCGCAGTCCGAACATCCCCTGGCGCAGGCGGTGCTGGACGAAGCGCGCAGCCGGGGGATCACGCCCGTGTCGGCCGAAGGCTTCGCCGCGGTGCCCGGACAAGGTGCCGTGGCGCAGATTGCGGGCCGGACCGTCAGCGTCGGCTCGGCCCGTTTCCTGACCGGTGCCGGCGTTGATACAGCCGGTCCTGGCCGAGACGGGCGCTGCGCTCGCGCGGCGCGGCAGGACGCCGGTTTTCGTGGCGTTCGACCATCGGCTCGTGGGCGTGGCGGGCATCGCAGATACGGTGCGGCCCGGCGCCGCCGACGCTTTGGCCACCATCCGGAAGAACGGTGCGAAGGTCGCGATGATCACCGGCGATTCGCGGCTGACAGCCGCGGCAATCGGCGCCGAGCTGGGTATCGACCGGATCGAGGCCGAGGTCCTGCCGGCGGGCAAGGTTGCGGCCATACGGTCGCTGGAGGGCGAAGACGGCCTTTGTGGGCGACGGATTGAACGATGCGCCCGCCCTGGCGGCAGCCGATGTCGGCATCGCAATCGGAAGCGGCACCGATGTCGCGATGGAGGCCGCGGACGTGGTTCTGATGTCGAATGATCTGCGCGGGGTGGCGACGGCGATCAGCCTCAGCCGTCACACGATGCGCAACATTCGCGAGAACCTCTTCTGGGCGTTCGGCTACAATGTGGCCCTGATTCCCGTGGCAGCGGGGGTTCTCGTGCCGTTCGGAGGACCGCAGCTTACGCCGGTCCTCGCAGCCGGGGCGATGGCGCTGTCATCGGTTTTTGTGCTGGGGAACGCCCTGCGGCTGCGGGCGTTCGGTCGACGCAGGGAGAAGGACAGATGAACATCGCCGAAGTCGCGCGCAGGGCCGGGTTGCCGGCCAAGACGATCCGCTATTACGAGGATATCGGCCTGATCCGCCCGAACCGAAGCGAGAACGGCTATCGCGCCTTTTCGCCGAAGGATCTGCATACGCTCGCCTTTCTGGGACGGGCCAGGTCGCTTGGTTTCTCGATCGAGGAATGTCGGACGCTTCTGCAGCTTTACCGTGACCCCCTGCGGGCCAGCGCCGATGTCAAGCGCATCGCTGCAACCCACATCGCGCACATCGACGCCAAGATGGTCGAGCTTGCCGCGATGCGATCCACGCTGAGCGATCTTGTCGAGAATTGCGCCGGTGATGGACGGCCGGACTGCCCGATCCTGAAAGGGATCGCACTGGAGACTGCCTGACCTCACGCAGCGGCTTTACGGGTGTGGATGCCTTTGTATACCGTACGCCCATAAAAGCGGCGGGACGGACCTTAAGACAGACATGGCGATTCCCGTGTTCGACGGGCACAACGACTTCCTGTTGCGCCTTTTGCATCAGCCTGACCGGCGCGCGTCCCTCTGGCCCGACGGCGACGGATCGGGCCAAATCGACCTGCACCGCCTTCAGGCGGGACGCTTCGCGGGCGGCCTGTTCGCGATGTTCGTCCCTTCGCCGCGGGCGACGGACGGGCAGGGGGGCGATGATGCGATGGAGCATTCCCCCTATGACGTGCCGCTCGCCGCGCCCATAGGTCAGGCCGAAGCGCTTCAGTCTGTCAGGGCGATGGCCGGACATCTGCACTGGATGGTGCACGCTTCGGAGGGGCAGATCAGGATTTGCCGTTCTGCACGGGACTTGCGCGAGTGCCAGCAGCAGGGCCGCATCGCTGCTGTTCTTCATCTGGAAGGCGCGGAAGCGATCGATCCCGAGTTCGCTGCCCTGGACGAACTGGCGGCATGGGGGTTGCGGTCGCTCGGTCTGGTATGGAGCAGGCCGAACATCTTCGGCAACGGGGTGCCCTTCCGGTTTCCCTCCGGCCCCGATGTCGGGACCGGGCTGACGGACCTCGGAGAACGGCTGGTGGCCGAGTGCAACCGGCGGCGCATCCTGATCGACCTGTCGCATCTCAACGCGGCAGGGTTCGAGGATGTCGCCCGCCTCAGCGACGCGCCACTGGTGGCAAGTCACTCCTGTGCCCATGCCATTACAGAGTCGTCGCGGAACCTGACGGACCGGCAGCTTGGAATGATCGCGGACAGCGGCGGTCTTGTCGGTCTCAACTTCGCGACGATCCTTTTGCGGCGCGACGGTCGGCGGTCGCCGGTCATGGGGTGGTCGGCGCTCTTGCGGCATCTGGATCATCTGATCGCCCGCGTCGGCGAGGATCACGTCGGTTTTGGGTCAGATTTCGATGGTACGACCGTGCCGGGGCCGATTCAGGACGTGACGGGGCTCGCTCCACTTCAAGCTGCGCTTCGGACACATGGCTATGACACGCCGTTATTGCGGAAACTGTGCCACGAGAACTGGCACGCCGTCCTTGAACGGACATGGGGCTGCTGAAAGCACGTTCGCGCGCATTTCTGCGCGTCCAAAACGGTTTGAGTCTTGATTTGCGAGAGAGGGTCGAGATTATGGACCGGCAGGAAGCGAAACCTTGAAGAAGGTTGAAAGCGGTTTGGGAGGGCCGTTCGACCGATCTCGGGTGTCGTGGCTCTGACCGGCAGGCCTGGTCCGTCGGTGCTTGCTGATGATGCATCTCTGAGCAGGGTGGATCGCCGGGGTCGGCGCCACCGGCACGCAGAGCCGAGACGACGTAGGAAGGTTTCAGACCGTGTTCGATACTCCCATCACCACTGCCGATCTCAAGACGGCGATCCTTCGGCACCTGACCTTCACGCTTGGCAAGGATGCCCCGAATGCCAGCGTCTATGACTGGCGCATGGCGCTGTCCTATGCGATCCGCGACCGGATCGTGGAGCCGTGGTTCGCCTCGACCCGCCGGACCTGGGCCGAAGACCGCAAGCGGGTCTACTACCTGTCGATGGAATTCCTGATCGGTCGGATTCTGGAGGATGCCACGGTCAACCTCGGCCTGCGCGAGATGGCCGAAGCGGCGATGGCGCGAGTTCGGGCAGGATTTCCGCGCGATCGTCGAGGACGAGCCGGATGCAGCCCTTGGGCAACGGCGGGCTTGGCCGGCTGGCGGCCTGCTTCATGGAATCGATGGCGACGCTGGGATGCCCGGCCTACGGCTATGGCATCCGCTATGAGCATGGGCTGTTCCGCCAGCGCTTCGAAGGCGGGCAGCAGGTCGAGACGCCCGAAGACTGGCTGATCCAGCGCCACCCGTGGGAATTCGAGCGCCCCGAGGCGGCCTATACCATCGGCTTCAAGGGCCATGTCGAAAGCTCGCGGCGGCACGCGATGTCTGGGTGCCCGGCGAAACGGTCTCGCCAGCGGCCCATGACACGCCGGTGGTCGGCTGGCAGGGCAAATGGGCCAACACGCTGCGGCTTTGGGGCGGCGAAGCCCACGACGCTGTTCGATCTGGAGCGGTTCAACCGCGGCGACTATGCCGCCGCCGCCGAACCCGAGGCGCTGGCGCGGACGCTGTCGCCGCGTGCTTTACCCCGACGACACCACCTATCAGGGCAAGGAATTGCGGCTGAAGCAGGAGTTCTTCCTGACCTCGGCGGCGTTGCAGGACATCCTGCGCCGCTATCTGGCGCGGCCATTCCGACCTGCGCGCAGCTGCCGAAGCATGTGGCGATCCAGATGAACGACACGCATCCGGCCATCGCCGGGCCGGAACTGATCCGCCTGCTGTCCGACGAGCACGGGCATGGAGTTCGACCGACGCGCTGGAAACCGCGCGCGCCTGCCTGGGCTACACCAACCACACGCTGCTGCCCGAGGCGCTGGAACGCTGGGCGACCTTCACCTTCGGCAACGTGCTGCCGCGCCACATGCAGATCGTCGAGCGGATCGACGGCTGGCACCGGCGCACCTATCCGGCGCGGCCGCATTACGTCGGCATCGTCAAGCACCACGAGGTGCGGATGGGCGAGTTGGCCTTCATCATGGCGCACAAGGTCAACGGCGTCTCGGCGCTGCATTCCGACCTGGTCAAGAAGAACCTGTTTCCCGAACTGAACAAGCTGCATCCCGACCGGATCATCAACCAGACCAACGGCGTCACGCCGCGGCGCTGGCTGAAGATGGCGAACCGCCCGCTGGCCGGCGCTGATCACCGAAACCATCGGCGACGGGCTGGGAGGACGATCTGGACCGGCTGACGCGAGCTGGAGCCGCATATCGCGGATGCACAGCTTCCGCGCCGCGTTCGAGGCGGCCAAGCGCACCAACAAGGTGCAGCTGGCCGGACTGGATCAAGGAGCATTGCGGTGTGACGGTCAGACCCGGACGCGCATGTTCGACGTGCAGATCAAGCGCATCCACGAATACAAGCGCCAGCTTGCTGAACATCCTGGAGACCATCGCCCATTGGCATGCGATCAAGGCCGATCCCGACGGCCAACTGGGTGCCGCGGGTGAAGATCTTCGGCGGCAAGTCGGCGCCGGGCTATGCGGTGGCCAAGGAAATCATCCATCTGATCAACGATGTGGCGGTCGTTCTGAACAACGACCCGGAAACGCGCGATCTGCTGAAGGTGATCTATCCGGCCAACTACAACGTCTCGATGGCCGAACGTCTGATCCCGGCGGCCGACCTGTCGGAACAGATTTCGACCGCCGGCAAGGAAGCCTCGGGCACCGGCAACATGAAGTTCATGCTGAACGGTGCGCCGACCATCGGCACGCTGGACGGCGCGAATGTCGAGATCCTGCAGGAGGTCGGGCCCGAGAACTTCTTCCTGTTCGGCCTGACGGCGGACGAGGTGATGAAGCGCCGCGAAGACCCGGATCATTCGCGCAAGGCGATCGAGGCCAGCCAGCCCTTGCAGGACGTGCTGCAGATGATTGCCGAAGGGCGGTTCAGCCCGGAGCGAGCCCGACCGCTATCATGGCCTGGTGCACCGGGTCTGGCATCACGACTATTTCCTCGTGGCCGCCGACTTCGACGCCTATCACGCCGCACAGGCCGAGGTCGATGCGGCCTATGCCGACCGCGACCGCTGGTTGCGCATGGCGGCGATGAACACGGCGCGGGCGGGATTCTTTTCGTCGGACCGGACGATCCGTGGTTACATGAAGGACGTGTGGTCGGTCGAAGCCGGCACTCTGACGACAGGGAGACAATCGATGGCGGCGACGGAGGAGACGGCGCTGATCGATCCGGGGACCGCGCGGGCCATCGCCGAGGGCGCGCATGGCGATCCGTTTTCGGTGCTGGGGCTGCACAAGCGCGGCAGGCAATGGGTTCTGACGGCCTTCGTGCCGGGGGCTGAGCGGTCTGACGGTGCTGGCGGGCGAAGACCTGTGGCGGCAGACCCGTATCCCGGTCGTGCCGGGCCTGTTCACCGCGCCGGCTGCCGAAGCAGCAGCCCTATCGGCTGCGCGGCCGAGGGCCATGGCACGGACTGGGAATTCGACGATCCGTTCCGCTTTGGCCCGGTGCTGGGCGAGATGGACGAATATCTGCTGGGCGAGGGCACGCACAAGCGGCTCTGGCAGGTGCTGGGCGCGCATGCGATCACGCATGAGGGCGTGGCGGGCACGCATTTCGCCGTCTGGGCGCCGAATGCGCAGCGCGTGTCGGTGGTGGGCGATTTCAACATCTGGGACGGGCGCCGCCACCCGATGCGGCGGCGCGGCGCGACCGGGGTGTGGGAGACGTTCATTCCCGGTCTGGGCGAGGGCGACGGCCTACAAGTACGAGTTGCGCGGACCGGATGGCGAGCTGCTGCCGCTGAAGGCCGACCCGGTCGGGTTTCGGGTCGGAACATCCGCCCGCCAATGCCTCGGTCGTGCGTCGGCATCGGCGATGCCGCACTGGGGCGACGGCGACTGGATGAAGCGCGCGGGCCAAGGCCCACACGATCGACGCGCCGATCTCGGTCTACGAGGTGCATCTGGCGAGCTGGCAGCGCGCGCCGGGCAACCGGATGCTGAGCTATCTGGAACTGGCCGAGCAACTGGTCGACTATGTCGGCCGACATGGGCTTCACCCATATCGAGCTGATGCCGATCTCGGAATATCCGTTCGACGGCAGCTGGGGCTATCAGCCGGTCGGGCTGTACGCGCCCACCATCCGCCATGGCACGCCGCCCGAGTTCCGCGCCTTCGTCGATGCGGCGCACCGCAAGGGCCTTGGCGTGCTGCTCGACTGGGTGCCGGGGCATTTCCCGACCGATCGCGCACGGGCTGGGCCGGTTCGACGGCACCGCGCTTTACGAGCATCAGGACCCGCGCGAAGGGTTTCATCAGGACTGGAACACGCTGATCTACAACTATGGCCGGGTCGAGGTGTCGAACTACCTGGTCTCCAACGCGCTGTACTGGCTGGAGGAATACCACCTCGACGGGCTGCGGGTGGATGCGGTGGCCTCGATGCTCTACCGCGACTATTCGCGGCAAGAGGGGCAATGGGTGCCCAACCGCGACGGCGGGCGCGAGAATTACGAGGCGATCGCGCTGTTGCAGCGGATGAACGTCACGACCTATGGCGAGGTGCCGGGCATCATGACGGTGGCCGAGGAATCGCACGGCCTTTCCCGGCGTGTCGCGCCCGGTCGAACCACGGCGGGCTGGGCTTCGGCTTCAAGTGGAACATGGGCTGGATGAACGACACGCTCAGCTACATGCAGAAGGACCCGATCCATCGGAAGTATCACCACCACCAGATGACCTTCGGGCTGCACTACGCCTGGTCGCGAGAACTACATCCTGCCGATCAGCCATGACGAGGTGGTGCATGGCAAGGGCATCATGCTGGACAAGATGCCGGGCGACGGGGACGAGAAGTTCGCCAACCTGCGCGCCTATTACGGCTTCATGTGGGGCCATCCGGGCAAGAAGCTGCTGTTCATGGGCCAGGAATTCGCGCAGGGGCGCGAATGGAACCACGACCAGAGCCTTGACTGGCATCTGCTGGACATGCCCGCAGCACAGCGGCATGCAGGCGCTGGTGCGCGACCTGAACCGCGCTCTACCGCGACACTCCGGCGCTGCATGTGAACGACACGCGGCCCGAGGGCTTCGCCTGGATCGAGTCGAACGATGCCGAAGCCTCGGTCTATGCCTGGGTGCGCAAGGGCAGGAAGGGCGATCCGATGGTGGTCGTCGTGGTCGAACATGACGCCGGTGGAGCGGCGCTACCGGCTGGGCTTCCCGGCGGCGGGCCAGTGGGACGAGGTGCTGAACACCGATGCGGCGCTCTATGGCGGCGGGAACCGGGGCAACCTGGGCGGGGTGGTGACCGAAGCGACACCCTGGCACGGGCAGACGACAATCGGCGGTCGTCACGCTGCCGCCGCTTGTCGACGATCATGTTCCGGCAGGGGTAGGGCCGGAACAGAATCGTCGGGGGCGCGAACCCCCGCGCACAAGGGAGGGAAGACCATGCAACGCAAGACCCAATACGCGACTGTCGTCCCAGGCCATGGCCTTCGTGCTGGCCGGGGGGCGCGGCAGCCGCCTGAAGGAGTTGACGGACCGCCGCGCCAAGCCTGCGGTCTATTTCGGCGGCAAGACCCGGATCATCGACTTCGCCCTGTCCAACGCGCTGAACTCCGGCATCCGCAAGATGGCGATCGCCACGCAGTACAAGGCGCACAGCCTGATCCGGCACTGCCAGCGCGGCTGGAACTTCTTCCGGGCGGAACGCAACGAATATCTCGACATCCTGCCCGCCAGCCAGCGGGTGAACGAGAACAAGTGGTATCTGGGCACGGCCGATGCGGTGACGCAGAACATCGACATCGTCGACAGCTACGGCATCAAGTATGTCGTGATCCTGGCGGGCGATCACATCTACAAGATGGATTACGAGATCATGCTGCGCCAGCATGTCGACAGCGGCGCCGATGTGACCATCGGCTGCCTGACCGTGCCGCGGATGGAGGCGACGGCCTTTGGCGTGATGGATGTCGACAAGACGGGGCGGATCACGGCCTTCCTGGAAAAGCCCGCCGATCCGCCCGTCGATTCCCGGCGACCCGGACCATGCGCTGGCCTCGATGGGCATCTATGTCTTCAACTGGGATTTCCTGCGCGACCTGCTGATCCGCGACGCCGAAGACCCCAATTCCAGCCATGATTTCGGCAACGACCTGATCCCCGACATCGTGAAGAACGGCAAGGCGATGGCGCACCGCTTTTCGCGAAAGCTGCGTCAAGTCGGGGCTGGAGACCGAGCCCTACTGGCGCGACGTCGGGACCATCGACGCCTTCTGGCAGGCCAACATCGACCTGACCGATTTCGTGCCCGAAGCTCGACCTCTACGACAATGCCTGGCCGATCTGGACCTATGCCGAGATCGTGCCGCCCGGCCAAGTTCATCCATGACGAGGACGAGCGGCGCGGCATGGCGATTTCGTCGCTGGTGTCGGGCGATTGCATCGTCTCGGGGTCCGAGGTGCGCAATTCGCTGCTGTTCACCGGCGTGCCGGACGCATTCCTTCTCCAGCGCTCGAATATGTGGTGGCGCTTGCCGCAGGTGATGGTCAACCGCAAGCGCAGACTGAAGAATTGCGTGATCGACCGCGGGGTGATCATTCCCGAAGGGCTGGTGGTCGGCGAGGATCCGGACGAGGACGCACGCTGGTTCCGCCGCGACCGAGACGGGGATCGTGCTGGTGACGCAGGACATGCTGGATGCGCGCGCGGCCAAGCTTGGCTGAGCCGGCTCGGGCGGCGCCGGGGGCTTCGCACCCCCGGACCCCCGAGGATATTTGTGAACAGAAGATGAGGCGCGAGGACGGTGAAGGTGCGCGGGCGGGTGCTGTCGGTGGCGTCGGAATGCGTGCCGCTGCTGAAGACCGGCGGGCTGGCCGATGTGGTGGGCGCCTTGCCGGCGGCCCTGGCGCCGGCCGGGCTGGGAGATGCGGGTGCTGATGCCCGCCTATCGGGCGCTGCGCGGGCGCATGGCGCGACTGGCCGCGAGGTCTGGGCCGAGGACGACCTGTTCGGCGGGCCGGGGCGGGTGCTTGGCGGGCAAGGTCGGCGGGCATGGCGGTGCTGCTGCTCGACGCGCCGCATCTCTATGACCGCGAGGGCGGCCCCTATTCCGGGCCGGGCGGCGACTGGCCCGACAATGCGCTGCGCTTCGCGGCGCTGAGCTGGGCTGGCGGCGCGAGATCGCGCGCGACGGGCTGAGCGACGGCTGGCGGCCCGACATCCTGCATGCGCATGACTGGCAGGCGGGGTTCGCCCCGGCCTATCTGCGGTATCGCGGCGCGGGCGGGTCGTCCGGTCGGTCATGACCGTCCACAACATCGCCTTTCAGGGCTGGGCACCGGCCGCGCTGCTGGCGACGCTGCGGCTGCCGGGCGAGCAGTTCCATGCCGACGCGCTGGAGTATTACGGCGGGCTGTCCAGTCCTGAAGGCCGGGCTGGTGACGGCGGATGCGATCACCACCGTCTCGCCGACCTATGCCGCAGGAGCTGATGCGGCCCGAGTTCGGCATGGGCTTGCAGGGGGTGATCGCCGCGCGGGCCGGCGCGGGTGACGCGGCATCCTGAACGGCGTCGATACCGACGTCTGGTCGCCCGAGGCCGATCCGGATCATCCCCTATTCGCCGCGCACGCTGAAGCGCAAGGCCGAGAACCGCGGCGCGCTTGTGGCCGAGTTCGGGCTGGAGGTGCCGGGGCCGCTGGCGATCGTCGTCAGCCGCCTGACCGACCAGAAGGGCATCGACCTGCTCCCCGCCGTGATGCCCGACTTCATCGAGGGCGGGCGGCGGGCTGGCGGTGCTGGGCTCGGGCGATCCGGCGCTGGAGGCGCGATGCGCGGGCTGGAGGCGCGGTTTCCCGGCCGGGTGGCGGTGCGGATCGGCTATGACGAGGCGCTGAGCCACCGGATGTTCGCCGGCGCGCGATGCGGTGCTGGTGCCCTCGCGCTTCGAACCCTGCGGGCTGACGCAGATGTACGGGCTGCGCTACGGCACGCTGCCGGTGGTGGCGGCCGACGGGCGGGCTGGTCGATACGGTGATCGGCGCCACGCCCGCGACGCTGGCGGCGGGCGTGGCCACGGGGATCGTCTTTCACCCGACCGATGCGCTTGGCCTTGGGCAGGCGCTGCGGCAGCTGATGGACGCTGCACGGCGATCCGGCGACCTGGGACGCAGATGCAGCGCAACGCGATGAAGCACCCGGTCGGCTGGGAAGCCTCGGCTGCGGCCTATGCCGCGCTCTACGAAAGCCTGCTGCGTGACCGCTGCTGCGCAGCATGCCCGTGCGCGGTCGCAGGCCATGCCACGTCGCCGGGCCGGCCCTGGCCGATGGGCGCGAGCTTCGACGGCGACGGCGTCAACTTCGCGGTGTTTTCCGCCCATGCCGACCGGATCGAGCTGTGCCTGTTCTCGCCCGACGGGCGCAAGGAGATCGCGCGGATCGCCCTTCGCCGACCGCGATGGCGATATCTGGCACATGCGCGTCTCGGGCCTGATGCCCGGCGCGCTCTACGGCTTTCGCGCCCACGGGCCCTATGCGCCGGAAGCCGGACATCGGTTCAACCCCAACAAGCTGCTGATCGACCCCTATGCGCGCGCGCTGGACGGGCGGCTGCGGTGGTCGGATGCGCTGATGGGCTACAAGGTGGGCAGCCCGCGCGGCGACCTGTCCTTCGACACGCGCGACAGCGCCTTTGCCATGCCGAAATGCGTGGTGGTGGACCCGACCTTTCAATGGGGCGACGACAGCCGCTCGCAGCCGCCGCCTGAGCGAGACCGTGATCTACGAGGCGCATGTCAAGGGCCTGACCGCGCTGCATCCCGACGTGCCCGGGCACTGCGCGGCACGCTATGCTGGGGCTCTGCCTCGGACCCGGTGCTCGAGCATCTGACGAAGCTGGGCATCACGGCGATCGAGCTTCTGCCGATGCAGGCCTTCGTCGATGACCGCTTTCTGGTGGCGCAGGGGCCTGCGCAACTACTGGGGCTACCAGACCATCGGCTTCTTCGCGCCCGAACCGCGCTACCTGGAGCGCGGGGCGGTCTGCGCGAGGTGCAGAGCATGGTGCGCCGCTTCCATGCGGCCGGGATCGAGGTGATCCTTGACGTGGTCTACAACCACACCGGCGAGGGCGACGCAGCTGGGGCCGACGCTGAGCTTTCGCGGGCTCGACAACCGCAGCTATTACCGGCTGACCGATGGCGGGCGGCTACTATGTCAACGACACCGGCACCGGCAACACGCTGAACCTGACGCATCCGATGGTGCTGCGCATGGTGATGGACAGCCTGCGCTACTGGGTCGAGACGTGCCATGTCGACGGCTTCCGCTTCGATCTCGCCTCGGTGCTGGGGCGCGAGGCGGCAGGGTTCGACCCGCAATGGCGGGTTCTTCGACGCGATCCGGCAGGACCCGGTGCTGAACCGCGTCAAGCTGATCGCCGAGCCCTGGGATATCGGGCCGGGCGGCTATCAGCTGGGCGCCTACCCGCACCCGTTTCTGGAATGGAACGACCGTTACCGCGACGGCGTGCGGCGGTTCTGGCGCGGCGATGCCGGGATGACGCCGGATCTGGCGAACCGGCTGCTGGGGTCGGCGGAACGGTTCGACCATTCGGGCCGCGCGGCCACAAGCTCGGTCAACTTCCTGACCGCGCATGACGGCTTCACGCTGGAAGATCTGGTCAGCTACACGGTCAAGCGCAACCTGGCCAATGGCGAGGACAACCGCGACGGCACATGGCGACAACCACTCCGACAATCTCGGGGTCGAGGGGCCGACCGACGATCCGGCGATCCGCGCCGCGCGCGACCTGCGCAAGCGCAACCTGCTGGCCACGCTGTTGCTGTCGCCAGGGCACGCCGATGCTGCTGGCGGGCGACGAGCTTGGCAACAGCCAGGGCGGCAACAACAATGCCTATGCCCAGGACAACGAGACCGGCTGGGTCGACTGGGACGGACGCCGATACCGAACTGACGGCCTTTGTCGCCCGCCTGACCGACGCTGCGGCGCACCCATCCGGTCGTGCGGCAGCGGCGCTTCCTGCATGCGCAGCCGCGGCAGGTGGATGGCCAGCCCGACGTGATCTGGCGCCGCGCCGATGGCGACGTGCCGCGCGCCGAAGACTGGCACGATCCTGCGTTCCGCTGCCTTGGCGTGGAATTGCGGGTCGCGGCGGAAGAGGATCGTGCCGACACGGATGCGCTGTTCACCGTCTTCAACGCCGGTCCGGCCCGCGACGTCGTCCTGCCACGCACGGCGCCGGCCTGGCGGCTGATCCTCGACACCACGCGACCCGCATGCGCGCCCGAGCCGGCGCAAGGCCGCTGTTGCGGTGCCTGCCAATTCCGTGCTGGTGTTCGAAGCAGTGACAGCCGGAGGAGCGCCATGAGCATCGAGATCGTCAAGACCACGCCCATCGCGGGCCAGAAGCCCGGCACCTCGGGCCTGCGCAAGAAGACGCCCGTCTTCATGGGGCCGCACTATCTCGAGAATTTCGTCCAGGCGATCTTCGATGTCGTCGGCGCCGAGGGCAAGACCTTCGTGCTGGGCGGCGACGGGCGCTACTTCAACGACCGCGCCGCGCAGGTGATCCTGCGGATGGCGGCCGCGAACGGGGCGGCGCGGGTGATCGTGGGGCAGGGGGCGATCCTGTCGACCCCGGCCGCCAGCCACCTGATCCGGCTGAATAGGCACCGATGGCGGGATCATCATGTCGGCCAGCCACAACCCCGGCGGCCCGACCGAGGATTTCGGCGTGAAGTTCAACATGCCGAACGGCGGCCCCGCGCCCGAGGCGGTGACCGAGGCGATGTTCCGGCGCACGACGGAACTGACCGAGTATCGCATCCTCGCCGCGCAGGACGTCGACCTTGGCCGGGTCGGGCGGACCAGCCTTGGCGCGATGACCGTCGATGTCGTCGATCCGGTGTCGGACTATGCCGCGCTGATGGAGACGCTGTTCGACTTCCCGGCGATCCGGGCGATGTTCACGGGCGGCTTCCGGATGCGCTTCGATGCGATGTGCGCCGTAACCGGGCCTTATGCCAAGGAAATCCTCGAAGGCCGGCTTGGGCGCGGCGAACGGGCACGGTCGATCAACGGCACGCCCTTGCCGGATTTCGGCGGCATGCACCCCGACCCGAACCCGGTCTGGGCCAAGGCGCTGATGGACGAGATGTTCGGCGCCGACGCGCCCGATTTCGGCGCGGCCTCGGACGGCGACGGCGACCGCAACATGGTCGTCGGGCGGCGGCATCTATGTCTCGCCCTCGGACAGCCTCGCGGTGCTGGCGGCCAATGCGACGTTGGCGCCGGGCTACAAGGCGGGGCTGAAGGGGGTGGCGCGCTCGATGCCGACCTCGCGCCGCGGTGGACCGGGTGGCCAAGGCGCTGAGGATCGAGTGCTACGAGACGCCGACGGGCTGGAAGTTCTTCGGCAACCTGCTCGACGCCGGCAGCGCCACGCTCTGCGGCGAGGAAAGCTTCGGCACCGGATCGGACCATGTGCGCGAGAAGGACGGGCTCTGGGCGGTGCTGATGTGGCTGAACATCCTTGCCGTGCGCAAGGAAAGCGTGGCCGACATCCTGCGCTCGCACTGGTCGGCCTTCGGGCGCAACTACTACTCTCGCCATGATTTCGAAGCCGATGGACAGCGCAAGGGCCGATGCGATGATGGCCGCGCTGCGCGGCAATCTCGCCAGCCTGCCGGGGCAAGTCCGTCGAGGGTCTGACGATCACCGCCGCCGACGACTTTGCCTATACCGATCCGGTGGACGGTTCGGTCAGCCAGCAAGCAGGGCGTGCGCATCCTGTTCGCCGACGGCAGCCGCATCGTGATGCGCCTGTCGGGCACCGGGACCGAAGGCGCCACGCTGCGGCTGTATCTGGAACGCTACGAGGCCGATCCGACCCGGTTCGACCTTGACCCGCAGATCGCCCTTGGCCCGGTGATCCGTGCGGCCCACGGACTGGCCCGGATCGAGCATCATACAGGCCGCTCGACACCAGACGTCATCACCTGACGCGAACAGGCCCGCGCCTGTCGCCTTTCGCGCCGACAGCACCCGTGAATGGGAATCCGCTGTTCCCTGGGATGAGGGAGGGCGGGCATGACCACGACACGACCGGCACGGGCGGGCGCGTCAGGCCCGGCAGGCAGAACGGGCGACGCGCGGGGGCGGCGTCGGGCGGCCCTATATCATGCGCAACATTCCGACCTATGACGTGCTGTCGGAAGAAAACCTGCTGCGGATCGAGGCGGCGGCAGACCGCATCCTGGCCGAAACCGGGATCGACTTTCGGGACGATCCGGCGTCGCTCGACCTGTGGCGCAAGGCGGGGCGCAGGTGGACGGCATCCGTGTGCGGTTCGAGCCGGGGATGCTGCGCGAGGTGCTTCGGACAGCCCCCGCGAGTTTCACGCAGCACGCGCGCAATCCCGAACGCAGCGTCCAGATCGGCGGGCGCAGCGTGGTCTTCGCCCCGGCCTACGGGTCGCCCTTCGTCATGGATCTGGACCGGGGCCGCGGTTCGGCACGCTGGAGGATTTCCAGGAACTTCATCCGCCTCGCGCAGTCCTCGCCGAATTTCCATCATTCGGGCGGCACGATCTGCGAGCCGACGGACGTACCCGTGAACAAGCGCCACCTCGACATGGTCATGGCCCATCTGACGCTGTCCGACCGCCCCTTCATGGGGTCGGTTACAGCCGAGGAGCGGGCCGAGGATTCCATCGACATGGCGCGGATCGTGTTCGGTGCGGATTTCGTCGACCGGAACTGCGTCATTCTGGGCAATGTCAACGTCAACTCGCCGCTCCTGTGGGACGGGACCATGACGACCAGCCTGCGCGCCTATGCGCGGGCCAATCAGGCGGCGGTCATCGTGCCCTTCATCCTCGGCGGGGCGATGGGGCCGGTGACGACTGCAGGGGCCCTGGCCCAGTCACTGGCCGAAACCATGGCCGGATGCGCGCTGACGCAGCTGGAGCGGCCCGGCGCGCCGGTGATCTTCGGCAACTTCCTGTCCTCGATGTCGCTCCGTTCCGGCTCGCCCACCTTCGGCACGCCGGAACCGGCCATCGGCATCGATGGTGATCGGCCAGCTTGCGCGACGGCTGAACCTGCCGCTGCGCTGTTCGGGCAATTTCACCACCTCGAAGCTGCCCGACGCGCAGGCGATGATGGAGGGCACGATGTCGATGCTGGCCGCCATCCATTGCGGTGCGAATTTCATCCTGCATTCCGCGGGTTTCCTCGACGGGCTGCTCAGCATGTCCTACGAAAAGTTCATGCTGGACGCAGATCTCTGCGGATCGCTGCACAGTTATCTGGACGGGATCCAGATGGGCGATGACGAGCTCGCGGTCGATGCCTTTGCCGAGGTCGGACCGGGCAACCATTTCTTCGGCTGCGCCCACACCTTGCGGCATTATGAAACGGCCTTCTGGGACTCGTCACTGTCCGACAACGAACCTTACGAAAAATGGGAGGCTGCCGGGTCGGAAGATGCCGCGCAACGGGCGAACCGTGCCTGGAAGCGGGCGCTGGCCGAGGCCGAAGACCCGCCGCTGGACATCGCGCTGCGCGAGGGGCTGGAGGATTTCGTGGCAAAGCGCAAGGCGACCATGCCGGACATGTGGTACTGATCGCCCCACAGGGCTTGCATTCCCGCATGTTGCGCTGTAGACGCGCGGCACTTCACAGGCGAGGCTCGGGGCTTGCGGGGAGAAATCCCGTGCGGTCCACCGGTTGGCCCCGTCAAGGGCTGAAGACGGCCCCGCCGAGGCTCAAACCGGAAAAGGATACAGGCATGGCTCTTCCCGAGTTCTCCATGCGTCAGCTCTTGGAAGCTGGCGTTCACTACGGCCACCAGACCGCCCGCTGGAACCCCAAGATGGGCGAGTACATCTACGGCGACCGCAACGGCATCCACATCATCGACCTGACGCAGACCGTTCCGATGCTGGACGCAGGCGCTGCAAGGTCGTGCGCGACACCGTCGCCAAGGGCGGCCGCATCCTGTTCGTCGGCACCAAGCGCCAGGCGCAGAAGCCGATCGCCGAAGCCGCCGAGAAGTGCGCGCAGTTCTACATGAACCACCGCTGGCTGGGCGGCACGCTGACCAACTGGAAGACCGTCTCGCAGTCGATCCAGCGTCTGAAGCAGATCGACGAGATGCTGGCGCATGGCGCCGAAGGCCTGACCAAGAAGGAACGCCTGAACATGGAGCGCGAGCAGGCCAAGCTGCAGGCCTCGCTCGGCGGCATCCGCGAAATGGGCGGCATCCCGGACCTGATCTTCATCATCGACGTGGGCAAGGAAGATCTGGCGATCCTCGAAGCGCAGAAGCTGGGCATCCCGGTCGTCGGCGTGGTCGACACCAACTGCTCGCCCAAGGGCGTGGACTATGTGATCCCCGGCAACGACGACGCGGCCCGCGCGATCCGCTGTACTGCGACCTGATCGCCCGTGCGGCGCTTGACGGCATGTCGGCCCAGATGGGCGCTGCCGGCGTCGACCTTGGCGCGCTGGAAGCGGCCCCGGAAGAAGAAGCCGTCGCCGAAGCCTGAGGCCTGACGCCTGTCGCGTCACAGATTGTCACCCGGCGGGGCTATCCCCGCCGGGACATCCGATTTCAAGGAGTGAGAAACATGACGATCACCGCCCAGATGGTGAAGGAACTGCGCGAAGTCGACCGGCGCAGGCATGATGGACGCCAAGAAGGCGCTGACCGAAACCGACGGCGACATGGAAGCGGCCGTCGACTGGCTGCGCACCAAGGGCCTGGCCAAGGCCGCCAAGAAGGCCGACCGCGTCGCGGCCGAGGGTCTGGTCGGCGTGGCCGTGACGGACGGCCGCGGCGTCGCGGTCGAGATCAACTCGGAAACCGACTTCGTCGCCAAGAACGCCGATTTCCAGGCGCTGGTGCGCGAGATCACCAAGGTCGCGCTGCAGACCGGCGACGATGGTCGAGGTGCTGAAGGCCGCGCATCTGAACGGCAAGACGGTCGAAGAGGTGATCACCGGAAGCCATCGCCCGCATCGGCGAGAACATGACGCTGCGCCGCATGCACGTGTCTGGAAGGCGACACCGTCGTCTCCTACGTCCACAACGCCGCGACCGACGGCATGGGCAAGATCGGCGTGCTGGTCGCGCTGAAGGGTCCGGCGGACAAGGCGCAGGCGATCGGCAAGCAGTTCGCCATGCACATCGCCGCGACCTCGCCGCTGTCGCTGTCGGAAGCCGACGCTCGACCCGGCGGTGGTCGAGCGCGAACTGGCCGTGCAGACCGCACAAGGCGCTGGAAGAAAACGCAGCCTCGGCCAAGCCGAAGCCCGATGCGGTGATCCACAACAACATCATCCCGGGCCGGATGAAGAAGTTCCTCGCGGAAAACACGCTGCTGGGCCAGAGCTTCGTGATCAA
Source organism: uncultured Alphaproteobacteria bacterium (assembly GCA_963736565.1). GTDB lineage: Bacteria > Pseudomonadota > Alphaproteobacteria > Rhodobacterales > Rhodobacteraceae > Aliitabrizicola. Next base: position 435,289 of record CAVTOW010000003.1, read on the forward strand.
CCCCGACCTGACCGTGGAACAGGCGGCCAAGGATGCCGGCGTCGAGATCACCGGCTATCGCCCGCGTCGACGGTGGGCGAAGGCATCGAGAAAGAGAAAGAAGATTTCGCCGCCGAAGTCGCGAAGATGATGGCCTGAGGCCACACTGTCGCAGGAATGGAAACGGTGCGGTCCCTTGGGCCGCACCGTTTTTCTTTGCGCCGATGTCTTGCTTCGCCCCTCTGGCCCTTTCCGCCAGCCCGCGCTAACAGGCGAAGGCGGGGCAGGGGGCTGGGATGAGCGAAAGCTTTGACGTGGTGGTGATCGGCGGGGCGGTCATGGGATCGTCGCGTCGCCTATTGGCTGACGCGGATGCAGCCCGGTCTCTCGGTGCTGGTGGTCGAACGCGATCCGAGCTTTGCGCAGGCCTCCACGGCGTTGTCGGTCGCCTCGATCCGGCAGCAGTTCACGACACGCGGTGAACGTGCAGATCTCGCGCTTCGGCATCGGCTTCATTCGCGATTTCCAGAAGCGCTCGGGATCGACGTGGGGATCGGATCACTGGGGCTGAAGGAGAACGGCTATCTGTTCCTCGCCTCGACGGATGACGGTGCCGCGACATTGACCGAGGTGGCGGCAATGCAGCGCAGCCTCGGGGCCGTCGACGGAAGTGCTGGACGCCCGCGCAGATCGCAGACGCGATTTCCCTGGCTGGAGGTCGGCGATCTGCGCTGCGGGTCAGTTTGGGCCACGGGACGAGGGCTGGTTCGACAACATGGGCCTTCTGAATGGCTTCCGCGCGGCAGCGAAGGCGCAGGGCGCGCGGTTCGTGACCGATGCGGCGACGGGGCTTGAGGTTGTCGGGGGCCGGGTGGTCGCCGTGCAGCTGGAAAAGGCGGGGCGGGTCGGCTTGCGGCGCCGCGGTGAACGCCGGCAGGCACGCGGGCGGCGGACATCTGCCGGATGGCGGGGCTCGACCTGCCGGTCGAGCCGCGCAAGCGCACGGTGTTCGTGATCGACGCGCCGAATGCGCGCCATCCGGATGGCGCCGCTGCTGGTGGATGCCGGGTTCTACCTGCGCCCCGAGGAGCGCCACTGGATCACCGCGACGGTGCCGGACGAGGATGGTCCCTGTGATGCCAATGACTTCGAGCCTGATCTTCATCTGTTCGAGGATGTGATCTGGCCGCAGCTTTATGCCCGCGCGCCGGGGTTCGATGCGGTGAAGGTGGTGCGGCACTGGGTGGGACATTATGCCTACAACACGCTCGATCAGAACGCGATTCTCGGCCCGCATCCCGACGCTGCCGAACCTGTATCTGATGAACGGGTTTTCCGGCCACGGGTTGCAGCAATCGCCCGCCGTCGGGCGCGGCGTGGCCGAACATCTGCTGACCGGGGCTGGCAGAGCCTGGATCTGTCGGACCTGTCGGTGGCGCGGGTGCTGGAAAACCGGCCGTTCCGCGAGCAGGCGATCGTTTAAATCCGCGCCTCAAGCCTTTGTCAAAGCTCGTTTACCGGGACTTTCAGGAAGGTCTTTCCCTGGTCGTCCGCAGGCGGCATCTGGCCCGCGCGCATGTTCACCTGAAGCGACGGGATGATCAGGCGCGGCATCGCGAGCGTGGCGTCCCGCGCCTCGCGCATGTCGACGAAACCCTGTTTGTCGCGCCCGGCGCGGTCCGACATGCACGTTGCGCGCCTTCTGCTCGCCCACGGTCGATTCCCAGGCGTACTGGTCGCGGCCGGGTGCCTTGTAGTCGTGGCAGACGAAGATGCGGGTGTCGTCGGGCAGGGTCAGGATCTTCTGGATCGAGTCGTAGAGGTCCGCCGCCGAGCCGCCGGGAAAATCGCAGCGCGCCGTGCCGTAGTCAGGCATGAACATCGTGTCGCCGACAAAGGCCGCGTCGCCGATCACATAGGTCAGGCAGGCGGGCGTGTGGCCGGGCGTGTGCATGACGCGACCGGGCAGGGCGCCGATGGCGAAGGTATCGCCATCAGTGAACAGCCTGTCGAACTGGCTGCCATCCCTTTGAAATTCGGTGCCTTCGTTGAACACCTTGCCGAAGGTGTCCTGCACCACGGTGATCTTCTCGCCGATCCCGATCTTGCCGCCGAGGCGCTCCTGTAGATAGGGCGCGGCGCTGAGGTGGTCGGCATGGACGTGGGTTTCGAGGATCCATTCGACGGTCAGACCGGCTGCGCGCACATGGGCAACGATCGCATCTGCCGAGCGGGTATCGGTGCGGCCCGAGGCATAGTCGAAGTCGAGAACCGAGTCGATGATGGCGCAGCTTGTGCTGGCGGGATCTGCCACAACATAGGAAACGGTATTCGTCGCCTCGTCGAAAAACGCTTTTACGTCAGCGTGTTGCAGAAAATCCTTCGAGTCCGGGGCGGTGGTCATCTGGCCCTCCAACGGCAAAGGCTGATACATCTGCACAATATAGAAGGTTTGACGTCCGGCGGTAGGGGTGTCAGGGGCGCGCGGCGTCGGCGGCCCGGCGGATGGCGGCGATGTTTGCGCCGTAAGGTGAAGGATCGGTTGCCGAGCCGCCCTTGAAGACGGCGGACCCGGCCACGAGCACGTCGGCACCGGCTGCGGCGACAAGGGGTGCGGTTTCGGGTGTCACGCCGCCGTCAATCTCGATCAGGATGGGGCGACCCGCGATCATCTGGCGGATTTGGCGCACCTTTTCGACCTGGGAGTGGATGAAGCTCTGGCCGCCGAAACCCGGGTTGACGGTCATCACGCAGATCAGGTCGAGCTGATCGAGCAGATACGGCAGGCCGTCCAGCCCGGTACCGGGGTTGATCGCAAGACCAGCTTTTTTCCCATGCGTGCGAATGAGTTGCAGGGTGCGGTGGATGTGCGGACCAGCCTCGGGATGGACGGTGATGTTGTCGGCACCGGCCTTGGCGAAGGCCTCGATATAGCTGTCGACGGGCGAGATCATCAGATGCACGTCCATCACGGTTTTCACATGCGGGCGCAAGGCGGCGACGGTCGCCGGACCGAAGGTGATGTTGGGCACGAAGTGGCCATCCATCACGTCGACATGGACCCAGTCCGCGCCTTGCGCCTCGATCGCGCGGCATTCGGCACCGAAATTGGCGAAGTCGGCAGCCAGGATTGAAGGGGCGATCTTGATGGACATTCGAACTCTCCGCGTTGCGGGGACGGTCTAGCGCGCCGGGGGACGAGAGGCAAAGCGATGTTTCGGGGGATATGAAAAGCGTATGATTTCCATATGCCTTTCGTATGCAGACAGAAAGGCTAAGGATTTCGGCGTCTGCACGCCTCCGTTAATTACATAATACTGATTATAGGACTTATGGATACGGGATTGAGGAGCACTGTCCAGTTGCCCTGACACTCTGCCCTGCGCTCAGGATCGGGCCAGAAGCGCCTCGATCTCGGCCAGTGACGGCATGGCGGGTGCGGTGCCTGCGCGCGTCACGGAGATGCCTGCGGTGGCCGAGCCGTAGCGCACGGCGGTGACCGGATCGATCCCGCGCGCCAGTGCTGCGGCGAAGCCGCCGTTGAATGCGTCGCCTGCGCCGGTCGTCTCTTTCACCGGGCCAGCGTTGAACACCGGAACATGGACCGTCTGCGTGCCGTCATGGAACAGCGCGCCTTGTCCGCCCAAGGTGATGACAGCGGCGCCGCGCACCTTGCGCCAGAAGCGCCTTGGCGGCAGTCAGTGCATCGTCGGGATTGGTCACGGGCAGGCCTGTCAGCGCCTCGGCCTCGGATTCGTTCGGGGTGACGTAGTCGCAGAGCGCGAGCAGGCCAGGCGGAAGCTCGGCGGCGGGGGCGGGGTTGAGAATCGTGATCGCCCCCCCTGCCCTTGCGATCTCCAGCGCACGCTGCGCTGCGGCGATGGGCTGTTCCAGTTGCGTGACGAAGACGGACGCGCCTGCGATCAGGTCGGCACGCTCCTCGATATCGGCGGCGGAGATGTCGCCCGCGACGCCGGGGCAGACGATGATCGCGTTGTTGCCGGTGGCGTGTTCGAGGAAGATGTAGGCGGCGCCGGTATAGCCTTCGTCCACGAATTTCACCGCCGGAATGACGCCCGCGGTCTTCCACGTCGCCAGCGCCATGTCGCCGAACGGGTCGCGCGCCAGCCGGGTGATCATGTGCGTTTCGGCCCCTGCCATGGCGGAGGCGACCGACTGGTTGGAGCCCTTGCCGCCCGGACCGAGCGCGAAGGACCGACCGAGGATCGTCTCGCCCATTTTGCGGCTGACGGTCGGCGCGATAGGCGGTGTCGGCGACGAAGACGCCGAGGATGACGACGCGGCCCATGTCTATACCTCCGGCGGGATCACGCCCTTGCGGAAGATGAAGCAGCCGTAGAAGCGACGCTCGCCCGTCTGGATCACGGCGTAGGCCTTCTTCGCTCGCTCGTAGAAGGCGAAGCGTTCGATGCTTATGCATCGGGCGCGGGCGGCCCTCGGCGTGGTCGATGGCTCGTCTGCACCTCGGCCTGGACGGGCGGGATTTCGGTGGGATTGCCGACGATCTCCATGCGGCCGGCGAAATCCTCGACGAAGGTGTCGAGCGGCAGGACCGACAGGACCGCCTCGGCCGCCTGCCCGCAGGTCAGGTTGTCCATCCGCAGCAGCGTTGCCGATGATGGTCTGGCGCGCGATGCTGTCGGAGGGAAAGTTGGTGTCGGCCAGCACCAGCGTGTCGCCGTGACCCATGGCGCGCAGCGTGTGCAGCACCTCGGCGTTCAGGCGGTTGTCTATGCCCTTTAGCATCGTGTCCTCCGGTCAGGCGAAATGGGTGCGGACGGCTTCGGCGAAGGCGCGCGGCAAGGATACCCTGCTCGGCTGCGTCATAATGGATGCCGTCGACATGGGAAACCTTGATGAGCTCGCCCGCGTCGAGGAACGGCGTGCCGACGCGTTTCGCAGAGACCGCGATCCGCGCGCCGAGGTCTTGCGATTTCACGGCGCCGCCCCCGAAGATCTCACCCAGACGGACCGACTTCGAGGATCGGCGGCGGGGCCACGAGCAGCACTTGCGGCGGCGGTCAGCTTCGGCCCGGCGAGCCGAGGCGCGGATGGTGAGGACGAGCTTTTCCAGAGACAGCGCGATGTCGGTTGCGTTGAGCGAGAAGCGACCCTTCAGGTCGTTCGTGCCCAGCATCAGGATCACCGCGTCGATCTCGCGGTGGCTTTCGAGGATCGCGGGCAGCACGGTCAGCCCGTTGCGGTGCGCGCCTTCGACCGGATCGTCGTGCAGGGTCGTGCGGCCGGGCTGGCCTTCCTCGATCACATGCCAGTCGGGCAGCAGCTTCTGCAACTGGCCGGTCCAGCGCGTGTCGCGGTCGAAGCGGCCAAGTGCATCGAGCGTGGGCATCGGCATGGTGCCATGCGTGTTGCTGTCGCCAAAGCACAGAAGTGTCCGGGTCATGGCAGGCGTTCCCCGCTGTCGGCGTCGAAGATGTGGATCAGGTCGGGCTGCGGCAGAAGGCGCACCTCCTGCCCCGGGCGTGAAGGCATGGCGTTCGCGGAAGACCGCCGTGATCTCGCGCCCGCCAAGGCGCAGGACGACATGGGTTTCCGACCCGGTCGGTTCGATCACCACGACCTGCGCCGGGAAGCCGCCGCTTTCGGTCAGCGAGAGGTGTTCGGGGCGGATGCCGAAGACGACCTTGCGCCCCTCGTTCAGGCCGGGGCGGTCGGGGGCGGGCAAGGCGGCGCCGTCGACATCGACAATCGACCCCGCCGCCCCCTTGCGCACCACGCCGGGCAGCAGGTTCATCGACGGGCGAGCCGATGAAGCCCGCGACGAAGATGTTGGCGGGGCGGTCATAGAGCTCCAGCGGCGCGCCGATCTGTTCGATGTGGCCGTCGCTGCATGACGACGATCGGTCGGCCATCGTCATCGCCTCGATCTGGTCGTGGGTGACGTAGACGGTGGTGGTCTTCAGCCGCTGGTGCAGCTCGCGGATTTCCGGTCCGCATCTGGACGCGCAGCTTGGCGTCGAGGTTCGACAGCGGTTCGTCGAACAGGAACACCTGCGGGTCGCGCACGATGGCGCGGCCCATCGCGACGCGCTGGCGCTGGCCGCCCGACAAGCGCGCGGGGATAGCGGTCGAGATAGGGTTTCAGGCCCAGGATCTCGGCCGCGCGGTTCGACGCGGGTGTCGATCTCGGCCTTGGCCATGCCCTGCATCTTCAGCGCGAAGCCCATGTTCGCGGCGACGGTCTTGTGCGGGTAAAGCGCATAGTTCTGGAACACCATCGCGATGTCGCGCTCGCTTGGCGGCAGGTTGTTCACCACCCGCTCGCCGATGCGGATGTCGCCCGCGGTGATCCCCTCCAGCCCCGCGATCATGCGCAGGAGCGTCGATTTGCCGCAGCCCGACGGCCCGACGAGCACCACGAACTGGCCGTCGGCAATGTCGAGATCGACGCCGTGGATGCACCTGCAAGCGCCGCCGTAGGACTTGCGCAGGTCGCGGATCGTGACTTCGGCCATCGGGTTCCTCCCGGTCTGGCACGGGACCATGCCTAGCGCAGCAGAAATGCTCTGTCCACCATCTGAGCATACTAACATGTTAGATGCTTGACTTGGCGTCATGCAAGGCTGAAAAGGTCTGCCCATGTCCGGCGAGGAGGCCCGGATTTGGACTGGCGCTTGGGAAGATCCGCGAACCCGTAAAGGGCGTGGCACTGAGCCACGCCGCCAAGCCATGCGACCGTGACAGATCAGGGAGGTCACTGACGTGAAGGTTGAACTTTACGACTATGCCGTGAAGGCGGGCGCTGACCCGCCGCGGCCTGCTGAAGGGCGCAGCAAGCCTCGGCGGCCTGGCGGCCCTTGGCGGGCTGGGCGTGGGCTCGGCGCGCGCCCGGCGCATGGCGCAGGATCGGACGTTGCGCGCCGAGATCCTCGCAGATCCCCGGCGTGGCATGGGCTCGCCCACCGATGCCGACTGGCAGAAGGTCGGCGAGCTGTGCCTTGGCGCCACCAAGGCCAACGTGGCCGAGGGCGAGTTCGCCGGCGTCGAGCTGACCTTCATGGGCCTCAACAACCAGAACCTGCACAACTTCCTGTTCCGCGGCTTCCTGAAGCCGTGGGAGGCCTATACCGGCGCCAAGATCAACTGGATCGACCTGGCGCAGGCCGACTACAACGCGCGCCTGCAGCAGTCGATCGCCACCGGCACGGTCGATTTCGACATCATCGAGATGGGCGCGCCCTTCGAGGGCGACACCGCCAGCAAGGGCCTGCTCGACGAGATGCCCGACTGGGTCAAGACCCAGATCGACATGGACGACTACGTGGACTACCTCAAGGCCGCCGGTCGGCACCTGGGACGGCAAGACCTACCGCATCACCATCGACGGCGACTGCCACACCTTCGCCTACCGCAAGGACTACTTCGGCGACGGCGCGATCGGCGGGGCCGACGCCGCCGACGACCTGGCAGCAGGTCAACGCGGTGTCGCAAGGCGCTGATCGGCCAGACCGACCCGCTGACCGGGCCGCCGGCCTACGGCTTCCTCGACCCGCTGAAGGGCTGGGGCGGCTTCGGCTTCTACTTCCTCGAGGACCGCGCCACGGCCTATGCCAAGCACCCGGACGATCCGGCCTGGCTGTTCGACCCCGACACGATGAAGCCGCGCGTCAACAACCCGGGCTGGGTGCAGGCGATCCAGGACGTGATGGACCTGATCGCCGCCAGCGCCTATCCGGCCGACCAGATCAACGCCGACCCCGGCACCACCGCCTTCTCGCAGTTCCTGGCCGGCACCGGCGTCGATGCTGACCTGGTGGGGCGACGTCGGCTCCAACGCCGCGCACCTCCGACACCTCGGTCGTCGGCGATGTCGTCGGCTTCGGCGATCAACCCCGGCTCGGACGAGGTCTACAACGCCAAGACCGGCGCCTGGGAGAAGCCGTACGAACGACGCGCCGAACATGGCCTACATCGGCTGGGGCGTCTACGTCGACCACCGCGTCTCGGGCGACGAGAAGAAGCGCAAGGCGGCCTGGTCGGCGGCGGCCCATCTGGGCGGCAAGGACCTCGTCGCTGTGGACGGCGGCCTATCCGTCGGGCTTCCAGCCCTACCGCAACTCGCACTTCAACTACGACGAGTGGGAAGCGGCGGGCTATGACCGGGCCTTCGTCGAGGACTATCTCGGCTCGAACCTCGACAGCTACAACCACCCGAACGCGGCGATCGAGCCGCGCATCCCCGGCATCTTCCAGTACTACTCGGTCGCCGAGGACGAACTGGCCAAGGGCTATGCCGGCCAGTACAAGTCGGCGCAGGAAACCGCCGACGCCATCGCCGCCGCCTGGGAGAAGATCACCGACCAGATCGGCCGCGACAGCCAGATCGCGCTCTACAAGGCCTCGCTCGGGCATGTAAGCTCTGCAGACGGCGGGCCGGCGGCAGCAGTGACCGCCGGCCCCTTTTCTTTCGCGAAGGATGGGGCCGGCGTGGCAGACGCAGGCGATCTTCTTCACGTCGTCGACCAGCGACAACATCTCGGCCCGCCGCCGGCGCCGCTGGGCGCGCTGATCATCTGGGGCTCGGCCGGCGCTGCTGGCCTTGCTCGTCGCTGCTGCAGGCGCTCGATGCGCACGGGCTGTGCGCAGCTTCGGCTTCGCCAACTGGCGCCCGACGCTTTACGCCTATGTCCTGTGGGCGATCGTGCCTGTGCTGGGGCCAGGTGCTGGTCCGGGGCGAGCAGGGCAAGCGCGCGCTCTTCGTGCTGCCCGCGGTGCTGTTCGTCGCTGTCGCTCGTCGATCTTCCCGCTGCTGCTTCGGGCTTGTCATCGCCTTCTCCGACTGGAACCTGCGCCTCGCCGACGGGCCGCAAGTTCAACGGCCTCGACAATCTCGCGCCAGATGTGGGCCGACCCGTTCTACTGGAACGCGCTTCTGCAACATGGTCTGGTACGTGCCTGGCGATCCTGGTGGAATATGCGATCGCCTTTGGCCTGGCGCTGCTGCTGAACGCGCGAGATCCGGGCGCGCAAGTTCTTTCGCGTGGCCTTCCTGCTGCCGCTGATGCTGTCGCCCGGTGGCGGTCAGCTGGATGGTCGGCAAGTCGATGCTGGAGCCCCGCTTCGGCCCGCTCGCCCGTCTGGCGCGCTTCCTGGGCTGGGAGAACCCGTCGCTTCTTCGACGACGCCCGCGATGGCGCGCTTCGACCATCATGGCGATGGACGCCTGGACCTTCATCCCCTTCATGATGATCATGCTCCTCGCCGGCCTGCAGGCGATCCCGAAGGAGGTGCAGGAGGCCGCCAAGGTCGACGGCGCGACCGGCTGGCAGCGGGTTCTGGGAGGTCACCTTCCCGCTGATGCTGCCGGTGTCGATCACCGCGATCCTGATCCGCATCATCTTCAAGCTGAAGCTCGCCGACATCGTCATCAACGTCACCTCGGGCGGCCCCGGCGGGGCGACCGACACGCGTCACGAGCTTCATCTACCGCGAATACCGGGACCGCTCGAACGTCGGCTACGGCACGCTGCTGGCGATGGTCTACCTGGTGCTCATCATCATCTTCATGACCATCCTGATGAAGGTGGCCGACCGCTGGATGAGGCCGAAGTACTGACATGACCGACGCCGCCGCGACCCAGATCTTCCACGACGCCGCCCATGACCGGGCGCCAAAGCTGGGCTGGTATGCCTCGCGCGTGGCGATCTATGGCGTGCTGATCTTCTGGGCGATCATCTGCCTGTTCCCGATCTACTGGACGATCACGACCAGCTTCAAGATGGCGCCCGGACGTGATGCAGGGGCACATGATCCCCTGGGTCGATTTCACGCCGAACTGGCTCGGGCTGGCGATCGCTCGGCCTGTCGCCCGACACCATCGGCAGCGAACTCGACCGTGCGCGACGAGTTCCTCAAGCGCTTCATGCAACTCGGCGATCATCTCGCTCGGCGCCTCGACCCTGGCGGTGGTGCTCGGCAGCCTGGCGGCCTATGGGCTGTCGCGCTTCTCGCTACCACTTCGGCTGGATGCGCAACACGGACATCTCGTTCTTCTTCCTGTCAGCCAGCTGATCCTGCCGCCGGTCGTGCTCGCCCTGCCCTTCCTCGTGCTCTACAAGGAGCTGGCGCTTCTCGACACGCGGATCGGGCTGATCCTGCTCTACACGCTGATCGGTGCTGCCCATCGTCATCTGGATCATGCGCGACCAGTTCGACACGCATCCCGACCGAGCTGGAGGAGGCGGCGCTGGTCGACGGGCTGTCGATCTGGGGCGCCTTCCTGCCGCATCATCCTGCCGATCGCGCTGCCCGGCATGGTGGCGGCCTTCATCCTGTCGCTGGTGCTGACCTGGAACGAGTATTTCTTCGCCGCGCTGCTGACCTCGACCCACGCCAACACGCTGCCGGTGATGGTGGCCAGCCAGACCGGCAGCCAGGGGATCAACTGGTGGTCGATGGCGGCGCTCTCGCTCTGCCGCGATCCTGCCGCTGATCGTCATCGGCATCGTGCTGGAGCGCTACATCATCAAGGGGCATGGCGGCGGGGGCGGTGAAGTGACGGGCGCGATTTTTCTGCGAAAAATCAAGCCGGTTGCGCGGAATCTTTCCGGAACATTGCGGGGCGCGGCGGTGCTGAAGGGGATCGACCCGCGCCTGTCGGCCGAGATCGTGCATGCGCTGATGCTGATGGGCCATGGCGACGATCTGGTGATCTGCGACGTCAACCATCCGGCGGCGACGATCGCCGCCGACACCACCTATGGCCGGCTGATCGACATGGCCGGGCTGCGACATTCCCGACCGCGGCGCGCGGCCATTCTGAGCCTGATGCCGCTGGACAGCTTCGTTCCCGCCCCGGTCAGGCGGATGCAGGTGGTGGGCGACCCGGACGGCGTGGTGCCGGTCTTTGCCGCGATGCAGGCGGTGATCGACCGCGCCGAGGGGCGGGCCGTGCGGATGGCACGGCTGGAGCGCTTTGCCTTCTACGCGGCGGCGAAGCGGGCCTTCTGCATCATCCGGACCTCGGACCCCGGACCCTACGGCTGCTTCATCCTGAGCAAGGGCGTGATCTGATCTGCGGATGCCGGGGGCTTCGCGCCCCCGGACCCCCGCGGGATATTTTTGAACGGAAAATGAGCATGCCGGATGTGCTTGTCGCGCACCGGTGGCCGGGAGGGACGAGATGGCATTACCGACACGACACTGGGACCGGCTGGGCAATGGCGGGCTGACCTTTACCGAGCTTGGGTTCGGAGCGGCCCCGATCGGCAACCTCTACCGGGCGGTCAGCGACGAGGATGCGGACGCGATCCTGGCGCGGGCCTGGGATGCGGGGATGCGCTATTTCGACACCGCGCCGCTTTACGGGCTGGGCCTGTCGGAGACGCGGCTGAACCGGTTCCTGCGGGGCAAGCCGCGCGACAGCTACGTGCTGTCGACCAAGATCGGGCGGCTTCTGCGGGTGACGCAGCCCGGCGAAGAGCGCGACTGCATCGGCAAGTTCTTCGACGTGCCCTCGCGCAAGGAGGTCTACGACTACAGCTATGACGGCACGATGCGGTCGCTCGAGGCTCAGTCTTGAACGGCTGGGGGTGGACCGGGTGGACATCCTCTTCGCGCATGACCTGGACCTGTTCAACCACAAGACCGAGGCCGGGCTGGCCGAGCGGATCGACGGGTTCATGGCGGGGGGTTACAGGGCGCTGGTGAAGCTGCGCGACGAGGGCGTCATCAAGGCGTTCGGTGCGGGCGTGAACGAGTGGCAGCCCTGCAAGACGATGACCGAGCGCGGCGATTTCGACATCTTCCTGCTGGCCGGGCGCTACACGCTTCTGGAGCAGGAGGCGCTGACCGCCTGGCTGCCGCAGGCGGTGGCGCGCGGGATCGGCGTGGTGATGGGCGGGCCCTACAATTCCGGCATCCTGGCCACCGGGCCGAAGCCGGGGGCGTTCTGGTTCTACGATCCGGCCCCGCAGGAGGTGCTGGACCGCGCCGCGCGGCTTCAGGCGATCTGTCAGGCACATGGGGTGCGGCTGGTCGATGCGGCGTTGCAGTTCACGCTGCGCCATCCGGCGGTCGTCTCGGTCATTCCCGGGGGGCAGCGCGTGGCAGAGATCGACAGCAACGTGGCGGCGGCGCGCGTGGAGGTGCCCGATGCGCTGTGGGCTGAACTGAAGGCCGTGGGGCTGATGCACCCCGATGCCCCGGTGGAGCGCGGCCAATGATCGACGCACACCAGCATTTCTGGAACCCGGCGCGGGGCGACTATGGCTGGATGCCGAAGGATGACGCGGTCTTGTCACGCGTCTATGGGCCGGGCGATCTGGCGCCGCATCTCGCGCGGCACGGGATCGAGAGGACCGTTCTGGTGCAGGCGGCGCCGAGCGTGGCCGAGACGGAATACATGCTGGGCATCGCGGATGCGACGCCCTTCGTGGCGGGCATCGTGGGCTGGGTGGATTTCGAGCGGCCCGCAGACCGGGCCGAGTTGCGCAGGCTGGCGGGGCATCCGACATTCAAGGGCGTCCGCCCGATGATCCAGGACATCCCCGATGACGGCTGGATGCTGCGCGACGATGTGCAATGGGCCTACCGTGCGGTGATCGACGAGGGGCTGACCTTTGATGCGCTTGGTTTTCCACGGCATCTGGCCAATTTCCTGACCTTGCTGAAGCGCTATCCGGAGATGCGGGTGGTGATGGATCACTGCATGAAGCCGCAGATCCGCAGCCATTCGGAAGAGTCGTTCCGGCACTGGGCCGACGGGATGGCGCGGATTGCGGGCGAGACGGGGGCCTTCGTGAAGTTCTCGGCGCTGGTGACCGAGGCTGCGCCGGGATGGACGGTCGCGGACCTGAAGCCTTATGTCGACCACGTGATCGATGTCTTCGGCGCCGAGCGGGTGATGTGGGGGTCGGACTGGCCCGTCTGCCTGCTGGCAGCGAGCTATGAGCGGTGGCGCGCCGCGGCAGAAGAGCTTGTGGCCGCGCGGACGGAGGCCGAGCGGGCGGCGATCTTTGGCGGGACGGCGGCGCGGTTCTATTCGCTGTGAAGCAGGCTGCGGACGGCGGCATCATCCATGAAGGGGCGGTCGTCGACGGGCAGCGAGACATGCAGGGCGGCGGCGGCCTGACCGTAGCGGGCGGCTGAGGGCAGGTCCGCGCCGCGGGAGAGTTCCGCGGCGACAGCGCCCAGGAATGCATCCCCCGCGCCGTGGGTCGAGACGACCTGGACCCGGTGGGCGGGAAAGCGGTGCAGCACGCCGTCCCACAGCACGAGGCCCCCTGCCCCGAGCGTGACGATCACCGCCTTTGGTCCGCGCGTCGCGAGGCCCATCGCGGCATCCTCGGGCGTCAGCGGGCCTGCGAGATCCTCGGCCTCGACGCGGTTGACGATCAGGATGTCGACCAGCGCCAGCAGCGGCGTGGTGAAGGGGCGCGCGGGTGCGGCGTTCAGAAGGACCCGGGCCCCGGCGGCGCGGGCCTTTTGCGGCCACGGCGAGGTTCACATCCTCGGGCACCTCGTTTTGCAGGATAAGGTGGGTGGTGCCGGGCGGGATGGTGATGCGGTCGGGGTCGAGATTCAGATTGGCTGCCGAGACGATGACCGCGCCATAGCCGCCTGCCGCGTCCTGGATCGCCACCGACATGCCCGACGGGCCGGGGTCGCGCTGAAGAAGCGTGGTGTCGACCCGGGCCTCGGTAAGCGTGTCGAACAGGGTGCGACCGAAGCCGTCGGACCCGATCCGGCCCGCCATGGCGACAGCTGCGCCGAGGCGGGCGGCCGCGACCGCCTGGTTGCCGCCCTTGCCGCCGAACGGGTAGCGGACCCCCTGCCCCGTCACCGTCTCGTCCAGCCGCGGCAGGTGCGGGGCGGTCACGACGACATCGAGATGGAGGGAACCGCAGACGAGGATCATGGCTTCTCACTGGGCTGAGGGCTGCGGCGCGGTCATGGCGGTCAGCTTCCGGCCGGGCCGTAGAGCGCATCGGCCACGATGTGCAGCGAGGCGGCGGCATCCTGGCGGGCGATGGCATCGCGTCAGGCGGTCGTCGTTGACGAGGCGCGCGGCGACGGCGCGCAGGCGGTCGGCCATCATCACGTTGGCCGCCCCTTCGGCCACCGGGTCGAGGCCGCCATGGTCGGGGAAGGTGTCGAAGTAGATCACCCCGTCATAGGCCATGCGGGCCAGTTCGACGAACAGCTCCACCGTCTGCACCGGGTGGACGGAGCCCGACCATCAGCCCGTCGTCGCGCTTGCCGTAGCCGTCGTTCAGGTGAACGCCCAGCAGGCGCGAGCGGCGGGCGACGATGCTGGCGGCCTGGGCCGGGATCTCGCCCGCAAAAAGCACATGGGCAGAAATCGAGCGTGATGCCGGTGTTCGGGCGGTCCACCTCGCGCCAGCGCCAGCAGGTTCAGGCCGAGGTCGGGCAGCAGCGCAGAAGGCGCGCGGTTCGTTCGGCTTGTATTCGATGGCGATGTCGAGCGCGGGGTTGTGGTCGGCCACCTCGGCGATGGCCGCCACGGTGTCGTCCCACATCCGGGCATAGTCGCCCTGGAAGCTGTAGTCGACGCCGTCCTGCCCCACCCAGACGGTCATGATGGTGCCGCCCATCGCGGCCAGCGCATCGAGGCCGCGCTTGGTCAGGTCGATGGCGGCGCGGCGGATCGCTGGATCGGGATGGGTGAAGGCACCGAGGCGGAAGCCGGGATCGGTGTAGTAGCGCATCGCGAGGCCGTTCAGCGCCATGCCGTCGTCTGTCGAGGACCTGCGTCAGCGCGGTCGGGTCGTGATGGTCGAAATGGTCGGGATAGTTCAGGTCGGCCGCGTCGAGGCCGGCCACCTGCGCCGCCCGCGCGATCAGGTCGGCCACCGTGGGCTTGCCCGGCAGGCCGATCTTGAAGGCGTTCAGGCGGGCGGCATAGCGGGGACGGTTGCGCAAGGGCTCGGCATCGGGGTCTGGCGTCGACGGGTTTTCAGGCCCGGGATTGGAACGAAGTTCGGGATCGCGTCGCCGTTCCAGCGGCGTTCGCAGGACACGGTCGATCAAGCTGGCCGCAGATGCAGCTGCCGCGTGGCCGCGGCGCGCGCGCGGCCTCGGGGTCACGCGCCTCGAGCGCGGCGAGGATCGTCTCGGTGTTCGGCCAGCGTCTCCTGGACGCGGCCCGGGATCGGGCAGGATCAGCTGGCGCGCGCGGTTGACATGGACCCAGGCGGTGCCGGCCAGCCTGGCCAGGCGGCGGAAGCCGGTGAAGCGACAGGATCAGCTCGTGCATCTCGCCGTCGGTGCGGTAGAAGCCCGCGAAATCGCCATCATCCACCAGCACCTGCCTGCAGCGCGCAGGTTGCGGCGCAAGCAGGACAAGCTGGTCTTCGGTGATGGTTTCGGCCACCCGTTCGACTGCCGCCAGTTCGAGCGCCTCGCGCAGGAAGGCGCCCTCGCGGATCTCCGTCCATCGAGAAGCGGGCGACGAAGGTGCCCGACTGCGGGATCACATCGACCAGCCCTTCGGCCGCGAGCCGGGCCACCGCCTCGGACACCGGGCTGCGCGAGACGCCGAGGGCCGCGCAGATCTCGGGCTTGCGCAGCGCCTCGCCGGGCGCGATAGGCCAGCGACAGGATCGCGTCCTTCAGCGTCAGGTAGACCCGCTGCGCCAGCGAGCCTGCAAAATGCGTCAAGCGGACGGAGCCGGGCCGCGCCGGGCTTTGCCTCTTGCAGCGGGGACGACTTTACCGGGTAGCATACTAACATGTTAGCTGGGCGCCGCTGCCCTGTCAAGCGAACCTGCGCGGCATGCGCGCTTCGGGGCGCGGCACGGGTGCCTGCCAAAGTCACAGGATGCAGCCATGACCCTTGCCATTCCCGATGTCATCCGCCTGCACCCCGACGACAATGTCGTCATCGCGCTGAAGGATCTGGGCTCGGGCGCCGTGGTGCCGGAGGTGCCGGTGCCGCTGGCGGACCCGGTGCCGCGCGGCCACAAGATCGCCGCTGGCGGCGATCGCGCCGGGGGCGAACGTGATCCGCTATGGCCAGATCATCGGGGCGGCGACGGAGCCGATCGCGGCGGGCGCACCATGTCCACACCCACAACCTCGGGCATGGGCGCGCATGAGCAGGACTATGCCTTTGCCACCGAGGCGCGCGCCCTGCCGCTGCCGCGTGCGAGCCGCGCCAGTTCATGGGCTATCACCGCGCCGACGGCAGCGTCGGCACGCGCAACTACCTCGGCATCCTGACCTCGGTGAACTGCTCGGGCTCGGTCGCGCGCTTCATCGCCGAGGCGGCGGAGAAGGACCGGCTGGCTGGACGACTTCCCGAACGTCGACGGCGTCGTGCCCATCGTGCACGGCACCGGCTGCGGCATGTCGGGCAAGGACGAGGGCTATGACACGCTGTTCCGCACGCTGGCGGGCTATGCGCGCAACCCGAATTTCGGCGGCATCCTGCTGGTGGGCCTGGGCTGCGAGGTGATGCAGGTGCCCGACCTGGTCGGGCAGGAGCGGCTGCGCGCGGACGGCAACTTCCGCTACATGACGATCCAGCAGACCGGCGGCACGCGCGCGCACCATCGACGCGCGGCGTGGCGGTGCTGCGCGAGATGGCCGAGGTCGCGAACAAGGCCGCGCGCGCGCCCGCGCGGGCGTCGAGCATCTGATGGTCGGGCATGCAATGCGGCGGGTCGGACGGCTATTCCGGCATCACCGCCAACCCGGCGCTTGGCTATGCCTCGCGACCTGCTGGTGGCGCATGGGCGGCACGACGATCCTGTCGGAGACGCCGGAAATCTACGGGGCCGAGCATCTGCTGACCCGCCGCGCCGTGACGCCCGAGGTCGGGCGAGAAGATCGTCGAGCGGATCCAGCTGGTGGGAGGACTACACCGCCCGCAACGGCGGCGAGATGGACAACAACCCCTCGCCCGGCAACAAGAAGGGCGGGCTGACGACGATCCTGGAAAAATCGCTGGGCGCGGTGGCCAAGGGCGGCACCGCGCCGCTGACGCAGGTCTACAAGTTCGCCGAACCGATCACCGAGCGCGGCTTCGTCTACATGGACAGCCCCGGCTACGACCCCTGCTCGGTCACCGGCCAGATCGCCAGCGGCGCGAACCTGATCGTCTTCACCACCGGGCGCGGGTCGGTCTCGGGCTACAAGCCCACGCCCTGCATCAAGCTGGCGACCAACACCGAGATGTATGCGCGCATGTCCGAGGACATGGACATCAACTGCGGCGACATCATCACCGAGGGCGTGTCGCATCGAGGACAAGGGCCGCGAGATCTTCGAGGATGTTCATCCGCGTCGCCTCGGGCGAGCAGACGAAGTCCGAGGAACTGGGCTTTGGCGGGGCCGAGTTCGTGCCCTGGCAGATCGGCGCGGTGATGTGATGCGGCTATCGGGCAAGACGGCGTTCTGCACCGCCTCGGGCGCGGGCATTGGCCGCGCGACGGTCGAGGCGTTCGCGGCCGAAGGCGCGCGGGTGATCGCCACGGACATCTCGGCGGCGGCGCTCGAAGGGTTGCCGGTGGGCGTTGAGACCCATGTGCTGGACGTGACGGATGGGGCGGCGGTCGCGGCGCTTGCGGCACGGGTCGGTGCCCCGGACATCCTGTTCAACTGCGCAGGCTTCGTCCATGCGGGCACGATCCTCGACTGTGACGAGGCGGCCTTCGATTTCTCGGTGAACCTGAACGTGAAGGGGCTTTACCGGGTGACGCGGGCCTTCCTGCCGCTGATGCTGGCGAACGGCGGCGGGTCGATCGTCAACATCGCCTCGGTCGCGGGGTCGATCATCGCGGCGCCGAACCGCTTCGTCTATGGCGCGACCAAGGCTGCGGTGATCGGGATCACCAAGTCGGTCGCGGCGGATTACGTCACCCAGGGCATCCGCTGCAACGCGATCTGTCCGGCGACGGTGGAAAGCCCCTCGCTGCAAGGGCGGATGGCGGCGACGGGCGATGCCGAGGCGGCGCGCAAGGCCTTTATCGCGCGCCAGCCGATGGGACGGATCGGGCGGCCCGACGAGATTGCAGCGCTTGCGGTTTACCTGGCAAGCGACGAGAGTGCCTTCATGACCGGCCAGGCCATCAGCATTGATGGCGGCTGGACCAATATCTGAAAACACCTGAGGAATGACATGAGACTTGTCCGCTATGGCGCTGTCGGCGCAGAGAAACCCGGCATTCTGGATGCGCGCGGCCACCTGCGCGACCTGTCGGCGCATGTCGATGATATCGCAGGGATCGTGCTGTCGCCTGACGGTCTGGCGCATCTGCGCAGCATCAACCCGGAAAGCCTGCCGGTGGTGACGGGCAATCCGCGGATCGGGCCCTGCGTGGGCCGGGTGGGCAAGTTCATCTGCATCGGCCTGAACTATTCCGACCATGCCGCCGAGACGGGGGCCAAGGTGCCGCCCGAGCCGATCCTGTTCATGAAGGCCACGAGCGCGATCTGCGGCCCGAACGACGACGTGATCATCCCGCGCGGATCGGAAAAGACCGACTGGGAGGTCGAGCTGGGCGTCGTGATCGGCAAGGCCGCGTCCTATGTCGACGAGGCCGATGCGATGGACCATGTCGCAGGCTATTGCGTGATCAACGACGTGTCGGAACGCGCCTTCCAGATCGAGCGGTCGGGGCAATGGGTGAAGGGCAAGTCGGCCGATACCTTTGGCCCCACCGGTCCGTGGCTGGTGACCGCCGACGAGGTGGCCGACCCGCAGAACCTGTCGATGTGGCTCGAGGTGGACGGGCACCGCTACCAGAACGGCTCGACCAAGACGATGGTCTACGGGGTGCGGCATCTGGTGAGCTACATCAGCCAGTTCATGTCGCTTCAGCCCGGCGACATCATCTCGACCGGGACGCCTCCCGGCGTCGGCATGGGGGTGAAACCTGCGCCGGTCTTCCTGAAGCCGGGGCAGGAAATTCGGCTCGGGATCGAGGGGCTCGGACGAACAGCGGCAGATGACACGCGCCTGGGCGCGGTGATCAGGCCCGGCCATGCACTGCAAGGGCCTGACGGATGGTGCGCCTGGAGGAGATCTG
>CAVTOW010000004.1:5000-51463 GCA_963736565.1 uncultured Alphaproteobacteria bacterium
AAGTCCGACTGCAGCCAGTCGTCGTCCCGCGCGCACCGCATGCCCTCGGCGCGGTCCAGCTCCGACAGCTCCATGTGCGGCTTGAAGTGGAACGGCACCTTGACCCGCGCGGTCAGCTCGCCCGCCGCCCGCATCTCGCGCAGCAGTTCAAGCGTGTAGAGATTGCCGTCCATGTTCACCATCGAGGTGATGCCCTGACGCGCGCAATGGGCCAGGCCCCGCGCGATCTTGGCCCGGTCGACGGCCCGCTCGGCCTCCGACGGCCATGGGTCGGGCTCGCCCCCCGTGGCAATGCCAAGATAGAGGCGCAGCTCGCCCGCCCAGTTCCTGCACGGGGGCAAAGGCTTCGAATTCGCGCAGTTCGCCAGCCGCCAGCCCATCGGCGGCCATCACCACCTCATGCCCCTCGGGCAGGCTGCGGCCCTGCAACAACCCCGCCGCCTTCAGCGCCGCCGTGTTGGCCCAGACGGTGTGATGGTCATAGGCGGTCATCGCGATGGGGCGGTCAGCGATCACCGCGTCAAGGTCATGGCGCGTGATTTCGCGGCCGCCGAACATCGCGTAATCCGCCCCCTGCGCCATCAGAAGCGGCTTGTCGGGATGCGCGGCCGCATAATCGCGGAACGCGGCAGCCAGCGCCTCGGCACCATAGACCCCGCCCAGTTGCAGATGCGCAAGCTCGGCCCCGCCCAGCACCAGGTGCAGGTGGCTTTCGAAGAAGCCCGGCAGCAGCGTGCGCCCCCTGCCGTCGATCACCCGGCACCCCGGACCGGCCAGTGCCTCGACCTCGGCCCGGCTGCCGACAGCGAGGATGCGGCCCCCGGCAAGCGCCACCGCCTCGGCCCTCGGGCGGGCCTCGTCCATGGTGAGCACCCGGGCATTCGTCACGATCAGGTCCGCGTTCATCCGTTCCGCTTTCTCTCTGGCATGTGTGTCGATCCGTACTGGCGGATCACTGGCGTCCAAGCCGCTCGGCGATCACGCAGAGCATCTCGAACATCAGCGACACGCCCAGAAAGGCCGTGCCGCCGGTGGCGTCGAAGGGGGGCGAGACCTCGACAAGGTCCGCGCCCACCACCTTTACCCCCCGCAGGCCGCGCGCCACTTGCAGGGCTTGCCAGCTTGTCGGGCCGCCCACCTCGGGCGTGCCGGTGCCCGGCGCATAGGCAGGGTCCACGAAATCGATGTCATAGCTGACATAGGTGTCGCCCGAACCGGCCCGCTCGCGGGCCTCGGCCATCACGTCATCGACGCCGCGCGCGAAGAATTCCTCGATCGGGATCACCCTGATGCCCACAGCCTCGGCAAAGTCGCGATCCTCGAAATCATAGGCCGGGCCGCGGATGCCGATCATCGTCACGCGGTGCGGGTCGAGCAGCCCCTCCTCCATCGCGCGGCGGAACGGCGTGCCGTGGGTATACATCGTGCCGCCGAAATAGCTGTGGAAGAGGTCGGTGTGGCTGTCGAAATGGATCATGCCCAGGGGCGCATCCGCCGCAAGCGCCCGCAGGATCGGCAGCGTGCACAGGTGATCGCCCCCCGCCGTCAGCGGCACGATGCCCTTTTCCTTCACCCGGGCATAGAACGCCTGCATCCGGCGCATCGAATCCATCAGGTCGCCGGGGTTCGGTCCCACGTCGCCCAGGTCGGCGCAGCGCACCAGATCGAAGGGGCGCACCTTCGTCACGCCATTCTGCGCCCGGATCATGGTCGAAAGGTCGCGCAACTGGCGCGGGCCGTGGCGCGGGCCGGGGCGGTTCGTGGTGCCCCCGTCCCAGGGCGCGCCGATCAGGCCCACCTGCACCTCGGCGATGCGCGGGTCGTCCAGCGAGACATGCGGCAGACGCATGAAGGTCGGGATGCCCGCGAAGCGCGGCAGATCGACCCCCGACACCGGTCGAAAGAAGTCGCTGTCCATGTCCGCTCTCCCTGATTCCCGCGGGCATCAGACCACCGCGCCCGCCGACTGTCACGATCCGTTGCGACAGCGGTGTGCCGCCCAATGATGCGCCCCGGCTTCCATGCGGGCTTGACCTCGCGCGGCAGTTCGGCCTTGATCCCCGCTGAACCGACACGGGCAGCACGTCGGCCGCAGGAGCCAAGGATGAACACCAAACCCGCCGAAACCGACACCAGCACCCGCCCGAACCGCGCCAATGTGCCGGGGGGGCGGACCGTTCTTGCCTCCGATATTCGCCTCTCGGGCGACCTCAGTTCGGCAGGCACGGTCGAGATTCTGGGCGAGGTGACGGGCGATATCTCGGCCCAGACGCTGATCGTCGGCGCCGAGGGGCAGGTCAAGGGATCGGTCCGCGCCGAAACGGTCGAGGTGCGTGGCCATCTGGAAGGCAAGGTCAGCTGCCTGTCCTTCACCCTGCGCTCTTCGGCCATCGTCGCGGCGGAAGTGAACTATGACACCCTGATGATCGAAAGCGGCGCGCAGATCGACGGCCGCTTCGCCCACGCCAAGCGCTGAGACCTACCGCGCGGGCGGGATTGAAAAGGTCATGCTGGCCCGCGCCACCGGATCGGGCGGGCCATCCGAATAGATCAACGCATCCGCCACGGCCAATTGCCGCCCCAGCTTCAACAGCCGCACCTCGGCGCGCAGGTCCATCCCGGCGGCAGGCTTGCGCATGAAGTCGATCGTGGCACTGGTCGTGACCGCAAGCGCGACCGGGCCGATCCGCGACAAAACGGCAAGGTAGACGGCCACGTCGGCCAGCGCGAAGATGCTGGGCCCCGAGATCGTGCCGCCCGGGCGCAGATCGCCCTCCCCGACCGCCATGCGCGCGACAAGCCCCGCTTGCGTGACCCGCTCGACCGAGATGCCCCGCGCCTCGGGAAACTCGCGCGCAAGGAAAGCGGCCAGATCGTCTTTGCTCATCACTGCGTCCATGCCCTTCCCTCCCTGCCTGCACGCGCCTAAGCTTCCAGCCGAGGAAAGGAATGTCCATGACCGAAGCGATCCTTCTCAGACAGGATGCGGGCGGCATCGCCACGCTGACGCTGAACAGCCCGCAAAGCCTCAACGCTCTGTCGGACGGCATGCTCGCCGCGCTGGCCGCCGAATTCGCGCGGCTCGCGCAGGACCGCGACACCCGCGTGGTGATCCTGCGCGGCGCGGGCAAGGCGTTCTGTGCGGGCCACGACCTGAAGGAGATGCAGGCGGGCCGCACCGCGCCAGACAAGGGGCGCACCTATTTCGCCGATCTCTTCGCCCGCTGCGCTGCCGTGATGCAGGCCATCCCCGCCCTGCCCCAGCCGGTGATTGCCGAGGTCCAGGGCATCGCCACCGCCGCAGGATGCCAACTCGTCGCCTCCTGCGACCTGGCGGTGGCCGCCGAAGGCACGCGGTTTGGCGTGAACGGCGTGAACATCGGGCTGTTCTGCTCGACACCCATGGTCGCGCTCAGCCGCAACGTGCCCGCGAAGGTGGCCTTCGAGATGCTGACGACCGGCCAGTTCATCGACGCCGCCCGCGCGCGCGAAGTCGGCCTCGTCAACCGCGTGGTCGCGCCGGACGCGCTGGCCGACGAGACGCAGGCGCTGGCCGCGCTGCTGGCCTCGAAACTCGGGGCCGCCGTCAAGATCGGCAAGCGCGCCTTCTACGACCAGCTCGGGCTTCCGCTGGCGGCCGCCTACGACCATGCGGCGGGCGTCATGGTCGAGAACATGCTGTGGCGCGATACCGAGGAAGGGATCAGCGCTTTCCTGGAAAAGCGCCCGCCCGACTGGCAGCGGTGAGCGGGGGGCCGTCTGCCCCCCGCACCCCCCGAGGATATTTGTGAACAGAAAATGGGGGCAAGCGCTCTTCAGGCTGTCCGCGTGATCCGCAGCCCCAGAAACAGCGCCGCGACCCCGAGCGTCATCGCCACCCCGATCAGCAGCGCCTCGCCCCCCAGCGACAGGATGAGCGCGCCGACCAATGGTGCGGCGGCGGTCGAGATCAGCGTCGGGATCGACATCATCCCGGCAATGGCTCCATAGGTGCCCGACCCCAGCCGGTCGGCGACGATGACCGGCCGCAGGATCGTCATCACCCCCATCGCCGCCCCCTGCACAGCCGCGAAGGCAAAGGCAAGCAACGGCTCCGCCCCCGCGAGCGCCAGGAGGACGGATGCCACGACCACGGCAACCAGCGTCCAGACCGTCGCCCGCACCGTGCCCACCCGCGCCTCCGACCGCATCAGCGCCAGCCGCCCGAGCACCTGCGCAGGACCGATGCAGGACGCCGCCGCGACCGCGAGCCCCGGCGCGAGTCCCTGCGCCGCGAAGACCGGCAGCATGAAGCTGATCAGCATCCAGTGATTGAGGTTCATCAGCGAGAACAACACCGCCAGCGGCACGAACCCAGGGCGCGCCAGTATTTCGACGGCGCGGGGGGCCGCCACGGGATGGGGCCGCCCTTCGCTCGGCCCTCGCGCGATTGCGCGCGCGCCCAGCCAGTGCAGCGGCAGGATCGCGACCAGCGCGACGGCGACGCCGACCCAGATCGCGCCGCGCCAGCCAAGCTGGACGGTCAGCACCGCAGCCGCCGGGAACGAAATGGTCGAGGCCAGCCCCGCCACCAGCGTGACCCGCGTGATGGCGCCCCGCGCGGCAAGCCCGAAGCGGCGGATCAGCACGGCGAAACACACCTCGTAGAGACAGGCCGCCTGTGTCACGCCAAGCCCCGCCCATGCCGCCAGATAGACCCATGGCGCCTGCGCGACGGCAAGCGTAGCAAGCGACGCCGCGCCGATCACGACACCCATCGTCATCAGTCCTGGCCCCTGCCCGCGATCGACCGCCCGACCGACAAAGGGCGCGAGCGCCGCCGCGATCAGGATCGCCAGAGTCGGACCCATCGCCAGCAGGGCCTTGTCCCAGCCGAGGCTGTCATGCCAGACGAGAACCAGCGCCGCGAAGATATAGTAGAAGCACGCATAGCCCAGCATCTGGCCCGTCGCCAGAAACCAGACCGCCCGCGCGTCCGCCCGGCTCACAGCCGATAGAGATCGCGGAACTTCGCCTCGAGGTAATCGAGGAGCGGCCCTTCGCTCGGGCGCAAATCCGCAGGCCCGCTCCACCACTTCGCGCGGCCGGTAAAGGCCGCCATGCCGCTGCAGGTTTTCGCGCAGCCATCCCGTGGCCGCCGCCGTCTCGCCGCGTGCCAGTTGGTCGTCAAGATCGGGCACCGCCGCGCGCAGGGCCTTGTGCAGGCAGCCCGCATAGACATTGCCCAACGAATAGGTCGGGAAGTAGCCGAACAGGCCGACGGACCAGTGCACGTCCTGCAGCATGCCATGCGCGGGCCGGTCCACCGGCACGCCGAAGTCCGACAGGAACCGGTCGTTCCACGCCGGTTCAAGATCGCCCACGGCCAGATCGCCCCGGATCAGGGCGCGTTCCAGATCGAACCGCATCATGATGTGGAGGTTATAGTGAACCTCGTCGGCTTCCGTCCGGATATAGCCCGACTGAACCCGGTTCACCGTCGCATAGAAGGCCTCGGCGCTGTCGATGCCGAAGGGGCCGAACCGTTCCTTCATCTGGCCGAACAGCCAGCCGGTGAAGGCCCGGCTGCGCCCCAGCTGGTTTTCGTAGATCCGGCTCTGGCTTTCGTGAACCCCCATCGACACGCCCGCACCGAGCGGCGTGAGGGCGAAGTCGGGATCGATGCCCAGCTCGTAGCAGGCGTGCCCGACCTCGTGGATCGTCGAATAGATGCAGTTGAAAGGCTCCGTCTCGACCACCCGCGTGGTGATCCGCGCATCCGATCCGGAGCCCGAGGAAAACGGATGCACGGCGACATCCAGCCGTCCCCGCGCCCAGTCGTAGCCGAAGGCCGTGGCCAGATCACGCGCCAGCCGCATCTGGCCCTCGGCCCCGAAGTGGCCCTGCAGCGGGACAGGCTGCGCCGCAGCCCCGAGCACGGCCGAGCGCAGCGCGACCAGCCGCGGCCGCATCCGGTCGAACATCGCGCCAAGGCTCTCGGCGGTCGCCCCCGGCTCGTAATCGTCGATCAGCGCATCATAAAGGTCGCCCCCCTGCGCCAGGCAGGATGCCTCCTCGCGACGCAGCGCGATGACTTCGCCAAGCACCGGCAGAAAGGCCGCCACGTCGTCATTCGCCCGGGCTTCGGCCCAGATGCCCTGCGCCATCGAGGTGACGCGCGCGATTTCCTGCGCGAGGCGTCCCGGCACCTTGACCATCCGCTCGTGGCTGCGCCGGATATGGCGCATCTGCGCTTCGGCCACCTCGTCCGCCGGTTCGGCTGCGGCGAGCCATTCGGCGATGCGCGGGTCGGTGCGGCGGGCATGCAGGATACCCTCCATCGCGCCCATCTCTTCCGAGCGCTGCTCGGCCGCCCCGCGCGGCATCATGGTCTCCTGATCCCACCCCAGCCGCCCGGCAACCTGCGCCAGCGCCTCTGTCTGGCGCTGAAAGGCCATCAACTCGTCATAAGGCGTCATGCCGTCCCCTTCCGGATCGACCCCGACAGGGGATATTGGCTGAGATAGCGGGCGCGCAGGATCAGCACCCACAGGATCACCGCGCCGACCTGATGGGTGAGCGCCACATGCAGGCTTGCCGCCGTCAGCACGGTCCAGATGCCGATTGCGACCTGTAGCACCACCATCCCCATCACCATGTTGAAGGCGCGCCGCGTTGCCTGATAGGCCGAAGCGCGGCCCCGCAACCAGACCACCACGGCGAACGCGAACAGCAGATAGCCGGACATGCGGTGGATGAACTGGACCAGCCCCGGATTCTCGAAGAACGCGGCCCAGGCGGGGCGTCCCGGCACATAGAACGCATCCGCCGGAAAAAACTGGCCGTTCATGTCGGGCCAGGTCGGAAAGCCACGCCCGGCATCGATCCCCGCGACCAGGGCACCGAGCAGGATCTGCAGGAAGGCGAAGTGCATCAGCCCCGTCGACAGCCCGAACAGCTTCGCCTCGCGGCCGCGCCGCGCCTGCAGCAACTCGGCCTCGCTTCGACCGAGCAGCAGCACATACCAGGCGATGAACCCCAGGATCACGAAGGCAAGCCCAAGATGCGTGGCCAGCCTGTAGGACGCCACGTCAAGCCTATCGCCCGACAGGCCCGACGACACCATCCACCAGCCGATCGCCCCCTGTGCCCCACCCAGGGCACCAAGCAGCAAAAGCCGCCCGGTCCAGCCCACGGGAATGCGCCGTGCCACCAGAAATCCCAGGAAGCCCACCGCCCAGACCAGCCCGATCACCCGCCCAAGCTGGCGATGCCCCCATTCCCACCAGTAGATGGACTTGAAGGCATCGAGCGTCATGCCCTTGTTCTGCAACTGGTATTCCGGAATCGCGCGATACTTGTCGAACTCCTCCTGCCAGCTTGCCGCATCCATCGGGGGCAGCGCGCCGGTAACGGGCCGCCATTCCGTGATCGCAAGGCCGGAGTTGGTCAGCCGTGTTGCGCCGCCGACCGCGATCATCAAAGCCACCAGCGCGAACAGCACGATCAGCCAGACCCGGACCGCGCCACGCGCGCCCCGGTTGCCGCGGTCGATCGCGCCCGTCACCACGGGTCCCGCCTTGGTCGTGGTTCCGACCTCCTCGAAGATGCTGCGCTTGCCTGCCATCAGGGTTCCCTCTCGTCGCGCCGGACACTAGGCCGCCGCCGGAAGCGCTTCAAGGCCCGCCGGGCACTTGGCCGCAACCCCGATCACACCGCGTTCGCCAAACCGTGTCTGGAGCGGGATCGCGGCCTGTGCAAGCCTGCACGCGACACGACACGCGCTAGACCAGGAGGCCGCCATGACCCCGACCCGCCGCCAGCTTTTCTGCCTCGCGCTCGGCGCGGCAGTCCTGCCTGGCCTCTCGCTGGCGCAACCCTGGCTCGCCGACGGGGGCATGGCCCTGGCCGGGCACGATCCCGTCGCCTACTTCACCGAAGGTGTGCCCCGCCCCGGCGATCCGGCCATCGCGCTCGACTGGGACGGGGTGCGCTGGCTCTTCGCGACCGAAGCGAACCGGGAGGCCTTCCGCGCCGACCCCGCCGCCTTCGCCCCGCAATATGGCGGCTATTGTGCCTGGGCCATGGCCGAGGGCTACACTGCCCCGATAGACCCCGAAGCCTGGCGGATCGTGGACGGCAGGCTCTACCTGAACTATTCGCGCCGCGTGCAGAGCCGGTGGGAAGACGACATCCCCGGCAATATCAGCCGCGCCGATGCCAACTGGCCCGCCGCCGCGAAACCCTAGTCGCGGTCGTCCCGACCCAGCTTCCACGCGATCTGGCGCAGCATGCCGTGCAGCGTCTGGACATCGGCCCGGGTCAGGTTCAGCCGACCCCACATGTTGCGCAAGGCAAGCTTCATTCCGTCGGCCTTGTGCGGCGGAAAGAAGAAGCCCGCCGCCTCCAGCCGCTCCTCGAAGTGATCGCCCAGTTTCTCGCGCTCGATGCCGGTCGCGAAATCGGTGCGGGCCAGCGCCATGACCTCAGGCGGGACCGTCTCGGTCTGGCGCCGCCACTCATAGCCCATCAGCAGCACGCATTGCGCAAGGTTGAGCGAGGGGAAATCGGGGTTTACCGGAACCGTCACGATCGCCTGCGCCAGCGCCACGTCCTCGTTTTCCAGCCCCGCCCGCTCGGGACCGAACAGCACGCCCACCCGCTTGCCCTCGGCCGCCAGCGCGCGGGCCATCTCCATCGCCCGCTCCGGCGTCACCACGGGTTTGGTGAGTTCGCGGCCCCGGGCGGTCGTGGCGAACACATAGTCGCAATCCGCGACGGCCGCCGGCACGTCCGCATAGGGCGGCGGCTCCAGAAGCCGCCCCGCCCCGCTCGCCATCGCAATGGCCTTGCTGTTGGGCCACCCGTCGCGGGGGTCCACGACGCGCAGACGCTCCAGCCCGAAGTTCAGCATCGCGCGCGCGGCGGCACCGATGTTCTCGCCCATCTGCGGGCGCACGAGGATGAAGGCGGGCGGGATCATGGACAAAACCGAGTGGCGGACACCCGCGCCTGATACGCCGCCCCTGCCCGCCTGACAACTGCGCTCCCCCACCCCGACATTTTCCGTTCACAAATATCCTCGGGGGGTGAATTGGCCGCAAGGCCAAGAGGGGGGCAGACAGCCCCCCTGCCCTGGCCGCCGCGAAGAACGGCCCCCGATAGCCAAGCCCCTCGTTCTGCGCTAGGACGGGCCACCCCGCCGCGAAGGAACCCAGAATGGCCGAGACCGAACGCCCGCAGACCTATCTCATAACGCCGCCCGCGTTCGACCTCGACACGTTCCCCGATCGCCTTGCCCGCGTCCTCGACGCAACCGACATCGCGTGCCTCCGCCTCGCCCTCGCCACCCGCGACGAGGACAGCCTGGCCCGTGCGGCGGATGCGCTGCGCGAAATCGCCCATGCCCGCGACGTCGCCATCGTCATCGAGGGCCATGTCGCGCTCGCCCTGCGCCACGGGCTCGACGGCGTGCACCTGACAGACGGCGCGCGCACCGTCCGCCACGCCCGGAAAGAGCTTGGCGGCGACGCCATCGTCGGCGCCTTCTGCCGCACCTCGCGGCACGAGGGGATGAACGCGGGCGAGGCCGGAGCCGACTATGTCGCCTTCGGACCGATCGGGGCCACGCCGCTTGGCGATGGCAGCCAGGTGGAGTTCGAGCTTTTCGAGTTCTGGTCGGAAGCGATCGAAGTGCCGGTTGTCGCCGAAGGCGCGCTGACCGAGGCGCTGGTCGCGAAATACGGCCCCGTCACCGATTTCTTCGGCGTGGGCGAGGAGATCTGGAACGCAGAAGACCCGCTCGCAGCGCTCAAGGCGCTGCTCGCCCCCCTCGGATAGCTTGACGAGCGCTCGCCCTCACCGCGCCCCGGCGCGGGCCGGGGCCTCGCAACCCAAGACACCGCACACCTGCCAAAAGGTCCGACTCCCGCAGCGGCAACGCCCTTCCGCGCCTGTCCCGGCCCACCGCCACGATGATCCCCGCCGAAGGATCAGCCATGCGCTACTTGCCCGTCGGGATGTGCCCCGCGCACCGTTGCCTCGCACCAGGCCGCGAGCGTCTTGCGGTCGCTGAACGCGTCGGCTGGTCGTGGCTCGTGCAGCACCACCTGCACGTCCCCACCCCGGCGCGCGGCAAGGACCGACAGCAGATGCGGCGCAAAATCCATTTCGCCCCACCAGCCGAAGAACCGCACGTCCATGCCTGGGGCCGGGCGATAGACGACCGTCACCGGCTGAAGCTGGACGACATGCTCCATTCCATGCGTGAAGAAGGCAGCGAAGAGCGTTGACTTGAAAGGCAAAATCCGCCGCGAGTCGGTGCTGGTGCCCTCGGGGAAGAAGCACAGGCGATGCCCGGCCCGAAGCCGCGCCTCGAAAAGGCGTTGCTGCTCGCGCGCCTCGGCGCCCTTGCGCGTGATGAAGACCGTGCCGGTTGCCCGCGCCAGCCAGCCGATCCCGGCCCAGCCCGCGACTTCGGCCTTCGACACGAAGTAGACCCGGTCAACCGCATTGAGCACGAAGATGTCGAGCCATGACGCGTGGTTCGCCACCACAGCGCCCCGGCCGCGCATCGGCTGGCCCCGAACCACCAGCCGCAAACCCAGCAACCACACTGCCGCGCGACAGACCCCTTGGGTGATCCACGGGCTGACCGGGCGATCCATTCCGCAGATCGGTCGCTCGACAAGACGCACCAGAAGCAGCAACGCCAGCCCGCCATAGATCACCACCGCCAGCGGTGCGCCCCGCACCACGACCCGGACCCACCCCGCCGGGCCGATGCGCGGCAGATCCATCTGGCTGTGGAGCCAGCCTTCCCCGCTCATTCCGCCTGGCCGTACTTGCGCACGTAGAAGTCGCGGTGCTTGTCTGACATCCGCGCCGTATCCATGACAAGGCAGACGTCGGTCGTGTTGAAGTCGTGATCGATCCACGCCCCCTCACCCACGAAACCGCCAAGCCGGAGGTAAGCCTTGATCAACGCGGGCGTCGCCACCATCGCCGCGCGCCGGTCGATCTTGTCGGCTGCAACCAGATCCATCCGCTGGAAATGATCGGGCTGCGCCCGCACCCGCAATTCGGGCGGGGCAAGGTGATTGTGATGCAGGTAAGCCAGCGGCATCGCAAGCTGGCGCGCATCGGTGCCATGAAAGCTCGCCACCCCGAACAGAACCTCGATCCCGCGTTCCAGCACATAGTCGGCCAGCGCGTTCCACAGACGGAACATCGCCGTGCCGCCCCGATGCTCGACATCCACGCAGGATCGCCCCAGTTCCAGCAAGCGCCGCCCCGAAGCGCGCAGCGCCGTCAGATCGTATTCCGTTTCCGAGTAGAAGCGGTCGCCCGGACCCAGCCGGTCCCCGGGCAGCAGGCGGTAGACGCCGACCACATCGTCCAGCGCCTCGCCGTCGCGGCGCGTGTCGATCAGCAGCAGATGATCGAAAACCGGATCGAAGGCATCAATCTCAAGCCGCGCGGCATGGTCGACCAGCGGGCCATTGCCCCCCAGTTCCTCGACGAAGACCCGGTAGCGCAGGCGTTGCGCGGCCCGCAGGTCGCGCGCGTCCCTTGCAAGGCGCAGCACCAGATGGGGATCGTCGGGGATCATCGGGGCGAACACGTGTCCCTGGCCTTGGGTCGGCGCTGCCTAAGCCGCGCAGGTCTGGAGCGGGTGTAGGCATTGGCGGGCGCTTTTGCAACAGCGGCCCGTCTCATTCAAAACCGTGCAATCTACAGTTGATCGCGTTTTGATTGCAGACCTATAACGCCTTCTACCCGCCGAATACCGGCAGCAGTTCGACCCGCGATCCTTCGATCACGACTTTGCCCGCGTGCTCGAAATTCACGGTGATGCGGCCGCCGACATTCGACTGGACCTGACCCAAGCCCCAATCCGGCCTGTCCGGGTGGCGCACCAGCATTCCCGGTTCGAGTATCGCGTTCATTCCCGTTTTCCGTTCCAGTCCAGAGGATACATGACTGACAGACCCGATCTCAGCGCCCTCATCGGCTCTCGCATCTGCCACGACCTCATCAGCCCGATTGGCGCCATTGGCAATGGTGTGGAACTTATGCTGATGGATGGCGGCGCCAAGAGCCCCGAGCTTGCCCTGATCTCGGAAAGCGTCGCCAATGCCAATGCCCGCATCCGGTTCTTCCGCGTGGCCTTCGGGGCAGCGGGCGGCGATGCACGGATCGCCCGGTCCGAAGTGCAGGCGATCCTGACCGAAGTGACCAAGGGCAGCCGGCTTCGCGTGGAATGGCAAAGCGACGGCGAGTTCGCCCGCCGCGAGGCGAAGCTCGCTCTCCTCTGCATCCAGTGCCTCGAGACGGCGATGCCCTGGGGCGGTCAGGTTGGCGTGGTTCAGACCGGGTCCGACTGGACCGTGACCGGGCAGGCGCCCCGCCTGAAGCGCGATCCTTCCCTCTGGGCGGCGCTGACCGAGCCGGATACGGACGTCGCCATCACCCCCGCCCTCGTCCATTTCGCGATCCTGCCGGATGAGGCCGCCGCCCAGTCCCGCCGCCTGACGGCGCAGGTCACCGACACCGAGATACGGATGGCGTTCTGAACCAACTGCCGGGAAGCTGCGGAGCGGTCCCAAACACGGATGGCACCCTCTCATCGCGCCTGCCGCCGCAACCTTGACTTCCGGCCGCCGCGCCCGGATCGTCGGACCGCCCCTGCGGGAGACACGTCTATGTGGCACGGCACGCTTCTTCACATCCACACCTGCCCCGAGGCGCGCGCGCCGATGCAGGCGCACCCTGCCGCCCGCCTGATCGCAGGCGCGGGCATCGAGGGCGACCGTTACCTGCTGGGGACGGGCACCTATTCGCCCTTTCCCGACATCCGCGAGGTCACGTTGATCGAGGAGGAAACCTGATCGCCCTGGAACGTGACCACCAGATCACGCTGACAGCCGACGAACACCGCCGCAATCTGACGACCCGGGACGTGCCCCTGAACCATCTGGTCGGCAGGCGCTTCCGCGTCGGTGCTGTCCTGCTGGAGGGCGGTCGCCTGAACACGCCCTGCCGCTACCTCGACATGATCACCGGCAAGGCGGTCTGCGACCTGATGGAACACCGCTCGGGCCTGAACGCCCGGATCATCGAGGGCGGGACGATCGTTCCCGGCGACGCGATCCACCCTGCCTAGTTGAGGTCGGGCGCGGCCCAGTATTTCGTGCCCGCCGCCGTCGCGCTGACCCGCCAGCCATTGCGGCCAAGGACGAAGATCGACCGCCCGTCATAGAACCGCAGCGTCTCTTCGGCCTTGCCCTCGCCGGCACGCGCCGCCGCCTGCGCCGTCGCGTCATAGCCTTGGGTCACGAAACGCTGAAAGCCGGGCTCGTCCTGGAACAGGATCACCACCTGGCTTTCGAACCCGCCGAACCCGAAGGCGAGGCCGACGCCCCCCGTCCCCATGTTCATGTAGGTCCGGGCACCGGTGACGTTCGACACCGCCACCCCCTTGCCGAACCCGGCAACCGCCCCGAACAGCGCGGCCCGGCGCGTGTCGAACACCGCATAGCCTGCACTGATGTCGAACTGGTCGCGCGCCGCGGGATTGGTGGCGAAAAGCTTGGACAAGGTCTCGTCCGCCATCCGGTCAAGCTTGGCCCGCGTCACCTCCGGCGTGGGGTCCTTCTTGGCAAGCTCCACGGTCGAGTCGACCGTCTCGCCCACGCGGTTGGCGGTGTTCTTCACCGCCTGCCCCGCCTTCTGCGTTCCGGCCCTCAACTTGTCGCCGAGTGACTCGGCCTGCGCCGCACCCGCCAGCATCATTCCCACCAGCAGAACCGCAATCCGCATCGCGCGACATCCTCCAGAGGCAAACCGCCCCCTCCATCTGTCGTGCATCCGGCAGGCACCGGGCAAGCGAAACCTGCCCGGTGCGCCGAAACTGTCGTCAGCCGCGGATAAAGGCCAACACCTCGGCGTTGAAGCGGTCCGGCTCGATCTGCGCCAGACCGTGCTGCCCGCCCTGCCAGACGCTGAGCTTGCCCTGCGGCGCGATCTTGGCGGCCTTCTCGGCCGCTGCGGCAATCGCCACGATCTGGTCGTCGCTGCCATGGATGAACAGCGCAGGCACGTCGATGCGCTTCAGATCCTCGGTATAGTCGACCTCCGAGAACTCATGGATGCAGTCGAACTGCCCCTTGATCCCGCCCTGCATCCCCATCAGCCAGAACGTTTCCTGCAAACCCTGCTGCGGCGCGGCACCGTCACGGTTCAGGCCATAGAAGGGCACCGTCAGGTCGCGGTAGAACTGCGAGCGGTTGGCGGCAACACCGGCGCGGATGCCGTCGAACACCGACAGGGGCGCGCCCTCGGGGTTCGCCTCGGTCTTCAGCATCAGCGGCGGAACCGCGCCCACCAGCACCACCTTGGCCACGCGCGCCGTGCCATGACGGCCGACATAATGCGCAACCTCGCCGCCGCCGGTCGAATGGCCCACCAACACGGCATCGCGCAGGTCCAGCGCGTCCATCACCGCCGCAAGGTCGTCGGCATAGGTATCCATGTCATTGCCGCCCCAGGGCTGGCCCGAACGGCCATGCCCGCGCCGGTCATGGGCGATCACCCGAAAGCCGTTCTGGCCGAAGAACAGCATCTGCGCGTCCCAGGCATCCGACGACAGAGGCCAGCCATGCGAGAACACGATGGGCTGACCCGAGCCCCAGTCCTTGTAGAAGATCTCGGTTCCATCCTTGGTAACAACAGTTCCCATCTTCAAAGCTCCTTGGGTTGAGGTTTCGGCAAACGATGCTTGGCCGAGGGCGATCATCGCCCCCAGTGCAGTTCCGGCGGCCAGCGCCTCGCGGCGCGTCAGGCCGGACATTGAACGCAACGGGCTCATGTCGGCTCCTGCCAGTTTGAGAAATATACAATCGCACTCGATTTAATCGCACGCGATCTATATGACGGACTGCGACCAAAGTGTCAATCGCTTGCGAGCGCATCGTGTGCGACCTATCTATGTGTCACGCGACATATCTTCTGTAACAGGCGACCCATGACAGCCCCGGCCAAGCCCCCTGCCCCCAGCGTCGACGATCTGCTCTGCTTTGCGGTCTATTCGGCGGGTCTGGCCTTCAACCAGTTCTACCGCCCGCTTCTCAGCGAGCTTGGCCTGACCTACCCGCAATACCTGGTCATGCTGACACTCGGCGCGAAGGACGACCAGACCGTGAAGGACATCGGCCAGAAGCTGCACCTCGAGTCCAACACCCTGACGCCGCTTCTGAAACGGCTCGAGGCGA
The DNA here is from genome assembly GCA_963736565.1 of uncultured Alphaproteobacteria bacterium. Classification (GTDB taxonomy): domain Bacteria; phylum Pseudomonadota; class Alphaproteobacteria; order Rhodobacterales; family Rhodobacteraceae; genus Aliitabrizicola. Next base: position 20,252 of record CAVTOW010000004.1, read on the forward strand.
TGGGGCATCTGGAACGGACGCGCGACACCGGCGATGAACGGCAGGTGCGCATCCGGCTGACCGAACAGGGCCGCAGCCTGACGGGCCTTGCCGCCGACGTGCCTGCCTGCGTCTCGAACGCGCTGAAACTGCCGCCCGAGCAGATGGACAAGCTTCTCGATGCTTTGCACGACCTCAGCGCGCGGCTGACCCCGGCTGACTGAGCGGACCAGTCGTCAGGCTGCGGATCGTCCCGTCGCCGGTCACGAGATACTTGAAGCTTGTCAGCTGCTCGGCCCCCACGGGGCCGCGTGCGTGCAGCTTGCCGGTGGCGATGCCGATCTCGGCCCCCATCCCGAACTCGCCGCCATCGGCGAACTGGGTCGAGGCGTTGCGAAGCAGGATCGCGCTGTCGAGCCGCTGGAAGAACCGCTCGGCGGTCGCGTCATTCTCGGTCAGGATCGCCTCGGTGTGCTGGCTGCCGTAGCGGCGGATGTGGGCAATCGCCTCGTCCACCCCGTCCACCAGCTTCGCCGCGATGATCATGTCGAGGAATTCGCGCCCGAAATCCTCGGGCGCAGCCTGAACCGTGCCGGGCACCTTCAGCAGTTCGCCCTCGGTCCGGACCTCGACGCCAGCTTTCAGCAGATCCTCGATCAGCACCGCACCGTGCTTGGTGTAGAACTGCCAGTCGATCAGCAGGCACTCGGCCGACCCGCAGATGCCGGTGCGGCGGGTCTTGGCGTTCAGCACGACCCGCCGCGCCTTTTCCAGGTCCGCGTCGCGGTCGGCATAGACGTGGCAGATACCCTCCAGATGCGCAAAGACCGGCACCCGCGCCTCGCGCTGGACAAGGCCCACCAGACCCTTGCCGCCGCGCGGGACGATGACGTCGATATGCTCCACCGCCCGCAGCATGGCGCTGACCATCTCGCGGTCGCGCGTCGGCACAAGCTGGATCGCCGCCTCGGGCAGGCCCGCCTGCCGCAGGCCCTGCACCAGACAGGCATGGATCGCGGTCGAGGAATGGAAGCTTTCCGACCCGCCCCGCAGGATCACCGCATTGCCCGATTTGAGGCACAGCGCCCCGGCATCCGCCGTCACATTGGGGCGGCTTTCGTAGATCACGCCGATCACGCCAAGCGGTGTGCGGACGCGGCGGATGTTCAGCCCGCTCGGCATGTCCCATTCGGCGATGACCTCGCCCACCGGGTCCTTTTGCTCGGCCACGGCGCGCAGCCCGTCGACGATCCCGCGCACGCGGCCCTCGTCCAGCCGCAGGCGGTCCATCATCGCCGGGCTCAGGCCCTTTTCCTCGCCGTAGACCTGATCCTCGGCATTGGCGTCGATGATCGCCCACCGCTGCGCCCAGACCGCTTCGGCCGCCCCGATCAGCGCTGCATGCTTGCGCTCGGCGCTGGCATAGGCCAGCTCCATCGCCGCGGCACGGGCCGCCTGCCCGATCCGCTCCATCTCGCCCGATACCGCTCCGCCGTCCATCGCCCGTCCCGCCTTCCCCACGTTCCGTCAGCCGCCGCCGTCACACCACCATGTCGTCGCGGTGAATGAGCGCCGCCCGCCCGGCATAGCCGAGGATCGCCTCGATCTCGGCCGACCGATGCCCGGCGATGGCCTTGGCCTCGCCCGCCGTGTATCGCACCAGCCCCTTGCCGAGGCTCTCGCCCGACGGTCCGACAGGATCGCCACCGGATCGCCCCGGCCGAAACTGCCGGTCACCGCCGCCACCCCGGCGGGAAGCAGCGACTTGCCCGCGCGCAGCGCCGCGACCGCCCCCGCATCCACCACGATCTCGCCGCGCGGCTTCATCGCGTTGATCCAGCGTTTCCGCGCCACCTGCGGGTCGCCCTGCGCGACGAACCACGTCCGGTGCGCCCCGTCCGCCAGCGCCGCCAAGGGCCGCAGCACGGACCCCTCCATGATCGCCATGGCACAGCCCCCCGCCACGGCGATCTTGGCCGCCATCAGCTTGGTCTTCATGCCACCCTTCGACACACCCGAGATCGCATCGCCCGCCATCGCCTCGATCTCCGGCGTGATCGTCTCGACCAGGTCGAACCGCTGCGCGGCCGGGTCCTCCTTCGGGTTGGCCGAGTAGAAGCCGTCCACGTCCGACAGAAGCACCAACTGGTCCGCCCCCACCGTCACCGCGATCTGGGCCGCCAGACGGTCGTTGTCGCCATAGCGGATCTCGTCCGTCGCCACCGTGTCGTTCTCGTTCACGATGGGCACCACGCCCAGACCCAGCAGCGTCTCCATCGTGGCGCGGCTGTTCAGGTAGCGGCGGCGGTCCTCGGTATCCTCCAGCGTCACCAGAACCTGCCCGGTCGTGATCCCGTGCGGTGCCAGCACCTCTTCATAGGCGCGCGCCAGCCGGATCTGGCCGACGGCCGCCGCCGCCTGGCTCTGCTCCAGCGTCAGCGCGTCCGGTCGCCAGCCCCAGCACCTTGCGCCCCAGCGCGATGGAGCCGGACGACACCAGCACCACATCGCAGCCGCGCGCCTTGCGGGCATCGGCCACGTCTTCGGCCAGCGCCGTCAGCCAGTCGAACTTCAGCCCCGTCACCTGGTCCACCAGCAGGGCCGAGCCGATCTTGACGACCAGCCGCTTCGCCGTCGCGGATATCGGGCGCAGTGAGAGGCGTCAGGGCTGCCACGGCGCGTCCTCCACAACCTCCGCGCGCTCTCGCCGTGATCTCGGCGAAAAGCGCGCGCAGCACGTCGGGCAGGCCCTTGCCCGACACGCCCGAGATCAGCGAACACACGCCCGCCCGACGCCTTTTCCAGCGCCTTGCGGCGGGTGGCCAGCGTCTTGGCATCCATCGCGTCGATCTTGTTCAGCGCCGTGATGCGCGGCTTGTCAGCCAAGGCGCGCGAATAGGCCTCCAGCTCGGTCACGATGGTGCGGTAATCCTTGGTGATCGTGCTGGACGTGCCGTCGACCAGATGCAGCAGCACCTTGCAGCGTTCCACATGGGCCAGGAACTGGTCGCCCAGGCCCCGCCCCTCGCTCGCGCCTTCGATCAGGCCGGGAATGTCGGCCATGACGAATTCATGCCCGTCGATGCCGACGACACCCAGGTTCGGGACAAGCGTGGTGAAGGGATAATCCGCGATCTTGGGCCGGGCGTTCGACGTCGCGGCAAGGAAGGTGGACTTGCCGGCGTTCGGCAGGCCCACAAGCCCCGCATCCGCGATCAGCTTCAGGCGCAGCCAGATCGTGCGCTCGACCCCGTCCTGCCCCGGATTGGCGCGGCTGGGCGCGCGGTTGGTCGAGGACTTGAACTGCAGGTTGCCCCAGCCGCCGTTGCCGCCCTTGGCCAGCAAGACGCGCTGGCCGACATGGGTCAGGTCGGCGATCACGGTCTCCTCGTCCTCGTCGAGGATCTCGGTCCCGACGGGCACCTTCAGCACGATGTCGTCGCCCGTCTTGCCGGTGCGCTGGCTGCCCATGCCGGGCTGGCCGTTCTTGGCGAAGAAATGCTGCTGGTAGCGAAAGTCGATCAGCGTGTTCAGCCCGTCGACCGCCTCGGCCCAGACCGAACCGCCGTTGCCGCCGTCACCGCCATCGGGTCCGCCGAACTCGATGAACTTCTCACGCCGGAAGCGACACGCAGCCGCCGCCGCCGCCGCCCGAGCGGATATAGACCTTGGCCAGGTCGAGGAACTTCATCGCGGCAATCCTTCACGGTCGGGGCTTGACTGTTCCCCTACCGCAAAGGCAGGGGAAGTCTCAATCGAGTTTCTTCAGATAGGTCCATGTCGCCACGCGCGCATTGCGCGCCACGCTGAAGCTTTCCGCATCGCCGATATACTCGAATCCGCAGTTGGTCAGCACGCGCGCCGAACCGGGATTGTCCTGGAACACCTCGGCAAAGATCGTGCGCGACCCCAGCGGATTGGCCTGCACCAGCGACCGCACGGCTTCGGACGCGAAGCCCGCATTCCAGAAGGCGGGCGCGACCCAGTAGCCGATCTCGGACTGCCCGCGATCCATCTGCTTGAGCGAGATCACCCCCAGCACCTCGGCCAGACCCGCGGCAGAGCCATCCATGACCCAGGCCGTCTCGCCGCTGCCACCCGCGATCATCGCGCGCGACATAGGCCTCGGCAGCGCCCGGCGGCAAGGGGTGCGGGATCGACCGCGTTCCCTCGGCCACGCGCCGGTCACCCGCATACATCGCGAACAAGCCTGCATCCGACTTGCGCACGGGGCGCAGCACAAGGCGTCCTGCGGAAATCTCTGCAACGGGCAGCGGCGCGGCCTTTGCGGCGGCCGTCAGGTCAAGCGTCATGGCTTCCCTCCTTCGAAGCGCATGCAGAACCGGCAGCGACCGGTTCCAACGAAAGGATCGGGCCGACTGGCCCGAACCGGCTGTTTATCCCCCCAAGATGGCGATGGCATGTCAGCAAGCCGATGGCTTTGCCAAATCATCGCCGGAAATGGAAAGGGGGACCGGCCTTCTCGCCGATCCCCCTACCTCACGTTCCGTAAAGGTCGGCTTACTCGGCGGCCTCCGCCACGGGGAGGACGGAAATGAAGGTGCGGCCCTTCATGCCCTTCTTGAAGTGGACGCGGCCCTCGACCACGGCAAAGATCGTGTGGTCGGTGCCCATGCCCACGCCCTCGCCCGGGAACCAGGTGGTCCCGCGCTGGCGCACGATGATGTTGCCCGGCGCAGCCGCCTGGCCACCATAGAGCTTCACGCCGAGACGACGGCCAGCCGAGTCGCGGCCGTTGCGGGATGAACCGCCTGCCTTCTTGTGTGCCATCTGTCGTTACTCCTTCGGGGCAGCAGCGGCCTTGGGGGCACGCTTCGGTTTCGCGGGGGCCTCGGCGGCCACGGGGGCCGCGGCTTCGGTCGAATGCGCGGCGCGGCGCGCATGGGCCGTGTTGGTGGCGGCGGCGACGCCGCTCTTCTCGGCACCCGAGGCGAGGATGTCGGTCACGCGCACCAGCGTCAGGTGCTGGCGGTGGCCCTTGGTGCGCTGGCTGGAATGCTTCCGGCGGCGCTTGACGTAGTGAATGACCTTTTCACCCTTGATCTGGTCGATCACCTCGGCCTGCACGGCGGCGCCGGCAACCATCGGGGCACCGACGGTCAGGGTTTCGCCACCCACCATCAGAATGTCGTTGAACTGGATCTTCGCACCAGCGATGGCATCGAGCTTTTCCACGCGCAGAACGTCGCCCGCCTGCACCCGGTACTGCTTGCCGCCTGTCTTCAGGACCGCGAACATGGGTCTTTCCTTTTCCCTAACCGCGTCCTGTGGCCCCGGCATCAACCGGCGTTTCCCTTCGCCTCGGACAGCGCGCCCCCGCCAGGGGACGATATGAAACAAAAAGCCCCGGCAGGGCAGAACCCGACCGGAGATGCGCCCATATCGGGGAACGCGCCCCGGTTGTCAAGCGCCCGGCGCCCTCAGATATCCTGCCCCGACAGCATTTCCGCCGCCGCACGGCCCAGGTCGTGAGAGATCGTCTGGAACAAGGCGTCATAGGCCGCAAACAGCGCCCTGTTCATCGTGGCACCCGCCTCGGATTCGGAGAACGCGATGTAGGCCGCCATATCCTCGTCCGACAGCGGCTCATAGGCCAGCATCAGATACGGGTAGAGCCAGGCCACCGTCTCGGCCCGGATATCCTCCTCCTGCGACCAGACTTCCGACAGCATTTCCTCTTCGGACATCTCGGCCCCGCGAAACGCGCCGCCGTCGGACATGCCCTTGTAGAAAGCGAGGTTGGCGTTCAACGCGCCCGAGACATTTTCCTCCACCAGATCATTGGCCTCGGCGAACTGCTCCAGCAGGGCGAAGCGCGGGTCGCGCTCGGCCTCCAGCTCCTGCACGGCGACCTGCGCGGCTTCCTCGACGCTTTCGTCGAGCAGCGCGCGGCGCGCCTCGATCTCGAGGCTCAGGATGCGCTGACCACGCTCCGAGCCGAAGAACGCAGTGATGCCGTCAAGGTCCCCGCCCGGCTGCGCCAGCAGATCGGAGAAGGTCGCCATGAACCGCTCTTCCATGGTGGCCCGGTCATAGATCAGCGCCACGATGCCGTCCCATCGGGCACCGCCCGCGCCGGGAAAGAGTTCCGCCTCCAGATCCTCGCCATAGGCGATGCCCTCTTCCTGCATCACCCCGATCGTCTCGGGCAGGCGCAGGGCGGCGGCGACATCGGCTGGGGTCGCAGTCTGCGCGACGACTGGCGACGCCAAAGCAAGCGACAACGCCAGCACCCTGGCGGCGAGGAAACGGAATGACATGGCAAGATCCTGCGAGCGACAACGCATCTGATGACGGACCAGACCTAGGGCCTTCGTGACGCGATGCCAAGACGGCCGGACCGACGGCGGCACGATTTCGCCCCGCGCGCGGCGCCACCGCCCTCGTTAGGGCTTGCAACACCGCAATGCCTGATCTACATGCCGCTCCCACGATGACCACCGACGCGGAGAGGTGCCGGAGCGGTCGAACGGGGCGGTCTCGAAAACCGTTGTGGGTTTGCGCCCACCCAGGGTTCGAATCCCTGTCTCTCCGCCATCGCGACCTGATCCAACTGTCTCTCGCTCCAAAGGGTGCGATCCGAGCGTTAGCGACTCCTTGACTACGAGCGTGTCCGATGGCCGCATATTCCGGGGGCGTTGGCGGAATGCGGCACGAGAGCAAATTCGCAACCTGGATCAGGTCAGGCGGCAAAGCACCTTCGTGTTGGTGTTGAATGGCCTTGCTGATTTGGAAGCAAAGTTTTCGGTTGTGCCCTGACCGACTCCTCGACAGCATGATCGATGATGCGCTCGCCGCAGCGGTAGGCCGCCTGAACCGTTCCCTTCCCGACGGCGTCTAAGTCGACATCAGTGCTCAGCAGATTTGGCGCCGATCCGTGACCAACTTCGGCGCGAGGTTGCAGACCGTTTGACCGAAATCGGGGTGGTCGTGAACCCGAACGACCCGCTCATAACCTCGATCATTGCTCGTTATGCAGAGATACTGAACGGCTTCTTCCAGACGGAAGCTCTTCAGGTCGAAAGGTACACTTGGCGAAGCCGCGACGCAACTCGAGGGTTCGCGCTTCCCATGCGGAGTATGACGACCGAGTCTTTTCGTGGTCAGATCCTCCTGAAGGCGGGCATCCGGATGAAGGGTGGAGCTGTCGATGCACTGCGGAACCGATCATTGAACAGGCCAGTATACCCGAAGCCGCGGTGTGCGACATTCTGACGGGTGATCGACTGTCTGCTGTGTTTCCTGATGCGCCAGCGGATCGGCTTGCCGAAATTGCAAAAGAGTTGGACCGTCGGATCGTTTCAGGGCAGCTCGACACAAGAGCGCGCTTGATTTACTTCCTTGCCCAAATGCGCCAAGAAGCTGGAAGCGACGCTCGACTTGTCGAGGGTTTCAACTACAATCCGCGGGGCTTGATTGGAACCTACAGCTTCTTTAGGGACAATCCAGATCAGGCGGATCTCTTCGGTTGGACCGATGAGCACCCTGCAGATCAGGAAACAATTGCAAACTTGGCTCTTGCAAACCGCAACGGGAATGGCGACGCGGCCAGCGGTGACGGTTGGACCTTTCGTGGGCGCGGACTTCTTCAGTTGACCGGGCGTGGGAACTACCGTGAGTTCAATGACTGGCACGAGCGCAACTTCAGAGAAGGGCTTGATTTTTGAGGCCGATCCTGATCGCGCCGCCGAGCCGGTCGATGCCGTTAGATCAGCAGTGTTCTTCTGGCTTGAGCGCGGCTTGCCAGCATTGGCAGACGCTGGCCTTACAGATGATGCCACAGACCTCGATCACAGATCGGATCAACCGGTACACTGAAAGCCGCGCAGCCCGTCAGGAACTCATGCGCGGAATTCGAGATGGCGCGCTAGTCGACGGTATTTGTCGATTTTCCGTTTCTCGTCCCCGGTTTGAGGATGCGGAATGAGAATCTTCCTGTCGATCTCTATTATGTGTTCATTATTCGACAACAGTGCTGTCGCCCAAGAAGTGATTTATCGCAACACGCTTCTTGAACGGAATGTCGTGAGCGGAGACCTTAGCATCGTGCTGGACCCGGTTGACGAAGATACTCGTTTCGCGATCACGCTGCGAAATATCAAAACCGGTTTCCAACGCCGCAATGAATTTGATGGCCAAGGCGTCAACGATCCCAGACCGTTTCAGTTGGCATGGCTGCGCTACTGCGAAACCAGTACGATCCTGTTGACCATTGAATACCCCTGGCGTCACGATCTTCCGCAGTACAGTCGCGTCCTCGAAACCTATGCCTTTCGCAGATCCGATTTCGCGTTCATCGATGTCGCCTACGGCCCTCTGACTGACATCGCCTTAGCGGACGACATGGCTTATGAGCTATCCGACCAAGATATGTTACCCCCGATCAGGGTGCGATGCCTCAATGGTCATCATGAGAAGACCTTCGAATTCTTCACGCCGGGGCCCAATTAGCCGGCTCCAGCGCCCAGAGAAGGTTGGACGGCAGTCCCCTGCGGACCGCCAGTCGTTTCGGGACTGTGTACCTGCACATTTCCGTTGCAGAGTGGACGAGAAGCTCCAATCGCAAAGCTGCATCCTGACGAATTGCCACACCTGCCGGGCTGTGCGCCGGTCTTGCCATCGCAGCGCGGATCAAAACGTGTCGCAGCGCATTCAGGGCAATCTGGCCCGACGGAATTCCTCGCCCGCAGAACCGTTTATCTCGATGCACACCTCCAAAGAGGCGCTGTCGCGCAACATCCCACAGCTACCGCCGCGCGACGAAGTGAACGTAGCCTTCCCCCAACGTCTCCACCGGTGTCACATCCACGAACGCTGATCGAATGGCCGCAAGTTCAGTCTCCGAGCACAGGCCCCGGATCGGTCTCCCCTCGATCTCGGCCGCATGGGCCTCGATTTCCGCGGGATCGCGCAGATACACGAAGGGGCGCCCGTTGGAGGCGTAGTACGAGACCGCACCCGGAGCGACGACCGGCGGCGCCCACGCGCAGACCAGAAGCACGTCCTCTGGCCGCAACTGCGCCCCGACTGCCGCAAGCATCTCAGGTGCCGGGTTGGTGTCCCTGCTCGCAAATGAAATCGGCCCGAACATGAGGGCAGAGATGATCCCCGTGACGATCCACTTGCGGCGCATCGTCCAAGGCGCCTGGAAGATCCAGATCGCCAGGATGGCGCTGAACATCGGCAGGAAGTTCAGCGTGTAGCGCGGATAGATCGCACCGCCTGCGGTAACCACCAGCACGATGTAGGCCACCGTAAGCACGGTAAAGCCCCAGATGCGCGGCTCCTTCATCAATCCGGGCAAGACGAAAAGACCGATGATCGCCCCGAGTCTCAGGAAAGGCTCATCCCGAAAGACGATACCCAGAACGTCCCCCAACCCACGGTGGCCAATCCCCTCCGCCGGGCTGAACCGATCGATCAATTCGCGCTGCAATGAGTTCTTGGATGGCCTCATACCCATGGAGCGCAAGTTGCAGGATCGGCCATGCGCCGACCAGAAGAAGGGTCGCAAGACCGGCACCGGCAAGATGGCGGGATCTGAGACCGGGCATGGGAATACCCTTGATCCAACCCGCGACGGCCGCTCCCGCGATGAACACGATGACCGCAGCAAAAGCTGCCGGAGATTTCTGAAGCGCCCCCAAACCGATAAACACCGCCGCTCCCCACCAGGCGCGAGGCTGCTCCAGACCGCGATAGGCGTAGAGCAGGGCAAGGCTGACAAACGCTGCCGAACCTGTCTCCAGCATTCCGGACATGGCGTAGGGCCAGAACTCGATCGAGCTCGCGAAAAGCAGGATTGCCGCCGGAACAGCCCAAGGGTGGCGGGGTGCGATCTCGCGGGCAAGCGCCCCGGTCGCGAACAGGCAAACGACCGAGAACAGCCACGATGGCAACCGCATCGCAAGGTTCTCGTCCATTCCGGTCGCGAGCAGTGCAGCGCCCATCCAGTACTGCAAGGGGGGTTTCTGGAAATTGGGGATGTTGGACGCCGAGACGGTCATCCAGTCGCCAGTCAGCAGGAAGCCGTTGGAGCGATCCAGCGTCATGAACTCATCGAAACGGGTCATTTCCCCGATGGGAAGTTGCACGAGATAGATTGCGGAAAGGCCGAGGATCACGACGAAAGCGACATATTCGGGATCAAGAAGCCGCTTCAGCATGAGGTCTTCAAACTTCCCGAATGCTGGCGGCCGAGGACAATTCGCGAGGAATGAGAGCCTGCCCAGACGCTACAGTAGTGCATCGACAGCCATCGTGGAACGGGCTTTCGGCGGCGCAACGAGGTTGCGTTCACGGCAGCAGGCGGTCGCGCGGCGGGCAAAAAACAGATCAGAGCGCGCCACGGACGCGGCGCGCTCAACGTCTGATGTGCTGCATGTGAGTCCCTGGCGGCGCCCCGGGAAGCGGTCGTCAGACCACTTTCACCACCAGTTTGCCGAGCCCTTCGATCGACGCTTCCATCGTATCGCCCCGAACCACGGGACCCACACCGGAAGGCGTTCCGGCCATGATGACATCGCCCGCCTGCAGATCGAAGTATTCCGACAGGTACGAGATCATTTCCGGCACCTTCCAGATCATCTGGTTCAGGTCGCCCTCCTGGCGCAGCGCACCGTTGACCTTCAGCTCGATCCGTCCATGGTCGGGATGCCCCACCTCCGACACCGGATGCAGCGGTCCGGCCGGGCCTGACCGCTCGAACGCCTTGCCGATTTCCCATGGACGACCAAGCTTCTTCGCCTCGCCCTGAAGATCGCGCCGGGTCATGTCCAGGCAGACGCCATAGCCCCACACATGGTTCAGCGCATCCGCGATTGCGATATCGGTTCCGCCGGACTTGAGCGCGACCAGCAGTTCCACCTCATGGTGCACGTCGCTGCTATGCGCGGGATAGGGGAAGGCGCCCGTCGTATCGAGGTTGTTGGGATTCTTCTGGAAGAAGAACGGCGGCTCGCGATCCGGATCGTGCCCCATCTCGACAGCGTGGGCGGCGTAGTTGCGCCCGATGCAATAGACCCGGCGGACAGGGAACGCCCCGCCGCCGCTGACGGGAATCGAGGGGATCTGCGGCGCGGGGATCACATGGTTGGTCATATCTCACCTGTTCGACGGTCTTCGAGCGGCGACCCTAATGCGGCAACCAAACGAAATCAATCCCGCCTGATCCGTCATTTTCGCGGTTTTTCTGAACCGGTTTTTGATTGATCTGCGAATATATTGAGTCTATCCGTATAACTTCGGAAAATTGGTTCACCAATCTGGATGGGTAACGATGCGCGATCAGGACCCTGAAACACTCGATCCCGTGGCCCGTCTGCGCGGTTTCATCGAGGATGGCGGCTATGCCGACGGCGGCAGGCTGCCGCCCGAGCGCCACCTGTCGGACGAGCTGGGCCTGTCGCGTGCGACACTGCGCAAGGCGCTCGATGCGCTGGAGCGGGACGGGGTGATCTGGCGCCACGTGGGAAAAGGCACTTTCGTTGCCGAAGGCGCAGCACCCAAGGCGCGGACCAGCGCGATGGTCGAACTCGGTCGCCAGCTCACGCCCTTCCGGATGATGCGGGCCCGCCTCGCCATCGAGCCGGCTATCGCGCGCGAAGCGGCGGTCAACGCCTCGGGCGAGACGCTGCGCAAGATGCAGCGCGCCATCGAGCGCGCCAAGGCGGCGACCACCTGGAAGGAATACGAGACGCAGGACGACCATTTTCACCGCGCCATCGCCGAAGCGAGCGACAACCTTTTGCTGCTGACGCTGTTCGACCAGCTCAACGAGGTGCGGCGGGCCGTGGCCTGGGGCAGCGTGACCCGCGAAAGCGCGCACCCCTCGCCCGACCATTCCAGTTTCCACGAACACGATGCCATCGCCGCGGCGATATCGCGCCGCGATCCGGGTGCCGCCTACGAGGCCATGCGCAAGCATCTCGGATCCGTGGCGCAACGACTTTTCGGAGAGGTGTGAAAGCAGAACGACCGCCCGGGCAGAAGACAGCAGGACCGCCGCCCGGGCAAGGAACCGCAGACAGAATTCTCGGGGAGGAGAATCATGAAAGGCTTCTTTGCAAAGATTGCAGGGGTCGCCCTTGCAACCGGAATGCTCGTTTCGTCGGCCCAGGCCGACACCATCCGCATCGCGCTGGCGGAACCGCCCTCGGACGAGATGGCGGCCTTCTTCGTGGCGCTCGACCGCGCCAAGGCCAACGGACTCGATTACGAATGGACTGCCTTCGCCGAGGAAGAGCTTGCGATCCAGGCGGTTCTGAGCGGCGACATGGATATCGCCTTCGGCACGCCCTATGCGGCCATGCAGCGGTCCAAGGCCCCCGTGCGGATCATCTTCCAGCTGTCGCGCTGGTGTTCTTCCCGGTCGCCACCAAGGACTTCACGACGCTGAAGGATCTCGACGGCCAGCCGATCATGCTGCATTCGCGCGGCGGCGGCACGGATTCCATCGCCAATGTGATCGAGGCGAAAGAGGGCATCACGTTCGGCGACCGGTCCTATGTTCCGGGGTCGGACAAGCGCGTCATCGCCATGCTGGCCGGGTCAGGCGAATGCGACGATCCTCGATCTGTCGAACCGCAACAAGATCATGGCCGAGGCGCCCGACCGCTTCAACTCGCTGCCGATGTTCGAGGTCGAAGGCCAGCGACGAGGCGCTCTTTGCGAACCTCGACTGGATCAAGGAGAACGAAGAGGCGGTGAACATCTTCGTCGAGGCGCTGCACAGCGTCTGGACCGACATGGCCAAGGACCCGACGATCATCCGCCGCGAAACCGATCCGAACGGCCCGATCGGCCAGCTTCCGCCCGAGGTGCTGGACGAACTCGACGGCTTCTACACCGAAGCCGTGGCAGGCGGGCTCTACGATCCCAACGGCGGCGGCCGCGAGGCTGCGATGGCCGATCTGGAGTGGTACACCGGCGCGGGCCAGCTTGACGGTGACCCGGCGTCGCTCAACCTCGATGACTTCTGGTACTTCGCACCGCTCGACGCGGCGATGAAGTAACCGCGCAAGCCCCGGCCGCCGGCACGACGCGTGTCGGCGGCCCCCTGCCCTTTGCTCCACAGGCGGAACGCGACGTGATCAGACATCGTCCACTCATGCTCAAGCTGCTTTCCGCGCTGATCGTCTTCGGCGCATGGGAAATCGCGGGCCGCATCCCCGTCAGCTACGCCTTCCCCACATTCCTCGAACTCGATGGCGGCACTGGCGCGGATGACGTTCGACGGCACGATCTTCGTCGCCTACGCCGAAACCCTGCGCCCGCTTGGTCGTCGGCGTCGCTGATCTCGACCGTCGCTCGGCATCGGGCTGGGCCTCTGGATCGGGCTGAGCACGCGGTTCGAATGGCTGTTCTCGCCGATCTTCATCGTCATGCAGGCGGCACCGCTGGCCGCGCTGATCCCCATTCTGGTCATGGTCTACGGCATCGGCCTGACCTCGAAGGTGTTCGTCGTCTGCATCATGGCCATGCCGGTGATCGTGCTGAACACCGCGTCGGCCGTGCGGAACACGCCCGCGTCGCTGAAGGAAATGGCCACGTCCTTTCTCGCCAGCGACCGCGACGTGCTGCTCAAGATCATCCTGCCCGCCGCCTCGCCCGTGATCTTCTCCGGCCTGCGGCTCGGCGTCTCGGCCGGCTTCATCGGGGCGATCCTGTCCGAGCTGAAGATCACGCCGACCGGCGTCGGCGACATCATCACCTACAGCCGCTCGATCGCCGACTATCCCAGCATGTATGCGGCGATCTTCTCGATCATCCTTCTGGCGGTCCTCTTCCTGAACCTGCTCGAGAAGCTCGAAAACGTCCTCTTCGAAGGGAACAACCGTGGATATGCATCCGATTAAGCCAGACACACGGCAAGCCGTGGCCGCCGATCGCCAGCGCGGTCTCTGTCCGCAACGTCTCGAAGGTCTATGGCGACGTTCAGGCGCTCAAGAACCTGTCGCTCGATTTTCCGCGCGGCGAGCTGACCTCGCTGCTCGGCCCGTCCGGCTGTGGCAAGACGACGCTTCTGAAGATCATCGCGGGGCTGCTCGAAGCCAACCTCGGGCGAGATCGAGGTGAACGGCACCACGCGTCACCGGCCCCGGCCCGGACCGGTCCTTCGTGTTCCAGGATTTCGCGCTGCTGCCCTGGGCCAGCGTGATCCGCAATGTCGCCTTCGGGCTGGAGCTGCGCGGCGTCGCCAAATCGGAACGCGAGGCGATCGCCGAGAAATACATCCGCGAGGTCGGGCTGGCCGGGTTCGAGCAGAAGTATCCGCACCAGCTTTCGGGCGGCATGCGCCAGCGCGTCGGCCTGGCCCGCGCGCTCTCGGTCAACGCGCAGGTCCTGCTGCTGGACGAGCCGTTCTCGGCGGTCGACGAACAGACCCGCCGCAAGTTCCAGGAAGATCTGCTGGAACTCGTGAAGAACGAGCAGAAGACCTTCATCTTCGTGACCCATTCCATCGAGGAAGCGGTCTACGTCTCCGACCAGATCGCGCTCCTGCTGCCGCGCCCAAGCCGGGTATCCGAGATCATCCGCCCGTCCAGCTTCCGCGACAAGGACGTCGACAACATCCGCCGCGACCCCGAATACCTCGACATCGTCGATCGTATCTGGGCGTCGCTGCGCAGCTACGTGGAGTAAGGGCGCGATGTATCTGTTCGGGTACAAGCTTCCGGCGCTGTCATCGCTGCTGCTCTGGGCGCTGCTTGTGGGAAATCGTGGGCCAGCTGGACCTGACCTTCTTCATCCCGCCGTTCTCCGAGGTGGTCGTGACGCTGTTCGAGCTGATCCCGACGCCGGCCTTCCTGAACGCGCTTGGGGTCACGGCCTATGCCTTCTGCGCGGGCGTTTTCTTCGCCATCGTCATCGGCATTCCCGTCGGCATCCTGATGGGCAAGAACCGCATCCTGGACGAGCTTCTGCTGCCCTGGGTCAACATCTTCCTGTCCGCGCCGCTGACGGCGCTGGTGCCGGTGCTGATGGTCCTGTTCGGGTTCGGGACCAAGACGGTCATCATCACGACCACGCTGTTCGCGATCTGGATCATCATCCTGAACGCGCGCGCCGGGTGTGCGGCAGATCAACCGGTCGCTGGTGGAAATGGCCCGCAGCTTCGGCGCGTCGCCGCTGGACGCCTTCGTGAAGGTCTACTTCTGGGCCGCCCTGCCGGAGATCCTCGGCGGCGTCCGCATCGGCGTGATCCGCGCCGTCAAGGGCGTGATCATCGGCCAGTTGCTGATCTCCATCGTCGGCTTCGGCGCGCTGTTCGAGCTCTATTCCAGCAAGTTCCTGATGGCGGAGTTCTGGGCGGTGCTGATCGTGCTGTTCGGCCTGGCCTTCGCGCTGTCCGAATTCCTCGCCTATCTGGAGCGCAAGGTTTCCTACTACGCTGCGTCTCGATAGGTCGGACGGGGCTGAACGCGTTCCATCGGCTCGCTTGGGGAAATCGGCATCTTGCCGAAAGATCTGACGTCAGCCGAAAAGTTCGTCGAGCAGAACGATGACGCGCTCCACCTGCCTGTCGCCAAGGGCGTAGACCGTCGCCTCGGGCGGCCCGTCTGCGGTTACGAAACCGACATGCGCGCAACTGCTGTAGCTCCTCGGCGACCGCTTCCGGTTGCAGACCCGTCGCCCGAACCAGCGCGTCGGTTGTCTTGCCGCCCTGCGCCAGATGCCACAGGATCGTCAGGCGGCGCGGATCGGCCAGATGGTCGAGCATGGCGCTCGCCGCACCCATCTGCGCCTCGGCAGGGCCCTGGCCCCGGCCGCAGTCATCGATCATCCGGGCGATCCTTCTGAAGCGATGCCCAGGCGCGGGCAAACTCCTGCAACTCCTGCGCGGTCGAGAACTTCGCGACCGACACGCGGCAGGGCTGCACGTCCCGCCGACCCTCCAGCGAAAACACGAACTTATGCGGCATGCGCTTGCGGTCGATCTCGACCAGCACACCGTCGACGAGCACACCCTGGTGAAAATCCACGTCCCGTTCCTTCCAAATCGTACCGCCCCGAACACATGGGACACATCAAGTCCAACACCGGCTGCCGTGGGTCTCAGCGGCCAGTCGCTTGCTTAAACCACGCAGGGATTGAACCGCTGGCGAACGCCGGATTCATCTTCGGTTCATATTCACCTTGCCGCATCTTCGGATGCGCCCCCGATTGCCGGGTGCACCACCCAAGGGCCAGACCGGCCTTGGTCGCAGCGCAGCAGGTCACGACAGCAACAACACGCGCCAGATCAGCAGTGCGATGGCTGCGCCCAAGACGTTCATTGCGCGGGGCAGCATCAGGTCGCGCGGATCATGGGCGAAAGGGGTTGTCGGGCTGAAACGGATCGTTCCTGTCCGGTCGAAACTCGGTCTGTCTGACATCAAGGTCACCTCTTAAATCGTCGCTACAAAATCAACGCCCGCCATAACTCGACGAGCCGGGAATTCAGTCACGCCACGCCGGTCAAAAAACCGCCCGGCGCCTCTGACGGCGGACCACGAGAGGCGGTCCGCCGTCAGATCGTCTCGTCTCAGTCGATCCCGAGCATCTGCTGCACCGCGTCCTCGATCTCTGGCGTGACCGGCTTGTTCGACGCAGTCTCAAGCAGCGAGGTTTCCAGTGCCTCCTGCATTTCCAGTTGCTCGGCCAGCGTTCCGGCGGCGTCCGACGCCTCCTCATAGGCAACGGCATCTGCCAGATCGCCTTCCAGCGCCGAAATGGCCGCGTCCCGCTCGGCGATCTCGATGTCGAGCGTCGCAATGTCAGCTTCGATCACGGCATCGGTGCCGCCGACCTCGGCGAGTTGTTCCGCAAGCGCCTCACGTTCCAGAACCGCCAGGTCCTGCTCGTCCCGCAGGTCTTGCAGGTTTCCGGCAATCTCGCCGTTCGACAGCTCGGGTGGGTTCAGGTCAGCCAGCAGCGCCGCCGCCGCATCATACTCGTCTTGCAGAATCTGCCCGGCCAGCACCGCGTCCCGATAGGCCGCGATCCGCCCGACGCGCGATCCCGGCGCGGCATTGGCCAGCGCCTTGGCCGAGGCATTCGCCGCATTCAGCGCGCCCAGTTCCGACGGGTGAACACCCAAGGCGCGGGCCAGCTTGTTGCCCTTGGCCGGTGACGCGCCGTCATCCTCGTCAACGCTCTTCTTCGCGAATGACCGGGAAGGTGTATCGGACTTTCCACCCTTCTCGGCCTTGTCGGCTTTCGAGAACGACGTTCCGCCGTTGCCACTGTTGCCGCCGGACGCCTTCGACGAACCACCGCCACCAGCTGCCGCGTCACCCGAATTGCCGCCGGCCTGCGAATTGCCGTTGCCGCCCGCGTTCCGCCGCCATTTCCGCCCGCGTTGCCGTTTCCGTTTCCGCCGCCGTTTCCGCCAGCGTTCCCGCCGCCGTTACCCTTTCCGTTGCCATTGCCGTTGCCACCCCTGCGGCATGAACCGGGTCGGCGAAAGCCACGACCATGACGGTTGCTGTGGCCCCCATCAGGGCAGCCGAAAGGCAGGCCGCCTTGAGCAGTCCGGTACGAAATTCGGTCATCGTCATCTCCCTGTGTTTCTGCGCCAGCCAGGCCCGACGTGACGCGCATTTGGCGCGCCACAGCGGAGCGCAGCCCGGCGCTTCCAAGATCCAATGACCACAGACCGCTTGAACCCCTGCGTAATGGCGTGTTCATCTTGGGTTCACGCCGATTGCGATACGAAACGGGCATGGCACGGATATTCTTCCTTCTCAGCATCCTGATGGCCCTCTGGGTCTTGCCGTCCTATGCGATGCCGCTTTCCGAGATGTCGCAGTCGGACCTGCGCAAGGCCGTCGGCGCCGGAAAGAGCATCAGCGTGAAGACGGCGCTCAGAGGCCTCAGCCGCTCCGTCCCGGGAGAGCCCGTGGATGTCCGCGCCTTTGAAGGGGATGGTGTCTACTACCGCGTGCTTCTGATGCAGGCGTCCGGCGTCGTCGTCTCGGTCGTGCTTGATGCCGAGACCGGCGCGGTGCTTCCAACCTCGTCCGAGGCCGCCCGCAGCGTCAACGCCACCGCAAAGTCGGGCGCGGGCGCAAAGGCACCCGCCGCCGCTGCATCCGCAAACCCCGCGTCGCAGGGCAAGGCGAATGCAGGCAGCAACGCAGGCGGCAATGGCAACGGCAATTCCGGTGGAAACGGAGGCGGAAATTCCGGCGGCAATGGCGGCGGAAACTCCGGCGGCAACGGTGGCGGGAACTCCGGCGGCAACGGTGGCGGGAATTCCGGTGGCAATGGCGGCGGTAACGCGGGCGGCAACGGCGGCGGCAATGCGGGTGGAAATGGCGGCGGAAACGCTGGCGGCAATGCAGGCGGCAACGGCAACGCAGGCGGCAACGGCAATTCCGGTGGCAACGGCAACGGAAATGGGAAAAACTAGGCGGCAGGCCGTACTGGTGCAGCCGCCCCGGGGTTCAGAGAACTTTGCGCATCCTTCTCGCGGAAGACGAAATCGCCCTGTGCGACCAGATCAAGCGCGTCCTCGGACTGGAAGGCCGTGTCGTCGACGTCGTCCATGATGGCGAGGAAGCTGCATTCCTCGGCGCGACCGAACCCTATGACATGGTCATCCTCGACATCGGCCTGCCAAAGCGCGACGGCATCTCCATCCTGAAAGACTGGCGGCGGCAGAACGTCTCGGTGCCGGTCCTGCTGCTTACGGCACGCGACGGCTGGTCCGACCGTGTCGACGGGCTTGACGCGGGGGCGGACGACTACCTGACCAAGCCGTTCCACATGCCCGAGCTTTCGGCCCGCGTCCGGGCGATGCTGCGCCGCAAGACCGGCATGACCAATCCCATGTTCGAGCGCGGGCCGATCTGCTTCGACATCCGGCGCGGCGCGGTGATGATCGATGGCATGCCGGTCGAACTGACCGCGCAGGAACTCGCGGTGCTCTCCTATCTCGTCCATCATGCGGGGCGGCTGATCTCGCGGACGGAACTGTCGGAACACATCTACGAATACGATGGCGACCGCGACTCGAACACGATCGCCGTTTTCGTGACCCGCCTGCGCAAGAAACTCGGCCACGACTTCATCGAAACCATACGCGGGCGCGGCTACCGGATCGCCGCCGACTGATGCGCTCGCTCCGCGCCCGAGCGTTGATCTGGGGCCTCGGGCTGGCGCTTGTGTCCATTCTGCTGGGCGGGATCATCCTGTTTTCGGCATTCGACGCCATCGCACTGCGCCGCTTCGACGAGGTTCTGCGCGGACGCCAGCTTCAGGTCGTCATCGCCCTTGCGACTGCCGGCCCCAACGCCGAGGCGATGGCCGGACTGATCTCGGACCCCGCCTACGACTTGCCCGACTCGGGCCGCTACTGGCAGATCACCGGCACGGGGGGCGAGGTCATCGCCTCGCGGTCGCTGTTCGATCAGGTCCTTCTTCCGCCCGCACCGCCAAGCGACCAGTTGCAGTTCGCCAGCACAACCGGACCGGACGGACAGATTCGGATGGCAACGCAGGTCATCCGTCTTGATTCCGGCGGGCCGTGGACCGTCATGGTCGCGGAAACCCTGGCGAGCGTGGCCGAAGAACGGGCCGAGATCCGCAATACGCTCGTCGTCACCTTCCTTCTGGTCAGTCTGCTCGGGATCGGCAACGCGCTGCTTCAGACATCGGCTGTGCTCCGCCCGCTCACCACGCTGCGCAAGGAAATCCTCAGCCGATGGAACAGCGGCGAATCGCTCGATCCGAAGGACTACCCAGATGAGGTCGCCCCCCTCGTGGCCGACATCAACGCTCTTCTCGCCCGCAACCATGACATGTTCGAGCGCACGCGCCGCCAGGGTGCCGATCTGGCCCACGCGCTCAAGACGCCTTCGGCGATCCTGCGGAATGAATTGCAAAGCTTCGGCCAGCAAGGCGCGCAGACAGCGGCCGCGACCGAAGCGCTCGACCGGATCGACGCGCAGATCCTGCGCTCGCTTGCCCGCCTGCGCGCCGTGAACGCCGCGTCGGTTGCGCGGCCCCAGACCCAGCTTGCGGCATCGGTCGAAAGGCTGGCACGGCTGTTCCGAACCCTTCCGGACGGGCGCGAGACGGAATTCGAGTTTCGGGTAGACCCCCAATATCAGGTCGCGATGGACCCTGCCGACCTGGAAGAGGTCCTCGGCAACCTGCTGGAGAACGCGCTGAAGTGGCGCAAACGCCGGGTGATGCTGTCGACGCAAGCCGAGGACAGCACGGTCGCGCTGATGATCGAGGATGACGGCCCCGGCATCGACGACCGCGACCGCGACGAGGCGCTCCGCCCCGGCGGCCGGCTGGACGAACGCAAGACGGGCACCGGGCTCGGCCTCTCGATCGCCAAGGATCTGGTCGAGGCCTATGGCGGTAGCCTCGACCTCGGCCGGTCCGAAACCCTCGGCGGCCTGTGCGTCACCATCAGGATTCCGACGCACGGCGCCTTCAGCGTCTGACGAACAACGCCGACTTGTTGTCAGCCGGACCAGCTCAACTCTGCCGGGTTTCGGGGGCCATTTCCGGTTATCCACAGGAAACCTGTCTTTTCAGACAGGTTTACCCACGGTGCACAGCCAGTTACTTCTATCTAATACATTGAAAGAAAGAGATAATCGTGAACAATCGTGGCAAAATGAACGCGTTGTTTCCGAAGTCACCAGTTATTCTGCGACGCGACATCAAGGCTCTCCTTTCAGCGCAGGGTGTAGGGCGAATGCTCGGCGCGGTCGAACGCTCCGTCGTCGGTTTCATTGCGTCCCTGCCCGTCCTCGATGTGGCCTTCGTCCTGCTTGTCATCGTCTACGTAAAGACATCCTGAACCGGGGCCGCGCAGCTCGCGCGGCGACTTCCGGAACTTGCCGTTTGCTAGAATTATCAAGGTTTTGTAAAGACTTTCCATTCGGCTCATCGCCGGGCCGAAGGCTATCCTTCCTGTCGTTCCGCGTCCCTTACGCAACGATGGAGGATCGACCGTGACCACGCCCTGCAACGTCGCCAATCGTCGTCGGCCATGATCATTGGTCCGCTCATCCTCGGAATGGCCGCAGGTGCCGGAAGTGTGATTCTGGCGCTTGTGGCGGGGGCAGACCTCGTGCTCGCCTTGCTTCTCTATCCGCTGGTCGGGGCGGTCGTTACCCTGGTCGGCGCGCTTGGTTCGGCAGCGAACAGTGTGTTCTCGGCGGCGCCGGAGCATGCGCGCGCAACCTCGCACGCCGCCACCAGCCCGGACCACGCCCGCTCCCCCGAAATGCGTTGAGAAATTTCCGCCCTTCTTCTACGTAAGGGCATGATCACGCAGAAAATGAAATATGCGCTGAAGGCCCTTCTGGTGCTTGCCGATGAAAAGGCTGGCGACGGTCAGGCCCTGCGCATCGAAGAGATCGCGCGGCGGGCCGAAACGCCGAAGCGGTTTCTCGAACATATCCTGCTCGAGATTCGCAATGCGGGCTACATCGCCAGCATTCGTGGCCGCAACGGCGGCTATCAGATGATCAAGGATCCCGCGACAATCCCGCTCAGCGAACTGCTGCGGATGATCGACGGGCCGATTGCACCGCTCGCCTGCCTGTCGCGCCGCGCCTATCAGCGCTGCGAGGATTGCGCCGACGAGGCGACCTGCCGCATCCGCCAGGTCTTCGCCGAGGTGTTCTGGTCCTACCTCGTGCTGATCGAGTCGCTCACGCTCGCCGACCTTCTCCGCTCGCCCGCGACGACCCAGCAGGTGATGGCCAGCGCCGGGGCAGCCGGCTGATCGCCCGAGACCGACAACATAGTGGACGACGTGCCAACCTTGCGCGATGCTGACACCCGACGTGACGGGGGTCCGGCGGAATGAGTGAGCTTGCAACGGGGGGAATATCGGGGCTGGTGATGGGCCTTCTCGGCCCCGAGGCGATCGAGGTCATCGGCTACATCGGTGCGATCTTCTACGTCGGCACCTATCTGCTGCTGCAACTCGGCATCATCCGGGGCGACGGCTACCTTTATCCCAGCCTCAACCTGATCGCGTCCGGGTCCGTGCTGATCAGCCTCTCGGCCCATTTCAACCCGTTCTCGGCCTTCATCGAGACGTCATGGGTCACGATCAGCCTCATCGGCATCGCCCGACACTGGTATGTGAAGAACTACCTCAGTCTTTCCGACGAGGAACAGCGCGTCGCCGAGGTGCTGACCCCCGGTTTGCCCAAGGACCGGGCGAAGCGCCTCCTGCGCCTCGGCCGCTTCATCGACGCGCCGCCCGAAACACGGATCGCCGAAGAAGGCCTGCCGCTGACCGACCTGTCGCTCATCATCGACGGCCACTGCCGGATCGAGCGTGGGTCGCAGACGGTCGCCCTTCTGCGCAACGGTGCGCTGGTGGGTGAGCTGACCTACGCGACGGGCGCGCCCGCAACCGCCTCGGTCGTCGTGGCCGAACCCACGCGCCTTTTCCAGGTCGATTGCGCCGCCTTGCGGAGCTTCCTGCAAAAGAACGAAGACATCGCCGCCGCCATCGAGGGCAGCATCACGGTCGATCTGCGCCGCAAACTGGCCGAGACGACCCGCCGCCTGTCCGACCAGACCCAGGTCCAGACCACCAGCCAGCCGGGAATGTGACGGGCGCTCAGCCCGCGCCGGCCGCTGTCGCACGGTGCTGGAACACGGGTTCGACCCTCGCCTCAGTGACGGGGCGCGCCAACGGAAACTCGACGCGCGCCACCGTCCCCCCGTCCGACGCGAAGGCAAGACTCCCCCCGATCTGCTCGACGAACAGCCGTGCCAGGCGCAGCCCCGTCCCGGTCGGATCGGTTGCATCGAACCCGTCGGGCAGGCCCGGCCCGGAATCCCTGACCTCGACAAGCCCAAGCCCCTCCGGCGACATCCCGCAGGTCACGCGCACCACGATCCCCTCTCCCACCGCGCCGCCGCCATGTTCGACCGCATTCGACACCAGCTCGGTGACGACAAGCGACAGCAGGATCGCCATGTCGCCCGCAATCTCCGGCCCACGCCCCGACACGGTCAGGCTCAACCTGCGGCCAAACGCACCCTGCGAAACCGCTGCCGCCTCGTGCAGCGACTCGGCGATCAGCTCGGCGAAGTCGAGCGTGCCGTGGCTCGCCTTGCCCAGCTTGCGCTGAACCTTGGCGACCGTCCTGATGCGCAGGATCGCGCCGTCCAGAACCTGCCGCGCGGCCGGATCGCTCATCGCCTTCCGCTGGAGGTTCAGCGTCGAGGCGATCATCTGAAGATTGTTGAAAACGCGGTGCTGCAGTTCACGGAACATCAGGTCACGCTGCTCGGCCAACCGAGACGCTTCCTGCTCGGCGCGCATCACCGAGCCAAGCGCACCCCGCAGCAGCTCGACAAGACCGATGAACGCGCCGCCCACCGCAAGATAGGTCAAAGTGGCAACCGCCTTCTGCGCGACCGTCGCCGCATCCCCCATGAACATCGACCAGGCATAGGCCGCTCCCGCAGCCATCACTGCCACGGCGGGCAATGCCCCTGCGACCAGAGCCGTCCCGACGATCGCCGGAAAGAACAGGACATAGGGCACGGTCGTATCCAGCGCCGGATCGAGGGCATGGCGCGCCAATGCGGCGAGCGCAAAAGCGGCCAGCGCGAAGCCCAACCTCCAGCCCATCGGGCGCGTGCGGGCCATCACCTGCGACAGCCGCTCATATGCGATCAGTGGTTTTTCTGGCCCCATCGGGAGCGGCCCCTTTCGTCAAGCGAGACGAAGAACGCCATGCGACTTTCCCGGTTCCCGCCGAACCCCGGTCACTTTTTCAGGCCTGCGTCGCCGCGCTGCCGAACAGGGCCTCTTCCGAGATGTCGAGCCGCGCCGTCAGCAGGCTGCACCCCAGCCGGTCGACCAGCGAGGCGGCGACCGACCCGATCAGCCAGCGCGCCAGCACGCCCTGCTTCTGATGGCCGATCACGACCAGATCGGCGCCGATTTCGGTCGCGACGTCGGCGATGCAGGTCACAGGATCGCCCGTGCGCAGCAATGCCGAATGCGTCAGCCCCATGCGGGTCAGCCGTTCGGTGCCCTCGGCCAGGACTTGCTGGAAATCCTCGGTCTGGTCGCGCGGCACATAGGCGACACCGGCATCGGCCACGACCGGCACATAGGCCGCCGCCTCGACCACGGCCAGCAGCACCACCTTTGCCCCGCACTGGCGGGCCAGCAGCGCACCCTCGCGCAGCGCGACGCGCCCCTCGAGGGTTCCGTCATAAGCGAGAAGGATCTTGCGATACATGGGCAACCTCCGTCCTTGGCGACCCGCGGAACCCGGCGCTTCGACCGTGCGGCCAGCCGCCCGGTCAGGCCATCGGCACGCGGTGTCCCTGCTTTAGACTATCACCAAACCGATAACAGGGACAGCAGCGCGGGCCACACCTGCCAGCGGGCAGGTCATGCGCCTCGACAAAGGGGAAGGGAGTGGTGCCGGATGAGGGGATCGAACCCCCGACCTTCGGTTTACAAAACCGCTGCACTACCGCTGTGCTAATCCGGCATCGCTGGCCTAGATAGACGCGCCGCCCGCCCGACGCAAGGCTCGGCGCAACCCGCGCGCTAGCGATTGGCGCGCGCCATCAGCCCGACCGCCGCCAGCCCCACCAGCATGACAAGGATCGCCGCCGGGGCGGCATCGCCCAGGTTCTCGAGGCTCGCCTTTTCATGCACCCGGGTGGCCAGCGTGTCGTAGTTGAACGGTCGCAGCAGCAGCGTGGCGGGCAGTTCCTTGACGCAATCGACAAAGACCACCAGCAGCGCCGTCGCGACCGACCGCGCATCAGCGGCAGGTAGACCGCCTGCAGCGCGCCGCCGGCGCTGCGGCCCAGCGACCGCGCGGCCATCGGCAGGCTGGGCGACACCCGGCCAAAGGCCGCATCGACCGCGCCCTGCGCAATGCCGAAGAAGCGCACCGAATAGGCCAGAACCAGCGCCGCCGCCGTGCCGGTCAGGATCAGCCCCGGGTCATGGCCGGTCAGCCGCCAGCACCAGATCGGCCACCCGGTGATCCAGCGCGGCCAGCGGGATCAGCAGCCCCACCGCCAGCACCGCCCCGGGTGCGGCATAGCCGATCGTCGTCAGCGGCAGCAGCCGCCGCGGCCAGCGCGCCGGCGCGACATGCGCAGCGCCATAGACCAGAAACAGCGCCGCCGCCACCGTCAGCACCGCCGCCGCCCCGCCCGACGACCAGCGTGTTCACCAGCGCCCGCCCCAGCCCGGGCGACACCCAGGCCTCGGGGTTGCGCAGCGCGATCGAGCCGATCACCCCCACCGGCAGCACGAAACCGCAGGCGAACGGCACCAGGCACAGCGCCGTCGCCAGCCAGCCGCGCGCCGCCGCGCAACTGCTGCACCGCCACCGGGCGGGCACTGCGCGAGGCCGGTGAAAGCGCAGGTTGCGCCGCCCCGCCCGCTCCAGCGCCACCAGCACCAGGATCAGCACCAGGATCACCAGCGAAATCTGCGCCGCCCCGCCGGCATTGCCGCCGTTCAGCCAGGTGGAAAAGATGCCGGTCGTCAGCGTCTGCACCCCGAAATAGCTGACCGTGCCGTAGTCGGCCACCGTCTCCATCAGCGCCAGCGCCACGCCGGCCGCAATCGCGGGCCGCGCCAGCGGCAGGCCGACCCGCAGGAACAGCCCCCAGGGCCCGCACGCCCAGGGCGCGCGCCACCTCATAGGCGCCGCCCGACTGCTCGCGGAAGGCCGCGCGGGCCAGCAGGTAGACATAGGGATAAAGCGCGGCCGACAGCACCAGCATCGCCGCCCCACGCGACCGGATCTCGGGAAACCAGTAGTCGCGCGCGCGCTGCCAGCCCATCGCCGCGCGCAGCGCCCCCTGCACCGGCCCGGCATAGTCCAGCAAATCGACCAGCGCATAGGCCCCGACATAGGCCGGGATCGCCAGCGGAAACAGCAGCGCATAGTCCAGCACGCGCGACCGCGGAAAGCGGTACATCGTCACCAGCCAGGCCGCCCCGGTGCCCATCGCGGCGGTCAGCACGCCCACCCCCAGCATCAGCGCCAGCGTCGTTGCCAGATAGCGCGGCAGCACCGTCGCCATCAGATGCGGCCAGATGTTCTCGATCGGGTCAGAGGCGATCCAGACGATCGACAGGATCGGCACCAGCCACGAGCGCCGCAATCACCAGCGCCCCGAGCGACCAGAGGTCCGGCAGCGGCAGGCTCGCAGGGCGGCGCGGCATTATCTGACTGTTTTGCTCGGTCATCTCCGGCCGGGTTACAGGAAAGCGGTTTACCTGTCCAGAAAAGCCCGTATAGTCCGCCGTCCGCGCCAAGGACAGTCCCGAAGGGCAGAACAAACAGACCCGATGCGCATCGTCTATCACCTTGGCGCCCATTGCACCGACGACGAACGACTGGTCCGCTGCCTGCTGAAGAACCGCGGCACGCTGGCCGAGCAGGGCATCGTCGTGCCCGGCCCTACCCGCTATCGCAACCTCTTGCGCGACACCGCGGCCACGCTCAAGGGCGCAGACCGCGACACGAGGACACCCAGGCGCTGATGCTGGACCAGATCATGGACGAGGATCAGGCGCCGACCGGCTGATCCTGTCCTGGGACAGCTTCCTCGCCTTCCCGCAATGGGCGCTGCGCCGGACGCTTCTATCCCAGCGGCGGCGAACGGATGCGCGCCTTCACCCAGATCTTCCCCGAGATCGAGGCCGAGTTCCACCTGGCCATCCGCAACCCGGCCACCTTCCTGCCCGCCCTGTTCCAGAAGCTGCCCGGCAACGACCTATGACGAACTTCATCGACGGGGCCGACCCGCTGCGGCCTGCGCTGGTCCGACCTGGTCGCGCGCATCTTGCCGAGCCAACCCCGACGTGCCGCTGACCGTCTGGTGCGACGAGGATACGCCGCTGATCTGGCCCGAGGTGCTGCGCAGCCGTCTCCGGCCACGACCCCGGGACGGTCGCTCGAAGGCGACCGAGGATCTCCTGGCCACGCTCATGTCCGAGGACGGGACTCTGCGCGGATGCACGCCTATCTGGACCAGACACCCGCCCGCCGTCGAGTGCGCGCCGGCGCAAGATCGTCTCGGCCTTCCTGGACAAGTTCGCCCTGCCCGACCAGATCGAAACCGAGATCGACCTGCCCGGCTGGACCGAGACGCTCGTGGCCGAAATGACCGATGCCTATGACCGCGACGTGGCCCGGATCGCGGCAGATGCCGGGCGTCACGCTGCTCGGCCCTAGGCGGCTCAGGCCATCCCGAGCGCGGTCTTGTACATCTCCAGCACCGCCTCTTCCTCGGCGATCTCGTCGGGCTTGCGCTTGCGCAGCGCGATGACCTTGCGCATCACCTTGGTGTCATAGCCGCGGCCCTTGGCCTCGGCCATCAGCTCTTTCTGCTGCTCGGCGACGTCCTTCTTCTCGGCGTCCAGCTGTTCGAAGCGCTCGATGAACTGGCGCAGTTCGTCGGCGGTGACGGTGTAGGTGTCGGTCAGGTCGTTCATCGGCTGCCCCTCGGTCCGTCTGATGCAAGGCCCCTCCCTACCCTGCGCGCGCACCCGGTTTCAAGGCCCGCCCTTGCCAGCCTGCCCGCGCTCGACTAGGTGCAGGGCCGCACGGAACGCAGGACAGGGATCGGCGCATGGACTGGCTCATCTGGATCGGAAGCGCGCTGTCGCTCGGCGGCGTCCTTGGCCTTCTGCGCTGCATCCAGCTTGCCATGCGTGCCCGCCGCGCCGGGCTGGACGAAGGCGCGATGCGCGCCCGCCTGCAACAGATCGTGACCTATAACCTCGGCGCGCTCGGCGTCTCGGTTCTGGGGCTGATGATGGTGATCCTCGGCATCTTCCTCGGCTGACGCGGCTCAACGCGTATCGAGATCGCCAAGGCTCCGCCCGTCGCGGATCAGATCGTCGATCAGCGGCGCCACCTGCCAGAAGACCGGCGCGTTCCCGGCAAAGCGCCGCAAGTCGGCGCGCAACACCAGCAGGCCGCGCGCGCCGGCCCAGGCCATCGGGCCGGCCTCCCAGCGGGGAAAGTCGTAGCCCGCGATCATCGCGGCATCGACGTCGCCGGGCCGCGTGACCATCCCCTCGCCAATGACACGCGCCCCTTCGTTGGCCGCCGCCGACAGGCACCGCAGGACGATTTCGTCCCGCCCGATGCGCCGCGCCACGATGCCCTTCGCCTCGCGCAGCGCGGCCAGAAGCTGCGCCACCTCGGGGTCTTCGACCGCCTTTCCGTCCTCGTGGCGATAGTAGCCGCGCCCGGTCGCCCGACCGAGGCGTCCCGCCTCGACCAGCAGATCGGCCAGATCGCCGCCCTCGGGCACGGCGTCGCCCATCGCCAGACGGCGCTGGCGCTCGGCCCAGTCACGCTCCAGCCCCGCCTCGTCGGCGGCCTCGAACGGCCCCGCGGCAAAGCCGATAGGCCCGAAGCGCGCCATCGACTGCGGCGGGTGTCGCGCCTTCCTCCAGCAGCAACGCCGCCGCCGTTGCGATCGCACCCGACACCCGCGCGCCGACGCTGCCCACCCCGGCCCGTTCCCGCACGACCACCCGGTCCAACCGCCGCATCAGGGCGGCCAGCGTCGCAACCGCCTCGGGCGCGGCGCCGGTTGGCACGGCGATCTCGGCCAGCCGCGACCGTCCGCCGGGCCGCCCCAGCGACAACCCCAGCACATCGCCCGCCCGCCCCGACGCGGCTGAAAGCGCCGCCACGTCTGCCCAGGTGCCAACACTCGCGATCACCGCACCGGGTTTCAGCACCGCGGCAAGCCCGGCCACCACCGCCGCTTTCGAGCCGTCCTCCTCGGGCGCACAGTCAAAGACAAGATCGCACCCGGCCAGCCCCGCAAGACCGACCTCGGGCACCAGCCGGTTCCACGCCGCATCGCGCGCGGCGGCAGTTAGCATGACCGCTCGCGACAGCGCGTTCCTGCACCTCGGCCACCCGCGCGAAACCGGCGACCAGCGCATCGCTGTCGCGCGCCACCGCGTGAACCGACAGGCCCGCCCCGACAAGCGCGGCAGCCAGTCCCGCACCGCTGCGCCCCAGCCCCACCACGCCCACCGTGGCGACCGGCCGCGCAACGGCCTTCGCCTCGGGATAGGCCGAAAGCCGACGCTCGGCCAGGAAGGCGCGGCGCAAACCCGCGGATTCGGCGCTTCCCACAAGATCCTCGAAGGCGGCGCGCTCGAAAGCCATGCCCTGATCGAACGGCAGAAGCAGCGCCGCCTCGACGCAATCGACGATCCGACCGGGCGCGGGCAACCGCCCCGCGCTGCGGGCCCGCGCGGCGGCGACCGCTGCGGAATAGGCCGCAAAATCGGCCATCCCGTCGCGCCGGTCGCGCGTCGCACGGGGCTTCTGGCGCTCGGCGGCCATCTCGGCGGCCAGCGCGACCGCGCCTTCGAGCAGACCCTCGGCCACAACCGCATCGACCAGCCCCATCGCCTGCGCCTCGGCGGCACCCACCGGGCGCCCGGTCAACATCAGGCGCAGCGCCGCCTCGGCCCCGACAAGGCGCGGCACCCGCTGCGTGCCTCCCGCCCCCGGCAGCAGACCAAGCGCCACTTCGGGCAATCCGAACCGCGCCTCGGGCCCGGCGAGGCGCACATGGGCGGCCAGGCAAAGCTCCATCCCGCCGCCCAGGGCCGCGCCCTGAACCGCAACGATCACGGGCTTGGGACTGGCCTCGATCCGGTTGCACAGTTCGGGCAAGGACGGCACGCCCGCTGCGGCAGGCTGGCCGAACTCGCGGATATCCGCACCTGCGGAAAAGGTCCGCCCCTCGGCGCGCAGCACGATAGCCCTGATCGCCGGATCGTCGAGCGCGGCCTGAAGCCCCTCGGCCAGTCCGGCGCGCACGCCCGCCCCAAGGGCGTTCACCGGGGGCGCGTCGATCACCAGGATCGCAACTTCGCCGCCCCGTTCGTGCCGCACCGCTCCGGTCATGCCGTCGTCCTCCACGCCCCGTCCGACCTTTGTAAGGACTGGCGCGGACTTGGCAACGCCAAGCTGCGGGGCGGATCAGAGCGGCAGGTTGTCGAACCCGGCCTCAACGGCATCCTCGTCGCTCAGGCTGTCGGGCTTGCGCGGAACGCCCGGCGGCGGGGCCGGATGGCCCTGCATCACGTCGATCAGCGCCTGCATCTCGTCGCGCAGATGCTCCAGATCGGCCAGCGCGCCGGACTCCGTCGGGTCGGATTTGTCGGGCCCGCTCATGGCGCGCAGTTCCGGCAGAAGGGGGTGTAGGGCAGCACATCCAGCCGCTTGTCCGAAATCCGCTCGCCGCAGACCGTGCAGACGCCGTACTCGCCCTCGTCCAGCCGCTCCAGCGCCGCCTCGATCTGGCGCATCTCCTGCTGGGCGGAAATGCCCATCGACTCGAGCACCTCGTCGCCCTCGCGCTCGATGGCAAGCTCCTCCCAGTCGGTCGAGCGTTGCTGGTCAAGTTCCGTGTCGATGGACGTGATCCGCGCCGAAAGGTCGGCATAGACGCTGCTCAAGCTGGGTTCGTCTGGTGCTCAACGGAATCATCACGATGCTCCTTGCTGTCTTGCGCTACCTTGTGCGCTGCAACACCCCGCCGCCTTGATGCAGGTCAAACGCGCCGCCCCGAAGGATCGGCCGGTCTTTCCCCGCGCGCTCCGGCCCGCTATGCTTCGCCCAGACATTCCCGGTCGCCCAGCCGGGCACCAGAGACGAAGGACCGCCATGGACATCCGCCCGCTGACCGAAAGCTATGCCGTTTCGCCGCAGATCGCGCTGGCCGACCTTGCCGCGATCAAGGCCGCAGGGTTCACGACCGTGATCGACAACCGCCCCGACGGCGAGATCCCGGCCGACCTGCACACCCCCGCGATGCAGGCCGCCGCCGAGGCCATGGGGCTGACATTCGTCGCCAATCCGGTGATCGGGGGCGCGATGACGCTGGCCAATGTCGAGGCGCAGCGCGCGGCGGTCGAGGCGGCGACAGGCCCGGTCCTGGCCTATTGCGCGTCGGGCAACCGCTCGTCCGTGGTCTGGGCGCTGGCCCATGCGGGAACCCGCCCGACCGACGAGCTGATCGCGATCCCCGCCCGCTTCGGCTATCAGCTTGAACCCATGCGCGCCCAGATCGACGCGCTGGCGGCACAGCGCAGGGGCTGACCCCGCCACGCGGCGCCCTGTCCCCCGCAATCAAGCGGAGCGCGCCAAGGCGCGCATTCCCTTCGCTTGCGGCGCGCAAGCGCGCCGGTGCCTCCGG
>CAVTOW010000005.1:0-1092021 GCA_963736565.1 uncultured Alphaproteobacteria bacterium
CCACTATGGCCGCATGTGCCCGATCGAGACGCCCGAAGGCCAGAACATCGGCCTGATCAACAGCTCTGGCCACCTATGCCCGCGTGAACAAGTACGGCTTCATCGAGACGCCGTATCGCAAGGTCATCGACAACAAGGTCACCGACGACGTGGTCTACATGTCGGCGACCGAAGAGATGCGGCACACCGTGGCGCAGGCCAACGCGGCGCAGGACGGCGAGGGGCGTTTCACCGACGACCTGATCTCGTCGCGCAAGGGCGGCGAGTTCATGCTGAACCCGCCGGACGCCATCGACCTGATCGACGTGTCGCCGAAGCAGCTTGTTTCGGTTGCGGCCTCGCTGATCCCGTTCCTCGAGAATGACGACGCGAACCGCGCGCTGATGGGGTCGAACATGCAGCGCCAGGCGGTGCCGCTGCTGCAATCCGACGCGCCTTTCGTGGGCACGGGCATCGAGGCGGTCGTGGCGCGCGACAGCGGGGCCGCCATCATGGCGCGCCGCGCGGGCGTGATCGACCAGGTCGATGCGACCCGTATCGTGGTGCGCGCGACCGAAATGCTGGAGCCGGGCGAGCCGGGCGTGGACATCTACCGTCTGCGCAAGTTCAAGCGGTCGAACCAGTCGTCCTGCATCAACCAGCGTCCGCTGGTGAAGGTGGGCGATGTCGTGACGCGTGGCGAGGTGGTGGCCGATGGCCCCTGCACCGACATGGGCGAACTGGCCCTTGGCCGGAACGTCGTCGTCGCGTTCATGCCGTGGAATGGCTACAACTACGAGGACTCGATCCTGATCTCCGAGCGCATCCTGCGCGACGACGTGTTCACCTCGATCCACATCGAGGAATACGAAGTTGCGGCGCGCGACACGAAGCTGGGGCCGGAAGAGATCACGCGCGATATTCCGAACGTCGGCGAGGAAGCCCTGCGCAACCTCGACGAAGCCGGGATCGTCTACATCGGTGCGGAAGTGCAGCCCGGTGACATCCTCGTGGGCAAGATCACGCCCAAGGGCGAAAGCCCGATGACGCCGGAAGAAAAGCTTCTGCGCGCCATCTTCGGGGAAAAGGCGTCGGACGTGCGCGACACGTCGCTGCGCCTGCCGCCGGGGGCCTATGGCACGATCGTCGAAGTCCGCGTCTTCAACCGCCACGGCGTCGACAAGGACGAGCGTGCGCTGCAGATCGAGCGTGAGGAAGTCGAACGTCTGGCCCGTGACCGGGACGACGAGCTGGCGATCCTCGAGCGCAACATCTATTCGCGCCTCAAGACGCTCATCATGGGCAAGGTCGCGGTGAAGGGCCCGAAGGGCATCCGCGCCGGATCGACCATCGACGACGAACTGCTGGGCACGCTGTCGCGCGGCCAGTGGTGGCAGCTTGCGCTTGGCGAGGAAGCCGATGCGAAGGAGGTCGAGGCCCTGCACGACCAGTTCGAGGCGCAGAAGCGCGCGCTCGATCACCGGTTCGAGGACAAGGTCGAGAAGGTCCGTCGTGGGGATGACCTGCCTCCGGGCGTGATGAAGATGGTCAAGGTCTTCGTTGCGGTGAAGCGCAAGCTGCAGCCGGGCGACAAGATGGCCGGCCGTCACGGCAACAAGGGCGTCATTTCCAAGGTCGTTCCGATCGAGGACATGCCGTTCCTGGCCGACGGCACTGCCGTCGACCTCGTTCTGAACCCGCTTGGCGTGCCGTCGCGCATGAACGTCGGCCAGATCCTGGAAACCCACATGGGCTGGGCCGCGCGCGGTCTTGGCATCAAGATCGACGAGGCTCTGAAAGAGTATCGCCGGTCGGGCGACCTGACCCCGGTGCGCGAGGCCGTGCGTCTGGCCTATGGCGATGAGACCTACGAGGCGGCCTTTGCCGAGCGCGACGAGGATGATTTCGTCGAACTGGCGGGCAACGTGACCAAGGGCGTTCCGATCGCCACGCCGGTTTTCGACGGCGCGAAGGAATCGGACGTGAACGACGCGCTGCGTCGTGCGGGCTTCGACGAAAGCGGCCAGTCGGTCGTCTTCGACGGCCGCTCGGGCGAGCAGTTCGCGCGGAAGGTCACGGTGGGCGTGAAGTACATGCTGAAACTTCACCACCTGGTGGACGACAAGCTGCACGCACGCTCGACCGGTCCGTACTCGCTCGTCACCCAGCAACCTCTGGGCGGCAAGGCGCAGTTCGGGGGCCAGCGTCTCGGCGAGATGGAGGTCTGGGCACTCGAAGCCTACGGCGCCGCCTACACCCTGCAGGAAATGCTGACGGTGAAGTCGGACGACGTGGCGGGCCGGACCAAGGTCTATGAGTCGATCGTCAAGGGCGAGGACAACTTCGAGGCCGGCGTGCCGGAATCGTTCAACGTTCTGGTCAAGGAGGTCCGCGGACTGGGCCTCAACATGGAACTCCTGGATGCGGAAGAGGACGAGTGACGGAAAGGCGGGGTGACCCCCGCCCTCCCACCCACCGGTAGGGCGGGGTTTCCCCCGACCTGCCTCCTCCCCCGCCTCTGCCCCTTTTCAAGGATGTGAAGATGAACCAGGAACTCTCGACGAACCCGTTCAACCCGGTTGCTCCCGTCAAGACCTTCGACGAGATCAAGATCTCTCTGGCCTCGCCCGAGCGGATTCTCTCGTGGTCCTATGGCGAGATCAAGAAGCCGGAAACCATCAACTACCGCACGTTCAAGCCCGAGCGTGACGGGCTGTTCTGCGCGCGTATCTTTGGCCCGATCAAGGATTACGAATGCCTGTGCGGCAAGTACAAGCGCATGAAGTATCGCGGCGTCGTCTGCGAGAAGTGCGGCGTCGAAGTCACGCTGCAAAAGGTGCGGCGCGAGCGGATGGGCCATATCGAACTGGCCGCGCCTGTTGCGCATATCTGGTTCCTGAAATCGCTGCCGAGCCGCATCGGCCTGATGCTCGACATGACCTTGCGCGATCTTGAGCGCATTCTCTACTTCGAGAACTATGTGGTGATCGAGCCGGGTCTGACCGACCTGACCTATGGCCAGCTGATGACCGAGGAAGAATTCCTCGACGCGCAGGACCAGTACGGGGCCGATGCCTTCACCGCGAACATCGGTGCGGAAGCGATCCGCGAGATGCTGGCGGCCATCGATCTGGATTCGACCGCCGAGCAGCTTCGCGAAGAGCTGAAGGAAGCCACGGGCGAGCTGAAGCCGAAAAAGATCATCAAGCGGCTGAAGATCGTCGAGTCGTTCCTCGAGTCGGGCAACCGCCCCGAGTGGATGATCCTGACCGTGCTGCCGGTGATCCCGCCGGAACTGCGCCCGCTCGTCCCGCTGGACGGCGGCCGGTTCGCCACGTCGGACCTGAACGACCTTTACCGTCGCGTCATCAACCGCAACAACCGTCTGAAGCGCCTGATCGAGCTTCGCGCGCCCGACATCATCGTGCGCAACGAAAAGCGGATGCTGCAGGAAGCGGTCGATGCGCTGTTCGACAACGGCCGTCGCGGCCGCGTCATCACGGGCACCAACAAGCGCCCGCTGAAGTCCTTGTCGGACATGCTGAAGGGCAAGCAGGGCCGGTTCCGCCAGAACCTTCTGGGCAAGCGGGTGGACTTCTCGGGCCGTTCGGTCATCGTGACCGGACCGGAGCTGAAGCTGCATCAGTGCGGCCTGCCGAAGAAGATGGCGCTCGAGCTGTTCAAGCCGTTCATCTACTCGCGGCTTGAGGCGAAGGGGCTTTCGAGCACCGTCAAGCAGGCCAAGAAACTGGTCGAGAAGGAACGCCCCGAAGTCTGGGATATCCTTGACGAGGTGATCCGCGAGCACCCGGTTCTTCTGAACCGCGCGCCCACGCTGCACCGTCTTGGCATCCAGGCGTTCGAGCCGATCCTGATCGAAGGCAAGGCGATCCAGCTTCACCCGCTCGTCTGCTCGGCCTTCAACGCCGACTTCGACGGCGACCAGATGGCTGTTCACGTGCCCCTTTCGCTGGAAGCCCAGCTTGAAGCGCGCGTGCTGATGATGTCGACCAACAACGTGCTGTCGCCCGCCAACGGCGCGCCGATCATCGTGCCGTCGCAGGACATGGTCCTGGGGCTTTACTACACCACGATGGAACGCAAGGGCATGGTCGGCGAGGGGATGATCTTCTCGTCGATCGACGAGGTCGAACATGCGCTCGCCGCCGGAGAGGTTCACCTGCATGCCGCGATCACCGCGCGGATCAAGCAGATCGACAACGAAGGCAACGAGATCTGGAAGCGCTATGAGACGACGCCCGGCCGCCTGCGGCTTGGCAACCTTCTGCCTCTGAACGCGAAGGCGCCGTTCGAGCTGGTGAACCGCCTGCTGCGCAAGAAGGACGTGCAGAACGTCATCGACACCGTCTACCGCTACTGCGGCCAGAAGGAATCGGTGATCTTCTGTGACCAGATCATGGGTCTCGGCTTCCGCGAGGCGTTCAAGGCGGGCATCTCGTTCGGCAAGGACGACATGCTGATCCCGGATTCCAAGTGGACCATCGTGAACGAGGTTCGCGATCAGGTGAAGGAATTCGAGCAGCAGTACATGGACGGCCTGATCACCCAGGGTGAGAAGTACAACAAGGTCGTCGATGCCTGGTCGAAGTGTTCTGACAAGGTCGCGGGCGAGATGATGGCCGAGATTTCGGCTGTCCGCTACGACGAGAACGGCGCCGAGAAAGAGCCGAACTCGGTCTACATGATGTCCCACTCCGGGGCACGGGGCTCGCCTGCGCAGATGAAGCAGTTGGGCGGGATGCGCGGCCTGATGGCCAAGCCTTCGGGCGAGATCATCGAGACGCCGATCATCTCGAACTTCAAGGAAGGTCTGACCGTGCTGGAGTATTTCAACTCCACCCACGGCGCGCGCAAAGGTCTGGCGGATACGGCGCTCAAGACGGCGAACTCGGGTTACCTGACCCGCCGTCTGGTCGACGTGGCGCAGGACTGCATCGTGCGGTCGAACGACTGTGGCACCGAGAACGCGATCACTGCGGAAGCGGCGGTCAACGACGGTGAAGTCGTCTCGTCGCTGGCCGAGCGTGTGCTGGGTCGTGTCGCGGCCGAGGATATCCTCGCGCCGGGAACCGACGAGGTGATCGTCAGCCGCAACGAGCTGATCGACGAACGCCGCGCGGATGCGATCCTGCAGGCGGGCGTCGCTTCGGCACGCATCCGCAGCCCGCTGACCTGCGAGGCCGAGGAAGGCGTCTGCGCGATGTGCTACGGGCGTGACCTTGCCCGCGGCACGATGGTGAACGTCGGCGAGGCGGTGGGGATCATCGCTGCCCAGTCGATCGGCGAACCCGGCACGCAGCTGACGATGCGGACCTTCCACATCGGCGGCATCGCGCAGGGCGGCCAGCAGTCGTTCCTCGAAGCCTCGCAAGAGGGCAAGATCGAATTCCGCAACCCGAACCTTCTGTCCAACGCCAATGGCGAGCAGATCGTGATGGGCCGGAACATGTCGATCGCCATCATCGACGAGAACGGGCAGGAGCGCGCTTCGCACAAGGTCAGCTACGGTGCGAAGGTTCATGCCAAGGATGGCGCTTCGGTGAAGCGCGGCGCGAAGCTGTTCGAATGGGACCCCTACACCCTGCCGATCATCGCCGAAAAGGGCGGGGTGGCGCGCTTCGTCGACCTGATCTCGGGCATCTCGGTGCGCGAGGATACTGACGAAGCCACCGGCATGACGCAGAAGATCGTGTCCGACTGGCGGTCGGCGCCGAAAGGCAATGACCTGAAGCCGGAAGTGATCATCATGAACCCGGAAACGGGCGAACCGGTGCGCAACGAGGCGGGCAACCCGATCACCTACCCGATGTCCGTGGATGCGATCCTGTCCATCGAAGACGGGCAGGACATGAAGCCCGGCGACGTGGTGGCGCGTATCCCGCGCGAAGGTGCCAAGACCAAGGACATCACCGGGGGTCTTCCCCGCGTGGCGGAACTGTTCGAGGCCCGTCGCCCGAAAGACCACGCGATCATCGCGGAAAGCGATGGCTACGTGCGCTTCGGCAAGGACTACAAGAACAAGCGCCGCATCACGATCGAGCCTGTCGACGACACGCTTGCCCCGATGGAATACATGGTTCCCAAGGGCAAGCACATCCCGGTGCAGGAAGGCGACTTCGTGCAGAAGGGCGACTACATCATGGACGGCAACCCGGCCCCGCATGACATCCTGCGGATCCTGGGCGTCGAGGCGCTTGCCAACTACATGATCGACGAAGTGCAGGACGTGTACCGACTGCAGGGCGTGAAGATCAACGACAAGCACATCGAGGTCATCGTCCGCCAGATGCTTCAGAAGTGGGAGATCCTCGACAGCGGGGAGACCACGCTGCTGAAGGGCGAGCATGTCGACAAGGCCGAGCTTGACGAGGTCAACGAAAAGGCGATGTCGCACAACCTGCGGCCCGCCTCGGGCGAGCCGATCCTGCTGGGCATCACCAAGGCGTCGCTGCAGACCCGCAGCTTCATCTCGGCGGCGTCGTTCCAGGAAACCACCCGCGTCCTTACGGAAGCGGCGGTTCAGGGCAAGCGCGACAAGCTCGTCGGTCTGAAGGAGAACGTGATCGTCGGCCGCCTGAT
The DNA here is from genome assembly GCA_963736565.1 of uncultured Alphaproteobacteria bacterium. Classification (GTDB taxonomy): domain Bacteria; phylum Pseudomonadota; class Alphaproteobacteria; order Rhodobacterales; family Rhodobacteraceae; genus Aliitabrizicola. The sequence goes on from CAVTOW010000005.1 coordinate 6,580, forward strand.
CCCGGCGGGCACCGGTGGTGCCACGACCCGCGTCAAGAAGATCGCAGCAGACCGCGACCTGACGGTGATCGAGGCGCGCCGGTCCGAGGCAGAAATCGCGGCGGCCCTGGTCGCCCCGATGGAAGAACCCGCCGATCTGACGGTCGACAACGATCTGGTCGACACCATCGAAAGCCGCGGCGAGTAACACTCCGCCACGGCACGCATCGGCCCTGTCCCCTTGCGGGGGCAGGGCCTTTTCATTTGCAGAGCGGGGTTGCGCCGCACGCCGACCGTTGGCGCTGGACAGCCCATGGTTGCTGTGATCTTCCCGGCGCAATCCGAAAGTGCTCTGGATTTCCCACGATGGCCATTTCCGACAATCTTCGCGGCGCGCTCTACATGGTGGGCGCGATGGCGGCCTTTACGCTGAACGACGCGGGAATGAAGGCGGCCACCGAAACCCTGCCGCTCTACGAGGCCATAACCCTGCGCGGGGGCATGACGCTGGTCCTTCTGATCGCGCTTGGCGCGGTGATGGGCGGGCTTCGCCACAGGCTCGCGCGGCGCGACGCTGCGATCATCGGGGTGAGAACCGTGGCCGAGATCGGGGCGACCGGTCTTTTCCTGACCGCCCTCATGCACATGCCGCTGGCGAACCTGTCGGCGATCCTGCAATCGCTGCCGCTTGCGGTCACCCTGGGCGCGGCGCTGTTCTTTGGCGAGCGGATCGGCTGGCGCCGGATGGTGGCGATCCTTGTCGGATTCGGCGGTGTGCTGCTGATCATCCGTCCGGGGACCGAGGGGTTCGACCACTGGTCGGTCATGGGGCTGGCGTCGGTCGGCTGTGTCGTGGTCCGCGACCTTGCCACGCGGCACCTGTCGCGCGACGTCCCGTCGGTCATTGTGTCGGTCTGTTCGGCGGTTGGGGTATTGGCGATGGGGCTGGTGGGTTGCCTCGTCTTCGGCTGGCAAGCGGTCGCGCCAGCGGAAGCTGCCATCGTGGGCGCCGCATCGGTGGCCCTGATCGCGGGATACATGTTCGGCGTCATGGCGATGCGGGTCGGCGACATCGGGTTCGTCGCGCCCTTCCGCTATACCTCGCTGATATGGGCGCTGGTGCTGGGCTGGTCGGTCTTCGGGACATGGCCCGACGGGATGACACTCATCGGCGCCGGGATCGTGATTGCCACCGGCATCTTCACGCTGTATCGGGAAAGCAAGCTGGCCCGCAGCCGTGCCGCAGAGGCATAAGCGGGCAAAAGGGGCGGGACGCGGGGCGTCGGACGGAACATGATAAAGGTCTCGGTCGTCATTCCTGCCCGCAACGAGCGCGAGAACATGCCTGCGCTTCTCGACGGGATCAGGGCTGCCCTGTCCGCCGTGGGGCCGCATGAGGTCATCGTGGTCGACGACGGATCGACCGATGGCATGACGGCGATGCTTCAGTCCCGGATGGCGGCCGATCCGAGCCTTCGCGTCTTGCGCAATGACCGCTCGGCCGGACAAAGCGCTGCGGTGCATTCCGGCGTGATGGCGGCACGGGCCAAGGTCGTCTGCACCCTGGACGGCGATGGCCAGAACCCGCCCGAGGAATTGCCCGGCCTGCTCGCCCCGTTGCTTGGGGGGGATGAGACCGTCGGGCTGGTCGCCGGGCAACGCGTGAAGCGGAACGACACCTATTCCAAGCGTCTAGCCTCGCGGCTGGCAAACGGTCTGCGCGGCTGGCTTCTGAACGATCACACGCGGGACACCGGCTGCGGGCTGAAGGCGTTCCGCCGCGATGCCTTCCTTGCGCTTCCCTATTTCGATCACATGCACCGCTACCTGCCCGCGCTGTTCGAGCGTGACGGCTGGAAGGTCGTCCATGTCGATGTCAGTCATCGCGCGCGCGGAGGCGGGCGATCGAATTATTCCAATATCCAGCGCGCGCTGGTCGGAAGTGTCGACCTGTTCGGGGTCGCGTGGCTGATCCGCAGACGCAAGAAGGCAAGCGCGCACGCCGTCGTGGCGCAGGCGGACAAGGCTGAGTGATGCAGGCCGTTCTCGATTTCTTTCATGTGAACAGTCAACTGGAACTGGCTTGGGTCATGTTCGGCCTGTTCGGACAACTGATGTTCACCGGACGCTTCCTCGTCCAGTGGATCGCGTCCGAAAGGGCGCGCAGATCTGTCGTCCCGGTGGCGTTCTGGTGGTTTTCGATCGCGGGGGGGCTGGTGCTGCTGGCCTATGCGATCTACCGGCGCGATCCCGTCTTCATCCTGGGGCAGTCGCTTGGCGTTTTCATCTATTCGCGCAATCTTTGGCTGATCCATCGGCAAGATGATGCGATCTGAGCCTGCGCCGTGGCTGGCGCCTGCTGTCGCTCTGGTCATCGCGATCACCGCTGCACGGCTTCTGCTGCTGGCTTTCGACCGCACCGACCTGTTCGTGGACGAAGCGCAGTATTGGCTCTGGGGCCAGAACTTTGAATTCGGCTATTACTCCAAGCCCCCGCTCATCGCCTGGGTGATCGGCGCGGTTACGGCGCTGGCGGGCAGCGACGATCCGTTCTGGGTGCGCGCGCCGGGCGCGGTGTGCCATGGCGCGACGGCCCTGATCCTTGCGGCGCTTGCAGCAAGGCTTCATGGCAGCCGGGCCGCGGTCTGGACGGCGGCGACCTATGCGACCCTTCCGATGGTGGCCGTCGGCAGCCTGCTGATGTCGACCGATACCGTGATGGCCCCCTTTTTTGCTGCGGCGCTGTACTTCCACGCGCGCCTTCTGGAGACGCCTTCGCTGCGTCTCGCGATGCTGGCGGGCGCGATGGCCGGAGTGGCGTTCCTTGGCAAGTACGCGGCTGTCTACTTCCTGCTGGGGGTGGGTCTTGGTGCGTTGCTGGTCCCCGCGATGCGGATGCGCCTGGCCCATGCGGTAGGGCTGCTTGCAGCCTTCGCGGTGGTGATCCTGCCGAACATCGTTTGGAATGCAACCAACGGTCTCGCCACGGCGTCGCACATCCTCGACAACGTGGGCTGGGTGCGGAACGACCGGTTGCTCGGCTCGCTGAACCCGCAGGGGCTGGCAGAGTTCTTCCTGGCACAGTTTGCCGTCTTCGGCCCGATCCTGTTCGCGGTCCTCTTGTGGGCCGCCGCACGGCTTCGCCTGCCGCGCCTTCTGGTCTTTGCGCTGCCGCCGCTGGTTATCGTCTGCATTCAGTCGCTCCTCGACCGGGCCTATGCAAACTGGGCCGCCGCCGCATATTTCGCGGGGACGGTTCTGGTCGTGGCGCTGCTTCTGTCGCGCCCGCGTTGGCTGGCAGTGTCGGCGGCGATCAACGGAGCCATTGCACTGGCCCTGCCGCTGGCGACGCTGGCCCCGCAGACGGCCTTGGGGACGGATGCGCCGCTCTTGCAACGCTACATCGGGCGCGCCGCGCTGAGCCAAGAGATCATCGCCATTTCGCGTGACCTTGGGGACATTCCCATCGTTGCAGAACGGCGCGACGTGCTGGCGGACCTGTTCTATACCGGGCGGAACGAGGGGCTTTCGGTCTACGCGCCACGGCCTGTCGGACGTCCGCAGGACCATTATGAAACCTCATACCCGTTGCCCGGGGACTTGACCGGACCCGTCGTGTTCGTGTCCGAGACCGCGCCACACTGCCCGACCGTGACCCGCCCCCTCGCGACGCAAGGCGGGGCGTATGAGGGCCTTTCGCTTGCGGCCTATCTGGTCGATGCCGGGTGCCTTCAATGACGGGCGGCGGGACTGCGATGCGACTGGCGGTTCTTACAGCTGCCATCTGTGCGACATTCCTGCTCTTTGCACTTTGGCCGACGCTCGACCTGCGCGTAACCGCGCTGTTCTACGACCCCGGCGAAGGCTTCCGGGCCGTGGACGAGGGTCTTGCCAATACGCTGCGCCTTGTCATCTGGCGACTGTCGGAAGCCCTGCTGGCGGCGGCCCTGCTGTCGCTGGTCATCGGACTGTGGACCGGGGGCGAGGTTCTGGCGCTTCCCCGCCGCCTGTGGGGTTTCATCGTCCTGCTTTATCTTCTTGGCCCCGGCCTGCTGGTCGATGTTGTCGTCAAGCCGCTCTGGGGCCGGGCGCGTCCCGCCGATGTCGAGGCGTTCGGCGGAACCCTTCCCTTCACCCCGCCGCATGTGATCGCCGAGGTCTGCAACCGGAATTGCTCTTTTCCTGCCGGTGAAGTCGCCGGGGCGGTCGCGCTGGCTGTCTCGGCCTGGCTGATCCTGCGGCACCTCATTCCGGGGCGCGACGGCCGGGTCTATCGGACGGGGGTGATCCTGTGCATCCTCGTCCCGCTGTTCACGGCGTTCCAGCGGATCGCGGGGGGGCGGCATTTCCTGTCGGACTCGCTGCTCTCGGCCTTGTTCGTGCTGACCATCGCCGTCGTCCTTCACGCCGCCTTGTTCCGCCGCCGCTCCTGACGCGACGGCCCAAGGGGGTGCTGTTGACAACCCCCGCGACTCCCCCTATACGGCGCCCACCTGAGATGCGGGAACCGCTTGAAGCGGGGCCTTGTGGCTTGGGTTCTAAAGTTCGAAGTGGTCATGATCCGGGCCAAAAACCCCGATCCTCTGGAATTCCACCGCGTCGTCCCCGCGAAGGGGACGCATGCGGTTTTGGCGTTTTGCGGTCTGCGCAGGATGCCGTCGAGAAGCAGTGCGCCCGGGTCGGGTGCGAGTATTGACAGCGCAACACGGGGAACGTGAATGCCGACGATCCAACAGCTGATCCGCAAGCCGCGGGAAGCGAACGTAAGAAAGTCCAAGTCGCAGCACTTGGAATCCTGCCCGCAGAAGCGTGGCGTGTGCACCCGCGTGTACACCACGACGCCGAAAAAGCCGAACTCGGCCATGCGGAAGGTTGCGAAGGTTCGCCTGACCAACGGTTTCGAAGTGATCAGCTACATTCCCGGCGAGAAGCACAACCTTCAGGAACACTCGGTGGTCCTGATCCGTGGCGGCCGGGTGAAAGACCTTCCGGGCGTCCGTTATCACATCCTGCGCGGTGTGCTCGATACGCAAGGCGTCAAGGATCGTCGCCAGCGTCGTTCGAAATACGGCGCCAAGCGTCCGAAGTGAGGATTTAGAAAATGTCTCGTCGTCACGCCGCCGAAAAGCGCGAAATCCTGCCCGATGCCAAGTATGGCGACCGGGTTCTCACCAAGTTCATGAACAACCTGATGGTCGACGGAAAGAAATCCGTTGCCGAAGGTATCGTCTATTCCGCGCTCGAGCGCGTGCAGACCCGTCTCAAGCGCCAGCCGATCGAGGCGTTCCACGAAGCACTCGACAACGTGAAGCCTTCGGTCGAAGTGCGCTCGCGTCGCGTCGGCGGTGCCACCTATCAGGTGCCCGTCGAGGTGCGCCCCGAGCGTCGTGAGGCGCTGGCGATCCGCTGGCTGATCATCGCTGCCCGCAAGCGCAACGAGAACACGATGGAAGAGCGTCTGGCCGCCGAGCTTTCGGATGCCGTGAACGGTCGTGGCACTGCCGTGAAAAAGCGCGAAGACACCCACAAGATGGCCGACGCCAACAAGGCGTTCAGCCATTACCGCTGGTAACATTTAGGCCTGAGGCACTCCAATGGCACGCGAATACCCACTGACCCGCTACCGTAACTTCGGGATCATTGCCCATATCGATGCGGGCAAGACCACGACGACCGAGCGGATCCTGTTCTATACCGGCAAGTCCCACAAGATCGGCGAGGTGCATGATGGCGCCGCGACGATGGACTGGATGGAGCAAGAGCAGGAGCGTGGCATCACGATCACCTCTGCCGCCACGACGACGTTCTGGCAGCGCACGGTCGACTCGGGCGATCTGTCCAAGGACGACAAGTACCGCTTCAACATCATCGACACCCCCGGCCACGTCGATTTCACGATCGAGGTCGAGCGCTCGCTGGCGGTTCTTGACGGCGCGGTCGTGCTTCTGGACGGCAACGCGGGTGTCGAGCCGCAGACCGAAACGGTGTGGCGTCAGGCCGACCGCTACAAGGTTCCGCGCATCGTCTTCGTCAACAAGATGGACAAGACCGGCGCCGACTTCTTCAACTGCGTCAAGATGATCGCCGAGCGTACCGGTGCCAAGCCGATGCCGGTGCAGCTTCCGATCGGGGCCGAAGACCGCCTGGAAGGCATCATCGACCTGCTGACCATGGAAGAATGGGTCTACCAGGGCGAAGACCTGGGCGCCTCCTGGGTGCGCCAGCCGATCCGGGCCGAGCTGAAGGAACAGGCTGACGAATGGCGTCACAACATGCTCGAACTGGCTGTCGAGCAGGATGACGACGTCATGGAAGCCTATCTCGAAGGCAACGAACCGTCGGTCGAGGCGCTGCGCGAACTGATCCGCAAGGGCACGTTGTCGCTGTCGTTCGTGCCGGTTCTTGCGGGCTCTGCCTTCAAGAACAAGGGCGTCCAGCCCATGCTGAACGCGGTGATCGACTATCTGCCCAATCCGCTCGACGTGCCCGCCCTACATGGGCTTCGCCCCGGGCGACGAGACGGAAACCCGGAACATCGAACGCTCTGCCGACGACAACCAGCCCTTCTCGGGCCTGGCATTCAAGATCATGAACGACCCCTTCGTCGGTTCGCTCACCTTCACGCGCATCTATTCTGGCCAGCTCAAGAAGGGCGACCAGATGCTGAACGCGACCAAGGAACGCAAAGAGCGTGTCGGTCGCATGATGATGATGCACGCGATCAACCGCGAAGAGATCGAAGAAGCGTTCGCGGGCGACATCATTGCGCTGGCGGGCCTGAAGGAAACGACCACGGGTGACACGCTCTGCGATCCGGCAAAGCCGGTCGTGCTCGAGACGATGACCTTCCCGCAGCCGGTCATCGAGATCGCGGTGGAGCCGAAGTCGAAGGCCGACCAGGAGAAGATGGGCATCGCCCTGGCGCGCCTGGCTGCCGAAGACCCGTCCTTCCGCGTCGAGACCGATTTCGAGTCGGGCCAGACGATCATGAAGGGGATGGGCGAACTCCACCTCGACATCCTCGTCGACCGGATGCGCCGCGAGTTCAAGGTCGAGGCGAACATCGGTGCGCCGCAGGTGGCCTACCGCGAAACGATCAGCCGCGAAGCCGAGATCGACTACACCCACAAGAAGCAGACCGGTGGCACGGGCCAGTTCGCCCGCATCAAGCTGATCATCCAGCCGACCGAACCGGGCGAAGGGTATTCCTTCGAATCCAAGATCGTCGGCGGCGCCGTGCCGAAGGAATACATCCCCGGCGTGGAAAAGGGCATCAAGTCGGTGATGGACTCCGGTCCGCTGGCCGGATTCCCCGTGATCGACTTCAAGGTTTCGCTGGTCGACGGCGCGTTCCACGACGTTGACTCCTCGGTGCTTGCCTTTGAAATCGCGGCCCGTGCGGCAATGCGCGACGGTCTGAAGAAGGCCGGTGCGAAGCTGCTCGAGCCGATCATGAAGGTCGAGGTCGTGACGCCGGAAGAGTACACCGGTTCCGTGATCGGCGACCTGACCAGCCGTCGTGGCATGGTGCAGGGCCAGGACAGCCGCGGCAACGCGAACGTCATCAACGCCTTCGTGCCGCTCGCCAACATGTTCGGCTACATCAACAACCTGCGCTCGATGTCCTCGGGACGCGCCGTGTTCACGATGCAGTTCGACCATTACGACGCGGTTCCGCAGAACATCTCGGACGAGATCCAGAAGAAATACGCTTGACGGTGCGGCGGGGGAACCCCGCCCTACCACACCCCGTAGGGCGGGGTTCACCCCGCCGCCCCTGACCGAATTGAGGAGTAGCCATCATGGCCAAGGCAAAGTTTGAACGGACGAAACCGCATGTGAACATCGGGACCATTGGTCACGTTGACCACGGCAAGACGACGCTGACGGCGGCGATCACGAAGTATTTCGGCGAGTTCCGCGCCTATGACCAGATCGACGGCGCGCCGGAAGAGCGTGCGCGCGGGATCACGATCTCGACGGCGCATGTGGAATACGAGTCGGAAGCGCGTCACTACGCCCATGTCGACTGCCCCGGCCACGCCGACTATGTGAAGAACATGATCACGGGTGCGGCGCAGATGGACGGCGCGATCCTGGTGGTGTCGGCCGCCGACGGCCCGATGCCGCAGACGCGCGAGCACATCCTTCTGGGCCGCCAGGTGGGCATTCCCTACATGGTCGTCTACATGAACAAGGTCGACCAGGTGGATGACGAGGAGCTTCTGGAGCTCGTCGAGATGGAGATCCGCGAGCTTCTGTCGTCCTACGACTACCCCGGCGACGACATTCCGATCATCAAGGGCTCGGCGCTGCACGCGATGAACGGGACCAACCCGGAGATCGGCGAGAACTCGATCCGCGAGCTGATCGCGGCGGTCGACAAGTACATCCCGACGCCGGCGCGTGCCGTCGACCAGCCGTTCCTGATGCCGGTCGAGGACGTGTTCTCGATCTCGGGCCGTGGCACGGTTGCGACGGGCCGGATCGAGCGCGGGATCGTGAAGGTCGGCGAAGAGATCGAGATCGTGGGCATCCGTCCGAACAAGAAGACGGTGTGCACGGGCGTCGAGATGTTCCGCAAGCTCTTGGACCAGGGCGAGGCGGGCGACAACGTGGGCCTTCTGCTGCGCGGCGTCGACCGCGAGGGGATCGAGCGCGGCCAGGTGCTGTGCAAGCCCGCATCGGTGAAGCCGCACACGAAGTTCGAGGCCGAGGCCTATATCCTGACCAAGGAAGAGGGCGGGCGCCACACGCCGTTCTTCGCGAACTACCGCCCGCAGTTCTACTTCCGCACGACGGACGTGACCGGGACGGTGCAGCTTCCCGAGGGCACCGAGATGGTGATGCCGGGCGACAACCTGAAGTTCAACGTGGAGCTGATCGCCCCGATCGCGATGGAAGAGAAGCTCCGCTTCGCCATCCGTGAAGGCGGCCGCACCGTCGGCGCAGGCGTCGTCTCGAAGATCATCGAGTAACAGGGCACGGGCGGGGGGACCGCCCCCCCGCCACCACCACCAGCCCGAGGGCACAGAACATGTCGTCTCAAACCATCCGTATCCGGCTCAAGGCCTTCGATTACCGCGTTCTGGATGCCAGCACGCTGGAAATCGTGAACACGGCCAAGCGGACCGGCGCGCAAGTGCGCGGCCCGATCCCGCTGCCGAACAAGATCGAGAAATTCACGGTTCTCCGTGGTCCGCACATCGACAAGAAGTCGCGCGACCAGTGGGAAATCCGGACGCACAAGCGTCTTCTCGACATCGTCGATCCGACCCCGCAGACCGTGGACGCGCTGATGAAGCTCGACCTCGCGGCCGGCGTGGACGTCGAAATCAAAGTTTAAGGGGGCATGACAATGCGCTCTGGCGTTATCGCAAAGAAGCTGGGCATGACCCGGCTGTTCCTGGAAGACGGAAAGCAGGTTCCTGTGACCGTTCTCCAACTCGACAACCTGCAGGTCGTCGCCCAACGCACCGCTGACCGGGATGGCTACACCGCCGTCCAGCTTGGCGCGGGCGCGGCGAAGGCCAAGCGGACCACGGCCGGAATGCGCGGCCACTTCGCCAAGGCGAATGTGGAACCCAAGCGCAAGATCGCCGAGTTCCGCGTGAGCCCGGACAACCTGATCGACGTGGGCGCGGAGATCACCGCCGACCACTACCTCGCGGGTCAGTACGTCGACATCGCGGGCACCTCGATCGGCAAGGGTTTTGCCGGTGCCATGAAGCGGCACAACTTCGGCGGCCTGCGTGCGTCGCACGGCGTGTCGGTGTCGCACCGCTCGCACGGATCGACCGGCCAGTGCCAGGATCCGGGCAAGGTGTTCCGCGGCAAGAAGATGGCCGGCCATCTCGGCTCGGTCCGCGTGACCACGCAGAACCTGGAAGTCGTCCGCACGGATGCCGACCGGGGCCTGATCATGGTCAAGGGCGCGGTCCCGGGATCGAAGGGCGGCTGGGTCACGATCAAGGACGCGGTCAAGAAGGCGGCCCCGTCGGGCCTGCCGATGCCTGCGGCCATCCGTGCTGCGGCGCAGGCCTCGGCACCGGCGGTCGAAGCGCCCGTCGAAGGGGGTGAAGCATGAAACTCGATGTGATCAAGCTGGACGGCGGCAAGGCCGGCTCCATCGACCTGGACGACGCGCTGTTCGGCCTCGAGCCGCGCGCCGACATCCTGCATCGCGTGGTGCGCTGGCAGCGGGCGAAGGCCCAGGCCGGCACCCATTCGACACTGGGCAAGTCGGACGTCAGCTATTCGACCAAGAAGATCTATCGCCAGAAAGGCACCGGCGGCGCACGCCACGGGTCCAAGAAGGCACCGATCTTCCGTCACGGCGGCGTCTACAAGGGCCCGCAGCCGCGCAGCCACGCGCATGACCTGCCCAAGAAGTTCCGGGCGCTCGGTCTGCGGCACGCGCTGTCGGCCAAGGCCCAGGCGGGTGAGCTGATCATCCTCGACGCCGCGACCATGACCGAAGCCAAGACCGCGACCCTGGCGAAAGCTGCCAAGGAGCTCGGCTGGAAGCGCGTCCTGATCATCGACGGTGCCGAGATCAACGAGAACTTCGCACGGGCCGCGCGGAACATCGACACCATCGATGTGCTGCCGTCGATCGGCGCGAACGTGTACGACATCCTGAAGCGCGATCAGCTGGTGATCACGAAGGCCGGTGTCGAAGCCCTGGAGGCGCGCCTGAAATGAGCGTGAAACCCGAACATTACGACGTGATCAAGAAGCCGATCATCACCGAAAAGGCCACCATGGCTTCTGAGGCGAATGCGGTCGTCTTCCAGGTTGCGATGGATGCGACCAAGCCGATGATCAAGGAAGCGGTGGAAGCCGTGTTCAAGCGTCAAGGTGAAGGCGGTGAACACCACCATCACCAAGGGCAAGGCGAAGAAGTTCCGCGGCCGCCCCGGTGTCCGCTCGGACCGCAAGAAAGCCTACGTGACGCTCGAGGAAGGAAACACCATCGACGTCACCACGGGCCTTTGATAGAAGGCCACCGAATCTGGCGGCCCCGGTTTTCCGGGGCCGCGCGATTTTTCTGATACGGGGATCTTCGGAGCCCTTCACCGGACCGCCAAGCGGTCCTCAAGCTGACGGAAGACAGAAAGCATGGCACTCAAGTCGTACAAGCCGACGACGCCTGGCCAGCGTGGGCTGGTTCTGATCGACCGTTCGGAGCTTTGGAAAGGCCGCCCGGTCAAAGCCCTCACCGAGGGTTTGACCAAGACGGGTGGACGGAACAATACCGGACGCGTCACGATGTGGCACAAGGGTGGCGGCGCCAAGCGCCTCTACCGCGTGGTGGATTTCCGCCGCACGAAGTTCGACGTCACGGCGACGGTCGAGCGGATCGAATATGACCCGAACCGCACCGCCTTCATCGCGCTGATCAAGTACGAGGATGGCGAGCAGGCCTATATCCTCGCGCCGCAGCGCCTTGGCGTGGGCGACAGCGTGATCGCGGGTGCCAAGACCGACGTGAAGCCGGGCAACGCGATGCCGTTCTCGGGCATGCCGATCGGTACGATCGTGCACAACGTCGAGCTGAAGCCCGGCAAGGGCGGCCAGATGGCGCGCGCCGCGGGCACCTACGCCCAGTTCGTCGGCCGTGACGGCGGCTATGCGCAGATCCGCCTGTCCTCGGGCGAGCTGCGGATGGTGCGCCAGGAGTGCATGGCGACGGTTGGCGCGGTGTCGAACCCCGACAACTCGAACCAGAACTTCGGCAAGGCCGGTCGTCGCCGTCACATGGGCATCCGCCCGACGGTTCGCGGCGTGGCCATGAACCCGATCGACCACCCGCATGGCGGCGGCGAAGGCCGCACCTCGGGCGGCCGGCATCCGGTCACCCCGTGGGGCAAGGGCACCAAGGGGAACAAGACCCGGAAGAACAAGCAGACGGACAAGTACATCGTCCGTTCGCGCAGTGCGAAGAAGGGGCGTTAATCCATGTCGCGTTCAGTTTGGAAAGGGCCCTTCGTCGACGCTTACGTTCTGAAGAAGGCCGAAAAGGCGAAGGACTCGAACAAGAACGAGGTGATCAAGATCTGGTCGCGCCGTTCGACGATCCTGCCGCAGTTCGTTGGCCTGACCTTCGGGGTCTACAACGGGCACAAGCACATTCCCGTCAATGTCTCGGAAGAGATGATCGGCCAGAAGTTCGGTGAGTATTCGCCGACCCGGACCTACTACGGTCACGCTGCCGACAAGAAAGCGAAACGGAAGTAAGCCATGGGTAACGAGAAAAATCCGCGCCGCGTGGCCGAGAACGAAGCCATGGCGAAACTGCGCATGCTGAAGACCAGCCCGCAGAAGCTTAACCTTGTCGCGGCGCTGATCCGCGGCAAGAAGGTGGACAAGGCCCTGTCGGACCTGACCTTCTCGAAGCGCCGCATCGCGGGCGACGTGAAGAAGTGCCTGCAGTCGGCCATCGCGAATGCCGAGAACAACCACGGCCTTGACGTGGATGAGCTTGTCGTCGCCGAAGCCTTCGTCGGCAAGAACATCACGCTGAAGCGCGGTCGTCCGCGGGCGCGTGGCCGGTTCGGCAAGATCATGAAACCGTTCAGCGAACTGACGATCAAGGTTCGGCAAGTCGGGGAGTCCGCATAATGGGTCAGAAGGTCAATCCGATCGGTATGCGCCTCCAGGTCAACCGCACCTGGGACAGCCGCTGGTTCGCCGAGTCGAAGGACTATGGCAACCTGCTGCTTGAAGACCTCAAGATGCGCGAGTTCATCCACGAGGAATGCAAGCAGGCCGGCGTCAGCAAGGTCATCATCGAGCGTCCGCACAAGAAGTGCCGCGTCACGATCTACACGGCCCGTCCGGGTGTGATCATCGGCAAGAAGGGCGCGGACATCGAAGGTCTGCGCAAGAAGCTGGCGAACTTCACCAAGTCGGAACTGCACCTCAACATCGTCGAGGTCCGCAAGCCCGAGCTTGACGCCCAGCTTGTGGCCGAGTCGATCGCCCAGCAGATGGAGCGCCGGGTGTCCTTCCGTCGCGCCATGAAGCGTGGCGTGCAGAACGCGATGCGCATGGGGGCCCTTGGCATCCGTGTGAACGTCGGTGGCCGCCTCGGCGGTGCCGAGATCGCGCGGACGGAATGGTACCGCGAGGGCCGCGTGCCGCTGCACACGCTGCGCGCCGACATCGATTATGCCCTGTCCGAGGCGACGACCCCCTACGGGATCATCGGCGTCAAGGTCTGGATCTTCAAAGGCGAGATCCTCGAGCATGATCCGCAGGCGCATGACCGCCGCCAGGCCGAAGCCCAGGAAGGCGCCGCACCGCGCCAACCGCGCCGCGAACGCGCGTAAGGGAGAGAAGAGATGCTGCAACCCAAACGGACGAAGTTCCGCAAGCAGTTCAAGGGCCGTATCCACGGCGAGGCCAAGGGCGGCTTCATGCTGAACTTCGGCTCGTTCGGCCTGAAGGCGACTGAACCCGAGCGTGTGACCGCGCGGCAGATCGAAGCGGCCCGCCGCGCGATCACCCGCCACATGAAGCGTCAGGGCCGTGTCTGGATCCGGATTTTCCCGGATGTCCCGGTCTCGTCCAAGCCCACCGAAGTGCGGATGGGTAAGGGCAAGGGGTCGATCGACTACTGGGCGGCCAAGGTCAAGCCGGGCCGGATCATGTTCGAGATCGACGGCGTCGGCGAGGTCATCGCTCGCGAGGCACTGCGCCTCGCCGCGATGAAGCTGCCGGTCACGACCCGCGTGGTGGTTCGCGAAGACTGGTAAGAGCGGTGCGTGCAAGCATGCACCTTACGGAACAGGGCCCTGCCGGCAACGGCGGGGCCTTTTCTTGTGGCGATGACCGCAGCCAAGGGTCGGGAGCCAGGCCAACGGAAAGTTTCCCTTGCCCTTGCTCCAACCCTCCTGTAGTTGGGCGCATCCGCGATTCCGGGCGACCGGAATCGTCGGCGCATCATTGATCCACCAGGTCGCGGGTGACCCTGAAAAAGGGGCCTTCTGGTGATTGAGAAAAGGAACAAGGCGCATGGACGCCAGCGAACTTGAAGACGAAGACGCCCGACCAGCTGCGCGACCAGCTCGTCGCGCTGAAGAAGGAGGCGTTCAACCTCCGCTTCCAGCAGGCCACCGGCCAGCTCGAGAATACCGCCCGCATGCACGCCGTCCGTCGCGACGTCGCCCGCGTCAAGACGATCCTGAACCAAAAGGCCGCGGACGCGGCTGCGGCGAACTGAGGAGCACGCACATGCCCAAACGCATCCTGCAGGGCACCGTGACCAGCGACAAGAACGAACAGACGATCACCGTTCTGGTCGAGCGCCGCTTCACGCACCCGGTGCTGCAAGAAGACCGTCCGCAAGTCCAAGAAGTACCGGGCTCACGACGCGAACAACCAGTTCAAGGTCGGCGACACCGTCCGCATCGAGGAATGTGCGCCGATTTCGAAGACGAAACGCTGGACGGTGGTGGTCGACGCAAGCCGCGTAACACCACAGTCCGGTTTGATCGAAACCCTGGGGCAGGGCAAGGCCGGTCCCCAAAGGTCGGGAGAAACCAAATGATCCAGATGCAGACCAATCTGGATGTCGCTGACAACTCTGGCGCTCGCCGGGTTCAGTGCATCAAGGTCCTGGGCGGTTCGCACCGCCGGTACGCCTCCGTCGGCGACATCATCGTGGTGTCGGTCAAGGAAGCCATTCCGCGCGGTCGCGTGAAGAAGGGTGACGTGCGCAAGGCCGTCGTCGTCCGCACCGCCAAGGAAGTCCGCCGCGAGGACGGCACCGCGATCCGCTTCGACCGCAACGCCGCCGTCATCCTCAACAACCAGAACGAGCCGGTCGGCACCCGCATCTTCGGGCCGGTGGTGCGCGAACTGCGCGCGAAGAACTTCATGAAGATCATCTCGCTCGCGCCGGAGGTGCTCTGATGGCTGCGAAACTCAAGAAGGGCGACAAGGTCGTCGTGCTCGCCGGCAAGGACAAGGGCAAGACAGGGCGAGATCACCCGGGTGCTGCCCAAGGACAACAAGGCCGTGGTCGAAGGCGTGAACATCGCCATCCGCCACACCAAGCAGTCCGCGCAGAGCCAGGGCGGCCGCGTCGCCAAGGCGATGCCGATCGACCTGTCGAACCTCGCGCTCGTTGACACCAACGGCAAGGCGACCCGCGTCGGCTTCCGCATGGAAGGCGACAAGAAGGTTCGCTACGCCAAGACCACGGGGAGGCGATCTGATGCTCGACGCCGCCACCTACACACCCCGCCTCAAGGCCGACTACAAGAACCGCATCCGTGCCGGCTCTGAAGGAAGAGTTCGGCTACACGAACGACATGCAGATCCCGCGCCTGGACAAGATCGTCCTGAACATGGGCGTCGGCGAAGCGGTCAAGGATACCAAGAAGGTCAAGACCGCCGCCGAGCGAGCTGACGCTGATCGCCGGCCAGAAGGCCGTCATCACCAAGGCCAAGAAGTCGATCGCCGGCTTCCGCGTGCGGGAAGAGATGCCGCTCGGCGTCAAGGTCACGCTTCGCGCCGACCGGATGTACGAATTCCTCGACCGTCTGATCACCATCGCGCTGCCCCGCGTCCGCGACTTCCGCGGCGTGAAAGGCACCGTCGTTCGACGGCCGCGGCAACTACGCCATGGGCCTGAAGGAACAGATCGTGTTCCCCGAGATCGACTTCGACAAGGTCGATGACGTGCTCGGGATGGACATCATCATCTGCACGACCGCGAAGACGGATGCCGAAGCGAAGGCACTGTTGAAGCACTTCAACATGCCGTTCACCAGCTGATCGCGGAGAGAAGAGATATGGCAAAGAAATCCATGATCGAACGCGAACTGAAGCGTCAGAAGCTGGTGAAGCAGTATGCTTCGCGCCGCGCTGCGCTGAAGACCATCGCGACCAACCAGGACCTGCCGATGGAGCAGCGCTTCAAGGCGCAGCTCAAGCTGGCAGGCCTGCCCCGCAACTCCTCGGCCACCCGTTTGCACAACCGTTGCGAACTGACCGGTCGTCCGCGTGCGTATTACCGCAAGCTCAAACTCAGCCGCATCATGCTGCGTGACCTGGCCTCGTTCGGCCAGATCCCCGGCATGGTGAAGTCCAGCTGGTAAGGAGGGTTCAACCATGATGATGAACGATCCTCTCGGCGATATGCTCACGCGTATCCGCAACGCCCAACTTCGCGGCAAGTCGACCGTGTCCACGCCGGCGTCCAAGCTGCGCGCCTGGGTGCTCGACGTGCTGGCCGGTGAAGGCTACATCCGCGGCTATGAAAAGGTCGCCTCTGACAACGGTCAGGGCGAGCTGGTCATCAGCCTCAAGTACTTCGAGGGCACGCCCGTGATCCGCGAGATCAAGCGCGTGTCGAAGCCCGGCCGTCGCGTCTACATGGGGGTGAAAGACATCCCTTCGGTCCGCAACGGTCTTGGCGTCTCGATCGTCTCCACGCCCAAGGGCGTCATGTCCGATGCAGCAGCACGGTCCGCCAATGTTGGCGGCGAAGTGCTCTGCACCGTGTTCTGAGGAGGGTGGAATGTCTCGTATCGGCAAGAAACCCGTCACCCTGACCAAAGGCGTCAGCGCCTCGATCTCGGGCCAGACGATCGAAGTGAAGGGGCCGAAAGGCACCCGCACGTTCACCGCGACCGACGACGTCACCCTCACCATCGAGGGCGAGGAAATCAAGGTCACCCCGCGCGGCACGTCCAAGCGGGCACGCCAGCAGTGGGGCATGGCCCGGTCGATGGTCGAAAACCTCGTGACCGGCGTCACCACCGGCTTCAAGCGCGAGCTTGAGATCCAGGGCGTCGGCTACCGCGCCCAGATGGCCGGCAACGTGCTGAAGCTCTCGCTTGGCTACAGCCACGACGTGAACTTCGAGGTTCCGAAGGGCGTCACCGTCTCGTCGCCCAAGCAGACCGAAATCGTTGTGGAAGGGATCGACCAGCAGCTTGTTGGCCAGGTCGCCGCGAACATCCGCGAGTGGAAGCGCCCCGAGCCCTACAAGGGCAAGGGCATCCGCTACAAGGACGAGTTCGTGTTCCGCAAGGAAGGCAAGAAGAAGTAAGGGGCTAGGGAAATGGCGAACAACAAGAGAGAGCTGTTCCTCAAGCGCCGCCTGCGCGTCCGGAACAAGATCAAGGCGATGTCGAACGGCCGTTTGCGGCTTTCGGTCCACCGCTCGAACAAGAACATCAGCGCACAGCTGATCGACGACGTGAACGGTGTCACCGTCGCGTCGGCCTCGACCCTGGAAAAGGATCTGGGTGTCGTCGGCAAGAACAACGTCGAGGCGGCCACGAAGGTGGGTGCTGCGATTGCCGAACGGGCGAAGAAGGCCGGTATCGAAGAATGCTACTTCGACCGGGGTGGGTTCCTCTTTCACGGGAAGATCAAGGCTCTGGCCGACGCTGCCCGTGAAGGCGGCTTGAAGTTCTGAGGAGATAGAGATGGCAGAACGTGAGAACCGCCGGGAACGTCGCGACGACCGTCGCGAGGAAACTCCGGAATTCGCCGATCGTCTGGTGGCGATCAACCGCGTGTCCAAGACGGTGAAGGGCGGCAAGCGCTTCGGCTTTGCGGCACTCGTCGTGGTGGGCGACCAGCGCGGTCGTGTCGGCTTCGGCAAGGGCAAGGCCAAGGAAGTGCCGGAAGCGATCCGCAAGGCGACCGAGCAGGCCAAGCGTCAGATGATCCGCGTGCCGCTGCGCGACGGTCGCACGCTGCACCACGACATCGAAGGACGTCATGGTGCCGGCAAGGTCGTGATGCGGACGGCCGTCGCCGGTACCGGCATCATCGCCGGCGGCCCGATGCGTGCGGTGTTCGAGATGCTCGGCCTTCAGGATGTGGTGGCCAAGTCGCTCGGCTCGGCCAACCCCTACAACATGATCCGTGCCACCATCGACGGACTGAAGCAGGAATCCTCGCCCCGTCAGGTCGCGCAGCGTCGCGGCAAGAAGGTGGCCGACATCCTGAAGAAGCCCGAAGCCGAAACGGTCGAGGCGTAAGAGGATATCATGGCCAAGAAAACCATCGTCGTGAAGCAGGTGGCCTCGGCTGCCCGCCGCCCCGCGATCCAGACCGCGACCCTCAAGGGTCTCGGCCTGAACAAGATGAACCGGACCCGCGAACTGGAAGATACGCCTTCCGTGCGCGGCATGGTCAACAAGATCTCGCACCTCGTCGTCATCGTCGAAGAGCGCGGGTAACAGCGTGGCGGGTCCGCCCGCCATGCCAGCCGGATTGGCGACGCACGCCCGTCTGCAATGAAACCGCGTTTGCCCCGGGCGTCGCTTCCCTGGGCAATTCCGGTAGAAGGAGAAGCGACATGAAACTGAACGAACTTTCCGACAATCCTGGTGCCGCCAAGAAGCAGAAGCGCGTCGCGCGCGGCCCCGGCTCGGGCAAGGGCAAGACCGCCGGACGCGGCATCAAGGGCCAGAAGTCCCGCTCGGGCGTGGCCATCGGCGGGTATGAGGGCGGCCAGATGCCGCTGTATCGCCGCCTGCCGAAGCGTGGCTTCAACAAGCCGAACGCCAAGTCCTATGCCGTCGTGAACCTGGGCATGATCCAGAAGTTCATCACCGAAGGCAAGCTGGACGCCAAGGCGCCGATCACTGCCGAGACGCTGGTCGCAAGCGGTGTCGTGCGCCGCGCACTTGATGGCGTGCGCGTTCTGGCGAAGGGCGAGATCACGTCCAAGGTCACGCTGAACGTCACCGGTGCTTCGGCCGCGGCGATCGAAGCCGTGGCTGCTGCCGGTGGTACGCTGACCGTCGCGGAAGCCCTGCCGCCGCATGGCAAGTCGGTGCGCAAATCCAAAGCGGAATAGTGGTTGTGAGCCGCCCTTGGACGGCTTACATCACTTGAAGTTTTCCCGCGCCGCCGACCGGAAAACGGTCTGGCGGCGCAGTCATGAAAGAGACTGGCATGGCATCTGCTGCAGAGCAAATGGCGGCGAACCTCAGCTGGGGCGCCCTGGGCAAGGCCACTGACCTTCGCCAACGGATCTTCTTCACCATCGGGCTGCTGATCGTCTACCGCCTTGGCACCTATATCCCGGTGCCGGGGATCGACGGTGTGCAGTTGCGCCAGTTCATGGATCAGGCCGGTGCCGGCATCGGCGGCATCCTGAACATGTTCACCGGCGGCGCGATCAGCCGGATGGGCATCTTCGCCCTTGGCATCATGCCCTACATCTCGGCGTCGATCATCGTGCAGCTTCTGTCGTCGATGGTTCCGCAGCTTGAGCAGCTGAAGAAGGAAGGCGAGCAGGGCCGCAAGAAGATCAACCAGTACACCCGCTACGGCACGGTCGGCCTGGCGATCCTTCAGGGCTGGGGCATCGCTGTCAGCCTCGAGGCTGGCGGACTGGCGCATGATCCGGGCATGTACTTCAAGCTCGCCTGCCTCATCACGCTGGTCGGCGGCACGATGTTCCTGATGTGGCTGGGCGAGCAGATCACCGCCCGCGGCATCGGCAACGGCATCTCGCTCATCATCTTTGTCGGCATCGTTGCCGAGATTCCTGCGGCGATGGCGCAGTTCCTGTCGCAGGGCCGCTCGGGCGCGATCTCGACCCCTGTCATCATCGGCGTGCTGGTGATGATCGTCGTCGTCATCGCCTTCGTGGTGTTCATGGAGCGCGCGCTGCGCAAGATCCACATCCAGTATCCCCGCCGCCAGGTGGGCATGAAGGTCTATGACGGCGGCTCGAGCCACCTGCCGATCAAGGTCAACCCGTCGGGCGTCATTCCGGCGATCTTCGCATCGTCGCTGCTGCTGCTGCCGACCACCGTGATGGCCTTCTCCAGCCAGTCGGCCGGGACCGATCATGTCGACGATCCTCGCCTATCTCGGGCCGGGCCAGCCGCTGCACCTGCTGTTCTTCGTCGCGCTGATCGTGTTCTTCGCCTACTTCTACACCCACAACGTCGCCTTCAAGACCGATGACGTGGCCGAGAACCTGAAGAACCAGAACGGGTTCATTCCGGGGATCAAGCCGGGCAAGAAGACCGAGGAGTATCTGGAATACGTGGTGAACCGGGTGCTGGTCGTCGGTGCGGGCTATCTGGCGCTGGTCTGTCTGCTGCCGGAAATCCTGCGCTACCAGTTCGCGATCCCGTTCTATTTCGGCGGCACCTCGGTGCTGATCGTGGTCTCGGTGACGATGGATACGATCAACCAGATCCAGTCGCACCTGCTGGCGCACCAGTATGAAGGGCTGATCGAGAAGTCGCAGTTGCGCGGGCGCAAGCGCACCACCCCGACCACCCGCAAAGCCCCCTCGCGGCGCTGAGGGCGGCATGGCGAATATCATCCTCCTCGGCCCCCCCGGGGCCGGCAAGGGCACGCAGGCCAAGCGGCTCGAGTCCGAGCGCGGAATGGTCCAGCTTTCGACCGGCGACATGCTGCGCGAGGCGCGCACGTCCGGAACGGAAATGGGCAAGCGCGTCGCAGCTGTGATGGACCGGGGCGAGCTTGTGACGGATGAGATCGTGATCGGTCTGATCGAGGAAAAGCTGACCCAGTCCGGCAAGGGCGGCTTCATTTTCGACGGCTTCCCGCGGACGCTGCCGCAGGCCGATGCCTTGGGGCGGTTGCTGGAGAAAACCGGCCAGACCCTCGACGCTGTGATCGAGATGCAGGTTGACGATGCCGCGCTCGTCGATCGCATCACCGGGCGCTTCACCTGCGGCAACTGCGGTGCGGTCTATCATGACCGGACCCACCCGACCCGGGTTCCCGGCACCTGCGATGCCTGCGGTTCGACCGATCTGCGCCGCCGCGCGGATGACAACGAGGCGTCCCTGCGGCAGCGGCTGATGGAATACTACAAGAAGACCTCGCCGCTGATCGGCTATTACTATGCCAAGCAGAAGCTTGCGACGGTCGACGGGCTTGCGGAAATGGATGCTGTTTCGTCGGCTATCGCCAAGGTTCTTGACAAAGCGTGAAAGTGGCGCCCCGCGCTATTGACGCCCCTTTCAAAACCCCATAGATCACGGCGTCTCGCAAGAGAATCGTCTTGGCGGGGGCAGTGATGCATCCGTGAAAGACCAGTTGACCGGCCGGGGCGCAGTCCCGGGGCCGGTCGTTGTGAAAAAAGGTTCCGGCATTACGGAACCGCAACGAAAGGACGAACGCGTGGCACGTATTGCTGGCGTAAACATTCCGACGGGCAAGCGGGTTCCCATTGCCCTCACCTATATCACCGGGATCGGCTCGCACATTGCCGAGCAGATCTGCGAAGCGAACAACATCGACCGTTCGCGTCGTGTGAACGATCTGTCCGACGCCGAAGTGCTCGCGATCCGCGAATACATCGATGCCAATCTGACGGTCGAAGGTGACCTTCGCCGTGAAGTCGCGACGAACATCAAGCGCCTGATGGACCTTGGTTCGTACCGTGGCCTGCGCCACCGCCGCAACCTGCCCGTCCGTGGCCAGCGCACGCACACCAACGCGCGCACCCGCAAGGGCCCTGCCAAGCCGATCGCCGGCAAGAAGAAATAAGGGGACAGGGATATGGCACGCGACAAGACCCGCATGAAGAAAAAGGAACGCAAGAACATCGCCGCAGGCGTTGCTCATGTGAACTCCAGCTTCAACAACACCAAGATCCTGATCTCCGACGTGCAGGGCAACGCGATCTCGTGGTCGTCCGCCGGCACGATGGGCTTCAAGGGCAGCCGCAAATCCACACCCTATGCCGCCCAGATGGCGGCCGAGGATGCTGGCCGCAAGGCGCAGGAACACGGCGTCAAGACCATCGAGGTCGAGGTTCAGGGCCCCGGCTCGGGCCGCGAATCCGCGCTCCGCGCGCTGGCCGCCGTCGGCTTCAACATCACGTCGATCCGTGACGTGACGCCGATCGCGCATAACGGCTGCCGTCCGCCGAAGCGCCGCCGCGTCTGACCGCCTTCACTATTGCCCGGGCCGTGCAGATATGCGCGGCCCGGATTCGTCATTTCTGATCCTCGGGCGTCTGCTGCTTAGGGACATGGGCAGGAGACTGGTATGGAGGCGACACGCATGATCCATAAGAACTGGCAAGAACTCATCAAGCCGACGCAACTGGAGGTTCGCCCCGGCGCAGACCCCTCGCGTCAGGCGACCGTCGTCGCAGAACCGCTGGAGCGTGGCTTCGGCCTGACGCTCGGCAATGCGCTGCGCCGCGTGCTCATGTCGTCGCTTCAAGGCGCGGCGATCACCTCGGTCCAGATCGACAACGTCCTGCACGAGTTTTCCTCGGTCGCGGGCGTGCGCGAGGATGTGACCGACATCGTCCTGAACCTGAAGGGCGTCGCGATCAAGATGGAAGTCGAAGGGCCGAAGCGCCTGTCGATCTCTGCCAAGGGTCCGGGTGTCGTGACTGCCGGTGACATTTCCGAGTCGAACGGGATCGAGATCCTGAACAAGGATCACGTCATCCTTCACCTCGACGATGGCGCCGACGTGTTCATGGAACTGACCGTCAGCACCGGCAAGGGCTATGTTGCCGCCGACAAGAACCGCCCCGAGGATGCGCCCATCGGTCTCATCCCGATCGACGCCATCTACTCGCCGGTCAAGAAGGTCAGCTACGAAGTGCAGCCCACCCGCGAGGGGCAGGTGCTGGACTACGACAAGCTGACCATGAAGATCGAGACGGACGGTTCGCTGACCCCGGATGATGCCGTGGCCTATGCCGCGCGCATCCTGCAGGACCAGCTGTCGATCTTCGTCAATTTCGACGAGCCGGAATCGGCGCTGCGCCACGACGTGGACGACGGGCTGGAGTTCAACCCGCTGCTCTTGAAGAAGGTCGACGAGCTGGAGCTTTCGGTCCGTTCGGCGAACTGCCTGAAGAACGACAACATCGTCTATATCGGCGATCTGATCCAGAAGACCGAAGCCGAGATGCTGCGCACCCCGAACTTCGGCCGCAAGTCGCTGAACGAGATCAAGGAAGTGCTTTCGGGCATGGGCCTTCACCTCGGGATGGATGTCGAGGATTGGCCGCCGGAGAATATCGAAGACCTGGCAAAGCGCTTCGAAGACCAGTTTTGAGATCGGGGCGCGCGGCAAGGCGCGCCCTGACCGGAAAATGCCCGGGAGAGCCGGGGAAAACACGGATCGCAAGATCCCAAGGTGAGCGGGGCCACACGCAGGCCCCGCCGGACAAAGCAAAACAGACGTCAGGAGAACATCATGCGTCACGCCCGCGGCTATCGCCGCCTCAACCGTACCCACGAGCACCGCAAGGCGCTTTTCGCCAACATGGCCGGTGCCCTGATCGAGCACGAGCAGATCAAGACGACCCTGCCCAAGGCCAAGGAACTGCGCCCGATCGTTGAAAAGCTGATCACGCTGGCCAAGCGCGGCGATCTGCATGCGCGCCGCCAGGCGGATGCGCAGCTCAAGGAAGACAAGCACGTCGAGCGGCTGTTCGCCATCCTCGGCCCGCGCTACAAGGACCGTCAGGGCGGATACGTCCGCGTTCTGAAGGCCGGTTTCCGTTACGGCGACATGGCCCCGATGGCGATCATCGAATTCGTCGACCGTGATCCGAATGCGAAGGGTGCTGTCGACAAGGCCCGCACCGCCGCCGAGGAAGCTGCCGAAGCCTGAGGCATCGCCCTGCGATTGACCGACATGAACCCACCCGCGAGGGTGGGTTTTTTCTTGCCGATCCGCACCGTGCTTCACCACTTTGCGACTGGACCTTGCCGGGCGAAAACGCCCATACCACGCGCAGCGATCCCAAACGAGGATGCCATGACGCCCCTCCTGCCGCTCGCCCTTGCTGCAATTCTCGTTGGCCCGGCCTTTGCCGAAGCGCCGCAGGTTCCGACCTCGACGGGGCAGATCGCCCTGTCCTTCGCGCCTGTGGTGAAGCTGACTGCGCCGGCCGTCGTGAACATCTACGCCACGCAGATCGTGCAGGATCGCGTCAGCCCGTTTGCGGGCGACCCGTTCTTCGACGATTTCTTCCAGAACTTCGGTCCCTCGACGCCGCGGGTCAAGAATTCGCTGGGGTCCGGTGTGATCGTGTCGCCGGACGGGCTTGTCGTGTCCAACTACCACGTCGTCGGCGAGGCATCGCAGATTCGCGTGGTGCTGAACGACCGGCGGGAGTTTGACGCGACCGTCATGCTGGCAGACAAGGAGAGCGATCTTGCCGTGCTTCGTCTTCAGGGCGCGGCAAACCTCCCCGCGCTGACTTTGCGTGACAGCGATACCGTCGAGGTGGGCGAATTGGTCCTTGCCATCGGCAACCCGTTTGGCGTCGGGCAGACCGTATCGTCGGGCATTGTTTCGGGCCTTGCACGGTCCAGCCCGCTGGTGGGCAACGGGCACGGCTACTTCATCCAGACGGATGCCGCGATCAATCCCGGCAACTCCGGCGGGGCGCTGGTCGATACCACCGGGCAGCTTGTGGGGATCAACACGGCGATCCTTTCAAAGACAGGCGGCTCGCTGGGGATCGGCTTCGCGATACCGGCCAACCTTGTCAGCCGCGTGATCGAGCAGGCCCTTCAGGGCGCAAGCCGGTTCCAGAGGCCCTGGGGCGGCGTGACCGGGCAGGCCGTTGACGGCTCGCTCGCCGAGGCAATGGGCATGGATCTTCCGCAAGGTGTCGTCCTGAACGACCTGCATTCCGAAAGCCCCTTTGCCAAGGCCGGGCTGCAATCGGGCGACGTGATCCTCAGCCTCGATGGCCAGCCGACCAACACCCCTGAGGAAGTGTATTTCCGGATGGCGACGCTTGGCATCGGTGCCGAGGCGATGGTGCGCTATCTGCACGGCACCGACCTGCGCTATGCGACGGTGCGGCTTGTGCCGCCGCCGGACAGCCCGCCGCGCGACGTCAGGACACTGGGCGGAACGGGCCCTTTGCGAGGTCTGACGGTCGCACGGATCAACCCGGCCGTTGCGGAGGAACTCGGGCTTCCCACGCAGGCCGAAGGGGTGATTGCGATCGGCGTGGACGAGATGGCAGCAGCCACCGGCCTGCAAGTCGGCGACATCATTCTGGCGATCAACGGTCAGTTGATCGAGACGACGATGGATGTCGAGGCTTCTGCCTCGCAGCGCAGTCGGCTGTGGCAGGTCGACGTGACGCGGCAGGGACAGGCGCTGCGCCTGCGGTTCCGCTTCTGACTGCGCGAGAGATAGAATTTTTTCTTCTATCCGTGATTGATATGGAATATTGGTTCCACGAACTTTCCGCAGCCAAGGTCCGACCGGGCGATGCCGTGGGACCTTGGCGCGATACAACGGGCCGCGTGCCCTGAAACGAGGATGGCGATGACGATCAGGTTTGGACTTCTGGGTGCGGGCCGTATCGGCAAGGTGCATGCCAAGGCGATCACGGGCGATCCCGATGCGCAACTCGTCGCGGTGGCAGACGCCTTCCCCGATGCCGCGAGTGCCCTTGCCAACCAATATGGCTGCGCGATCCGCTCCATCGAGCAGATCGAGACGGCGAAGGACATCGATGCCGTCGTGATCTGCACGCCGACCGATACCCATGCCGATCTGATCGAGCGCTTCGCGCGGGCCGGCAAGGCGATCTTCTGCGAGAAGCCGATCGACCTGTCGCTTGACCGGGTGAAGGCCTGCCTCAAGGTGGTGCGCGAAACGAAAGCGGCGCTGATGGTCGGCTTCAACCGCCGCTTCGACCCGCATTTCCAGGCCGTCCGGGCCGAGATCGACAAGGGCACGTTGGCGAAGGTGGAGATGGTGGTCATCACCAGCCGCGACCCCGGCGCGCCGCCGGTGGAGTATATCGCACGGTCGGGCGGCATCTTCCGCGACATGACGATCCACGATTTCGACATGGCGCGCTTCCTTCTGGGCGAAGAGATCACCGAGGTGTCGGCGATGGCCGCTGTTCTGGTGGACCCAGCAGATCGGCAAGGCGGGCGATTTCGACTCGGTGCAGGTGATGCTCAAGACCGCCAGCGGCAAGATGGCCGTCATCTCGAACTCGCGCCGCGCGACCTATGGTTATGACCAACGGATCGAAGTGCACGGCTCGAAGGGACTCGGCCTCGGCCGAGAACCAGCGCCCGGTTTCCATCGAGGTGGCGACTGGCGCAGGCTACACCCGCCCGCCGCTGCATGATTTCTTCATGACGCGCTATACTGAAGCCTATGCCGCCGAGATCGCAGCCTTCATTCAGGCGGTGTCGGGCAAGGGCAAGGCTGCGCCGTCGGGGGAGGATGGTCTGGCCGCGCTCGCGCTTTCCGAAGCGGCGCTGAAATCGGTGGCCGAGGGGCGCAGCGTGAAGCTGTCCGAGATCACTGTAGCGTCAGTTTCGCAGGAATCTGGTAGGTGTTCTCGACCGCTCCCAGGTTCGTCACCGTGACGGTGAAGCTGCCGTTGCGGGCCGGAACCCAGTCACAATAGGCGATATCGCCCGGCCCGGCGGCAAGACAGACGGTCGTGCCACCATCGTCGGTGATCGTCAGGTCGAGGTTGCCGTCGCCATCGCCGATGACGGCAACCTCGGCCAATGCGGCGCCAAAGAAGGGGATGGTCCAGACATCGCGCTGGCCCGCCGCCAGCGGGCTTTCGGCGACGGCGGCGGTCACGCTGCCATCGGGCAGTTCAGCCTCGATCCGGTCGAGAAGCGTCAGCAGGACATCGTCATTGCCCGACAGCGACCGGGCAGCGGCGATCATTCCGGGGATCGTGACCGGGCCGGGGGCACCGAGTTTCTCGTCCGGCACCTCTGTGTCGCCCGCAGGTTCCGTGAGCTTTGGCGCGGTGAGGGGCGACAGCTTGACCTCGCGCGCGAGACGGGCGGCCGTCATCACATCCACTGCATCTCGCCGCGCGATCCCTTGCGCGTAAAGACGATGGGCGAGCGCGATTTGCGCCGTGCCGCCCGGCTCGCCAGCGCCGTTGGCGGCGATGTTGGGCGCGGGGGCATCTTCGGCCAGGGCCGCACCCGTCAGGATGGCCAGCGCCATCACGCATCTCAGCAGCATCCGCTTCTCCGTCATTCGCGGGCGACTGTCTCATCCTTCGCGGGGCTTGGAAAGCGGGGAGGGGGCTTTCGCCGCCGGAGGATTTGCGGTTTGGTGGCAAAGGTCTGGGGCAGGAATGATGCAGAGCAGGGATATCCTCGAAAAGCTGGTGGCCTTTGACACGGTCAGCTCGCGACCCAACATGGCGCTGATGGGCTGGGTGCGTGACCTGCTGGCCGGGGCGGGGGTGGAGGCTGTGCTGATCCCCGATGCGGCTGGCGCAAAAGCCAATCTTTTCGCGACGATAGGTCCACAGGGCCTGCCCGGCGTCATGCTGTCGGGACACACCGACGTGGTGCCGGTCGAGGGGCAGGCGTGGACCAGGCCGCCCTTCACGCTGACCGAAGCCGACGGGCGGTATTTCGGGCGCGGCGTGACCGACATGAAGGGCTTTGTCGCCTGCGCGCTTGGCGATGGCGCTGCGTGCCGCAGCGCGGCCGCTGCGGACGCCGTTGCATCTCGCACTGAGCTATGACGAAGAGGTGGGTTGCCTGGGCGTGAGATCGCTGATCGCGATGCTGGAGGATGCGCCATTTCGGCCCGCCTTCTGCATCGTGGGCGAGCCGACGGGAATGCAGGTGGCCACCGGGCACAAGGGCAAGATCGCCCTGCGCGCGACCTGCACCGGGCGCGAGGGGCATTCGGCGCTGGCACCGATGGCATTGAACGCGCTGCACCTGGGGGCCGATTTCCTCAACCGCGTCAGGGCCTTGCAGGCCGAGGTCGCCGAGAGCGGCTTGCGAGACGGCGACTATGATGTGCCTTACACGACGCTGCATGTGGGCAAGATGAATGGCGGTGTGCAGGTGAACATCGTGCCCAACACCTGCGTGCTGGATTTCGAGATACGCAACCTTGCCGAGGACGATCCGCAGGTGCTCATCGACCGGTTGCGGGCCGAGGCGGAGGCCATCGTCGCGCCGCTGAGGGCGGAATTTCCCGAGGCAGAGATCAGGGTGGAGCGGCTTTGGGATTATCCGGGGCTGGGAACGCCGACGACGCGCGCCTGTGGTGAATTTCGTGAAGGGGCTGACGGGGGCGAACGGCACGATGAAGGTGGCCTTCGGAACGGAGGGCGGACTGTTCTCGACCCGGCTCGGCATTCCCACGGTGATCTGCGGGCCGGGCAGCATGGCGCAGGGGCACAAGCCGGACGAGTGGGTGAGCGTGGAGCAGATCGGGCGGTGCGAGGCGATGCTGGCGGCGCTGCTCGACCGGCTGGAGGCGGGATTGTGACAGCCAAACGCACCATGCGCGGTCGGTATGATTTCCATATGACTCTCATGCATACGATTTTCGTCCCATGCCGCTGACGCTTTCCAGTCTGCGGCAGGTCATCGACCTCGACTTCGACGACATCATCGACGTGCGCGCACCCGCCGAATGGGCCGATGACCGCCTGCCCGGCGCGATCAGCCTGCCGGTGCTCGATGACGAGGAACGCGCGCGGGTCGGCACGATCTACAAGCAGGACAGCCCCTTTCGGGCGCGCAAGATCGGTGCGGCGCTGGTTGCGAAGAACGCGGCGAAGCATCTGGAAGGGCCGCTGGCGGACAAGCCGGGCGGGTGGCGCCCGCTGGTCTATTGCTGGCGGGGCGGGCAGCGGTCGGGGTCTTTCGCGTCGATCCTCAGCCAGATCGGCTGGCGGGTCGAGACGGTGGCGGGCGGCTACAAGACCTATCGGACGCTGGTGGTGCGCGCGCTCTACGATGATCCGCTGCCGTCGCGGGTGATCGTGCTGGACGGCAACACGGGCACGGCCAAGACCGAGCTTCTGGCCCTGCTGGCTGCGGGGGGCGTTCAGGTGATCGACCTCGAAGGGCTGGCCAATCATCGCGGATCGCTGTTCGGCGCGCGGGCTGGGGGGCAGCCGTCGCAGAAGGCGTTCGAGGGGCGGCTGGCACTGGCGCTGGCGCGGCTCGATCCGGCGCGGCCGGTGGTGGTGGAGGCCGAGAGCAGCAAGATCGGCAACCTGTCGCTGCCGCCGAGGCTCTGGCGGGCGATGGTCGGGGCGCCGCGTGTGGCTGTCGCGGCCTCGCTGGACGAGCGGGCTGCCTATCTGGCGCGGGCCTATGCCGATCTGACGGCGGATGCGGATGAACTGGCGGCGGTGATCGACAGGATGCGCCCGCTGCATCCGGCGGAGCGGATCGCAGGCTGGCTGACGATGGCCGCCGAAGGTGCGTTCCAGCCGCTGGCGCATGATCTGATGGCGATGCACTACGACGCCCGCTATGCCAAGCAGCGCAGCCTGACCGGTGCGCCCGAGCCGGTGACGGTGGATGCCGCCAGCCTTGCACCCGAGGCGCTGCCGGGGCTGGCTGCGCGGCTCGCCGCCGAAATCGACCGCCTGTGAAGGAGACACCGATGACCAGCCCCGAACGCCTTGCCCTCGACATGGGCCTCGACATGCCCGACTTCGACGTCATGGGCTATTACGGGGCCGACTACGGCACGATGAAACCCTATCACCGGGTGGGAAGCCTCTTGTTCCTGTCGGGCCATGTCGCGCAGATCGGGACCGAGATCACGCATAAGGGGCGACTGGGGAAAGACCTGACCACCGAGCAAGGCTATGCCGCCGCGCGCCAGACCGGGATCAACGTGCTGGGTGGTATCCGGCAGGCGGTCGGATCGCTCGACCGGGTGAAGTCCATCGTGCGGACGCTGAACTTTGTGGTCTGCACACCAGACTATGAGGAGGTTCACAAGGTCTCGTCCGGTCTGTCGGACCTGTTCGTCGAGGTGTTCGGGCGCGAGCGCGGTCTTGGCGGGCGCGCGACCATCGGCGTGATGGCGCTGGCAGGGGGCGTGTGCTTCGAGACCTGGGCGACGGTCGAGATCGCCGACTAGCAGACCACCTCGATCAGGAAGGGGCCTTTGTGGTTCATCGCGTCGCGGAACGCGGTGACGAACTGGTCGGTATCGGTGACGCGGATTCCGTCCACGCCATGGCCTTTGGCCAACGCGACCCAGTCGAGCATCGGGTCCTCGACGTTGAACAGTCGGGCGGCGTTTCGGCCGGGCGTCGCACCGACGGCGGCCATTTCCAGCCGCAGGATCTGGTAGCCCCGGTTGGCGAAGACGACGACCGTCACGTCCAGCCGCTCGCGCGCCATTGTCCAAAGCGATTGCAGGGTATACATGCCCGAGCCGTCGCCTTCGAGGGCGACGACCTTGCGGTCGGGGCAGGCGATGGCGGCACCTGTGGCGACCGGAAGGGCATCGCCGATGGCCCCGCCGGTCAGCGACAGCCAGTCGTGCGCGCGGGCGGTTTCGGTCGCGGCCTGCACGGGGGCGGAAGAGGTGATCCCCTCATCCACGATGATCGCGTTGTCCGGCAGAAGTGCGGCGATGGCCTGCGCGATGCGGTCGAGGCGCATTGGGCCCGACGGGAAGTGCGGGCAGGTCGAGCGATTGGAACGCGGCGTCCGGCAAGGGCGCATCCGCTGCGTTCAGGTGGTCGGCAAGAATCATGAGCGTTTGTTCATAATCCTGGTCCGGTCCGCACAGGTCGATGACTCGACCATCGGGGTTTTCGGGCAGGCTGGGCTTGCCGGGATAGGCGAAAAAGCCTGCGGGGCGGGTCGTGCCGCAGAGGACCAGCGTCGAGACATCGGCAAGGATACGCAGATTGTCCTCGATCCGATAGGCGAGGCGATCCATGCGCACAGCCCCTTCGCCGCGGCGCATGCGTGAGACGAAATAGGGGGCGATCAGGCGACAGCCCGTGGCGCGAGCCACCCGAGCGGCGAGCAGCGCAAGGTCGCCGTGCAAGGCGCGGTGGTCGACCAACAGCGCGGCACCGGGGGTGCAGAGCGCGCGGGCAGCGGCGGCGATATCGCTTTGCGACGGGCAAGCCGGCCCCGGGACGGGCAGCGGCGGCTCTGCGCCATCCGCCTCGGTCCAGGCGGTGTCGGCGGGCAGGATCAGCGTGGCGATCTGGCCGTTCTTGGACCGGGCGGCGCGCACCGCCTCGGCCCCGTCGCGGGCGACATGGGTGGCATCGGCAGAGGTGCGGACCCAGTGCGAGACGGCGCGCGCGATGCCGTCGGTATCGCCCTTCAGCGGAGCCTCGTATTGCAGGTGATGGGTGGCATGATCGCCCATGATCGTCAGCACCCCGCTTTGCGCCTTGCGGGCGTTGTGCAGGTTGGCGAAGCCGTTGCCGAAACCGGGAGCAAGGTGCAGCAGCGTCGCCGCCACCTGCCCCGTCATGCGATAGTACCCGTCCGCCGCCCCGGTGGCCCCGCCTTCGAACAGGCACAGGATGCAGCGCATGTCGGGGTGTTTGTCGAGCGCCGCGACGAAATGCATCTCGGACGTGCCGGGATTTGCGAAACAGACGTTCACATTCGACGCGAGCAGCGTCTCGACAAGGGTTTCGGCGCCGTTCATTGCCCGCCGCTCAATAAACCACCACGCTGCGGATGCTCTTGCCCGCATGCATCAGGTCGAACCCCTTGTTGATGTCTTCGAGCCCCATCGTGTGGGTGATCATGGGGTCGATCTGGATCTTCCCCTCCATGTACCAGTCCACGATCTTGGGCACGTCGGTGCGGCCGCGCGCGCCGCCGAAGGCGGTGCCTTTCCAGACGCGGCCGGTCACAAGCTGGAAGGGACGGGTCTGGATTTCGGCACCCGACGGGCGCCACGCCGATGACGACCGAGACGCCCCAGCCGCGGTGGGTGCATTCCAGCGCGTCGCGCATCACCTTGACGTTGCCGGTGCAGTCGAAGCTGTAGTCGGCCCCGCCGATCTGGTCGAAGGGCGTCTTGGTCATGTTGACGATGTGCTGGACGATGGAACCGTCGATCTCTTTCGGGTTCACGAAATGGGTCATGCCGAAGCGTTCGCCCCATTCCTTGCGCGCCGGGTTGATGTCGACGCCGATGATCATGTCGGCCCCGGCAAGGCGCAGGCCCTGGATGACGTTCAGCCCGATGCCGCCCAGGCCGAAGACCACGGCCTTGGCCCCGATCTCGACCTTGGCGGTGTTGATGACCGCGCCGATGCCGGTGGTGACGCCGCAGCCGATGTAGCAGATCTTGTCGAAGGGCGCGTCCTCGCGCACCTTGGCCAGCGCGATCTCGGGCAGGACGGTGTAGTTCGAGAAGGTCGAGCAGCCCATGTAGTGCAGGATCGGCGTGCCATCGAGCATCGAGAAGCGCGAGGTGCCGTCGGGCATCAGGCCCTGCCCTTGCGTGGCGCGGATCGAGGTGCAGAGGTTGGTCTTCTGGCTGAGGCAGGACGGGCAGGCGCGGCATTCCGGCGTGTAGAGCGGGATGACGTGGTCGCCCTTCTTCAGGCTGGTCACGCCCGGGCCGACCTCGACCACGACGCCCGCGCCCTCATGCCCAAGGATGGCGGGAAACATGCCTTCGGGGTCCGCGCCCGACAGGGTGAATTCGTCGGTGTGGCAGATGCCGGTCGCCTTGATCTCGACCATCACCTCGCCCGCCTTCGGGCCGTCGAGGTTCACCTCCATGATTTCGAGGGGTTTTCCGGCGGCGACGGCAACGGCGGCACGGGTGCGCATAGGTGGTTCTCCCAGTCTGTTCGGGTCGAGAGTGCGGTAAAGCGGCGGCGGCTGCAACCGGATCGGCGCAGCTCCGCGAGGACTTGGCGAACGGGGGCTTGGTGAAACCGGGGTGGGCGTGCCATAGACGGGGGATCGCCAGAACCAAGAGGCAAAACGATGCTGCGACCCGGTCTGATCCTTGCCTGCCTTTCGCTTGCGGCCTGCGCACCGCCGGTCGACACCCTGCCGCCGCTTGACGCGGGCAATGCCGCCCCCGCAGTGCCGGGCGCGCCCGATACCTGCGGCGCTGCCGGGCTGCAGGTGCTGATCGGTCAGAGGGTGGAGCTGTTCGAGGGGCAGGTCCGCCCCGGCCCGAAGCGCATCGTCGGGCCGAGCGATGTGGTGACGACGGACTTCAACCCCGCGCGGACCACCGTCTATATCGACGGCGGCAACCGGATCACCCGCATCACCTGCGGCTGATCCGGCGGTCGGTCACATGCGGAACGTGCTGTGGCAGTCCTTGCAGGCGCCGCCGATGGCACCCATGCCCGCGCCGATCGTCTCGGGCGAGGCGGTGTCGACTGCTTCGGCGGCCTTGAGCAGCGCCTCGGACTTGGCGACGAACTGATCCCAGTTGGTCCAGACTTCGGGCTTCGCCTCGGTCAGCGGGTCGGTCGCCTGCGGTTCGAACTTGGCCGGGACTTCCGCTGCGGCGGCAGCAAGCGCGGCCTTGGCGCTGGCGGCGGCGGTGGCGTCGAACGGGATCTTGCCGCCCGCCATCTCGCCCAGGGTCTTGGTGTTGGTGGCGATGATGCCCATCACCTCTTGCCGGGCGATCACCTGCGGGTCGGTTACGCCCTGCTTTGCATAGGCGACGCCCGCAACAAGCACCATCGCGATCACCAGTCCGTTCCGTGTCGATTTCCTGAAACTCACGTCGCCTCTCCCTGATTGGATACGTCGACTATATCCACGAAATGACGTTGCGGAAGCGTGCTCGCGGTGTCGGAGGAGACGCTCACGCGAACGTCAACAGATGCGCGCTAAAGCCGCAGACGATCCAAGGCGGCGTCCAGCGGCCCCCAGTCCTCGACAACCAGCCGGACGGGCAGGGTCAGTACGCGGTCGCGAAAAGCGGCGGGCAGGCGGGCTGCGTCTTTTTCGGTGGTCACCAGTTGTGCGCCCAGAGCCAGCGCTTCGGCTTCGAGACGGGTCATCAGGGCATCCGACAGCGGCTGATGATCGTCCAGCGCCTCGGACCGGCACAGAACCGCGCCAAGCTCGCGCAGGGTCGCGAAGAACTTCTCCGGCCGCCCGATCCCGGCGAAGGCCAGCACGCGCTCGCCCCGCCAATCCATGCCGGTCGGCAGCGGTCGAAGCTGGCCTGTCAGGTGCGGCAGGTTCAGGGACGCGCTCCACTGCGCTCTGAAGCCAGCCTGGGCGGCAGGCGGGCCGACCGACAGCAGAAGACCGGCGCGCGCAAGCCCGACCGAAACCGGCTCGCGCAAGGGACCGGCAGGCAGGCAGAGTCCGTTGCCAAAACCCTGTT
This sequence comes from uncultured Alphaproteobacteria bacterium, assembly GCA_963736565.1. GTDB lineage: Bacteria > Pseudomonadota > Alphaproteobacteria > Rhodobacterales > Rhodobacteraceae > Aliitabrizicola. The sequence continues at coordinate 40,655 of CAVTOW010000005.1, forward strand.
CCGCATCGACGACGATGACCGACAGATCCTTGACCACCGACGGGTTCTGAAACCCGTCGTCGAGCAGGATCGCCTGTGCGCCCGACGCCTCGGCCATCATGGCGCCCGCGGCCCGGTCACGGGCAACGAAGGTCGGGGCGAAGGCCGCGAGGAGCAGGGGTTCGTCGCCCACCTGCTGCGCGCGGTGGCGTGCGGGATCGACGCGCAGCGGGCCGGTGTCCGATCCGCCATGTCCGCGCGAGACCACATGCGCAGCGATGCCGCGCGCGGCCAGGCGCTCGATCAGGGCGATGCAGGTCGGTGTCTTGCCCGTGCCGCCCGCGTTCAGGTTTCCGACGCAGATGACCGGAACACCGGCGCGATAGCCCTTTTGGCGCAAGCGGCGCGCGGTCGCTGCGGCGTAAAGTGCGCCGAGCGGCTGCAAGACGCGGGCCAGCGGCGCGGGGCGGTCGGGCGAGGTGAACCAGAAGTCGGGCGGCTTCACTGGCGGTCCTCCACCAGCGCGCGGATCTGCATCACCACGCGGTCGGTCACGTCGGCCCCGGCGGTCGCAGCGGCCCAGGCGCCCTGGGCCAGACGCGCCGCACGGTCGGGTGACAGAAGGTCGGTCAAGCCGTCGCCCAGATCGGTCGCGCTGCCGATCTGGCGGCTGGCGCGGGCTTCCGCAAGTCGCTGGAAGCCCGACAGCCAGCGCCCCGCCTGCGGGCCGTGAAGGATTGCCGACCCCAGGGCTGCGGCCTCGAACGGATCGCGGCGGCTGCCGCCGCCATAAAGGCTGCCACCGAGGAAGGTGATGGGTGCAAGGCGATACCACAGACCCATCTCGGACGGGGCATCGGCGATATAGACCTCGATCTCGGCATCCGGCTCTTCGTCGGAGGACCGGCGGGCGACATGCCAGCCTTCGTTCGCCTCGAGGCTTTGGGCGAGCTCGTCGCTGCGTTCGGGGCGTTCGGGCACGAGGATCAGCAACAGGCGGTGCGCCATCCGCAGGGCCGAGCGGTGGGCCGCGATGACCGCGGCCTCTTCCGCTTCGGGGACACAAGCGGCAAGCCAGACGGGGCGGGCCTGGAACTGGCGCACGAGGGCTGCCCGTTCGGCCTCGGTGCAGGACAGCGCGCGCGAACCTTCGGCGAGGCGGCCTTCGACCCGGATCGTCTCGGCCCGTGCGCCGCGCTTGCGGAACAGCCGTGCGGCGGCTTCGTCGACCGCGATGATGCTGCCGAAGCCGGAGAGCAGGCTTGGGACGAGGCCGGGCCAGTTCGGCAGCCATGGGCCGGGCAGGCTTGGCGCGCGCGCATCGACGAGCATGAGCGGCAGGCGGCGGCGCTGTGCCTCGCTCAGCAGGTTGGCCCGCAACTCGCCCTCGGCCAGCACCCCGACATCTGGCCGCCAGTGATCGAGGAATGCCCGGGCAGCCGTCGGCGTATCGGGCGGCGTGGGGGCTTCGATGGTGCCGCCCTGCGGGGCAAGGGTTGTGGGCGATGTCAGCAGGACGGCGTAACCATCCTCCTCCCGCAGGCGGCGGGCCAGTTCCTGCATCCCCTGCACCGAAGCGGGCGAGGGCGCGTGCAGCCAGACGAGCGGCCCCGCGGGCCGGTCTGCCCAGACAGGCACCGGCCCCGCGTCGCGTCCCGCCACGAGGCTGTAGAGCGTCAGGCCAAGCGAGCGGGTCATGGGCTGGTCAGGTGTCAGGCCCCAAGGGCCTCGGTCGACGAGCCTGCGCTGCCTTCTTCGCGCAGGCGGTGCAGGTGGGCGATGAAGTAGCGCATGTGGGCGTTGTCGACGGTGCGCTGCGCCTCGGCCTTCCAGGCCTTGAAGGCTTCCTCGTAGCTTGGGAAAATGCCGACGACATGGATCGCCGAGACGTCCTTGAAGACGGTTTTCGTCGGATCGGTCAATTCGCCGCCGAAGACGAGGTGAAGCCTTTGGGCCATTGGGGATGCTCCGTGCCGGGGGTCCACTCCTCCCGCCGCGCACCCTAGTGGATGGGTGCCTGCGGTCAAGCGGGGTGGCAGGCAGGATCGTCGCGTCAGATCGTGAGGATGGTCGAGCCGGTCGTGGCGCGGATGACGGTGCGGGCTGTGGGCATGGCGATGTCTCCGTTTCTCGTTGGCCCGATCATCACATGGTGGGGCTGGCGAACAAGAAGAAAGCGGCAGGAGCCGGGCCTATACACGGACGGCATTTCCGCGTAAGGGCTGGCACAAGGCTCCGTACATCCGGGGCGATCCGGGCGAGGAGGCCCGGTCGCGAAGGGGAAAGGACGCCGTCCTCGGGCGCTTTGGCTGCGCCCCCCTTCAAGGCTGAACTGAATGAACGACGATGCGATTGCCGCGCCGCTGGCTGCGGCGCTTTCCGCCCGGGGTTACGAGACCCTGACCCCCGTGCAACAGGCGATGCTGGCCCCCGACGTCGCGGGCCGCGACGCGCTGGTCAGCGCCCAGACGGGGTCGGGCAAGACCGTGGCCTTCGGCATGGCGATTGCGCCCGACCTGCTGCGCGGCGCGGACCGGCTGCTGTTCGCAGACGTGCCGATGGCGCTGATCATCGCGCCGACGCGCGAGCTGGCGCTTGCAGGTCGCGCGCGAGCTGGACTGGCTTTACGCCGAGACGGGCGCGCAGATCGCGACCTGTGTGGGCGGCATGGACTACCGCACCGAGAAGCGCGCGCTGGATCGCGGCGCGCATATCGTGGTGGGCACGCCGGGCCGCCTGCGCGACCATATCGACCGCGGCTCGCTCGACCTGTCGGGGCTGCGCGCGGCGGTGCTGGACGAGGCGGACGAGATGCTCGACCTCGGGTTCCGCGAGGATCTGGAGTTCATCCTGGCCGCCGCCCCGCCCGAACGCCGCACGATGATGTTCTCGGCCACCGTGCCGCCCGCCATCGCGGCGCTGGCCAAGGATTTCCAGCGCGACGCGCTGCGCATCCAGACGCAGGGCGAGGCGCGCCAGCATGTCGACATCGAATACAGGGCGCTGAACGTCAGCTGCCCGCGACCGCGAACATGCGATCTTCAACGTGCTGCGCTATTACGAGGCGCGGACGGCCATCGTGTTCTGCAAGACGCGGGTGAACGTGAACCATCTGTTCGCACGGATGGGCAACCGGGGGTTCCAGGTTGTCGCACTGTCGGGCGAGCTTTCCCAGCAGGAGCGCACCCACGCCCTGCAATCGCTTCGTGACGGGCGTGCGCGGGTCTGTATCGCCACGGATGTCGCGGCGCGGGGGATCGACCTGCCGGGGCTGGACCTTGTGATCCACGCCGACCTGCCCGCCAATTCCGAGACGCTGCTGCACCGGTCGGGCCGGACGGGGCGGGCCGGGTCCAAGGGCGTGTCGGCGCTGATCGTGACGCCCGCCGAATTCAAGAAGGCGCAGCGGCTTTTGCAGGGCGCGAAGGTCGTGGCGGAATGGGCCAAGGCGCCCTCGGCCGATGAGGTGCGCGCCAAGGACGAGGTGCGCCTGCTGGAGCATCCCTCGCTGGTGCAGCCGGTCACCGAGGACGAGCGCGCGATGGCCGATGCCATTCTGGCGCGTGTCGGGCCGGAACAGGCGGCAGCCGCCTTTGCCCGGTTGTGGCGCGAGGGGCGGTCTGCCCCGGAAGAGCTGATGGATGCCTCGGGCCCGATGCCCGCCGCGCCGAAACCGCGCGCGGAATTCGGGGCCTCGGTCTGGTTCGCCGTCTCGGTGGGCCGGGCGGGGCGGGCCGAGGCGCGCTGGCTTCTGCCGAAGATCTGCGATGGCGGCGGGATCACCAAGGACAGCATCGGCGCGATCCGCGTGCAGGAAGACGAGACCTTCGTGCAGATCGCGGTGGCCGATGCGGGCAAGTTCGGCGCGGGGATGGAGCTGGAGCCGGGCGTGACGATCCGCCGGGTCGAAGGCGAGCCGGACCTCGACGCGCCGGTCAAGCCGCGCGCGGCGAAGCCCTATGAAGGCAAGGGCAAGGTCTATGTGCCCAAGGCCCTGCCGGACGACCATGCGCCCCGCGCCGCCGCGCCCGAGCGGGCCGCTGCGCCGCGCCCCGTGCGTGACGACAGCGCACCCGCGCCGCGCAAACCCTACGATCCGGATCGCAAGCCCTATGATCCCGACCGCAAACCCTATGCCAAGCGCGACGACGCGCCCAAGCCCTATGCCAAGCGGGCCGACGGCGAAAAGCCTGCCTATGTCAAGCGCGAGGGGGCACCCTCGAAGCCCTATGCGCCCCGACCGGCCGGCGACAAGAAGCCCTATGTGAAGCGCGACGATGCGGCAAAACCCTACGGCAAGCGCGACGATGCCGCGAAGCCCTACGTCCGGCGCGACGACGCGCCGAAGCCCTATGCCAAGCGCCCCGAAGGCGACCGCAAACCCTATGCCAAGCCGGCGGAGGGCGACCGCAAGCCCTATGTGAAGCGAGAGGATGGACCGGCCAAGCCCTATGCGAAGCGCGGCGATGGCCCGGCGGCCCCCCGCGCGCCGCGCGCCGAGGGCGATGCCGCCAAGCCGCGCTGGAAGGCCAAGGACGGCGCGCCGTCCGGCGACCGTCCGCGCGCTGCGGCAGGTGCAGGCAAGCCGTTCAAGGCGGCGGGCAGCAAGACGCATGGCAAGCCCGCCTTCGCCAAGCGCCCGCCTGCCGATCCGAAGGACACGAGCAAGCGCTTCGTGCCGCCGAAAAAGCCGCGCGCCTGAGGGGTTCTTTTCGGAAAAATACCCCCGCCAGAGGCAAGGCCCGCATCTCGCGGGCCTTTTTCCTTATCCCGACAGCCGCGCAAGCAGCGCGCCGTGCAGTCCCGGCGCGGCGGCCACCACGCCCGCCGCCTGCGGGTGGGCGGCGTTGAAGACGATCTGCGCACCCGCCGCATCCGTCACCGCCGCCCCCGCGCGTTCGCAGATCAGGCAGCCCGCGGCGATGTCCCATTCCCAGGTGTCGCGCAGCGTCAGCATGCCGTCGAACCGCCCCTCGGCCACCAGGCACAGCCGTAGGCGAGCGAGGCGCGGAAGCTGCGCTTGAGGTCGGGCACGCCGCCCGGCCACAGTTCGGGCAACAGGCTGGAACGGGTGGCCAGCAGGCTCGCCCCCTCGATCCCCGCGCGGGTGCTGGCGCGGATCGGCTCGCCATCGCAGAGCGCGGGGCCGTGATCGCAGGCGGTGTAGAGCCGGTCGAGCGCGGGCAGGTAGACGACCGCCGCCGTGACGCGACCGCCTTCGGCCACGGCCAGCGAATGGGCAAAGGTTTCCTCGCCCGCAAGGAAGGCACGGGTGCCGTCGATCGGGTCGATGATGAACAGCCGCTCCCGGTCCTGCCGGGCCAGCACCGTCTTCGGTTTCTTCCGACAGCCAGCCATAGTCGGGCCGCGCCGCCGAGAGCATGCCTGCCAGCATCTCGTTCACGGCAAGGTCTGCCTCGGTCACCGGGCCGTGGCCGCCGCCCTTGTCCCAGGACTTCGGTTCGCTGCTTCCAGAAGCGCAGCGCGATTTCGCCCGCCTTCAGCGCGGCCTCGGTCAGCAGGGCAAGGTCATGCGCCGGCAAGGGTCAGGCCCTCGACCAGGAGGCTGGGCACGCGGGTGGACAGGTGCGCGCGCGCATCGTTCGCGGCCGATCAGGCGCATCAGCATGTCGCGCAGGTTGCCCGCGACGGTCACCTCGTTCACCGCATGGGTGATCTGCCCGTTCTCGACCCAGAAGCCGCGTCGCCCCGCGCGAATAGTCGCCCGTCGTCGCGTTGATGGATGACCCGATCAGCGAGGTGATGAGCAGCCCCGTGCCCATCGCCGCGATCAGGTCGTCGCGGCTGGCGGTGCCCGGCGTCAGGTCGATGTTCGACGTTCCGGGCGAGGGCGGGGCCGATGTGCCGCGCGAGGCGCTGGCGGTGCTTTCCATCCCCAGCTTGCGGGCGGTGGCAAGGTCGAGCGTCCAGCCGGTCAGGATGCCGTCCTCGACGATCAGCGCGGCGGCGGGTCGCCAGCCCCTCGGCGTCGAAGGGACGCGAGGCACTGATGCGGGGGCGGTGCGGGTCTTCGATGATCGACAGTCGTGGCGGGCAGCACCTGCGCGCCCAGCAGGTCGCGCGCCCAGCTTGCGCCGCGCGCGATGGCGCTGCCGTTCGCCGCGCTGAGGAGATGGCCGATCAGCGAAGACGCGACGCGTTCGTCATAAAGCACGGGATAGGCTGCCGGTCCGGGGCTTGCGCGCGCCAAGGCGCTGCAGCGCGCGTTCGGCGGCGAGGCGGCCCGCCTCCTCTGGCGCGGGAAGGTCGGACTGGAACACGCGGCTTTCGGCGGCCCAGTCGCGTTCCATGCCCGTGCCCTCGCCGGTGAAAGCCACCGCCGAGAAAGACCGCGAGGTGCGGGCGTAGCCGCCTGCGAAGCCGTTTGACTGCGCGAGGTGCATGCTGCGGCGGCCATAGCCGGCCGAGGCCTCGACCTGTGTGATGCCGGTCACGCCCATCGCGGCACCTTCGGCGCGGCGGGCATCCTGTTCCAGCGCAGCCGCAGATGGTTCGGGCGCGTCATCGGACAGTTCCAGCGCGGCAACGTCCCAGCCCCGCGCAAGCTGCGCAGGGTCGGCAAGCCCGGCCCAGGGGTCTTCCGGTGCCTCGCGCGCCATCGCGACGGCGCGTTCGGCCAGTGCGGTGATCGTCGCATCCGAGATGTCCGAGGCCGAGACGCAGGCCTGCCGCTTGCCCACGAGAACGCGCAGCCCAAGCTCGATGCTTTCCGACCGTTCGGCCTGTTCCAGCTTGCCCGCGCGGATGTCGATGGACAGCGAGGTGCCGTCTACCGCCAGCGCGTCGGCAGAATCGGCACCGGCGCGCTTGGCGGCTGCGAGAAGCGCATCGGTCAGGCTGTCGAGCGGTCGGGTCATCGGTGTTCCTCGCAGGTTGCAGGCTGAGGTAGTCCGTGACGGTGCGCGGCGCAAGCCGCCCGCACGGGAAAGGGCGCCCCGTGTGAACGGGACGCCCCTTGTCGGCAGAACCGCAGAGTTACTGGAGGCGCTGGCCGTTCGCGTAGAAGCCCTTGTCCTTGAATTCCAGCGTCGAGGTCAGGGTATCGGCCTCGCCCTCGACCGGCTTGGCGAAGAGGCCCATCATCATGCGTGCACCCATCGCCTGATCCTCGGGCAGGAAACCCAACTGGATCAGCTTGTCGATCAAGCGTATTCGCCCCGACGATGCGCAGGTCGAGCGTGCCGGTCGGCGCCGGGATGCCCGGGAAGGTCGTCGTGTCGGTGTTGTCGAAGGTGAAGGCACCTTTGCCCGTCACCTCGGCGCCTGCGGCGCGCACGGTCAGGTCATTGACGTTCAGCGAGTTCACCTCGGCCGGCATCTGATCGGGCGCCATCGCCTCGGTCTCGGCAGGGGTCATGATGTCGACGAGCCATTTCATCGTGCCCGTCACATCGACGATGACCGTCGCCGGATCGCGCGGCAGGACTGCGCCCGGGTCGACAAGGCCCCAGGCCTCGTCATTGATCGTGAAGTCGACAAGGCGGGTCACCAGCCCGAATTCGCCCGGCGTTTCGGCCTTGGAGACGGGCATGAGAAGGTTGAAGGCGGCTTCGGCGTAGCTCGTGGTCAGTTGCGGCACCGGCATGTCGCTGCTCGAGACGGTCAGCGTCACGTCCTTGGCGCCGCCGCCGTAGTTCAGCCGGTCGGCGTTCATCGCGAAGACAATGTTGCCGCTGCCGACCGTGCCCTTGCCCGAACCGGTCTGCTCGCCTTCGGCAAAGTCGAATTCAAGCTCGCCCGCACCGTAGGTGAACGAGGTATCCGATGTGAACCCTGCCTTCAGCGCGGCCCCCATGTCGGCCATCGCCGCCATGTCGAGAAGCGATCCCGCCGATGTGCCGGCAAGCGTTGTGAAGTTGCCCTTCATGTTGAACTTGGCCGAGGTTTGGGCGTCGTTCAGGGCAAGCGTCATGGCGGCGCTGTCGGCGGTCAGCGACGAGGTGAGCTGTGGCGTGTCGCCCGCCGTCACCGTGTAATTTCCCGCGATGGTCGTCACGTCGACCTCAAGCGCCATGTCGACCGGCGTGCCGTCGGTCGTCACCTCATTCAGCGAGACCTTCACGCTGGGGCCGGAGAAATCATAGCGCGTCTCGGCCGCGTCGCCCGAGGCGATGATAACCAGGTCCGGCTGGCGCACGGTGACGGTGACCCTGCTCTTTGCGCCTTCGGGCGTCGTCGAGTCGACCGTCAGCGGGTATTCGGGCGACATCGTCACCTCGACACGTCCATCGCCCAGGTCGCGGAAGTTCACCGTGTCGATCCGGCCGTTTACCGCCCCGCCTTCGAAGGTCGAGGAAATGGACATGCCCGAGACGACGAGCGTCTCGCCCTGCCGTTCCTGCGAGGTCGCCGCCAGGGTCTGGCCGTAGCTGCTGCTGACGTCCTGCCAGTTCTGCCAGACCTGTTCCGGCGTGACATCGGCCCAGGCGGCGGTCGACAAAAGCAAGCCGGCAATGCCGCCGGAAAAGCTGAGAACGGGTCTGGTCATAACGTGGCCTTCCTGATGGAATGTCTTTGCGTGCATCCTTTCGCCCCCGGCTGGCAGGGTCAAGGTCTTTGCGATGCATGCCCTAGCGGCCAGTTAAGACATCAGGAAGGCAGGAAAAGCCCATGCAGGGACAAGTTGTGGTGATCACCGGAGCGAGCCGGGGGATCGGGGCGGCGGCCGCGCGGGCCTTTGCCGGGGCAGGCGCGCGCATTGCGCTGCTGGCGCGCAGCGGGGCCGAGATCGGGGCGCTGGCGGATGAAATCGGCCCGTCCGCGCGGGCGCTGGCCTGCGACGTGGCGGATGCCGACGCGGTGGCGCGGGCCGTGGCCGAGGTGCGCGACTGGGCCGGTCGGGTCGACGTGCTGATCAACAACGCGGGCGTGATCGAGCCGATTGCGCGTCTTGCCGATGCCGCACCTACGGATTTTGCCCGCGCCGTTGCCATCAACCTGAACGGCGTGTTCAACGGCATGCGCGCCGTGATTCCGCTGATGCGGGCGCAGGGGGGCGGCACGATCATCACCGTGTCGTCGGGCGCCGCGCACAATCCGCTGGAAGGCTGGGGCGCCTATTGCGCGTCCAAGGCCGGGGCCGCGATGCTGACCCGGGTGGCGCATCTGGAAGAGTCAGCGGCAGGCCTGAGGGTCATGGGGCTGTCGCCGGGAACGGTGGCGACCGAGATGCAGGTGAAGATCAAGGCCAGCGGGATCAATCCGGTCAGCCAGCTTGACCCGGCGGTTCACATTCCCGCCGATTGGCCGGCGCGGGCGTTGCTGTGGATGTGCGGGCCGGGCGGCGATGCGCATCTCGGTCAGGAGATTTCGCTGCGCGACGAGGCGATCCGGCGCGCCGTCGGGTTGATATGACGGATTGACCGCAGAGCATGGCGCTGGGCTCTGGCCATCACGAGGAGATTTTTCGCATGCACGTTTTCGCCCGGTCCTTCAGAAAGCGATGAAGCAGGATGGGTTGTAGGGGAATGGAATGATCGGTGTCGCTGAGGATCGCGGGCTATGGACGCTGCGGCTGGAGCGGCCGGAGAAGGCGAACGCGCTGACCGCCGCGATGCTGCATGAGGTGGAGGCTGCCGTCGGGCGCGCCTCGGCGGCGGGGGCGCGCGTGCTGGTGCTGACCGGCATGGGCCGGGTGTTTTCGGCCGGGGCGGACCTGTCGGAAATGCAGGCCGGGCTGGGAACCGACCCGGTGTGGGAGCGGGTGTCGGCGGCGATCGCGGGTTTCGAGGGGCTGACCATCGCCGCGCTGAACGGGACGGTCGCGGGCGGGGCGATGGGCATGGTTCTGGCCTGCGACCTGCGGCTCGCCGTGCCGGGGGCTTCGATCTTCTATCCGGTGATGCGGCTGGGCTATCTGCCGCAACCCTCGGACCCGGGGCGACTGGCGGCGCTGGCGGGGCCGTCTCGGGCGAAGCTGATCCTGATGGGCGGGGCGCGGGTAAGCGTCGAGGAGGCGCTGGGCTGGGGGCTGGTCGACCGGATCGTGCCGGGCGAGCGGCTCTTGGACGAGGCGGCGGCGCTGGCTGGCGATGTGCTGGCCGCAGCGCCGGGGCATGCGGTGGCGATCAAGCGGATGCTGCGATGAGCGGGGGGCATCGCGCCGCCTGCCGGGAACGCGGCACCTGTCGCGGGGGCGTCCGGGCAAGCGGTGGCCGCACGTGGGTGGCCGCGTGAACGATCCCGACGCGCTTGTGATCGGGGCCGGACCGGCGGGCCTGATGGCGGCGGAGGAACTGGCACGGGCGGGACGCCGCGTGATGATCGCCGAGGCGAAGCCATCGGCGGCGCGCAAGTTCCTGATGGCAGGGAAATCGGGGCTGAACATCACGCAGGACGCCCCGCTGGCCGAGGTGATCGCCCGCTACGACGAAGCGGCGGGGTGGCTTGGCCCGCCCCTGCGCGCCTTTGGCCCGGCGTCGGTGCAGGACTGGGCGCGCGGGCTGGGGCAAGAGGTCTTCACCGGCTCGTCGGGGCGGGTGTTTCCGGTGGCGATGAAAGCGTCGCCCCTGCTGCGGGCGTGGCTGGGGCGGCTGGGCGGGCTGGGGGTGACGCTGCACACCCGCTGGCGCTGGACGGGGTTCGACGGCGCGGCGCTTGCCTTTGCGACGCCCGAGGGGGCACTGGTGCTGCGCCCGGCGGTGACGGTGCTGGCGCTTGGGGGGGCGAGCTGGGCGCGGCTGGGGTCGGACGGGGCCTGGGTTCCGTGGCTGGCGGCGAAGGGGGTTCCGATTGCGGCATGGCAGCCCGCGAATATGGGGTTCGCGGTGGCGTGGTCGCCCCACATGGCGCGGCATTTCGGTCAGCCGGTGAAGGGGGTGGCGCTGTGCGTGGCAGGGCGGCGCGAGCGGGGCGAGTTCGTGATCTCGGCGCGGGGGATCGAGGGGGGCGGAGTCTATGCGGTGTCGCGTGACCTGCGCGCGGGGGCCGCGCTGGCGCTGGACCTGCTGCCGGACCTGACGGTGGCGCAGGTGGAGGCGCGGCTGGCGAAACTGCGGCGGGGGGAAAGCAGCGCGAACCGCCTGCGCAAGGCCGGGCTGTCGCCGGTCGCTGTGGCCTTGATGCAGGAGTTCGGTCGACCGTTGCCGGACGGGGCGGGGCTGGCCACGCTTATCAAGGCGCTGCCTGTCCCCCTCGCAGGTCCGCGCCCGCTGGACGAGGCGATTTCGGTCGCCGGTGGCATCCGGGCCGAGGGGCTGACGCCGGGGCTGGAGTTGCGCGCGCTGCCCGGCATCTTCGCGGCGGGCGAGATGCTGGACTGGGAAGCGCCGACAGGGGGCTATCTGCTGACCGCCTGTCTGGCGACCGGGCGTTGGGCGGGGCGGGCGGCGGCGGGGCTGGACCCCGCCGCAGGGTGATTCAGGCGGTCACGATGGGGTGGAAGCCGCCGTAAATCATCCGCTTTCCGTCGAAAGGCATCTCGCCCATCGCCGCGAACTCGGGGTCGGTCATCATGCGCGACCATGCTTCGTCACGCACTTCCTTCGAAGGCCAGATCGTCCACGAGAACACCACGGTTTCCTCGGGCGTTTTCTTTACTGCCATGGGAAACGAGGTCGTCTCGCCGTCCGGCACATCGTCGCCCCAGCATTCCATGACCTGCAACGCGCCAAGGTCACGGAACTTCGCCGCCGCCTTTTCGGCAAGCGCGCGGTAGCGATCCTTGTTGTCCGTCGGCACTGCCAGGACATACCCGTCGATATAGTCCATCTCTGTTCCCTTCCTTGTCGCGACCGCCGGGTAACGCGGTCTGCCCCGGAACTGTTCCGGCGGTCAGAGCCGATAGGCCGGTTCCTGCTCGTCCAAGGATCTCCTTCAGGTCGGACAGGTGGCGGTCGGCCATGTCGGGATAGACGTCCATCGACGCCGCCACGCTTTCCGCGATCTCGTCTGACAGGACGCGCAGCGGCTGGCCTGTCTGAAGCGCGCGGATATAGGTCTCGGCGGCGCGCTCGAAATAATAGAGGCGGTTGAACGCCTCGGCGACGGTCTGGCCGATCACCAGAACGCCGTGGTTGCCCATGATCATCACCTGCGCCTTGGGATCGCCCAGCATCGCCTGCGCAGCGCGTGCCCTCTTCCTCGAAGGCGAGGCCGCCGTAATTCTCGTCGATCACGGTGCGCCCGAAGAACATCGCAGTGTTCTGGTCGATGGGCGGCAGGCGCGAGTCGTGCAGCGAGGCGAGCACGGTCGCGAAGATCGAATGGACATGCATCACGCAGCGCGCATGCGGCACAAGACGGTGGACCGAGCCATGCAGGCCCCAGGCGGTGGGGTCGGGGGCGTCGGGGCGGTTCAGGACTTCGGGATCGTCGGCGTCGAGCAGCAGCAGGTCGCTGGCGCGGATACGCGAGAAGTGGCGCTGGTTCGGGTTGATGAGGAACTTCTTGCCATCATCGCTCACCGCCAGCGAGAAGTGGTTCGCCACGGCCTCGTTCATGCCGAGCCGGGCCGTCCAGCGAAAGGCCGCCGCCATATCCACCCGTTCCTCGGGGAAATCGAAATTCGGGCGGGTCGTCGCATCCATGCGGGTCATCGGCAGCTCCTTTGGCGGGGACAGGGCCAGCCTAGCAAGGGCGCGACCGTTGCGAAAGCCTCAGCGCGACATGGCGCGGGCAAAGGCGGGGCGGGCGTGGATGCGCGCAAGGTATTCGGTCAGGCGGGGTTCGGTGATCGGGAACTTGGCGGCCACCGCCCATCTGCCGCAATGGCCCAGGATGATGTCGGGGACGGTCATCGTCGGTCCCATCAGGAACGGGCCCTCGGCCATGCGCTCGACCAGAACCTTCTGGCTGCGCTCGAATTCCCAGTGGAGCGAGGACTTGATGGCGGGCATCCGCAGCGTCTCGGGCAGGATGAAGCTGTGGCGTGCGGCGACCCAGAGCGCCGAGTCGAATTCATCGAGCAGGAATTGCGTCAGGCTGTCCTGCCGCGCGCGGTCGAGCGTGCCCGCCGGATGGGTCAGCGCGCCGTGGCGGTCGGCCAGAAACTGGATGATCGCGGTCGAGTCGGTGATCGGCGTGCCATCGACGATCAGCACCGGCACCTTGCCCGCCGGGTTGAATTCACGCACGCCCTCGGATCGGGGCGGGGCCGCGACGTGTTCGTAGGGCTGGCCCAGCTCCTCCAGCATCCACAGGACGCGGGCGGTGCGGCTGCCGACGGTTCCGATGACGGTATACATCAGGCTCTCCCCTCGCGTTTCGCCAACTGCGCCAGACGGATCAGCGTGCGTTCCATCACCGCCATCGCTGGCGCGCGGCTGGACGAGCGCAGCGTCAGGTCCGTCTCGATCAGCATCCCGAGCGCCTCTTCGATCTTGCGCATCCCCAGCCCCTGCGCCTGACGCAGCATCACGTCGCGCCGGGGGCCGAAGACCGGCGGGCGGGCGCGGGCAAGGCCGGAGGCGGGACCGCCCGGGTCTGATGCCGCGCCTTGCAACGTGCGGAAATGGCGGGTGGCGGACAGGCACAGCGTCACCGCGTTCACCCCCTGCCCGTCGAGCCTGCGCATCAGCGGACCGATGTCGGAAGTCCGGCCCGAGGCGGCGGCGTTGATGATGTCGTCCACCTCGGCCTCGACCGTCGCCGGGGCGCAGGCGGCGATGTCGGCGGGCGACAGCGGCGTGGCATCGCCCAGCTTGTAGAGCGCCAGCTTTTCGACCGTCTGCCGGAAGTCGCCGGGATCGAGCGACTGGCCAAGGGTGACAAGGTCGGCCATCGCGTCGCGCCCTATGCCGGTCAGCCCCGCCTTCGCAAGCGCTGCTTCGATCTCGTCACGCCCCGGCGGGTCGTCGTAGAGGCCGAGCGCATGGGCGGCGGGGTGCGCCTCGAACAGCTTGCGCAGGGCGGATTTGGCCGCAAGCGATTGGCCGGAGGTCACGACCAGCGCGGCATCGCCGGGCTTCCAGTCGGCCATCGCCTCGGCCAGCAGGGGCGCGAGGCCGTCGGTCGCATCCTCGACAAAGGCGATGCGGGGGCCGGGAAAGAAGCCCTGCGCCTTGACCGCGTCGATCAGCGCGGCGGGGTCGCGGCGCAGGTCGGCGGCGGCAAGGCGGGACAGGCGCATCTCGGCCTCGCCCTCGGGGCCGATGACGGCGGCGATCACCTCTTGCCGCATCAGGGCCACGCGCATGGGATCGGCACCGTAGATCAGCAGGCCCATCCGCGCCGGGTCGGGCCGCGCATAGACGCGCAGGACCTCGGCCTTGGTGATCTTCATGGGGCGGCGGTGGCGAGGGCGGGGCTTTGCGCGATCAGGCGCGTGGCGACCTGATCCGCCAGGATCACCATGAGCCGCTGGCGCGCATCATCCTCGGACGCCTGCGCGGGAATGGTCGCCTCGGTCGCGGCGGAGCCTGCGAAGTTGCGCTCGGCCCCTTGCAGCAGGACCTTGCCCGTCGCCGCGTCCTTCAGTTGCCACTGGACGGACCCGATCAGGTTGTAGCGCAGGATCGCGCCCGAGGTATCGACGGCCAGATCGACCCGCTGCGTCGCGATCTGGTAGCTCAGGCGATAGGCGGGTTCGGAACTGCGTCCCAGCCGATCCTCCATCCGCGCGACGAAAGAGAAGGCATCGCGCGTGGTCGGGCGCGTCCATCTCGATCCGGTCGGCGAGGAGCGAGGCCGATCCGCCCGGCGCATAGGCCGGGGTGTAGCCGCAGGCGGCGAGCGGCAGCCCGGCCAGCAGCATCAGGACTGTGCGGCGGTCACATGACGACATTGACGATCCGGCCCGGCACGACGATCAGCTTCTTCGGCGCGGCCCCGGCCAGCGCCTTGATCACAGCATCGTCCGCCAGCACCAGCTTTTCAACCTCGGCCGCGTCCATGTCCTTGGGCACGGTGATCTCGGCCCGGCGCTTGCCGTTGATCTGGATGGGCAGGGTGACGGTATCGTCGACCAGCAGGGCCGGGTCGGCCTTGGGCCAGGGCGCCTGCACGACAAGGCCGGTGCCGCCCAGCATGGCCCAGATATCCTCGGCCAGATGCGGGACCATGGGCGAGAGAAGCTGCGCCATGACCTTCATCGCGCGGCGCTTGGCCTCGGCCCCGGCGGCGGACCGCATCAGCGTGTTGGTGAATTCGTAGAGCTTGGCGACCGCCTTGTTGAAGGCAAAGCCCTCGATCCCCGCCGTCACCTCGGCGATGGCGCGGGCCGTCGCGCGGTCGAGTGCCGCGTCATCGGACGAGGCGGGGGCATCGGATTTCGCGATCTCGTCGGCCAGACGCCAGACGCGGTTCAGGTGCTTGAACGCGGCCTCGGCCCCGCTCGCCGTCCATTCCACGTCGCGCTCGGGCGGGCTGTCGGACAGGATGAACCAGCGCGCGGTGTCGGCCCCGAAGGACTGGATGATGTTGACCGGATCGACCACGTTCTTCTTGGATTTCGACATCTTGGCCGAGGGGATGATCTCGACCGCCTCGCCACTGGTGCGCAGCTTCCGCCCTCGACGTCCTCAGGCAGGTGATAGACCGGGCGGCCCGCGGCGTCGCGGGTCATGTAGATCTCGTGCGTGACCATCCCTTGCGTGAACAGGGCGTCGAACGGCTCGATCGCCTTGGCGGGCAGGTGGCCGGTGCGGTGCATCGCGCGGGCGAAGAAGCGGGAATAGAGCAGGTGCAGGATCGCATGCTCGATGCCGCCGATGTACTGGTCGACATTCATCCAGTAGGCGGCGTCCTCGGCATTCGTCGGCGTCGCGGCGTGGGGCGCGGTGAAGCGGGCGTAGTACCAGGACGAATCCACGAAGGTGTCCATCGTGTCCGTCTCGCGCTTGGCGGGCTTGCCGCAGGCGGGGCAGGGCACGTCGCGCCATGTCGGATGGCGGTCGAGCGGGTTGCCCGGCTTGTCGAAGGTCACGTCGTCGGGCAGGCGGACGGGCAGGTTGTGCTTCTTCTCGGGCACCACACCGCAATCGGCGCAATGGACGACCGGAATCGGGCAGCCCCAGTAGCGCTGGCGCGACAGGCCCCAGTCGCGCAGGCGATAGTTCGTCACGCCGCGCCCGACGCCACGCTCTTCGCAGAAGGCGATGGCGGCGGCCACGGCCGCGTCGCCGGTCTGCACCGTCTCGCCGGCGAAGCCGCGCAGATAGGTCACCCGCTCGGACTTCATCGGCACGAAGGCCTCGGTCAGCGGGGCCTCGGCCTCGCCTTCCGCGACGAACACGGGCGGGATCGGCAGGCCATACTTCGTTGCGAATTCGAAGTCGCGCTGGTCATGGGCCGGGCAGCCGAAGATCGCGCCGGTGCCATAGTCCATCAGGATGAAGTTCGCGATGTAGACCGGCAGTTCCCATGCGTTGTCAAAGGGATGGCGCACGCGGATGCCGGTGTCGTAGCCCATCTTCTCGGCCGTCTCGATGGCCTCGGCGCTGGTGCCGCCCCGGCGGCATTCGGCGACGAATTCGGCAACCTTGGGGTCATGCCGTTCCAGATGCTTGGCCAGCGGATGGTCGGCGCTGATCGCGGCAAAGCTCGCGCCCATCAGCGTGTCGGGCCGCGTCGTGTAGACCTCCAGCCGGTCGAAGCCTTCGGGGGCATCGACGGTCGAGAAGGCGAATTGCAGTCCGCGCGACTTGCCGATCCAGTTGGCCTGCATCAGCCGGACCTTCTCGGGCCAGTTCTTCAGCCCGTCGAGCGCATCCAGAAGCTCGCCCGAAAACTCGGAGATGCGGAAGAACCACTGCGTCAGCTCGCGCCGTTCGACCACCGCGCCCGACCGCCAGCCCTTGCCGTCGATCACCTGTTCGTTCGCGAGCACGGTCATGTCGACCGGGTCCCAGTTGACCACGGCGTTCTTGCGATAGACCAGCCCGGCTTCGAGCATGTCGAGGAACATGGCCTGCTGCTGGCCATAGTATTCCGGGTCGCAGGTGGCGAACTCGCGGCTCCAGTCGATGGACAGGCCCAGAGGCTTCATCTGCGCGCGCATGTCGGCGATGTTGCCGTAGGTCCAGTCCTTCGGATGGCCGCCCCGTTCCATCGCGGCGTTCTCGGCGGGCATCCCGAAGGCATCCCAGCCCATCGGGTGCAACACGCTGAATCCGCAGGACGATTTGTAGCGCGCGATCACGTCGCCCATGGTGTAGTTGCGCACGTGGCCCATGTGGATGCGGCCCGACGGGTAGGGGAACATCTCGAGCACGTAGTATTTCGGCCGCGCGTCCCGCTGTGCGGTGAAAACGCCTGCGGTATCCCAGGCTTCCTGCCAGCGGGCTTCGGAGGTGGCGGGGTCGTAGCGCAGCATGGGCGGCCTCGTTCAAGCGTCGGACGGGCGGAGTTACACCCGCGCGTGGCCAGACGTCCAGACCGCGCGTTGCGGGATCAGAGGTTGCTGTCCTGGATGCGAAGCTGCCGGGCGCGGGTCAGGATCGCGTCCTCGACCGCGCGCTGAGTCTCGGCCGAGACCGGGCCGCCACCGCGCGACTGGAGCGCGACCTTGAGCGAGCGGGCATCAAGCGCCGGGTCCTGCACGTAGATCGTGGCGCGGTACGAGCGTCCGCCGCCGGGCGGGGTTCCGTAGCCGGTGACGATCACGCCGGTGAAGGGATCGACGGATTCGATGGGCAGGAAGTTCAGCACGTCCTGCGCCGCGACCCAGAGATACTTGTTGACCTCGACGGTGGTGTTCGGGTCGGCATCCGTGCGGAAAATCTCCCAGATCGTGTTCTGGGCATCCTCGCGGTCCTCGGGGCTGGCGGCGGGGCTGATGCCGTAGGCTTCGTTCTCCAGCTCGCGGGCGCTGGCCTCCCGGTCGTTGCCGCCGAACCAGCCGTTGTCGCCGCAACCGGAGAGGGTGACGACAAGGCCTGACAGAATCGCGGCGCGCGCCAGTCGGTGCAGGGTCATCCGTTCCTCCGCAAGGTTTCGGGTTGTCTAGCCGAGCGGGTCAGGGGGAACAAGTGTCTTTGGTCCGGCAGCGGGGCCTGCCGCCCGTAAGGGGGCCAGCGGGCAGGCTTTTCCGGCCAGGAAATCGACTGTGGCAAAGCTGCACCATCGCCCGCGTCTTTGCCCGGCCCGCCCGGGTTCGCATTGCAATTGTGCGGTGCAGGAGCGAAACAAGGCCATTCCCAGCTCGGATTCCCCTGAGTTGGGCACCTTTGACACAACGAGGGAAATCGAATGAAAAAGGTTCTCTTTGCCACCACGGCATTGATGCTGACCGGTAGCATGGCGCTCGCCGATGTTACGATCGGCGGCAACGGCCGCTTCGGCTTGCTCTACCAAGAAACCAGCCGCGACACCGACACCGAAACGACCATCAGCTACCGTCTGCGCTTCAACATCGACGCGTCGAAGGAAACTGACTCGGGCGTGACCTTCGGTGGCCGGATCCGGATGCAGTACAACTCGGGTGACACCGATGCGATCGACACGATCGTGACCGGTCCCGATGGTCTGCCGGTTCTCGACTCGGGCGGCGACTTCGTCTTCAACTCGGCTGGCTCCTCGGGTGCCGGTCTGAGCGCTGCCAAGATCTATGCCAGCTACGAAGGCATGACGGTCGAAGTGGGTAACGTCGACACGGCCTATGACTCGGCCGCGCTGATGTACAACTCGGAAATCGGTTACCTCGACCGGTCGTTCGGTGACCCGCAGGGCGCTTACTACTCGTTCTCGTCCAGCCCCTACGGCGTTGACGAAGCCGACCGCGTCGGTATCGCCTTCACCTACTCGGTTGGCGAGTTCAACGGTCGTATTTCGTGGGTGACCCCGAACCAGTTCGGCGACACCATCGACACCGTCTGCGACGGCACGATCGACCCGACCAGCCGCGTCTGCACCGGCGACGACACCTTCGCGACCTTCACCGAAGATGACCGCGCCGACGAATTCGGCCTGTCGGCTGACTACACCTTCGGCGCGTTCACCGTTTCGGCGGCTGGCGTGCAGAACGGCGCCGGCATCGACGACAACGAGAACTACTTCCTCGGCGTCGAGTATGCCTTCGCTGACGTGGGCGCTGTTGGCCTGCAGTACTTCGACAACGGCGACGTTGCTCCGAACGACGATCTTGATGGTGACCTGGGCCAGCAGTGGACCCTCTATGGTAACTACAAGTTCAACGACATCATCGTGAAGGGCTACATCGCCAACAACAACGAACTCGGCGACGTGTTCGGCGACGATGGCCAGGACACCGTTTACGGTATCGGTGCTGACTACGACCTCGGCGGCGCGACCCTCTCGGGTTCGATCGCTCAGGGCTACTCGGGCAACGCGACCGCCGACGTTGGTGTGCGCTTCTCGTTCTGATCTGTCAGAGCAAAGCTTCGGAAAGAGCGGGCCTTGTGCCCGCTCTTTTCTTTTGGTGGTGCCCGATCTATCTGGGACACATGGCAGATCGCGGGAACAATGGCATCGTGACGGCTGGCGGGCTTTGGCTGGGCCTCCTCGCCTGCCTCGCGGCAAGTCCTGCGATTGCCGAGATCGCGATCTCTGACGGTGCGGAGTTCGGGCTTGTCCTGCCCGAGACGCGGCAGGACCCGGTAGACATCGCGCCCCTCGACGCGCCCTCGTTCCAGCAGACACCGACGGGCGGGATCGTCCTGCGTGGCAACGGGCGCTTCGGTCTGCTTTACCAGGACGAGGGGTTGGGCGGGCGCGACGCCGATGTCAGCGTCAACTCGCGCCTGCGTCTGGACGTGGACATCAGCACGAAGACCGATGGCGGCGTGACCTTTGGCGGGCGCATCCGCGCGCAGGCGAGCAGCGGCGAGCCGACCGGGATCGGCCCCGCCAAGCTTTACGCGACCTGGGATTGACCGGACGGGACATCGCATGAGTTATGAAGACATCCTTGCGCGCGTCCGGGCAGCCGAAGCCGCGCATGGGCGCGAACCGGGCAGCGTGACACTGATCGCCGTGTCCAAGGTCCAGCCGCTTGACCGGGTCGTGGCGGTGCTGGAGGCGGGGCAGCGCACATTCGGCGAGAATTACGTGCAGGAAGCGGCCGCGAAGTGGCCCGACCTGCGGACGCGGTTCGGGGCGGTGTCGGTGCACATGATCGGGCCGCTGCAGACGAACAAGGCCAAGCAGGCGGTGGAGCTGTTCGATGCGATCCACAGCCTTGACCGCCCCTCGCTGGCCGAAAAACTCGCCTCGCTGGCACAGGCGCGCGGGGCTTGCCCGGACCTTTTCGTTCAGGTGAACACGGGGGAAGAGCCGCAGAAGGCGGGTGTCTTGCCGGGGGATGCCGACGCCTTCATCGCGCGCGCGCGGGATCTTGGGTTGCCGATTGTTGGTCTGATGTGCATCCCGCCGGAAGGCGAGGACTCCACGCCGCATTTCGAGGCTTTACGTGCGATTGCCATACGCAACGGGGTGGCCGGGCTGTCGATGGGGATGAGCGGCGATTTCGAGGCGGCGATCCGTGAGGGGGCGACCCATATCCGGGTGGGCAGCGCGATTTTCGGGGCGCGGGACTACGCCGCGCGATAGCTGGTCCGGTGGCTGCTGCGGTGCCACGCCAGGTGCGCAGACCAGACCTCAGGTCAGCCAGACCCGCGCCTGTGGCGGAAGCACGATTTCGCCGCCGTGGGGGGTGACGGGGCTTTCCGACAGCGCATCCGCAAGATGCACGGCACCTTGCGCGCGCGCCCAGCCTTCCGACAGGTTGCGCCACTGGTCGGCAAAGTTGAACAGGCACAGCACCACGCCGGTCGGCGCGACGCGGCGGAAGGCGAACACGCCCTGCGCGGGCGGGGCCACCACCTCGACCGGATTCGCCGCCATGCAGCGGCGGCGGTCATGCGGCGGCGGGCGAGGATATGGCGCGTGCCCCGGAACACCCGGCCCGCCGGCGTTTCGGCCCGCGCCCGCTCGGCCGCCCTTGCCCAATCCATGCGGGGACGATGAATCCAGCGGCTGTCATGGGCATGTTCGGGCACGTCCAGGTAGCCCTAGTCGTTCGTGAGGGCGAGTTCGTCGCCCATGTAGATCAGCGGAATGCCCCCGTAGCTCGCGATCAGCGCATGGCCCATCAGGATGCGCTGCACGGCGGCCTCGACGCCTGCCGCGTCACCCGCGCGTTCGGCCTTTTCCAGCCCGGCAAGCGAGGCGAAGCTGCCCGAGATGCGCTTGTCGCCGGTGGCCGGGTTCTCCTGGAAGAGCGCGCCTTGGGCGAAACTGCCGGGAAAGCGGCCTTCGTAGAAATCCGACAGATAGGCGCGGTGGGCGGGGCCGCTGATGCGCAGCGCCGCCGCATCCTCGTCCGTCACCGCCCAGCCGATATCGTCATGGCAGCGGATATAGGTCGCATAGGTGGCATTGGTGACGCGCGGCGGGAAATGCGTGGCCATGCACATGCGTCATCAGCGCCGTGTCGCGCGTCGCGAGCGCCGACCAGAACTGCACCATCAGCGAGTTGTGGTAGGCGAGGTTGCCTTCCTTGCCGTCATGCTCGCCGCGCCCCAGATAGGGCAGCATCTCGGCCGGGGCGACGATGGCTTCCTCCAGATGGATGACGGCGGGGCAGGCGATGCGGCAGGCGGCGCGCAGGGCACGCAGCAGCATGTGCACCTCGGGCTCGGACTGGCAGCGGGTGCCCATCCGCTTCCACATGAAGGCCACCGCATCGAGCCGCAGCACGTCCACGCCCTTGTTGGCGAGGAACAGCATGATCTCGACGATTTCCAGAAAGACCTGCGGGTTGGCCCAGTTCAGGTCCCACTGGTGTTCGTTGAAGGTCGTCCAGACCCATTTCCCAATGTCGGGATAGAAGGTGAAGTTGCCCGGCGCGTTGTCGGGGAAAACCTCGACCAGCGTCTTTTCGTATTGCTTGGGCAGATGGTCGTCGTCGAACATCAGGTAGTAGTCCTGATAAACGGGATCGCCCTTGCGCGCCTTCTTCGCCCAGGCATGTTCCTTGGCGGTGTGGTTCAGCACCAGGTCGATGCAAAGGCTCATCCCGCGCGCGCGCAGGGCCTGCGCCACCGCCTCGAAATCGGCCATCGTGCCGTAGGCGGGGTTGATCGCGCGGTAGTCCATCACCGAATAGCCGCCGTCACTGTCGCCGGGGCGCGGCTTCAGGCAGGGCATCAGGTGGACATAGGTGATGCCGAGGTCTTCAAGGTAGTCGAGCCGGTCGAGCACGCCGCGCAGGTTGCCCGCAAAGCGGTCGATGTAGAAGACATAGCCCGCCATGTCGGGGCGCTGGAACCAGTCGGGTTCCAGATCGCGCTTCAGGTCGAGCCGCTTCAGGTCGGCGGGGCGTTCCTCCCACGCCTTGCGGAGCGCCTTGAGCAGCCGCGTCTTGAAGCGCGGGATAGTCGGGATGGGTGCCATAGAGCCGGTCGGTCATGCCCCAGAGATCGGGCGCGCTGCGGTCGAGGCGCAGATCGAACAGATCGTCCTGAAGCGTGGACGGCGCCTTGGGCATACCGCGTCTCCCCCCGTTTGCGCCGCTACGCTACGGCGTCCAAAGCGGTTTGGAAAGGGGTCACGCGCGCACGATCAGACGGGTCTGGTGGCGGATGCGGCGCGCGATCCACAAGAGATCGCTGCGGGCAAAGGCGACGCAGCCGGCGGTCGGGTGTCGCGGCTTGCGCCAGGTGTGAACGAAGATCGCCGAGCCTTCGCCGGGGATGGCGCGGGGCCAGTTCCAGTCGGTCAGCAGGATCAGGTCATAGAGCGGGTCGGGCCGGCTCAGGCGCTCATGGCCGAAAGAATGGGGCGCGCGGACCATCAGGTTGTAATCGGGATCGCGGCGGATCGTCGGACCACAGGTCGGATGGGCCGATGGGCAGCGCCCAGTCCGGCAGTTGCGCGGCCGACAGACGGTCGGGGCGGTAGAGCAGGCCCACGAAGTGATGCTCGCCCGCCGGGGTCGCGCCGTCGCCCTCGCGTTTCCGGGTGGTGATGCCGCCGCGCCCGATGGCGCAGGGAAAGCGGCGGTTCATGAACCGCGCGCCCCAGCGGTCGACCACGATGTCGATGGCGCTCACAACAGATGGCCCGACTTCGCGGCCTTGGTGGCGAGATAGGCCGCGTTCTGGTCGGTCTGGCCGACCTTCAGCGGAACACGCTCGGCCACGGTGATGCCGTTGGCTTCCATCATCGCGATCTTGCGGGGGTTGTTCGTGAGCAGCCGGACAGAGTTGAACCCGAGCTTGCGCAGAAGCGACGCGCCGAGGCGGAAATCGCGTTCGTCATCCTCGAACCCCAGGCGGTGGTTCGCCTCGACCGTGTCGAAGCCCTGATCCTGAAGCGAATAGGCGCGCATCTTGTTGGCAAGGCCGATGCCGCGCCCTTCCTGGTTGAGGTAAAGCAGCACGCCCGCGCCGTCGCTCGCCCATCTGCGCCAGGGCGGCGCGCAACTGCGGGCCGCAGTCGCATTTCAGGCTGCCCAGCACGTCGCCCGGTGAAACAGGCCGAGTGCAGCCGCGCGAGGACGGGTTCCTTGCGGTCGGGGCGACCGATCTCGATGGCATAGTGTTCCTCGCCGCCATCCTCGGGGCGGAAGATGTGGACGCGGCCCGCCTGCGACGCGGCCATGGGCAGGCGAGCCGATACGACGGGATGCAGCGGCGATGCGCGCAAAAGCTCGGGTCCGGCCTCGGCCAGCGGCAGCAGGGTCAGATTTCCTTCCGCGGCAAGTGCAAGCGGATCGACGACCGGGACCACGACGGCTGCAGGCAGAAGATGGGCGGATTTGGCCAGCGCGATGGCGGCGCGGTGAAGATCGGCCGACCCGTCGCGCAAGGACCGCAGCGGGCCTTTCATCGGTGCACGCAGGTCGTCGGCGGGGTCGGCGATGGCGCGCAGCCATTCGACACCCTCGGAGGAGGGGATGCAAAGCCGGGCAAGGTCGTTGTCATAGGCCCGCGCCTTGAGCGTTTCCGCGCGCCAGGCAGTAATCGCAAGTTCGGGCTCCCCAAGGCCGCGCAGCGCGGCAAGACGCTCGGTCGACAGCGTTTCGACCGCGACGACCAGTGCCGCGTGGCCATCGCCCGTCAGCACGACGGGAACGCCCATGCGCAGATCGGCCCGCGCGCGGGCAAGACGTTCGACGATGGTGGGACCCAGGATCATGCCCCTATCTAGGCTTCCGCGCAGGAAATTGAAACAATCGGCCCGCAGGCGACACGACCGCGTGATGTGGTTGTCGCAAATCTTGCCCACCCCGTGATCGGGGCGCATCTGCGGGGCGTAGAGACGAGGAGCAGGACAATGGCGAACCTCAAGAAAATCCTTCTGGTGGACGACGACGACGATCTGCGCGAGGCGCTGAGCGAACAGCTGGTGATGACCGAGGATTTCGACGTTTTCGAGGCCCGCACGGGTGCCGAGGGAATGGAAAAGGCGAAGGCCGGTCTTTACGACCTCGTGATCCTCGATGTCGGCTTGCCGGATACCGACGGGCGCGAATTGTGCCGCCGGATGCGCAAGCAGGGCGTGAAGTGCCCGGTGCTGATGCTGACCGGCCATGATTCGGATGCGGACACCATTTTAGGGCTGGACGCGGGTGCGAATGACTATGTGACCAAGCCATTCAAATTCCCGGTGTTGCTTGCGCGCATCCGTGCGCAATTGCGCCAGCACGAGCAATCGGAAGATGCCGTCTTCCAGTTGGGCCATTACACGTTCAAGCCCGCGCAAAAGATGCTGATCGACGAAAAGGACCGCAAGATCCGGTTGACCGAAAAGGAAACCAACATCCTCAAATACTTGTATCGTGCGAGTCAGGGTGTTGTGGCGCGGGATGTGCTGCTGCACGAGGTCTGGGGATACAATGCGGGTGTCACCACGCATACGCTTGAGACGCATATTTACCGGCTTCGGCAGAAGATCGAACCCGATCCGTCCAATGCCCGTCTTCTGGTAACTGAAAGCGGTGGCTACAGACTGGTTGCATAACGGCCTTATTGTCGCCAGAATTGGGCCGATAGAATTAATGCAGGTGTATTGTCCTGCAATGAGATCCCCTCGCCGCGCCGGGGCAATGGCACGGCAACCTCCCTGTTGGACCTGGCCGGGCAATTGCCCGGCCTCTTTTTTGGCGGGTTGATCTGGATCAGGGTCGCGGTCCGTCTTGCCGATAATCTGGCATCTCCTCCCAATACCCTAGTGCCCCGGCCCCCGGTCGGGGCATCTTGTTTGTCGGGTTGAGCCTCGGCGCCGCGCGTCCTAGTCTGACCCGTCAACGGAGACGACCGACCATGCCCTTCACCCTTGCCACCTGGAACATCAATTCGATCCGCCTGCGCGAGCAGCTTGTGGCGCGGCTCTTGTCCGAGGAATCGCCCGACATCCTGTGCCTTCAGGAATGCAAGGCGCCGGTCGAGAAGATCCCGCTCGAGGTGTTCCACGCGCTTGGCTATCGCTACATCGTGGCGCGCGGGCAGAAGGGCTATAACGGGGTCGCGATCCTGTCGAAGCTTCCGATCATGGATGCGGGCGAGATGGATTTCGCCAAGCTGGGGCATGCCCGCCATGTCTCGGCCCGGCTGGAAAACGGCGTCACGATCCACAACGTCTATGTTCCGGCGGGCGGCGACATTCCCGACCGCGAGGAGAACGTGAAGTTCGGCCAGAAGCTCGATTTCCTGACCGAGATGCGCGACCATTTCCGTTGGGACAAGCCCGACCGCGCGATCCTTGTGGGCGATCTGAACATCGCCCCGCGCGAGGACGACGTGTGGAGCCACAAGCAGCTTCTGAAGATCGTCAGCCATACGCCCATCGAGGTGGAACATCTTCTGGCCGCGCAGGACGCGGGCAACTGGGTGGACATCACCCGGCAGGATATCCCGTCGGGTCTGCTCTACAGCTGGTGGTCCTACCGTGCGGCGGATTGGGACGCGGCGGACAAGGGCCGCAGGCTGGATCACATCTGGGCCACGCCCGACATTGCGAACGCGGGCCACAGCAGCCGCATATTGCGCCCCGCACGCGGGTGGCAACAGCCGTCCGACCATGTTCCGGTGTTCGCAACCTTCGATCTGTGATGCCCCTTGGCCTTTGCCGGCCCCGCGATCATATAAGGCGCGACAGCCGATCCTGAGGAGACGAGCCATGTTCGGATTTGGAGACAAGCCGCAAGCGGCAACGGCCCCCGGTGCGGGCGACCTGATCAAGGACGTGACGGAAGCCAGCTTCATGGCGGACGTGATCGAGGCCAGCCAGACGGTCCCGGTGATCGTCGATTTCTGGGCGACCGTGGTGCGGGCCGTGCAAGACGCTGACCCCGCTTCTGGAATCCGCCGTCAAGGCGGCCAAGGGCAAGGTCGTGCTGGCCAAGGTCGATGTCGACCAGAACCAGCGCATCGCGGCGCAGTTGCGCATCCAGTCGATCCCGACGGTCTACGCCTTCTGGCAGGGTCAGCCGGTGGATGGCTTTCAGGGCGCCGTGCCGGGGTCCGAGATCAAGGCGTTCATCGAGCGGGTGTCGGCGCTGGCGGGCGACGGCGGGCTGGCGGATGCGCTGGAGGCGGCAGAGGCGATGCTGGCCGAAGGCGCCGTGGTGGATGCGGCCGAGACCTTTGCGGCGATCCTGGGCGAAGACCCGGCGAATGGCGCGGCCTATGGCGGGCTGATCCGGTCGCACCTCGCCCTGGGCGAGATCGACCAGGCGCAGGCGCTGGCCGATGCGGCGTCGCCCGAGGTGACGAAGGCGAAAGAGGTTGAGGCGGCGCGCGCGCAGATCGAACTGGCGCGGCAGGCCGCCAATGCGGGACCGGAGACGGAACTGCGCGCCGCCGTGGCGGCGGACGAGAACGACCACCAGGCGCGCTTCGACCTGGCGCTGGCGCTGCACGCCGAACGGCAAGGTGGACGAGGCGGTGGATCAGTTGCTCGATCTGTTCCGGCGCGACCGCGAGTGGAACGACGGGGCAGCCAAGGCGCAGCTCATGACGATCTTCGAGGCGCTGAAGCCGACCGACCCCGTCGTCCTGAAGGGACGCCGTCGCCTGTCGTCGATGATATTTGCCTGACGGGTCGCGCGGCCTAGGTTGAGGAACATGATGCGAGCGATCGACCTGCCAGACACGATTGCGGTCTTCCCCCTGCCCGGCGCACTTCTGCTGCCTCGAGCGCGGCTACCGCTCCACATCTTCGAGCCGCGCTACCTGCAGATGCTCGACGACGCGATGAAGACCAAGCATCGGCTGATCGGGATGATCCAGCCGCGTGAGGTGCCGGGACAGGCGGAGAAGCGCCTTCACGCCATCGGCTGCGCCGGTCGGCTGACGGGGTTTTCCGAGACCGAGGACGGTCGCTACATGATCACGCTGTCCGGCATTTCGCGCTTCCGGGTGCTGAGCGAGGTGCAGGGCTTCACGCCCTATCGCCGCTGCCAGGTGGACTGGACGCCCTTCGCGCGCGACATGGGCGCGGTCGAGACCGATCCGGGCTTCAAGCGCGACGAGTTCATGGCCGCGCTGAAGCGCTACTTCGAGGCGATGCAGCTGTCGACCGACTGGGGCAGCCTGAAGGGGGCGGAAGAGGAACTGCTGATCAACTCGCTGTCGATGCTGTGCCCCTTTGCGCCCGAGGACAAGCAGGCGCTGCTGGAAGCACCCTCGCTGCCCACGCGGCGCGAGACGCTGGTGACGCTGATCGAATTCGCGCTGCGCGGCGGAAACGGCGAAGAGGTCATGCAGTGACCGACGAACCCTCCGCACCGCTGCACGACCGGCGGATGCTGGAGGCGCTGGTCTGTCCGGTGACGCAGGCGGTGCTGGGCTATGACGCGGAACATCAGGAACTGATCTCGCGCGCGGCCGGGTTGGCCTTTCCGATCCGGGGCGGGATCCCGATCATGTTGGTCAGCGAGGCGCGCGAACTCGACTGAACTGCCTGCCGTGGACGCCGGGGGGTGTCCACCCCTCAGCCCGGCCACGGGCCGGGCGTTCTTCGCGGAAACACTCCGCCGGAGGGTCTCCGATCGCTCATCACCCCCGTGGCATTCCTGCGAACACAGAATGACAGGGATCAGATCTGCTGGCCTGCGAGCAGCCGGGGCAGATCGCCGGTCAGTCCCGCTGCCTGGCGGATGAACCCACGACGCAAGCCGGGCACAGCGTTGACGACGCCAAGGCCCACGTCGCGCGCAGCGCGCAGGATGGGATTGTCGTTCGAGAACAGGCGGTTGACCGCATCCATGCCAAGCGCCAGCGTGGTCGCGTCGAACCGGCGCCAGCGTTGGTAGCGTTCCAGCACGTCGAGCGCGCCGATATCCTCGCCGCGCCGCTGCGCCTCGATCAGCACCTGTGCCAGCGCGCCCACGTCGCGCAGCCCAAGGTTCAGGCCCTGCCCCGCGATCGGATGCACGCCATGCGCGGCGTCGCCGACCAGGGCAAGGCGGGGATCGACAAAGCGCGTCGCAAGGCTGAGGGACAGCGGATAGGTGAAGCGGTCGCCCGGCAAGCGCGATGTCGCCAAGGAAATCGCCGAAACGGGGGCGCAGCGCGGCGAGATAGTCGCCATCGGGCAGCGCCTGGATTGCGGCGGCATTCGCCTCGGTCTCGCTCCACACGATGGACGAGCGGTTGCCGGGCAGCGGCAGGATGGCGAGCGGGCCCTCGGGCATGAAGAACTGGTGGGCGATGCCGTGGTGGGGCTTTTCGTGGGCGACGGCGGTGACGAGTGCAGTCTGACCGTAGCCCCAGCCGGTGCGGGGGATACCCGCGCGGGTGGCGGTGCCGCTGCCCCGCCCGTCGCAGCCGATCAGGACGCGCCCGCTAAGGGTGCGGCCCGAGGCGAGGGTGACGCTGGCGGCCTGTGGCGTGATGTCTTGTGACGCGACGGTCTCGCCGGAAAGGAGAGTGATGTTCGGCTCTTCGGCCATCGCGGTGAAGAATGCGGTGTAGAGGAAGCGATCCTCTAGCAGGAAGCCCATCGGTCCTTCCTCGATCTCGGCCGCGTCGAAGGTGAGGAAGAACGGCGCGGCACCCTCGCCCGCAAGGCCGTCGCTGGCCTTGATCTGGTTGATCGGCTGCGCTTGGCCGGCAACGCGCGGCCAGACGCCGAGGACGGTCAGCAGGCGGCGCGAGGCGATGGCCAGCGCATAGGCCCGCCCGTCGAAGCCGCGCTCGGTGCGGGCCGGGGCGGGGCGCGCGTCGATGACGGTCACGCTCAGCCCGCCCTGCGCGAGCGCGAGCGCGAGGGCCGGGCCGTTCAGGCCGCCGCCGACGATCAGGA
The DNA here is from genome assembly GCA_963736565.1 of uncultured Alphaproteobacteria bacterium. GTDB lineage: Bacteria > Pseudomonadota > Alphaproteobacteria > Rhodobacterales > Rhodobacteraceae > Aliitabrizicola. The sequence goes on from CAVTOW010000005.1 coordinate 69,803, forward strand.
TGTCGCTGTCTTTGGTCATGCCGCGCAATATGGCGGGCGGGGCGGGATTGTCCATGCGCCGCTTGGCCGCTACCGTCGCGCAGGCGGGGCAACGGGAGACGGCGATGGCGCGGACAGCGGGCGATCTGGGTCGGGCGATCGGGGCGGGCAAGGTGCATCCGGTGGAACTGGTCGAGGAACAGCTTGCGGCCATCGAGGCGCATCCGCTGGCGGGCCGCATCTATGCGCGGCTGACCCCGGCGCGGGCGCGGGCCGAGGCGATGGCGGCCGCGGGCCGGGCCAAGGCGGGGCTGCGCAAGGGGCTGCTCGACGGCGTGCCGGTGTCGTGGAAGGACCTGTTCGACACGGCGGGCGTGGCGACGGAGGCCGGCTCGGCCCTGCTGAAGGGGCGGACCCCTGCGCACGACGCCGAGGTGCTGGCGCGGGCAACGCAGGCGGGGCTGGTCTGCCTTGGCAAGACCCACATGTCGGAACTGGCGTTCTCGGGCCTTGGGCTGAACCCGGTGACGGCGACGCCGCCTTGCATCAACGATCCGGCAGCGGTGCCGGGCGGGTCGTCTTCGGGGGCTGCGGCCTCGGTGGCCTTCGGGCTGGCCCCTGCCGCGATCGGGTCGGACACGGGCGGCTCGGTTCGGATTCCCGCAGCCTGGAATGACCTCGTGGGCCTCAAGACCACGCATGGGCTGCTGCCGCTGACGGGCGCGGTGCCGCTGTGCGAAGAGTTCGACACGATCGGGCCGCTCGCGCGCAATGTCGAGGATTGCGCGCTGTTGCTGGGGGCGCTGGAGGGGCGGGCCGCGCCTGATCTGCGCGGTGCCAGCCTGTCCGGGGCGCGACTGCTGGTGCTGGAGACGGTCGCGCTTGACGATGTGCGCGCCGCGCCGATGGCCGCATTCGACCGCTCGGTCGCAAGGCTGAGCGCGGGCGGGGCGCGGGTCGAGCGGCTGAAGGCGCCGGAAGTGGCCGAAGCGATGGGGCTGGCGGCGATGCTCTTCACCGCCGAGGCCTATGCGATCTGGCGCGAGGTGATCGAGGCTGCGCCGCAGAAGATGTTCCCGCGCATTCTGGACCGGTTCCGCAGCGGGGCGAACTTTACCGCATCCGACTACGTGGCAGGCTGGCGGCGGCTGCGCGCGCTGCGCGAGATCTGGGCGGACCGGGTCGCAGCGGCGGATGCCGTGATCCTGCCGACGGCGCCGATCCTGCCGCCCGACGCGAACCGGCTTATGACCGACGATGCCTATTACGTGTCCGAGAACCTGCTTGCGCTGCGCAACACGCGCATCGGCAACCTGATGGGCGTCTCTGCGATCACCCTTCCGGCGGGCGAGCCGTCCTGCGGGATCAGCCTGATGGGGGCTGCACGGGGCGAGGGGCGGTTGCTGCGGCTGGCGGCAGCGGCGGAGCGCGCCCTGGCCTGACCGGCCAAACGGCGAAAAAGCCACAATTTTCCCTCCTGGCACCCGGGAGAGGCGGCGTTTTTCTGGACCCGGCCGGAAACTCTGGCTATCGTGCTTCAAAACGGGGCGATACGACCCCGAGCATGAGGCAGTGATGGCGTTTCCAGAGCGGTTTTCGAACCTGCCAGATTACGCATTCCCGCGTTTGCGGGCCCTACTCGACACGCACGCCCCCGGCGGCGAACCCATTGCCATGACCATCGGCGAGCCGAAGCACCCGCATGCCCGTTTCGTGGGCGAGGTGATCGCGGCCAATCTCGACGGCTTCGGCGTCTATCCCCCGAATGACGGCACGCCCGAATTGCTTGCGGCGAATGCGGCCTGGCTGACACGCCGCTACGGCGATCGAGATCGGGCCGGAGCGGATCATGGGGCTGAACGGCACGCGCGAGGGGCTGTTCAACGCGGCCATCGCGCTGTGCCCCGAAAGCAAGAACGGCAAGCAGCCCGTCGTTCTGATGCCGAACCCCTTCTACCAGGTCTATGCGGTTGCGGCCTTGGCGGTGGGGGCCGAGCCCTATCTACGTTCCGGCAATTGCAGCCAACGGGTTCCTGCCGGATTATCGGCGCGCTCGACCCCGCGCTGCTGGACCGCACGGCCATCGTCTACCTCTGTTCGCCCGCCAATCCGCAGGGGGCTGTCGCCTCGCGCGACTACTGGGCGGAGCTGCTGGCGCTGGCCGAGCAGCATGATTTCATCGTGCTGGCGGATGAGTGCTATTCCGAGATCTGGCGCAGGCACCGCCCGCCCGGCGTGCTGCAGGTCGCCGCCGAGACAGGGGCCGATCCCGAGCGGGTCTTTGCGTTCCATTCGCTGTCGAAGCGGTCCAACCTGCCGGGCCTGCGGTCGGGTTTCGTCGCCGGCGGGCCGAAGGGCATCGCCCAGATGCGCAAGCTGCGCGCCTTTGCCGGCGCGCCCGTGCCGTTGCCGTTGCAGAAGGTGGCCGAGCGTGCCTGGGACGACGAGGCCCATGTCGAGGCAAGCCGCGCGCTTTACCAGCAGAAATTCGCGGACGCGGCCGAGGTCTTTGCGGGATTGCAGGGGTTCGATCTGCCGGAGGGCGGGTTCTTCCTCTGGCTGCCGGTCGAGGACGGCGAGGCGGCGACATTGAAGCTTTGGCGCGAGACGGGGGTGCGGGTGCTGCCCGGTGCTTACCTGTCGCGTGAGGTCGGCGGGCAAAACCCCGGCAAGGGATATATCCGGGTCGCCCTCGTCGCGCCCAGGGACGAGACGCAGCGCGGCCTGACACGGCTGCGCGATTGTCTTTACGCGTGAGGACGGAACTGGCATGGCTTCCTATCAGACACGACATCGCGACCCGCTTCTGGACCAGAACGTGCAGGCGATGCTGGAACGCCGGGGCAAGGAACTGCTTGGTCTCGCGCTGATCGGGCTGGCGCTGGCGGCGGCGCTGATGCTGTGGACCTACACGCCCGAGGATCCGGGCTGGATGGTCGCGACGGACGAACCTGCGCGAAACGCGCTTGGGCCGCTTCGGCGCGGCGGCGGCCTCGACCCTCGTCATCATCTGCGGCAAGGGCGCCTGGGCCATTCCCGTGATCCTGCTGGCCTGGGGTCTGCGCTTCGTGACGCATCGCGGCGAGGACCGGGCGATGGGCCGGATGATCTTCGCGGTGATCGCGGTCGCGGTGGCGTCGGTCTTTGCCGCTACCCATGTGCCGGGGCGGACTGGACCCATTCCTTCGGCCTGGGCGGGCTTTTCGGCGACACCATCGTGGGCGCGCTGCTTGGGGATGCTGCCGTTTGCGGCCGGGGTCGGGTTGAAGCTTTTGTCGCTGCTGTCGGCTTCGCGGTCGTCGCGATGGGGCTTTATGTGACCGGCTTCGATCGCCAGGAACTGCGCGATCTGGGCCGCTTCCTGCTCTTCGGTCTGGTGATGAGCTATGCCTGGGTTGCGACGATGCTGGGGCGGGGGGCGGCAGGCACCGCACGCGCCGCGCAGATGGCGCGCGAACGCCATGCCGAACGGCGTGAGGCGCGACTTCTGTCCGCAGCCGATGGCCGAGGCCGCAGGTTCGGGCGGCTTCATGCGCCGCAGCGCTGCGGCGGTCGCGGGAGGGGCAGCTATGAACCCGCCGCCGCTTGCCGCCGCTGGCCGGACCGGGCGCCGACCTGCGCCTCAGGGCGGATGCGCGCTATGGACAGGATGCGCAGGCGGGCCTTGACGCCGACGTCTTTGCGGCCCCGGCGCGGATGGCCGCGCCTGCGCTGCGCCCGCGCGGCGGGTTGCTGGCCCGGATGCCTGCACTGGTCAAGCGCACGCTGGCACCGGAACTCGTCCAGCCCATGTTGTCGGCCCAGGCGGCGCAGGCCGCGCTGGATGATGCCCCCACCGAAGACCGCATCCGCGCCCGCATCTCGGATGCGATCCGCAGCCGGGGTTTCCCCGCAGCCGAACCGCCCGTTGCCCCCGCACAGCGCCGCGAGCCGCCGGTCGTCGACGCGCACCGCCGGGACGCCGGTCATTCGCATCCCGCCCGCAGGCGCAACCCGCCCCGATGGACGCGCTTGACGACAACTGGACGGAAGCCGGGTTCGACGACGATCTGGACGATGACGACCTGACCGAGCTTTCGGTGCTGGAAGACAGCCTGTCGCCGCGCCATGCCTCGGGCCAGATGGCCGAAGCCAAGCGCGTGGTGCAGCAGGTCGCCAAGAAGCCCGCCCAGCCCTCGCGCCAGGCCGTGCAGGAATCGCAGCCGCGCCTGCGGTTCGACGACGCGCCCCCGGCCTATGAGGTGCCGCCCCTGTCGCTTCTGTCGGCGCCCCCGACCGTGCGCACCCAGCACCTGAGCAATGAGGCGCTGGAGGAAAATGCCCGGATGCTGGAATCCGTGCTCGACGACTACGGCGTGAAGGGCGAGATCACCAGCGTCCGCCCCGGCCCGGTCGTGACGATGTACGAACTGGAACCCGCGCCGGGCCTGAAGGCCAGCCGCGTGATCGGCCTGGCCGACGACATCGCGCGCACCATGTCGGCGCTGTCGGCCCGCGTCTCCACCGTGCCGGGCCGCACGGTCATCGGGATCGAACTGCCGAACGCGCACCGCGAGAAGGTGGTGCTGCGCGAAATCCTCTCGGCCCGCGACTTCGGCGACAGCACGATGCGCCTGCCCCTCGCGCTGGGCAAGGACATCGGCGGCGATCCGATCGTGGCGAACCTTGCCAAGATGCCCCACCTGCTGATCGCGGGGACCACCGGGTCGGGCAAGTCGGTCGCGATCAACACGATGATCCTGTCGCTGCTCTACAAGCTGACGCCCGAGGAATGCCGGCTGATCATGATCGACCCGAAGATGCTGGAACTCAGCGTCTATGACGGCATCCCGCACCTGCTGTCGCCCGTCGTGACCGACCCGAAGAAGGCGGTCGTCGCCCTGAAATGGGTCGTGGGCGAGATGGAGGAACGCTATCGCAAGATGTCCAAGATGGGCGTGCGCAACATCGAAGGCTACAACGGCCGCGTGCGCGAGGCGCTGGCCAAGGGCGAGATGTTCAAGCGCACCATCCAGACCGGCTTCGACGAGGAAACCGGCGATCCGGTGTTCGAGACCGACGAATTCCAGCCCGTCGCGATGCCCTACATCGTGGTCATCGTCGACGAGATGGCCGACCTGATGATGGTCGCGGGCAAGGAGATCGAGGCCTGCATCCAGCGCCTGGCCCAGATGGCGCGGGCCTCCGGCATCCACCTGATCATGGCGACGCAGCGCCCCTCGGTCGACGTGATCACCGGCACGATCAAGGCGAACTTCCCGACCCGGATCCGCTTCCAGGTGACGTCGAAGATCGACAGCCGCACCATCCTGGGCGAACAGGGGGCCGAGCAGCTGCTGGGCATGGGCGACATGCTCTACATGGCCGGCGGCGGCCAAGATCACCCGCATCCACGGCCCCTTCGTCTCGGACGAGGAGGTCGAGGAGATCGTCAACCACCTGAAAAGCTTCGGCCCGCCGGTCTACATGTCGGGCGTGGTCGAGGGCGTCGGACGAGGACAAGGCCGACGAGATCGACCTCGTCCTCGGCCTGGGCGGCGGCGAGCGGCGACGACGCGCTTTACGATCAGGCGGTCGCGATCGTGGCCAAGGACCGCAAGTGCTCGACCTCCTACATCCAGCGCAAGCTGGGGATCGGCTACAACAAGGCCGCGCGGCTGGTCGAGCAGATGGAAGAGCAGGGCGTGGTCACGCCCGCCAACCATGTCGGCAAGCGCGAGATCCTGCTGCCGGAACACTGAGCGGCTGCCTCCCCGTCTTCGTGATGCGGGCGGGGGGTGCAGGGCGGCGCGGCGAGGGGTTACATTCGATGCGCATGAACGCTTGCGCTGGCTTCTGCGCGCCCCGTCGCCCTTTTCGCCCTCGCCGCTGCCTGCTGCGGCCGAGCAGATCCCGCTTGCCACGCTGTCGCACTATCTCAACAGCCTGACACCGCCGAAAGCCGGTTCACCCAGATCAATGCCGACGGGTCGAAATCGAGCGGCATGCTCTACATCAAGCGGCCCGGCCGGGCGCGGTTCGAATACGCGCCGCCGGACGAAGAGCCTGGTGCATGGCAGGCGGCGGGCAGCGTGGCGATCTTCGACGCGAAATCGAACCAGCCGCCCGAGCAATATCCGCTGCGCGCACGCCGCTGAACCTGATCCTGGCCGCAGAACGTCGAACCTCGGGCAGGCCAAGATGGTGGTCGGCCATGGCGAGGTGGACGGCACGACGCGCGTCGTCGCGCAGGACCCGAAGAACCCGGAATACGGCACGATCGAGCTGGTCTTCACCGCGAACCCGATCCGGCTGCGCCAGCTGGATCATCACCGATGACGCGGGCAACGAGACCACGTGTCAGCTGGCGATCTGACGACAGGGCGTGCGATCTGCCGACGCGTCCTGTTCGACATCCGCGCCGAGACCGAGCGGCGCGGCGGCTGATCCGCGCGGCGCCCGGTCGGTGCCGTGCGCGCCGTAGCATGCCGCAGCTCGCAAGCTGGAACTGATACATCTCGGCCCGCTCGGCCACGGTCGGGCCACGTCCATGAGCCAGGGCTTCGCCTGGTAGCTGTCGCCGGGCAAAGCCGGTGCGCCCCTCGTGATAGGCCAGGTACTGGTTGCGGGCATCGGACTTCGGAATGCCAAGCGCGTTCGTAGGTGCTCGTCCATGTACCAGCCCATGAAATCGGTCGCGTCGTCGATGCGGTCGCGCTTCGCGCCGCGCCGACGCTGGTCTTCCTGGTACTCCTCCCAGGTGCCGTCCAGCGCCTGGCTGTAGCCATAGGCCGAGCTCTGCCGGCCCATCGGAATGATGCCCAGCGCGATACTGGTGCGGGGTGCGGGCATTGCCGATGAACTTCAATTCCTGATGGATCGTCGCCATCTGCACATGGACCGGCACGCCCCACTTGCGTTCGGTCGTCCTTCATCGCGCTGAAGTACTGCGGCCGTTCGTCGCACGATGCTGCACGCATTGTCGAGATTGCGGGGCGCCGAAAAGTTGCCGCCGCCGCCGCAGGCGGACAAGCAACAACAACAGGATCGACGCGCGAAGAAGTCTGCTCATTTGCCCCTCGCGCTTTTCTTTTGCGGACAAGCATAGCGCAAATCCGCGCCGCGGGAAATGGGGCTCCGCTCGGTATCGCAAGGCCGATCAGAACATGCGGCGAGGCGCGCCGGCTCATGTCCGCTGCGTCGAGCCTGATCGGGCGACTGTAGGACTGGCCACAGATCTGTTTCCCTGCGGGTCCGACGCTGCCGGATGGACAAGGCCGACGTCTGAGGGATTTACTAACCATATCGGGGGACGAACGCATGTTGAAGACGCAGGCCAAATATCATCTTGGGCAGGTGCTCCGGCACCGGAAGCACCCGTTTCGCGGTGTCGTCTTCGACGTGGACGCGATGTTCTCGAACACCGAGGAATGGTATGACGCCATCCCCGAGGACAGCCGCCCGCGCCGCGGACCAGCCGTTCTACCACCTTCTGGCCGAGAACGACCAGAGCTACTACGTGGCCTATGTGTCCGAGCAGAACCTTGTCCCCGACGAGACCGGCGAGCCGGTGGACCATCCCGATCTGCACGACCTGTTCGGCGATTTCGAGGATGGCCGCTATCCGCTGCAGTTCCAGCTGAACTGAGGCCGGGCAGGGGGGCCGTCTGCCCCCTGAGCGCGTGACCGCGCATTCACCCCCCGAGGATATTTCCAAACAGGAAATCAGTAGCCAAGCGCGCAGCCGTCCTTGCGCGGGTCGGAGGCGCCCTGAAGCACGCCGCTGTCGTCGATGCAGGATCGCCTGCGCGCCGCCGATGGGGCCGTCGGGCGATCGACGACGTCATGGCCCATCGCGGCCAGTTCCGCCCGGACCTGTCGGCGATAGCCGCGTTCGACCTCGCATCCCGTCGGCGCCCGAGAAGCAGCGCGGGCGCGTCGATGGCGGCCTGCGGGTCCATGCCGTAGTCGACGAGGTTCGTGACGAACGCGGGCATGGCCGTTCGGCTGATAGGCCCCGCCCATCACGCCGAAGGGCATGATCACGCGGCCGTTTTGCGCGCAGCATGCCGGGGATGATCGTGTGCATCGGGCGCTTGCCGCCGCCGGCCTCGTTCGGGTGGCCTTCGGTCGAGGGTGAAGCCCGCGCCGCGGTTCTGGAAGTTGATGCCGAACTTCGACGAGGCAAGGCCCGAGCCGAAGCCGTAGAAGACCGAGTAGATCAGCGACACCGCCATGCGGTCGCGGTCGACCACGGTGAGGTAGATCGTGTCGTGGTGGACCGCCTCGGTCAGGGGGGCGGCGGCGGGCATCGCGCGGCGCGGGTCGATCAGCGCGGCGAGCTTCGCGGCGGTGTCGGGCGACAGCATGTGGTCGAGCCGCGTCGTGTGGTCGGGGTCGGCGATGAAGCGGTTGCGCGCGTCGTAGGCGAGCTTCGTCGCCTCGGCCTCCAGATGGGCGCGCTGGGCGCCGAACGGGTCCATCGACGGCAGGTCGAAGTGCGTCAGGATGTTCAGCATCAGGATCGCGGTCGCGCCCTGGCCGTTCGGCGGATGCTCGACCAGTTCGACGCCCTTGTAGGTGCCCGAGACCGGGTCGCCGTAAGTCGCAGGCGGTGGCGGCGAAATCGTCCAGCGTGTGGGTGCCGCCCAGCGGCGCGCAGCGAGGCGACCATGTCTTCGGCCACCTCGCCTTCGTAGAACCCGGCGCGGCCCTCGCGCGGCGATGCGGCGCAGGACCTCGGCCTGGCCGGGGGCGCGGAAGACCTGGCCCACGGCGGGGGCGCTGGCCGTCGAAGAGGTAGTAGTCGCGCGCGGCGCCCTTGAGCGTGCGGCACGTCCTCGGCCCAGTCGAAGGCGACGCGCGGGGCGACGGGCACGCCTTCGTCGGCGTAGCGGATCGCGGGGGCGAGGATCTGCGGCCAGGCCCAGCCGGCCCCAGTCGGCGGAGAGGCGGCAGAAGGCGTCGATGGCGCCGGGCATCGTGACGGCCTCGGGCCCGTGCAGCGGGCATGGCGGTCAGGCCGCGGGCGCGCAGGTCGGCGGCGGCGAGGCCCGCGGGCGCGCGGCCCGAGCCGTTCAGCGCGACGATCCGTTCTTCCCCGGCCGGCTTGAGCAGCACGAAGCAGTCGCCGCCGATGCCGGTCATCTGCGGTTCGCAGATGCCCAGCAGGACGGCCCCGGCGATGGCCGCGTCGACGGCGTTGCCGCCGGCCTGCAGGATGTCGATGGCGGTCTTGGACGGCAAGCGGATGCGAGGTGGCGCAGATGCCGTTGGCGGCGAAGACGGCCGAGCGGCCGGGAAGCTGGAAATCGCGCATCGTGTCCTCCCGCTATGCCGGGGCAGCCTAGGGGGCGGGCAGCGGGAATTCCAAGCGGTGAGGAACCTCGGCGCCGCGAACTGGGTGGGGGCTGTTGACGCGACGCCGAGGTGAAGCTTTGGCAGCTACGCGGTGAAGACTGGTGACGGTCTGTGGCGAAGGCGCGGTGGAAACATGGCAGGATTGTGGCCGTGTTTCAGCCGGAAGAAACGCCGAACGTCAGGCGAGGTCATGTCCAGCCGCAGGCGGAATGACAATTCGTTCCGGTCCCCATGGCGGCGATAGGCAAGGTCGGTTGCCAGAAGCCGAATCAGATGCCACCCGAACCCGCCTTCGGGCAGGTCGCCCGTCGGCACGGATAGACTCGCGGGAACGCCCTCCGGCAGCCTGCCGCCCGGCATGCGCAGCCCGCGGTCGATGACGGTGCAGGCCAACCCTTGCGTCGTGTGGCTGAGCAGCACCTCGATGTCGCCCGCCTTGGGGGCTTGCGCATGTTCGACGATGTTGTTCAGCACTTCGGCCAGAACGATTTCGGCCGTGCCGCGGTCCGGTTCGGGCAGCCAGGCCAGACCCAGCGGTGCCGAACAGATCCTGCAGGGCCGCGCGGACCGAACGGGCATCGCTTTGCACGACCAGCCGGATCACCGGACTGCCTGCGTCATCCGGCATCGCGCAGACCGTCGGGCGGGGCGGCGTGGATGGTGAAGATGGTGTCCATCCGGGTCAGGCGGAACACCTTCTCGACCGTCGCCGTCAGGCCCGCCAGTTCCAGCACACGATCCGGACCGAGAAGCTTGCGCACCGCGACCACCGCGCCAAGGCCGCTTGAATCGAGGAACATCACATTGCGCAGGTCAAGGATCACGCGGGGCGCGGAGTATTGCTGCACGAGGTCGCGCATCCTGTCCTTGAACTGGATGGCCACGGCGGCGTCGATCCGCTCTTCCTTGGCTTGGACGATCATGACCTCGCCCCGATCGTCTACCGCAAGTTGCATGGCCTGCCCCGTCTGTCCGGGCGGAACGCTAGAGGAAGGGGCTTAGCAAATCGTAAGCGCCGATCTTTCGCCCGCGCCGCCGCCCGCGTATCCTGAGCTGAGGCAAGGATGCGGGGATGCGATGGATTACGACAGTCTGGCTGCGACCCTTCGGTCACTGACCGAGGGCGAAACGGATGCGGTCGCCCTGATGGCGACGGTGGTCTGCGAGTTGCACCACGCCCATCCGCTGTCGGACTGGACCGGGTTCTACCGCGTGACCGCACCGGAGATGCTGAAGATCGGTCCCTATCAGGGCGGCCACGGCTGCCTTGTCATCCCGTTTTCCCGCGGGGTCTGCGGTGCGGCGGCGCGCACGGGGCAGATCCAGCTTGTGCCGGATGTCGATGCCTTTCCGGGCCATATCGCCTGCGCGTCGTCGACGCGGTCGGAAATCGTGCTGCCGGTATGGAACGGGCAGGGGCGGCTTCTGGGGGTGCTCGATCTGGACAGCGACACGCCCGCGGCCTTCACCGAGACGGATGCCGACGCGGCTGGCCGCGATCCTGGCCGAGACGTTTCACGACGCGGAATGACGCATCCGGCGCAACAGAGCGCCTGTGTGCGGCGTTAGCCTCGCAGGTAAGCGGAGGAGGGCGACATGCACGGGTCATGTGTCTGCGGAGCGGTGGAGTTCGAGGTCGACGGGCCGATCCGCGACGGTATCGCGTGCCATTGCACCCAATGCCGCAAGATGTCGGGACATTTCTGGGTTGCCTCGAGCGTTCCGATGGACCGGTTCCGCCTGACCCGTGACGACGGTCTGGAATGGTATGCCGCATCGGATCAGGCCGCGCGGGGTTTCTGCAAGCGATGCGGGTCGTTTCTGTTGTGGAAGCCGGTGGGCGAGGATCGGATGGGCTTTGCTCTGGGGGCTATCGACGGACCGACCGGAGTGGGGATCGCCAAGCATATCTTTACCGAGGATGCGGGCGACTACTATGCGCCCGAGGGGCCGCCACCCGCGCCGGGCCGGCCCGCCCGCCCGTTTGCACGCATCGTGCCATTGCGGCGGAGTCGCGTTCACCCTGCCGCGGCCCGCAGGCGGCATGGGGCCTGCCATTGCAGCGCAGTGCCGAAAGCTCTCGGGCCATTTCGCGGTCTCGTTCGACACCGACGAAGCGAGCGTCACCTTCGAGGCGCGCGCAACGCTGGCGGAGTTCACGAAAGTCCGGCGGGTGCGCAGCGCGGGCTTCTGCACCCGCTGCGGATCGAGCCTCTATTTCCGAGCGGCCGAGCGGGTTCTCGGTCGAGGCCGGGGCAGTGGACGGGCCGACGGGCGTTCGCCTCGACAGCCACATCTTCGTCGCAGGACAAGGGCGACTACTACCGGCTCGACGATGGCCTGCCCCAGTTCACCCGCTGGGACTGACCCCCTGTTGCCCGCCGCCGAATCTGCTATCGCTCGCGGCGAAACCTAAACGGAGGGGGGCGGATGACGCATCTCTGGGTCAGGGCCGAGCAGCGGCCGAACGAGGAACGCGTGGGCCTGACGCCCGACGGCGCGGCGGCGCTGGTGAAGGCGGGGCTGCGCGTGACGGTCGAGGAAAGCCATGTGCGCGCCATTCCCATCGACGGATACCGCGCCGCCGGATGCGAGATCGTGGCCGAGAACCTGTGGCCCGAGGCGCCCGCGGATGCGATCATCTTCGGGCTGAAGGAACTGCCCGACGACGGCACGCCGCTGAGGCACCGCCACATCATGTTCGGCCATGCCTACAAGGGTCAGCCTGCGGGCCGGGTGCTTCTTGCAGCGGTTCAAGGCCGGGGGCGGGACGCTTTATGATCTCGAATATCTCGTGGACGAGAACGGGCGGCGCGTGGCGGCCTTCGGCTACTGGGCGGGCTTTGCCGGGGCGGCGGTCGCATTGAAATGCTGGGCCGCGCAGCAGCGCGGCCAGATCGCGGGCGCGGTGCACAAGCACAATTCCAAGGGCGCGCTGCTGGCCGATCTGGCCGCCGAGTTCGCGCCTTTCGGCAGCCGTCGCCCGCGCGCCATCGTGATTGGTGCGTTGGGGCGGGTGGGCACCGGGGCGTCGGACCTCTGTGCGGCGCTCGACGTGCCGGTGACCAAGTGGGACATGGCCGAGACGGCCAGCGGCGGGCCGTTCCCGGAAGTGCTCGCAGCATGAGATCTTCCTGAACTGCATCCTCGCCCGTCCCGGCTGCCCGGTCTTCGTGCCCGCCGCCGCCAAGACCGGTCCGCGCCGCCTGACCGTGATCGGCGACATCGCCTGCGATCCGACCTCGGACTTCTCGCCGATCAAGGTTTACGACCGGGCGACCGACTGGAACGCGCCTGCCTTGCGGGTGCATGATGCGCCGCCGCTCGACGTGACGGCCATCGACAACCTGCCCTCGCTCTTGCCGGTGGAGTCGAGCGAGGACTATGCGGGGCAGCTCTTGCCTTCGCTGCTGACCCTCGCCAGCATCGACGCGGGCGTCTGGGGCCGCGCGAAGGCCGAGTTCGACCGCCATACAGCCAGCCTCTGAGGGGAGAGAGACATGACGATCCATTGGTGCGGCACGGGCCTGTCCTCGGTCCCCGGACTGCGGCGGCTGATCGAGGGCGGCCACAAGGTGGTGGTCTGGAACCGGACAGTCGAGAAGGCCCGCGAGGCGGTGGGCGATCTGACGGACGACATCCGGCCCTATACGCTTGCGGCCCTGACCGATGCCTTGCAGCCGGGCGACGTGGCGATTTCCATGCTGCCCGCCGACCAGCATGTGGCGATTGCCAAGGCCTGCCTTGCGAAGCACGCCAACTTCGTCTCGTCGAGCTATATCGCGCCCGAGATGAAGGCGCTGGACGACACATTCCGCAAGGCCGGTCTGGTCAGTGTGAACGAGGTCGGGCTGGACCCCGGCATCGACCATCTGATGGCGCATGACCTTGTCGCGCGCTATCGCGCGTCAAAGGCCTATTCGCCCGACAACGTGCTGTCCTTCACCTCGTATTGCGGCGGCGTTCCCAAGGTGGCGAACGCGTTCCGCTACAAGTTCTCGTGGTCGCCGCTCGGTGTGCTGAAGGCGCTGCGCTCGCCCTCGCGGTCCTTGCGCAACTTCAGCGAGTTGCGGGTGAACCGGCCCTGGGATGCGATCACCAGCTATGACGCGCCGCTGCCCGTGCCGGAAAGCTTCGAGGTCTATCCGAACCGCGACAGCCTGCCGTTCATCGAGGACTACCGCTTCGACCCGGCGTGGAAGATACGCGATTTCGTGCGCGGGACGATCCGGCTGAACGGCTGGGCCGATGCCTGGGGCCCGGTGTTCCGCGAGATCGAGACGCTTCAGGGGCCCGAGGGCGATGCGCGGCTGGCCGAGATGGCGGCGCAGTTCTGGCGCGACAATGCCTATGCCGAGGGTGAGGCAGACCGCGTGATCCTGTTCGTGTCGCTCAAGGCCGAGCGTGACGGCAAGCCGGTGTTCCACGAAACCTGGGCGATGGATGCCTGGGGCGACGAACGCGGCACGGCGATGGGGCGGCTGGTGTCAGTGCCCGTGTCGCTGGCGGTCGAGGCCGTTCTGGCGCGCGAGATCCCGGCGGGCGTTCATCCCGCGCCGCATGATCCGAAGCTTTTGGCCCGCTGGCTGGGCGAGGTCGAGCATCTGGCGCAATACATGGCGCGGGTGGATCATCTGGCCTGAACGGCCGCTACCCCGCCGGGACGACCACCCCGACGACCGGTCCCATGCGAAAGCCGATATCGTCGCGCCCGATCTCGGGCGCGTAAAGCCGCGAGACATTGCCGTCGAAGTAAAGCGCCTGCGGGCTGCCGAGGCCATCGCGGAAGAAGCGCGCGAATTCGGTGAAGTTCACCCGGTCGCGCGAGACGACGAACCATGCCGTCCCGCCATCCGCGCTGACGCCCACGCCGTTGCGGATGTAGCGTGAGGGCGAGTCGGGAATGAAACGCGGGTGGATCGCGCCGTCGATCACCAGCATCGGCCCGGATTGGGTGGCATAGCGGCACTCCGGCGCATCGGCGGCAAAGGCGCGGGACTCGACGACCCGGAACCGGTCCGCGATGCAGAACACGCCGTTCGGCAGCAGGCCGAAATTGCCGGGGCCGTCCGAGGTCACAAGCCGTGCCCGCTCGGTCCCGTTCTCGATCATCAGGCCGACAGGCCTGCGGTCGGGATGATACATGCCTGCGTTCATCGCGAACCCAAGGGTCTGTCCCTCGGTCGCCAGAGCGTCGTTGATGCGGGTGAAGGTGCCGTAGGGCGCGCCATCCGGCCCGGTCTGGAAGATGCGCAGATCGTCGCCCGCCGCGGCCTCGCAGACGGTGAAGGTGCGCCCCTCGAACATCCGGTCGCTGCAGGCGGCCTGCGCCGCAGCCGGGCTGGCCATCAGCGCGAGCGCGAGCAGAACGCGGCGCACCGGCCTATTCCCTTGCGCCTTCGGCGTCATCGTCGCGTGCCGCCACGTCGCGCTTCACCGTCTCGTCCGAGAACAGGCGGCGCGTCTCGTCGATCCGGTCGAAGGTGTCGTCGATCTGATAGCGCAGTTCGGGCACGTTCTTGAGCAGCACGTTCTTCGCGACCGCCCGCCGCAGTTCGTGGTTGTTGCGCTTCAGCGCCGCAATCGCCTCGTCCTTGCCCTGCCCGCCGAGCGGCAGCGCATAGACCGTCGCGATCCGCAGATCGGGCGAGACGCGCACCTCGCCCACCGTGATCGACATGCGGTTCAGGTCGGGATCGTGGATCTCGTGCTTCATCAGCGTCTCGGACAGCGTGCGGCGAATGAGTTCGCCGACGCGCAGCTGACGCTGGCTGGGGCCTGCGCCCGTGGAAAATCGCTTCTGTGCCATGGCGCGGATGTAGGGCCTTTCGGCGCGCCTCGCAACGGCGGGCTTTGCGCGCGGGCGCCCTTGCGGTTAAGCAATGCCGGTCATGTGAAGGAATGTGCGATGGACGAGCGGCCGGGGATCGTTGTCACGGGGGCGTCTGGCCGGATGGGCCGGATGCTGATCGATCTTGTGCTGGCCTCGGACAAGGCGCGGCTCGTGGGATGCGTCGAACGCGTCGGGCATGACTGGGTGGGGCAGGATATCGGGACAGCCCTTGGGCGCGGCACCGGTCGGGGTGGCGGTAACGGATGACCCGCTCGAAGCCTTCGCCAAGGCGCAGGCGGTGATCGACTTCACCTCGCCCGCAGCCACGGTCGAATTCGCGGCGCTCGCCGCACAGGCCCGCGCGGTGCATGTGATCGGCACGACCGGGCTGGAGCACGAGCATCTGGCGAGCATCGCCCGCGCGGCCCATCACGCGGTGATCGTGCGGGCGGGCAACATGAGCCTTGGCGTCAACCTTCTGGTGCGGATGACGAAACTGGTGGCCGAGGCGCTGGATGCCGACTGGGACATCGAAGTGGTCGAGGCGCATCACCGCATGAAGGTCGACGCGCCGTCGGGCACCGCATTGATGCTGGGCGAGGCTGCGGCCGAAGGGCGGGGCGTGCGGCTGGCCGATGTGCGCGACGCGGGCCGCGACGGGATCACCGGGGCGCGGACGCGTGGCGATATCGGCTTTGCCTCGATCCGGGGCGGCGACATCGTGGGCGAACACGATGTGATCTTCGCCACGGCGGGCGAGCGGATCGTGCTGCGCCACGTGGCCACCGACCGCGCCGTGTTTGCGCGCGGCGCGCTGAGGGCGGCGCTGTGGGGACAGATGCAGAAACCCGGCGAATATGATATGATGGATGTTCTTGGGTTATGATCTCTGCCGCAGGCTTGTGTGATCCGAAGCGGACCGCGCTGCGTATCGGTGGGGTATCGGGATTTGAGGTCGCCACGCCATGTCACGGATTCTGCTGATCCTCGCGGTTGCGCTGCTGGCTGCGTTGCCCGCGCGCGCAAATGATTTCCAGCCGATTCGCGAGAAATCCGAATTCCTCTCCCTGATCGAAGGGCGCGAGTTGCGCCTGAACCTGTTCCGCATCTCGATCAAGCTGACCGAGGATGGCCAGATCCGGGGTTCGGCGCTCGGCTGGGATCTGAACGGGCGGTGGGACTGGAAGGATGGCTACTTCTGCCGCGACATCGACTGGAGCGGGACGGAGATACCCTTCAACTGCCAACTGGTCGAGGCCAAGGGCGAAAGCACGATCCGCTTCACGGTCGACAAGGGCGCAGGCGACTCGGCCTCGTTCCGCCTGCAATAAGCGGCCCGCGCACCTTGCTTGGGTGACGCCGCTTCGGTAGGTTGCCGGTGGTGGTGATGGCAATGGCCGATCCGGTCTCTTGCACGCGCCCAAGCCGGAGTTTCCCATGCCCGACCGTATCCTCGCCCTCGGCCTGTCCATGACACTGGCCCTTGCCCTGCTTGCGGGATGCGAAAGACCCCCCGAACTGATCGGTATCGACAATCCGGAGATTCCGGCCGAAAGTCTTGCCGATGTCTCGCGCCACCGGATCTTCATCACGACGACGCGCGAGGCGTCGGAAGTCGTGGGCGCGTTCTTTTCGGGCGAGCGTGCGCCGGAGTTGGGCCTTGCCTCGGTCGACGTGACCGTGCCGCCGAACCATGTCGTCGGGCAACTGGAACGCCCGACGCGCCTGCCGCCCGACCCGCGCACCGAATTCGCCGTGGTGGACCCGGTGATCTATCGCAGCGACGCCTCCTTCGTCGCCGAAGTGAACCGCGAACTGGCCAAGCGGCCGCGCAGCGAACAGAAGATCCTGTTGTTCGTGCACGGCTACAACAACACGACCAGCGACGCGATCCTGCGGCTGTCGCAGTTCGTCGAGGATACCGGCTACCAGGGGGTCCCGGTTCTGTTCACCTGGGCCTCGGCCGCAAAGGCGCCGCGCTATGTCTACGATCTGAACAGCGCGCTGGTCGCGCGCGGCAAGATCAAGGAAATGGCCGACGTCCTTGCCAAGACGCGGGCGACCGATCTCGATATCTTCGCGCATTCGATGGGGACATTCCTGACGATGGAGGGGCTTGTCGATGCCCAGCAGGAGGGGCGGCTTGGCACGCGCAAGACCATCGACCACATCATGCTGGCCTCGCCTGACATCGACATCGACCTGTTCCGGACCCAGCTGGCGCAGCTGCCGAAGCCGGTGATCGAGAAGATCTACCTGCTCGTTTCGGCGGACGATGCCGCGCTGCGCTTTTCGCGCCGCATCGCCGGGGGCGTGCCGCGCGTGGGGGCCGCCGACACGGCCGAACTGGAACGGCTGGGGGTGACGGTGATCGACCTGTCGCAGATCGACAATTCCGCCTCCGGCAGCCATTCCAAGTTCGCAGGATCGCCCGAAGTGGTGCAACTGATCGGGGCCGGTCTGAATTCCGCGGGACGGTTCGGCGAGACGAACACGCCTGCTCTGGCCGGCCTGCTCAGTGGGGTGCCGATTCGCATCCTCGGGGCCAACTGACGCCTCAGAAGTCGATCGCGAGGCCCTTCTTCTCCCAGTCGCCATAGCGCACGGGTTCCGGCCCGTCGCGGCCGCCCAGCTCTTTCGGCAGCGAAAGCGCAGCCTGCCTGCGGCGTTCCTCGGCCTCGGCCAGCGCCCGCAGCGCGGCGGGGGGAAGATCGGGCATGTCGGTTGCGTCTGTCATGGGGCGCGGCTTTCTTGTGCAGGCTGTGCCCTTGATATACGCCGGTGCCCTTGTGGAACAAGGCGCGAGGAAGCGGACAATGGCGGCAGAGGGGCTGGCGGCACGAAGTGCGGCGGTGGCGATCCTCGACGCGGTTCTGGGCGAGGGGCGGATGCTCGCCGATGTTCTGGCCGAGCCGAACGGGCCGCTGCATGCGCTGACCCCCGGCGACCGGGGCCGCGCGCAGCGCCTCGCGCTGAGCGTGTTGCGGCATGTGGAACAGGCGGACCGCGTGCTCGCCCCGCATCTGCGCCGCGCCCCGCCGCGCAGCGTGCAGAATGCGCTGCGGCTGGCAGTGGTCGAGATTGCGGTGGAGGGCGCAGCAGCGCACGGCGCTGTCAACGCGGCCGTGGACCTGGTGCGCCGGGGCCGACGCACGGGCCATCTGGCGGGCCTTGCCAATGCCGTTCTCCGCAAGCTGGCCGAAATGCCCGAACCCTTCGCGGGCCTGCCGCCACAGCGGTTGCCGATGTGGCTGCGCCAGCCCCTCGTGCGCGCCTGGGGGCGTGAGGCGGTGAGCGCCATCGAAGCCGTGCAGCAGGCCGCGCCGCCTCTGGACCTGACGCCGAGGCCGGACGCCGCGCCACTGCCCGAGGGCGAGATGCTGCCGACCGGCAGCCTGCGGTTGGCCGAGGCGGGTCAGATCACCGCGCTGCCCGGCTACGCCGAGGGCGCATGGTGGGTGCAGGATGCTGCCGCAGCCCTTCCCGCACGGGTGCTCGACCCGCGGCCGGGCGAGCGTGTGCTGGACCTGTGCGCGGCACCGGGGGGCAAGACGCTTCAGCTTGCCGCCGCCGGGGCCGAGGTGACGGCGCTCGACATCTCGGGTCCCCGCCTGGCCCGGCTGCGCGAGAACCTGGAGCGGACGCGCCTGACGGCCGAGATCGTCGTCGCCGATGCGCTGCACTGGCAACCAGACGCGCTGTTCGACGCGGTGCTGCTTGACGCGCCCTGTTCCGCTTCGGGAACGATCCGCCGCCATCCGGACCTGCCCTTCGTCAAGACCGGCGCGGAATTGCCGGACCTCGTGACACTTCAGGCCGCCCTGATCGACCGCGCGCTTGGCTTCGTGAAACCCGGCGGGCGGCTGGTCTATTGCACCTGCTCGCTTCTGCCCGAGGAAGGCGAGGCGCAGCTCGAAGCGGCGCTTCTGCGCCATCCTGGGCTGACGGTCGAACGTCCGGAAGCCACCGGTATCGACCCGGCGTGGATCACCGCGCAGGGCGGCTTGCGCCTGCGCCCCGACTACTGGGCCAACCGGGGCGGGATGGACGGTTTCTTCATCGCACGGCTGCGAAAGCCCGTTCTGCGGTGACAGGCCACCGGGCCGGGGGTATGGTGCCCTCTGGCAGACCCCGAAGCGGGCGCGGACGACCGGTGGCAGAGATGAGGCAGGCGTGACCAAGCGCGACGGCTTTTCGGCGCGGCGCTCCCAGGCGCTGAACCGCCTGCATGCCCGTTGGGCGGGGCTGGCCAAGCCTGCGCAGGGTTTCGTGTCGCAGCCCGAACCGCGGACCATCGGCATGTATGCGCGCGGGCGGCAGCTTGTGGCCGGGAACTTCCTGTTCTGCGGGCCATCTGATCCGAGGCGCCCGGACCTGACGATCTGGGATATCTCGATGCCCGATCCCGCCTTCGAGGACGAGGTTCAGGGCTTCGCCTGGCTCGACGATCTGGCGGCGGTGGGCGACGCGGCGGCACGCAAGCGCGCGCAGGACTGGACCTGGGGCTGGATCGCGCGCTTCGGGCGCGGGCAGGGGCCGGGCTGGACGCCCGACCTGACCGGGCGGCGGGTCATCCGCTGGATCAACCACGCGCTGTTCCTGCTGAACGGGCGCGACCGGACGGCGACGGCGGCCTATCTACCGCGCCCTGTCGCGCCAGACCGTGTTCCTTGCCCGGCGCTGGCCCACCGCCGCCCCCGGCCTGCCCCGGTTCGAGGCGCTGACCGGGCTGATCTACGCCGGGCTGGCGCTGACCGGGATGGAGCGGCTCGTCGCCCCCGCCCGCGCCGCGCTGGCGCGGGACTGCGCAGCCGAGATCGACGCCGAGGGCGGCATCCCCACGCGCAACCCCGAGGAACTGCTGGAGGTGTTCACCCTGCTGACCTGGGCCGCGCAGGCGCTGACCGAGAGCCGGGCGACGCCCCGCGCCCGAACACCTCGCTGCCATCGAGCGCATCGCGCCGACCCTGCGCGCCCTGCGCCATGCCGATGGCGGGCTCGCGCGCTTTCACGGCGGCGGCAAGGGGATGGAGGGGCGGCTGGACCAGGCGCTGGCCAGCTCGGGCGTCAAGCCCGCGCCCGTCACGGGCCGGGCGATGGGCTTTGCGCGGCTGTCGGGCGGTCGCACCAGCGTGATCGTCGATGCCGCAGCGCCGCCGGACGGGCGCGCCGTCGACCTCGGCCCATGCCTCGACCGCTGGCGTTCGAGCTGACCTCGGGGCGACGCCCGCTGATCGTCAGTTGCGGCTCGGGCGCGCCCTTCGGGCCGGACTGGCGGCGCGCCGGGCGCGCCACGGCCAGTCCATTCGACGCTGACGATCGACGGGTTTTCGTCCTCGCGCCTCGGCCCCGGCGGGCGCGACCGGCTGACGCGACCGCGCGCGGGTCAGAGCTGTCGCGAACTCGCCCACGGTCCCGCGGGGATGAGCCTTGTCGCAAGCCACGACGGCTGGGTCGGCACGCACGGGCTGACGCATACGCGGCTGACTGGACCTGTCGCAGGACGGGCGGCGGCTGACGGGCGAAGACGTTCTGGCCGCCATGAGCGCGCCTGCCCAGCACCGCTTCGAACAGGTGATGACCCACACCCGGCTTGCAGGGCGTCCGCTTCTACCTGCGCTTCCACCTGCATCCCGATGTCGATGCCGACGCTGGACCTTGGCGGCAGCGCCGTTTCGATGGCCCTGAAAAGCGGCGAGATCTGGGTCTTCCGCCACACGGGCGGGCGGAGCTTGGCGCTGGAACCTTCGGTCTATCTGGAGAAGGGGCGCCTGAAGCCGCGTGCGACCAGGCAGATCGTCCTCGCGGGCACGTGCAGCATTCACAGACGCGGATCGGCTGGACCTTGGCGAAGGCACAGGATACTCCGCTCGCGATCCGCGACCTTGACCGCGACGATCTTCCGGCCTGACCTCAGGCCCCAACCCGCAAGGGAAGACCGATGCCCAATCTCGTTCCCATCGGCCGCGCGCTGATTTCCGTTTCCGACAAGACCGGCCTTCTGGACCTGGCCCGCGCGCTGGCCGCGCAGGGGGTGGAGCTGATCTCGACCGGCGGCACCTCGGCGGATGCTGCGCGCGGCGGGCCTGCGCGGTGCGCGACGTGGCCGAGGTGACCGGCTTCCCCGAGATGATGGATGGCCGGGTCAAGACGCTGCACCCGAAGGTGCATGGCGGGCTTCTGGCGCTGCGCGACGATGACGAGCATCTCGTGGCGATGGCCGCCCACGGGATCGAGCCGATCGACCTGCTGGTGGTGAACCTCTACCCGTTCGAGGCGACGGTGGCGCGGGGCGCGGACTACGCGACCTGCATCGAGAACATCGACATCGGCGGCCCGGCGATGATCCGCGCGGCGGCCAAGAACCACCGCTTCGTCACCGTGGTGACCGACCCGGCCGACTATGCCGCGCTGCTGGCCGAACTGGCCGCGCATGACGGGGCCACCACGCTTGCCTTCCGCCAGAAGCTGGCGCTGACCGCCTATTCGCGCACCGCGGCCTATGACGCCGCCGTGTCGACCTGGATGGCGGGCGCGCTGCAGCGAACCGACGCCGCGCCGCCGCGCCTTTGCCGGCAACGCTGGCGCAGACGCTGCGCTATGGCGAGAACCCGCACCAGGCGGCGGCGTTCTACGTCGACGGCTCGGCGCCGCCCCGGCGTGGCCACGGCGCGGCAGTGGCAGGGCAAGGAGCTGTCCTACAACAACATCAACGACACCGATGCGGCCTTCGAACTGGTGGCGGAGTTCGCGGGCGAAGGCCCGGCCTGCGCGATCATCAAGCACGCCAACCCCTGCGGCGTGGCGCGCGGCGCGACGCTGGCCGAGGCCTATCAGCGCGCCTATGACTGCGACCGCACCTCGGCCTTCGGCGGGATCGTCGCGCTGAACCAGCCGCTGGACGGCGCCGACGGCGGAAGAGATCGTCGAGATCTTCACCGAGGTCGTCATCGCCCCCGGCGCGGACGACGAGGCGCAGGCGGTCTTCGCCGGCAAGAAGAACCTGCGCCTGCTGACCACCGACGGCCTGCCCGATCCGCCGGCGAAGGGCGCTCGCCTTCAAGCAGGTGGCGGGCGGCTTTCTGGTGCAGGACCGCGACGCGGGCCGCATCACGGCGGCCGACCTGAAGGTCGTGACGAAACGCGCGCCCACGGACGCCGAGATCGCCGACCTGCTGTTTGCCTGGACGGTCGCCAAGCACGTCAAGTCCAACGCCATCGTCTATGTGAAGGACGGCGCGACCGTCGGCATCGGCGCGGGCCAGATGAGCCGGGTCGATTCGCACCCGCATCGCCGCGCGCAAGGCGCAGGACATGGCCGAGGCGCTGGGCCTTGCCGCAGCCGCTGACCGAAGGGTCGGTCGTGGCGTCGGATGCGTTCTTCCCCTTTGCCGACGGGCTGATGGCCGCGGCCGAGGCCGGGGCGACGGCGATCATCCAGCCGGGCGGCTCGATGCGCGACGACGAGGTGATCGCGGCGGCGGACGCGGCGGGGCTGGCCATGGTCTTCACCGGCCAGCGCCATTTCCGGCACTGACGATGCGGCTTGCGACACTCACCGCGCTGCGTCACCTTCGGCATCGACCAGATCACCAAGGTGGCGGTCGTCTGGGGCCTGATCCTGCCTCGACGCGGGCGAGATCGACGTCCTGCCGCCCTTCCTGAACTTCCGCATGGCCTGGAACCAGGGCATCAACTTCGGCCTTCTGTCCAGCGGTGCCGACTATGACGCGCTGGGTGCTGATCGCGGTGGCGCTGGTGATCTCGGCCTGGGTCTGGATCTGGGTCAGCCGCGAGAACGCCCTCGCCGCGCGTGCAGGTGCTGGCGGGCTGCTGATCGGCGGCGCGCTTGGCAATGTGGTCGACCGGATGCTCTATGGCGCGGTGGCCGACTTCCTGAACATGTCCTGCTGCGGGATCGAGAATCCCTTTGCTTTCAACGTGGCCGATATCGCGATCTTTGCCGGCGCGCTCGGGCTGGTGCTGTTTACCGGGCAAGGACAAGCCGCAACGGCACCGCGACGAGCGCGAAAGACCCCGTGACGCGCCACTTCGCTTTGCGCTAAGACGGCGGCACAGACGGTCGAGGAGACGGGCATGCAGGCTAGGACGGAGCGTTTTGGCAATCGCCGCTGTGGCGATGCTGACGCTGGCAGGCTGCGGCGGCGACGACCCGCAGCCTGATGAACCTCCGCAGCAGGGCGCCGGGCCCGGACGAATTCGCCATCCTGCCCGCCCAAGCCGCTGGAAATGCCCGAAAATCTGGCCGCAGCTGCCCGACCCCGACACCGGGCGGCAGCAACCGCACCGATCCGCACGCCCGAGGCCGATGCCATCGTGGCCCTGGGCGGCAGCGCCGACGCACCGCGCGGCGGCATCCCGGCGGCGGATGGCGCGCTTGTCCGCCCATGCCGGCCGCTATCGGCGTCGATGCGTCGGCATCCGGCAGACGCTGGCCGTCGAAGACCTGGAATTCCGGCGCGACAACAACGGCCGGCATCGCTGGAACGGCTGTTCAACGTGAACGTCTATTACAAGGCCTACAAGCCGCTATCGCTGGACCAGCAGGCCGAACTTGCCCGCTGGCGTGCGCGCGGCGTTGCGCACCCCGTCGGCCCCGCCGCGCAAGGCCTGCGCGAATAGCCTTCACATCCGCGTGGCCGGGGCTTGATCCCGGCGTTGCCGCCTGTACCTGTCGCGGGGCTGGCAAACGGACCATTCGATGAGCCGATGGATGCGTGCGGGCCTGATGCGGCCTGTTTCTGGCGATACCCTGCACTTGGTGCCGGCGCAGGCCGACGAGGTCACCGATCTTCACGCTCGACAACGGGCTTGAGGTGGTGGTGATCGAGGATCACCGCGCCCCGGTCGTGGTGCAGATGGTCTGGTACCGGGTCGGCGCGGCCGACGAGCCGCCGGGCCATTCCGGCATCGCGCATTTCCTGGAACACCTGATGTTCAAGGGCACCGAACGATCTGGCGCCCGGCGAGTTCTCCGACGATCGTCGCGGCGCAGGGCGGCAACGACAACGCCTTCACCTCCTGGGACTACACCGCCTATTTCCAGCGCGTCGCCGCCGACCGGCTGGACCTGATGATGGAGATGGAAGCCGACCGGATGCGCAACCTGCGCCTGACCGAGGAGGATGTGGCGACCGAACGCCAGGTCATCCTGGAAGAACGCAACCAGCGCACCGACAGCGACCCCGGCGCGCTGTTCGCCGAACAGATGCAGGCGGCGCAGTACCTGAACCACCCCTACGGCATCCCGATCATCGGCTGGCGGCACGAGATGGAAGCGCTGAGCCGCGAGGATGCGCTGGACTTCTACCGGACGCTACTACGCGCCGAACAACGCCATCCTGGTCGTCGCGGGCGACGTGACCCCCGACGAGGTCACGGCGCTGGCCGAAAAGCACTACGGCCCGCTTGCGCCGACCGACGGACCTGCCGCCGCGCCTGCGCCCGCACGAACCGCCGCAACTGGCCGAGCGCCGGCTGGCGCTGGCCGATGCGCGCGTGTCGGAGCCCTATGTCGTCGCGCAGCTACCTCGCCCCCGAGCGCGACCCCGGCGACGCAGAAGGAGGCCGCGGCGCTGACGGTGCTGGCCGAACTGCTGGGCGGCAGCGGCACGACCTCGGTTCTGGCCCGCGCGCTGCAGTTCGACACGCCAGATGGCGGTCTATGCCTCGGCCTTCTACGACGGCACCGCGCTCGACGAGCGGCACCTTCGGGCTCGTCGTCGTGCCCGTCGCCCGGCGTGACGCCTGGACGAGGCCGAGGCCGCGATGGACGCGGTGATGGAAGAGTTCCTGACCGAAGGCGTCGATCCCGCGGCGCTGGAGCGGATCAGGACCCAGGTCCGCGCCGTCGAGATCTATGGCCGCGACGACGTGCAAGGGCCTTGCCAACACGCTATGGCGAGGCGCTGACGATCGGCCTGACCGTGGCACGATATGCAGGCCTGGCCCGAGGTGCTGCAAGCGGTGACGGCCGATGACGTGATGGCGGCCGCGCGCGCGGTGCTGGACCGCCGCCACGCCGTGACCGGGCTGGCTGACGCCCGAGGAGACCGAGAGCGCCATGACCGATGCTGCGCCTGCTTCCCGCGCTGATCCTGTCGGTCTTCGCGCTGGCCGCGCAGGCCGAGATCGACATCCAGGAGGTCACGTCGCCCGGCGGCATCACCGCCTGGCTGGTCGAGGATCACGACATCCCCTTCACCGCGCTGGAGATCCAGTTTCGCGGCGGCACCTCGCTGGATGCTGCCCGGCAAGCGCGGCGCGGTCAACCTGATGACCGCGCCGCTCGAGGAAGGCGCGGGCGAGATGGACGCCGCAGGCCTTCGCCGAGGCGCGCGATGCGCTGGCCGCGCGCTTCGGCTTTTCGGCGGGCAAGGACAGCGTCAGCGTTTCGGCCCGCTTCCTGACCGAGAACCGCGACAAGGCGCGTCGACCTGCTGCGCGCAGGCGCTGATCGCGCCCCGCTTCGACGAGGACGCGGTGGACCGGGTGCGCGCGCAGGTGCTGTCGCAGGCCTGCGGTCGGACGAGCAAGGACCCGGGCACCATCGCCGGCGCAGACGCTTCAACGCGCTGGCCTTCGGCGACCATCCCTATGCCACGCGCGGCGACGGCACCGTCGACAGCGTCGCGCGCGCTGACCCGCGACGACATCGTCGCGGCGCACCAGCGCGCCCTGGCCCGCGACCGCATGCTACGTCGCCGCGGTCGGCGACATCACGGCCGCGGAACTGGGGCCGCTGCTCGACACGCTTCTGGGCGATCTGCCCGACACCGGGCGCGCCGACTGCCGGGGCGGGCGCAGTGGGCGCTGGACGGCGGCGTGACGGTCGTCGATTTCCCCTCGCCGCAGTCGGTGGTGCTGTTCGGCCAGCCGGGCATCGCGCCGCGACGATCCCGATTTCTTCGCGGCCTTCATCCTGAACGAGATTCTGGGCGGCGGCCGCTTCACGGCGCGGCTGATGGACGAGGTGCGCGAAAAGCGCGGGCTGACCTATGGCATCGGCGACCTATCTCGCGCCCATGGACTACGGCGCGCATGATGCTGGGCCAGTTCTCGACCGCCAACGACAAGGTGGCCGAGGCGATCGAGGCTGATCCGCGACGAATGGGCGCGCATGGCCGCCGACGGCGTCACCGCACGAGGAACTGGCCGCGACCAAGACCTACCTGACCGGGGCCTATCCGCTGCGCTTCGACGGCAACGGGCACGATCGCCAACATCCTCGTGGGGATGCAGATCGAGGGGCTGCCCATCGACTATGCCGCAACGCGCAACGACAAGATCGAGGCGGTGACGCTGGAGGACGTGAAGCGCGTCGCCGCGCGGCTGTTGCAACCCGACGAGCTGCATTTCGTCGTGGTCGGGCAGCCCGAGGGGGTTGTGTCCAGCGAGTGAGGGGTTGGCCCTGACGAGGGATTTCCGCGCAACGCAACGCCTTGACGGATTTGTCCCGCGACAAATCCGGCCGCGCCTGCCTGCCCGTGGCAGGCGCGTTTCCGCGCCCGCCCAGTCAGGCGCGGCCGGATTGTACAGCCGCCGCGTCAGCGGAAAGCCCCTTGCCAACGCGCTTGCGCGCTCTGGCAACGGCCCGGCGGACCCTGCACTGCAGGGTCCGCTGATCGGGCCGGCGGGACGCAGACAGACTAGTCTGCGGAACAAGGATCGACGTCGCAGCCTCGCCTCGGGCCCGCGCGATCCAACCATCAGCCTTTCCCATGGCCGAATCTCGCCCGCGCTGCTAGAAATGGTGGCATCATGCTCGACAACCCCAAGATACGCCCGGTCATCCGGCAACTGGACGAGGCGGCGATCAACCGCATCGCGGCGGGCGAGGTGGTGGAACGGCCCGCCTCGGCGGTCAAGGAACTGGTCGAGAACGCGCTCGACGCCGGCGCGCGGCGCATCACGGTGGACTATGCCGATGGCGGCAAGACGCTGATCCGCGTGACCGACGACGGCTGCGGCATGACGCCGGAGGACCTGCCGCTGGCCCTCTCGCGCCATGCCACGTCGAAGATCGACGGGTCCGACCTGCTGGACATCCGCTCCTTCGGCTTCCGGGGCGAGGCGCTGCCCTCGCTTGGCGCGGTGGGGCGGCTGACGATCACCTCGCGCGCCGACGGGCGCAGGGCGCGCAGATCTCCGTCGACGGCGGGCGGATGGCGCCTGTGCGCCCCGCCGCCCTGACGCGCGGCACGGTGGTGGAGCTGCGCGATCTCTTCTACGCCACGCCCGCCCGCCTGAAATTCCTGCGCACCGACCGGGCCGAGGCGCAGGCGATCGCCGAGGTGATCCGCCGCCTTGCCATGGCCGAGCCGCGGTCGGCTTCACCCTGCGCGATGTCACGGGCGGGGCGAAGGCGCGCGTGGTGTTCCGCGCCGATCCCGAACAGGGCGACCTCTTCGACGCGCTGCATGGCCGCGCTCGCGCAGGTGCTCGGCACGGATTTCACCGACAACGCGCTGCGGATCGACACCGAGCGCGACGGCCTGCGGCTGACGGGCTATGCCGCGCTGCCCACCTATTCGCGCGGCTCGTCCGTCGCAGCAGTTCCTGTTCGTCAACGGCCGCCCGGTGCTGGACCGGCTGCTGCTCGGCGCGCTGCGCGCCGCCTATTTCGATGTCCTCAGCCGCGACCGCCATCCCGCCGCCGTGCTGAACCTGATCTGCGACCCGCAGCGCGTCGACGTGAACGTCCACCCCGCCAAGGCCGAGGTGCGCTTCCGCGAACCCGACGCGGCGCGCAGCCTGATCATCACCGGCCTGCGCACCGCGCTGGCCGAGGGCGGGCACCGCGCCTCGACCACCGTCGGCGCGGCGACGCTCGACGCGTTCCGCCCCGAGCCGCGCATCTACCAGATGGACCGCCCCTCGCCAGCCCGCGCTCAGCCGCGCCTTCGCCAGCGCAGGCCCCCATGGGTTTCGCCGAGGCGCCCGCCGCGCGGGTGGAGCCGCGTCCTGCCGTCGGACGGTCCGCTCGGCGCCGCCCGCGCGCAGCTGCACGAAAACTACATCATCGCCCAGACCGCCACCGGCATGGTCATCGTCGACCAGCACGCCGCCCATGAACGGCTGGTCTACGAACGCCTGAAGCGCCAGATGGCCGAGACCGGCATCGCCGCGCAGGCGCTGCTGATCCCCGAGATCGTCGACCTCATCGCCCGCCGACGCCGCGCGCCTCCTGGACGCTGCGCCCGAGCTTGCGCCGGCTCGGGCTGCACGATCGAACCCTTCGGCGGCAGCGCCGTCGCCGTGCGCGAAACGCCCGCCGTCCTGGGCCCGGTGGACGCGCAGGCCCTGCTCGCGCGACATCCTCGACGAACTGGCCGACCTCGGCGACAGCCAGCTTGTGCAGGCGCGGATCGACGCGATCCTGTCGCGCATGGCCTGCCACGGCTCGGTCCGCTCGGGCCGCCAGATGCGCGCCGAGGAGATGAACGCCCTTCTGCGCGAGATGGAGGCGACGCCCGCATTCCGGCCAGTGCAACCACGGCCGGCCCACCTATGTGGAACTGAGGCTCCCCGATATCGAACGGCTGTTCGGGCGCAGATGATCACGCTCTTCGGCCAGACCTCCCGGTGGCGACCCGCGGTGCTGCTGGCCGCGGGGCTGCGGCCCTGGTGCTGCTGATCCTGCTTCTGATCCTGCGCGCCGCCGCGCGCGCCGGGCGCATGGCCGAACCCGCTGCTGCGCGAACTGGGCTGGCTGGGCCAGCGCGTGCAGAAGCTGGGCGACGGGCAGGAACGGCTGGCGGGCGGCCTGTCACCATGTGTCCGAGGCGCAGGCGGTCAGCCAGACCGCGATGCTGCAACTGATGGAACAGCGGCTTGCCGAGGTGCAGCGCCAGATGAGCGAAAGCCTGCACGGCACCTCGACCCGCACCGCCCGCAGCCTTGGGCGAGTTGCAGCAGCGGCTGGAAACCATCGACAAGGCGCAGGCCAATATCGAGAAGCTGTCGGGCAACGTGCTGTCCTTGCAGGACATCCTGTCGAACAAGCAGACGCGCGGGGCCTTTGGCGAGATCCAGCTGCACGACATCGTGCAAAAGGCGCTGCCGACGGACGCCTACACGATGCAGGCCACGCTGTCGAACGGCCGGCGCGCCGATTGCCTGATCCACCTGCCCAACCCGCCCGGCCCCATCGTCATCGACGCCAAGTTCCCGCTGGAGGCCTATGAGGCGCTGCGCCGCGCCGAGACGCCGCGCGCAACTGGCCGAGGCCGGCGCAGCCTGCGCACGGCGGTCCGCGCCCATATCAGCGCGATCTCCGAGAAATACATCCTCGAGGGCGAAACGGCCGACGGCGCGCTGATGTTCCTGCCCTCGGAAGCCGTCTATGCCGAGCTGCACGCGAACTTCCCCGAAGTGGTGCGCGAAGGCTTCGCGGCCAGGGTCTGGATCGTCTCGCCCACCACCTGCATGGCGACGCTGAACACGATGCGCGCGGTCCTGAAGGACGCGCGGATGCGCGAACAGGCGGGCGCGATCCGCCAGGAACTGGCGCTGCTTTACGGCGACGTGGAACGGCTGGGCACCCGCGTGGAAAGCCTCGACCGCCATTTCGACCAGGCGGCCAAGGACATCGAGGATATCCGCATTTCGTCGGACAAGGCCGGCAAGCGCGCCCGGCGGCTGGACAATTTCGATTTCGAGGAACTGTCGCCCGACGCCAAGGACTCGGCTCCGGTCGTGCCGCTGATCCTCAAGGACGCCGCCGAGTGAGCCACCTGACCCCCGCCGACTACGCCCGCCAGCCGTGGACGAACGGCCGCGGCACCACGATCGAGATGTTGCGCGAGGATGGCCCTGACGGGCCTGCGCCTGCGCCTGTCGCTGGCAAGCGTGGTCGAGGACGGCCCGTTCTCGCTGTTCCCCGGCATCGAGCGCAACCTGACGGTGCTCTCCGGCCCCGGCTTCCGGCTGGTGGGTGACGTGGCGCGCGATTGCCTGCCGCTGCTCCCGGTGGCCTTTCCCGGCGACGTGGCCGTGCGGGCCGCCGGGACGGGCGGCGTGCCGTCGGACGATTTCAACGTGATGACCGCGCGGGCCCTGCCGCTGCCCGAGGTCACCGTGCTGCGCGGCGGTGGTATGCTTGCGGCCGGGGGCAGGCTGTTCCTGCTTGCGCTCGGCCCGGTCGCGGTGAACGGACAGGCTGCGGCGCGCACGACCTGATGATGCCCGACGGTGCTGCCGAAATCGAGGGCGACGCGCCGGTGATCGCGGTCCGGCTGTTCGCCTGACCCGCCTCAGATCCGGAAGAACGGCTGCGCCATCCGCGGGATCAGCTTGTTGAACCGCAGCGGCGCGTCGGTCGCGGCCAGGCAGATGCAGTCCGCGCCGGCCTCGGCCACCGGCGTATGCTCCAGATCCTCGGTCGCGATCTCGATATCGCCGGGGCCGAAGCGGTCCTCGCGTCGCGGAACGCGCCCTGCAGCACCAGCGTCAGCTCCATCCCCCGGTGACCGTGGTCGGGCACGGCCTGACCCGCCGGGAATGTAGCAGAAGCCGCGCCGAGGCATCGCGCGCCGTCGGCAGGATCGCCTGCCGCACGCCCATCGCCGATGCTCCGCCACTTCACCGTCGGCCAGATCGCCGCCGACATAATCGCGCAGCGGCGCCGGCAGCACGCCCTTCGGCGCGCGCGGGGCCCGCACGGGCCGTCGCCCTGCGGCAGCCCCGTGATCCGCGCCATGATCGCATCGACCGAGCGCATCGGCCAGATCGGCCGCCTCGTCCTCGATCAGCGCGCCGCCGACCGCGTCGAACGACATCAGCCGCGCCCGGCATTCGTCGCACAGCGACACGTGCGTCGCCACGACCAGGTTGAACGCCTCGGGCAGGGTGCCTGCCGAATAGGCCATCAGCAGCTGGTCGGAAAGATGGTGCCGGATCGTCATGTCGTGCCTTCACCTCATCTGGTGGCGCAGCCGTTCCAGCGCCAATCTGATACGCGATTTGATCGTGCCAAGCGGCAGACCGGTTTCTGCGGCAATTTCGCTGTGCGACAAATCGCCGAAATAGGCGCGTTCGATCAGAGCGCGCTGTTTCTCGGGCAGTTGCGCCAGCGCCTCGCCCAGGCGGTCGGCTTTCCTGCTGCAATTCCAGCGCCTCGGCCTGATCGGGTTCCGGCTCCGGGCCCCAGGGCAGATCCTCGGGCTCGGGGCGGCGCGACTTGCGCAGCGCGTCGATCCGGCGGTTGCGCGCGATGGTGAAGACCCAGGTCGCCACGCTGGCCCGCGCGGGGTCGAACAGATGCGCCTTCTGCCACAGCGTCGCCATCACATCCTGCGCACATTCCTCGGCCAGGGCCTCGCCTGCGCCGGACTTCATCAGGAACGCCTTCACCCGCGGGGCAAAATGCCGGAAGAGCTGCGCAAAGGCCGCCCTGTCCTGTCGTCGCGCACTGCCATCAGCAATGCCGCCCAGTCGGGTTCGGCACGTCCGTCGTCATCTTCCGTTCTTTCCCCGACGCGCCAGACCGCCGATGTCGCGCTTGCAGCATAGTCCGCCGCAAAGCCGCGTGCATCCGCTTTATCCGTGGGCAGCACGTCGAGTGTCATGCAAGGTTTACGCCACTGGTGCCAATCTGGATCACTTTTCAAGCGGAGCGCGCTGCAACCATTTCCTTCGCGCTTGCCATCTGATCCGTTTTCGGGGTCGCTGCGTAGACGATACAGGCGACATACTGGGGACAGCGCACTGTATGCCATTCGAACGACTTTCGGCCAGCGCCGCGGCGCATCGCGGTGATCGGGGGCGGCATATCCGGCATGGCGGCGGCGCATCTTCTGGCGCAGGACCACGCGGTCGTCCTGTTCGAGGCCGAGCGCCGACTTGGCGGCCACGCCCGCACCGTGATGGCGGGCAAGCGCGGCGACCAGCCGGTCGATACGGGCTTCATCGTCTTCAACAACGTGAACTACCCCCATCTGTCGGACTTGTTCGAGAAGCTCGGCGTTCCGGTGACGGAAAGCACGATGAGCTTCGGGGCCTCGATCGGCGGCGGCCGGCTGGAATACGGGCTGGCGAGCTATGACGCCATCTTCGCGCAGCGGCGCAACGCGCTTGATCCGCGCTTTCTGGGCATGCTGCGCGACATCATGCACTTCAACGCGCAGGCGCCGGACGCTGGCGCAGGACGACGGCATGACGCATCGGCGATTTCCTGAACGGAACTGGGCACCGGCGCGTGGTTCCGCGACCACTACCTTCTGCCCTTCTCGGGCGCGATCTGGTCGACGCCGACCACGGGGATCCTCGACTTCCCGGCCCAGGCGCTGGTCCGGTTCTTCCGCAACCACGCGCTTCTGGGCTATTACGGCCAGCACCAGTGGTACACGGTGCAGGGCGGCTCGGTCGAATATGTCCGCCGCCTGCAATCGGCGATGGCGGCGCAGGGCGTCGATCTCCGCCTCGGCGCGCCGGTCGGCGGCGGTGCGGCGCGAGGCCGGCTCGGCCCGGCGGTGCGCGCGCATGGCGGCGAGTGGGAGCTGTTCGACGACGTCGTCTTCGCCACCCATTCCGACGAGACGCTGCGCCTGCTGTCCGACCCCACGCCGGAGGAGCGCGCGGCGCTGGCCGCCATCCGCTACCAGCCGAACGAGGCCGTGCTGCATGCCGACGCCTCGCTGATGCCGCGCAGCGCGCAAGTGCTGGTCCTCCTGGGTCTATGTCGAGCCGCCGGGCCGGCGCCCGCGACAAGATCGACCTGACCTACTGGATGAACTCGCTGCAGCCGATCCCGAAGGACGACCCGCTGTTCGTCACGCTGAACACCACCCGCCCGATCCGCGAGGAGCTGATCTACGACACCGTGCACCTTCCGACCATCCCGGTCTACGACCTTGCCGGCGCTGCGCGCGCAGGACACGGCTGCGCGCGATGAACGGCGCGCGCAACACCTGGTTCTGCGGCGCCTGGATGCGCAACGGCTTCCACGAAGACGGCTTCGCCCGCGCGGTCGACGTGGTCGAGGCGATGCGGCGCGACGCGCAGGGGCAGCATGGCGGCATGAGCCAGGTCGACCACATCCGGGGCGAGACGTTCCACGGCCGCAAGGGCGCGGTCGACGAACGCCTTCCGCTACTCGGTGGACTACGTGCTGCTCGACCCCGAGACGCGGCACGCGGCCCGTCGCTGTTCTCGCGCAACCGGGCGAACCTGCTGTCGCTGCACGACACCGACCATGGCGGCGCGCCCGGGCAGGGCGCGGGGCACCGCCTGGGTGCGCGAGGTGCTGGCGGCGCACGGCCTGCCCGGCGCGGAGCGCATCCTGCTGCTGGCGCAGCCGCGCGTGCTGGGCCATGTGTTCAACCCGGTGTCCTTCTGGCTGTGCCATGACGCCGACGGGCGCCTGCGCGTCGGTGATCGCCGAGGTGTCGAACACCTACGGCGACCGCCATTCCTATCTCTGCCACCGCGAGGATCTGGCGCCCGATCACGCGCGAAGACACCGATGCACGGCGCAGAAGATCTTCCACGTCTCGCCGTTCCAGCCGGTCGAGGGCGGCTACACCTTCCGCTTCGACATCCGCGCCGACCGGATCGGCATCTGGATCGACTATACCACGGGCAACGGCGGGCTGATCGCCAACCTGATCGGCCCGCGCCGCGCCGCTGACCAACGCCGGCATCCTGCGCGCCTGCCTGCGCCGCCCCTTCGGCTCGCGCCGGGTGCTGGCGCTGATCCACTGGCAGGCGCTGAAGCTGTGGTGGAAGGGCGCGCCCTTCCGCAGCCGCCCGCTGCCGCCCGCGGACGAGGTCACGCGATGACGGCCACGCCCGCTGCCGCAAGCCAGGCGCACCGCCTGCCCGCCTGGGCGCTGTTCGCGGGCCTGTCGCGGCGGCGGGCCTGCCGATCTACATCCACGCGCCGAAGTTCTACGTCGACAACTACGGCGTCAGGCTTGCGCGCGCTGGGCGTCGCGCTGTTCGCGCTGCGGCTGATCGACGTGGTGCAGGACCCGCTCCTCGGCTGGCTGGCCGAGCGCACGCCGGCACGCGCGCGGCCTGCTGGTGGCGATCGCGGCCGCGCTCATGGCGCGGCGCGATGGTCGGCGCTCTTCGCCGTGACCCCGCCCATCGCGCCGCTGTCGTGGTTCGCGCTCACGCTGACCGGTCTGTTCACGCGCCTTCAGCTTCCTGACCATCTGCTTCTACGCCGAAGGCGTGGCCAAGGCCGCGACGCATCGGCGCCGGCGGCCACATCCGCCTCGCCGGCTGGCGCGAGGCGGGGCGCTGCTGGGCGTCTGCCTCGCCGCCGTCGCGCCCGCGGCTGCTGGTCGGCCTGACCGACCCGCCCTTCACCGCCTTCGCCGCTCGGCTTCGCCGTCCTGGCCCTCGTCGCCACCCTTGCCATGCGCCGCGAATGGCAGGGCAACCGGCCGAGCCGGACGCCGGCCCCGCATCGGCGCGCTTCCGCCCGGTCCTCGCCGATCCGCTCGCGCGCCGCCTTGCTCCTGATCGCGCTCGTGAACGCCGCCCCGGTCGCCGTCACCTCGACCCTGTTCCTGTTCTTCGTCGAAAGCCGCCTTGCAGGCGCCCGGCTGCCGAAGGCCCGCTTCTGCTGCTGTTCTTCCTCGCCGCCGCCGCTCTCGACCCCGCTCTGGAGCGCGCCGCGCCCGCCGCTTCGGCCCGAAGCGCCACGCTCCTCGCCGGCATGGCGCTGGCCATCCTGTCCTTCGCTCTGGGCCGCTCACGCTTGGCGCCGGCGACGTGCTGCGCCTTCGCGCTGATCTGCGTGGCCTCGGGCGCGGCGCTCGGCGCCGACCTCACGCTGCTGCCCGCGATCTTCGCCCGGCGCATGGCACAGATGTCTCGCCCGGCGCGGGCGCCGGCTTCGGCCTGTGGTCCTTCGTCACCAAGCTGTCGCTGGCCTTCGCCGCCGTCGCGCCTGCTGCCCGCTGCTCGAGGCGCGCGGCTTCGTCCCGGGCGGCCGACAATCCCGCCGGCGGCGCTCTGGCTGCTGACCGTGCTCTACGCGCTCGTTCCCTGCGTCCTGAAACTCGTGGCGATCGCTGCTTCTCGCCGCCACCCCGAATCCCGGAGGCCTGACGGATGACCTCGCTTTCCTTCCTGCTGCTCGGCGTGCTGCTGACGCTGATCCTGCTGGCGCGTCCATGCGCGCACCATGTCGTTTCGCGCGCAGACGCCCGCCGACTACGCGGGCAAGGGCCGCGCTTCGACCTGCGCCGCCACCTGAACGGCCCGCTCCTGTGCGAGGGCGTGATCTACGGCCCGACCGGCCGCGTCTCCTCGCGCTTCGTGGCCGACATTCGAGGCACGTGGGACGGCAACGTCGGCACGCTGACCGAACGCTTCCGCTATGACAGCGGCGCGCGTGCAGGACCGGGAATGGACGCTGACCCTGGGCAACGACGGCTCGCATCAAGGCCGACCGCCCCCGACGTGGTGGGCGACGGCGTCGGGCCGGGCCGAAGGCTCGGCGCGTCCAGCTGCGCTACCGCATCCGGCTGACGCCCGAGGCCGGGCGGTCATGTGCTGGACGTGACCGACTGGATGTATCTGATGGACAACGGCACGATCATGAACCGCAGCCAGTTCCGCAAGTTCGGCATCAAGGTGGCCGAACTTGTCGCCACCATGCGCCGAACGCAAGCGACGCGGCGTGAGGGATTTTCGCGGCAAGCGCTACTGGCTGGTCGGCGCGACCGAGGGGCTGGGGCTGGCACTGGCGCAGAAACTCAGCGCGGCCGGGGCCGAGCTGATCCTGTCCGCCCGCAGCGCCGAGCGTCTGGCCGAGGTCGCGGCCAGCCTGCCCGGCACCGTCGCAGCGTGGTGCCGGTGGATGTGGCCGACACGGCGTCGGTCCGTGCCGCGGCGCAGCGCGGCTGGGCGAGGTCGACGGCGTGGTCTTCCTCGCCGGGCGTCTACTGGCCGATGCAAGGCGCAGGACTGGGACGCCGATCAGGTCGAGGCGATGTGCGACGTGAACTTCACCGGCTGCGCCCGCGTGATCGGCGCGGTGCTGCCCGGCATGGTCGCGCGCGGGCAGGGCCATGTCGTCATCACCGGCTCGCCTGTCGGGCTTTCGCGGCCTGCCCGGCGCCATCGGCTATGGCGCCAGCAAGGCCGGGCATGATGGCGCTGGCCGAATCCATGTAGGCCGACCTGCGCGGGACCGGCATCACGGTGCAGGTGGCCAATCCCGGCTTCATCCGCACCCGCCTGACCGACAAGAACGATTTCACCATGCCCTTCCTCATGGAACCGGCCGAGGCCGCCGACCACATGTTGCGCCAGATGCGATCCGGACCGCTTCAAGCTCAGCTTCCCCACGGTCTTTTCCTGGCTGTTCCGCGGCGTCGCAATTCCTGCCCGACTGGGCCTATTACCGGATCTTCGCGCCGAAGTGATCCGCCTGCGCCGCCGGAAGGTTGCAGCCCCCGCCGAACCGGCCTAGGCAGGCACCTCGACCGGAGATGCCCCGTTGGTTCAGCCCCCTTCCGACCGGATGCCAAGCCTGCTGTCGCGCCGGACGGTGCCGCTGATCGTGGCGACCGCGCTGCTGATGGAAAACATCGACGGCACGGTGATCGCCACCTCGCTGCCGCAGATCGCCGCCGATCTCGGCGCGGACCCGATCCACCTGAAGCTGGCGCTGACCTCGTATCTGCTGGCGCTGGCGGTGTTCATCCCGGCATCCGGCTGGGCCGCCGACCGCTTCGGCGCGCGCAAGGTGTTCCGCCTTGCGATCCTGATCTTCGCCGCAGGCTCCATCGCCTGCGCGCAGTCCTCGACCCTGCCCGAACTGATCGCGGCGCGCGTGCTGCAAGGCATCGGCGGGGTCGATGATGGTGCCCGTGGGCCGCCTGATCGTGCTGCGCTCGGTGCCCAAGGGCGAACTGGTCAGCGCGCTGGCCTGGCTGACGATCCCGGCCCTGATCGGCCCTGTCCTCGGCCCGCCGCTCGGCGGCTTCATCACCACCTTCTTCGACTGGCGCTGGATCTTCTGGATCAACGTGCCCATCGCCGCCCTTGGCCTGATCCTCGTGACGCTGCTGATCGAGGATGTCCGGGTCGAGGGTGTCGCGGCCTTCGACCTTGGCGGGTTCCTGCTGCTCGGCCCCGGCCTCGCGCTGTTCCTGACCGGGGTCACGCTGTCGGGGCTGGGGCTGGTGGCGGGCTGGGTCGTGGGGGCGATGATCCTGGGCGGGCATGGGGCTGCTCGCCGCCTATGTCAGCCACGCGCTGTCGCGCCCCGACCCGATCGTCGATCTGCGCCTGCTGCGCCTGCCGACCTTCCGCATCAATGCCACGGGGGGCACGCTGTTCCGCGTGGGCACCGGCGCGACGCCGTTCCTGCTGCCGCTGATGCTGCAACTCGGCTTCGGCCTGACCGCGTTCCAGTCCGGGATGCTGACGCTCTCCACGGGCCTTGGCGCGTTCGGGATGAAATTCATGGCGCAGCCGCTCTTGCGCCGCTTCGGATTCCGCCGCGTGCTGGTGACGAACGCGGTCCTCGCCGCCGCCTTCCTCGCCGCCCCCGCCGCGTTTTCCCCGGAAACGCCCTGGCTCTGGATGGTGGGCGTGCTGTTTCTGGGTGGCCTGTCGCGCTCGCTGCAGTTCACCAGCGTCAACGCCATCGCCTATGCCGATGTCCCGCCCGAGCGGCTGAGCAGCGCCACCTCGTTCAACAGCGTGCTCCAGCAGCTTTCAGGCTCTGTCGGCATCACGCTCGCGGCCTTCGGGCTTGAGGCGATGATGGCCGTGACCGGGCAGGACACCGTCACGCGCGACATGTTCGCGCCGGTCTTCCTGCTGGTGGGTGCTGTCGCGCTTCTGTCCGTCATCCCCTTCCTGCGGCTGCCACGCGGGGCCGGGGCATCGCTGCTGCCGCGCACCGCTGCGGCGGAATAACGGCCGGGCGGCACCGAAGCGCTCTTCCCTCCGCCGCCGTCCCGCACTAG
The DNA here is from genome assembly GCA_963736565.1 of uncultured Alphaproteobacteria bacterium. Lineage (GTDB taxonomy): Bacteria > Pseudomonadota > Alphaproteobacteria > Rhodobacterales > Rhodobacteraceae > Aliitabrizicola. The sequence goes on from CAVTOW010000005.1 coordinate 107,912, forward strand.
ACAGCCGACCTTCCGAACCCGAAGGGCACCGAACATGGCACGCACGCGCAAGGGCAGGGCGGTTTCCGGCTGGCTGGTCGTGGACAAGCCCGCAGGCATCACCTCGACCGCCGTCGTCAACAAGGTGAAATGGGCGCTTCAGGCGCAGAAGGCGGGCCATGCGGGCACGCTCGACCCGGCGGCGACCGGCGTGCTGGCGGTGGCACTGGGCGAGGCGACCAAGACCGTGCCCTACATCACCGACGCGCTGAAATGCTACCGCTTCATGGTCCGCTTCGGCGCGAGCACGACAACCGACGATGCCGAAGGCGACGGTGATCGCCACCTCTGCCGACCCGCCCCACCGCCGCGCAGATCGAACAGGCGCTGGTCGCGTTCCGGGGCGAGATCATGCAGACCCCGCCGCAGTTTTCGGCGGTCAAGATCGACGGCGAACGTGCCTATGACCTTGCCCGCGACGGCGAGACGGTCGACATCGCCCCGCGCCCGCTCTGGGTCGAAAGCCTGACGCTGATCGGCTGCCCCGACGCCGACCATGCCGAGCTTGAGATGGTCTGCGGCAAGGGCGGCTATGTCCGCGCCATCGCCCGCGACCTTGGCGCGGCCCTCGGCTGTCTCGGCCACGTGCCTGTGGCTGCGCCGCACCTGGTCCGGCCCCTTCGACGCCGAGGACGGCATCTCGATGGACGAGATCGAGGCGCTGGCCCGCACGCCCGACCTCGATGCGCGGCTGCTGCCGCTGGAAACCGGGTTGGCCGACCTGCCCGAACTGCCCGCCACGCCGGAAGGCGCCGCGCGCCTGCGCAACGGCAATCCCGGCATGGTCATCGCCTCGGGCGTCGAATACGGCGAGGAAGCCTGGGCCAGCCATCAGGGCCGCGCCGTGGCCGTCGGCATCTACAAGGCGGGCGAGCTGCACCCCACGCGGGTCTTCGCCGCCTGAGGGCCTGCCCGGGTTCGGGCGGAGGAGCGGGGGTTTCACACCCCCAGTCCCGGCCCGTCCGTGGGCCGGGCGTTCTTCGCGCAAACCCTCCACCGGAGGGTTTCTGTTCGCTCTTTACCCCCGTGGGATGTTTGCGAACAGAAGAAGGCAGGCCGGTCAGGCCTGACAGCCGCGGATGGCTATTCGGGCAGCCGTTCCGCATAGACCTCGCGCAGCGCAAGCCAGTTGTCCCAATGCGGCTTCGGTTTCGCGCCGGTCAGCTTCGCCTCCATCACGTCCAGATGCGAATGCCAGCCCGCGCTGACGCCGAGAACGCGGCTGCGCCCCACAAGACCGGTATGCGTCAGGGTCAGGAGCACCTTTTCGCCAGCGGGCTTCAGATCGAAGGTGACTTCGCCCATCCCGCCCCATTCGAAGCGCAGCCGGTTCGGCGGATCGGCCTCGATCACGCGGCACTGCCCGGTATTCACCTCGCTCATCCCCTCGGGGCGCGCGCCGGGCGGGTCGGTCAGGGTGTCGTTGCGCCAGGTCAGCGTGAACTCTGACCCTGCGGTCATCGGCATCTCGCCCGCCGCCAGCCATTTCGCGCGCAGGTCGCTTTCGGTCAGCCAGGCCCAGACGCGGCTGACGGGGCCGGGCAGCAGGCGCTGCATCGTCAGCGTCGTGGGTTCGCTCAGATGGCCATAGGCCTCGATGGTGGTTGCGTCCTTCATTGTCTCTCTCCTTCGGGTTTCGGGGCGGGGGCCGGACTCCGGGGCCTGACCCTCCTTGCGCAGCAACTCGTCCAGAACGGAAAGCCGGTCGGTCCAGAACCGCTCGTAAAAGCCCAGCCAGGCATGGGCCTCGGCCAGCGGTCCGGGGTTCAACCGGCAGACATGCGTCCGCCAGCGGATTTCCCGGCGGATCAACCCGGCGCCTTCCAGCGCCTTGATGTGCTTCGAGGCCGCGGCGAGCGAGATCGCGAAAGGTTCCGCAAGCTGGCCGACCGTGCGCTCTCCCTCGGCAAGGTCCCGCAGCATCTGCCTGCGGGTGGGATCGCCGAGGGCGTGGAACAGCGTGTCGAGGTGGGCTTCTGATTCAATCATGTGGTTGAATGTGAGCCAGAAGGCGGTTTCAGTCAACCGATTCGTTGAACGATGCGCATCGCCGTGGATCGCCCCCGCAGAAGCCGCTCGGCTTGTGCCCACCAGCGAGAGGTTTTCCCGCCGCGTTTTCTTGGTATTCGTCCCTTCAAGCGCATCGAGGATGGCGATCATCGGGCCGAAGGAAGGATGCGCGCAGGACGGGGACACGGTGCGGGCCGTATGGCCATGGCGGCTGGCCCTGCCGTCTTCGCCGGTTGCCACGGTGCCGACCCGGTCAGCCCCGGCGTGCTGCCCCTTTTCCCCACGCCTTGCCGCCATTACCCTGTCCCCATGATCACCCGCACGCATCAAAAAGGCGACGCCGCCTCGACCGCCGATCTATTCCCCCTGCCAGAGGTATCGCTACCTGCTGACCCGGACGTGGGACGAGACGGGCCCACGCGCGCTCTTCGTGATGCTGAATCCCTCCACCGCCACCGAGGTTCAGAACGACCCCACGGTGGAGCGGTGCGAGCGGCGCGCGCGCGCCCTGGGGTTCGGCGCGTTTCGCGTGACGAACATCTTCGCCTTCCGGGCCACCGACCCCAAGGTGATGCGGGCCGAGGCCGATCCGGTTGGCCCCGCCAACGATGCGGCCATTGCCGACAGCGCCCTCTGGGCCGACCGCATCATCTGCGCCTGGGGCAGCCATGGGGCGCATCTGGACCGCGGGCATCAGGTTCGAAACGCTGCTTCGCGCCACGGGCCGCCCGCTCTGGCATCTGGGCCTGACGCAGGGCGGTCAGCCGAAGCATCCGCTCTACATCGGCTATGACCGCCAGCCGGAGCCGTGGGATTTGGCTGACCCTTGAGGCGTCACGCCGCCTGCTGGGCCTCGGGCATCAGCCGGATCGCTTCGGGTGGCACGTCCTGCACCCCCGCAAGCTCGGCCACGGGCAGACCGTCGAGCATCACCATCGTGCCGGTCCCGTCCGCGTTCGGCATCAGGTCGAGCGAGGGCTGCGGATGTGCGGCGGGATCGTAGAGCACCACGATCTCGTCCTGCGCCGCATTGAAATCCTCGATCCGCGCCGGCCCGTCGCCCGAATCCCAGGCCAGCTCGAACCCATCCGCGCCGTCGCCGCCCGACAGCGTGTCGCCGCCCGCCGCCAGCAGCCGATCCGCCCCGTCACCGCCGTTCAGGAAATCGCCCGTTCGTCGCGCCCGTCGAGCACATCGTCGCCCGCACCCCCATCCAGCGTGTCTGCACCCGCCCCGCCCCGCAAAAGGTCATCGTCCCAGCCGCCCGCCAGCCAGTCCGCCCCCGCGCCGCCGTGTAAGGTATCGCTCCCCTCACCGCCCATCAGGCTGTCGTCACCGTCGCCGCCGTCAAGCAGGTCATCGCCCTCATGCCCGGCAAGCCGGTCGTCGCCCGCGTCACCGGTCAGCGTGTCGTGCCCCTCCTGACCGTCCAGCGCATCGGCCCCGTCACCGCCCGACAGGCTGTCATCGCCCGCCGCGCCCTCGAGCCGGTCCTCGCCCGCGCCACCCGCGATCAGGTCGTCCCCGCCACGGCCTGCGACCTGATCGTTCCCGTCACCGGCGTCGATGCTGTCGTCCCCGTCGCCGCCCGCCATCAGGTCATCCGCCCCGGTGCCGATGATCGCGACCGGCGCGTCGGGAGCATCGGGAATGTCATCGGACTGCGGCGCGTCTTCGGGATGCGACAGTTCCCCGTTTTCGGGCGCATCGACCCAGTCGAGCAGGCTTCCCGCCTCGCCGTCCGCTGCGCCCTCGGCGTCCACAGCGGCGTCGTCCGCCTCGTCGGGTTCATCCTTGGCCGATGCCATCGTGATCGCCGCATCGGCAACAACCCCGGCAAAGACCGCCCCGATCAGACCCGCCAGCGCCATCAGCATGTCCACCCTCCACACCGCTCAGGCAGGGATACCGACCGTTAACCAGTATTCCTGCTAATACATTGTTTACAAACATAATTTCTCACATCAATGTGGCGCAAACTTGGCGTTCGCCCGGCGTGGCGCGGCAACTGGCGCACAACCCGGCCCGCGCCGATTTCCCGCTTCCCTTTTCGCGGCATTTCCCCTATACGCGCGCATCCGCCGAAATCGGCGGATACCTCCAAGGGCCCTGCTGGACGACATCCCGGCCGTGGCCATAACCCCTGACCACAGGAGACCCCGATGTCGATCACCGTCGAAGAGAAGGCCCGGCTCATCAAGGAATACGCCACCAAGGAAGGCGACACCGGTTCGCCCGAAGTCCAGGTCGCGGTCCTGTCCAGCGCGCATCGCCACGCTGACCGAACACTTCAAGACCCACCGCAAGGACAACCATTCGCGCCGTGGGTCTGCTGATGATGGTCGCGCAGCGCCGCAAGCTGCTCGACTACGTGAAGAAGAAGGACGAAGCCCGCTACACCGCGCTGATCGCGCGCCTCGGCCTCCGCCGCTGACGCACAGGAACGCGCCCCGGGCCTCCGGGGCGCGTTCGTCTTTTCGGCCCCGGACGAGTCCGGGGGATGGTCCACCCCACCGGGCTTCATGGGGCGGGCAGGACGAGAAGAGAAGAGGCCACGGGCAATGCGGCCCGTACGCAAACAGGCGCAACGGCCAAGGGTCGGGCGGAGGGTCCCCCGACCAGGTAAGGAAAGCACATGTTCAACGTTATCAAGAAATCGATCCAGTGGGGCGACGACACGCTGACGCTGGAAACGGGCAAGATCGCCCGCCAGGCCGACGGCACCGTGCATCGCCACTCTGGGCGAGACCAGCGTCATGGCCAACGTCGACCTTCGCCAAGAAGGCGAAGCCGGGGCAGGACTTCTTCCCGCTGACCGTGCACTACCAGGAAAAATACTACGCCGCGGGCAAGATCCCCGGCGGCTTCTTCAAGCGCGAGGCCCGTCCGACCGAGAAGGAGACGCTGACCTCGCGCCTGATCGACCGTCCGATGCCGCCCGCTGTTCGTCGAGGGCTTCAAGAACGAAGTCCTGGTGATGGCGACCGTGCTGAGCCACGACCTGGACAACGATCCCGACATCGTCGCGATGATCGCGGCCTCGGCGGCGCTGACGATCTCGGGCGTGCCCTTCATGGGCCCGATCGGCGCGGCGCGCGTCGGCTTCTCGAACGGCGAATACGTGCTGAACCCGCCGGTCGACGACATGCAGAAGCTGCGCGACAACCCCGAGCAGCGGCTCGACCTGGTCGTCGCGGGCACCAAGGACGCCGTGATGATGGTCGAATCGGAAGCCTACGAGCTGACCGAGGCCGAGATGCTGGGCGCGGTGAAGTTCGGCCACGAGCGATGCAGCCGGTGATCGACCTGATCATCGACCTGGCCGAAGACGCGGCGAAGGAGCCCTTCGACTTCCAGGCGCCCGACTATTCGGCGCTCTACGCCAAGGTGAAGGCGGCCGGCGAAACGCAGATGCGCGCCGCCTTCGCCATCCGCGACAAGCAGGACCGCACCAACGCCATCGCCGCCGCCTCGGCGGCGATCAAGGCCGCGCTGTCCGAAGAAGATCAGGCCGACAGCGAACCTCGGCTCGGCGATCAAGAAGCTGGAAAGCTCGATCCTGCGCGGCGACATCATCAACGGCGGCGCCGCATCGACGGGCGCGACACCAAGACCGTGCGCCCGATCGTCGTCCGAGATCGGCATCCTGCCGCGCACCCACGGCTCGGCGCTGTTCACCCGCGGCGAGACCCAGGCGCCTGGTCGTCACCACGCTCGGCACCGGCGAGGATGAGCAGATCATCGACGCGCTGCACGGCAACATCCGCTCGAACTTCCTGCTGCACTACAACTTCCCGCCCTATTCGGTCGGCGAAGTTGGCCGCGTGGGCTCGCCCGGCCGCCGCGAGATCGGCCACGGCAAGCTCGCCTGGCGCGCGCTGCAGGCGGTGCTGCCCGCCGGCGACCGACTTCCCCTACACCATCCGCGTCGTGTCCGAGATCACCGAATCGAACGGCTCGTCCTCGATGGCGACGGTCTGCGGCGGCTCGCTGTCGATGATGGACGCGGGCGTGCCGCTGAAGGCGCCGGTCGCGGGCGTGGCCATGGGCCTGATCCTCGAAGACGACGGCAGCTATGCCGTGCTGACCGACATCCTCGGCGACGAGGATCACCTCGGCGACATGGACTTCAAGGTCGCCGGCACCGCGAACGGCATCACCTCGCTGCAGATGGACATCAAGGTCGCGGGCATCACGCCCGGCGATCATGGAGCAGGCGCTGGCGCAGGCCAAGGACGGCCGGCTGCACATCCTGGGCGAGATGAACAAGGCGCTGTCGGCCGCCGCAGGGCTTCAGCGCATACGCCCCGAGGATCGAGACGCTGACAGATCCCGATCGACAAGATCCGCGAAGTGATCGGCTCGGGCGGCAAGGTCATCCGCGAGATCGTCGAGAACTGTCGGGCGCCAAGGTCGACATCAACGACGACGGCGTGATCAAGATCGCCTCGACCGACGGCGAGGCGATCAAGAAGGCCTATGACATGATCTGGTCGATCGTGGCCGAGCCGGAAGAAGGCAAGGTCTACACCGGCAAGGTCGTGAAGCTGGTCGATTTCGGCGCCTTCGTGAACTTCTTCGGCAAGCGCGACGGTCTGGTCCACGTCAGCCAGATCGCCAACAAGCGCCTGAACCATCCGAACGAGATCCTGAAGGAAGGCCAGGAAGTGAAGGTGAAGCTCCTGGGCTTCGACGATCGCGGCAAGGTGCGGCTTGGCATGAAGATGGTCGATCAGGAAACCGGCGCCGAGATCACCGAAAAGGCCGAAGCCGAGGCGTAAGCTTCGGCAAAGCCGAAAGACAAGGCCCCGGTGGAAACACCGGGGCCTTTTTTGTTGCCGTCGCACATATTTTGCTTGGTTTGTCGGGCTGGACCAGACTCACGAGACTCTAGGAAAACCAGTGCTCGGACGCCAGCCAAGGATTTGATGATGCGCAGCAGCCATATCCTGTCCCGCCGTGCCTTCCTCGCCGCCTCGGCGGCGGCCCTCGCCACGCCGGCGCTCGCCACCAAGATGCCCGAGGGCTGGACCCTGCCCGAGCAGTACCTGCCGCGCATCGTGAAGCTGTCGAACGACTTCGGCCCCGAACGAGATCCACGTCGATCCCGCCAATTTCGCGCTCTACTTCACGCAGGAAAACGGCAAGGCGATCCGCTACAGCATCGGCATTGCCAAGGGCGATCTCTACATTCCGGGCGATTTCACCATCGGGGCCAAGAAGGAATGGCCCAGCTGGACCCCGACGAAAGAGATGATTGCCCGCAGCCCTGACCATTATGCGCAATACGCCGACGGGATGCCGGGCGGCCCGACGCAACCCGCTCGGCGCGCGCGCGCTCTACCTCTTTGCGCCGGATGTCGGCGACACCTTCCTGCGCATCCACGGCACGCCTGAACCCTGGACCATCGGCTCTGCCGTGTCGAATGGCTGCGTGCGGCTGGTGAACGAGCATGTCATGGACCTGTACGAGCGCGTGCAGCTCGGCACCCGCGCCGTGCTCTACCCCAAGACGGCCGCCAACGCCTGAGTTGCGGACGTCCACGCAGGAAAACGGCCCCTGCAATGCGGGGGCCGTCGTTCCGTGACCGGGCAGATCGCGTCAGACCGGCATCTTGGCGAAGCGCAGGTAGGGCAGCTTGATGTCCAGCTCGCCGAACTTCTCCTGCGCCTGCTCGTTGTTCAGCGCCAGCGCCACGATCACGTCCTGCCCCGGCACCCAGTTGGCGGGCGTCGCCAGCGGCACGCCGTCGGTCGCCCGCACGGCATCCAGCGCCCGCAGGATCTCGGCGAAGTTGCGGCCCACCGACATCGGATAGGTCATCGTCAGCCGCACCTTCTTGTCCGGCCCGATGATATAGACCGTCCGCACGGTCGCGGTATGGGCCGGCGTGCGCCCTTCGGTCGGCAGGTAGAAATCGGCGGGCAGCATGTCATAGGCCTTGGCCACGGTCAGCGAGCGTGTCGTCGATGATCGGGAAGTCGGCGGGGGCCCCGGCGAAAGCCTCGATGTCGCGCTTCCACTTCTGGTGATCCGCCACCGAATCGACCGACACGCCGATCACCTTGGTCTTGCGCTTGCTCGAATTCGCCCGCCAGTTGCGCCACGGCGCCGAACTCGGTCGTGCAGACCGGCGTGAAATCCTTGCGGGTGGCGAGAAGATGATGGCATAGCCGTCGCCCACCCAGTCGTGGAACCGGATCGTCCCTTGCGTCGACTCGGCGGTGAAGTCCGGTGCGATGTCGTTGATGCGAAGTCCCATGGGAAGCCTCCTGAAAATCTCTTCTCCCTCCAGATAAACCCTTCCGTCGCTCCGGTTCACCCCCCAACCGCATCCCCGCCGCCGAAAGGAACGTCCATTTCGGCAAGCCGCCCGCCGATGAAACCCTGTCCTCCCTTGCGGCCGCCCCGGCGTGAGTGCGACAATATGATCAAATCTGGAGGATGCCATGATCGAGAGACGCGACTTCTACATCAACGGCCGCTGGGTCGCCCCCGCCACGCCCGCGCGACTGCGCCGTGATCGACCCCTCCACCGAAGAGGCCTGCGCGGTCATCTCGCTTGGCGATCAGGCCGATACCGATGCCGCCGTCGCCGCCGCCAAGGCCGCCTTCCCCGGCATGGGCCGCCACGCCCCCCGCCGAACGCCGCGCCGCCGTGGTCGAGCGAATCCTCGAGCAATACGAGACGCGCAAGGAAGAGCTGGCCCGCGCCATCAGCATGGAAATGGGCGCGCCGCATCGACATGCGCGCGAACAGTCAGGCCCCCTGCCTGCCCTGGCACGCTGAACAATTTCCTGACCGCCTTCGATCAGATCGAATGGGTCCGCCCGCTTGGCCCCCATGCGCCGAACGACCGCATCGCGCTGGAACCCATCGGCGTGGTCGGCCTGATCACGCCGTGGAACTGGCCGATGAACCAGATCGCGCTGAAGGTGATCCCGGCGCATGCTGGCGGGCTGCACCTGCGTGCTGAAACCGTCCGAGGAAAGCCCGCTGAACGCGATGATCTTCGCCGAGTTCTGCCATGACGCGGGCGTGCCGCCGGGCGTGTTCAACCTGGTGAACGGCGACGGGCCGGGGGTGGGCACGCAGCTTTCCACCCACCCGGATGTCGAGATGATCTCCTTCACCGGCTCCACCCGCGCCGGGCGCGCGATCTCGAAAGCCGCCGCCGAGACGCTGAAGCGCGTGACGCTGGAACTGGGCGGCAAGGGCGCGAACCTGATCTTCGCCGATGCCGATGACCGGGCCGTGGAACGCGGCGTGCGGCACATGATGAACAACTCCGGCCAGTCCTGCAACGCGCCCAGCCGGATGCTGGTGGAACGCCCGGTCTACGACCGCGCGGTGGAGATTGCCGCCGAAGTCGCCAATGCGATCAAGGTCGGCTCGGCGCACGAGGCAGGCCCGCATATCGGCCCGGTGGTGAACAAGCGCCAGTGGGACCAGATCCAGGGCTATATCCAGAAGGGCATCGACGAAGGCGCGCGGCTGGTCGCCGGCGGTCCGGGCCTGCCCGAAGGCTTCAACCGGGGCTTCTACGTCAAGCCCGACGATCTTCGCCGATGTCGAACCCGGCATGACCATCGAGCGCGAGGAGATCTTCGGCCCGGTCCTGTGCATGATCCCCTTCGAGAGCGAAGAGGAGGCGGTCGCGCATCGCCAACGACACGCCCTATGGCCTGACCAACTATGTGCAAAGCCAGGACGGCGCGCGGCGCAACCGCTGGCGCGGCAGCTGCAAGTCCGGCATGGTCCAGATGAACGGCAAGACCCGCGCCGCCGGGTCGCCCTTCGGCGGGGTCAAGGCCTCGGGCCGCGCGCGCGAAGGCGGCATCTGGGGGATGGAGGAGTTCCTCGAGGTCAAGGCGATCTCCGGCTGGGACCCCTCGGTCGACATCGCCGCCGAATGAGGCCCACGTTTTGAGACTGGCCGTCCTCGCCGACGTGCACGGCAACATCGACGCCCTGCACGCGGTGCTGGACGATCTGGCAACGCAGTCGCCCGACCTGACGGTCAATCTGGGCGACTGCCTCTCCGGCCCGCTCTGGCCCGCCGAGACGGCCGATCTGCTGATCGGCCTTGGATGGCCCACCGTGCGCGGCAACCACGACCGGTGGCTGACCATGCCCCCCGATCCTGTCGGCCCGTGGGAGGTCGACGCGCTGCCCCATCTGTCCCCGGCGCATCACGCATGGCTCGCGGCCCTGCCGCCGACGCTGACCCTCGGTGATGCCTTCCTCTGCCACGCGACCCCCACCTCGGACACGACCTATTGGCTGCACGAGGTTCGCCCCGATGGCGTCTTCGCCCCCAGTCCGCCGGATCGCATCGCCACGCTCGCAGGTGACATCGACAGCCCGCTTCTACTCTGCGGCCACACGCACCTCGCGGCGGCGGTTCGCCTTGCCGATGGGCGTCTGATTGTGAACCCCGGTTCGGTCGGCTGCCCCGCCTACGAGGATGACCATCCTGTCTATCATCGCGCCGAGGCCGGAACGCCGCATGCCTGCTACGCGATCCTCGACCGTCGCGGCACCGACTGGGCCGTCAGCTTCCGCCGCATTCCCTATGACACGACCCGCGCCGCCTTCCGCGCTCAGTCGCGCCCCGACTGGGTCGCAGCCCTCTCGACCGGTAGGCTCTGACCGAATTTTCTGCGAAAATTCCGGTGAACGTCGCCCCGGAATTTTCGCAGAAAATTCGTCCCCCCATCCGCACGCCGAGCAATTCCCGACCCATTCTGTCTGCATATGAAAGTCATACGGCTATCATATGCAGATCATACGGCCTGTTTTCGACAGTGACAGGTCGCCAACCGCGCGTCCCGCACCGCGCTCGCGGTCCTAGACTGCGGGTCTGTCGAGGACCTCGCCGATGACCCAGCACCCCCGCCTGATGTCTCCGCTGACCCTGCGTGGCCACACCCTGCGCAACCGGATCGTCTTTGGCGCACATACCGCCAACATGTCGGATCAGGGCCTGCCCGGCCCCCGCTTCGCCGCCTATCTGCTGGAACGCGCCCTCGGCGGGGCCGCCATGATCGTGGCCGAACCGGTCCCCGTCCACCGCACCGGCGTGCTGACGCGCGGCAATTTTCTTCATTCTTCCGATGAGGTTATCCCCCATTTCCGCAAGGTGACCGAACCCGTCATCGACGCAGGCGCGGTCATCGTCCAGCAGCTTTACCACATCGGCGCGCATGGCGATTCCGACCTCAGCTTCGCCCCGCATTGGTCGCCCTCCGGCGGACCGTCCTACCACGACAGCGACGGCAGCCACGCCATGACGGGTGCCGAGGTCGAAGAGCTGCTCGACGCCCATGTCGCCGCCGCGATCCGGTCCAAAGCCTCGGGTTTTCAAGGGGTTGAGGTCTGGGCCGCCTACCACTCGCTGATCGACCAGTTCTGGACGCCCTGGAGCAACCAGCGCACCGACCCGTGGGGCGGCAGCCTTGAAAACCGCACCCGCTTCTCCCGCACCCTGATCGCGCGCATCCGCAAGGCCTGCGGCGACGATTTCATCATCGGGCTGGCGATCAGCTATTCCCCCGCCTTCACCGTCACCCTGCGGCGCCGAGCAACTGCTTGAAATCGTGCGCCTTCACGACGCCACGGGCGAGGTGGACTACATCACCTGCGGCTATGGCAGCTATCTGGAATTCGAGGGAATCATTCCCCCTTTCACCCATGCCGAGAAACTGACGACCCCGATGACCGCGCTGCTGAAACAGGCCGTCACCCATGCCCGCATCACCTCCGAGGCGCATGTACGCACGCCCGAGAATGGTGAAACCATCATCGCCTCGGGCGAGGCCGACCTCGTCTCCATCGTGCGCGGCCAGATCGCCGACCCGCATCTCGCCCGCAAGACCGCCGAGGGCCGCGCCGAGCGACATCCGCTCCTGCATCTCGTGCAACCAGATGTGCTGGGGGCGACGGTCGCGCGACTACTGGATCTCCTGCCTGATAAACCCATCGGCGGGGCGCGAGTTCGAATGGGGCGGCGACAGGTTCGTCCCGGCTGCTGCGCCGCGCAACATCCTTGTCGTCGGGGCCGGACCGGCGGGGCTGGAGGCGGCCAGGGCCGCAGCAGAGCGTGGTCATACCGTTGAAATCGTGGAAGCTTCCGGCCACGTCGGTGGGCAGTTCCGGCTTGCCGGGATGCAACCGCGCCGCGCCCAGATCCTCGATCTTCTCGACTGGTATGAACGCCAGTTCGCCAAACTTGCCGTCACCTTGCGGCTCAACACCTTTCTCGATGAAGGGGATGTCGCGGCGCACCCCGCCGATACGGTGATCCTTGCTACCGGCTCTCTGCCCGATCCTACCGCCCGCCAGCGCTGGCTTCCCGACGCGGCAGTTCTTCCGGGGATCGAGAACGGCAACGTCTGGTCACCCGAAGAGGTCATCCGCCGCGAGGCGCGCCTTGGCGACACAGTCATCCTTTATGACGAAGGCGGCAACTGGCGCGGCGGCGGAACTGCCTGGTGGCTGGCCGAACAGGGCAAGACGGTGATCCTCGTCACCCCCGACGCGATGGTGGGCAAGGAACTGACCCGCACCGCCGCCGATGGCGCCCTGCGCCGCGCGCTGGCCGCTAAGGATGCCCAGATGTTGACCGAACACTGCATCGCGCGCTGGCACGGCAACGGGGCCACGCTGCGCAACATGCTGACGGGAGAAGAGAGTGAGGTTGCCGGCTTCGGCGCTTGTCATGGCGACAACGAATGTCGCCTTCGATCCCTTCCCCGAGCGGATCGAGGGCAAGACGCTTCTCCGTATCGGCGATTGCGCCGCCCCGCGCCTCGCCGCCTATGCCTTTCACGAGGGGCGCAAGGCGGCCCTGGCGCTTTAGCGCCGGCTGCGCAGCCTGGCGAGGAACCGGCCCCAGCGGGTTCTCGCGTTGGCCCGGGCGGTGTCGGCGCGCGCATCGAGGTCGTCGAACCGCTCGCCCATGTTTTCCAACGCCGGGTCGATTGTCCGCTCGCGGAATTGCAGCCACATGCGCCGGAAGAAGAAGAGGATTGCCGCAAGGACGGTGAAGATAATGATGTTGACCCAGGGGATGATCGTCACGTCCGGGCTCGCGACCGGACGCAAGCCGACCGCGTTCGGAAAGATCGTGAAGAACTGGTTCCGCCAGCCGTAATGCGTGACGACGACCCATTTCGGCGCGGCCTCGGTCGAGGTCAGATCGGTCGCCATCGCCTGGATGTCGAAGCTGTTCACCTTGAAATAGGGCGGCCAGCCCCAGCCCGTGTCCTCGTTGCGATAGACCATGGGCCGGCCGTTGCTCGCCCGGATCGTCTGGATGAATTTCACGTCGCGGCTGCCGCCGGTCTGCGCATTCGTTCCTGCATCAGGGGCAGCGAAGAACCACGCATTCTCGCCCAGGTCCATCCGCTGAGTATTGGTGCCGACGATCCGGACCACGTCATGCTGCGGCAGGGTGTAGTGGAAGAACGCGATCACGAAGAGCGCGAGCAGCGTCAGGATGGTCCACTTCACATACCGCATGGCAGCCTCACTGGAAGTTCAGGATGTAGATGATGACCAGCACGATCACCGTGGGAACGATATAGACCAGCCCGATCAGGCGGCGTCGCAGCGTGTGTTCATAGGCTTTCATGCCGTCCGCAATAAAGGTTTCGCGGTCGGTGTCGATACCCCCCGCATCCCATTCCTTCTCAAGCTCCTCGCGCCGGACGGACCGCGAATAGATCCAGATCAGCAGATAGGCCACCGTCATCGCGACGAAGCCGATGAAGGCAAGGCGTAGTGCCCCGATGATCATCGCACTTCTCCGTTTCGGGCAACGCCGAATGACGTCATCACGTTCCGCACTCCGTCTCGCAAGGCAATCCGAACATGGCGCGACTCGGCAAGGATTGCATCCCCCGTCACGCTTAAATCGCGCGGGCATTGCGCGCCGCACCAAGTCGCGGCAGTCTCGACCCATGACCGAGGCCGCGTTCCTGTCCCAGATCGACCTGCGGCGCGAGGCGCTGATCCGGCTGACGCAGGACCTTGTGCGCATTCCCACGCTCAACCCGCCGGGGCAGCATTATCGCGAGATCTGCGATTATCTGGCCGCCCGCCTTCTGGCGCAGGGCTTCACCGTGGAATTCGTCCGCGCCGAAGGTGCGCCCGGCGACAGCGACAGCTTTCCGCGCTGGAACCTCGTCGCGCGGATCGAGGGGGCAAGGCCGGGCGACTGCGTTCATTTCAACAGCCACCACGATGTCGTTTCGGTCGGCCAGGGCTGGACGCGCGATCCGTTCGGCGGTGAACTTGACGATGACCGCATCTACGGGCGCGGTGCCTGCGACATGAAGGGCGGGCTGGCGGCCAGCATCATCGCGGCTGAGGCCTTCATCGCCGCACGCCCGGATTTCCGGGGCGCCATCGAGATCAGCGCTACCGCCGACGAAGAGTCGGGGGGTTATGGCGGGGTTGCCTATCTCGCGGAACAGGGGCGGTTTTCGCCGGACCGGGTGCAGCATGTCATCATCCCCGAACCGCTGCACAAGGACCGTATCTGTCTGGGTCATCGTGGCGTCTGGTGGGCCGAGGTCGAGACGAAGGGTCGCATCGCCCATGGCTCGATGCCCTTCCTGGGCGACAGCGCGATCCGGCACATGGGGGCCGTGCTGCACGAGATCGAGACGGTGCTTCTTCCGCTGCTCGCGGGCCGGCGCACAGAGATGCCGGTTGTACCGGAAGGGGCTCGCGCCTCGACGCTGAACATCAACTCGGTCCATGGCGGCGAGGCGGAGCCCGAGGCAGGCTCGACCGCGCTGCCTGCCCCCTGCGTCGCCGACCGCTGCCGCATCGTGCTCGACCGCCGCTTTCTGATCGAAGAGGACCTGATGGCGGTGAAGGCCGAGCTGACCGCGCTGATGGAGCGGGTGAAGGCGACGCGGCCCGGGTTTCAATACGACATCCGCGACCTGTTCGAAGTGCGCCCCGTGATGACCGACCGCGACGCGCCCGTGGTGCGCACCACTGCGGCGGCGATCGAGCGGGTTCTGGCGCGTCAGGCGGACTACGTCGTGTCGCCCGGCACCTATGACCAGAAGCACATCGACCGCATTGGGCGGCTGCACAACTGCATCGCCTATGGACCGGGCCTGCTGCATCTGGCGCACCAGCCCGACGAATGGGTGGGCGTGCAGGACATGCTCGACAGTGCAAAGGTCATGGCACTCGTGCTGGACGACCTGCTGGGCTAGAGGAACCCGTCCGCCAGCCGCACCATGCCGGTCTCGATCGCCGCGCCAGTTGCGCTGGACGGCATTCAGGCGCTTGCGCGTCGCCGGATGCTCGGCCTCCAGCACGCCCATGCGCACCAGAAGTGCCGCGATCACGGCCTCCGAGGCGCGCGAGGCACCATCGACGATCTTCAGCGCGATGCCCATGCGCTTTTCGGGCACGATGGCGATGAACACGGCCTCGGCCCCGGTCTTGATCGCCACGCGGCCGTCCATCGCGCGCATCAGCTCGGTGCAGGCCCGCCCCTCGCCCGCGACCAGTTCGGGGTGGCGCGCCATCGCCTGCGTCAGGCGCTGCATCGCACGGTCGCGGACGGACCCCGAATTTCCGGCAGCGGCGAAACGGGCCATCGCGCGCGCAAGACCATGAACGGACGTGGCAAAGTTCGGGGCAGAACAGCCGTCGATCCCATAACCCGGCGACGCTTCGCCGGTCGTCTCCTCGAAGGCCGACTTGATGGCGCGCTGCAGCGGGTGGTCGACCTCGACATACTCCGGGCCTGCCTTCATGTGCCGCACCATCGTCAGGAAACCGGCATGCTTGCCCGAACAGTTGTTGTGGATCTGGCAAGGCTGCTCATGCGCCAGGATCAGCCGGTCGCGCTCGGTCCGGTCGTAGGGTTCATGCGCGCCACAGCGCAGGTCGGGCTCGGCCATCGCCAGATCGGCCAGCCAGTCGCGGACCATCCCGGTATGGATCGCCGCCCCCTGGTGGCTGGCACAGGCAAGCGCCAGTTGCGCCTCGGTCAGGCCAGCCGCGTCGGCCGCCCCGCTTTCCACAAGCGGCAGCGCCTGAAGCATCTTGCAGGACGAGCGCGGATAGATCACCGCCTGCGGATCGCCCCAGGCTTCGACAATCTGCCCCGTCTCGTCGCAGATCACGGCATGTCCGGCGTGCACGCTTTCCATCCGCCCGCCGCGCCACAACTCGACCATCGGAAGCGCCTTGTTGCCCGTCATGTCGAAGCTTCCTTTCACAGATGCGCGAATTCGTGCCCACAAGGGCTTTCGCGGCCAGCCGCTTTTGCGTTATGGGGAGATATCGAGTTGAAAAGCACCGCGCTACCGGAAAAGGTGGCGGTCCATCGGCACCGCAAGGGCGGATCGGGCAGGGGGCAGCAGCGTGGAGGCTGTGGGAACGAATGGCAGCATGGTTGAAGGCCAGCCTGTACGGAGCGGTGATCGCCTCGGCAGTGGCGATGGCGCCCGTATCCGGTGCGCTGGCACAGGAATCGACGAACCGGGTCGCCACCAAGACCGACTGGAGCGTTTTCACCGAAGAGAACCCGAAGGAATGCTGGGGCGTTTCGAGCCCGAAGGAAACCGTCAACACCCGCGACGGCCAGCCCGTCTCGGTCCGGCGCGGCGACATCCTTCTGTTCGTGACCTTCCGTCCCGGTTCCGGCGCTGCGGGCGAGGTTTCGTTCACCGGTGGCTATCCCTTCGCGCCGGATTCGACCGTGAACATGAAGATCGGCGACGCGAGCTTCGAGATGTTCGTCGATGGCGAATGGGCCTGGCCGCAGAATTCCAGCGACGACGCGACGATGCTGGCCGCGATGAAGGGCGGCGAGTCGGCGGTGCTGACCGCGCGCTCGGCACGGGGCACGCAGACGCAGGACACCTTCTCGCTTCTCGGCTTCACCGCCGCGATGACCGAGGCCGAGACGCGCTGCAAGTAAGCGCCGGAACGACAGCGAAGCGCCCCGCACCGATGTGCCGGGGCGTTTTTGTTTGCGATGGTTCCTAAACGCCCTGTCTTGGCCTATATGACACGCCTGTATCCGCCGAGGCCGCCATGTCCGATCTGCCAACCACCCCGATCACGCAGGATGTGCTGACGATCCCGCGCAAGCTGCCCGAGGCCGGGCGGCCAACATCGTCGGCCTGACGCGCGACCAGCTGCGCGATGCGCTGATCGCCGCCGGCACGCCCGAGAAGCAGGCGAAGATGCGCGTCGGGCAGGTCTGGCAGTGGGTCTATCACTGGGGCGTGCGCGATTTCGCGCTGATGACGAACCTCGCCAAGGACTATCGCGCCCTGCTGGCCGAGCACTTCACCATCGAGATCCCCGAGGTCGTCACGCCGCCAGATCCGCGCCGATGGCACCCGCAAGTACCTCGTCCGCATCGCAGGCGGGCATGAGGTCGAGACGGTCTATATCCCCGAGGAAGGAGCGCGGCACGCTGTGCATCTCGTCCCAGGTCGGCTGCACGCTGACCTGTTCGTTCTGCCACACCGGCACGCAGAAGCTGGTCCGCAACCTGACGGCGGGCGAGATCGTGGGCCAGGTCATGCTGGCCCGCGACGACCTTGACGAATGGCCCGCAGCCGGGCGCGCCCAAGGACGAGACGCGGCTTGTCTCGAACGTCGTGCTGATGGGCATGGGCGAGCCGCTCTACAACTTCGAGAACGTCCGCGACGCGATGAAGGTGGTGATGGACAACGAAGGCATCGACCCTCAGCCGCCGCCGCATCACGCTGTCGACCAGCGGCGTCGTGCCCGAGATCGCCCGCACCGCCGACGGAAATCGGCTGCCTCCTTGCCGTGAGCTTCCACGCCACCACCGACGAGGTGCGCGACCGCTCGTGCCGATCAACAAGACGCTGGAACATCGCGACGCTGCTGGACGCGCTGCGCGACTACCCGCGGCTGTCGAACTCCGAACGGATCACCTTCGAATACGTGATGCTGAAAGGCGTGAACGACAGCGAGGAGGACGCCAAGCGGCTCGTCGAAGCTGATCGCGGGCATCCCGGCCAAGATCAACCTGATCCCCTTCAACGAATGGCCCGGCGCGCCCTACGAGCGGTCGGACTGGGAGCCGGATCGAGGCCTTTGCCGACATCATCTACAAGGCCGGCTATGCAAGCCCGATCCGCACCCCGCGCGGCGAGGATATCATGGCGGCCTGTGGCCAGCTGAAATCCGCGACCGAGCGTGCCCGCAAGAGCCGCGGCCGAGATCGCCGCCGAAGTAGGTCTGTAAGCCGCATTGTCCTGCCACGGCGTGCGGATGATTGACTCTGCAAGGAATGGCGCGGGTTGACCCTGCCAAACCGGGGCGGGATGATTGGTCGCATGACAGTTCCCGTTCTGCGCAACACCGATGCCCGCCGCCTGTTCCTGCATCTGCACGCACTTGGCGAACCGCCCGCCGGTCCGGCAAAGGGCGCGGACCTTGCCGCATTGATCGGCCGGATCGGTTTCGTGCAGGTCGACAGCATCAACACCGTCGAGCGGGCGCATCACATGATCCTGTTCGCGCGCCGCCCCGCCTACCGACCCAAGGCGCTGAAACATCTGCTGGAGCGTGACCGGCACCTGTTCGAACACTGGACCCACGATGCCTCGGTCCTGCCCGCGTCCCTGTTCCCCTACTGGCAGCACCGCTTTGTCCGCGACGCCGAACGCCTGCGCGAGAACTGGCGGAAGTGGTTTCGCGACGGCTACGAGGCGAAGTTCGACGACATCCTGAACCGCATCGCCCGCGAAGGCCCTGTCACCTCGACCGATGTCGGCGAAGGCGAGGCGCGCGGCAAGGGCGGGTGGTGGGACTGGCACCCGTCAAAGACCGCACTCGAATGGCTCTGGCGCACCGGGCAGTTGCAGATCACCCGCCGCGACGGTTTCCAGAAGGTCTATGACCTGACCGAACGCGTGATCCCCGAGGCCCACCGCCAGCCCGCCCCGCCGCATGACGCTGTCGTTGATTGGGCCTGCGCCTCGGCGCTGGACCGGCTGGGCTTCGCCACGCCGGGCGATCTCTATGCCTACTGGCACGCGATCACGCCGCAGGAGGCGCGCGACTGGTGCAAGGAACAGATCGGCGCAGGAGCGGTTGATCGAGATCGCTGTGGAGGGTGCCGACGGCAGCCGCCGCCATTCATTCGCGCGGCCTGATGTTTTCGGTCAGGCCGCCGAGGCGCCCGACCCGCCCGCGCGCCTGCGCATCCTGTCGCCCTTCGACCCCGCGCTGCGCGACCGCGACCGGGCCGAGCGGCTGTTCGGCTTTTTCTACCGGATCGAGGTTTTCGTTCCCGAGGCGAAGCGGCGCTACGGCTACTACGTCTTTCCGCTGCTCGAAGGCGCGCGGATCGTCGGGCGGATCGACATGAAGGCGCGCCGCGACGCGGCCACGCTGGTGGTGCGCGCCCTTTGGCCGGAACATGGCGTCCGGTTTGGCGCAGGCCGCATGGCGCGTCTGGAGGCAGAGCTTGACCGCATGGCGCGCTTCGCAGGGTGCGACAGGGTTTCGTTCGAGACCGGCTGGCTGCGCGATCCGCAGGACTAGCGGTTCAGCACGGCTCTTCCCAGGCGTCGATCACTGCCATCGCCTCTTCCGCCGTTTCGACGAAACGGAACAGCGACAGATCGTCGGCCGCGATGACCCCCGCCTCGACCAGCGCATCCCAGTTGATGACGCTGCTCCAGAAGCTGCGGCAGAACAGCAGGAACGGCACGCGCTTCATCCGTCCGGTCTGGATCAGCGTCAGGCTTTCGAACATCTCGTCCAGCGTTCCAAAGCCGCCGGGGAAGATGCAGATCGCGCGGGCCCGCATCAGGAAGTGCATCTTGCGGATCGCGAAGTAGTGGAAGTTGAAGCACAGGTCCGGCGTGACATAGGCGTTCGGCGCCTGTTCGTGCGGCAGCACGATGTTCAGCCCGATCGACTGGCCACCCGCTTCCTGCGCACCGCGATTGCCCGCCTCCATGATGCCCGGACCGCCTCCGGTCACGATCACATTGTCGCGCCCGTAGCTTTCGAGGCTTCTCGCCGTGACCAGGCGTGCCAGCTTGCGCGCCTCCTCGTACCAGCCTGCCAGGCCCGCCGCCGATCCCGGCGCTTTCGGGCGACGGATGCGCGCGCGCTTCCCATCAGCACGACGGTCGAACGGATGCCGCGTTCGTCCATCACCATCTGCGGCTTCAGCAGCTCCAGTTGCAGACGAACCGGGCGCAACTCGTCCCGCGTCAGGAAGTCGGGGTCCGCGAAGGCAAGCCGATAGGCGGGCGCACGGGTCTGCGCCGTGTCGGGCACCTCGCGGGCCGCCTTCAGGTCGGTCACGCTGTCGCGAAAGGGGTGGCTGCGGGGATCGTCGGTCATGAGGTTCGCCGGATTGCGTGGGGGTTCCGCCCGGTCTATAGGCTGACCTCGATCGAGACCACAGGAAACCGGAGCAAAAGCATGTCCCACGCCGCCCTCGAAGCCGCCATCGACGCCGCATGGGAGGGTCGCGACGCCATCACCCCCGCGACACGGGGCGAGTCGCGCGATGCGATCGAGGCGACGCTTCAGGCACTGGATACCGGCAAGCTGCGTGTGGCCGAACGCGATGCGGGCGGCACCTGGCAGGTGCGGCAATGGGCCAAGAAGGCGGTGCTGCTCGGCTTCCGCCTGAAGGACATGGAATGGCAGTCGGGCGGGCCGCAGGGCGGCGGCTGGTGGGACAAGGTCGACAGCAAGTTCCACGGCTGGACCGAGGCCGACTGGAAGGCCGCAGGCTTCCGTGCGGTTCCGTCCTGCGTCGTCCGCCGCTCGGCCTACATCGCCAAGGGGGTCGTGCTGATGCCGTCCTTCGTCAACCTCGGTGCCTATGTCGACGAGGGCACGATGGTCGATACCTGGGCCACGGTCGGATCCTGCGCGCAGATCGGCAAGAACGTGCACCTCTCTGGCGGCGTCGGGATCGGCGGCGTGCTCGAGCCGATGCAGGCGGGACCTACGATCATCGAAGACAACTGCTTCATCGGCGCGCGGTCCGAAGTGGTCGAGGGCTGCATCGTCCGCGAGGGTTCGGTGCTGGGGATGGGCGTTTTCATCGGCAAGTCCACCAAGATCGTGGACCGCGAAACCGGCGCCGTCACCTATGGCGAGGTTCCCGCTGGTTCGGTCGTGGTTGCCGGGTCGATGCCGTCGAAGGGGGGGATCAACCTCTACTGCGCGGTCATCGTCAAGAAGGTCGACGCCCAGACCCGCTCCAAGACCAGCATCAACGAACTTCTGCGCGACTGACCGCGCCGGAGGCGGTTGCCCTGCGCCGCGCCGGGCAACCCAGGCGCCATGCCCAAGGCGTCATGCGGAACGGCCGTCCGCTGCCCCTTGCATTTTCTGTTCACAAGTATCCTCGGGGGGGCCGGGGGGCAGACAGCCCCCCGGACATCTCCATCTCGCACGACGCTTACAGAAGGCAGCGCGGGTCGGGCTTGAGGTCCAGCAAGGGCGTGCCGTCAAGACAGTCCAGCCCGCGCACCGTCAGTACCGCACCGTCTATGCCAAGCAATGCGACGGTCGAGCTGGCGATCGGGTTCGGGCGCACGGGCGAGCGCAGGGCGAAGGTGCCGGTCACGCTGCCATCCCGGCGCGGGCTTTGCAACACCAGGTCGCGCCGCGCCTGGTCCATCCAGTAAAGACACTGAAGCGGCCGTCCGGGTGCCAGCCCCGCCAGTGCCGCTGTCCATCGGGGATCAAGCTCGATCCGGCAATCAGGGCCGTTCACCGGGTCGCCGTGCTTCGGGCAATCGCTGCGGCGGGTCCAGGGTGTGCGCAGGCGGCCGATGAACCAAAGCCCGGCATCGAAACTGTCGGGCTGGGCGACTGCTTCTTCTCCCGGCCGAAGGTCGGAATCGGCCCCTTTCATGCGCGGCGTCCAGCCGCGAGGCGCAGGCCCCAGCGGCAAGGGTCCCCGGTTTCGTCACGGATGCAGGGCAGACGGAAGGGGGTGCGACGCGCGGTGGTGGTCATGGGCCTGGCTCCCGCGGATGATTGTGAAAAAAGATCGCATGGATGGGGCGCCGCCTCAACCGCGCTACCACTGGGCATCGTCGAGCCGGGCGCGAAAAGCCGTGCTGCAACCGAAGCGCCGGTGCGGCGTTGTGGCACCAGAAGCCCCGGTAGGCCATGACACCCGACATCATTCCCTTCGACCCGATCCGCATGTTCCTCGGCGATGCGCCGCCGGGGTTTCTGGCCGAGATCGTCGTTCGAACGATCATCATCTATGTCTACACGCTGGTGCTGCTGCGCTGGATCGGGGGTCGCAGCATTGCGCAGCTTTCGGTGGTCGAGTTTCTTCTGGTGATCGCGCTTGGCTCGGCCGTCGGCGATGCGATGTTCTACGCCGACGTGCCGCTGCTGCATGCGCTGTTGGTGATTACCGTGGTCGTGCTGATCGACAAGGTGATCGACGTTCTGGTGCGCCGCTCTTCTGCGGCCAAGCAGGTGATCGCAGGACGGTCGATCCCTGTCATCGAGAATGGACGCATCCTGACCGAAGGGATCCTGAACCGGGGCATCAGCGGCCTGGAACTGATGGAGATGCTGCGACTGGAAGGCGTCGAGAACCTTGGCGAGGTGCGAAATGCCTATCTCGAGGCGAGCGGGCGGGTGTCGGTCTTCCGGTATCCCTCGCCCCGTCCCGGATTGCCCATCAATCCACCGCACGACGTCCACCTGCCATCCCCGCCCGTGCAGGGCGAACCCGCGTGCTGCGCGCATTGTGGCGCACTGGCGCCCGGCAATGCAGGCGAAGACGACACTTGCGAGATGTGCAGCCGACAGGGCCGGGCTGCGGCCCGGCTGCCCGATACCGCGCCCGCCGCCCACGGCACCTGACGGAAATCGGCAGGCAGCGCCGCATCGCTGTTCCAAGCCGCCCCGGCCTGTGCCAAATGGAAAGGCACGCAAAGCATACCCGGACCCACGCCAATGACCGAAGACGCCCAGCCCCAGAAACGCCCTCAGCAGGTGTTCACCCTTGTCGTCGAGGTGGGCCGGAAGGCGGGCGATGGCCTGCCGGTCAAGGCGACCGGGGCTGCCCTGATGATCTATGCGAGCGGAGTGGACGAGGCCGAGGCGGTCCGTGAAACCGTTGCGATCCTGAAACAGGCCGACCTCGCCCCGCTGGATGTGTCGGGCTATGGCACACTCGACGAGCGGCTGGCGGGGGGCGAAGAAATCGATGCCGATGAGCGGGCGCTGATGGATCGTGCTCTGGCTGAAAACTCGGTGATCGTGGCGCAGATGACCCCGTTCTACGACTGAGCCGCGTCAGGCGACGCTGCGGTTGGCCCGCTGCGCCTTCATGGCGAGGAGCGCCCGGCTTTCGTGGGGGTCGAGACAGCGCGGCCAGCCCACCGCCTCGCATACGGGCGCTTGCGGTGAACCGACGGCAAGACGGCAGGCGCCGCTCAGGACCAGCGCATTCCGCCCGGCATCGAGTTCGATCCAGGGCAGAAGTCCGGGGCGTGGAGCAAGGCGCGCGCGCGTGCCGTCTGCCAGATCGCGCGCTGTCACCAGAACTGTACCCTCTCCGAACAGATATTCGACATCCACGCCGGTTATCGCGATCTTCTGCGCGCCGCTGACCAGAAGATCGGACCCCGTGCCGAAGAAGGGCGCGCGGAGATGCACGGGCTCGAACAGGCCCTCGCCCGGAAGCAAATGCCTCCGGATTGCGAAAAGCGGAACGGGCCCGCCATCCCTCGTCATGACCAGATCACCGGCGAGAAGCCTGTTCGCAGCGACCGGTCCTCCAGGCGTGGCAATGGGCGTGAGCGGGCCAAGGAGGGTGGCGGGGCAGGGTGCGCCTTCGGTCGGCAGGCCGATCCAGCGAAGCGCCGATG
Organism: uncultured Alphaproteobacteria bacterium; assembly: GCA_963736565.1. GTDB lineage: Bacteria > Pseudomonadota > Alphaproteobacteria > Rhodobacterales > Rhodobacteraceae > Aliitabrizicola. Next base: position 131,866 of record CAVTOW010000005.1, read on the forward strand.
CGCGCGTCGCGGTGCCGCAGGTTTGGGCCAGAAGCGTCTGAGGCAATGGCAGGGCGCCACGCCCCGTCACGCGTGCGACCTCGCCCGCTGGTCGGACGAGGGACAGGCTCCACGCCCCGGTTTCGGTCCATGCGAAGTGGAGTTGCGCTGGCCCGCAGCCCGGCACCGCCGCGTCAATGTGGTGACGCGCGAAGCCGAGACGCTGCCGGTGGACAAGGCTGAACCCCGTTTCCGGGTCGTGAAACAGCTTCAGGGATGCCGTATCATTGCTCGCGTCCAGCAACACCGCCGGGCGCGACAGGGGCAGGGCGATATCGAACACCAGAACTCCGCGCCGCAGGTCGGGACCTTGCGAGGCAAGTCCCGGTGACGCGTAGCCTGACAGCGCGATCCATGCGGTCATGCCGGGTCAGGCTGCCCGGTCCATCAGGACCATGGCCTCGTATCCGCGCAACGTCCGCCGCACGGCCGGGCTGTAGCCTGCGCCCGTTTCCGGGTCGAGCGACGGGAAAAGGTCGAGGATCTCTGCCAGAACGTCGCGGTCGAGGCTGTCGGACGACTGCGGGCCGGGCAGGAAGCTTTCGGTGGCCAGGCCCTCGGCAAAAACGACCTGATGGCGGTCGAAGAGGATGTGGACGTAGTCGACAAAGCCGCCCTCCCGCACGACAACGGAGCGACCGTTGACGAGGTCTTTGGCGGCGACCAATACCTCGGTATCGCCGAACAGCAACTCGGCCTGACCATCACGGATCAGGATGCGGTGTTGGGGCGAGACGACAAGCGTCTCGTGTGCGCCGAAAGTGCCCGCCTGGATCACGACGGGGGCGAAGGCGCCCGTGGCCGCCACTCGCCTGTGCCCGACCCAACGCAAGGGTTGCGCCCCGTCGTCCTGAGTCAGGACAAGATCTCCGGGCCGAAGACGATCGACCGGCACCGGCCCGCGTGGCGTGGAGATCAGCGTTCCGGCGACGAAACAGGGAATCGAGTTGAGCGTGACGATGGCCGTGTCGATATTGCCGAGGCTGTCGCGGACCGTATAGGTGAAGCCCACCTTCTCGTCCGTTCCGTCGCCAAGCAGCGTCAGCGTCCCATCGGCGTTGAGCGTGACCTTTTGTCCCGAGGGGAGCGTCACGGTCTGGCCCGCGACCACGTTTATGCCATTGATCTGCGTGATCGTCAGGGTGGTGCCGGTCTGGCGCACATCGTTGCCAAGAACATCGAAGGTGCGGCGGTCGGGATGATCGGTCTGGTCGCTGAAGATGGTCACGGTTTCGTCGCGGGCGACAAGGACCGTCTGCAGGCTGTCGGCGGCGATCAGCAGGCTGGAGTCGTACTGCGCGTCGGCCACGTCGGCGATCCCGATCCGGATCGAGTTCACGACGTTCGGCAGAACCTTCATCGTCAGCGAAAGGGTCAGCGTGAAGCCGTCCATCTCGGTGTTGTAGGCGTCGGTCGCGTTGCTGACGAAAAGGTTCGGTTCGGTCGAGCCGCTGATGTTGTTCACCCCGGTCTGGCCGGTTCCGACGCTGATCGGCACCGAACTGCCGTTGACCCAGACGCCGATCACGTCGTTGAACTGCGTGCCGATGGATTCGGGGTATTCCTCGGATGCGAAGACGAAACGGATCGTCATGGCATCGCCCGTCGGGATGAAATCGACGTTCAGCCACGCGGCATCGAAGGTATTCGTCCCGGCGAGCGAATTGAAAAGAGCGTTGTTGTTCGGGCCCGAGGTGTCGCCCGAGGTGCCGACCGAACGGTTGGGATCGCCGCTCGACTGGGTGAAATTGCGCACATCGCCGGTCGACAGGATAACGCCGGTCGTCGAGGGAACCACGCCGGCAGACAGCTCGCCGTTCGAATAGATCGCCTTGGACGTGGATGCGCCGGTATAGCTCGCGCCGGTCACGGTGGTGCCGGTGCCGAAAATGGCATTCGCCATCTGCAACGCAGTGGCATTGGTCTGATAGGTCAACTCGGCGCCTGTCGCCATGTCCGGCCCCTTTTTCGAGACCGCCACACGCCAGGAACAAGCCCGGTCGAACCGGACCGGCACCTTGTCTGCTCGGACAGGGCGCGCTGGCCCTGCGTGTGTCCTGCCTCGGGACGATTATCGTTAACGAAAACGTAACGAGGCAGGCGTCTGGAAACCAAGCGAAATCCGCCAATGATTTCAATCAAAGCGAGCAAGGTTGCGCAGCGGACACACCTGTGATGCATTCTTGCCCGACTGCGTTTCTGGCGTTATCGCTCGGTCAACCTCAGGTCCAAGGACATCGTGATGCCAACCGCTTCTCCCGTCGATCCCGTCGCGCTGACGGCTGAACTGATCCGCTGCCCCTCGGTCACGCCCGCCGACGCCGGGGCGCTGGCGGTGCTGGAGCGGGTTCTGTCGGATGCCGGTTTCGACTGCACGCGGGTGGATCGGGGCGGTATCGCGAACCTCTTTGCGCGTTGGGGGCGCAAGGGCGCGAACCGGAGTTTCGGCTTCAACGGGCACACCGACGTGGTGCCGGTGGGGGATGCCGGAGCCTGGACGCACGATCCGTTCGGAGGCGACATCGTCGAGGGCTGGATGTGGGGGCGGGGGGCAACAGACATGAAGTCGGGCGTCGCGGCCTTTGCGGCGGCGGCGGTCGATTTCGTGCAGACGACGCCGCCCGATGGTGCGGTGATCCTTGCCATCACCGGCGATGAGGAGGGCGAGGCCAAGGACGGCACGCGCGCGCTCCTCGACTGGATGGCGGCGCAGGGCGAGGCGATGAGCGTCTGTCTGGTGGGCGAGCCGACCTGCCCTGAACGTCTCGGTGATGCGATGAAGATCGGGCGGCGCGGTTCGCTGACAGCGCATGTCGTGGCGCAGGGTGTACAGGGCCACTCGGCCTATCCACACCGCGCGAAGAACCCGCTGACAGCACTTGTCCGCCTGCTCGACCGGCTGGCGAGCACCGAACTTGACACAGGGACCGATCACTTCGACCCGTCGACGCTGGCGATCGTCACGGTCGATACGGGCAACCCGGCCACCAACGTGATCCCGTCACAGGCGCGGGCGGCGGTGAACATCCGCTTCAACGACAGCCATTCCGGTGCCAGCCTGTCGCACTGGCTTCAGACCGAGGGACAGCGCGTGACGACCGAGACTGGGGTGACATTCGACTGGCGCATCGGGATCTCGGGCGAGAGCTTTCTCACGCCCCCCGGCGCTTTGTCGGCCCTCGTCGGGCGGGCGGTCAAGGCCCAGACGGGGATCGACCCGGAACTGTCGACCGGCGGCGGCACGTCGGATGCGCGCTTCGTCAAGGATCACTGCCCGGTGGTGGAATTCGGTCTGGTCGGCAAGACGATGCACCAGGTGGACGAGCGGGTAGAGGTGGCCCAGATCCATGCGCTCAAGGCGATCTACGGGCGTATCCTGCGGGACTACTTCGCATGATCCAATCCATCGCCGTGACGCGTGACCTCGCGACCTGTCTTGCCATCCGCCGCAAGGTCTTCATCGACGAGCAAGGCGTCAGCGAAACCGACGAAGTCGACGGGCTTGACCCCGTGGCTCTGCATCTCTTGGCGATGCAGGACGCCGCGCCCGTGGGCACAGCGCGCATCCTTGTCGAAGGAGCCGTGGGAAAGATCGGTCGCGTCTGCGTCTTGCCCCAGGCGCGCGGGACGGGTCTTGGCGCGGCACTGATCCGCGCGGCGGTGGCCGAGTTGCAGGCGATGCCCGGCGTCGCGAAGGCCAAGCTCGGCGCGCAGGTACACGCGCTCGGCTTCTATGAGAGGTTGGGGTTCGAGGCAATGGGGCAGGTCTACATGGATGCGGGCATCCCGCACCGCGACATGGTGATGGCGCTCTGACGCTGAACTGACTGCGGGGCGGTGCGCGGCCCGTGTGGCAGGCGGGCGCTTTTCGCGGGGGGGCGGGCGTGCTACCTGACGGGAATGAACCCTGTCCCCACCAAAGAACAGATCCTGCAATGGATCGCCGACAATCCCACGCTGACGGCCAAGCGCGACATCGCCAAGGCGTTCGGCATCAAGGATGCGGGCCGCATCGAGCTGAAACGGCTTCTGAAGGAACTCGAAGCCGAGGGCGCGCTCGAAAAGCGCCGCCGCAGCTACCGGGATGCCGACAAGCTGCCGCCCGTCAGCATCCTGACGATCCTGCCGCCCGACAGTCAGGGCGATCAATGGGCGAAGCCGATGGAGTGGTCGGGCGACGGCGCGATGCCGCGCATCCTGTTCATTCCGCGCAAGGCGGACGCGCCTGTTGCCGAAGGCGACCGCATCCTTGCACGACTGACCGAAGTGACCGGCGAGGCCTACCACTACGAGGCGCGCCTGATCCGCAAGATCGGCAGCAATCCGATCCGCCTTCTCGGTATCTTCCGCAAGGAAGCGGAGGGTGGCCGTATCGTGCCCATCGACAAGGGGTCCGACAAGGAATGGCGTGTGGGCCGCGACGCAACGCTGAACGCGCGCGACGGCGAATTGGTCGAGGCCGAGCAGGCGGGGCCGAAGCGGCTTGGCCTGCCACTGGCGCGGATCGTCACGCGCCTGGGTGATCCGTCTGCGCCGAAGGCCGTCAGCCTGATCGCCATTCACCAGCACGGCATTCCCGATCAGTTTCCCGATCCCGTCATTGCCGAGGCTGACGCAGCAGTTCCCGCCGGGCTGGAGGGGCGCGAGGACATGCGCGACCTGCCCCTTGTCACCATCGACCCGTCCGATGCGCGCGACCACGACGACGCTGTCTATGCCGAGGGCGATACTGATACCGCGAACCCCGGCGGCTTCATCGTCTGGGTCGCCATCGCCGACGTGGCCCATTACGTCACGCCCGGATCGGAGTTGGACCGCGAGGCGCGCAAGCGCGGCAACTCCACCTATTTCCCCGACCGTGTGGTGCCGATGCTTCCCGACCGGCTGTCGGGCGACCTCTGTTCGCTGCACGAAGGTGTGGCGCGGGCCTGCATTGCCGTGCCGACTGAAGCTTGACGCGCAGGGTCACAAGATCAGCCACCGCTTCGCGCGGGGCCTGATGCGCTCAGCGGCGACCCTGCATTACGGCGAGGTGCAAGACGCTGCCGACGGACGCCCGAACGACAAGACGGGCCCTCTGCTGGACCGCATCATCGCGCCGCTCTACGCCGCATACCGTGCCGTGGCGCGGGCGCGCGAGTTGCGTCAGCCGCTCGACCTCGACCTGCCGGAACGAAAGATCGTGCTCGATGACGAAGGCCGGGTGACCTCGGTCGCGTTCCGCGAGCGGCTCGAGGCGCACAAGCTGATCGAGGAATTCATGATCCTCGCAAATGTCGCCGCGGCAGAGGAACTGATCAAGCTGCGCAAGCCGCTGCTGTTTCGCGTGCATGAAGAACCAAGCCCGGAAAAGCTCGACGCATTGCGCGAAGTGGCCGAGGCGTCTGGCTTTGCGCTTGCCAAGGGACAGGTTCTGAAGACCAGCCACCTGAACCGGCTGCTGGCGCAGGCCGAAGGGACGGACTTCGACGAGCTACTGAACATCACCACGCTGCGCTCGATGCCGCAGGCGTACTACAATCCGGTCAATTTCGGCCATTTCGGGCTGGCCTTGCGGAACTACGCGCATTTCACCTCGCCCATCCGGCGCTATTCGGACCTGATCGTGCATCGTGCCCTCATCGCGGGTCACGGCTGGGGCAAGGATGGACTGTCCGCCTGGGACATCGAGAACCTCGAGGAAACCGCGAAGCTGATCTCGGAAGCCGAGCGGCGCAGCATGGCGGCCGAGCGGGACACGACCGACCGCTATCTGGCCGCGTGGCTTTCCGAGCGGGTTGGGGCCGAATTCACGGGCCGCGTCTCGGGCGTTCAGCGGTTCGGGCTTTTCGTGAAGCTGGATGAGACGGGCGCGGACGGGCTGATCCCGATCCGCTCGGTCGGGCGCGAGTTCTTCCACTACGACCAGTCGAGCCAGACGTTGATGGGCGCAGATAGCGGGATGACGATCGGTGTCGGAGCACGGGTGACGGTGCGGCTGGCCGAAGCGGTCCCTGTCACGGGCGGACTGGTGCTGGAACTGCTGGACATCGAGGGCAAGGGGATGCCCGCGGGCGGGCGTGCCAGGCCGGGCCGGGGCGGGGCGCGCAAGCCGGGCAAGGCGGCGGCCCGCGACGCGAAGCTTGCGCGCAAGGTTGTCCGGCGGCGGAAGTAGGCTGCCGTTCTGCGGCCATTGGATCGGCCTTCGCACTGGCGGGGGTCGCGAAAGCGGAGCTTCGCCGGCGATGGGCACTCGCCGCTTTTCGCAATGCCGGGTTCGGGCTAGAGTCGCACAAAAGACGACAGGCAGGATCGGCATGGCGCGGCTTCTTCTTGGTATGTTGGGCATCTGTGCTGCGGGAATGGCCGCGGCCGAGGGGTTGACCGACGCCGATCTGGCTGGCCCGTCACCGGGGGCGGAATTGATGGTTGAAGCAGGCTCGCAGGCCGGGCTGAACACTTGGCTCGAGGCGTTCCGCGCGCGCGCCGTGGCGCAGGGGATCGCCCCCGCCACTCTGGATCGTGCCCTCGCAGGCGTGACCTTCGCCCCCGACGTTGTGGCGAAAGATCGCAACCAGAGCGAATTCACCAAGACGATCTGGGTCTATCTCGCCAGCGCCGTGTCAGAGGACCGCGTCGTGAATGGAAAGGCCGCTCTCGCGCGCCATGCCGATCTGCTGGACCGGATCGAGGCGCGCTACGGGGTGCAAAAAGAGGTGGTCGTGGCAATCTGGGGGCTGGAAAGCGCCTACGGGACCTTCCGGGGGGATTACCCGGTCATCGGCTCGCTCGCCACGCTGGCCTACGACACGCGGCGCGGCGCGTTTTTCGAGAAGCAGCTGATCGCTGCCCTGACTATCGTTCAAAGCGGCGACGTGACCCCGGCGGCAATGACCGGAAGCTGGGCGGGCGCGATGGGGCACACGCAATTCATGCCGACCTCCTACCTAGAGACGGCAGTGGATTTCGACGGCGACGGCAAGCGAGCGATCTGGGGCGACGACCCGACGGACGCGCTCGCCTCGACAGCGGCCTACCTGAAGAAGGCGGGCTGGGCCTCTGGCCAGCCCTGGGGGCTTGAGGTGACGCTGCCCGAAGACTTCGACTATTCCCTGGCCGGAGAGCGGGTGAAGAAACCTGCCGCGGAATGGCAGGCGATGGGTGTACGGCCCGCGCAGGGTGGCGACCTGATGGACCATGGTCCGGCCTCGGTGCTGCTGCCGGCGGGGGCGCGGGGGGCCGCATTCGTGATCTATGGAAACTTCCACGCGATCGAGCGCTACAATACCGCAGATGCTTATGTGATCGCCGTGGGCCATCTGGCCGATCGCATCCGGGGCGGACCGCCGATCCAGGGCAACTGGCCTGTCGAGGATCGCGCGCTGACCTTCGACGAGCGGATCGAACTGCAGCGCAGGCTGACCGGCGCGGGTTTCGACACGGGTGCGGCAGACGGCAAGATCGGCCCGAACACGATTGCCGCCGTGCGCGCCTTCCAGCGGTCGGCGGGGCTGGTGCCGGACGGTTATGCAAATCCGGCCCTGCTGGAGCGCCTGCGCTGAACGCCCTTTCCGCGGCTGCCTGCCGGGTTATCTATGGCCCGACGAGCGAAGGGATGCAGACGTGAGAGCCGACTTGCCGCGCACCGGTCCCACCGAGGTTGAGGTCACGATCCATCAGGGCTTCGCCGAGATCGAGGCGGCCGAGTGGGACAGCGTGGCTTGCCCCGAGGCGGCCGATGGCGGGCGGCCGTTCGACCCGTTCACCACGCATCGGTTTCTTGGCGCCCTGGAACGCTCCCGCTCCACCGGGGCGGGCAGCGGCTGGCAGGCGCGTCCTATGGTGGCACGGGCGGCGGGGCGGATCATCGCCGCGGCGCCGCTCTACGCCAAGTCGCACAGCCAGGGCGAATACATCTTCGATTTCAACTGGGCCGATGCCTGGCAGCGTGCAGGCGGGCGGTACTATCCAAAGCTTCAGATCGCGGTCCCCTTCACGCCCGCGACGGGGCGGCGTTTCCTGACCCTGCCGGGATACGAGGCCGAGGGGATGGCGGCGTTGGTGCAGGGGGCGATCCAGCTTGCCGAAGGCAACCGACTGTCCTCGCTGCATGTCACGTTCTGCACGGCAGACGAGGCCGAGCGGGGTGAGGCCATGGGCCTGCTGCGCCGAACCACGCAACAGTTCCACTGGGAAAACCAGGGCTACGCCAGCTACGAGGATTTTCTCGGGCAGCTCTCGTCACGCAAGCGCAAGGCGCTGCGCAAGGAACGTGCGCAGGCACAGGCCTTTGGCGGGACGATCCGGGCATTGACCGGCGATCAGATCGAGCCACGGCACTGGGATGCGTTCTGGACCTTTTATCAGGACACCGGCGCACGAAAATGGGGGACACCCTACCTGACGCGGCGCGCCTTCGACGAATTCCACGCGACAATGCGCGACGACATGCTGCTTGTGCTGGCCGAGCGGGATGGCAAGCCCGTCGCCGGTGCGCTGAACTTCATCGGGCGCGAGACGCTGTTCGGGCGCTACTGGGGTTGCGTCGAGGATCATCCGTTTCTGCATTTCGAGCTGTGCTATCATCAGGCTATCGACTGGGCGATTGCGCAGGGCATGAAGCGGGTCGAGGCGGGCGCGCAGGGCGAGCACAAGCTGGCGCGCGGCTATCTGCCCGTGCCGGTTCATTCGTTGCACTGGATCGCCGACAGCGGGTTTTCAGACGCCGTCGCGCGGTATCTCGCCGCCGAGCGGGCTGCCGTGGGCGAAGAGATCGACGTGCTGACGGCCTATGGGCCGTTCCGCCGCGTGACGGCACCGGAACAGGAGTGACGGAATGGCTGGGCTGACACTCTACACGAACCCCATGTCACGGGGCCGCATTGCGCGCTGGATGCTGGAAGAGGTGGGCGTGCCCTATGACACTGTCATCCTGGACTACGCGACGACCATGAAAGCCGAGCCGTATCTGTCGGTGAACCCCATGGGCAAGGTTCCCGCCGTGACACATGGCGAACGGGTCATTACCGAGAACGGCGCGATCTGCACCTATCTCGCCGATGCCTTTCCCGAGGCCGGGTTGATGCCGGATGATCGCGCGGCGTTCTACCGGTGGATGTTCTTCGCCGCCGGTCCGGTCGATGCCGCCGTCACGAACAAGGCCCTCGGGGTCGAGGTGCCGCCCGGAAAGGAGCGGATGGTCGGCTACGGTTCTCTGGGCGCGGTGACAGACGTGCTGGAGCGACTGGTTTCGGCATCCGACTACATCTGCGGCGACAGGTTTTCAGCGGCTGATGTCTTCCTGGGTTCGCAGATCGGCTGGGGGATGCAGTTCGGAACGATCGAGCCACGGCCCGCTTTCGCCGCCTACTGGTCCCGCCTCAAAGACCGCCCCGCGCTGGCGAGGGCGGCGGCTGATCGACGATGCGCTTGTGGAAAAGGGATAGATCATGGCGGAACGGTTGGCTGAAGCGGAACGGACCGAGGCATTGCCCGCACTGGGCGAAACCGGATGGAGCGCGGTCGAGGACCGGGATGCAATCCGCAAGATATGGAAATTCCGCAATTTCTCGGAAGCCTGGGGGTTCATGTGCCGCGCGGCGCTTGCGGCCGAGAAACTGAACCACCACCCCGAATGGCGCAATGTCTACAATGTCGTCGACGTCACGCTCAGCACGCATGACTGCGATGGGTTGAGCGCACTGGACATCGACCTTGCGCGCAGGATGGACAGTCTGGCGGGTGCGGCGACGGTGCAGCGCGATCACGGCCTGCCGGTCGAAAGCCTCTGCCAGATCAAGGCGCGGACAAGATAAGGGGGCCGTTCGGCCCCCTGCACGCGTCAGATCGCCTCGAGCATCGCCTCGCCACCCGAGACGTTGCACACGCCGGGGCTTTCCTCGGCCTGTGCAGCACCTTGACCACACCGTCCTCTGCATAAAGCGCGTAGCGCTTCGAGCGGGCGTGAAGGCCGACGGCGGGGGCGTCGAAACGCATTCCCATCGCCTCGGTGAAGGCCGCGTCTGCATCGGCCAGCATGGAGATGCCTGCCTTGTTCGCGCCCGTCGACTCGCCCCAGGCCTTCATCACGAAGGGATCGTTGACCGAGACGCAGATGATCTCGTCCACGCCTTTCGCGTCGAACTTGTCCTTGGTGCGGATGAAGCTGGGGACATGGGCCGTGGTGCAGACGCCGGTGTAGGCGCCCGGAACCGCAAAGATCACGACCTTGCGACCCTTGGCCAGCGAATGCAGCGAAACAGCCTCAGGCCCGTTGTCGCCCAGCTTGATCAGCTTTGCGTCGGGCAGCGTGGCGCCTGCGGAAATCGTCATCGGTCAGTCCCTCGTGCGTTGCGTTTGTGACTGGGCGGGATATAGGGTCCGGCCCGGTGGCGGACCAGAGGAAAAGGACAGCGGCCATGTCGCATGTTGTGGTGATCGGGGCCGGGCAGGCCGGGGCTTCGGTCGTGGCGCGGCTGCGTGCCAAGGGGCACGAGGGCCCGATCACGCTGATCGGCGAGGAACCCGTGCCGCCCTATCAGCGCCCGCCACTGTCGAAGGGCTATCTCTTGGGAGAGATGGAGGCCGACCGCCTCATGCTGCGCTCGCCAGAGTTCTATCCAGGAGCACGGGATCGCGCTGAAGCTGGGCCAGCCGGTCGACGTGATCGACCGGGCCGGGCAAACGGTGACGGTCGGGGGCGACGTGATCGGATATGACGAACTGGTGCTGACGACCGGGTCCGTGCCGCGCCGCCTGCCTGCGGCAATCGGCGGCGATCTCGCGGGCGTCTATACGGTGCGGACGCTTGCCGATGTCGATGCCGAAGCCTCCGAATTCGTGGCCGGGCGGCATGTGGTGATCGTGGGTGGCGGCTACATCGGGCTGGAGGCGGCAGCTGTGGCCGCAAAACTCGGGCTGCACGTGACCGTGGTCGAGATGGCGCCGCGCATCCTGCAACGGGTCGCCGCGCCCGAGACATCGGACTGGTTCCGCGCGCCTGCACCGGGCACATGGCGTCACCATACTCGAAGGGACCGGGTCTGGACCGCCTGATCGGGCAGGACGGCCGCGTCGTTGCGGCGCATCTGGCCGACGGACGAAAGATCGCAGCCGATTTCGTGATTGTCGGTGTGGGGATCGTGCCGGCGACCGCGCTTGCGGAACGGGCGGGGCTGGAGATCGAGAACGGCATCCGGACCGATGCGCAGGGCCGCACCTCGGATCCTCATATCTGGGCGGCGGGCGATTGCGCGAGCTTTCCCTGGCAGGGCGGGCGACTGCGCCTTGAAAGCGTTCAGAACGCCATTGATCAGGCAGAGCTTGTTGCCGACAACATCCTTGGCGCGGGGCTGGATTACGTTCCGATGCCGTGGTTCTGGTCGGATCAGTTCGATTGCAAGCTGCAGATCGCGGGCCTGAACATCGGCTACGATCACATCGTCACGCGGGGGCCGGAAGGCGACGCGGTGTCGTTCTGGTACTTCCGGGGCGACCAGCTGCTTGCGGTGGACGCGATGAACGATCCGCGCGCCTACATGGTTGGAAAGCGCCTGATGGAAATGGGGCGGACGGTGGACCCCGTGGCGCTGCGCGATCCCGGCGACCAACCTGAAGGCCTTGCTCAAGTAATGCGGATCATCGGCGGCGCGCGACGGGGGCTGAAGCTGGCCGAGGTGGGGGCGGGCGACGCGGCCGCGCACCTGCGCCCAACCTCCGACCGCGTGCGCGAGGCGGTGTTCAACTTGCTCATCAACGGGGGGTATGGCGATCCGGTGACGGGCGCGCGCGTGCTCGATCTGTTCGCGGGCACGGGCGCACTGGGCCTGGAGGCGCTGAGCCGCGGGGCGGCCCGCGTGACCTTCGTGGATGACGGGGTCACGGCGCGGGCGCTGATGCGGGCGAACATCGAGAAGATGCAGGCGATGGGCGTGACCGACCTCTACCGCCGCGACGCGACGCGACTGGGGCCGAACCGTGGCCCGGCCTTCGACCTTGTCTTTCTCGATCCGCCCTATGGCAAGCGGTTGGGCGAGGCGGCCCTTGCCTCGGCGCGCGATGGCGGCTGGATCGCCCCGGACGCGATGATCGTGTGGGAAGAAAATGCGCCGCCTGCGGTGCCGGAAGGATTGGCTGTGCTGGATCAGCGGACCTACGGCGACACGGTTGTAACTCTGCTGAGGGCCGCGGAATGAGACCGAGCGGCGTCATCTTCGACTGTGACGGCGTGCTGGTCGACAGCGAACCTGCATCGTTCGATCTGCTGGCAGATGACCTTGCTGCGCATGGTCTCGATCTGCCGCGCGACGAGATGGAGCGGATCTTCCTGGGCGGCACCATCGCGGGGGTCCATTCCAAGGCGCGGCTGCTCGGGGCCAGCCTGCCGGATGATTGGGTCGCGGATTTCTACGAGCGGCTCTATGCGCGGCTGGCCGAGGGAACGCCGCTGGTGCCCGGAGTGCTGGACGTGCTTGACGCGCTGGATGCGGCGGGCGTGCCCTATGCCGTCGGGTCCAACGGATCGGACCGCAAGATGCAGGTCACGTTGGGCCAGCACGCCGGGCTTCTCGACAGGTTCGCCGGTCGGCTGTTTTCCGGGCAAAGCCTCGGGGCGCCAAAGCCCGCGCCGGACCTCTACCTCCACGCCGCGCGCGCCCTGGGTGTGCTGCCCGGCGAATGCGTGGTGATCGAGGACAGCCCGACCGGGGCACGCGCGGCGCGCGCTGCCGGAATCCGCTGCTTCGGCTATGCGCCGCATGATCCCGGCGAGGCGTTGTCGGCCGAGGGTGCCGTGCTGTTCCGCGCCATGTCCGATCTGCCGGGGTTGTTGCGCCTCTGACGGCGTCTTCAGGCCGAGAACATCGGGAAAGTGACGCCAAGCGCCCAGCCCAGGAAGATGCCGAGGCCAATCCCCGAGACGCCCGGTCGCCAGGTTGCCCGGCCCACCCATCCTCCGGCCGTTCCGAACAGCAGGAAGAACAACAGGATCACGGGCAGGATGATCACCAGGAAGAACAGCCTCTCGAAATCCAGCGCCACCGCAAGGCCGAGCGATGCAAGCGCCGTCCCCCTGACCGCCAGGGTGCGCCAGAGCGGCGCACGCCCTGCCTCGGTCAGGGTGGCATCGGCCAGCATGAACGGAATCGCGCCAAGCGCCATCGCCAGGACCACCGGAACCCGGTCGGCCACCGGCCAGAACGATGCAACGTAGCGATCGAGAGCGCTACCGAACACGAGGATGCCAAAGCCTGCCACCGCGAGGCCAAGCGCGATCGTCACCACCGGGCGCGACGGCGAGGGACGCGCGCCGAACAGGGCAGCGAAGAACAGAACCAGCCCGCCATAGAGCGCGAAGTGAAGGGCAAGATAGTCTGCGACCAGCACCGGCAGGAACCGCGTATCGAACAGCCGCAGGACAAAAGGCGTCGCTAGGGCCGGGACGACGAGCGCGGCGACAAAGTGCTTCGTGCCCAGACGAGCGGGCGGCTGTGATGCGCGAAACCCGCGCAACAGGGCGGCAAGCGGCCAACCGAGCGCCGCGACCGAGACCAGCAGCAGCGCGATCCAGCCCCCGCGAAGGGGCACGATGGAGCTGTCGCTCCGCCCGAAACTGGCGTCCAGCCAGTCGCGCGTCTCGCGCAATGTCGTTCCCGAATAGAGAACGCCGACATGCTCGACCGAGGGCGAAAGCACGGCGCGGCGGCCGGTTCCCCGCGCCGGATCGCCGGTGGTCTGGCCGAGAAGCGCCCGAGGATCGGACTGTTGCAGCGCAGCTTCGGCTTCGGCGGCCAGCATGCCCTCCCACGCGCCCGCGATGACCAGAAGGTTGCGCGGGGCGGTCGGCGTCACGGCCCGCGAGAACATCGAAACGGCGACAGTCGCGCCCACCCGCGGGTCGCGCAACGCCTGGCGCACCACGATGTCGGATGCCATCGAATGCCCGATCAGCGCCACCCGCCCGTCGCTGCCCGGCAGGTTCACTGCCGCGTCGGTGACCCGTGCCAATTCGTCCATCAGGATGCGGGTCGTGCCGCCGATGGTCGTCACGTCGCCAGACATCGGCACGGGGTTTCGCCCGTGCCCCTCGAGATCATAGCTGACGGCGACATAGCCCGCGCGGGCGAGCGTCAGCGCGAAGCCTTCCATCAACTGGCGCGAGCCTGCGAAGCCATGTGCGATGACCGCGACGGGCGCGGGACCGGCGTCGGGCTGACGATAGACGGTGGCGGGCGTGGACCCCACTTGCAGTGGCGTGATCTCGATACCGGAACGGGCCTGTTCCAGTCGCCAGACCGAAACGAGGCAGCCCAGCAGGGAAAGGATCAGGACGGCCCATCGGGCCAAGGTCACGCGGCGTCGACCCATGTCGGATGGAACAACCCGGCGGGCGACGCCGTGAAGATCTCGCACCCTGTCGCGGTGACGCCGACCGAATGTTCGAACTGGGCCGAAAGCGTCTTGTCACGCGTGATGGCTGTCCAGTCATCGGCCAGAATCCGCGTCTCGGGGCGGCCCAGGTTGACCATCGGCTCGATGGTGAAGAACATGCCTTCTTCCAGCACGGCGCCCGTGGCGGGGCGGCCGTAGTGCAGCACGTTCGGCGGCGCGTGAAAGACGCGGCCAAGGCCGTGGCCGCAGAAATCGCGCACGACGCTCATCCGGTTGGCCTCGACATAGGCCTGAATGGCATGACCGATATCCCCGAACGTGTTTCCGGGGCGGACCGTCTCGATCCCTTTCATCAGGGCGTCATGCGTGACCTGTATCAGCCGCTCGGCGTATTTCTTGAGCTTGCCTGCGGCATACATGCGGCTCGAGTCGCCGTACCAGCCGTCGACGATGACGGTCACGTCGACATTCAGGATGTCGCCGTCGAGAAGCACGTCGTTGCCGCGCCCGGGAACCTTGCTGCCGGGGATGCCGTGGCAGACCACATGGTTCACGCTGATGCACGAGGCGTGCTGGTAACCCTTGTAGCCGACGGTGGCCGACGTCACGCCGCGCCGCGCAATCTCGGCGGTGATGAAGGCGTCGATGTCGCCCGTCGTCGCTCCCGGCTTCACCAGCGGCCCTACAGCATCGAGGATTTCGGCCGCGACCCGTCCGGCGCGGGCCATGCCCGCGAAATCCGCGTCCTCATAGATCCGGATGCCATCCCGTGTGATGCGGCCGCGCGTTTCGTCCAAAGCCATGTCCCTTGCCTCCACGTCCTAGATAGTGAAAGCCCGGCGGCTTGGCCAGAGGCGCTCGGCGCAATGAGCGGGTTTGAAACTCGGTCCGGCGCGTCCTATACCCAAGCAGGAACCGCAGGGAGCACACCATGAGCAACCCGACCGCAGCGATGCTGGTGATCGGTGACGAGATCCTGTCCGGGCGAACGCGCGACAGCAACATGCACTACCTGGCCGGCGAGTTGACGCGGCACGGGGTGCGCCTGATGGAGGTGCGGGTGGTCGCCGATGACCATGCTGTCATCGTTGCGGCGGTCAATGCGCTGCGGATGACCTACGATCATGTCTTCACGAGCGGTGGCATCGGACCCACGCATGACGACATCACCGCAGACGCGATCGCCGATGCCTTCGGTGCCGCGATTGGCGTGCGCGAGGATGCGCGCGCCCTGCTGGCCGCGCATTATGCAAGGGCCGGGCTGGAGTTCAACGAGGCGCGGATGCGCATGGCGCGGGTGCCGGACGGGGCGCGGCTGATCGACAATCCGGTGTCGACCGCGCCGGGTTTCACCATCGGCAATGTGCATGTGATGGCGGGCGTTCCGAAGATCTTCGAGGCGATGGTCGCGTCGGTGCTGCCAACGATGACCGGGGGTGCCCCGCTTCTGTCGCAATCGCTTCAGGTGCACCGCGGCGAGGGCGAGATTGCTGGGGCCTTCGGGTCTCTGGCCGCCGAGTATCCCGCATCTCAGCATGGGCAGCTACCCCTTCATCCGCAACGGCGCGCACGGCACGAACCTGGTGATCCGCGGAACGGACGCCGGCGCGGTCGCCGAGGCGATGACCCGGCTCGCCGCGCTGTTCCCCGAGCAACCCGGGTGAGTGCGGACCTGCATGCCGCACTCGAGGCGACCTGGCCCCCGGCGCGCGTGATGCGTGTCGGTCCATGGACGATCCGCGACGGGCAGGGGGGCGGCAAGCGGGTATCGGCGGCGACCGCAGAGGGCGACTGGACCGAACCCGATGTGGAACAGGCCGAAGCCGCCATGCGCGACCTTCAGCAACCGCCGCTGTTCATGATCCGCGCGGGCGAGGGGAGCCTCGACGAGGCGCTGGATCGCCGGGGTTATCGGATTGCCGATCCGACCCTGTTCTATACCGCCCCGGTAGACCGCCTTTCGCCCTTTCCAGACCCCATGACGGCTTTCGCGCATTGGCCGCCTTTGGCCATCGTTGCCGAGATGTGGTCCGATGCGGGGATCGGCCCGGCCCGGCAGGCCGTCATGGCGCGCGTGTCGGGGCCGCATGTCGCGCTTCTGGGGCGCAGCGCGGACCGGCCCGCAGGGGCAGCCTTCGTCGCGATCTGCGGCGACGTCGCGATGGTGCACGCGGTCGAGGTTTCTCCAGCGCTTCGTCGGCAGGGTGCGGCGCGGAACCTGCTTGGCCGGGCTGCGTTTTGGGCGAAGGAACAAGGGGCGTCGCACCTTGCTTTGGCTGTGACGGTTGCAAACGCGCCGGCGCGTGCCCTCTATGACTCGCTCGGCATGGAAATCGGGGGACAGTACCATTATCGCACGCGTTGAACGGATGAGGCCCGGTCCATGCCGCTGACCTGCCGTGCCGGTGTCGTTGCCCTTGCAACATGCCTGCTGTCGCCCGCTTCCGTTCAGGCCCTTGGTCTGGAGTTCGTCGCTCCGGCGGTCGCAACGGTGGTGCAGAGCCAACCCCTGTCAAGCTACGCCCTGCCCATCGGGCCGTGGCGCGACGGTGTGGTGCCGACCCGGCTTGTCGAGGGTGCCCGCACTGATGCGGCCTGGCGGATCGATGCGGCGGGCCTGACGACGCTGCAACTTCTCGCGCCGCTGCGGGATCAATTGGTCGCCGCCGGTTACAGCATCATCTGGGAGTGCGAGACGCTGGCCTGCGGCGGGTTCGACTTTCGCTTTGCCATCGACGTGCTCGACGAGCCCGACATGCATGTTGATCTCGGTGATTTCCGTTTCCTTGCCGCCGAACGTGACGGAAGCGACGGGCCAGAGGCGGTCTCGATCCTCGTCAGCCGCTCGTCGGGGGCGGGGTTCGTGCAGATGGTCAGCATGGGGGCAGCGCTCGACGCGGGGTCATCCGGGCTTGCCGCGCAGGACAAACCTGACGCAACGCCGCCTGCACCGCCAACCCCCGCCCGCAGATTTCGCCGCAGCACTCGAAACGGGAGGCTCGGTTCCGCTGGATGATCTGATCTTCGAAAGCGGCTCGGCCGCACTGGGCAAGGGAGATTTCGATTCGCTCGATGCCCTCGCCGCCTATCTCGCGGCCAATCCCGGTCGGACTGTCGCCCTTGTCGGGCATACTGATGCTTCGGGTGCGCTGGCGGGAAATGTCGCGCTGTCGACCGCCCGCGCAGCATCGGTTCGTGATCGTCTGATAAAGGAATACGGCGTCAAGGCGCAGCAGGTGATGGCCGAGGGCGTGGGCTATCTCGCGCCGCGTGCCACGAACCTGACGCCCGAGGGTCGCGCGAAAAACAGAAGGGTCGAGGTGATGATCACCTCGACCCAGTAGAACGTCCGCGACCGGGGGGCAGTCGCGACCGAGCACGGCGGTCTCACCAGTTGTCGGGACCCTTGTCCATGTAGCGACGGGCGAGAAAATCGATGAAGGCGCGCACCTTGGGCTGCGTGAAGCGGCCCGGCGGATAGACGGCGTAGATGCCCAGCACCTCGACCGGCAGGCCGGGGATCGCTTCTTCCACAAGGCCCTGGCGCTTGGCTTCGGCGAACAGGAAACTGGGCAGGTAGGCGATGCCGAGGCCCGAGATGGCGGCGTTCAGCAGGGATTGCCCGTCGTTCACGGTCAGCCAGCCCGCCGTGCGGACCTGACGCTTTTCGCCCGACGGGGCGATGACCTTCCACACGTTGCCGTTGGCCTGGTTGGAATAGTGGAGCAGCTTGTGCTCGTTCAGGTCGTCGATCTTCTGCGGGCGGCCGAATTTCTGGAAATAGGATGGCGCGCCGATCATCCGCTTGGTCGTCTCGGTCAGCTTGCGGGCCCGAAGCGAGCTGTCTTCCAGCTCGCCCACGCGGATCGCCATGTCGAAGCCTTCGGAGATCAGTTCCACGTAGCGGTTGTTCAGCACCATGTTCACGGTGATGTCGGGATATTCCAGCAGGAAGTCGCCCAGGATCGGGGACAGCAGGTTCACCCCGAAATCGGTCGCGACCGAAATGCGCAGCAGGCCCGAGGGCGCCGATTGCATCGAGGTGACAAGCGCATCCGCCTCGCCCGCGTCGTTCAGGACGCGGCGGGCGCGGTCGTAGTAGGCAAGGCCGATTTCGGTCGGGCTGACCCGGCGGGTGGTGCGGTTCAGAAGGCGTGCGCCAAGGCGGGCTTCAAGGGCGGAGACGTGTTTCGAGACGGCGGATTTCGAGATCCCCATCTTCTTGGCCGCGTCCGTGAAGCCGCCCTGGTCTACAACCGTGGCGAAGGCTTCCATTTCGGTCAGTCGGTCCATTGTCGTCCCCATGCAGACTGTGCGGGTTGCTTCGACCGTATTGGTTTCGAAATCGGGCAATATTGCGGTGCTGTGGGGTCACGTTCGGGGTATTGTCAGGGACCGATCAAGGCAGTCTGTGTCAGCGTCGCCTCAGAGTTGCGCGGCAATGCGGGCGCCCTGGTCGATCGCGCGCTTGGCATCCAGTTCGGCCGCCACGTCTGCCCCGCCGATTACCTTGTGTTTCAGCCCCGCCGCCGCCAGCGCGTCGGAAAGCGACCGCCGCGGCAGCTGCCCGGCGCAGAGCACCACGGTGTCAACGGCGATCAACCGGGGGTTTTGCAGGTCGGGCGCGACCGAGACCTCGACACCATCGGGCGTGATGCGATGATAGCTGACGCCGCCCTGCATCCTGACACCCTTGGCCTGAAGGCTGGCCCGGTGAATCCATCCGGTTGTCTTGCCCAGCCTGCGGCCCGGTTTCTCGGGCTTGCGCTGCATCAGGATGACCTCTCGGGCCGGGGGCGTGGGTTGTGGCCCCTCCGGTGCCAGGCCGCCGGGCGACCGGGCCGGATCGCCCACGCCCCATTCCTGCCGCCAGAGATCGGGATGCTCGGTCGGGCTGTCGCCGTCATGGACAAGATACTCGGCCACGTCAAAGCCGATTCCCCCCGCCCCGATTATGGCGACGCGCGGACCGACCGGCGCGCCCCGCAGCACGTCGCCGTAGCCCAGCACGTTGGGACCGTCTTCGCCCGGAATGCCGGGATCGCGGGGGATGACGCCCGTGGCGAGCACGATTTCGTCGAAATGGCGCAGATCCTCGACGCCGGCCTCGGTCTTCAGCCGGATGTCGATGCCGCTGGTCTCGGCCATGGTCGCGAACCACCGCACGAGGCCGTGGAATTCTTCCTTGCCGGGAACCTGTCTGGCCAGGTTCAACTGACCGCCAAGTTCCTCCGATGCCTCGAACAGCGTCACGTGATGGCCGCGCTCGGCAGCCACCATCGCGCACATCAGCCCGGCAGGGCCCGCCCCGACCACGGCTACGGTCTTGGGCGTCTCCGCCGGGGCATAGGTCAGCTCCGTCTCATGGCAGGCGCGGGGATTGACGAGGCAGGACGTCAGGCGGCCTGAAAACGTATGGTCGAGGCAGGCCTGGTTGCAGGCGATGCAGGGCGCGATCCGGTCGGCCTGGCCCGCCGCTGCCTTGGCGACGAAATCGGGATCGGCGAGGAAGGGGCGGGCCATCGACACCATGTCGGCCATCCCGCGCGCCAGCAGGTCTTCGGCCACCTCGGGTGTGTTGATCCGGTTCGATGTGATGACGGGGATCGTCGACCTCGGGCCGCAACCGCGCGGTCAGCCAGGCAAAGGCGGCACGGGGCACCGATGTTGCGATCGTCGGTACCCGCGCCTCGTGCCAGCCGATCCCTGTGTTGATCAGGGTTGCGCCCGCGGCCTCGACGGCCCTGGCGAGTGTCACGACCTCGATCCCAGGTGGAACCGTCAGGTACAAGATCGATCAGCGACAGGCGGTAGATCAGGATGAAATCCGGGCCGACGGCCTCGCGTACGCGCCGGACCACTTCGACGGGAAGGCGCATCCGGTTTTCGTAACTGCCGCCCCAGCGGTCGGTCCGGCGGTTCGTGTGGGTGACGAGGAACTGGTTGATGAAATAACCCTCGGACCCCATCACTTCGACGCCGTCGTATCCGGCCTCGCGCGCGCGGCTTGCGGCGGTGACGATGTCCGCGATCTGCTTTTCGATCCCCGCCTCGTCCAGCTCGCGGGGGGCAAAGGGCGAGATCGGCGATTTCAGCGCAGAGGGCGCGACGCAATCCTTCCCATAGGCATAGCGGCCCGCGTGAAGGATCTGCATCGCGATGCGCCCCCCCGCGTCGTGAACACGGTCGGTGACGATGCGGTGGTTGGCGATGTCGGCTGCGGAATAAAGGCCCGCGGCGCCGGGAAAAACGCCGCCCTCGGCATTCGGGGCCATGCCCCCGGTCACCATCAGAGCGACGCCGCCCCGCGCCCGCGCTGCATAGAACTCGGCGACCCGGTTCCAGTCGCCGGTTTCTTCAAGGCCCGTGTGCATCGACCCCATCAACACCCGGTTCGGCAAGGTCACATGGCCAAGATCCAGCGGCGCCAGAAGATGCGGATAGGTTGTCATCACGGGGCCCTCCTGACCGTGGGGCGCAGCATGGCCGTGTGCACAGGTTTCGTCACCCGGAACGCGGCGTCACGGGCGGCGGCGGCAAAGGACGGGCGTGCCGCTGGCAGGCGATCCGGGAAATCGCGTCGGCGATGCCCTCATAGCCGGTCGACATGATGTGACCGTAGGCGTGGATCAACCGGTCTTGGTCGGCCACCATCGCGACATGGCCTTTCCAGAACACCAGATCGCCGCGCACCAGAGGGACGTCCGGTTCAAGCGCGGTGCCCACGGATTCTGCCTGAAGATCGCTGTCCCCCGGGCAGGCAATCCCGCAGGCGAGCAGCGCGGCCTGCACGAGGCCCGAACAGTCGATCCCCGCCCGGCTGTTGCCGCCCCAGAGATAGGGCGTTCCAAGGAACATCTCGGCGACCGCGACGGGGTCCGTCATCAGGGTGTCCGCAGGCGCGAGGTGCACCAACGGGATGAAGCCATGGGGTGTTTCGGCGAAGCGGTCAGTCATGGCGGTGACGGTGACACGCGCGCCGAAGCTGAGGGATGCAGTCTCGTGCGCCTGCACGCGCGGCTCGGGGTAGAGATGCGTCGCGGGAAAGGCGACGCGATGGCTGGCTGTGCTTGCGGGACCGAGCGCGGCTTGGGCCACATAGCCACAGTAGCCGTCCTTGCCGGACTGCACGAAGGCCCAGCCGTCATGACGGTCGATCACCGTCACCCCATCGCCCAACAGCAATTGCCTCTCGCGCGGCCCGCCCGGCGCGCGGCACAGGTCGGTCAGCGGGGTAGCGACGGTAGCCGCCTCGCCCGCGACATAACGGGGGGCAGCGACCTTGCCGCGCAGGGTTTCCAGCGCGACGCGGTCATTCGCGGGTGTCAGCCTGCGATCCATCGTCAGAGGCCAAGCATCGACGGAAGTCCTTGAAGCACCGCCCGCGCCCCCTGGCCCACGCCGCCCTTGGGTCGTCCCGGCGCGTCCGTCATCTGGTGCCCGTAGATGTCGAAATGCAGGTAGCGCGCCGAACCGACGAAGCGGCGCAGGAACAGGGCCGCGGTGATGGACCCCGCCATGCCACCCGAGGGCGCGTTGTCGAGATCGGCGATGCCCGGTTCGATCAGCGGTTCATAGGGCGTCCAGAACGGCATCCGCCAGACGGGATCGCGGACCTCGGCTGCGGCGGCTTCAAGCGCAGCTGCCACGCCAGAGTCGTCCGTATAGAAGGGCGCAAGGTCAGGCCCCAGGGCCACGCGGGCCGCGCCGGTGAGTGTCGCCATCGAGATCAGCAGATCGGGCTTCTCCTCCTGCGCATAGGCGAGGGTGTCGCCAAGGATCAGCCGCCCCTCGGCATCGGTATTGTTGATCTCGACCGTCAGGCCGTTGCGCGCGGTCAGGATATCGCGCGGGCGCATCGCGCGGCCCGAAACGGAGTTTTCCACCGCAGGGACAAGAACGCGCAGGCGTAGCGGCAGGTTCAGCGCCATGATCATCTGCGCCAGCCCCATCACGGTGGCGGCACCGCCCATGTCCTTCTTCATCAACAGCATGCCGGCCGACGGCTTGAGGTCCAGCCCGCCGGTATCGAAGCAGACCCCCTTGCCCACCAGCGTCAGTGCCGGCCCCTCGTCGCCCCATCGCAGGTCAAGCAGGCGCGGCGCACGATCGGATGCGCGGCCCACGGCATGGATCATGGGGAAGTTCCGGTCGAGCAGGTCGTCACCCCGGATGGCGGCATGGGCTGCACCGTGCTGCTGCGCCAGCGTCACAAAGGCCTCTTCCAGCTCTTCGGGGCCAAGGTCCGAGGCGGGCGTGTTGATGAGGTCACGCGTCAGGCATTCGCCGGCAGCGATGATTTCCAGGCGCCCGGCATCGCAGCCTTCGGGGGAAACAAGGTGCGCCTTCGCAACCTTGCCTTTCCGATAGCGGTCGAAGCGATACTCGCCCAGAAGCCAGCCAAGCGCCGCCTCGTCGCGCTCTTGTGGGGAAAGCGGACCGACGAGATGCCACGCGCCTTCGGGCAGCGTCTGCGCTGCCTTTGCCACCTGGAACCGGACCCGCGCCCGCTGGCCCTCGCTGCCAAACCCGAGCGCGGCAGCGGCAACGCCGCCCTCGCCGGGGATCAGCGCGATCTCGCCTTGCGCCGCGCCGAAGCCGCTCGCCTTCAACCAGCCGCGCGCCGCTTCGGGTTGGTCGGCCAGCCACGTATCGAGCCGGTCCTGCGGAACGATGTGAAGCGGGCGGGACGGACTTGACGGATCGGCAAAGCGGGGGGGCATGGGACGGGTCCAGCTTGGGAATGCCCTGCCAGCCTAACCGCTGCCCGCCTGCCCGCAAGCCCCGGCGTGGTCACAGCCGCCGGTCGAGAAGATCCTTGTCGGTCGCAAGCGAGCGCTCGGCAATCCGCATCAGTCTGGCCCACAAGGCCGCGAAAGCCGTTGGATCGCCAAGGTCGAGGCAAAGGCGAAGCTCGGCCGCGACCGTGCCGAGGCTGACCATGCCGAGGTGTTCCGACATGCGCTGAAGCCGCCGCAGTTGCCGCGGCAGATCGCCAAGCTCGTGGCGCCGCACCTGTTCCGACAGCGTGGCCACCGTGAGGGCGACTTCGCTCAGGGCGCGCGACACGACCTGTTCCGCCGCTGCGGTTCCAAGATTGCGATAGATCGACGCGATCGGTTCTGCATCCAGCCGAACACGTTCCTTCGGCCGCAAGGCCGTTACATTGCCTGCCATTTCACCCGACACCTTCTTCACGCACCCCGCGACGATCCTTTGCCGGGCGTCCTGAAGAAAAGGTTGCGGCGGGCGGAAGAAACCGCTCGAATTTTCTGCACCAGCATCCTAGGAAGGCCGGTGACGACCCGGAAGGACGCGCCATGGAGCAGGTCAGACCTCTGCCCGCCTATCTGATCCAGCGGTTCCATGGCTGGCGCGCGACCACCTATCAGGACAACAAGGCCTGGTATCGCCGGCTGGCCGAGGCCGGCCAGATGCCGCGCGCCATGATCATCTCCTGCTGCGACAGCCGCGTGCATGTCACCTCGATCTTCGGGGCGGACGAGGGCGAGTTCTTCATCCACCGCAACGTCGCCAGCCTTGTCCCTCCGTTCAATCCCGACGGTCAGTATCACGGCACCTCGGCGGCGGTGGAATATGCGGTCACGGCGCTGCATGTGGCGCATATCGTGGTGCTGGGTCATTCGAACTGCGGCGGGGTCAAGGGTTGCCATGACATGTGCCTTGGCCACGCGCCGGAACTTGAGGCGGCGTCGAGTTTCGTGGGCCGCTGGATGGACATCCTGAGGCCGGGGTTCGAGCGCACCGCAGATGTCGAAGCCGGGCAACGCGTTCAGGCGATGGAGAAAGAGGCGGTCCTGATCAGCCTCGAAAACCTGATGACATTCCCGTTCGTGCGCAGCGCACTTGCCGACGAACGGCTGACGCTTCACGGTCTGTGGACCGATACCGGGCGAAGGGGGGCTGGAACAGTACGACCCCGTCAGCCGGAGTTTCGTAGCGATTTGACGTAAGGACCGGGGGCGCCGAATGACCGATATCCTTGGGCTTGCGGCCGACAATCTTCTGTCGCCCGTGATCCTGTGCTTCGTTCTGGGGCTTCTGGCGGCGCTCGCCCGGTCCGAACTGACGGTGCCCGAGGCCGCTGCCAAGGCGCTGTCGATCTATCTTCTCTTCGCCATCGGCTTCAAGGGCGGGGTCGCTGTGTCCGATCACGGTCTGGAAGGGCGGCTGATCGGGGCGCTGGCGGGCGGTGTCCTGCTGTCCTTCGCGCTGCCCTTCGTGGCCTTCGCGCTCTTGCGCGTGCTGACGCGGATGAGCGTGACGGATGCGGCGGCAGTTGCCGCGCATTACGGCTCGATCAGCATCGTGACCTTCGTGACGGCGACCTCGGTTCTGGCCGGGCGGGGCATTCCGTCCGAGGGCTACATGGTCGCCGTCGCGGCGGCGATGGAGGCGCCGGCCATCGTCTCGGCGCTCTGGCTCGCCTCGCGCTCGGGCGGGGGAAGCCGGATGGATGCCGAACTGTGGCGCGAGATCCTGTTGAACGGGTCGATCGTTCTGCTGGTGGGATCTTTCGTGATCGGCGCGATCACCGGGGCGGACGGGATGGCGCGGATCGAGAGCTTCATCGTCTCGCCATTCCAGGGGGTGCTGTGCCTGTTCCTTCTGGACATGGGGCTGGTCGCCGGGCGGGGCCTGCGCAATGCGCGCGGCGTGCTGGGGCTGGGCGCGGTCGCCTTCGGCATCGCGATGCCGCTGGTGGGGGCGGTCGCGGGCCTTGCGATGGGTCTGGTGCTGGGGCTGTAGCCCGGGGGGCGTGGCGCTGATGATGACGCTGGCTGCCTCGGCCAGCTACATCGCCGTGCCCGCAGCGATGCGCGTGGCCCTGCCCGAGGCGGACCCGGCGATCTATCTGACGCTGTCGTTGGGGGTGACGTTTCCGTTCAACCTGACGGTGGGTATTCCGGTCTATGTGGCGGTCGCGCTGGCCGTGGCGGGAGGGTGAGATGCAGACGCATCAGGCGAAACGCGTGGAAATCATCATCGAGGCCCCGATGGAGACGCGCCTGACCGCGGCGCTGGAGAAGGCGGGTGTTTCGGGTTTCACGGTGCTGCCCGTTCTGGGTGGCTCGGGCCGCTCGGGGCGGTGGACGCGCGAGGGGCAGGTTGGCCGCTCCGGCATGGTCGCGGTGGTCTGCCTGATCCGGCCCGAGCGGCTGGACGCCCTGCTCGAGGCAGCTTTCGCGGTGGTGGAGCGGCACATCGGCGTCGTCTCGGTAAGCGATTGCGAGGTTCTGCGGGCCGAGCGGTTCTGACGGGGCGGATGGTGGGCCGCTGGTGTCGACCGCTGCAATCGGGCGCGGACGACAGAAGGCACCGCTGCCTTACGTCAGCTTCGCCGCATACCCCTCGAAGGTCACATTCTGCGCGATCCGGCGGGCCGCCGCCTCGGCCTCAGGCGATCGGATCGTCCAGCACAGGATCGCGGCACCCTTCGCCTTCAGCTCGGCGACACGGGGGCGGGCGAGGTCGGTGGCCTCGTGCGAGATGAAAGATGCGCCCGTTCTGTCATAGTCCGGTATCGCGCGCAGGCGCTCGCAGATGGCGGGATCGAGCGGGGCCCAGTCGTCCGGGTCATAGGCCGAGGTCGTGAGGCCCCGGGGCAGGTCCGGGGCGAGGCGCGCCATGTGGGCGATTGAGTGCGGATTGAAGGACATGACCGCGACAGGGCCCCGATAGCCCACAAGCGCGCTGGCGACCGCCCCCTCGAGGCGGCCATCGGAAAGCGACATGTCGCCTGTCTGGTCCTTGATCTCGATGAGCAGCGGCACGCGACCGCCGACGAGCGACAACACTTCGGGCAGGGTCGGAATGCCGTCCTCGGCGTCGGTCAGCCGGATGGCGCCCAGTTCCGACGCCGTGCGCGCACTGACGGGTCCCTGCGCGGCGGTCAGGCGATCCAGCTCTTCGTCATGGAACACCATCGCCTGCCCGTCTGCGGACAGTTGCACGTCGATTTCGAGTCCATAACCCGCCGCCACCGCCGCGCGCACAGCGGCCCGCGAGTTCTCGGGCCGACCTTCGGCGCGGTCATGCAGCGCGCGGTGAGCGATGGGGACGCTCAGGAAGGCATCGGGCAGCGGGACGGGCTGTTGTCACGGACGGATCTCGAAGATGCCCTCGATCTCGACCGCCACGCCAAGCGGCAGGCTGGCTGCAGACACGGCCGATCGTGCGTGGCGCCCGGCATCGCCCATAACCGCCACGATGAAGTCCGACGCGCCGTTGATCACCTTTGGCTGATCGGTGAAGTCGGCCGTCGAATTGACGAAGCCCGTCAGTTTCACGGCACGCACGACCCGCGACCAGTCGCCGCCGCACGGCGTTGCGCAACTGGGCAAGAAGGCTGATCGCGCAGCGCTGTGCTGCCGCCGCGCCCGCCGCCACGTCCATATCTGCGCCGAGGCGACCCTTGATAAGGCCGCCCGCATCCTGGCTGATCTGCCCCGAGACGTGAACGATGTTCCCCGTCACGACGAACGGCACGTAATTTGCTGCCGGTGCGGGGGCATCCGGCAGGGTCACACCAAGCTCTGCTAGGCGGGTTTCGATCGAAGACATGGAATCCTCCGTTGGCTTGGGGCAGACGCTAGCGACAGCGCCGCCGCCGGGCAACCTTCGGAAAATCTGTGGCGGGTTCCCGGTGCAGATGCACAGCCATTGCGCGCAAAGCGTCATCCTGCTGCCACGGTTGGGCGTTGTCTTGCCGAACCATGCACCTTACAGCTTGCCTATTCCGCCCCAACGCTATGATCAGACGCTCTCGACCGCTGAGAGAGAGGACCATGCCGACCCATGACCGCCTGACCCGCCCGGCCTTGCCGCGTCGCCTGTTGCCGGTGATCGCCGTGGTTCTGTCCATGGGGATCCTGACGGCGTGCGGACCCAAGCCCGAGGCGGGGGTCTATGACCCGCTGGAGCCGACGAACCGGGCAATCCACGATTTCAACAAGTCGCTGGACAGGGCGGCGGTCCGCCCGACGGCGAATGCCTATGGCGTGGTCGTGCCCGGCCCGATCCGCCAGGGGATCCAGAACTTCGCGCTCAACCTCGGCCAGCCGGGGAACGTCGCCAACAACCTGTTGCAGGCCCGGCTTGATGACGCGGTCGTCAACACCATGCGTTTTGCGGTGAACAGCACCGTCGGCATCGGTGGCCTGTTCGACCCTGCGACGGCGATCGGCATTCCCGACCTGCGCACCGATTTCGGCGAAACTCTCGCCGTCTGGGGCGTGCGCGAGGGGCCGTTCCTCGAACTGCCCTTTGCCGGGCCGTCGACGCTGCGCGATACGGCGGGAATTGTCGTCGACGTCGTCTATGATCCGCTGCGCTACATTCTTCCCACCGCCGAGGCCAACGCGGCAACCGGCATTCAGGTGGCGGCGGGGCTTGGGCGGCGGTATCGTTTCTCGAAGACGATTGATTCCATTCTTTACGAAAGCGCCGACAGCTACGCGCAGTCACGGCTGCTCTATCTGGACAGCAGACGGTTCGAGCTGGGGCAGAAAACCGAGGGCGAAGGCGATTTCGTCGATCCGTATGAGGACCCCTATGGAGAATGATCTGACACGCAGAGACGTGCTTGGCCTGGGACTCGCCGGGCTGGTGGCCTTCAGCGCCGCAGGGCTTCCCGGTCCGGCACAGGCCCTGAGCGACCGATCAGGCGCGCGGGCTGATCGACCAGGTGGTGGCCGAGGTGAACCGCGTCATCAACTCGGGCGGGTCCGGAAGCGCGCATGCTGAGCCAGTTCGAGGCGATCTTCGTGCGCTATGCGGACGTGCCGGTGATCGCGCGGTCGGCGCTGGGCCCGGCGGCGCGGCCGCCAGCCAGGCGCAGTTGCAGGCCTTCACCAAGGCTTACCAGGGCTACATCTCGCGCAAGTACGGCCGGCGGTTCCGCGAGTTCATCGGCGGGCGGATCGAGGTCGACCGGCGCGCGCCCGGTCAAGAGCTACTATCGAGGTGATCTCGATCGCCTTCCTGCAGGGCGAGGCGCCGTTCGATGTGCGCTGGCACGTGTCGGACAAGTCGGGAAGGCCGCTGTTCTTCAACATCATCATCGAAGGGGTGAACATGCTGTCCTCGCGAGCGCACCGAGATCGGCGCGATGCTCGACGCGCAGGGCGGCAACATCGACGCGCTGGTCGCAGAGCTGCAGACACCTGACGCGACCGTGGCAGGCCGACGGCTGCGCCCCGTCAGGTTCGTTGCCTAGGTTGCCGCCGAAGCGCGCCCAGCACCTCGCGCAGGATATTCTCGGCCATGTCCGGCTTGTCGGCCTTGCGTGCTGGCGGCCTGCGGTCGCGGCGTCGGCCGGATCGTGGTCGCCGCCGCACCGTGCGGCGGGAGTGCGCGGTTCGGGGATGATCATCGGCAGCGGTGCAGGCGGCACCCCCTCGTGCACGCGCACCATCACCTCGTGCCAGATTTCGGCCGGCAGGCCCGCCGCCCGTGACGCCGGTCAGCGGGCGTGTTGTCGTCGTAGCCCATCCAGACGCCGGCCACATAGTCGGCGGAGAAGCCGACGAACCAGGCATCGCGGGCGCGCCTGGGTGGTGCCGGTCTTGCCCGCCACCTGCGCGGTCGTCCAGCCGCGCGCGGCGCGCCGGTGCCGCGTCTCGACCACCTGCGTCATCATGTAGGTCAGCTCCCGCGCCGCCTGTTCCGAGATCACCCGCTCGCCCATGCCCGCCTCCTGCGCCGATCAGCGGCGTCGTCGTCGCCCTGCAGGCGCAGTTCGACCAGGCCATAGGGCTGCACCGACGACCCGCCGTTCAGGATGCCCGCATAGGCCCCCGTCATGTCGATCAGCGTCGCTTCCGACACGCCCAGCGCCAGCGCCGGACCCGCGGCAAGATCGCTCTTCACGCCGAAATCGGTGGCGACCTGCGCGCACCAGATCGCGCCCCACCGCCTCGGACACCCGCACGGCCGGGATGTTGCGGCTTTCCGCCAGGGCCTGCGGTCAGGGTGATCGATGCCCTGGAATTCCTTGTCGTAGTTCTGCGGCGACCAGGGGCCGGACCCGGCGATGTTGATGCGTCAGCGGGCTGTCCTCGACGATAGTCCAGCGGGCTGAATAGCCCAGGTCCAGCGCCGCGGCATAGACGAAGGGCTTGAAGGCCGATCCGGTCTGCCGCAGCGCCTGGGTCGCGCGGTTGAACGACCCGCGCTGCGTCGATCTTGCGCCCGCCCACCATGGCGCGCACCGCGCCGTCGGCGCGACATCACCACGATGGCCGCCTGCGCCTTGGAGCCGTCCTTGACCTTGGTCTCGAAGACCCGGCCAGCGCCTCTTCGGCCGCCTTCTGCAGCTGCTGGTCCAGCGTCGTGTGGATGATCACGTCTTCGGTCGTGTCGCGGGTCAGGAAAGCCGGGCCGCGTCTCCATCACCCAGTCGGCAAAGAAGCCGCCCGACTCGGGCTGCGGCCGCCTCGGACAGCTGCGCCGGGTTGGCGCGCGCCTCGTCGGCCTCGGCCGCGGTCAGATAGCCCTGCTCCTCCATCAGCCCGACGATCGACGTCGGCCCGGTCGTGCGCGCGTTCCAGGTTGTTGGTCGGCGCGTAGTGGACGGCGCCTTCAGCAGGCCCGCCAGCATCGCCGCCTCGGCCGGGGTCGACCTCATTGGCGCGATTTGCCGAAATAGCGCTGCGCCGCCGCCTCGAAGCCGCGCGCGCCGGCGCCCAGATAGGCGCGGTTGAGGTAGATCGTCAGGATCTCGTTCCTTGGAATACTTCGCCTCCATCGCCATGGCGAAGGGCACTTCCTTGATCTTGCGCCAGATGCCGCCCGGCGGCAGTCGGCCTCGTAGTCGGCCTCGGATTTCCACTGCGTCGGGTCATAGGCGACGCCAAGGCACAGCAGCTTGGCCACCTGCTGGGTGATGGTCGACCCGCCGTTGCCCTCCAGCGGGCCGCGCCCTTCGGCCAGGTTGATGCGGATCGCGCTGGCGATGCCGCGCGGGCTGATGCCGAAATGCCAGTAGAACCGCTTGTCCTCGGTCGCGACCACGGCGTTGCGCAGGTTGGGCGAGACGGTGTCGGCGTCGATCTGGCCGCCGAAGGTCTCGCCCCGCCAGGCAAAGACCTCGCCGTTGCGGTCCAGCATGGTGACCGACCCGCGCGCGCGGCCGTCCAGCAGGTCGGTCGACGTCGGGCAGCTTGCGCGTAGAAGTAGAGCGTGCACCGACCGACGACGAGCGCCACCATCGAAGGCCACGCGCCAGCCGATGCGCCCAGACCACGCCGCAAGATCCAGCGCGAAGATGCCCCCGAAGAACCCGAGGATCGGGTTGCGGCCGCGGCGGCCTGCGCCGCGGCGCGGGCTTGCGCTTGGCCGGCGGGCGGCTTGCGGCCGCCGCCGCTACCGCCGCCCGACGGCGGTGCCGCCGCCTTCTGCGGCGGCGACATACCGCCTGTCCGCGACCAAGGGCGGCCGCCCGTCGTCCGTCATGCTCATGCCTCGTCCGCCCGTTCGTTGCGCGCGCTTCGTTTTGCCGGCAGTGTATCGCGGCCTCGCACGGAATGTGGAGCAGCGTCGTCGACGATTCGCGTCCTGAGCATGTGCCTAAAAATTAGGCAATGCGCACAAAAAGTGCAAAAAACGGGCAAAGATCGCCCGCGAAGCCGTGCACAGGTCCCGTCCGCTTCCTTGTGCTGCGCCGCGATGGCCGCCTTCTGTGGCCGCGTAGGCCCCGCATCGGGCGCTCGGCCAAACGGAAGGGGATCGACGTGAAACTCATCATTGCAGCAATCAAGCCGTTCAAGCTCGAGGAGGTCCGCGAGGCGCTGACCGCCATCGGCGTGCGCGGCATGATGGTGACCGAGATCAAGGGCTTCGGCATCGCAGTCCGGCCATACCGAAATCTATCGCGGCGCCGAATACGCCGTGAACTTCGTGCCGAAGGTCCGGCTCGAGATCGTCGTGTCAGCGACAGCCTGGCCGAGCAGGTCGTCGAGACGATCCGCAGCACCGCCAAGACCGACAAGATCGGCGACGGAAAGATTTTCGTGCTGGACGTCGAGCATGCCGTGCGGGTGCGCACCGGCGAAACCGATGACGATGCGCTGTGACGGGCCAGCGGGGAAAGAGAACACGGACAATGACAAACTGGATGAAATCCTTGGGCCTTGCCGCGCGTGCCGCGCCGTGCTTGCCAGCCCTGCCGGCCTGGGCGCAGGAGGCCACGGCCGAAGCGACCGAGACGGTGACCGAAGCGGTGGCCGAAGTCGTGCCCGTCATGGACAAGGGCGACGTCGCCTGGATGATGATCTCGACCGTGCTGGTGCTGTTCATGATCGCTGCCGGGCCTGGCGCTGTTCTACGGCGGCCTCGTGCGCACCAAGAACATGCTGTCGGTGCTGATGCAGACCACCGTCGATCGCCGCGCTGGTCATGATGATCTGGGTGTTCTACGGCTACTCGTTGGCCTTCGGCGGCGCGCCGTCGGCCTACTGGGGCGGCCTGGGCAAGCTGTTCCTGCGGGCGTCACGCGCCGACTCCATGGCGGCGACCTTCAGCGCGGGCTACGTCATCCCGGAATACGTCTTCATCGCCTTCCAGATGACCTTCGCCGCGATCACGCCCGCCCTGATCATCGGCGCCTTTGCCGAACGGATCAAGTTCATCGGCGGTGCTGCTCTTCGTCGGCGCTCTGGGTGACGTTCGTCTACTTCCCGATCGCCCACATGGTCTGGGATTCGGACGGCCTGATCTATCGGCTGGGGCGCGCTCGACTTCGCCGGCGGCACCGTGGTCCACATCAACGCCGGTATCGCGGGCCTCGTCGGCTGCCTGCGTGCTCGGCAAGCGCATCGGCTTCGGCAAGGACAACATGGCCCCGCATTCGATGACGATGACCATGATCGGCGCGTCGATGCTGTGGGTCGGCTGGTTCGGCTTCAACGCCGGGTCCAACCTCGAAGCCAACGGCGGCACGACGCTGGCGATGATCAACACCTTCATCGCGACCGCGGCCGCGATCCTGGCCTGGGTCGATGCATCGACATGCTGTTCGCGCGGCAAGGCCTCGATGCTGGGCGCCGCCTCGGGCATGGTGGCCGGTCTGGTCGCGATCACCCCGGCTGCGGGCTTCGCCGGGCCGATGGGCGCGATCTTCCTCGGGCGCAGTCGGCAGCGTCGTCTGCTACTTCTTCGTGGCGGTCGTGAAGCACCGGATGGGCTATGACGACAGCCTCGACGTGTTCGGCATCCACGGCGTCGGCGGCATCGTCGGCGCGCTCGGCACCGGCGATCGTCGACCGCACAGCTTTCGGCGGGATCGGCTACGGCTCGGCGTCGATGGGCGGGCAGCTCTACACCCAGATCCAGGCCGTGCGTGATCACCATCGTCTGGTGCGGCATCGTGCTCGTTCATCCTCTACAAGGTGGCTGGACATGATCGATCGGCCTGCGCGTCAGCGAGGAAGCCGAGCGCGAGGGTCTCGACCTCGCCGAGCATGGCGAGCGCGCCTACACGACCTGACGAAACGGTCGGGCCGGGGCGCTATCCCGGCCCGAGACCATGCGCGGTCCTCCCCCGCGCAGCACGACGGCCCGGATGCGATCCTCCCCGCATCCGGGCCGATTTCATTTCCGGCGTGGTGTCAGGCGACGATGTCGGCGATGGCGCGGGCGAGGACCGGCACGGTCTGCGCGTTCAGCCCGGCGATGTTGATGCGGCAGTCGCCGACCATGTAGATGCCGCGCTCGTCGCGCATCCGCTCCACCTGCGCCTCGGTCGCGCCCAGGCGGATGAACATGCCGCGATGCTGTGGCGACGAAGTCGAAGCGGTCGGAGTTGGTCAGCGCGGCGCAGCTCGTCGGCCAGCGACTGGCGCAGGCGTCAGCATGTTCAGCCGCACCTCCTCCAGTTCCGCCTTCCAGTCGGCGCGTCAGCGCGGGATCTTCGAGGATCATCGTCACCAGCCGCGCGCCGTGGTCGGGCGGGAAGGAGTAGTTCTGCCGGTTCAGGAAGGCGAGGTTGCCCTGCACCGCCGCCGCGCTGTCGCGGCTGTGCCAAGCGCGATCAGCAGGCCGGTCCGTTCGCGGTAGATGCCGAAGTTCTTCGAGCAGGACGCGGCGATCAGCACTTCCGGGAAGCGCGCCGCGATCAGCCGGGTGGCGGCCGCATCCTCCTCCAGCCCGTCGCCGAAGCCCTGATAGGCGAGGTCGACGAACGGGATCGCGCCCTTGCGCGTGCAGCAGGTCGGCCACCGCTGCCCATTCCGCCAGCGTCAGGTTCGCGCCGGTCGGGTTGTGGCAGCAGCCGTGCAGCAGCACCACATCGCCCGCCTTGACGCCGGCCAAGGTCGGCCATCATGCCCGGCGAAGTCGACGCCCGCGCGTCTCGGCGTCGAAATAGCGATACTCCGCCATCGGCATGCCGAGGTAGTTGATGATCGACGGATGGTTCGGCCAGGTCGGGTTCGACAGCCAGACCGTCGCCTCGGGCGCGGCCAGCCGGATCAGTTCCAGCGCCTGCCGGATCGCGCCGGTGCCGCCGGGCGTGGCCACCGCGGCGATCCGGTCCGGCGCGACGGCATCGCCCAGGATCAGCGCGACAGCGCGGCGTTGAAGGCAGGCTCGCCCGCCAGACCGGTGTAGGTCTTGGTCGTCTCGGTCTCCCACAGCTTCTTCTCGGCCGCCTTCACCGCGCGCATCACCGGGGTCAGGCCGGTCGCGTCCTTGTAGACGCCGACGCCGAGGTCGATCTTGTCGGTCCGCGGATCGTCGCGGAACATCTGCGATCAGTTGCAGGATCTTGTCCTGCGGCTGCGGCTTCAGCGCGTCGCAGCATCGGTCTATCCCTTCGCGACCTTCAGGTCGTCATACATGCCCCATTCGGCCCAGGAGCCGTCATAGAGCGCATGGTTGCGGTGCCCGATCCGTTCCAGCGCCAGGCTGAGGATCGCGGCCGTCACGCCCGATCCGCAGGTGGTGATCGCGGGTTTCGTCAGGTCGACCCCGGCGCTCTCGAACACCGCGCGCAGCTCGGCGGGCGTCCTTCATCGTGCCGTCGGGGTTCAGCAGCGTCGGCGAAGGGGACGTTCTTCGACCCGGGAATATGGCCCGACGCGCAGGCCGGGGCGCGGTTCCGGCGCCTCGCCCCGGAAGCGGGCGGCGGACCGGGCGTCGATGATCTCGGCCTCGCCCAGCTTGGCGGCATGGGCGACCTGCGTCACGTCCTTGACCAGCGTGGTTCTGGCGCTGGACGGTCATGTGGCGGTCGCGCGACGATCGGGGGCATGTCCTCGATCTCGCGCCCCTCGGCCCGCCACTTCGGGAAGCCGCCGTCCAGCACGGCCACGTCGGTCTTGCCCATCAGGCGGAAGGTCCACCAGACGCGCGGCGCCGAGAAGATGCCCGCGCCGTCATAGACCACCACCTGATGCCCGTCGCCCACGCCCATCGCGCGCATCCGGCTGATGAATTTTTCGGGCGGCGGGGCCATGTGCGGCAGGGCCGAGCGCTGGTCGGAGATCTCGTCGATGTCGAAGAACCGCGCGCCGGGGATGTGGGCGGCCACGTATTCGGCCTTCGCGTCGCGGCCCGCATCCGGCAGATACCAGGAGGCGTCGAGCACCCGCAGGTCGGGGTCCTTGCAGGTGCGCTTCCAGCCAGTCGGTCGAAACCAGCGTTTTGGGGTCGTCTGCGGCCATGCTGCCCTCCCGCGGGTGATGCCCACCCATAGCGGGGCAAAGGCGGTCTGGGCAAGACGGGTCAGGCCGAGCGGTGTGCGCGCGGGACGGCTCCCGCGCGCAACAGTGTCAGGCGCTGCGGTTCTTGAGCATGCCGATGACAGCAGTCAGGACCGCGCCGCCGACGCCGCCACAGGCAACGCTGGTGACGATCGAGGCAAGGTCGAACCCTGCCGCGCCGCCGCCGCCTCGACCGCGCCCGCCGAGAACAGCATCGTCACGATCTGTCCCAGAACGCCGCCGCCGACGAGGCCCGCGATGGAGTTGCCGAGCGTCCCCATACCGGACGACTTCATTGACTTCCCGGCAGCGTTGCCGCCAACGGCGCCAGCGATGATCTGAAGGATCAGTTGTTCCATTCCACGATTCCCTAGGGCCGATTTACAACCCCCGGTCGCCTGCCCCCAGACGCCGGGTCCGGGGACTATATGCCAAACTTTGCAAAAAAGTCAGCGAAAAGCGTCTATTGGCTGTTCTGCTTCAACAGTCGGGCTTTTTCCCGGTCCCAGTCGCGCTTCGCTTCGGTCTCGCGCTTGTCGGCCAGCTTCTTGCCCTTGGCGATGCCGAGCTTCAGCTTCACGATGCCGCGGTCGTTGAAGTACATCTGCGATCGGCACGATCGTCATGCCCTCGCGCGCGGTCGCGTTCCACAGACGGCTCAGTTCCTTCTTGCTGACCAGCAGCTTGCGGCGCCGCCGTTCTTCGTGACCCCAGGTCTTGGCCTGAAGATAGGGCGCGATGTAGCCGTTGATCAGCCACAGCTCGCCGCCTTCGACGCTGGCATAGCTTTCGCCGATGTTCGCCCCGCCCTGGCGCAGGACTTTCACCTCGGAGCCCGACAGCATGATCCCGGCTTCAAGATCGCTTTCGATGAAGTAGTCGAACCGCGCGCGCCGGTTTTCGGCGATCAGCTTGGAGTTGGGATCGGATTTTGGGGCCATGGTGGGGTCGAAATAGGCGAGGGGGGCGGGCGAGTCCAGTGGCGGTCAGGTCTTGCGAGCCTCGAGCAGGTAGCACATGGGCACTTGCGCCTCGCGACCCTCGTATTTGTCGTAATCGGTCTCCCGGTTGGAATGGGGGAATTCGTCGAAGCGCGAAAGGCTCAGCCCGGACCCGACACAGGCGTTCAGGATCGTCCCGAGCGTGTGGACGAACCAGTAGGAGGGCGGTGCGGGCGGTGCTTCTGATCCGTCATAGACCAGCGCTTCGGCGCTGACAAAGGGGGCGCTTCGGAAGTAGGAAGTTGCCGGGGTGAAGGGATCGTCGCCGGTCGGATCGAAGACCTCGAGAAATGGGTGCGTCTCGTAGATCACGAGCGTGCCGCCCTGGCGGAGCAGGCTCGCCGCTGTGTCGAAGAAGCGGGGCAGATCGGGCATCCAGTTAAGCACGCCGATCGTGACGAGGGCGAGGTCGAACTCGCGTGGCGTATCGGGCGGCAGGGCGTAGATGTCGGAGCAGAGGAACCGGCAGGCCAGACCGGAACGCGCCGCAAGATGCGCGGCCTGAGAGAGGAAAGCCTCCGACTGGTCGATCCCCAGGCCCTCGGACGCCCCGAGCGAAAGGCAGGACAGGATTTCGCGACCGTTGTTGCAGCCGATCTGGACGACCCGTTTGCCGTGCAACCCTAGCCGCTGAAGCGCGTCGGTCAGCGTGGGATCGAGGGTCGAGAAACCGGGCTTGGCAAAGCCCGCATCCAGCGCGGCCCAGCTTTCGCCCTGTGCATGCAGCGGGGCGGAGGCGTTCCATGCATCGCGGTTCGCCCGCGTGATACTGCCTAGATCCGGTTGATCCGCCATTGTCGATCCCTCTTGCCCTCTTCCGTGCGCGCCACAGCATTGCCCGCCACCGGGGCGGCTGCTAGCGTTTTCCGCAAGGTGTGGTGGAGGTGTGATGCGGGCAGTCGAGGTCAGGGGCAGGCTGGAGCAGAACCTTCTGCTGACCTCGGTGACGGC
Organism: uncultured Alphaproteobacteria bacterium; assembly: GCA_963736565.1. Classification (GTDB taxonomy): domain Bacteria; phylum Pseudomonadota; class Alphaproteobacteria; order Rhodobacterales; family Rhodobacteraceae; genus Aliitabrizicola. The sequence goes on from CAVTOW010000005.1 coordinate 168,947, forward strand.
CACGCTGGTGATTGCAGCGGCAGGGATCGTCTTCGGCATCGTGTCCGGCTCGTTCTCGATCCTGTTCGATGGTGTCTATGCGCTGATTGACGCGACGATGGGCGGGCTGGCCCTGCTCGTGACGCGCCTGATCCTGCGCGATGCGCTGAAGCGGGACGAGGATGCCCCGGGCCGGGTGCGCCACCAGTTCGGCTTCTGGCATCTGGAGCCGATGGTGCTGGCGCTGAACAGCACGCTTCTGACGCTTGCCGTCCTTTACGCGCTGGCCAGCGCGCTGATCCTGCTGAGCGAGGGCGGAACCGAATTGGCGTTCGGCTGGGCGATCATCTATGCCGTCGTGGTCGCGGTGATCTGCTTTTTCATGGCCTGGTGGCAGCGGCGCCAGAATGCCCGGCTCGGGTCGATGTTCGTGGCGCTTGATGCCAAAGGCTGGATCATGTCGGGCGCGATCACCTCGGCGCTGCTGGCGGCCTTTGTCGCGGGACAGGCAATGACGGGCACCTCCTGGGAACCATGGCAGCCCTATGTCGATCCGGCGATTCTTGCCTTGGTCTGTGTGGTGATCCTGCCGCTGCCCTTCGGCGATCTGCGCCGCGCGGTGTCAGACATCTTTCTTGTCGCGCCACGCGATCTGGACGACCGGGTCACGCGGGCCGCTGCTGACGCCGTGGCGTCGCATGGCTTTGCCGATGCCTATACCTACGTCGCGCGGGTGGGTCGTTCGGTGCTGATCGAGATACATTTCCTTGTTCCGCCCGGATGGCCGGTGCAAAGCATTTCGCAACTGGACGCGATCCGCGACGAGGTCGGCCTAGCCTTGGGGGGCGATGGGCCGAACCGGTGGCTGACGATCTGCTTTACCGAGGATGCCGAGTGGGCCTTCTGACGCGGGCGCGCTGAGAGGAACGTGATGCTGGTTCAGATTGCCGTAGGATCGATCCTGCTCATCGTGAATATCACGATGGCGGCCATCGCCGCGATGCTGCTTGAGGTGGGCTTCGTCAAGTCGCATCACTGGCTCTTGCGCGAGCCGCACCGCCTGAAGCTTGTGGTGCTGGTGGCGGCGGTCTCGATCTGGCTGCTCGGGGTGATTACGGCGAGCGTCTGGGTCTGGGCCGGCGCCTACTACGCCTTGGGCGCTTTCCGAACGCTCGAGGAATGCGTCTATTTCTCGATCGTGATGTTCACCACCCTTGGGCTGGGCGACATCATCCTGCCGACGCAATGGCGGATCCTGTCGGGGATGGAGGCAGCGAACGGGTTCATCAACTTCGGCTTGCTCAGCGCCCTGTTCATCGAGGCGTTGCGCCAGGTCCGCCTGAGCCAGGTTGAAGTACGGAAACGGCGGGACTGACCCCGCCGTTGTCTGGTCGGATCAGCTGTTATCACGGGCCAAAAGCACCATGCGCGCGCGGTCCAGATCAAGGCAGGGGAAGAACCCGCCCTCGACCGGTTTTGCGCCGCTTCGGATGCCCGGACAGTGGACGAGAAGCCCTCCACTCGCATAGATGGCCTCCTCGTCCTCGAAAACCGGGGTCACGACCTCGATGGGGGCCGTCAGCGGGCGAAGCGAGGCACCGATGACATCGGCGGCGCGAGCGGGAACCAACGCAACCACCACATCCGGCAGGCTGGTCCAGGTATCGACGAGGAGACGCTGCATCGGAAGCAACTGCACGTCGTCCATCGCGCCCAGAAGTCCTCCGGGCAGGTGCACGATGTCGGTCGTGCCGGGCATCAGCCATTCGTGTCCGAGCGCGACGACGCGGCGCAGGCCGCCATCGAAGCTGTAAAGCCTGTCGCCGCGGGCAAGCGTGCTTGCCGGCCGCCAGCCGGTTTCGGTCTCGATCAGCGTCGGGCCGAGCAGGCCAAAGACAGAGGGCGCCGCCTCGGCAGGGGCGAAGCGGGCAGGGGGCTGCATGAACATTGGCAATCTCCTTTCTGGATGACAGTCGAGGGCCTTCTGGCCGTGCTGCCCAAGAAGAACCCGGATTTTGCCATTTTTTCGTCACGTCTGGGGCAAGCGCGAGGCGCTGGCGCAGCCAGTGCGACAGTCACTCGCGCCACCCTTGGCCGTTTCCCGATTAGATATTCATTATCAAATAGTTAAGTATTTTCCTGCCGGGTCATTCGGTCGTCCGGGCGTGATTCGCCCGGTTGATACGGCGGGTGCGCAGCAGCGTATACAAGCCGCTCGCCACGATGATCGCGCTACCCAGCAAGGTCAGCGCATCGGGACGCTCGCCAAAGGCCAGGATGCCAAGGACCAGCGCAAAGACGAGGCGCGTATACCGGAACGGCGTGACGACCGAGACTTCTCCCGTTCGCATCGCGACCGTCAGCGAGTAATAGGCGGCCACTCCGACACCTGTCGCGGCAGCGAGTTGCAGCGCGGCGGTGGCAGACGGAACGGCCGCGCCGCCCGAAAACGCCAAAAGGGCTGCGCCCGTGGGCACCATCATGGCAAAGCCATAGATGCCCAGTTGCAGGTTCGACAGGATCGCAGGCGCCGCCCGCGTGGCAAGGTCGCGTCCCGCAAACCCAAGCGTCCCCAGCACCGCAAGCAGCGACAGGGCCGTGAAGCCCTCGACCCCCGGTCTCAGGATGACAAGAACACCGACGAAGCCCACGAGGATGGCCGTCCATCGCCGCCAGCCCACCTTTTCGCCGAAGATCAGCGCAGCACCCATGACGACAACAAGCGGTGTCGCCTGAAGGATCGCCGAGGCGCTGGACAGGGGCGTGAAGGCAATCGCGAGCGTGTAGAATAGACGCCCCGCCACCTCGAATACGCAGCGGATCAGAAGCACCGGCGTCAGGATGGCGGGGTGCAGAACGGCTTCGCCCCGTCGCGCAGCAAGGATGGCGAAACCGATCATGCCGCCACCCCCGAACATCATCAGGATCTGGCCCACCGGCAATTCCCGTGCGGCCGACTTCAGGAACATGTCCTCGACAGCGAAACCCGCCATCGCCGCGACCATCCACAGGCTGCCAAGCGCGTTGGGCGTCATGGTCGCCGGCAGTCCTGGGCGCGCAGCCCCTGCGGGCTGCGGTCCATCAGTTGAGCAGGCCCGCGTGGCGCATCGCGGCGTCGATGCGCGCCTTGGTGCCTTCGGTCAGCCCGACCAGCGGCAGGCGCACCTCTTCGGAGCACAGGCCCAGGCAGCGACAGGCCGTATTTCGCGCCGGCCAGCCCCGGTTCCAGAAGATCGCCTCGTGCAGCGGCATCAGCCGGTCCTGATAGGCCAGCGCCTTGGCATAGTCGCCCGCCAGCGTCGCCGCCTGGAACTCGGCGCAAAGCTTGCGGCGCGACGTTCGCGGTCACGCTGATGCAGCCCACCCCGCCATGCGCGTTGAAGCCGAGCGCCGTCGCATCCTCGCCCGACAGCTGGATGAAATCCGCCCCGCAGGTCGCGCGCTGCTGGCTGACACGCTCGATCTTGCCGGTCGCGTCCTTGACCCCGACGATGCGCGGCAGTTTCGCCAGCGTGCCCATCGTTTCGGGCGTCATGTCGACGACCGACCGGCCGGGGATGTTGTAGATGATGATCGGCAGCGTGCAGCAGTCGTGCAGCGCGGTGAAATGCGCGATCAGCCCGGCCTGCGTCGGCTTGTTGTAATAGGGCGTCACGACCAGCGCCGCGTCGGCACCCACCGCCTCGGCGTGGCGGATCAGGCGGATGCCTTCGACGGTGTTGTTCGACCCTGCGCCAGCGATCACCGGCACGCGGCCGCGCGCGGCCTTGACCACCTCGGCCACCACGGTCTCGTGCTCTTCATGGCTCAGCGTCGGGCTTTCGCCCGTGGTGCCCACCGGAACCAGCCCGTGTCGAGCCCTGCTCGATCTGCCAGTCCACCAGCCGTTTCAGCGTATCGAGATCCAGAGCGCCGTTCTTGAACGGCGTCACCAGGGCAGGAATTGACCCTTTGATCATGGCACGCGTCTCCTTCGGTTCTGGGCGACGGCTGAGTCGTCCCGGCTGCAAATGGCGCCTTCTATCGGGCGGGACGGGGCTTGCCAACAGGCCCCGCCCGAGAGGGAAGCCGACTGTCGCGATTGTGTGTTGCGGGGCGGGGGGCGGCAGGGCAAAAGAAGCGCCATGTCGATGCTTCGTCTCGTTTCCTTCCGCCCGCGTCTGCGCCCGGTGGCGCTGGCGCTTTCGTTGATGCTGCCTGTCGCTGCGCATGCGGATGAGGCAGGCGCGCTGCGCGCCGCGATGGCCGATGTCGCGGCAAAGGACTGGGCTGGGGCCGAGGCCGCCGCGCAAGGCCCGATCGCGCAGGACATCGTGCGGTGGAGCAAACTGCGGGACGGTGAAGGAACGCTGACCGAGTACGAGGATTTTCTCGCTCGCCGTCCGGACTGGCCGGGTCTGGCGCTGCTTCGGCGCAAGGGCGAGGAAGCGGTCGCCCGGTCAACAAACCCCGAGCGCGTGCTGGCATGGTTCGCCTCGGGCCAGCCGGAGACGGTGGAAGGGTCGTTTGCCTTGATCCGCGCCTATGCCGCATTGGGGCGGGCCGAAGATGCGCAGGCGGAAGCGATGCGCGCCTGGATTGCGCTCTCGTTCACCAGCGACCAGGAAACGACGCTGCTTGCAGCCTATCCGTCGGCACTTGCCGCGCTTCACGAGCGGCGGCTTGACCGGTTGCTGTGGGAAGGCGAGGCGGTCGAGGCGCAGCGGATGCTTCCCCGTGTCGACGATGGCTGGCGGCGCCTCGCCGAAGCGCGGATGGCGCTGCGCGACGATGCGCCCGGGGTGGATGGCAAGCTGAAGGCGGTGCCGGCGTCGCTCGCCTCTGATCCGGGCCTGGCCTATGAGCGGTTCGTGTGGCGGATGCGCAAGGACCGCTACGAGGACGCCGCGACGCTGATTGTTGAGACGAGCGACAGCGCCGAGACGCTGGGGCGGCCCGAGGAATGGGCGGATCGGCGGGCGTTGCTGGCGCGACGGCTGTTGCGGGACGGCGACCCGCGCATGGCCTATCGCGTGGCGGCGTCGCACCACCTCGCCGGTGGGCCGGACTATGCCGACCTCGAATTCGTGGCGGGCTTCGTCGCGCTGCGCTCGCTTGGCGATGCGCAGGCCGCGTTGCAGCACTTCCAGGCGCTTGGCGCGGCGGTCGCGACCCCGATCAGCCTCTCGCGCGCCGCCTATTGGCAGGGCCGGGCGCTGGAGGCGCTGAACCGTCCCGCCGAGGCGCAGGCCGCCTATGAGCGGGCGGCAGAATTCCAGACCGCCTACTATGGCCTTCTCGCTTCGGAACGGGCGGGTGTGCCGCTCAAGGCGTCGATCCTCGGGCAAGAGGCGCTCGCCGATTGGAAGGGCGCGGCCTTCGCCCGGTCGTCGGTGTTCGAGGCGGCAGTGCTGTTCCTGCGCGCGGGCGACCGCACGAATGCGAAGCGGTTCCTGTTGCACCTTGCCGAAGGTCTGGACGCCACAGGGCTTGCGCAACTGGGCGAGATGGCGCTGGCGCGCGGCGAGCCGCATCTGGCCGTCCTGATCGGCAAGGAAGCCGCCGAACAGGGCGTCATCATTCCGCGGGCCTATTTCCCGGTGACGGATCTTATCCCCGACGGATTGCCCGTCAGCCGTGCCCTGGCCCTTTCGATTGCGCGCCGTGAGAGTGAGTTCGATCCCACTGTAATCAGTTCCGCCGGTGCACGTGGCCTGATGCAGGTGATGCCCGAGACGGCGCGGATGATGGCGCAGAAGACCGGGCGCGCATTCGAGAAGGGACGGCTGACGAGCGATCCTGCCTATAACGCTGCCCTGGGTGCCGCCTATCTGAAGGTGCTGGTCGAGGAATTCGGCCCCTCGATCGCGCTGATCGCCTCGGGCTACAATGCCGGGCCGGGGCGTCCGCGCAACTGGATCGAACAGTTCGGCGACCCGCGCCGCGAGGATGTGGATGTCGTGGACTGGGTCGAGATGATCCCCTTTGCCGAAACGCGCACCTATGTGATGCGCGTGGCCGAGTCGGTCGTGATCTATCGCGCGAAGCTGAAGGGCGCGGTCGGGCCGGTGGACCTGACGGGCGAACTCAAGGGCTAACGCGCGGCGCGGCCCGTCAGGTCGTGGTCTTCGCCTTGACCCGCTGCCGCCACAGGGTGAACAAGCCCGGCGCAGACAACCACCGCCGCGCCGATCGCCACGTTCAACTCCAGCGCCTCGCCGAAGACAAAGATGCCGATGGCCGAGGCGAACACCAGTTGCAGGTAGGCGAAGGGCTGCACCGCGCTGGCCTCGGCCACCTCGTAGGCGCGGATCAGCAGCCAGTGGGCGAAGGCGGCGGTGCAGCAGAGCAGGGCCATCCAGCCCCAGTCGGGCAGGCGTCATCGGCTCCCAGTGCCACAGCCCGACGGGCGTCATCGCCAGCGCGCCTACGGCGCCCCGTCCAGAAGAAGCTGACCGAGGCGCTGTCGCCGCGTGAGACGTAGCGGGTCAGCAGGCCATAGAGCGCGAACAGGAAGGCCGAGAGCAGCGGGATCAGGGCCGCGGGCGAAAAGACACGCAGCCCCGGCTGCAGGATGATGAGCACGCCGATGAAGCCGATACCGATGGCCGTCCAGCGCCGCCAGCCCACCTTCTCGCCCAGCACCGGCCCGGACAGGGCCGCGACCAGCAGCGGATAGCAGGTGAAGACCGCATGGCTTTCGACCAGTCCCAGCAGCACGAAGGCCAGCACCATGACGCAGACCTCGAGCGCCAGAAGCAGGCCGCGCGAGATCTGAAGCCACGGATAGCGCGTCCGGATCGCGGCGCGGATGCCGCCCGGCTTGCGGGCGGCCAGCATCATCACGAAGGCCGCGAAGAACCAGAAGCGGATCATCACCACCATGAAGACGTTGTATTCGCCCGCGAGATGGCGCGAGATGCCGTCCTGCATGGCGAAGACGAAGGTGGTGGCGATCATCAGCCAGATGCCCAGCCGTGTGTTCTGCTCGGTCATTCGACGGGCCTCGCTTCGGCGGGGCTGCGCGCAAGCGCCAGCGCCACAAGGCCCGGCGCCCACCACGATCGCCGCACCGATCACAACGTTCGGGCGCAGGGCTTCGTCGAAGACGAGCACGCCCACGAGGCTGACGAAGACGATCTGAAGATAGGCAAAGGGCTGAACGGCGCTTGCCTCGGCCACTTCGTAGCACTTGATGAGCAGCCAGTTCGCCAGAAGCGCAAGGCCGCCGTAAAGCAGCAACCAGACCCAGTCGCCCGGGGGGATCGCGTGCCAGTTGGGCACGCCGATAAGGGTAATCAGCGCCGCCCCCAGGATGCCCGACCAGAACAGGCTGAGGAACGCATCCTCGGTCTGTGTGGCCCGTCTCGTCAGAAGCGAGTAGAGGGCAAACATGAAGGCCGAGGCGAGCGGCAGAAGCGCGGCTGCCGAGAACACCGCCGATCCGGGCTGCAGGATCACCAGCACGCCCACCAGCCCCGCGCCGATGGCCATCCAGCGGGCGAGGCCGACACGCTCGCCCAGAACAGGGCCGGACAGGGCGGCGATGAGCAGCGGGCAGACGGAAAAGACGGCATGCGTCTCGATCAGGCCGATCATTGTATAGGCCGTCACGATCACCACGATCTCGCCGATCAGCAGGGCTGCCCGGGTGGCGTGGAGCAATGGGTGGCGCGTCGTCATGGCCCGCAAGCCGCCGGGGCGGCGAAGGGCGAGCATGAGGACGAAGGCGGCAAAGATCCAGTAGCGGATCATCACCACCATGGGTGTGCCATAGGCCATGGCCAGCGGCTTCGACAGCGCATCCTGCATCGAGAATGTGAAGACGGCGGCGATCATCAGGGCGATGCCGAGGCGGGTGTTTTGTTTCATCCCGCCAGCACGCCCGTCGTCATGTGGCGCTTGGTGCCGAAACCGGGTTGCCGGTTGACCTCGAAACCGGCCGCTTGCAAGGCGCGGCGGACATGCCCGGCGGCGGTATAGGTGGCAAAGGTCCCGCCCTTGACGGTGTGGCGCGCGACATCGGCCAGCAGGGCATCGGACCAGAGTTCAGGGTTTCTGTGCGGGCGAAAAGCCGTCCAGGAACCACGCATCGGCGGAACCGGACCAGCGGGGCAAGGTCTCGCGTGCATCGCCGAGCACGATCTCGGCCTCCAGCCCGTCGAGCGACAAACGCTGACGCCCCGCGGCCCATTGGGCGAGCAGGGGTTCGGCGACACGGAGTGCGTCGGGAAACGCGGCGAGGGCGCGGGCCATGTCGGGCGCGCTCATCGGAAAGGCCTCGAACGAGGTGTAGCGCAGCGTGCCGGGCGTCCCGGAAGCGCGCCAGGCGATCAGCGCGGCGAGCAGGTTGAGGCCGGTCCCGAACCCCAGTTCGGCGATGTGGAAGCCCGGTCGGAATCGAGCTGGCAAGCCGTTGCCCGACAGAAAGACGTGGCGCGTCTCCTCCAGCCCTCCCTGCAGCGAAAAGTAGGGATCATCGAAGCGGGTCGAGACGGGGATCCCGCCGTCGCGCCATTCCAGTTCCGCCGTCTGGTCGTGGTCCGCCATATGCCCTACACCCGGTCGCGGCAGAGATAGGACACAGGGCGCAGGGCATGGCAAGGCCGGATCTGACAGTGCGTGGTGCGGGCATTTTCGGCCTGTCGATCGCCTGGGCTGCGGCGCGGCGCGGCGCACGGGTCCGCGTCATCGAGGCGCATGCGATCGGAGCCGGGGCAAGCGGGCGGGGTGGTGGGCGCGCTGGCACCGCATGTGCCGGAACAGTGGAACCCGAAGAAGGCGTTCCAGCTGGAAAGCCTGCTGATGGCGGAAGAGTGGTGGGCGCGAAGTGGATGCGGCTCTCCGGCTATCGCGTCCGGTTACGCTCGCACGGGTCGGCTTGCAACCGCTGTCGGATGCAGGCGGCGGTCGAACAGGCGCGGGCGCGCGCCGAAGGGGCAGCGCGCCTGTGGCAGGGCAAGGCGGTGTGGGACGTCGTGGCGACCGATCCGGCGGATGGGCACCGCACAGTCCCACGGGCTTGATGGTCCGCGACACGCCTGACGGCCCGGATCGCACCGCGCGCGGCGCTCGCGTCGTTGGTGGAGGCGATCCGGCTAAAGGTGGCGAGGTCAGTGTCGGGGACGCGGATGCTGTCGGCCCGGTGGTCTGGGCAACGGGCTTCGACGGCCTTCGGCTGCTTCCGGCACGATCGGTCGCGCGGTGGGCGGCGGGGTGAAGGGGCAGGCGCTGCTGCTTGCGCATGACGCCCGCGACGCTGCCGCAGCTTTTCGTCGACGGGCTGCACATCGTGCCGCATGCCGATGGCACCGTCGCGGTCGGGTCCACCAGCGAGCGGACCTGGACGCGACCGGGCACCGACGACAGCAGCTGGATGAGCCTTCACGCGGCAGCGGTTGCCGCCTGCCCCGCGCTCGCCGGGGCGGCTGTGGTGGCGCGATGGGCGGGCGTGCGACCGCGCGCGGCCGGTCGCGCGCGCCGATGCTGGGGGCCTGGCCCGGACGCGACGGGGAATTCATCGCCAACGGCGGCTTCAAGATCGGCTTCGGCATGGCACCGAAGGTTGCCGAAGTGATGGCCGATCTGGTGCTGGAGGGCGTCGATGCGATCCCGGGCGAGTTCCGGGTGGAGGCGAGCCTCTAGCTCACGCCAGCGGTCTGATCATGCGGATGGCAGCGGAGAATCCGAAGACGTGCCGCAGCGGGCCCCAGCACCTGCTGACCTGCAACGCGGAAACCGAGCTTTTCGTACAGCGTCCGCGCCCGCCAGTTCGTGTCGATCACGTCAAGCCGCACCTCGGCGTAGCCGCGTCGGCGCGCCTCGTCGCAGATCGCCTCGACCAGCCGCGATGCCGATGCCCTGGCCCCGCACCTCGCGCAGGACGCAGATGCCGTCGATCAGGAAGCGCGAGTTGTCCACCTCGCTGCCCAGAAGGCGCAACAGCGCCGCCGCGCCAGAGCGCCCCCGGCATAGCCGTAGATCGCCCGCAGATCGGCGAAGCTGCCCCCTGCAAAGGCGCCCTGCGGCGTCTTGAACCCGGCGATTCCGATCAGGCGACCGTCGGCCCCGAGCGCCACGATCGCGTGGTCAGCCCGGATCACGCGGTCGAGAAAGGCCAGGGCCTGAGGATCGGGGCCAAGCACGCGGCCCAGCTTGCCGCCGAACGCCTGCCAGTAAAGCCGCGCCGCGTCGGCCCGATAGGCATGGGGCAGGCCGCGTCGGATGATGACAGTCATCCCAGAGGCCTCCAGCAAGGCCGTGGCGGCACCGGCGCCGAGGATCCATCCTTCTTCGGCGCGGCCTGGCCAGTCAGGCGGGCTGGCGCAGCATCGCGGACAGCGATCCGGCCTGCGACATGCGGAAGAGCGCGCGGGCAAGCAGGCGGACTTGCGCCTCGTCCTTGATGCCTGAGGGCAGGCGCGCCAGCGCCGGGTCGATCAGGGACGGGTAGACTTCGGCGAGAACAAGCGGGTGCGGTCGGTGCATCGAACGGCCACACCGCACAACCGGGCCGTCTGGCGAGGCGGGCGATGACGGGAAGCCCGGTCAGCGCCTGCCCCCCGACCGAGCCGGTGGTGTAGAGCTTCCAGACCGGCTGCGCGCGCGGCACCGCGCCTTCGACGCGACGCCGCTCGGCAAGGCCAAGCGCGGCATAGTCGACATCCTTCGTTTCCGGCAGATGCGGCAACACCAGATGTCGCGGGCGACCCCAGAACGGACCCCGCCCGCCAAAGCTCGCGTTGATCGAAGCGGCGAGGGGAAACCGCGTGTTGCTGTTGTCGGGCCCGTCACGGAGATTTCGCTCGAGCCAGTTCCAGACCGCGCCCGCCCGGGGGCTGCCCGTCAGGCGGTGGGCGAAACCCTCGGGATAGCCGAACGGAAAGTCGAACCCCGCCAGGACGCGGCGTCCTGCCGCCGCTTCGGCATCGAGAAGCGTTACCAGCATAGCCTCGGCCGCCGCGCGGGTGCGGCAGTAGGTGGTCGTCTCGCCCCCGTCCGAGGCCGTGCCGATCCAGATGGCATCGGCCGAGGGGCGTTTGGGCGTAGGCCGGGCCGAAGCCGACCAATCCACGATGACGATCGTGTCAAACAGGCCGGTCAAGACCCGTCTCCCGCAGGATGAAGTCGGCGATCTGGCGCGTGTCGTTCAGGTCGAGGCGCGGCACCGGCAGGGGCGGCAGTGCGGCATCCGTCGCCACGGCGCGCACATGGGGGTCGCCGGGCTGGATCAGATCGTGCCCGGCCTCGGCACGAAACACCTCGATCTTGGGATGGGTGTCGCGCTTGTAGCCCTCGATCAGGACCAGGTCGACGGGGGCGAGACGGGCGAGGATCGCATGAAGCGGCGGCTCGGCCCCGCTGCGGTGTTCGGTCAGGATCGCGTGGCGCCGGGCTGATGCGAGCACAACCTCGCGCGCACCGGCGGCGCGATGGCGCCATGTGTCCTTTCCGGGCTGGTCGAGATCGACATCGTGATGGACATGCTTGACCGTCGAGACCGAGAACCCGCGCCCGGTGATCTCGGCGACGAGGCGTTCCATAAGGCTGGTCTTGCCCGCATTCTTCCAGCCGATGACGCCGTAGATGTTCATGGGCTGCCCCGCAGCATCGCCTCGGCGCGGGTCAGGTCTGCCGGGCTGTTCACATTCAGGAACGCCGCCTCGCCCGAGAATTCCGCGAGCGCGTGGCGGTGGCGGCTGGCGAAATCCATCACCCGCGCCTCGCCGCGCGCGAGTGTCGCCTTCAGATCGCGGCGCAGTGCGACGGGCCAAAGGCCGAAGGTCGGATGCACCTGCCCCTCGCTCTCGGCCAGGGCGATCGAGGTGCCGCTGATCTCCGCCGCAAGCAGAAGCCGCGGGACGAGGTCGGCCGGGAAGAAGGGCGTGTCGACGGCAACGCTGACAACATGCGTGGCGCCCGCCGCCGCAGCCCAGTCAAGCGCCGCAAGGATGCCCGAGAGGGGCCCAAGCGGCATGTTCGTCTGGAAGAACCGAGCAGCGTTGGGTCGCGAACCGCGCCGGATCGCCGTTGGCGCTGATGGCAAGCTGTTCCACCTGCGGGTCGAGCCGCTCGATCACCCGGTCGATCATGGAACGTTCCGCCAAGGCTCAGGAACGCCTTGTCGGCGCCGCCCATGCGGCGTCCGGTGCCACCCGCCAGGATCACGCCGAAAATCCGCACGCCAGCCCCCGTCCTGCCCAAAGCCGATTGCTATGCGCTCTGCCGGACCGCGTCCAGCGAAAGCCCGCGTGCGACGTTTGTCAGCCCTGCGGGGCGTCTTCGGCCTGAACCAGCAGCACGCCATGATTGTTGTCGGCGTCACTGTCGGTGATGACCTTGGTCTGGACACCCGGCAATTCGCCAAAGGCGTTCATCAGTTTGCCGGGGCCGAATGTCGACGGGATCGACTCGAAGCCGGGTACGCCGCGCAGGATGCTGGACACGCTGCGCGCGCACATCGCCTTTGGAACCGCGCCATAGCCCTTTGCGCGCTGCAAGGCGATCTCGGCCTGGGCGGGCGTGACATAGACGGTCTGCTGCACGACCCGGTAGGTCACGCGGGCGTGGTAGTCGATGTAGAAGGCCACCATCTTGTCGGTCATGCCGTAATGCACGTCGTTGCGTTCCGGCAGATAGGGATGATGCCAGGTTCCGGCCGGATCGAACATCACGCGCTGCGAGCCGTTGATCATCAGGCCCGAATGGGCGCCGCTGCCGCTGCGATTGTTCAGAACGGTGAAGAGCGTGATCGAGGCCGGTCCTTCGTGCACATAGGCCGCACGGCTTACCGCGGCATCGTCAGCCCATTTCGGCTCGGCACCGCAGGCCGCCAGCGACAGCAGCAGCGCGAGGCACAGGAAAAGTCTCTTCATGTTCTGGAACCGGAGCGTCAGGAATTGGCGAGCGCGAGGAAGATCAGCACGACGACGCTGATGCCGATCGCCCAGGTCGTCATGCGGATGAAGCCGGCGAAGGTCTTTTCCTGCGCGCGCGTGTCCATCGTCCCGTGCTTGTGCTCAGGGTTCTCGTGCGATCCGGCCATCTTGGTCTCCGTAGGCGACGTTTCGCAAGGCGTTTATCGGATTCTGCGGGGACTGTCACGGGGCTTGCGCGGGCATGGCGGTAGCGTCGGGGTCGCTTCTGCCATGCCCAGGGATTGAGGACAAAGTTGCCTTCCTGCGCGATGCGCGCGCCGTGTGCTTCAACAGTCCATCGTTTGCAGTGGCTTTTGGGGCAGCCCTCGTCGCACGGCGTTGCAACGGAATGCGAGCACGACGATCGCGTGTCTTCCATCCCTGTGCCCTGTGGTGCAGGGATGCAGGATAGTCGGATCGAACGACGACTTGCCGCCGTCCTTGCTGCGGATGTCGTGGCTCCAGCAGTCGGATGCAACTGGACGAGAACGCACGATGGCGAACTTGGCGCATCGGAAAGAGTATCTCGGCCGACTCGCAAGCACCAGGGGCGGATCTTCAAGCTGATGGGTGACGGCGCGATGGCTGAATTCGGCAGCGTGGTGGATGCGTTCGGTGCGCGGTAGATATCCAGCGCGGGATGGCAGAGCGTACGGCCGGCAGTCCGGAAGACCGCCGCATCATGTTCCGGCTCGGCCTGAACCTCGGTGCCGATATCTCGAGGGCGAGGACTTCTACGGAGTAAGGCGTGAACATTGCGGCGCGTCTTGAGGGGCTCGCGCGCGGCATGGAGTGCTCGGCGGTCGTCCGTAATCAAGTCGGAAACAAGCGGCCATCGTCTTTGTCGACCACGGCAAAAGACCGTGAAGAACCTCGACCGGACCGGTGCATGTGTTCTTCGTCGATCTGACCAGTCCGCGCCGCAACGCGGGGAGCAGGGCGAGCAGCATGAAGACGGACAAACCATCGGTCGCGGTGCTGCCCCTTCGAACATGAGCGGCGATCCAGAGCAGGATACGTTGCGGACAGGATTACGACGAAGACATCATCACCGTCCTGTCGAAAGTCTCGGGCCTATACGTGTTTAGGGCGGAACCGTCTTGCACGCCAGGGCAACGCGTGAACCTAGAGCAGGTCGCGAAGCAACTGGGCGTGGCATACGTGCTCGACGACAGCGTCCGGAATGCGGGAAACAGGGTAGGGATCAATCCCAGTGATCCAGGGCCGACGGGCGGGCATTGGTGGGCTGACGGTTGACGCGACCTGACAGACATTTTCGAGATCCAAGACGAGATTACGCACAAGATTGTTGACGAACTTCGGGTTGCGCTTCTTCCGAAAGGCGGAAGGCGCTCGCGCAGCAGACAACCGACAAAGTGGAAGCCTAACGAGCTATCTGAAAGGACGGGAATTCTTCCACCGCAGTTCGCGGTCTAGTCTTTCCATTGCAAAGCAGATGTTCTCCAAGGCGATTTCGCTCGATCCGCTGTACGCACGGGCCTATGCCGGAATCGCTGACTGCAACTCGTTTCTTTTCCTTCAGACGCTGAAGCCGTGTCAGTGGTGGACATCCTGCGAATTGCAGCGCGGCCTAGCTGACGGCGATTAGCCGAAGCGAGGTGCGTTCCAGGATCGTGCTATCGGTCAGGACGCCGTCTTCCGGAAGGACGATCAACAGGAATTTCGGCGGGCCATCGAGATTGATCCCAACCTGTTCGAGGCCGGTATTTCCTCGCGCGTTCCTGCTACGCGCAAGGCAAACTGGTGATGCTGCCGACAATATGAAATCGCTGCCCGGCTGAGGCCTGATGATTTTCGGCAGCGTCTATGCTGCGGCAAGTCTACCACGCGCTTGGCGACCTGCGAAGGAGATGGAGGCTGCGCGCAGCAGCATCGCCCGCGCCGAGTTGGCCCTGACGACCAATCCGAAAATGCCCGCGCTGCCTATCTCGGGGACATCGCGCTTGCGAGGATCGGTGAGCTGGAGCGGTCGCAGGAGTGGGCCGCGCGTGCAATCGCAATCAACCCCGACGATATCCTGACCAAGTACAACATTGCCTGTCTCTACTGCGTTCCTCGGCAGAACTGGACGACGCGATTGACCTGCTGATCAAGAGTTCATTCCGCGCGCAAATCATGAAACGAAGGCATGGATCGTTCAGGACACCGATTTTGTGCCGCTACATGCGATGCCCGGCTGGCAGACCGTACTAAAGTCGCTAAAAACTTGACGACGGCAACGCGAGGACACAAACACCGTGGCCCCTAGCCTTGCCTCCACCACCAGACCCCATCCCGGCTCTCACGGACTGCCTCGCCCCGTCGCAGCAGGTGATTGAGGTGGGCCACCGCCTCGACCAGAGCGAGGCCTTCCTCGTCGGGTCCGATGCGGCGCTTGAACAGCACCGAAAAGCAATCGGTGGCGCGGCGCGGCTCGGTCAGGAAGGCGCGCAACCTGTCGAGCGCGCTGTGGTGGTTGTCGATCATCTGCGTCAGCCGCAGGGGCAGCCCGGTGAAGGGCAGCTTGTGGCCCGGCAACACGAGGTGATCGTGCCGGGCGATGGGCTCGAACGCATGGCAGGCCGCGATCCATTCGGCCAGCGGATCTGCCCCCGGTTCTGTCGCGTAGACGCCGATATTGGGCGAGATGCCGGGCAAAAGCTGATCGCCGCCGATCACGAGGTTATCGTCCAGCGACCAGAGCGTCGCATGGTCGGGCGCGTGGCCCTGACCGAAGCGCACCTGCCAGCGGCGCTGGCCCAGGATGAGGGTATCGCCCTCGGCGATGCGGGTGAAGCCAAGCGGCAGGGGCGCGACGCAGTCGGAAAAATTGAATGGTCGTTGGGCCGCGCGCCGGGCCAGTGCCTCGGCTTCGATCCCCGCCGCACGCCAGAAGGCAAGCTGTTCCGCCGTGGGCAGGGGCTGGACATCGAGAACCAGCATCCGCGCCAGAAGCCAGGCGGTGCGGGTCGTCAGCAAGTCCGCCCCCCGCGACTGGAACCACCCCGCCAATCCGACGTGGTCGGGGTGATGGTGCGTGACGAGAACGCGCGTGACGGGCTTGGCGCCAAGTGGACCTGCCAGCAGACACTCCCATAGGGCGCGCGTGCGCCGACTGTCCATGCCGGTGTCGACAAGGGTCCATCCCGCGCCATCATCCAGCGCGTAGACGTTCACATGGTCAAGCGCCATTGGCAGCGGCAGCCGCATCCAGAGGATACCAGGGGCGATCTGGGTCGCTTCGCCTTCCGCGGGTGCTTCGGGAAACGGAAAGCCGAGGCCCGGGGCGCCGTCGGTCATGCGGCAAGGTCGTCGGGCGAAAGGTCGTAAAGGCCACGCGCGCCTTCGCGAACCTGGGCGAGCAGACCGAGATACTCGGGCATCAACCGCCGGATCGCGACCCGGGCCAGCGGCAGGCGCGAGCGGTCGGCCATGGCCGCGCGCAGGTGTGCGTCGCCACCCAGAATGCGCGCGAAGGCGCGCTGATAGGGGACGGCACCTGCGAAACGGTCATTCATCGGCTGAGCAACGATCCATTCGGTCGTCTCGCGCAGGGATTCAGTCGCGTTCCAGAGATCGCCCGCAAGGTCGGGCAGGGTTGCGCGGCATCCCTCGGCATTTGCCTGCACCTCATCGAGCAGGCGGAACGCAGCCTCGCCGCCGTCCATCATCTTGCGGCCCACGAGGTCCATGGCTTGAATGCCATTCGTCCCTTCGTAGATCGTGGTGATGCGCACGTCGCGCAGGAACTGGGCCGCGCCGGTTTCCTCGACAAAACCCATCCCGCCGTGGATCTGAATTCCCATCGAGGCGACATCGACCCCTGTGTCCGTGCCGAAGGCCTTGGCGATGGGGGTCAGCAGTGCTGCGCGCGACTGCCAGTCCGGGTCGTCCGTGGCACGCGCCATGTCGATGGCCACGGCGCAGGACAGGGCGATGGCGCGGGCCGAAAACACCTCGGCCTTCATCGTCGCAAGCATCCGGCGCACGTCGGCATGCTCGATGATCGTTCCCGTGCCCCCTGCTGGCGTGTCGCCCTGCACACGGTCGCGGCTATAGGCGAGCGCGTGCTGGAATGCGCCGTCCGCCACCCCCACGCCCTGCGCCCCGACCCCCAGCCGGGCGTTGTTCATCATCGTGAACATCGCCGCCATCCCCTTGTGCGGCGCGCCGACCAGCCAGCCCGTCGCGCCGTCATACTGCATGACGGCTGTGGGCGACGCGTGGAGGCCCAGCTTGTGTTCCAGGCTGACGACCTTGAGCGCGTTGCGTTGCCCCGGATTGCCTTGCGCGTCGGGGATAAGCTTCGGCACGAGGAACAGGCTGATGCCACGGGTGCCGGGCGCGGCGTCGGGCAGCCGCGCCAGGACCAGATGACAGACATTCGCCGTGAAGTCGTTGTCGGCCCAACTGATGTAGATTTTCTGGCCCGTGATCGCGTAGGTGCCGTCGCCGTTCGGCTCGGCCTTGGTGCGCAGCGCGCCGACATCGCTGCCGGCCTGGGGTTCGGTCAGGTTCATCGTGCCGGTCCACTCGCCGCTGACCAACCGGGGCAGGTAAAGCGCCTTGAGCGTGTCGGACGCATGATGCTCCAGCGCCTCGATCTGGCCCTGTGACAAGAGCGTGCCGACCTGAAGGGACAGGCACGAAGCCGACATCATGTCGTTGACGGCAGTGGATAGGGTTATGGGAAGTCCGAGGCCGCCGAACTCCGGTTGGGCGGAAAGGGCGGTGATCCCGGCATCTGCCAGCGCGCGATACCCCTCGGCGAAGCCGGGCGACGTGCGCACGATACCGTTTTCCAGCCTGGCGGGGTGTGTGTCGCCGACGCGGCGGAGCGGGGCCAAGACTTCCTCGCAGAGCCGGCCTGCTCCGGTCAGGATCGCATCAACAACGTCGGGCGTCGCCTCGGCGAAACGCGGGGTCGCCGTGACCCGATCGAAACCCACGACATGGCGGAGCAGGAACTGGAATTCGGACAAGGGGGCGCGGTAGGCCATGGGGAACCTTTCGGGTCGCGCCTTGGCAACGGATCGGCGCGGGCGTAGGACGGCTTTGGCGCGACGGTATCCCAAGTCGTGCGGCCATCAAGGTCTACGCTGCGTCACATGACAGACGAGACGGAACGATTGGACGGCGGCCCCGAAGGGCTGAAGCGCGCAGGCGAGATCCTTCGCGGCGGGGGACTCGTCGCCTTTCCGACCGAGACGGTCTATGGGCTTGGGGGTGATGCCAGGTCCGATCTTGCCGTGGCGCGGATCTTTGCGGCGAAGGGTCGGCCCCGCTTCAATCCGCTTATCGTTCACGTGCCGGACGTCTCGGCGGCGCGCAAGCTGGCCGTCTTCGACGACCGGGCGGACGCCCTGGCGGCTCAGTTCTGGCCGGGTCCGCTGACACTGGTCCTTCCGTTGCGGGCCGATGCGGGGTTGTCCGCGCTGGTCACGGCCGACCTGCCGACCGTTGCGATCAGGATCCCGGCACATCCCGTGGCACAGGGCGTCTTGCGGGCGTTTGGCGGACCGCTGGCCGCGCCGTCTGCCAATCCCTCGGGAAAGGTCAGCCCGACGCGCGCGGCGCATGTGCTGGACGGTCTGGCGGGCCGGATCGCCGCTGTCGTGGATGGCGGGGCCTGTGCTGTCGGCGTCGAATCGACGATCATCGGCCTCGACGGCCCTGCCCGGTTGCTGCGCCCCGGCGGTATTCCGGTCGAGGCGGTCGAGAGGCAGTTGGGAGTGGCGCTGCTGTCCGCAGGCCCTGCTGTGACCGCGCCAGGCCAGCTTGCCTCGCATTACGCGCCGGGGGCGCCGGTTCGGCTTGGCGTCACCACGCCCGCGCCCGGTGAGATCTGGGTGGGCTTCGGGCCGGGGACGGGCGGACCACTGACGCTGTCCGCCCGAGGCGACCTGATCGAGGCTGCCGCCTCGCTGTTCCACGTGCTGCGCGAGGCCGATACCCTGGCTGGCCCGGACGGAAGCATCGCCTTCGCGCCCATACCCGAGACGGGTCTGGGCCGTGCGATCAACGACCGGCTTCGGCGCGCGGCGGCGCCCCGGCCCTAGGCGGGCCGGGACGGGGCGTTCATCCGCGCGGTGGCTGGACCAACCCGCGTTGCACGGCAGGCCGTGCGAGGAAACGGTCCAGATAAGCGGGGACATTTGTCAGACGATCCCATCCGGTGATCTCGCCCGCCTTGTAGAAGTTCTTCAGCGTGTTCAGCCAGGGACCGATGGCGATGTCGGCGATGGAATAGTCGCCTGCGATCCAGTCCCGCCCCGCAAGCGCGCCGTCCAAGACCTTCAGCAACCGCTCCGCCTCGGCGCGGTAGCGCTCCTTTGGCCGCGGGTCCTCGATCTCTTTCCCGGCGAAGGTGTGGAAGAAGCCGAGTTGTCCGAACATCGGGCCAAGTCCGCCCATCTGGAACATCAGCCATTGCAGGATTTCGTAGCGGTGCACCTGCGGCAGCAGCTGGCCCGATTTCTCGGCGAGGTAGATCAGGATCGCGCCGCTCTCGAACAGTGGCAGGGGAACGTCGCCGGGGCCATGCGGGTCGATGATCGCGGGGATCTTGTTGTTGGGGTTCAGCGACAGGAACGCCGCCGACATCTGATCGTTCGTCGCGAAGTCGACAAGGTGCGCGTCATAGGGCAGGCCCATCTCCTCGAGCGCGATCGAGACTTTCACACCGTTGGGTGTCGGCAGCGAGTAAAGCTGGATCGCATCGGGGTTTCGCGCGCGGCCAGCGAGCGGCAATGGGGAAATCGGCAAGGCTTGTCATGACGCATCCTCTCTGTCTGAACTGATCAGTATGGATGCGAAATGCGTCTGACAAAACCCGCGCAGATGTGAGATAGTCCGCCCGCGCCTGTGCGCCATTGCAGAACAACAATCGGCCGGAATGGTCGGCAGACAGTGGGAACCACTCGGAATGTTGAACGAATTCAAGAAATTCATCGCGCGGGGCAATGTTCTTGACCTTGCCGTCGGTATCATCATCGGTGCGGCGTTCACGGCCATCGTCAATTCAATGGTTCAGGACCTGATCAACCCGTTCATCGGTCTGATCATCGGGGGTATCGATTTCTCGAACATGTATGTGGTGCTCAAGGGCAGCGTGCCTGACGGGGCAAGCCTCAAGACCGCGCGCGACAGCGGGGCGGCGATCTTTGCCTATGGCTCGTTCATGATGGCAGTCCTGAACTTCATCATCGTGGCCTGGGTGGTGTTCCTGCTGGTCAAGGCGGTGAACCGCGCACAGGCGGCGGTGATCAAGAAGGAAGCCGAAGAAGCTCCCGCTGCGAAGGGCCCGACGCAGGAGGAACTGCTGGCGCAGATCCGCGATCTTCTGGCGGCACGCGCCTGATTTCTGGCATCTGACGTTATCGGGCGCGCGGCATCCCGCAGGTGTCGCGCGCTCTGCGTGTGCCGCACGCACCGTGCGAACCGCGCGTTAACCTCTCTGCTGCATGACTGGCCCCAGGGCAGTGGGGGTTAAGCGCATGACACCGATGTTCAGAAGCAGGCGCGGCAGCGCGGTGGCCTACCTGTTCAGGATGATAGCGTCGCCGCAGGCGAAATCGGTGGCGGAGTGTCGAGCTGGGGCGGGAGTAGCGCCGGCGCACGACGGTGGATCCGTGCGCTGTGCAGTTCTGGACGAACGGACGTTTTCGTCTTTGCCAGCGTGCCGGACAGCCCGACCCACCCGTCCAGGCAGTCTGCGCCTGACCCTGCGTGTGGCTGCGTCTTCGGCATCTCTCAGGGACGCGCACTTCTGTAACAACGAAATGCGACCGGCCGTCTTCCGGCCGGCGCACCTGTTTTCGGGATGGTCGTTCCGGGCCCTTCGGCGGGCTCTGGTCCGTCCGATCGTCGCACGCGCGCTGACGGTCGCTCTGCGATCTTCGTCTCGTTCACCGGGCGAGGGGCCGAGGCGGAGTACCGCCCCGGCTCTTGTCTGCCTCGGTCAGGCGGCCAGCGCCAGCATTGGCTCGATCACCGGCAGGTTCAGCGCGGTGCCGACGGCGCCGTAGGTCAGCTTGCCGGCATGGACGTTCAGGCCGGCCAGCAGATGCCGGTCATCGGCGCAGGCCTTGCGCCAACCCTTGTCGGCAAGCGCCAGCATGAAGGGCAGCGTCGCGTTGCCGAGCGCCAGCGTCGAGGTGCGCGCGACGGCGCCGGGCATGTTGGCCACGCAGTAGTGCATGATGCCGTCGACCTCGTAGATCGGGTCCTGATGCGTGGTCGCGTGCGAGGTTTCGAAGCAGCCGCCCTGGTCGATGGCCACATCGACCAGCACCGCGCCCGGGCTTCATCGTTGAAAGCTGCGCGCGGCTGATCAGCTTCGGCGCCGCAGCGCCGGGGATCAGCACGGCGCCGATCACCAGGTCGGCCTCGCGGATCAGCGTCGACGGTGTTGCCTGCATCGGAATAGATCGACTTGAAGTCGCGCGCCGAACACGTCGTCGAGATAGCGCAGGCGCGGCAGCGAGCGGTCGAGCACGGTCACATCCGCGCCCATGCCCGCCGCGATCTTGGCCGCATGGGTGCCGACGACACCGCCGCCGATCACCACCACCTTGGCCGGGAGCCACGCCGGGCACGCCGCCCAGCAGGACGCCACGGCCGCCATTCGCCTTCTGCAGCGTCCATGCGCCGACCTGCGGGGCAAGGCGACCGGCGACCTCGGACATCGGGGCCAGCAGGGGCAGGCCGCCGCGGTCATCCGTCACGGTCTCATAGGCGATGGCGGTGCACGCCGGAGTTCAGCAGGTCATGGGTCTGGTCCGGATCGGGCGCGAGGTGCAGGTAGGTGAACAGCACCTGGCCTTCGCGCAGGCGCTTGCGTTCGACGGCCTGCGGTTCCTTGACCTTCACGATCATGTCGGAGGCTGGCGAAGACCTCTTCCGCCGTTGGCGACGATCTTCGCGCCCGCCGCGACATAGTCGGCGTCGGTGAAGCCCGGCGCCCAGTGCCGGCATTGGTTTCGATCATCACGGTATGGCCATGGTTCACGGCCTCGCGCGCGGCGTTGGGGGTGATGCCGACGCGGAATTCCTGCGGCTTGATCTCTTTGGGGCAACCGATCTTCATGGTGTTTCCTCCCGGAAAACACTGATTGCACCAGTATGACAGGTCGGCCTGGCAATGCTTTGAAAAGCACATGACCTGGCGACGCAGATTTGGTAGAATCTTCGAAGACATCGGCCAAACATCGAAGATTCTTGCGCATGATATGGAAATTGACGGGACAGACCGCCGTATCCTGAACGCCCTGCAAAAGGATGGGCGGATGACGAATGCCGAACTGGCCGAACGCGCCAACCTCTCGCCTTCGGCCTGCCACCGCCGGGTGCAGCGGCTCGAGCAGGAGGGGATCATCGGCGAGTATGTCGCGCTGCTGGATGCGCGCAAGCTGGGGCGACCGACGACCGTCTTCGTCGAGATCACGCTGTCGGGGCAGGCGGACGAGGTGCTCGAGGCGTTCGAGGCGGCGGTAAAGCGGGTGCCGGATGTGCTGGAATGCCACCTGATGGCGGGGACCGCAGACTATCTGCTGAAGGTGGTGGCCCAGGACACGGACGATTTTGCCCGCATCCACCGCCAGCATCTGGCCCGCCTGCCGGGGGTGGCGCAGATGCATTCGTCTTTCGCGCTTGCGGACAGTGTTCAAG
Organism: uncultured Alphaproteobacteria bacterium; assembly: GCA_963736565.1. Lineage (GTDB taxonomy): Bacteria > Pseudomonadota > Alphaproteobacteria > Rhodobacterales > Rhodobacteraceae > Aliitabrizicola. Next base: position 191,491 of record CAVTOW010000005.1, read on the forward strand.
AGCACCGCGCTGCCGGTCTGAAAGTCATCGCCGAGCCGTCGGTCATGGCGTGGCGGGCACGAGTCTCATCCCGTGGCACCGAGCGGCGGCAGTTCCGGGATCTCGTCTGTCCAGACGGTGAAGTTCTGCAGGATGTGCGGGCCGAACGAGTGGATCAGCGGCACGTCGGCGGCGTCGCGGCCATAGGCCACGACGATGCGCCCGATCCGCCGCTTGTTGTTGCGCGGGTCGAAGGTGTGCCAGCGACCGTCGAGGAAAACTTCCATCCAGGCGCTGAAATCCATCGGGCCGGTGACGGGAACGCCGATGTCGCCAAGGTAGCCGTTCACATAGCGGGCGGGGATGTTCATGCAGCGGCAGAAGGCGATGGCGAGGTGGGCGAAGTCGCGGCACACGCCGATGCCTTCCTCCCACGCCTCATAGGCGGTGCGGGTGGCGCGCGCCTGCTGATAGTCGAAGCGGATGTGTGCGTTCACCCGGTCGCAGATCGCCTGCACGCGCGCCCAGCCCGGGGCCGTCTGGCCGAACATGTCCCAGGCGAGCTGGCTCAGGCGGTCCGTCTCGCAATAGCGGCTGCCAAGCAGGTACATCAGCGTCTCGTCGGGCAGTTGCGCGATGGGCGTCTCGCGTGCGTCGGCATGAACGGGGTCGAGATCGCCGCTGGTCTCGATCGTGCTGTCGCTGCGCAGCGAGAAGACGCCTGCGGGCGCGACGAAGCGGCGGCAGGTATTGCCGAATAGGTCGCGATAGTCCGTGCAGGTCACGGGCGGCGCCGTGGTGAGGCCTGCCTGAAAACGGATGTCGTCGCGGCGTTCGTCGCGGATCGACATCATGGTGATCATGGGGGTGTCCTGCAGGACGGACACGGTGATGTCGTAACCGAAGCGGATCAGCATGGGCGGGGCCTTTTCAGGTTGGCGCTCCGCTGCGTGCGGAGGCGGGAAGCCGGACCCCAAACCCGGAAAACCGGCCAAGCGGGCCGGGGTGGAGCGGTCATAGACGCCCGAAACGCAGGAAGGTTCCCCCGGATTTGACGAAAGGCCAAGCGAAATGGCGAAAGCGATACGTAAGGCCGCCGCGATGCCGTTTTTGCAGGCAGTTGGCCAGGAAAATCGGTGGCCCGCGCGAAGCGGACCCCCGGATGTCTTATGCGAGCCGTTTGTGGAAGATGACCTTGTCGTCTCCCTCGGCCCAGAAGTCGGGCAGGCTGGCGCCCGGGACGTAGTCAAGCGCGGCATAGAATGCACGGGTGGTCGCGAAAGCTTCCGTGCCCGAGGTTTCGACGATCAGCAGGCGCTGGCCACGCTCGCGCAGGATCGCTTCGAGGTGCTGCATGAGTGTCTTGCCGAACCCTCGCCCCTGCCGGTCGGGGCGAACGGCGATGGCCAGCGTGTTCCACGTTCGGTCGGTCAGCTGTTCCAGCCGGGCATAGGCGAAACCCACGATTTGGGAGCCTTGGTGGGCCGAAAGCCAGATTTCGCCCGGATCGCCCGTAAGAAAGACCGCCAGCATCTCGGGAAGAAGCTCTGGTGGGAAAAGGCCGGTTTGGTCCAGGACGTCGGCCAGACCGGGAAGGTCTTTTGTCTGAGTGAAAGTGACGATGGTGTCTGTATCGGTCATGGGTCTACCTGTTGTCGAGTTGGGATCGGACGCAGAGCAGGCCCTGCCGTGTTATGCGGTAGGGACCACCGTGGGTGGATCGGATGAAGCGCCTTTTCCTGAGGCGCAGCGCTACGTCGAGCGTGCAGTCGGCAAGGATGAAGCCGTCACGTGTGACACAAGTGATGTCGGAGATCTTGCCGTTCGGGCCGCGCTCGTGGCGGATGGTGCCGCCCTGGGCAAGCGCATGCAGAACGCGTTGTTCGCATTTCGATATGTTCAAGGATATGTCTCGGAGTTCGCGGGACAGCACGAAACGCGGCCCGGCATCGCGCGCGGGTCGGTCGGGGCTCAGGCGTTCCTGGGATCAGGAACTAGCGGTGTCCCGCATTCTCCGACATGAAGTCTCCGATGCCGGGGGGCTGAACCCGGCAATATCCCTTTAGCGCGTATCCGCGGTGCGCTCAAGTTTCCGACGGCCCGGCAAATGAAAAACCCCCGGGCCGGGGCACGGGGGTTGATCGGGTTCGCCTTGCGGCGACAGTGTTCAGAAGCGGCTCAGAGCCCGCCTTCACGCTGCAATTTCTTGCGAGCGAGCTTGCGTGCCCGGCGGACGGCCTCGGCCTTCTCGCGCGCTTTCTTGACGGAGGGTTTCTCGAAATGCTGCTTGAGCTTCATTTCCCGAAACACGCCCTCGCGCTGGAGCTTTTTCTTCAGGGCCCGGAGGGCCTGATCGACGTTGTTGTCGCGAACGCTGACCTGCATGTGGTTGTCACCACCTTCCTAAGTTAGAGTTGCACGAATTGTGCAGGCCCGCGGCGCATATCAAACCAGCGCCTGCTTGTCCACCTGCGCTGCGTGCTATGTTGTTGACGGGACTCGACGAAAGGAAGCGACGATGGAAGCCGATGACACGATGACGGCGGCGAAGGACGCGGTGCTCGATGCCGCGCTCAGCCATGTTCCGTTCGACGGATGGTCCGAGGCGACGTTCCGGGCAGCGGTGGCCCAGTCGGGTGTCGCGCAGGGGCTGGCACGCGCCCTGTTCCCGCGCGGCGCGGTCGATCTGGCGCTTGCCTATCACAAGCGCGGCGATGCCGCGATGGTGGAGAGGCTGAAGGGAACCGACCTTGCCTCGATGCGCTACAGCGACCGGGTGGCGGCGGCGGTGCGCTTCCGGCTGGAGGCGGCAACCGACAAGGAGGCGGTGCGCCGGGGAACGACCCTCTTCGCGCTGCCGCAGCATGCGGCGGACGGGGCGCGGGCGATCTGGGGCACGGCGGATGCGATCTGGACGGCCCTTGGCGATACCTCGCGCGATCTGAACTGGTACACCAAGCGCGCAACCTTGTCGGGGGTCTATGCCTCGACCGTGCTTTACTGGCTGGGCGACGACAGCACCGGGCATCATGCGACGTGGGAATTTCTGGACCGGCGCATTGCCGATGTGATGCGCATCGAAAAGGCGAAGGCCGCGTTCCGCGAGAACCCGCTCGGCAAGGCGCTGCTTGCAGGGCCGCTGAAACTGATGGAAAGGGTGAAGGCCCCGCATCTGCCCGACGACCTGCCGGGGAACTTTCGCTTCTAGAGAGGCCCGATGACCCTGTCCCATACCATGCGCGCCGTGGAAATCTCGCAGCCCGGCGGGCCGGAGGTTCTGAAAACCGTCGAACTGCCGGTGCCGGTGCCGGGGCATGGCCAGATCGTCATTCGCGTGGCCTATGCCGGGGTGAACCGGCCAGACGCGCTGCAACGGGCGGGGGCCTATGCGCCGCCCGCCAACGCCTCGCCCCTGCCTGGGCTGGAGGCTGCCGGAACGGTGGTGGAGATCGGGCCGGGTGTGGACCGCTGGCAGATCGGCGATCAGGTGTGCGCCCTGCTGCCGGGCGGGGGATATGCCGAGTATGTGGTGACCAACGCCGCCCATGCGCTGCCGGTGCCCGCGGGCATGAGCCTGCGCGAGGCCGCCTGCCTGCCGGAGACGTGCTTTACCGTCTGGTCGAACATGGTCCTGCGCGGGCGGCTGGTGGCGGGCGAGCGGTTTCTGGTGCATGGCGGATCGTCGGGGATCGGGACGACGGCGATCCAGATTGCCGCGGCTTTGGGTGCCCGCGTCTTTGCGACGGCCGGGTCGGACGAGAAATGCGCGGCCTGCGTCGGGCTGGGTGCCGAGCGGGCCATCAACTATCGCAGCGAGGATTTCGTCGAGATCCTGCGGGCCGAAGGGGGTGCGAACCTGATCCTCGACATGGTCGGCGGCCCCTATCTTCCGCGCAACGTCAAGGCGCTGGCCGATGACGGGCGGCTGGTGCAGATCGCGTTCCTGCAAGGGCCCAAGGTGGAGCTGAACTTCGCCGAGGTGATGATGCGGCGGCTCACGATCACCGGCTCCACCCTGCGGCCTCAGTCCGATCTGGCGAAGGCGGGATATGCGTCGGAGCTGGAGCGGCATGTCTGGCCAATGATCGCGTCGGGCAAGCTGCGCGTGGTGATCGATACGGAGTTTCCGCTGGAGCGGGCGGCGGAAGCCCATGCGCTGATGGAAAGCTCGGGCCATATCGGGAAGATCGTGCTGAAGGTGGCGTGAGGGCTGGAACAGCCACGGTTTCAATAGAAACCAATAGGTTCTATTGAAACTTATCTCCACAGAGTGTATTTCTTCGCCACGCCGAGCGGAGAGAAGTCATGTCCGACACCGTTACCGTCACCTCCCAGATCCCGACCGATCTTGCCGCGCTGCTGACCCGGGTGGCCGAGGCTGAAGAGCGGTCGAAAAGCTATTACATCAAGAAGGGGCTCGAGCTGATCCTGCGCCAGCGGCTCGAAGACCTTGAAGATTACGAGGCGGCTGTTGCGGCGCATGCCGAGCATCTCGCCTCGGGCGAAGGCGCGCTATCGTTTGACGAGGTTTTCGACCGGGCATGACCTGGCGGATCGAGTTCACGCGTGCGGCGGCGAGACAGATCGCCGCTTTGCCTTTGGACGTGCGCGAACGGATACGCCGGGCCATAGAGGATCGGCTGCTTGCTGATCCCAAAGGGCAACTGATCCCGTTGACCGGGAATTTGCGCGGCTATGCCAAGTTCCGCGTCGGTGACTATCGCCTGATCTGTCATCGGGATGACGGGGTGCTGTTGGTGCTGGTGGTCAAGGTAGATCACCGAAGGGACGTCTACCGATAGCTACCGCACCGCTTCCATCACCGCATCCTGCATCCGGCAGTCGCGCAGAGTATCGGTGCCGCATCGGCGGGGGCGCAGATCGTCGGTCAGGCAGATGCGCGCCTCCTGAATCATGCCTTCGGTGCAGGTGATGGTGATGGCGTCGCGTGGAAGGTCCGGGTTGGCCTCGATGAAGGCATCTTCTACGACGCTGGCTGGCAGGCGAATGTCTCGGTTCAGCCGCTGGAAGACCTCGGGGATCACGATGCTGGAATAGGCGCGGCGGGACAGCGCGAAATAGTCGGTCGCAGACAGGCCCGAACAGCGTCCGTGCTTCTTCCATTGATACCAGGCAAGGCCGCCCGACCCCATGATGTCGGTCATCGCGGCGGTCTGGCTGCGCGACGGGTCGCGGGCGGTGGTGCGGCAGTAGCTGGGCCAGCCATCTTCGTACTGTGGCCATAGCCCGTGAAGCGTGAAGCTGTAGGCGTGGCGATCGTCGCACTGGTCGTCGTTGCGCGCATCGCCTTCCAGCGCGCACCAGTTGGGCGACCAGCCGAGCGACATGACGTAGTAGTCGAAGTCGCCCGCCGCCTCGCCCTCGGCGCGGGCAGGCTGGGCCGCGGTCGACGCGAGCAGCAGAAGCACTGTCAAGAGGTAGCGCATTTTCTCTTTTCACCCGTGGGCAACACGACTATATGACGCCCTGACTTCCCGAAAACGAGAAGACGCGGCCGCCGGTCGCAGCCGTTTTCCCGGCGCGGGAAAGATTTGTAAAGGAGCGATCCGATGAACAAGCCCCTGATGGCCAAGGCGACTGCGGTCTGGCTGGTGGACAACACGACGCTGACCTTCAAGCAGGTGGCGGACTTCTGCGGGATGCACGAACTCGAAGTGCAGGGTATCGCCGATGGCGACGTGGCGACGGGCGTCAAGGGCTTCGATCCGGTGGCGAACAACCAGCTTGACCCGATCGAGATCGAGAAGGGCCAGAAGGACCCGCTCTACAAGCTGAAGCTGAAGTTCAACGCGGCAGCCGTGGGCGAAGAAAAGCGTCGCGGGCCGCGTTATACGCCGCTTTCGAAACGGCAGGACCGCCCGGCGGCGATCCTCTGGCTGGTGAAATTCCATCCCGAGCTTTCGGATGGCGCAGATCGGCAAACTGGTGGGTACGACGAAGCCCACGATCCAGTCGATCCGCGACAGGACACACTGGAACATCTCGACCATCACGCCGGTCGACCCGGTTGCCTTGGGTCTCTGCCGCCAGACCGAGCTTGATGCGGCTGTTCAGGCGGCGGTGAAGAAGAAGGCGTCCGACGGTGTCGTCATGTCGGATGACGAGCGGCGGAAGCTGGTGTCGACGGAACAGTCACTCGGCATGGCACCTGAGCCGAAGATGCCTGCCGGGATTGCTGGCCTCGAGACGTTCACCCTGTCGGAAAAGGAAGAGAGCGCGGCTGATTTCAGCGATGCCGAGAGCTTCTTCAACCTGCCGCAGGGGGATGACGACGAAGACGAGGATCAGCGCGCCTGAGCGCGCCGTGCCCCCGGCGCGTCATCCCGGATGATCCGCGCTGCGTCGCAACATGCGAATGAAATCCCGCCAGACATCGTGATCGGCGGCTACCGTGCCGATGTGACGTGGGAAGTGCATTCCTTCCGCCTGCTCTAACCGGCCACCGTAGGTGTCCAACCGGCCGACCGGCATGGGTCGCGCAAACTGCTGTCGTTCGTTCAATCGATCCCCTCACGCCAAAACCAAAAGCATGGCAACGCTTGCGTACAAGGAACGAGTTGGGGGCAGAGGAAGTTTCAGGTTCCCCTACGGAACCTGACACGACGTCGATCAGAACCTTTTGCGCGCCCGGAGCGCCGCGCCGATTGTCCCGTCGTCGAGATAATCAAGTTCGCCGCCGATCGGCACGCCCTGGGCCAGCGAGCTGACAGTGACGCCCGTGGGGGCTAGGGCATCGGCAATGTAGTGCCCCGTCGTCGCGCCCTCGACCGTCGCGTTCAGCGCAAGGATCACCTCTGTGATGCCTTCGTCAGAAATCCGCGCAACGAGCCGCGGAATGCGCAGTTCGTCCGGTCCGACGGAATCGAGCGCCGACAAGGTGCCGCCGAGCACGTGATAGCGCCCCTTGAAGGCGTGGCCCCGTTCGACCGCCCACAGATCAGCCAGCGTCTCGACCACGCAGATCTCACCCGTGGCGCGGCGTGGGTCGGCACAGATATCGCAGGGGTCAGCGGTGCCGATGTTCCCGCAGACCGAACAGTCGCGCGCCGAAAGCGCGACCTGCGCGAGCGACTGCGCCAAGCGGCGCCATCACCGTCTCGCGCTTGCGCAGCATATGCAGGACCGCCCGGCGCGCCGAGCGGGGACCGAGACCGGGCAGCCGGGCCATCAGATCGATCAGCCGCTCGATGTCGCGCGGGGCGTCGGACATGCTGTCAGAACGGCAGTTTCATGCCGGCGGGAATGCCGAGGCTTTCGGTCAGCCGTGCCATCTCGTCGGCGCTGAGTTGCTGCGCCTTGGCCTGCGCATCCTTGATCGCGGCGAGGATCAGGTCCTCGGCGACTTCCTTTTCCGACGGCACGAAGATCGACGGGTCGATGGTCAGGCCGGTCAGTTCGCCCTTGGCGGTGGCGGTGGCGCGCACGAGGCCCGCGCCGGATTCGCCGGTGACGGTGCGCGAGGCAAGCGTCTCCTGCAACTCGGCCAGCTTCGCCTGCATCTCCTGCGCCTTCTTCATCATGCCGGCCATGTCGGCGAGGCCGCCCAGTCCTTTCAGCATGTCGTCATCCTTTCAGTTGTCTTCGAAGGGGTCCCAGTCGTCCGCCTCTTCGGCCAGCGGCAGGGCGGCGGCGGCAGCTTCCTCGGCGGGCGAGGGCGGGGTGCGAATTTCGGCGACTTTCGCGCCGGGGAAGGCCGCAAGCACGGCCTGGACGAGCGGCAGGCCCATCACCTCGGCTTCGGCCGCATTGCGGTCGGCGTCTCGCTGTTCGGCAAGGGTCGGACCGCCGCCGAAACCGGTGACGGAAACGCCCCACCGCGTTCCTGTCCACCCTTGCAACCGCTGCGCAAGGCGTGACGCGAGGTCTTGCGGGGCATCAGGCGTCGGCTGGAATTCGATCCGGCCGGGAGCGAAATGGACGAGGCGCAGGAAGGTCTCGACCTCGTAGAGAAGCTTCATGTCGCGCCGTTCCCGGATCAGGGCCACGACCTGCTCGAAGGTCGCGTAGTGGCGCAGGCTATCCGGGGCGAGGGCGGTCGCCGTGACCGCGCCCGACTGGGTGACGCTGCCCTGTTGCGTGACATGCGGCGCGCTTGCCGTGCGGGGGCCGGGCTGGGGCGCGGTGCGCTGCTGCGCCGGTGCAGACGCGGCGGGCTGCGGCATCCCTTGGAGCTTGCGGATCAGGGTTTCGGGATCGGGCAGGTCGGCCACATGGGTCAGCCGGATGATCGCCATTTCGGCGGCCATCATCGCGTTCGGGGCCAGCGCCACCTCTTCCAGCGCCTTGAGCAGCATCTGCCACATCCGGGTCAGGGCACGCATCGGCAGGCGCGCGGCCATGTCGAGCCCGCGCATGCGCTCGTCCGGCGGGGTCGTCGGGTCTTCGGCAGCGTCCGGCGTGATCTTGATCACGCTGATCCAGTGCGTGATCTCCGCCAGGTCGCGCAGCACCGCCATCGGGATCGGCCCCGTCGGCATATTGCGCCGAAAGCTCGGTCAGAGCCGCGGCGGCGTCGCCCTTCATCACCAGGTCGAAGAGGTCGAGCACGCGGCCCCGATCGGCCAGCCCCAGCATGGCGCGGACCTGATCGCCGCTGGTCTCGCCCGCGCCATGCGCGATCGCCTGGTCCAGAAGCGACAGAGCATCGCGCACCGAGCCTTCGGCGGCGCGGGTGATGAGCGCCAGAGCATCCTCGGCCACGGCGGCGTTTTCCTGCGCCAGGATCGACCGCAGGTGCGCCATCATCACCTCGGGTTCGATCCGGCGCAGGTCGTAGCGCTGGCAGCGCGACAGGATCGTGACCGGCACCTTGCGGATCTCGGTCGTGGCGAAGATGAACTTCACATGCGCAGGCGGTTCTTCCAGCGTCTTCAGAAGTGCGTTGAACGACCCGGACGAGAGCATGTGCACCTCGTCGAAGATGATGATCTTGTAGCGCGCCTCGGTTGGCCGATAGGGGATCGAGGCGAGGATGTCGCGCATCTTCTCGACCTGCGTGTTCGAGGCAGCGTCATATTCAAGCACGTCGACATGGCGGCCCTCGGCGATGGCGCGGCAGGGGCCGCATTCGCCGCAGGGTTCGATCGTCGGGCCGGCGGCCCCGGCGGGGCCAATGCAGTTCAGTCCCTTGGCGATGATGCGGGCGGTGGTCGTCTTGCCCACGCCGCGCACGCCGGTCATCACGAAGGCATGGGCGATGCGGTTGGCCTCGAACGCATTGCGCAGGGTGCGCACCATCGCCTCTTGCCCGATCAGGTCGGCAAAGGTCTGCGGCCGGTATTTCCGGGCGAGGACCTGATAGGCTTGGGCTTCGGACATGGGTTCCTCGGGCGGGTTCGGCAGAGTGTAGACGGGGGGCGGGGCAGGGACAACGGGGGCCGGGGGAGGGCCAAGAGTTTTCGAAAACTCTTGGCAAAATTCTTCGAAGAATTTTGCTCCCGGACTAACCGTCGCGCTTCTTGCGCTTGTCCTGCACCGCGCCCTTGACGGTCTTGCCGAAGGTCCGACTTCGGGCGCGCGCCTCGGCCACGGTTTCCTTGTCGTGGGATTCCTCGGACAGAAGTTTTCGCCAGCGGGCAAGGCGCACCGGGTCAAGCTCGCCGGCGTCAAGCGCGGCGCGGATGGCACAGCCCGGTTCCCGATCATGCGCACAATCGGTGAAGCGGCATTGGCGCGCCAGATCGTCGATGTCGTCGAAGGTGGCGGCGATGCTTTCTGCCGCGTCGGTCAGGCGCAGTTCGCGCATCCCCGGCGTGTCGATCAGCCAGCCCCCCGCGAGCGTGCGGATCAGATAGCGGGCCGAAGTGGTGTGGCGACCCCGCGAATCGGTTTCGCGGATCTCGCCGGTATCCTGGTGGGTGCCGGTCAGCGTGGCTGCGAGTGTGGACTTGCCGACGCCGGACGAACCGACGAGGCCGAGCGTCTGGCCGGGACCGCACCATTGCATCAACCCCTGCACACTCGCCTTGTCCTTGGCGTTGATCGCCAGCACCGGCGCGCCGCGCGCCGCGAGAGTCGCGTCAGCGATGTAGGGGGCGGGATCGGTCGTGTCGGCCTTGGTCAGCACGATGGCCGGGGCCACGCCGCCCTGATGGGCAAGCGCAACGTAGCGGTCCAGCCGGGCCGGGTTGAACTCGGCATTGCAGGACGTGACGATGGCGAGACGGTCGAGATTGGCCGCGATCAGCTGCCGGTCGATGCCCTTTCCCGCAGCGCGGCGGGTCAGGACCGACTGGCGGTCGAGCAGCCGGTGAAGCTGCGCGCCGTCGGACAGGACCCAGTCGCCCACGGCGACATGCGACGTCAGCAGGCCCTGCGGCAAGGTCAGGGACAGTGGCCCGGTTGCCCCGGTAGCCTCCACCCTGTCGCGATGCACGGCGGTGATGCGGGCAGGGGCGAAGGGGGCGTCGTCTGGCGGTCAACTGGTCTGCGAAAGCTGCCGACCAGCCGAGTTCGGGAAGCGTCACATGCATAGGGCGCGCCACAACGGCAGCATCCGGCACGCCTGTCTCTGCAGCGCGATCAGACCGACCCGGCCCGGAGAGATACAGTGATGAACATGCGACCCTCCTGTCGGCGGGGTGGGGTGAGAGGCTGGACAACGACCCAAGCGGGGCTCGTTACGGCTGCTTCCTTCCGGACCTGACCGGGTTGGCGAGGCGCCTGCCCGCGCCAACCTCTCGCCCGGGGATATAGGCCGAACGGTGCGGCTTCGCAAGCGGGGCGGCGGCGGCGATTGCCAATCCGCGAGGTTCCAGTCTAGCCTGGCCTGGAAAGGGAGGCCCGCATGACCGCACGACTGATCCGCATCGACTGGCCGGATTTCGGCACAACCCGACCTGCCGCCTGCGTTCTCGCTGGCCGAGGCGCGAGGCGCGGCTTGCCGGCGTTGCGGGCGGCGATGGCGGGCGCGGGCTCGATGCGCTGGTGGTCTATGGCGACCGCGAGCATGCGGCGAACATGCACTGGCTGACCGGGTTCGATCCGCGCTTCGAGGAGGCGCTGCTGGTGGTGACGCCGGACGAGGCGCTGCTGATCGCGGGGAACGAATGCCTGCCCTACACGCAGGTCTCGCCGCTGGTCGCGGCGGGCGATGTGTGCGGCGGTGCATTGCGCGACGCTGTCGCTGCCCTCGCAGCCCCGGGGCGGCGCGGCGGCTGGATCGAGTGGCTGGCCGAGATCCTGCCCGCCGGGGCAAGGTCGGCGCGGTCGGCTGGAAGTGGTTCGAGCCGGACGAGGTGCCGCCGGATCCGGACGTACGGCGCTGGACCTGCCGGCCTTCGTGACGGACGCGATTTCCCACGCTGCAGGCGTTCGACCGGTCGAAATGCGACGGCGCTGATGATGCACCCGGGCGCACGGCCTGCGCGCTCGGTCGTGGATGCGGCCGAGATCGCGCGGCTGGAATTCGCCAACCACATGGCTGCGTCGGCGCTGCGCCGGATGGTGGCTTGGGCTTCCGCGAGGGGATGACGGATTTCGAGGCTGTCGCAGGCGGCGCGGCATCGGCGGGCTGCCGCTGTGGCTGCCACCTGACCTTTGCCACCGGGTCGCGGGCGGCGCAGGGGCTGAGCGGGCCGACGGGCCAGATCCTGCGGGCGGGGCAGCCCGATTTCCTTCAACGTCTGCGCATTGGGGATCGAACATCTGCCGGGCGGGGTGGCTGGCACGGACGCCTGCCGATCTGCCGGATGCCGCCGCGCGCTATCTGGAGGATTTCGCCTTTCCCTACATGCAGGCCATGTCGGACTGGTGCGGGATGATGCGGCCAGGGGTGGCGGGCGGCGAGGTCTGGGCGCGGATGCAGGCGCTGCTTGCCCGCCGATACCTTCGGCGGTCGAACTGAACCCGGGCCATCTGATCGGACTGGATGAATGGATATCCTCGCCGATCGCCGAGGGGTCGATCGCTGCCGCTTGCGCTCGGGCATGGCGATGCAGTGCGACGTGATCCCGTCGCATCCGGTCTTTGGCTCGACCCGGATGGAGGACGGCTATGTGATCGCGGACGCTGACCTTGCGGGCGGAGCTTGCGGCGCGGTTTCCCGCCGTGGCCGCGCGCTGCGCTGCGCGGGCCGATTTCATGCGCGATACGATCGGCCTCGATGTGCCCGACACGCTGCTGCCGCTGGCCGATACCTGCGGGATCGTCGCGCCATTCCTGCTGGACGCGCGGCAGGTCATTGCCCTCAGATGAGGCCGAGCTTCCGCGCGGCCGTCATCAGGTCGGGCGCGATGTGGTGGGCGAAATCGCCACTTGCCGGCACGATGTCGGGAATCTGCACCACGGTCATTCCGGCCGCATGGGCTGACTGCGCGCCCGTCTCGCTGTCCTCGAAGGCAACGCACCGGGCGGCATCGACGCCCAGAAGCCGCGCGGCCAGCAGATAGGGTTCGGGGTGGGGCTTGGGATCGTTCACGTCGTCGAAGGTGACAACATGCGCGAAATGTGTCCCCAGGCCGGTCAGTGCAAGCTTCGTGTCGGCCTGCCTGCGCGTCGACGATGTGGCAAGCGCCTTTGGCAACCCGATGCCCGACAGAACCTCATGCGTCCCGGGCTTCAGCGGCAGTCCCTGTGCGTAGCGCAGGCCGACGAAACGTTTCCATTCACGCGCAAACGCATCGGTATCGAGATCGGGGAAGCGCGCGCGGATGATCCCGCCGCCGGTCCGGTCGTCGATTCCGATCAGGCTGTGCAGGAATTCCGGCTCGACCGCGACACCAAGCGAGGCGAAGGCGTCAAGTCCCGCTGCCTGCGTGATGCTCTCGCTGTCGATCAGCGTTCCGTCCAGATCGAAGATCACGGCATCGAACATCGCGGCTCCTGCGGTTGCTGGCCCGTGCCATAGCGGATCGCGCCGTCAGGCGAAAGCGATGCCTGTCAGAGATGGATGCGAAACTGGGCAAAGCCATCGGGCGTCTCGCCGATGGGTTCGGCGCGTAGCGGCGAAACTTCGTGCAGGTGGGCGCGGGCACCCGGCGCCGTTTCATAGACGATGCTTGTTCCCGGCATCGGACGAAAGCGCCATACCGGGCGATCATCCCGCCTGACCGCTCCCGTCTCGATCAGATAACGGCGCAGGATTTCCCGCGTCAGGTCCGGTTCCGAGAGGATCACAATTTCGTCGCCAGAACCGGGAAAGGCGGCCCCGCCCGCGGCCCGGTAATTGTTCGTCGCTATGACGAAGCGGTCTTCGCCCGCGACGGGCCGTCCGTCATGACGAAGGTCGCGGACGCGGCCCTCGCCAGTCCCGCCGGACCTTGCAGGCTGCGACAGGTCGACTTCCCAAGTCACGCCATGGATCACATCGAAGTTCGACGAGGGAACGCTTGCATCGATGAGCAGCTGGTCCTGCCGACCCGGGGCGATCTGATGGAAGCCCGCGGTGGCCCGTTCCAGCCATGCCTGAAGCTGCGCCCCGGTGACGACGACCGCCCGGATCATGTTGGGATAGGGATAAAGCGCAGCCAGATGCCGCACCAGGATTGGACCTGCCGGGATGTCCGTGTAGAAATCCGGCCCGCCGCGCCCGCCCATCTTGAAGGGCGAGGCTGCCGACAGAAGGGGCAGGTCGCCAAACGGCGTTCCGGCAAGGCGCGATTTCACGTGCCAGGCCTGGGCACGCGCTATCAGCGCCAGTGCCGCGTTGCCGGGCAATGCCGCAAAGTACGTCGTCAGAGGGACATCGCTGTGACCAACGGATTTGCGCACATGGGCGACCGTCCGATCATGGTCCTCGCGCGTTGCGGCCAGAACTGCAGTGGCGCGCGGGGATACTTCGGCATAGTTTGCTGCAGACGCAGGGATCGCCTTTGTCTGCGCGGCCCCGACGCGCCACCCCCCGGCGTCCTGTTGCAAGATAAGGTCTATCACGCCGAGGTGCGAGCCGTAGCTGCCCGCCATCACGGCGGGCTTTCCCATCAGTGTGCCCTTCTGATCATCGACGCCCGGCAGGTCGGCGAACCCGGGGCCAGGGAAGACGAGATGACTGTGGCCGACAACAAGCGCGTCGATCCCCGACAGGGCGGCCAACGCGGTTGCGGCATTCTCCAGCCCTTCCTCCGGCTCGGGTGGGCCAATCCCGGAATGGCACAGGGCAATCACCAGATCGGCACAGTCCGCGGTTATCCGCGGCAGCCACGCCTCTGCCGCCGCGACGATATCACGGGTGGTGACGCGCCCGGCGAGATGCTGGCGGTCCCAGACCATGATCTGCGGCGGCAGAAGGCCGATGACGCCGATGCGCAGCTTGTGCGCCTTGCCCGCGCCATCGGTGACATGGCGATCCAGAATGACGTAGGGCGGCAACAGGGTATCGTCATCGGCCGGATTGTCCGCCTCGTGGACGACCACATTGGCGCAGACAATCGGAAACTGCGCGGCGCCAAGGGACCGGGTCAGGAAATCGAGCCCGTAGTTGAACTCGTGGTTGCCGATCGTCGCTGCGTCGTAGCCGAGCACATTCATTGCGGCGATAGCCGGGTGCAGGGCCCGGCCTGTCGGGTCCTGCACCTCGGCCACGAAACTCCCATCGGGCTGCCCTGAAGAATGTCGCCGTTGTCGAGAAGCAATGTATTGGGGGTCTGCGCGCGTAACTGGCTGATCAGGGTGGCGAGCAGCGCCAGCCCGCTCTCGGGGGCTGGTCGGTCGGCATAATAGTCATAGGGATGGATCTGAACGTGCACATCGGTCGTCGCCAGCAAGCGCAGGTGGATATCATTCGGACCGGGCGTGATAGAGACCGGAAGATCTACCTTTGACAAACAGAACCTCGACACGTCTGGCCCGCGTGCGACGCCCGCTCGCGAGCGGGTCCCCGGCATCGCCGCTCGCGGAGCGAATGATACTTTATTAGACACTACGCCAAGACATAGGGCAGTTCCAAGGCCAGAGCACGGCCAAGTTGAGAAGGCGCATCCTTGGGTTGTGTGGGCAAGCGCGTCGGACGATAGGCGCATGGCGGGACTTTCGCGCAGGTTTCCCCCATGGCAGAAAGCACCTGGGTAAACAGGCAAGCAGCAGATGAAGATTGCGGAAACGGTCACGTTCGGGGGATCAGGTCTTGATCGCGCCGCGCCGCTGCGCGCTGATCCTGCTGCGCTCGCCGTGCATCTGGGTGCGGGCAGCGTCGTTCCCGTCTGGCGGGGCAAGCCCCTGCTGGCGGGGGCTTTGCTCGATGCGCCGGGGTGGGTCGCCCCGGATCACCCCGTTCTTGGGCTGGGCGGCGCGCTGGTGTTCCTCGGGATCGACGAAGGTGTCGCGCGCTTTGCGCAGGATGTGTCCGCCTGGGCACCCGAGGCGGGGGCGGAAGCGGTGGAACGCGGGTTCTTCGATCCTTCGGAACAACGCCACCCCGCGCTGCCTGACGATCACGCCTTTGCCGAACTGCGCGGCGTGATGACACGGCTCACTGCGCGTGATGCGGAACTGCTTGCGACGGCGAAGGCGGTGCTTCAGTGGCATGCAAGCCACGGCTTCTGCGCGACATGCGGTGCCGCATCCGTTGTGGCTATGGGCGGATGGCAGCGCAATTGCCCTGCCTGCGGGGCGCATCACTTTCCTCGAACCGACCCGGTCGTCATCATGCTGGTCACGCACGGAAATTCCCTGCTCGTCGGGCGGTCGCCAGGATGGCCCGAGGGCATGTATTCCCTGCTGGCCGGGTTCGTGGAACCGGGCGAAACGCTTGAGGCGGCGGTGCGCCGCGAGGTGTTCGAGGAAGCGGGCGTCAGGCTTGGCGCAGTCGGCTATCTCGCCAGCCAGCCCTGGCCCTTTCCCGCATCGCTGATGTTCGGCTGCCGCGCCGAGGCGACTTGGCACGGACATCGTCCTCGACCCGGCGGAAATCGAGGATGCGTTGTGGCTGACCCGCGAAGAGACGGTCGCGGTCATGGCCGGAGAACACCCGCAGATCAAGGCGCCGCGCCGCGGGGCGATCGCGAGTTTCCTGATTTCGGCATGGCTTGCCGACAGGCTGGACTGACGGGACGCATGACGACGGTGGGCGCATGAAGCTGAGTGTCAGACAGGATATCGACGCGCCCATCGAAACCGTCTTCGCACGGCTTGCCGATTTCGATGCCTGGCAGCGGGCCGCCATGCGGCGCGGCGCGGGCGTGGTCCGAACTGACGGGCTGTCGCAAACGGCGCGGGGTATGAGCTGGGTCGTCGATTTCACCTATCGCGGCCGTCCCCGCCGCTTGCAGGTGCTGCTCGACGAATGCGTTGCCCCGACCCGGCTTGCGCTTTCGGGAAGCGGACCGAACGTGGCGGGGACCGTGATGGCGGACCTGACTGCCCTGACCCCGCATCGCACGCGCATGATCGTCAGGCTGGAGGTGCGGCCGAAGACACTCGTTGCGCGGCTGTTCCTGCAATCACTGAAGCTTGCACGGGCGCGGGTCGACGCCCGGTTCCGCACGCGTGTGGCACAGTTGGTCGAAAAGATCGAAGGCGGCGTCGCCTAGCCGCGTCTGGGGTCTGCGGGATAGACACCGAGGATGCTCATGGCCGAGGTGAAGTAGCGCAACTCTTCAAGTGCGCGGGCGACGTTTGCATCCTCGGGATGGCCCTCGATGTCCGAATAGAACTCCGTCGCGGTGAACGATCCGCCGACCATGTAGCTTTCCAGCTTGGTCATGTTGATGCCGTTCGTCGCAAACCCGCCGAGTGCCTTGTAAAGCGCGGCAGGAATGTTGCGAACGCGGAAGGTGAAGGTCGTCATCATCCGCTCGGCCCGGCGACTGTGATCGGGGGTGGGCGACATGACGAGGAAGCGTGTCGTGTTGTTCGACTGGTCCTCGATCTGGCGCGCCAGAACGTCGAGCCCGTAGATCTCGCCCGCCAGTTCCGATGCCAGCGCGCCCAGGCTGCGGTCGCCCCGTTCGGCCACGATCTTGGCCGATCCGGCGGTGTCGGCGCCGGTCAGCGCCTTGAGCCCATGCTCCTTCAGAAATTCGCGGCACTGGCCCAGCAGGACGGTATGGCTCATGGCCTGCCTTATGTCGGCAATCTTCGTGCCAGGCAGTCCCAGCAGGTTGATGTGCACGCGCACAAAGGCTTCGTCGATGATGTTCAGCCCCGAGCCGGGCAGCAGCGAATGGATGTCGGCGACCCGGCCATAGGTCGAATTCTCGACCGGCAGCATGGCAAGGTCAGCCTCGCCCTTGCGCACCGCTTCGATCGCGTCCTCGAAGGTGCGGCAGGGCAGAGCCTCCATTTCCGGGCGCGCCTGCCGGCAGGCCTCGATGCGAATAGGCGCCCGGCTCGCCCTGGAAAGCGATGCGTTCCTTGTGGTGCGCAGTCATGGAAGGCTCCGTTTGTCGGCCCTTTCCGGGCTTTTGTCTCAGTTCGTTACGATGAGGGGCGTTTGGTCGCGCTACTACACCTTGAAACCGGGCAGGGGAAGCGGGTAGATACCGCGCGAAGCAAGGGCTTGAGGACGGCAAGAGATGTTCGACACCATGACATTCACCAAGGCGGGCGGTGCCCTGTGCGGCTCGCTTCTTGTCTTTCTCATGACGGCCTGGGCCGGTTCCGCTCTCTTCTACACGGGCGGCGGGCACGGCGGCGAAGCGGAAGAGCAGGCTTACCTGATCGACACGGGCGAGGGCGAGGCGACCGAGGTTGCCGACGCCGAGGGTCCGGCCTTTGCCGAGCTTTATGCGGCTGCCGACGCCGCCGCGGGTGAGAAGGTCTTCGCCAAGTGCAAGGCTTGCCACAAGGTTGATGGCACCGATGGCACCGGCCCGCACCTGAACGGCGTCGTTGACCGCCCGAAAGCTGCAATCGGTGGCTTCGGGTATTCCGAGGCGATCCTTGCGGTCAGCGATCAGGCCTGGACGCCCGAGAACCTCGATGGCTTCCTTGCCAATCCGAAGGGCTACATGCCGGGCACGAAGATGAGCTTCGCGGGCCTTCCCAAGGGCGAGGACAGGGCGAACCTGATCGCCTGGCTGGCGACACAGCAATAGCGCACGTGCGTCTGTTGTCATGGGCCGCCCGTCTGGGCGGCCTTTTTGCTGTTCAGCCCTCACGTTCGGGACACAACCGCGCGACTTGACGCGGCAAACGTGATCGGGGCATCGACAAAGCGCACCGCTGTGTAAAATCATGCGGACGGAACGACAACTTCGCATAACGGGGGAATTCGCATGATCGAGCGCCGCAAGGAAACCAGAGCCGTCGTCGAGCAAGGGGACTCGGCCCGGTTCAGGGCGCTCGTTCTGTCGGTGATGATCCTTGTTCCGGGGGCTTGGGTGGCTTCGGCGCGCGCCGAGACGGTCATCACGTCGCACGGGATCTCGACGTTCGGCGACCTCAAGTATCCCGAGGGTTTCGCCCATTTCGACTACGTGAACCCCGAGGCGCCGAAGGGCGGGCGGATGACCTTCCTCGGAACCGGGGCGAGCCAGACCTTCGACAGCCTCAACCCGTTCATCTTGAAGGGCGAGGCGGCGCAGGGGTTGGGCCTAATATACGACAGCCTGCTGACGGGTGCGCCGGACGAACCCGATGCCTCGTACGGACTGATCGCGGAAAGCCTGGAATATCCCGAGGATCGCAGCTGGGTCATCTTCAACATGCGGCCCGAGGCGCGCTTCTCGGACGGGGTGCCGATCACGGCGGAGGATGTGGTGTTCACCTTCACCGTGCTGCCGGAAAAGGGGGCGCCGAGTTACAAGATCGTCCTGAAGGATATCGAAAAAGTCGAGGCGCTTGGGCCGAACCGTGTGAAGTTCACGTTCAAACCGGGCGTCACGACCCGCGATCTGCCTGCGATGGTCGGCGGCATCTCGATCCTGCCGAAGCACTATTACGACACGGTCGCCTTTGACCAGTCGACGATGGTGCCGCCCGTGGGATCGGGCCAGTATGTGGTGAAGGCCGCCGATCCGGGCCGGTCCATCGAATACTGCCGCAACCCCGACTACTGGGCCAAGGACCTGCCGGTGAACGTCGGATCTGCCAACTTCGATTGTTTTGTTTACGAGTATTACGCCGACCGCACAGCGGCGTTCGAGGCGTTCAAGGCGGGCGGCTATCTGTTCCACCAGGAATTCTCGTCGCTGATCTGGGCCACCGGCTATGACTTCCCCGCGCTCGACAAGGGCTGGGTCAAGAAGGCCGAGCTTGCCGACAACACGCCCTCGGGCACGCAGGGCTTCTGGTTCAACTTGCGGCGCGAGAAGTTCCAGGACCCGCGCGTGCGCGAGGCCATCGCACTGATGTTCAACTTCGAATGGACGAACGAGACGCTGTTTTACGGCCTTTACGCGCGCACCGACAGTTTCTTCGAGAATTCACCTATGCAGGCCGAGGGTTTGCCCCAAGGCGAGGAACTGGCCGTTCTGGAAGAGTTCCGCGACCAGTTGCCGCCCGAGGTCTTCACCGAACCCGCTTACGTTCCCCCCGTCAGCGGCAAGAACCAGCTTGACCGTGGCAACATGCGCAAGGCGTCGGCCCTGCTGGACGAGGCGGGCTGGACCGTGGGGTCGGATGGCATCCGTCGCAATGCCAAGGGCGAGACGCTGACGGTCGATTTCATCGACGACACCAAGACCTTCGAGCGGGTGATCGCGCCTTACGTCGCCAATCTGCGGCGCATCGGTGTGGATGCGAAGTTCACGCTGGTCGATGCCGCGCAGATGCAGCAACGGCAGGAGGAATTCAACTACGACATCGTGCCGGGCCGCTTCACGATGAGCTTCAGCCCCTCGATCGAGTTGCGGCAGTTCTTCACGACCGAATCCGCCAGCGCGAAAGGCTCGGCGAACCTCTCGGGTATCGCCGATCCGGTGGTGGATGCGCTGGTCGAGAAGGTGATCCAGTCGACAACCCGCGAACAGCTTGATGCCCGTGCAAAGGCGTTGGACCGGGTGCTGCGGCAAAAGGGCATCTGGGTGCCCAACTGGTACAGCGGCAAATACCTCGTCGCCTATTGGGACGTGTTTGGCCAACCTGCCGAGCAGCCGCCCTATTCGCGGGGCGATGGACTTTGGTGGTCGGATGACGCAAAACTCGGCCTCATGAAAGAGCAGGGCGCATTGCGCTGACATGGGCGCCTATATCCTTCGACGGCTGCTGCTGATCATCCCGACGCTGTTCGGGATCATGGTCATCAACTTCACGCTGACCCAGTTCGTCCCCGGCGGGCCCATCGAGCAGGTTCTGGCGCGGCTGGAAGGCGGCGGTGACGCGTTCCAGAACATTTCGGGCGGGACCGATGCCGGGGCGGCGCTTGAAAGCGCGGGCGGGGGCGATGAGCGCTACATCGGCTCGCGCGGGTTGCCGCCGGAATTCATCGCGGATCTCGAACGGCAGTTCGGCTTTGACAAGCCGCCGTTGCAGCGCTTCCTCGACATGATGTGGAACTACATGCGCTTCGACTTCGGCGAGAGCTATTTCCGTTCGATCTCGGTGGTCGATCTGGTGCTGGAAAAGATGCCCGTCTCGATCTCGCTTGGCCTGTGGTCGACGCTGATCGCCTATCTGGTGTCGATCCCGCTCGGTATCCGCAAGGCGGTACGGGATGGCTCGCATTTCGACACCTGGACGAGCGGGGCGATCATCATCGGCTATGCGATCCCCGGCTTCTTGTTCGCGATCCTGCTGCTGGTGCTGTTCGCGGGCGGCTCCTACTGGCAGTGGTTCCCGCTGCGCGGCCTGACCTCGGACAACTGGGAACAGATGTCCTGGCCCGCGCGGATCGGCGACTATTTCTGGCACATCACGCTGCCGGTCATCGCCTCCACGATCTCGGCCTTTGCCACGCTGACGCTATTGACGAAGAACAGCTTCCTGGAGGAGATCAAGAAGCAGTACGTGATGACCGCGCGGGCCAAGGGGCTGACCGAGGGGCGGGTGCTTTACGGTCATATCTTCCGCAACGCCATGCTGATCGTGATCGCGGGATTCCCCAGCGTCTTCGTCAGCGTATTCTTCGGCGGCAGTCTTATCATCGAGACGATCTTCTCGCTTGACGGGCTGGGGCGGCTTGGCTTCGAGGCGGCGGTATCGCGCGACTACCCGGTGATCTTCGGCACGCTCTTTTTCTTCGGGTTGCTGGGTTTGCTGATGGGGCTGCTTTCGGACCTTTTGTATGTCTGGATCGACCCGCGCATCGACTTCGAAAGGCGCGGCTGATGGCGTTGTCGCCCCTCAACCAGCGGCGCTGGCGCAACTTTCGCTCGAACCGGCGCGCCTACTGGTCGCTGATGCTGTTCTGCCTGCTGTTCGGATTGTCGCTGTTTGCCGAGGTGCTGGCGAACGACAAGCCGCTTCTGGTGCGCTACAAGGGCGAGTTCTTTACGCCGATCCTGCGCTTCTATCCCGAGACGGCGTTCGGCGGCGATTTCCAGACGGAAGCAGTCTATCGCGACGTCGAGGTTCAGTGCCTGATCGTGGCCGGCGGGTCCGAGGCCTGCTGGGACGACCCCGAAGGGATCATGGCCGAGGCCAGGGCCAGCGGGACGGCGGCGGGCGAGCCGGTGCAGGTGGGATGGATGGTCTGGCCGCTTATCCCCTTCAGCTACAACACGGTGAACGACATCGAGGGGACCGCACCATCGGCCCCCGATGCGACCCATTGGCTGGGAACCGACGACACGGCGCGCGACGTGCTGGCGCGCGTGATTTACGGCTTCCGTCTCTCGGTGGCCTTCGCGCTGATCGTGACGGCGCTGACTTCGGTCATCGGGATCGCGGCGGGGGCGGTGCAGGGCTATTTCGGTGGGCTGACCGATCTGATCTTCCAGCGGATCATCGAGCTTTGGGGATCGACGCCCAGCCTTTACATCATCATCATCGTCGCCGCGATCTGGCAGATGAACTTCTGGCTGCTGGTCGGGCTGATGGTGCTGTTCGGCTGGACAGCACTGGTGGGGGTGGTGCGGGCCGAATTCCTGCGCGCGCGGAACTTTGAATATGTGCGCGCGGCCCGCGCGCTTGGGGTGGCCAATCACATCATCATGGTTCGCCACGTTCTGCCCAACGCGATGGTCGCGACGCTGACGATGCTGCCGTTCATCGTGACGGGCACCATCGGGTCGCTCGCCGCGCTCGACTTCCTCGGGTTCGGTTTGCCGTCCTCGTCGCCCTCTCTGGGCGAACTGACCTTGCAGGCCAAGCAGAACCTTCAGGCGCCGTGGCTTGGCTTCACGGCCTTCTTCGCCTTCGCCATCATGCTCAGCCTGATGGTCTTCATCTTCGAGGGTATCCGTGACGCCTTCGACCCCCGGAAGACCTTTCGATGAGCGTGCTTCAGGTCAGCGGTCTGTCCGTCCGGTTCCGGCAGGATGGACGGGTGGTGGATGCGGTGCGAGATGTCAACTTCACCGTCGGGCGGGGCGAGACGGTGGCGCTGGTGGGCGAGAGCGGCTCGGGCAAGTCGGTGACGGCGCTATCCACGGTGGGGCTGTTGCCGGACAGCGCAGAGGTGACCGGTTCGATCCTCTATGACGGGCGCGAGATGGTGGGGGCCGACGAGGCGAGCCTGCGACGCACGCGCGGCAACGACATCAGCTTCATCTTCCAGGAGCCGATGACGAGCCTTAACCCGCTGCACACGATCGAGCGGCAGTTGGGCGAAAGCCTCGCACTGCATCAGGGCCTGACGGGCGATGCAGCCAGGGCGCGCATTCTGGAGCTGTTGCAGAAGGTTGGAATTCGCGAGGCGGAAAGCCGGTTGGGTGCCTATCCGCATCAGCTTTCGGGCGGGCAGCGCCAGCGGGTGATGATCGCCATGGCGCTTGCCAATGGACCCGAATTGCTGATTGCCGACGAACCGACGACCGCGCTGGACGTGACGATCCAGGCACAGATCCTCGATCTGCTGGGCGAGTTGAAGGCGAAGGAGGGGCTGAGCCTGCTGTTCATCACGCATGACCTTGGCATCGTGCGCCGCATCGCCGACCGGGTCTGCGTGATGCAGGGAGGAGAGATCGTCGAGCAGGGCCCTGCGGCGGCGATTTTCGCCAACCCGCAGCACCCCTATACCCGCAAGCTGCTGGCGGCAGAACCCAAGGGTCGGCCCGACCCTGTTCCCGCCGATGCAGGCGAAGTCGTGCGGACCGAACACCTGCGCGTGTGGTTCCCGATCACCAAGGGGCTGCTCCGGCGCAACGCGGGCTATGTGAAGGCGGTGAACGACGCCTCGGTCAGCGTCCGCGCGGGCGAGACACTGGGGGTTGTGGGGGAAAGCGGGTCGGGCAAGACCACGCTGGCGCTTGGCGATCCTGCGGCTGATCCCCTCGACCGGGCCGGTGGTGTTTCTGGGCGATGACCTTCAGCACAAGCACGGGCGGGCGTTGCGCGACCTGCGCCGCGACCTTCAGATCGTGTTTCAGGACCCTTACGGCAGCCTGTCGCCGCGCATGACAGTCGAGCAGATCATCGCCGAGGGGCTCGGGGTGCACCGGCTGGAGCCGGGGCAGGACAAGCATGCGATGGTGGCCGCGATCATGACCGAGGTCGGCCTGGACCCGGCTGCAATGACCCGATACCCGCACGAATTCTCGGGCGGGCAGCGGCAGCGGGTGGCGATCGCGCGCGCGATGATCCTGCGCCCCAAGCTTGTCGTTCTGGACGAGCCGACGAGCGCGCTGGACATGACGGTTCAGGTCCAGATCGTGGATCTTCTGCGCGACCTTCAGCGCAAGTGGGGGCTGGCCTATATCTTCATCAGTCACGACCTGCGCGTGGTCCGCGCGCTGGCTCACAAGGTGATCGTGATGAAGGATGGCGATGTGGTCGAGGCGGGCGCGCAAGTCTTCGATGCGCCGCAAGAGCCCTATACGAAAGCGCTGCTGGCCGCAGCCTTCGGGTTGGCGGAGACTGCCACCCCGGGCGCATGACAGGGCCGGGCTTGGGCCGGAGGTTTCGGTGAAGATCCTTTTCGTCCACCAGAATTATCCGGGACAGTTCCTTCACCTCGCCCCGGCGCTGGTGGCGCGCGGGCATGACTGCCTGGCGTTTACCGATGCCGTGAACAGCCGCGATCCGGGCATTCCCGTAGCACGCTACCGCTTCGATCCGCCGCCCGTCGATCCGGCGGCGACGCGGCTGGGGCGCACCTTCACGCTGATGGGCGACCGGGCCGTGGCCGTGGCGCGGGCCGCCAGCAAGCTGCGCGAGAAGGGTTATGTCCCCGATGTGATCTTCGGTCATTCCGGGTGGGGCGAGACGCTGTTCCTGAAGGAAATATGGCCCGAGGCAAAGCTCTTGATCTATGCCGAGTTCTACTATCGGGGCGTCGGACGCGACGTGGGCTTCGACCCCGAGTTCCAGACCCCGTCGCTCGACGCGACGATGATCGCGCAGGGTCGGGCCGCCCATCTCGGTCAGGCGCTGCTGCATGCCGACGCGGGCGTCGCGCCGACGCAATGGCAGGCCAGCACCTTCCCGCCCGCGCTGCGCCCGATGATCGAGGTGATCCACGACGGTATCGACACTGCGCGTGTTGCGCCCGATCCGCTTGCCACTTTCACGCTGCCTGACGGCAGCATCCTGCGCTCAGGAGACGAGGTGATCAGCTTCGTCAACCGCAACCTGGAACCCTATCGCGGCTGGCACATCTTCCTGCGTGCGCTGCCCGCCGTGCTGAACGCCCGCCCGAAGGCGAAGGTCGTGATCGTGGGTGGCGACGGCGTAAGTTATGGTCCCGCCCCAAAGGATGGCCGAAGCTGGAAGCAGACCTTGCTGGACGAGGTGGGCCCGGCACTTGACCTTTCGCGCGTGCATTTCGTGGGGCGCGTGCCGCATGACCAGTTCGTCCGGCTGATGCAGGTGACATCGGCCCACGCCTATCTGAGCTATCCCTTCGTCCTGAGTTGGTCGATGCTCGAGGCGATGGCGGCAGGCGCGCTGGTGATCGGATCGCGCACGGCGCCGGTCGAAGAGGTCATCGAGGATGGCGTGAATGGCAGGCTGGTCGATTTCTTCGATGTCGCCGCGTGGTCATCAGCGCTGATCGCGGCCCTCGCACAGCCCGAAAAGTTTCGGGAGATGCGCGCAAAGGCGCGCCGTACGGTCCAGGACCGCTACGATCTGACGTCTTGCCTGCCGCGCATGGTGGCCTTCGTCGAACGGTTCGGCCCGAGGGCCTGACGGTCAGACAGCCGCGCTGTGGCGGGCCTTGCTCTGGTCGTAGGCATCGAAGGCCTGGGCGATCATCCGCGTCAGCGGTCGGCCTTCGGGCGGAATGGATGCGCCCTCGGGAGTCACCTTCAGGAATGCGCCAAACGTCTCGCGCGCCCTGTCGAAAAGGGTATCGAGTTGCGCGGCCGTAGTCTGGTAGTCGCGAAGCAACTCTGCCCGGCTGACGCGGAAGTCGCACATCAGCGCCTCGATGATACGGGCCCGCAGCAGATCCTCGCCGGAAAAGGCGTGACCGCGGTGGGTGGAGAAGGTGCCTGCCCGGATCGCCTTGGTATGGTCGGACGTGCCGCTTGCGTTCTGGGCGTAGCCTTGCGGGAAACGCGAGATCGACGAGGCTCCAAGGCCGATCAGCACGGGGGCCGCATCGTCGGTGTAACCCTGGAAATTGCGCCTCAGATGCCCTGTGGCCTGTGCCCGCGCCAGCCCGTCTTCGGGCCGGGCAAAATGGTCGATGCCGATCTCGTCGTAGCCGTCCCAGGTAAACAGCCGCCGTGCCGTCTCGAACAGGGCGAGCCGCTCTTCGGGGGTGGGAATCGCGTCCGAGGGGATCATCTGCTGGCGGCGGCTCATCCACGGCACATGGGCATAGCCGTAAAGCGCCACCCTGTCCGGCGACAGGCTCAGCAGTTTCTGCACCGATTCGGTGATGCGTGGCTGCGTCTGATGGGGCAGACCGTAAAGGATGTCGGCGTTCAGGCTGGCAATACCGCGCGCACGGATCATCTCGGCGACGTCGCGGGTCAGGTCGTAGCTCTGGATTCGGCCGATCGTGGTCTGGATGTCGGGGTCGAAGTCCTGCACGCCGATCGACGCGCGGTTCATCCCTGCCGCAGCAAGCGCGTCAAGCCGGAGGGCGTCGATTTCGTTCGGGTCGATTTCGACCGAGAATTCGCCGCCGGCCGCGAGGGGTGCCACGGCGAGAATCGCTTCTGCCAGCCGCGTGATCTGGTCTGCAGGGAGCAGAGTCGGCGTGCCGCCGCCCCAGTGCAGACGCTTGAGCCGGATACCCGGTGCCAGGCGCTCGCCCAGCAGGCGTATCTCTTTCAGAAGCGTTTCGACATAGGCGATGACGGGGTCATTGCTGGTCGTGCCCTGTGTCCTGCAAGCGCAGAACCAGCAGAGACGCCGACAGAAGGGCACATGGATGTAGAGGGATATCTCGCTGTCAGGCGGGATC
Source organism: uncultured Alphaproteobacteria bacterium (assembly GCA_963736565.1). Lineage (GTDB taxonomy): Bacteria > Pseudomonadota > Alphaproteobacteria > Rhodobacterales > Rhodobacteraceae > Aliitabrizicola. The sequence continues at coordinate 217,823 of CAVTOW010000005.1, forward strand.
GCCTCGATCCAGCTGGCAAACTCGGGCGGGCCGATCTGGCCTCCGAAATGCGGGGCTGTGGGATAGCTCGTGTAGCGCGGGACGCGCGCATCAAAGAGCCCGAGGCGGGTGAGTTGCGAGTTCGTGTTCATTCCTATAGCCTGAAGGCAATCTGGCGGCATCGCTTTGATGCAAATCAAACGGAACGGGGAATGGCCCTTCAGCAGCCCATCCTTCACGCGCAGGACTGCGGGGCCTGTCCGATCCGGCACCGGGCTGTCTGCGCGCGCTGCGAGGTCGACGAACTCGCCCGGCTGGAGCAGATGAAGTATTATCGCAGCTTCGAGGCGGGTCAGACGGTGATCTGGTCCGGCGACCGGATGGATTTCGTGGCATCCGTCGTCTCGGGCGTGGCCACGCTGACCCAGACGATGGAAGACGGGCGGCGGCAGATGGTGGGCCTTTTGCTGCCATCCGACTTCATGGGCCGGCCCGGGCGCGCTGCCGCAAGCTATGACGTGACCGCGACGACCGATCTTGTGATGTGCTGTTTCCGGCGCAAGCCGTTCGAGGAGCTGATCCTCAGCACCCCCCATATCAGCCAGCGACTGCTGGAAATGACGCTGGATGAACTGGATGCGGCGCGGGAGTGGATGCTGCTTCTGGGGCGCAAGACGGCGCGGGAAAAGATCGCGAGCCTGCTTGCCATCATCGCGCGACGCGACGCCGCGTTGCATGCGGGGGCGAAGACCGGTGTGCTGGTGTTCGACCTGCCTCTCACACGCGAGCAGATGGCCGAGTATCTGGGCCTGACGCTGGAAACCGTCAGCCGCCAGATGTCGGCACTGAAGAAGGACGGGGTCATCAGCCTCGCGGGGAACCGGCGCGTCACGGTTCCGGACATGGACCGGCTGCTGGAAGAAGCGGCGGATGACGGGGACGGGGGTTTCCTCGTCTGACTGGCGGCCTTCCGGTCATGGCGCAGAGGCGGGCGCTGTCTGCGCGCCCGCCCCTTGCTTCTAGTGGGCCAGAAGGACCGGCGTTTCGGCCTCTTCCAGCATGTCGCGGGTCGCGCCACCGGTGATCGCCTCGCGCAGCCGAGAGTGGCCATAGGCGCCCATCACCAGAAGGTCCGCATCCCTGTCGCGCATGTGCCGCTTCAGGATGTCGACAGGTGCGGGTCATGGTGCGGGCGAGGACCGAAACCTCGGCCTTGCAGCCATGGCGCACCAGCATCTGGCACAAAGCGCCGCCGGGGTCTGACCGGTCCGGGCTGGAGGCGGGCGGATCGACGATCACGATATCCACCATCTCGGCTGACTTGAGATAGGGCATCGCCGCCCGGACTGCCGCCATCGCCTCGCGCCCTTCGTTCCAGGCGATCACCACCCGTCGGCCGATTCGGTCGGGGAGCTTGCCCTCCGGCAGAAGCAAAACCGGGGCAGCCCCATCGAACAGCGCGGCTTCCAGCACGGTTTCGGCTTCGGGCGGCTTGCCCTTGCCATAGGGATGCGGCAGCAGCACGAGGTCGCTGACCCGTGCCCGCATCGCAACCAGCGGCGAAATGCCACCCATCTGCGCCACCACGCCCTCGGACGCCCAAAGGATATCCTGATTGGTAAGGCGGGCCTTGGCAGCGTCATCAAGCGCCGCCGCATCCTCGCTCGCCCGTTCCATGGATGCCTGAGCCAGCGCGACCGCAGCACCGATATAGGAATAACCAACCTGAAGGCGGTCCAGACCCAAGGAAAGCACATCAAGATGGGCCTGATGTTCGGCGGCGATCCGGGTTGCGGCATCAAGCGTATGCGCAACCTCGGCACCATCGGTCAGGATTGTCAGGATGGTCTTGTAAGCCATGGTCGTTCCCCTTTTGCACTTCGGTAGCGGATCAAACCTTACACTGATGCTGTCAGGTCGCATTGACGCAGGTCAAGGTCGGTCGCACTGTCGGTTGACATGGATCAAGGCAGTCGGGGGCAAACCCCCGCAAGAAGCGACTATGCCGAACTCTGCCTGAACGGGATCAAAGCCTGCGGCAGCGAACGGAACCGCAGACGAAGGGACGCGAAATGTGGGATTACCTTAAACTGGTTGCGCTTGGGCTGGTCGCCCTGGGCGCCGCGATCGCCGCGAACTATGCGCATGATCTGCCATATCATGGTCAATGCGATCGTCGTCATGCTGGCGGCGGGCAGCGTGTTTCTCTGGACGCTGCGGAATGTGGGCGAAGCGCCGTCGCTTGCCGATGTGAGCGCAGAATACAATGACGGCGTGGTCCGCGCGGGGGTGATCGCCACGGCGTTCTGGGGCGTCGTGGGCTTTCTCGTGGGGGTCGCTCATCGCGTTCCAGCTTGCGTTCCCGCAGCTGAACTCCGGCCTGGGCCGAGGGCTATCCTGCAACTTCGGGCGGCTGCGGCCGCTGCACACCAGCGCGGTGATCTTCGCCTTCGGTGGCAACGCGCTGATCATGAGCGCCTTCTACATCGTCCAGCGCACCAGCGCCGTGCGGCTGTGGGGCGGAAACCTGGGATGGTTCGTGTTCTGGGGCTGGCAGCTGATGATCGTGCTGGCCGCGACCGTCCTATATCCTGGGCGGCACGCAAGGCAAGGAATACGCCGAGACCGGTCTGGTACATCGACATCTGGATCACCGTGGTCTGGGTGGCGTTCCTGCTGACCTTCATGGGCACGCTGATGACGCGGAAGGAGCCGCATATCTACGTGGCCAACTGGTTCCTGCTGTCGATGATCGTGACGGTCGCGATGCTGCATCTGGTGAACAACGCCGCGATCCCGGTGTCGATCTTCGGTCGTCGCAATCGGTGCCGGTCTATTCGGGCGTGCAGGATGCGATGGTGCAGTGGTGGTACGGCCACAACGCGGTGGGCTTCTTCCTGACGGCAGGCTTCCTGGGGATGATGTACTACTTCGTGCCGAAGCAGGCCGAACGCCCGGTCTACAGCTACAAGCTGTCGATCATCCACTTCTGGGCGCTGATCTTCCTGTATATCTGGGCCGGTCCGCACCACCTGCACTACACGGCGCTGCCCGACTGGGCGATCGACGCTTGGCATGGTCTTCTCGATCATGCTGTGGATGCCCTCGCTGGGGTGGCATGATCAACGGCCTGATGACGCTGTCGGGGGCCTGGGACAAGCTGCGCACCGACCCGATCATCCGGATGATGGTCGTCTCGATCGGCTTCTACGGGATGTCGACCTTCGAAGGCCCGATGATGTCGATCAAGGCCGTCAACGCGCTGTCGCACTATACCGACTGGACCATCGGCCACGTTCATTCCGGTGCCCTGGGCTGGAACGGGATGATCACCTTCGGCGCGCTCTACTTCCTGACGCCGCGCCTGTGGAACCGCGAGCGGCTCTACAGCCTGCAAGCTGGTCAGCTGGCACTTCTGGCTCGCGACCATCGGGATCGTCCTTTACGCCTCGCCGATGTGGGTCACGGGCATCATGGAAGGCCTGATGTGGCGCGAAGTGGATGCGAACGGGTTCCTGGTGAACGCCTTCGCCGACACGGTGGCCGCGAAGTTCCCGATGTACGTGGTGCGGGCGCTTGGCGGGGTCGCTGTTCCTGACCGGGGCGCTGATCATGTGCTACAACCTGTGGATGACGGTGACGTCGGTCGGCCGAGACGGGCCACCGGCACCGCGCTGCCGTTCCGGCTGAATAAGGGGACGGGACAATGGCATTTCTTGACAAGCACAAGGCCATCGAAACCCACGCGACGCTGCTGCTGGTGCTGAGCTTCCTGGTGGTGACCATCGGCGGGCTCGTGCAGATCGTGCCGCTCTTCTATCTGGAGAACACGATCGAGAAGGTGGAAGGGGTGCGCCCCTACACGCCGCTCGAACTGGCCGGGCGCGACATCTACATCCGCGAGGGCTGCTACGTCTGCCACAGCCAGATGATCCGCCCGATGCGCGACGAGGTGGAGCGCTACGGCCACTACTCGCTGGCGGCGGAGATCGATGTACGACCATCCGTTCCAGTGGGGGTCGAAGCGCACCGGGCCGGACCTGGCCCGCGTCGGCGGCCGCTACTCGGATGACTGGCATGTGGACCACCTGACCAACCCGCAAGTCGGTGGTGCCGGAATCGGTGATGCCGAACTATGGCTTCCTGGCCGACAACCTGATCGACGGGCGCTACATCCAGGACGTGATGGAGACGCACCGGATGGTCGGCGTGCCCTATACCGACGAGATGATCGCAAACGCGCAGGCCGACTTCAAGGCGCAGGCCGATCCCGATCGGCGACACGTCGGGGCTGGAAGAGCGCTATGGCGACGAGCTTGGCAACCGTGCGCAACTTCGACGGCGCGCCGGAGCTGACCGAGATGGACGCGCTGATCGCCTATCTGCAGGTGCTGGGGACGATGGTCGACTTCTCGACCTACACGCCCGTGGCGAAGCCGGTAAGGGGGCGAGGATGGAAACCTATTCCTTCCTGCGCCACTTCGCCGACAGCTGGTTGCTGCTGGCGATGACCGTGGTCTTCCTGGGCGTGTGCGTCTGGGCCTTCCGCCCCGGCAGCCGCGCCGTGCATGAGGAGGTCGGCCAGCTCGATCTTCCGCAACGACGACCGTCCTGCGGATCGGACACGCCCCTGACCGCCACGAAGGAGGCTCGGACATGAGCGCCAATCGAAGAAAGACACCGCACCCGGCAGGTGGAAACGACCGGCCACGAGTGGGACGGGATCGAGGAACTGAACAACCCGCTGCCGCGCTGGTGGGTGTGGACCTTCTACGCCACGATCGTCTGGGGCTGGTCTACACCATCCTGTTCCCGGCCTGGCCGCTGATCATCGGGGCGACGCCGGGCGTGCTGGGCTTTTCCACCCGCGCCAACGTGCAGGCCGAGATCGACCGCTTCGACGGCGGCCAACGCCGCGATCACGCGAGCAGCTGGTCGCTGCGGACCTGACCGCCATCCGCGCATGATCCGGAGCTTGCTGCAGTTCGCCGACGGCGGCCGGGGCGGCGGTCTTCCGCACCAACTGCACGCACATGCCACGGCTCGGGCGCGGCGGGAGTGCAGGGCAAGGGCTATCCGAACCTGCTGGACGACGACTGGCTCTGGGGCGGCACGATGGAGGATATCCACCTGACCATCACCCACGGCATCCGCAACACGACCGATGACGAGGCGCGCTATTCGGCCAGATGCCGACCTTCGGCGTGGACGAGTTGCTGGAGCCAGCGCAGATCGACGCGGTGGTGGAGCATGTGCTGGCGATTTCGGGTCAGGAGCATGACGCGGCGCTGGCCACGGAAGGCGCCATCGTCTTCGCCGAAAACTGCGCCGCCTGCCATATGGAAGACGGGACGGGCGACCGCACGCAAGGCGCGCCGAACCTGACCGACGCGATCTGGCTCTATGGCGGCGACGCGCGACGCGCTGACCTAGACCGTCAACAACGCCCGCTTCGGCGTGATGCCGAACTGGAACACGCGCCTGAGCGAAGCCGATATCCGCGTCGGTGGCCGTCTATGTCCACGGGCTGGGCGGCGGCGAGTAGCGCCTGACAACATGGGGCCGCCTCTGACGCGATGTCGCAGGGGCGGCCTCTTTCCATCCGCCGCGGCTCGCGGCAGGACAATACAGGGGCGGCGCGCCCGCCTGCGGAGAGACGCCAGTGACCAGCCAGGACAGCCAGCCGGAAAGCCTCTATGCGGCGCGCGAGCCGATCTTTCCCCGCCGGGTGAAGGGCAAGCTTCCGCACGCTGAAGTGGTGGATCATGGCGGTGACGCTTGGCATCTACTACATCACCCCGTGGATCCGCTGGGACCGGGGGCCGAACCTGCCCGATCAGGCGGTGCTGGTCGACCTGGCGAACCGGCGGTTCTTCTTCTTCATGATCGAGATCTGGCCGCACGAGTTCTATTTCGTGGCCGGGTCTGCTGATCATGGCGGGGCTGGGGCTGTTCCTGTTCACCTCGGCGCTTGGCCGGGTCTGGTGCGGCTATGCCTGCCCGCAGACGGTCTGGACCGACCTCTTCATTCTGGTCGAACGCTGGATCGAGGGTGACCGCAACGCGCGCATCCGTCTGCATCGGCAAGGCTGGGACGCCGAAAAGGTGCGCAAGCGGGCGATCAAGTGGACCGTCTGGTTCCTGATCGGCCTGGCCACGGGCGGGGCCTGGGTCTTCTACTTCACGGACGCACCGACGCTGTTCGCACCAGTTGATCACTTTCCAGGCGCCCATGGTCGCCTATCTGACGATGCTGGTCCTGACGCTGACGACCTTTGCCTTCGGCGGCTTCGCGCGCGAACAGATCTGCATCTACGCCTGCCCCTGGCCGCGCATCCAGGCGGCGATGCTGGACGAGGATTCGATCACGGTCGCCTATCGCGACTGGCGGGGCGAGCCGCGTGGCAAGCTGCACAAGGGCGAGGTGGCGGCGGGTCAGGGCGACTGCATTGACTGCATGGCCTGCGTGAACGTCTGCCCCATGGGCATCGACATCCGCAACGGCCAGCAACTGGCCTGCATCACCTGCGCTCTGTGCATCGACGCCTGCAACGACGTCATGGACAAGATCGGCAAGCCGCACGGTCTGATCGGCTATCTTGCCCTGACCGACGAGGCGCGCCGAGCGGGCGGGCAACCCGCCGAAATCCGTCTGGAGCCACGTCTTCCGCCCGCGCACGCTGCTTTACACCGCGCTGTGGTCTGCGGTGGGAATCGGACTTGTCGTTGCGCTGTTCCTGCGCAGCGACATCGACATGAGCGTGACGCCGGTGCGCAATCCGACCTTCGTGACGCTGTCGGATGGCACGATCCGCAACACCTACGACCTGCGTCTGCGCAACAAGCTGGGCGAGGACCGCACCTTCACGATCACGCTGACCTCGGGCGCGCGGCTGAATATCGCGGCCGAAGGCGTGCCCGACACGGTCGTGACGGTGCCTGCGAACGAGACGATGACGCAGCGCATCTACGTCACCGCCCCACCGGGCACGGATGCGGCGACGGCGGCACGGACCGACCTGCGGCTCTGGGTCGTGGATACCGCATCCAACGACCGGATCTGGCATGACACCATCTTCAACGGAGCGGGGAAATGAGGGAACTGACAGGGCGCAAGGTCTTCGCAATCCTCGCATCCGCGTTCGGCGTCATCATCGCGGTGAACCTGCTGCTGGCCTACAAGGCCGTCACGACCTTTCCGGGGCTCGAAGTGAAGAACTCCTACGTCGCAAGCCAGACTTGGGACGCCGAGCGTGCCGCGCAGAAGGCTTTGGGCTGGGAACTCGCGGCAGAGTACGACCACGGGGCGCGAGCGCTGGAGCTGGTCTTTACCGATGCCGAAGGACGCCCTGCGCCGTTGATGACGCTGAGTGTCCTTGTCGGTCGCCCGACCGAGGCAAAGGATGACCAGTGGCCCGAAATGCGTCTGGCCGACGGCGTCTGGCAGGCGCCGCTGACCCTCGCACCCGGCAAGTGGATGATGAAGGTCGAGGCGCAGGCTGCGGATGGCACGCTGTTCAAGCAGCGCCGGGATCTTTTCGTAAAGGGCTGAAGCGAATGACCGCGCTGCCGCGCCTCGACACGCCGCTGTCTGCCTGCCCCGCCTGCGCGGCGGTCCCTGCGGCGCTGCGCGCGGCAGAGCAGGAAAAGCGCGCGCGGTTGGTGCTGTCGCTGCCGACAGCGCATTGCGCGGCCTGCCTTTCGACCGTCGAGAGTGGTTTGCAGGCCGTACCGGGCGTGCGCTCGGCCCGGGTGAACCTGACGCAAAAGCGCGTGAGCGTGGATGCCGATGCGGAGATCACCGCCGACGCGCTGGTGGCGGTGCTGGGCAAGCTTGGCTACGAGGCGCACGAGCTTGATGCGGGCCTCCTGTCGGCGACCGAGACAGACCGGCAGGGACGCGAGTTGCTGATGCGGCTCGGCGTTGCCGGTTTCTCGATGATGAACGTCATGCTGCTGTCGGTGGCCGTCTGGTCGGGCGCCGAAGGCGTGACGCGCGACATGTTCCACTGGATTTCGGCCGCGATCGCCATTCCCACGGTGATCTTCGCCGGACAACCCTTCTTCCGCTCGGCCTGGGCCAGCCTGAAGGCGGGCCGTCTGGGAATGGACGTGCCGATTTCGCTGGCGATCATCCTGGCGACCTCGATCTCGCTCTACGAGACGACGCAGTCGGGCCACCACGCCTATTTCGACGCGGCGGTGATGCTGACCTTCTTCCTGTTGGCGGGACGCTATCTCGACCATCGGACCCGTGCCGTGGCGCGCTCGGCCGCCGAGGAACTCGCGGCACTGGAAGTGCCGCGCGCCGTCGTGTTGCGGGGCGGGGCCGAGGTGCTGCTGCCGACCTCCATGGTCTCGCCGGGCGATCTTGTGCTCGTGCGCCCGGGCGGTCGGATGCCGGTGGACGGCGTGGTGACGGAAGGGACGAGCGAGCTCGACCGGTCGCTCCTGACGGGTGAAAGCCTTCCGGCCTTTGCCGGGCCCGGCACGGTCGTCAGCGCGGGGGAGGTGAACCTGACCGGGCCGCTGACGCTGCGCGTCACGGCGGCGGGGCGTGACAGTTCGCTGCACCAGATGGCCGATCTGGTGGCGGTCGCCGAAAGCGCCAAGACGCGCTACACCTCGCTGGCCGACCGCGCCGCGCGGCTTTATTCGCCCGGCGTGCATCTTCTGTCGTTCAGCGCCTTTGGCTACTGGATGTGGGCGACGGGCGGCGATCTGCGCTATGCCATCAACATTTCGGCGGCGGTGCTGATCATCACCTGTCCCTGCGCGCTCGGGCTGGCCGTGCCCGCCGTGGTGACTGCGGCGAGTGGCAGGCTGTTCCGCAAGGGGCTGCTGATCAAGCACGGCACGGCGCTGGAGCGGCTGGCCGAGGTGGACACCGTCGTCTTCGACAAGACCGGCACCCTGACCCTGGGCGTGCCGGTGCCGATGGACCTGACCGGGGTGCCGCCCGACGTGCTTTCGGTGGCGGCAGGATTGGCTCGCGCGTCCGCCCATCCGCTGGCTGTCGCTCTTGCACAGGCCATCACCGCAGAGCCTTCCCTGCTGGATGAGGTGCGGGAAGTGCCGGGCCATGGGGTGGAGGGGTTTCTCGCTGGCAGGCGCGTGCGGCTGGGGCGTGCCGACTGGGTCGGGGCCGAGGGGCTGGACGTGACGGCCACCTACCTGTCGCTTCCCGACGGCACGACGCGGGCCTTCGCCTTTGCCGACCGTTTGCGGCCGGGCGCCGAGGTGGCGGTGGCCGCGCTGCAGGCGCAGGGAAAGCGGGTGATCCTGATATCCGGCGATGCCGAGGGTGCGGTGCGCGACCTTGCCGCCCGCGTCGGGATCGACGACTGGACGGCGGGTGCGCTGCCCGCTGAAAAGGCCGCGCGGATCGCGGCGATGACGGCGGCAGGCGCGCGGGTGCTGATGGTGGGCGACGGGCTGAACGACACGGCGGCGCTGGCTGCCGCGCATGTCTCGATCTCGCCCGCGTCAGCGCTGGACGCGGCCCGGGTGGCGTCGGACATCGTCCTGCTGGGCCAGGACATGGCGCCCATTGCAGATGCGGCGCGTATCGCGGAACAGGCGACGCGGCGCATCAAGGAAAACTTTGCGATCTCGATCCTTTACAACATCGTGGCGGTGCCGCTGGCGCTGGTCGGGCTGGCGACACCGCTGGCCGCGGCACTTGCCATGTCGCTGTCCTCGATCACCGTGTCGCTGAACGCGCTGAGGCTGAAATGACCATTCTCGGCATTCTCATTCCGGTGTCGCTTCTGCTGGGGGGCGTGGGCCTGGCCGCGTTCTTCTGGTCGTTGAGGAACCGGCAATACGACGACCCGCAGGGCGACGCGAACCGGATCCTGACCAAGGACTGGGACGACCGGCCGAAGCCCTGAGCGGGTGGGCCAGACGGCCCTGGCAAGCCCTTGGGCCGAGTCTTGCAAGAGTTTCGCGCCCGGTTCGGGCAGGGCTTTACCTTGTCCCGTAGCAGGGCGAGAAGGAGGCCTTCCTGCCGGAGTTTCCATGCGCCTGCCCGACATCGTTCTGCTGACCGCCGCCGTCGCCATCGTCGGCTCGAACTCGCTGGCGCTGAGCCCCATCGCGGTCTCGGTCGCGGGCGACTTTCCGGGCGCTGCGGCGGCGGATGTCATGATGGCCTCGGCGCTTTTCGGGGCGGGGACGGCGCTGAGCGCGCTGACGCTGGCGCCTGCGGTGGACCGCATCGGGCTGTCACGTGCGCTTGTGCTGGCGCTGGCGGTGCTGGCGGCGGCAATGGCCGCGACGGCGCTCGCCCCCGTGCTCTGGCTCTTTGTCGCAGCCCAGACCATCGCCGGGCTGGCGACGGGCGTTGCCCTGCCCGCGACCTATGGGCTGGCGACAGAAAAGGCGCCGCCGGGGCAAGCCAGCGCCTACCTGGGCCGGGTGCTGACCGGCTGGACGCTGAGCATGGTCTTTGGCGCCTCGGCGGCGGCGGTGCTGACCGAAGTCGCGGGCTGGCGCGTCGTCTATGGTGTGCTGGCGGGCGTGGGCTTCCTGACCTTAGCCGCCTGCATCGCGCAGGGCTTCTGGGCGAAACCGGCGCTGCGGGCGACGGGGCTGACGCCTCTGGCTGCGCTGAGGGTGCCGGGAATCGTTCCGGCGCTGATGGTTTGCGGCGTCTACATGATGGCCTTCTACGGGCTCTACGCCTATCTCGGGACGCATCTGCGCAGCACGCTTGGCGTTGCGACCTGGGTCGCGGGGCTCGCGCCGCTGGTCTACGGGCTGGGTTTCGGTGCTGCCGCCTGGGTGGACCCGGTGATCGACCGGTACGGGATGCGGCGGGTGGCGCCGGTGGTCTTCACGATCCTTGTCGGCGTCTATGGCCTGCTGGCGGCTGTCTCGGGCCAGGCTGCGCTGCTGATCGGAATGTGCCTGCTCTGGGGCGGGGTGAACCACCTGAGCCTGAACATGATCGTGAGCCGCCTTGCGGCGCTGGATCCGGCGCGGCGGGGGGCGATCCTGGGGCTGAATTCGGGGATGACCTATATCGCGGTTTTCGTGGGCACGGCGCTGTTCGGGGCGGTGTTCGAGCGGCTGGGGTTTGTCGCCTGTGCGCTGCTGTCGGCGGCCTGCATCCTGCCCGCGATGGCGGAAGCCTGGAAACTGCGGCTCGGCCGCGCGACCGTGGCGGGGTCGTCCCTGCGGTGAGCGCGGACCGGGGGTTTCACACCCCGTAGCCTAATGGTTCTTGAACCAATGGCGAACCATTGGCTCCCCCGCGGGATGCTTGAAAACGGAAACTGAAGGCGGGACCCCTACTGGTTCAGGCGTGGATCGCGCCGTCGCCGCAGGCAAGGGCTGCCTCGCGCACGGCTTCCGAGAAGGTCGGATGGGCGTGGCAGGTCAGCGCGAGGTCCTGCGCCGAGGCGCCGAATTCCATCGCGACGCAGACCTCGTGGATCAGGTCGCCTGCCGCCGGGCCGATGATATGCGCGCCCAGGATGCGGTCGGTTTCCTTGTCGGCGAGGATCTTGACGAAGCCCTCGCCCTGGAAGACGGCCTTGGCGCGGGCGTTGCCCATGAAGGGGAACTTGCCGACCTTGTAGGCGCGGCCCTCGGTCCTTCAGCTGTTCTTCGGTCAGGCCGACATTGGCGACCTCGGGCGTGGTGTAGATCACGCCGGGGATGACGTCGTAGTTCACATGGCCTGCCTTGCCGGCCAGGATCTCGGCCAGCGCCATGCCCTCGTCTTCGGCCTTGTGGGCCAGCATCGGGCCGGGGATGGCATCGCCGATGGCGTAGAGGCCCTTGATGTTGGTGGCGAAATGGCGCGTCGGTCTTGATCTGGCCGCGCGGCAGCATCTCGACCCCAAGGGCTCCAGGCCCAGGCCCGCGGTATAGGGTTTGCGCCCGGTGGCGACCAGGACGACGTCGGCGTCAGGCTGGCCTCGCTGTCGTCCTTGCGCAGCTTGTAGCGCGACGGTGGCGCCGTCCTTGCCGGTCTCGACGCCCTGCACGGCGGCGCCGAGGATGAACTTCAGGCCCTGCTTCGACAGGATGCGCTGGAAGGACTTCGCGACCTCGGCGTCCATGCCGGGGGTGATGGCGTCGAGGTATTCGACCACGGTCACCTCGGTGCCGAGGCGGGCGTAGACGGAGCCCATTTCCAGCCCGATCACGCCGCGCGCCGATCACGACCATGGTTTTCGGGATCTCGGCCAGGGTCAGCGCGCCGGTGGAGGTGACGATCCGTGGTCTCGTCCACCGTGACGCCGGGCAGGGCGGAGGCTTCGGAACCCGTTGCGATCACGATGTTTTTCGCCTCGTGGACCTCGTCGCCGACCTTGACCTGGCCGGGGGCGGGGATGCTGCCCCAGCCCTTCAGCCAGGTGATCTTGTTCTTCTTGAACAGGAACTCGATGCCCTTGGTGTTCTGGCCGACCACATCGTCCTTGTAGCCCAGCATCCTGGCCCAATCGACCGTGGGCTTGGCGCCCATCAGGCCCATTTTCTCAAAGTTCTCATGGGTTTCGTGCAGCATGTGGGTGGCGTGCAGCAGCGCCTTGGAGGGGATGCAGCCGACGTTCAGGCAGGTGCCGCCGAGCGTCTCGCGCCCCTCGACCACGGCGACCTTCAGGCCCAGTTGCGCGCAGCGGATGGCGCAGACATAGCCGCCGGGGCCGGCACCGATGATGATCACGTCAAAGCTGGCCATGGGTCGGTTCCTTTGGTTCGGGCGGCGGCGCCGGGGGCTGTCTGCCCGCCCGGACCCCCGAGGATATTTGTGCAACAGATGAATGGTCAGAGCAGGGCCGCCACGATCATCGCCAGGGTGGCGAAGAAGCCGACGCATCCAGATCAGCGAGCGCCAGGGGGTCCAGCCGAAGGCATAGGCGGGGACGTAGAGGACGCGGGCGGCGAGGTAGGCCCAGGCGCAGGCGGCGGTGACGGAGGTGGACTGGTTCGACGAGGGTGACGACGACCACGGCGAGGGTGAAGAGGATCAGCCCCTCGAAATGGTTGTTCAGCGCCCGGAACAGGCGGCCGGTGACGGGCGAGACCTGTTCGATCAGCGGCTTGCCGAGGCGGTCGGGATCGCGCGGCGAGAGGTGTCTTGGCCGTGCCGAGTTCGAGGTTGGCGGGGACGGCCATGAGGACGAACTGCACGCCTTGCAGCAGGCCTGCGAGGGCGAGGGCGGTGAGTTCGGGGGTCATGGGGTGCAGGGCCGAAGGGCGCGGCGCAGGGTGCGCTTCAGCGCACCGCTCCGGCCGCGGGATGGTGCGCTGACGCGCAGCCTACGAAGGCGTTCCGTGGGTCGGGTCATGCGGTTCTCACGAACTGGCCGGTGACGCCGTGGCCGAGGGCGGCCTGGGTCTTGAGCCAGTCCTGCGCGGCGGCGCGGTTGTGGACATCGAACAGCGCCACGGCGCGGGTCGGGTCATCGGCGTCGCGCCAGAGCTGCATCAGGGTCAGGCCGGAATTCGCGCGATCCTCGGCATGGGCGTCGAAGTCGGCTTTCCAGGCGGGGTAGTCGGGGGTGGGGAAAGTCGCGATCAGTTGCATAGCGGGCCTCATGTATGACGGCAGGTGTGCGAACCGGTGGGGTAGCATGGAATGGCGGGGTGAACCCCGCCCTACGTGCGGCACCTCCGTAGGGCGGGGTTCACCCCGCCGTCTATTACAAATCCATCAGCAGCCGGCGCGGGTCCTCCAGCGCCTCCTTCACCCGGACGAGGAAGGTCACCGCGCCCTTGCCGTCGACGACGCGGTGGTCGTAGCTCAGCGCGAGGTACATCATCGGGCGGATGACGATCTGGCCGCCGACCACCACCGGGCGGTCCTGGATCTTGTGCATGCCGAGGATGCCGGACTGCGGCGGGTTCAGGATCGGCGAGGACATCAGCGAGCCGTAGACGCCGCCGTTCGAGATGGTGAAGGTGCCGCCCTGCATCTCGGCCATCGACAGCTTGCCGTCGCGGGCGCGCAGGCCCAGTTCGGCGATCTTCTTTTCGATCGCGGCGAAGCCCATCTGGTCGGCGTCGCGCACCACCGGCACGACGAGGCCCGATGGGCGTGCCGACGGCGACGCCCATGTGGACGTAGTTCTTGTAGACCACGTCGGTGCCGTCGATCTCGGCGTTGACCTCGGGCACTTCCTTCAGCGCGTGGCAGCAGGCCTTGACGAAGAAGGACATGAAGCCGAGCTTCACGCCGTGCTTCTTCTCGAACAGCGTCCTTGTATTCGTTGCGCAGGGCCATGATGCCGGACATGTCGACCTCGTTGTAGGTGGTCAGCATCGCGGCGGTGTTCTGCGCGTCCTTCAGGCGGCGGGCGATGGTCTGGCGCAGGCGGGTCATCTTGACCCGCTCCTCGCGGGCGGCGTCGTCGGCGGGGACCGGGGCGCGCGGGGATGGCGGCGCGGGGCCGGGGCCGCGGCGGCGGCGGCGGCCGGGGCGGCGACGGCGCGGGCGACGTCTTCCTTCATGACGCGGCCGTCGCGGCCGGTGCCGGTGACGGCATCGCGGGCGATGCCCGGCTTCGGCCATCGCCTTCTTGGCGGCGGGGGCGTCTTCGACGTCCTTCGCGGGCGCGGGCGGCGGCGCTCGCGGGCCGGCGACGGGCACGTCGTCGCCGGCGTCGGCGGCGCTTCGGGCGCGGGCGGCGCCGGCGGCGCCGGCGGTGATCGTGGCCGAGCTTGCGCGTTGGCCGCGACGGTGGCGCCTTCGGGCGGCGAGGATTTCGGCCAGCGACGCCCGCGGCGGGCGAGGGCACCTCGACCGAGACCTTGTCGGTTTCCAGCTCGCACAGCATCTCGTCCTGCGCCACCGCGTCGCCGGGCTTCTTGAACCAGGTCGAGACCGTCGCCTCGGACACGCTTTCGCCCAGGGCGGGAACCATCACGTCGATCATCTTGCCCTCTCCCGCGCCGGGCCGGGCCACGGCGGCTTTCGTTGTCTCAACCGGCGACTGCGGCTTTGCCGCCGCTTCGCCCACCTGCGCCAGAAGGGCGGCGACGCCGACGGTCGTGCCCTCCGGCGCGACGATCTCGACGAGGGCGCCCGCCACGGGGCTTGGCACCTCGACCGTCACCTTGTCGGTCTCCAGCTCGCACAGCATCTCGTCGACCGCGACGGCGTCGCCCACCTTCTTGAACCAGGTGGCGACGGTCGCCTCGGTGACGCTTTCGCCGAGCGTGGGGACGCGGACTTCAACTGCCATCCGTTCCCCCGGACTTGCCGCCGAGCGTCAGGGCATCGTTCACCAGCGCCTCCTGTTCCGCCTTGTGGCGGCTGGCGAGGCCCGTGGCGGGCGAGGCGGAGGCGGCGCGGCCGGCATAGACCGGCGCGGCCGTGCTTGCGCGCCGATGCGGCCCAGCACCCATTCGAGGTTCGGGCTCGACGAAGGACCAGCGCGCCCTGGTTCTTCGGCTCTTCCTGGCACCAGACGATCTCGGCGCTCTTGAAGCGCTCCAGCTCCTTGACCAGGCGAGATCGCCGGGAACGGGTAAAACTGTTCGACCCGCAGCAGGTAGACGTCGTCCAGCCCGCGCGCGTCGCGTTCGGCCAGCAGGTCGTAGTAGACCTTGCCCGAGCAGAGGACGACGCGCTTGATCTTGTCGTCGGCTTCAGCTTGGTCGTCGGAATGGCCCTTCTGCGCATCGTCCCACAGCACGCGGTGGAAGGTGGAGCCGGTGGTGAAATCCTCGGCATCCGAGATCGCACATCGGGTGGCGCAGCAGCGATTTCGGCGTCATCAGGATCAGCGGCTTGCGGAAGCTGCGGTGGATCTGGCGGCGCAGGATGTGGAAGTAGTTGGCGGGCGTGGTGCAGTTCGCGACGATCCAGTTGTCGTTGGCGCGACATCTGCAGGAAGCGTTCCAGGCGGGCCGAGGAGTGTTCCGGCCCCTGGCCTTCGAAGCCGTGCGGCAGCAGGCAGCACGAGGCCCGACATGCGCAGCCATTTCGATTCGCCCGAGTTGATGAACTGGTCGAACATGATCTGCGCGCCGTTGGCGAAATCGCCGAACTGGGCTTCCCACATCGTCAGCGCGTTCGGTTCGGCCAGCGAGTAGCCGTATTCGAAGCCGAGCACGGCGTATTCCGACAGCATCGAGTCGATCACCTCATAGCGCGCCTGGCCCGCGCGGATGTGGTTCAGCGGGATAGTAGCGTTCCTCGGTGTTCTGGTCGATGAAGGCGGAGTGGCGCTGGCTGAAGGTGCCGCGGGTGCAGTCCTGACCGGACAGGCGGACGGGGAAGCCTTCGGTCACGAGGCGAGCCGAAGGCCAGCGCCTCGGCCGTGGCCCAGTCGAAGCCCTTGCCGGTCTGCGAACATCTGGCGCTTGGCTTCCAGCAGGCGGGCGACGGTCTTGTGCAGGTCGAACCCGTCGGGCACGCGGGTCAGGGCGGCGCCGACCTCGGCCAGGGTCTCGGGCTTGATGGCGGTTTCGCCGCGCTGGTAGTTCTCAGGTCCTTGGTGCCGAGGTTCTTCCAGCGGCCGTCCAGCCAGTCGGCCTTGTTGGGCTTGTAGTCCTTGCCGGCCTCGAATTCCTCGTTCAGGCGGGCCTGGAAGGCGGCCTTCATGTCCTCGATCTCGCCTTCGGGGATCAGGCCGTCGTGCGACCAGACGTTCGGTGTAAAGCTGCAGCGTGGTCTTCTGCTTGCGGATGCGGGTGTACATCGCCGGGTTGGTGAACATCGGCTCGTCGCCTTCGTTGTGACCGAAGCGGCGGTAGCAGAAGATGTCGATGACCACGTCCTTGTGGAACTTCTGGCGGAATTCGGTGGCCACGCGGGCGGCGTGGACCACGGCCTCGGGGTCGTCGCCGTTGACGTGGAAGATCGGCGCTTCGACCATCAGCGCGATGTCGGTGGGGTAGGGCGAGGAGCGGCTGAAGGACGGCGCGGTGGTGAAGCCGATCTGGTTGTTGACGACGATGTGGATGGTGCCGCCGGTGCGGTGGCCCTTGAGGCCCGACAGGCCGAAGCATTCGGCCACGACGCCCTGACCCGCAAAGGCCGCGTCGCCGTGCAGCAGGATCGGCAGCACCGTCGGTCGCGCGTCTTGTCGCTGACCTGGTCCTGCTTGGCGCGGACCTTGCCCAGCACCACCGGGTTCACCGCCTCGAGGTGGCAGGGGTTGGCGGTCAGCGAGAGGTGGACGGTGTTGCCGTCGAATGTCGCGGTCGCAGGAGGCGCCGAGGTGGTATTTCACGTCGCCCGAGCCATCGACATCCTCGGGCTTGAAGCTGCCGCCCTGGAATTCGTTGAAGATCGCGCGGTAGGGCTTCTGCATCACGTTGGCCAGGACGGTCAGGCGGCCCCGGTGCGGCATGCCGATGACGACTTCCTTCACGCCCAGCGCGCCGCCGCGCTTGATGATCTGTTCCATCGCCGGGATCAGCGCTTTCGCCGCCGTCAAGGCCGAAGCGCTTGGTGCCCATGTATTTGACGTGCAGGAACTTCTCGTAGCCCTCGGCCTCGACCAGCTTGTTCAGGATGGCCTTGCGGCCCTCGCGGGTGAAGGCGATCTCCTTGCCGTAGCCTTCGATCCGTTCCTTGAGCCAGGCCGGCCTGTTCGGGGTCGGAGATGTGCATGTATTGCAGCGCGAAGGTGCCGCAGTAGGTGCGCTTCACGATGTCGAGGATCTGGCGCATCGAGGCGTGCTGAAGGCCCAGCACGTTGTCGATGAAGATCGGCCGGTCCATGTCGGCTTCGGTGAAGCCGTAGGAGCGCGGGGTCAAGCTCGGGGTGGCTGTCGCGGTCGGCATGCCCAGCGGGTCGAGGTCGGCGGCGAGGTGGCCGCGGATGCGGTAGGCGCGGATGATCATGATGGCGCGGATGCAGTCGAGCACGGCGCGCTGGATCTGGGCGTCGGTCAGGTCGACGCCGCCTTCGGCGGCCTTGGCGGCGATCTTCGTGCGCCGGCGGCCTTGGCGTCTTTCGCCGGCGCGGCAGCGGCCATTCGCCGGTCAGCGCCGCGGTCAGGTCGTCGACGGGCTGCGGCGGCCAGTCGGCGCGCGCCCAGGACTGGGCCCGGCGCCTGCGCGCTTGGCGTCGATCTCGCTGTCGCCCAGCGCGCGGAAGAACTCGGCCCAGCCGGCATCGACCGACTGCCGGGTCGGCGGCGTAGCGGGCCGGCAAGCTGGTCGATGTAATCGGCATTCGCGCCGTCCAGGAAGGACGAGGCGTGAAACTGGCGTTGGGGGATTGTTCGGTCATCTCTGCCTCCCTTGGCGGGGCGTCCCCTGCCGGTGGTGACGTTTGGGGTGGCAAGGCGGGGTGAACCCCGCCCTACGGTTTCACTTGCCGATGGCCTTCATCACGGCCTCACCCAGGCCGGCGGGGCTGTCGGCCACGACGATGCCGGCGCATTTCATCGCCTCGATCTTGCTTTCGGCGTCGCCCTTGCCGCCCGCCACGATGGCCCCGGCATGGCCCATGCGGCGGCCCTCGGGGGCGGTGCGGCCGGCGATGAAGCCGGCGGTGGGCTTCCAGCGGCCGCGCTTCTTTTCGTCGGCCAGGAACTGGGCTGCGTCTTCTTCGGCCGCGCCGCCGATCTCGCCGATCATGATGATCGAGTGGGTTTCGGGGTCGGCGAGGAACATCTCCAGCACGTCGATATGCTCGGTGCCCTTGATCGGGTCGCCGCCGATGCCGACGGCGGTGGACTGGCCGAGGCCGACGTCGGTGGTCTGTTTCACAGCCTCATAGGTCAGGGTGCCGGAGCGCGACACAACACCGACCGAGCCGCGCTGGTGAAGATGCTGCCCGGCATGATGCCGATCTTGCAGGCGCCGGGGGTCATGACGCCGGGGCAGTTCGGGCCGATCAGGCGGGACTTCGACCTTGCAGCGCGCGCTTGACCTTCATCATGTCGAGCACCGGGATGCCTTCGGTGATGCAGACGATCAGCTCGATCTCGGCGTCGATGGCTTCGAGGATCGAGTCGGCGGCGAAGGGCGGCGGCACGTAGATCGACGGTGGCATTGGCGTCGGTTTTCGCCGCGGCCTCGTGGACCGAGTCGAAGACCGGCAGGCTCGAGATGCGTCGGTGCCGCCCTTGCCGGGGGTGACGCCGCCGACCATCTTGGTGCCGTAGGCGATGGCCTGTTCGGAGTGGAAGGTGCCCTGGCTGCCGGTGAAGCCCTGGCAGATGACGCGGGTGTTTTCGTTGACGAGGACGGACATGCTGGTTCCCTAGATTTGTATCATGGCATGATACGGAATTCGATGGACGGATGTATCATGTCGTGATACATTTTCGGAATGATCGTGTCGGTGAAGGACAAGAGGATCGCGGAGATCATGGCGGGTCGCCTGCCCGCCGCGGTTTCCACGCCGACCTTGTCGAGGCGGACGCAGAAAGCGGTCCGGATGTTGGAGAACGCCGAAACGGTTGAAGACCTGCGCTTTCCGCCGTCCAACCGGCTGGAGGTGCTGCGGGGCGACCGTGCCGGACAGTGGTCGATCCGCATCAACCTGCAATGGCGGCTGTGCTTTCGTCTGGCAGCGGCGCGGGTTCGCCGATCGTCGAGATCGTGGATTATCATTGAGGTGAGACGATGATCGAATTTCATGCCAACCCGCCGATCCATCCGGGCGAAATGCTTCGGACGGAGTTCATGGAGCCGCTGAGGCTGACGCTCGGGCAAGATCGCTCGCGCAGTCGGTGTTCCGCGCACACGGATCGAGCGGCTTGTGCGCGAGGAAACCGCGTTGACGGCGGATACGGCGATACGGCTCGCGCGATACTTCAAGATGTCCGAGGGATTCTGGCTGAACCTGCAGAACGAGCTATGAGGCCGACTGCGTTCACGCCGATGCCGCCCGTATCGCCGAGATCGACGCGATCACGCCCCTGCCGCGCCCTGATCTGGAGGACGCGGCCTGAGGTCTGGCGTTGGGGCGTACCGTGCATCGGTTCAGCCCTTGACCGCCTTGACGATCTTCTCGCGCCGCATCGCTCAGGTCGTCGGCAGCGATGACGTTCAGGCCGGAGTTGCGGATGATCTCCTTGCCAAGCTCGACGTTGGTGCCTTCAAGGCGCACCACCAGCGGCACCTTCAGGCCGACTTCCTTCACCGCGGCGATCACGCCTTCGGCGATGATGTCGCAGCGCATGATGCCGCCGAAGATGTTGACGAGGATGCCCTTCACGTTGCGGGTCGGAGGTGATGATCTTGAAGGCCTCGGTCACCTTTTCCTTGGTCGCGCCGCCGCCGACGTCGAGGAAGTTGGCGGGTTCGGCGCCGTAGAGCTTGATGATGTCCATCGTGGCCATGGCGAGGCCCGCGCCGTTGACCATGCAGCCGATCTCGCCATCCAGCGCGATGTAGTTCAGGTCGAACTTCGAGGCGGCGAGTTCCTTGGGGTCTTCCTCGGTCTCGTCGCGCAGCGCGGCGATGTCGGGGTGGCGGTACATGGCGTTGCCGTCGAAGCCCATCTTGGCGTCGAGGCATTTCAGCTTGCCGTCCGTGCGTGACGATCAGCGGGTTGATCTCCAGCATCTCCATGTCCTTCTCGACGAAGAGCCTTGTAGAGGTGCTTGCACGAGTGCCGACGCATTGCTTGACCTGCGCGCCGTCAGACCGAGCGCGAAGGCCACGCGGCGACCGTGGAAATCGCTGAAGGCCCGAGGCGGGGTCGACCGAGAAGGTGAGGATCTTTTCGGGCGTGTCGTGCGCGACCTCTTCGATGTCCATGCCGCCTTCGGTCGAGGCGACGAAGGAGATGCGGCTGGTCTGGCGGTCGATCAGCAGGGCGAGGTAAAGCTCGCGCGCGATGTCCGAGCCGTCTTCGATATAGATGCGGTTGACCTGCTTGCCGGCCGGGCCGGTCTGGATGGGTGACGAGGGTGCGGCCCAGCATCTGGCGGGCCAACTCGTCGGCTTCCGCGACCGAGCGGGCGAGGCGGACGCCGCCCTTTTCGCCGGCCTCGGGTTCCTTGAAGTGGCCCTTGCCGCGACCGCCCGCATGGATCTGCGCCTTGACCACCCAGAGCGGGCCGTCGAGTCCGCCTGCCGCGGTCTTGGCCTCTTCGGCCTTCAGCACCACGCGGCCGTCCGAAACCGGGGCGCCGAAGCTGCGCAGAAGCGCCTTGGCCTGATATTCGTGGATGTTCATGCAAGCTGTCCCGTCTGTGTGATCTGCGGCCTGATGCCACAGAAAAAGGCGCTGTCAAAACCGCATCTGCCCGTTTGCGCTAAACCGCCAGAGAAAAGCGACATTTGTGATCACAGGCTGGAAAACTGTGATCACAATTAGGATTTCCGTTACTTTATTGGAGCCTGGCGGCGCGACTCAGTTCAGCAGGACCATGAAGAGCATCGCGTCGCCCTCCATCATCTGTGTGAAGATCATGAAGTTCTGCGACGAGATAAGCGTCCCCTTCTCGATATAGGGCAGCGCGCCCAGGCCCTGAATCCACATGGCCAGGTCGATCGGGCGGGGGTCCGTGAACATGCGGCCCACGTTCACGCCCGCGTCGTCGCCCAGCCAGAGATAGGGCACCAGGCGCTTGCCGCGCAGCACCGCCTCGGCGTCCCCGAGCACGGCCTGCCAGACGGCGGACGTGTCTGGCGGCAGGGTGAAGCCGAGGGCGGCGGTCTGCTTGCCGTTGGGAATCCACTCGCGGTCGTTATCGGTCTCGGCATCGGCGCGGCGCCAGAAGGCGCGGTTGTCGTCGATCATGGCGAGGTAGGCGGTCAGCGCATCGGCGGCGCGGGCCTTGTCCGGGGTCTGGTTCAGTGTGCGCAGGACGACTGCGGCAATGTCGATCCAATCCTGCTCGTCCGGTATCATCATGTCGTCGCGTTCGGACCCGCGCATCGTATCGAGTTGCGCGCGGGCGCCCATCACCTCGGTGATCGGGGTGGTGGGATCGTAGGCGAGGAGCGTGTTGCCGAAGCCCGCGATGAAATGGCTGTAGGCCGAAAGCCAGGCGGCGTCGGCCACATCGAAGCGCACGACCGGGGCGGGGGTGGCGGGGTCGCGTTCGCTCCACCGCCAGCCGAGCAGCATGGGCCCGAAGGCGTCAAGCGCGCCTTCGCTCGTGCTGCGCTTGCCGTCGCCGTCGATGTCGAACCACAGGTCTGCCAGGTCGATCTCGAGTCCGAACGCCGAGTCGTCGGGGATCGCGGCCAACGGGTCCGCGACGCCAGGCATCCGGGCCGTCGCATCCCGGAACAGGTCGGCGATCATCGCGGGCTGGAAGGGGGGCGGGTTCGGATTGTCAGGGATCGGCAGGCTGAAGAACGGCAACCCCGACATGCTGGGCAATAGGCCCATATTCCAGCGCTGGTGCAGCGCCTGCTCGACTGCGCCGAGGAAGCGGACACCCGCCAGGGCGAAGCGGTCTTCGTCGGTTGGCGTGGCCAGCGCGGCGAGGCGGGCCTCGGTCGCGGCGAGGCCGGTCGTGCCGATCTCATCCGAGATCGTCTGGGCGGCGGCGGGCAGGGCGGTGAGGGCGAAGCAAAGGCCGAGGGCGAGGGCGCGCATGGAAGCCTCCGAAAGGATCTGTGGGTCAATGAACCCCACAAAAGCAGAATGCGCGCCGTTTGGCGCGCATTCGTTGATCTGGATCAGTCGAAAGTCCGGTCAGGCGAGCGCGGGGTCGATCGCCTTGCAGGCCTCGACAAGGCCCTTCACGGCATCGACCGACTTGGCGAACATCGCGCTTTCGTCCTTGTTCATCTTGATCTCGACGATCTTCTCGATGCCGCCGGCGCCGATGATCGTGGGGACGCCGACATACATACCGTTCAGACCATATTCGTTGTTGCACCAGGCGGCGCAGGGCAGAAGGCGCTTCTGGTCCTTCAGATAGGCCTCGGCCATCTCGATGGCACTTTGCGCGGGGGCGTAGAAGGCAGAGCCGGTCTTCAGCAGGCCCACGATCTCGGCCCCGCCATCGCGGGTGCGCTGGATGATGGCGTCAAGCTTGTCCTGCGTGGTCCAGCCCATCTCGACCAGATCGGGCAGCGGAATGCCCGCGACGGTGGAATAACGCGCCAGCGGCACCATCGTGTCGCCGTGGCCGCCCAGCACGAAGGCCGTGACATCGCGCATCGAGACGCCGAATTCCAGGCTGAGGAAATGGCGGAAGCGGCCGCTGTCGAGCACGCCTGCCATGCCGACGACGCGGTTGGCGGGCAGGCCCGAGTATTTCTGAAGCGCCCACACCATCGCGTCGAGCGGGTTGGTGATGCAGATGACGAAGGCGTTCGGGCAGTGCTTCTTGATCCCCTCGCCCACAGACTTCATGACCTTCAGGTTGATGCCCAGCAGGTCGTCGCGGCTCATCCCCGGCTTGCGCGGGACGCCGGCGGTCACGATGCAGACATCGGCGCGGCGAAGGAAGGCATAGTCGTTCGTGCCCGACATCTCGGCGTCGAAACCGGCCGAAGGGCCGGACTGCGCGATGTCGAGCGCCTTGCCCTGCGGCACGCCCTCGGCAATGTCGAAAAGCACGACGTCACCGAGTTCCTTGATGGCGGCGAGATGGGCGAGCGTGCCGCCGATCTGTCCCGCGCCGATCAGCGCAATCTTGGGTCTGGCCATGGGTCCGTTCTCCGGGATCGGGTTGCATTGACGCCGCGATGGGTAGTCCCTTGGGCTGCGCGGCGCAAGTATGCTGCAACGCGGCGGGGTCGGCCACCTGTCGGGCCGGGCGTGTTTGCGCTAAAGCCGGGCGCTGACGCCGCCTTGGGCGGCATTGCGGACGCGCCGGGCGATTCGCGCAGGTGAGGGGTCTTGGCGATGGATGGACCGGCCTTCTGGATGGCGGCGGTCGTGGCGGCGGCCCTGGTCGGGGCGAGCAAGGGCGGGCTGCCCGTGGTGGGCATGCTGGGCGTGCCGGTCCTGGCGCTGACGATCTCGCCGGTCGCGGCGGCGGGCCTTCTGCTGCCGGTTTTCGTGCTGTCCGACATGTTCGGGCTTTACGTCTATCGCCGTCATTTCGACCGGCGCGTGTTGTCGATCCTGATCCCGGCAACGACGCTGGGGGTCGGGCTGGGCTGGGCGACGGCGAGCCTCGTGTCGGAGCGTCTGGTCGGCGGGCTGGTCGGGGTGATCGGTGCCAGCTTTGCCGCCTATGTGCTGTTGCGGCCAAATGTGACCACGGCACGCCGGGCGGGGCGGATGGCAGGCACGTTCTGGGGCACTGTGAGCGGCTTTACCAGCTTCGTGAGCCATGCGGGCGCCCCGCCCTATCAGGTCTATGTGCTGCCGCTGGGTCTGGAGAAGACCGTCTTCGCCGGGACGACGACGATCCTGTTCGCCTATGTCAACGCGATCAAGCTGATCCCGTATTGGGCGCTGGGGCAATTGTCGCTGGACAACCTGAGGGTCGCGGCGGTTTTGACCGTGCCGGCCGTGCTGGCGGTCTTTGCCGGGACGCGGCTGGTGCGTGTGCTGCCGTCTGCGCTGTTCTTCCGGCTGGTCGCCTGGGCGCTGCTGCTGGTGTCGCTGAAACTGCTGTGGGACGCCTGGCCGCGCTAGACCGGATCGCCGCTGGCGGGCAGCTTCTCGGCCAGGTCTTCCCAGTCGCTGCCGGAGGCCACGAGGCAGGTCATGCCGCTGGGTAGGGTGACCGTGACGGTCCAGGTGCCCGCGTCCGAGGCGAAGACCTCGACCACCGCGTTGTTGCCGGTCATGCCGATGCCGCGCCGCGTTTCACTGTAGCGGTCCGCGAGTTGGGCGACGATGGTGTTGCGCGTCGCGCAGGCGGTTGTCGCGGCGGCGGGCACGGCGGCCAGAACAAGCCCGGCAAGGCCGAGCAAAGGGGTGAGCATCGTCTGTCTCATGGGTCGGCCTTTCTGTTGGGGGCAGCATTGCCGCCGGTCGGACTGCGTTGGGCACTTGGGAAAGCCTGCGCGTCGAGTGGGAAGAAAAGGTTAAGCGCACGGACGAGACCTCGCGGGTTGTGGCGAGGATGATCGGATTTTGGGCGGCCCGTCCGGTCATGACGCCACGGGGTGCTGTTCGGGATGGAAACCGGCGCGGCGACGGGCCATAAGGCGGTCAGCGGCAGTGGAGAGTGATGATGGTCTTACTGATAGCGGGTCTGGCGATCTGGTACGCGGCGCACCTGTTCAAGCGGATCGCGCCGGGGCCGCGGGCAAGTCTGGGCGATCGTGGCAAGGGTCTTGTCGCGCTTGCGCTGCTGGTGTCGGTGGTGCTGATGGTGCTCGGCTATCGTTGGGCCGACTATGCGCCCGTCTACGATCCGCTTCCGGGCATGGGGCATCTGAACAACCTGCTGATGCTGGTGGCGCTGTTCCTGTTCGGCGTCGGCGGGACGAAGGGCACGCTCTATACCCGGATGCGCCATCCGATGCTGTGGGGGACGGTGATCTGGGCGGTGGCACACCTGCTGGTGAACGGCGATCTCGCCTCGGTCGTGCTGTTCGGGGGCCTCGGGGTCTGGGCGCTGCTGGAAATGGCGGTCATCAATCGGGCGCAGGTGTGGACGCCGCCCGTGGGGGGGCGTGGATTCAAGGGCGACCTGATGAACCTTGCGGGCACCTTGGTGTTGTATGGGCTGATCGCGGCCATTCACGTCTGGCTTGGCTACAACCCGTTCATGGGGACATACGGATGAAACTGTACCGCTTCCTGTCCGATGACGACACGTCGGCCTTTTGCCACAAGGTGACGGCGGCCCTGAACAAGGGGTGGGAGCTGCATGGCGCACCGAGCTATGCCTTCGACGCGACCAACGGCGTCATGCGCTGCGGGCAGGCGGTGGTGAAAGAGGTGCCGGGCATCTACACGCCGGAAACCAAGCTGGGCGATCACTGAGTCGAGGTGCGGCTCGGATCGCGGAGCTGGTAGCGCAAACCTGTGATCACAGGCAGAAAATCTGTGATCACAAACCTTCTTTTCCTGCCGATTTGCGCTGCTTTGCAGCAATTGCGCGGTTTGTCGCGCGTGACTTGGGCGAAAAACCCGCTATTCATCAGGCCAGAGAAGCAAGCCCTCCGCGCCTTCGGGCCAAAGGGCAGGCCACGAGAAGGGACAGTCGACATGGCTGACGTGAACCGCGGAAATCGCCCGCTGTCGCCGCACCTGCAGATCTACCGGCCGCAGCTGACCTCGATCACCTCGATCCTGACGCGGATCACCGGCAACGGGCTGATCGTGGCGGGATTGCTGATCGTCTGGTGGCTGCTGGCGGCGGCGTCCGGGCCGGAGTATTTCGCCGTGGCCGATGGCGTCGTGCGGTCGCTGGTTCGGCAAGCTGGTGTTCCTGCGGTCGATCTGGGCGATCTGGTATCACTTCCTCGCCGGGTTGCGGCACCTGTGGTTCGACAGCGGGCCGCGGGCTGGACATTCCGACGGCAGAGAAAGCTGGGCTGGGGCGTGATCGGCGGATCGGTGGTGCTGACCCTGCTGACCGTGGTGATCCTGTGAAGGGGGCGCACATGCACTATCTGACCGCCCGCAAGCGCGCCGAGGGGCTTGGGTCGGCCAAGTCCGGGACCGAGCATTTCTGGCACATGCAGATGTCGAGCGTGGCGCTGGCCTTCCTGGTGCCGCTGTTCATCTTCACCTTCGGCCGCATCCTGGGCGGCACGCATGCCGAGGTGCGTGGCCTATTTCGCGCGGCCCTTCCCGGCGATCGTGACCGGCGCTGACGCTGGTGGTGGGATTCGTCCACTTCACGAACGGCGCGCAGGTGATGATCGAGGACTACGCGCAAGGCGCTGCGCGCAGGATCGCTGATCATCGGCGTCACCTGCCTCAGCTACGCCGTCATCGCGACGGGGCTTTTCGCCCTGATCCGCCTGGCGCTCTGAAGGACAACATGAATGGCTTACGCTTACGAGACGCATGACTATGACGTGGTGGTGGTCGGTGCCGGGGGCGCGGGCCTGCGCGCGACGCTGGGCATGGCCGAACAGGGGCTGCGCACCGCCTGCGTGACCAAGGTCTTCCCGACCCGCTCGCCACACCGTCGCGGCGCAGGGCGGCATCGCCGCCAGCCTTGGCAACATGGGGCCCGACAGCTGGCAGTGGCACATGTACGACACCGTGAAGGGGTCGGACTGGCTGGGCGACACCGACGCGATGGAATACCTCGCGCGCGAGGCGCCCAAGGCGGTCTACGAGCTGGAGCATTACGGCGTGCCGTTCAGCCGCACCGAAGAGGGCAAGATCTACCAGCGCCCCTTCGGCGGCCACACCACCGAGTACGGCGAAGGCCCGCCGGTGCAGCGCACCTGCGCCGCCGCCGACCGGACCGGCCATGCGATCCTGCACACGCTTTACGGCCAGAGCCTGAAGAACAACGCCGAGTTCTTCATCGAATACTTCGCCATCGACCTGATCATGTCCGAGGACGGCCAGTGTCAGGGCGTGGTGGCCTGGAAGCTGGACGACGGCACGATGCATGTCTTCAACGCCAAGATGACGGTGCTGGCGACGGGCGGCTACGGCCGCGCCTATTTCAGCGCGACCTCGCGCCCATACCTGCACCGGCGACGGCGGCGGCATGGTGGCGCGGGCGGGCCTGCCGTTGCAGGACATGGAATTCGTGCAGTTCCACCCGACCGGCATCTATGGCTCGGGCTGCCTGATCACCGAAGGCGCGCGGGGCGAGGGCGGCTATCTGACCAACTCCGAAGGCGAGCGGTTCATGGAACGCTATGCGCCGACCTACAAGGATCTGGCGCCGCCGCGACGTGGTCAGTCCGCTGCATGACCATCGAGATCCGCGAAGGCCGTGGCGTGGGGCCGAACAAGGACCACATCCACCTGAACCTGAACCACCTGCCGCAAGAGACGCTGGAACTGCGCCTGCCCGGCATTACGGAAAGCGCGCGCATCTTCGCGGGCGTCGATCTGCACGAAGGAACCGATCCCGGTTCTGCCGACCGTGCATTACAACATGGGCGGCATTCCCACGAACTACTGGGGCGAGGTGCTGAACCCGACCGCCGACAACCCCGACGCGATCTTCCCCGGCCTGATGGCGGTGGGCGAGGCGGGCTGCGCCAGCGTCCACGGCGCGAACCGGCTGGGGTCGAACAGCCTGATCGACCTCGTGGTGTTCGGCCGCGCCGCGGCGATCCGGGCGGGCGAGGTCGTGGACCCGCGAGGCGCCGAACCCGGTGCTGAACAAGGCCGAGCGTCGACAAGGCGCTGGACCGGTTCGACAGCGCTGCGCCACGCCGAACGGCAGCATCGGCACCGCCGAGCTGCGGCTGGAGATGCAGAAGACGATGCAGGCCGATGCCGCCGTGTTCCGCACCGACAAGACGCTGGCCGAAGGCGTGGCGAAGATGACCGCGATCGCGGCCAAGATGGACGACATCAAGGTCACCGACCGCAGCCTGATCTGGAACACCGACCTGATGGAGACGCTGGAACTGACGAACCTGATGCCGAACGCGCTGGCCACCATCGTCGCCGCCGAGGCGCGCAAGGAAAGCCGCGGCGCCCATGCGCACGAGGATTATCCGAACCGCGACGACGTGAACTGGCGCAAGCACAGCCTGGCCTGGGTCGACGGCACCAAGGTCACGCTCGGCGATGCGCCCGGTGCACCTCGACCCGCTGACCACGCAGGACGAGGGCGGCATCGAGCTGAAGAAGATCGCGCCGAAGGCGAGGGTCTATTGATGCGCTGGATCGCGTTGCTTCTTGCCGGCTGGCGGCCGCTCGCGGCGCCTGTTCGCCCGCCGACGATCGCGCAACGGATGTGACGACGCAAGGCCGCGCACGGACAGTGGTGCTGCCGGTGCGTCACCGCCGACGACGCCCGCGCCTGCGAACGAACTGGCGACGGACTGCATGCCTGGCCAATGCGACCAATGCGGAACTGACACGATCTGGCGCGCGACGTGCGGCAACCGGGCCGGCACGCTGACCGAGCAGAACATGCCGGACCATCGCTCGCCAAGCCGGGCACCCAGGCCTGCATCGCAGGCAAGGGGCTGGCGCCGCGTGGCGATCTGACGGCGATGATGACGCCTGTCCCGCCGCCTGCTGCCCGCTGCCGGAACATGCCGCGGCCGCGACCCGGTTGACTGCCCGACGGGACGGCATGGGCCGGCCCGCTTGCAAAGGCGGATCGTCCATGCATCGCACCTTGCCCATCCTGTTCTGCGCGACCGGCCTCGCGGCCTGTGCGCCGCAGCCGAAGGCCCCCATTCCCGTCGACGTGGCCGAGGCGCAATGCGTCCGCTCTGTCCTGGGTGGCGACAGCAACACGGCCGTCACCATCGGCGTGGGCACCGGCGGGGGCGGCATCGGCTGGGGCGGCTGGGGGTATGACGGCTGGGGCGGCGGCACCGGCGTGGCCGTGTCGACCACCGACTTCCGCAGGCGCGCGGCAATCCCGTCGGCGTCCTACAATTCCTGCGTGCTGTCGCAAGGCGGGCGTCATGCCCGACACGCCGCTTTCCGAACGCCCCGAGGTCGAAGGGGTAACCATGGTCCAGCTCACGCTTCCGAAGAACTCGCAAGATCCGCACCGGCAAGACCTGGCCGAAGCCCGAGGGCAAGAACGTCCGCAAGTTCCAGATCTATCGCTGGAACCCCGATGACGGCGAGAACCCGCGCGTCGACACCTATTTCGTCGATCATGGACAGCTGCGGCCCGATGGTTCTGGACGCGCTGATCAAGATCAAGACCGAGATCGACCCGACGCTGACCTTCCGCCGGTCCTGCCGCGAGGGCATCTGCGGGTCCTGCGCGATGAACATCGACGGGATCAACACGCTGGCCTGCATCTATGGGCTGGACGAGATCAAGGGCGACGTGCAGATCTATCCGCTGCCGCACATGCCGGTGATCAAGGACCTGATCCCGGACCTGACGCATTTCTACGCCCAGCATGCCAGCATCATGCCCTGGCTGGAGACGAAGACGAACGACCCGGCGAAGGAATGGCGGCAGTCGATCGACGACCGCGACAAGCTGGACGGGCTTTACGAATGCGTGATGTGCGCCTGCTGCTCGACCTCCTGCCCGAGCTACTGGTGGAACGGCGACCGCTATCTTGGCCCGGCGGCGCTGCTGCATGCCTATCGCTGGATCATCGACAGCCGCGACGAGGCGACGGGCGAGCGGCTGGACGAGCTGGAAGACCCGTTCAAGCTGTACCGCTGCCACACGATCATGAACTGCGCCAAGACCTGCCCCAAGGGCCTGAACCCGGCCAAGGCGATTGCCGAGATCAAGAAGCTGATGGTCGAGCGGGTGGTCTGAGGCGACACCGGATTTCCCCGCTTCGGTCATGGCCCTGCCCGATTCGGGGATCAGACGGGCAGCATGAGCGGAGCAGGTAAATCACTCGGTGGCGCGCGCTGGATCTCGGTGGAGCCGAAGGGCACCATGGAGCAACTGGCCGATTTCCTGACAGGTATGGGCTTCTCGACACCGGGCGAGCAGTCGCTGGCGGTGGCCGGGGTGATGCTGCTGATTATTGCGGTGGTCTGGGCCATGTCGCGCCCGATGCAGGTGCGCGTCTCGCGCGGGGCGCCGGTTTCGGGGCGCAGCGGTGCGGGCAGTGCGATCCGGCGGGGTGCCCCGGCCGATCTTGCGCCGCTGCCCGTCATGCCGGGCGCGCCGCGTGCTGAACGGGGCGAGGCCTTGCCGCTGCGGCCAGCGCCGCCTGCGGCGCGTCCTCAGGCATGGCTGAACCCCGTGCTGGGCGCAACGGGACAGCGGGGCAAGAGCGGTCCCGCCGCTTGACAGAAGCGCCCGGCGGATCAAGTCTTTCGCCCATCATGCCGCATCGCCATCGGTCCCCCCGACCACTCGACCTGACCGAGGCCCACGTCGCCCGCGTCCATCGCCCCGTTCCCGATACCGGCCTGCACGACTATCCCGAGCTTCGACGGCTGAGCGACGCCGACAAGGCCGAGGCTGCGCAGCGGCTTTTGGCGCAGAACGACGGGCGACCGTTCTGGGTGTTCGGATACGGCTCGCTGATCTGGAAGCCCGCCTTCGACCATGTCGAGCATCGTCGCGTCACGGCCTGGGGCTGGCGGCGGTCGTTCTGTCTGGAGATCGAGAACTGGCGCGCGACACGGGACGAACCCGGCCTGATGCTGGCTCTGGTGACGGGGGGAAGCTGCGCGGGCATGGCCTATCGCCTGCCGCCCGACGATCCACAGGGGCGGATGCTGCGGCTTCTGGAGCGTGAGGTGTCGTATCACGAGGACGTGGAACTGGTCCGGTGGCTGACCGTCCGCGATGCGGCGGGCGAGACCCTGCGCGCGCTGACCTTCTATGCGGCGCCGCTCTGGAACGCCAGTTTCACAGCCCTTCCGATTGAGGAGCAGGCGGCGCGCCTTGCCCGCGCCGTGGGCCACGTCGGAAGCTGCGCGGAGTATCTGCGCAATACCGTGCAGCACCTGGAAGACGCGGGCATCCGCGACCGTTACATGTGGCGTCTGCAGCAGATGGTCGCGGCCGAGATCGCCGCGCGCCATCCCGATCTGGCCTCGGGTGCCACTTCCGTCAGCCGCGCATGTAGTGCAGACCGGTGAACGTGCCGCGCAGCGCCCTGGTGCGGGCCGCCACCGCCTCGGGCGCGTTCGAGCGCAGTCCTTCGGCGATCAGCGCGGCGAGGGCGGGGGCATCCGCGGGGGTGACGCCACGGCGCACAAGCTCGGGCGTGCCGATGCGCAGTCCGTTCAGGTCGCCCGGCACCTCGGCCAGCGGCAGGCCGATGCCGCAGGCGAGGAAGCCCGGCCTTGCGCAGCGTTTTCGACGCCGCCTGACCGCCGCCGAAGCCCGCCGCCTCGATGGCGAACTGGTGCGAGGTGGTCATGCCCCGGTCGGCGGCGAAGACCGGCAGGCCGAGCGCCGCAAGCTCGCCCGCCAGCGCGCGGGCCAGGTCGACCATCGCCTGCGCATAGGACGCGCCGATGGTCGCGCCAGTCGAGCAGGGTCAGGGCAAGGGCCGCCGACTTGGCCGCATCGAAATTGGCGGTCATGCCGGGAAAGGCGATGGGTCCAGCCGCTCGGCAATCGCGGCGTCGTCGCGTGACGATCAGCCCGCCCGCCGGGCCGCCGAGGCGTTTTGTAGGTGCTCATCGTCATCAGATGCGCGCCTTCGTCCAGCGGGTTGGCCCAGACGCCGCCCGCGATGATGCCGCACTGGTGCGCCGCGTCGAACAGCACATGCGCGCCGACCTCGTCGGCAATGGCGCGCACCTCGCGCACCGGGTGGGGGAACAGGTTCAGGCTGCCGCCGATGGTGATGATCTTGGGCCGGACCGGCAGGGCCAGCGTCGCGCAGGCGGTCCAGATCGACGGTGTAGCCATCGGCATCGACGGGGGCGGGGTGGGTGTCAAGGCCGTAGAGGCCCGCGCATCCGGCGGCGTGGTGGGTGACATGGCCGCCTATCTGCCGGGCTGGGCGCGATGATGCATCGCCCGGCTTTGCCAGCGCCATGAAGCCGTAGAGGTTGGCCAGCGCGCCCGATCCGACGCGAATCTCGGCATAGGGTCGCGCCGAAGACCTCGGCGGCGAGTTCGGCGGCGATGACCTCGATTTCCTCGATGGCCTCCAGCCCCATCTCGTACTTGTCGCCGGGATAGCCGAGCGAGGGGCGCGAGCCGAGACCGCGCGCCAGCACCGCTTCGGCGGCCGGGTTCATCACGTTGGTCGCGGGGTTCAGGTTGAAGCAGTCGGCGTCGTGGATTTGCAGGTTCTGCTGGATCAGCGCCTCGATCCGGGTCGGCGACCGGTCCGAGGGTGCGGCGGCGGTTTCGCCGGCAAGCCGCTGGATCAGCGTCTCGCAGGCGGCGGGCACCCAGGGGCGGGGGGAAAGGTGGGTCATGGCATCTCCTCGGGTCGAGACCTCAGCAGTAGCGTTCCACGGTCATCGCCTGGTCCAGCCCGTAGCGGTCGCCATGGGCGAAGCCCACCGGCAAAAGCCGGTCGATCTCGGCGCGGTCTTCGGGGGTGAGGACGATCTCGCAGGCGCCGACCCAGGCCATCAGGTTTTCGGCGGTGCGGGTGCCGGGAATGGGGATCAGGTGCGGTCCCCTGTCCAGCACCCAGGCCAGCGCCGCGGCCGGAACCGTCCAGCCGCGCGCGGCGCAAAAGGCGCGGAAGGGGGCGATGCGGGCCGTGTTGAGCGACCAGTCGGGTTCGTGGAACCGCGGGATCGACAGCCGGAAATCGCCTTCGGCCAGGGTCCTGGGATCGACGGGCGGTGCGCCGAACACGCCCCGCGCGAGGGGAGAGAAGGGGACGAAGGCCGTGCCGAGTTCGGCGCAGGTCTGGATCAGGCCCATCTCGGGCTGGCGCGTCCACAGCGAGTATTCGTTCTGCACCGCCATGCAGGGATGCACCGCATGGGCGCGGCGCAGCGTGCCGGGCGAGACCTCGGACAGGCCGTAGCCGCCGATCTTGCCTTCGCGGATCAGGGCGGCCAGCGTCTCGACCACGTCTTCGACGGGCCGCTCCGCCTCGCGCCGGTGGATGTAGAAGAGGGTGACGTGGTCAACGCCAAGGCGCTTCAGCGAGGCGTCGAGTTCGGCGCGCAGGTAGGCGGGCGAATTGTCGAACCGCCGCGCGGCCCCGGTGACGATGCCGGCCTTGGTGGCGATCTTCGCGTCGGCCCTGCGCCGCTTGAGGAATCGGCCCACCACGCTTTCCGACACGCCCATCCCGTAGATGTTGGCGATGTCGTAGAAGTCGATGCCATTGTCGAAGGCCGCGTCGAGGCAGCGCTGGCTGGCGGCTTCGTCGGTCGCGCCGAAGATGCCGCCGAAGCTCATGCAACCGAGGCCGATGGCAGACACCTCGGGCCCGCCCGCGCCCAGAAGGCGGCGTTTCATGCGAAGGCCGCCCTGAGCGCGATCT
The DNA here is from genome assembly GCA_963736565.1 of uncultured Alphaproteobacteria bacterium. Taxonomy (GTDB): domain Bacteria; phylum Pseudomonadota; class Alphaproteobacteria; order Rhodobacterales; family Rhodobacteraceae; genus Aliitabrizicola. The sequence continues at coordinate 251,616 of CAVTOW010000005.1, forward strand.
GCACCATGTCGCCGAAGCTGCGCTCGCGGTCGGCGCCGGCAGCGCCTCATGCGTCAGCAGGTGGTCGGAAATGGTCAGCACGGCCAGCGCGCGGCGGCCGTGGCGGGCGGCGAGGGTGTAAAGCTCTGCCGCCTCCATCTCGACGCAGAGGATGCCGTGGCGCTGCATCTGTTCGTTCAGGTCGGGGCGTTCGTCGTAGAACACGTCGGACGAATAGATGCCGCCCGCATGGGTCGGAATGCCCATCGCCTGCGCCGCGTCCCATGCCGCGCGCAGCAGGCCGAAATCGGCGGTGGGGGCGTAGTTCAGTTCGCGGAAGATGCCGCGCGAGGGGGTGGAGAGCGTGGTGGCCGACATCGCCAGCACCACGTCGCGGACCTTGACCCCCGGCTGCATTCCGCCCGCCGAGCCGATGCGGATCAGCGTCTTCGCCCCGTAGTCGCGGATCAGTTCGTTCACGTAGATCGAGAGCGAGGGCATGCCCATGCCGGTGCCGTGGATCGTCACCGGATGGCCCTGCCATGTGCCGGTGTAGCCCAGCATCCCGCGCACCTCGTTCACCAGCCGGGGATTGTCGAGGAAGGTTTCGGCCGCCCAACGCGCCCGGTAGGGGTCGCCGGGCAACAGGACGGTTTCGGCGATCTCGCCGGGTTTCGCGCCGATATGGACGGTCATGGAGCCTCCGCTGTCTGGCGGAGACCCTATGCGAGCCGCAGGAAGCGGGAAAGGGGGTCGGCCCGCCAACCGGCCTTGTCGGCGTAGACTTTGGCATTGGGGCAGAAATCGACATCGTCGGGCGAAAGCTGTGCGGCATCCTGCAAGCGGTCGCGACATTCGCCGACGTGGCTGCAGGTCGCGCAGGCAGCGACGAGTTCGCGATAGGTCGGAAGATCGCGCTGGATGTCGGCGGTGGTCAGCCCGAAGACCGAGGCCATGCGGGCGACGCGGCCGGTTACTTCGGGCGGGGTTCGGGCCAGGGTGCGCGCCTCGGGGCGTGAGAGGCCCAGTTCGGTCAGGTCACGGGCCGACAGCGCATCGACCTCGCGCTCTGCCTGCCAGCGTGCCAGCATGTCTTCGATCCAACCGGCCATCGCGATTCCTCCGCAATCTTTGCGCAGAGGGTGGCGGCAAAGCGAAGACAGCGCCTTGATCTGGCGCAAGCTATTCGGCGGCGACGGGGCGGGCGTCGACCAGCCCCACGATATCCATCATGATGCGGTTCAGCTCGAAATCCTTGGGCGTGTAGACGGCGGCGACCCCCATCGCGCGCAGCCTTGCCGCATCCTCCTCGGGGATGATCCCGCCCACGATCAGCGGGACATGCGACAGGCCCGCGCCGCGCATGCGTTCCAGCACCTCGGTGATCAGGGGGATGTGGCTGCCCGACAGGATCGACAGGCCCACGACATGCGCCTCCTGATCCACGGCGGCGCTGACGATCTCGGTAGGCGTCAGGCGGATGCCTTCGTAATGGATGTCCATGCCGCAGTCGCGGGCGCGGGCGGCGATCTGTTCGGCGCCGTTCGAGTGGCCGTCGAGGCCCGGCTTGCCGACGAGGAACTTGAGCTTGCGCCCCAGCTTGGCGGAAACGGCATCGACCGCCTCGCGGATCGGCTCCAGCCCCTCGGTGCGGTTCGACGGCGCGCGGCTGACGCCGGTGGGCGCGCGGTATTCGCCGAAGGCGCGGCGCACCACGGCGCCCCATTCGCCGGTGGTGACGCCGGCCTTCGCGGCGGCGATGGAGGCGGGCATGACGTTCGCGCCGGTCGCGCCGGCCTGCGCGCAGCGCCGTCGAGCGCTGGCTGCACCGCGTCGGCGTCGCGCGCCTTGCGCCAGGCTTTCAGGCGCGCGATCTGGTCGGCTTCGGCCTCGGGGTCGGCCTGCATGATCGATCCGTCGCCTGCGGTCAGCGGCGAGGGCGCGGCCTCGGTCCAGCGGTTCACGCCGACCACCACCGTTTCGCGCGTCTCGATCCGCCCGATGCGTTCGGCGTTCGATTCGACCAGACGGCCCTTCATGTAGTCGATGGCCGCGACGGCCCCGCCCATCGCGTCGATCTGCGCCAGTTCCGCCCGCGCGCCCAGTCCTTCAGCTCCTCGACCTTGCGGTCCACCGCAGGGTTGCCGTCGAACAGGTCGTCGTATTCCAGCAGGTCCGTCTCATAGGCGAGGATCTGCTGCATCCGGAGCGACCATTGCTGGTCCCACGGGCGCGGCAGGCCGAGCGCCTCGTTCCAGGCGGGAAGCTGCACGGCGCGGGCGCGGGCCTTTTTCGACAGCGTGACCGCCAGCATCTCGATCAGGATGCGGTAGACGTTGTTTTCGGGCTGCTGTTCGGTCAGGCCCGAGGCTGTTGACCTGCACGCCATAGCGGAAGCGGCGATACTTGGCGTCCTGCACACCGTAGCGATGTCAGGCAGATCTCGTCCCAGAGGTCCACGAAGGCGCGCATCTTGCACAGTTCGGTGACAAAGCGGATGCCCGCGTTCACGAAGAAGCTGATGCGGCCGACCATGTTCGGGAAATCGGCTTCGGCTCACCTTGCCCTTCAGATCGTCGAGCACGGCGCAGGCGGTGGCGAGCGCGAAGGCCAGTTCCTGTTCGGGCGTCGCCCCCGCCTCTTGCAGGTGGTAGGAGCAGACGTTCATCGGGTTCCACTTGGGCAGGTGCGTCTGCGTATAGGCCGCCACATCGGTGATCATCCGCAGCGAGGGCTTCGGCGGGCAGATGTAGGTGCCGCGCGAGAGGTATTCCTTGATGATGTCGTTCTGGACGGTGCCCTGAAGGGCAGCCACGTCCGCCCCCTGTTCCTCGGCCACGGCGATGTAGAGCGCGAGGAGCCACGGCGCGGTGGCGTTGATCGTCATCGACGTGTTCATCTGGTCGAGCGGGATCTGGTCGAAGAGCGTCCGCATGTCGCCCAGATGGGCGATGGGCACACCGACCTTGCCGACCTCGCCGCGTGCAAGTTCGTGGTCGCTGTCGTATCCGGTCTGCGTCGGCAGGTCGAAGGCCACCGAAAGCCCGGTCTGACCCTTGGCGAGGTTGTTGCGGTAAAGCGCGTTCGACGCCATGGCGGTGGAATGGCCCGCATAGGTGCGGAACAGCCAGGGGGCTTCCTTTTGGGCGGTCATCGCGCTCTCCGTGAATCGGATGGGTAACATTCTTGCGTCAGTTCCGCACTAAGCGCAATTTCCCGCAAGTGTCAATTCGCTGCATTGCGGCGTGGGCTTCCCTTGGCGTGGGGGGGCGCTTCGTGCCAACGTCACATCCATGACGCAGACTGTCGCGGTGCCCTACTGGTTGCTTCTGTTGATCCTCGCATTCGCGGCGATCACCTTTGCATCCCACTTCCTGTTCCCCTCGGTGCGCTGGTTTTTCCGGCGGCGGATGGAGCGCGCCGTCACGCAGTTGAACACGCGGCTCGAGCGGCCGATCGAGCCGTTCAAGCTGATGGCGCGGCAGGACATGATCGTGCGGCTGTCCTACGACCCCAAGGTCATGGAAGCGGTGGTCGACCACGCCCATGCCGAAGGGATTCCCGAAAGCGTGGCCTTCGAGCAGGCCCGCCGCTATGCGCGCGAGATCGTGCCGAGCTTTTCCGCCACCGTCTATTTCGGCTTCGCCACGCGGGCGGCGCGCTGGCTCAGCCGGATGATCTACACAGTGCGGCTGGGGCGGGTGGACCCCAAGATCGGCAAGATCGAGCGGAAGGCCACGATCATCTTCGTGATGAACCACCGTTCGAACATGGATTACGTGCTGGTGACATGGCTTGCCGCCAACCGCTCGGCCCTTTCCTATGCGGTGGGGGAGTGGGCGCGGATCTGGCCCCTGTCGGGGCTGATCCGGGCGACGGGGGCCTATTTCATCCGCCGCACGGCGCGCAGCGCGCTCTATCGCCGGGTGCTGGCGCGCTATGTGCAGATGGCGGCGGGCGATGGGACGACGCAGGCGATCTTTCCCGAAGGCGGCCTGAGCCTGAACGGGCGGGTGGGGCCGGCGAAGCTTGGGTTGCTGGGCTATCTGGTTCAGGGTGCCGAGGCCGGGGGGCGCGATGTGGTCTTCGTGCCCGTGGGTCTGGCCTATGACCGCGTGCTGGAGGATCGGGTGCTGGTCGAGGCGCACCAGACCGGCGTCCGGCGTTTCCGCGCGCGACCGCTGGCGATCCTTGCCTTCATCGGGCGCATGGGGTGGCGCAAGCTGCGCGGCCGGTTCCAGGGGTTCGGGACGGCGGCCGTGGCCTTTGGCGCGCCGATGTCCCTGCGCGCGCTGATTGCCGAGCATCCCGAAGCCACGCCCGAGGCGCTGACCGAGGTGCTGGGCGCCCGGCTGATGGCGGCGATTGCCGACTGCGTGCCGGTGCTTCCGGTGCCGCTTGTCGCGGCGGCGCTGGCCGACGGGCCTCTGTCCCGTGATGCGCTGGTTGCGCGGGTCGGCGGGATCATCGAGCGGTTGGCGGCGGACGGTGCGGCGCTTGAACTGCGGGCGGGCGGGGCCGAGGTCGCGGTGGCGGATGGCCTGAAGGTGCTGGTCGCGCGGCACATGATCGCTGACGCAGACGGCATTCTCGGTCCGCTGCCCGAGAACGCGGGCCTCCTCGCCTTCTATGCCGGCGCGGTGCAGCAGAGACTGGAAAGAACTGTCCTGCCCGCTGGCGCGGCCGTAGCCCGGCTTCCCGAGGATGCTGCAACGCCGCAGACATAAAATTACAAAAACGATCCAATCGGTATTGCATTATTGCGTGGCCGATGTATCTCTCGCTGTCGGAAGCCCGCCGATTCTGCGGCGCGGCATCGACAGAATGGGAGCGTGCCGTGATGGCCTTGGACAACCAGTCGGTGATCGCCGTCTACGATGCGCCGAAGAAGGACCTTTACGACCTGGGCGAGATGCCGCCGCTGGGTCATGTGCCCAAGCAGATGTATGCCTGGGCCATCCGGCGCGAGCGGCATGGTGCGCCCGATACGGCGATGCAGGTCGAGGTGGTCGATACCTGGAAGATCGACAGCCACGAGGTTCTGGTGCTCGTGATGGCGGCCGGGGTGAACTACAACGGCGTCTGGGCCTGCCTGGGTGAGCCGATCAGCGTGTTCGACGGCCACAAGCAGCCCTATGCGGTGCTGGGTTCCGACGCCTCGGGCATCGTCTGGGCGGTGGGGGACAAGGTGACGCGCTGGAAGGTGGGCGACGAGGTCGTCATCCACTGCAACCAGGACGATGGCGACGATGAGGAATGCAACGGCGGCGACCCGATGTTCAGCCCGTCGCAGCGCATCTGGGGCTACGAGACCCATGACGGGTCCTTTGCACAGTTCACCCGCGTGCAGGCGCAGCAGCTTATGCCGCGCCCGAAGCACCTCACCTGGGAAGAATCGGCCTGCTACACGCTGACGCTGGCCACCGCCTACCGGATGCTGTTCGGCCACCACCCGCATGACCTGAAGCCGGGGCAGAACGTGCTGGTCTGGGGCGCTTCGGGCGGCCTTGGGTCCTACGCCATCCAGCTTATCAACACGGCGGGCGCGAATGCCATCGGCGTCATCAGCGAAGAGGACAAGCGCGACTTCGTGATGGGGCTGGGTGCCAAGGGCGTCATCAACCGCAAGGAGTTCAAGTGCTGGGGGCAGATGCCGCAGGTCGGCTCGCCCGAATATGCCGACTGGCTGAAAGAGGCGCGCCGCTTCGGCAAGGCGATCTGGGACATCACCGGCAAGGGCGTGAACGTCGACATGGTGTTCGAGCATCCGGGCGAGTCGACCTTCCCGGTGTCGTCGCTGGTCTGCAAGAAGGGCGGCATGGTCGTGATCTGTGCCGGGACCACCGGTTTCAACTGCACCTTCGACGTGCGCTACATGTGGATGCACCAGAAGCGTCTGCAGGGCAGCCATTTCGCGCATCTCAAGCAGGCGGCGGCGGCGAACAAGCTGATGGTGGAACGGCGGCTCGACCCCTGCATGTCCGAGGTCTTTCCCTGGGCGGAACTGCCCGTGCCGCATATGAAGATGCTGAAGAACACGCACAAGCCGGGCAACATGGCGGTGCTGGTCCAGGCCCCCCGCACCGGGCTGCGCACCTTCGAGGACACGCTTGAGGCTTCGCGCCGCTAAAGGCGCCATCGCCGCGACCGGCTGCACCCGGTCGCGGTTCCGTCAGGCGGCCCGGCGACGGGCGCGCAGTACGCCCATCATCCCCAGACCACCCAGCAGCAGAAGACCCGCTGCCGGAACCGGAACAGCCGCAATGTCGGGCACGGCATAGCCGAACTCGGCCCCGGTCAGATCAGGCGCGCCGAAGGTGCCTGACAGCGCCCCTGCCAGCGTCGAGGTGATGAGCAGTTGCACCCCCGGACGGGCCGTCTCGGTGCCGAAGCCGAACAGTGCCAGACCGCTCGCAACACTCGTTCCTGTCGCCGCGTCGATCAGGTCGCCGAAGACAGTCGTCCCCAGCGTGTCGATCAGGAAGTTCCCGACCGTCGCCGTGGCGCCCGCCCCGGTCAGCGTGACCCCGCTGCCGTTGTGCTCGATCAGTGCGCCGCCCGTCGCTGCGTCGATGGTGCCGCCGGTGATCGGGAAGGAGAAGGCAGGCAGACCGTCGACAAGGCTGACGCTCGCCGTCCCGAAGGCCGCGCCCGACAGGCCGAGCGCGCCGAGCGGTGCCGTCACGGTGACCGTCGTTTCGTTTCCGACAAGGGCAACAGGTGCCGCCTGTGCGGGGCTCAGCGCCGCAAACAGTCCCATTGCGAGACCGGCTGCGGCTGATAACACTGCTTTCATCTGTGTTTCCTCCATTGGTGGAACGGGTCGTGCACAGCGCACGCCCAGGGAGGAAACTGCGGCGGTGCGACATTCTGTCCAAACACGTCAGGTCAGGACGCCGTGATCGCCGCGTGAGGTCAGCGCGAGGGTCGTTCGCCGATGGTGACGTGCCACCATTTCGGCCTGCCGCCGACGTAGGAATGGCCCTCGGGCATCAGGGCCTTGCGGTTGTTCGAGTCGAATGCGCCCAGGACAAGGGCGATGACCGGTGCATCGTCGATGGCGCCAATGGTGCTGCCGCAGTCGGGGCAAAAGGCGCGGCTCGACCGCTCGGATGACCGCCAGGTGCGCGGTGTGCCGCCGGGACCGGTCCATTCGACGCTGTCGCGCGGGAATTCAACCCAGGCAACCGTCAGCGCACCCGAGTGGCGCTGGCACATCTTGCAGGAACAGGTGTGCGGCCAGTTGCCCGGCCCTGTGGCCTTGAACCGTATGTTGCCGCAGAGGCATCCGCCTTCGTAAGTCGCCACCGTTTTCCTCCACCCTGCGCATGTCGGGTGACCTGGATCGGACTGCTCCGATCCCGACCGCCAATACGTCTGGAAATTATGCGCGTTTCGCTTGAGTTCAAGTCGCTGGTTCCATGATGCTCGGCGCAGAAATTTCTTGCGGGGACAGGCGCTGTGATCCTGTCCCCGCCCGGTTCGGGGCCTTGGTATCGCTTCATGAGTCATGACTGGATTTTCGATGTGCTGACGGATCTTCGGACCTATGCGCAGCGCAACGGCCTTCCGAAACTGGCGACACAGGTCGAGGCCGCGTTGCTTGTCGCGCAGGCCGAGATCCCTTTGGCCGAGCGTGCCCCTGACGACGACACCGATGGTTGCGCGCCGCCCGCCAGTGGGGGGAACTGACCCCCCGGAAAGCGGTTTCCCCCGCCGAAGCAAGCCACTAAGGTCGCTGCATGTCGGCGCTTCTCCCCACGCTCTCCGAAGATCAGGCCGAGGCCTGGGACCGTCTTGCGGACCAGCTCGCGGGCATGGGTGTGGACCTCCACCAAGGCACGCTGACGCCGATGGCCGAGGGCAAGGCATCGGTCCTTGCAGTGGTCGGCAAGGCGGGGTCGGGCAAGACGATGCTGCTCGCCAGCCTGACCAAGGCGCTGACCGCGGCGGGCGTGGAGGTGATCTCGGGCGATTACGAGGGGCGACGGCGGCGCGACCGCCGGACGCTCGCGATCCTTGCACCCACCAACAAGGCGGCGAGCGTGCTGCGCAGCCGGGGCGTGCCTGCGACGACGATCCACCGCATCCTCTATACCCCGGTCTACGACCCGCAATACGAGCGGATCGCGGACTGGCTGGCCGGTCAGGCGCCGCGGCCCGAGGTCGAGGGGTTGACCGAACTGGCACTGGACCGCGCCAAGGCCTTCCACGATCAGGTTCCCTCGATCCCCGGTGCGCTTGCGGCGGCGGGGCTGCGCGGCAGCGGATTTCATCAAGGGCTGGAAGCGCCGCGAGGAACCGCTGGACATCGGCCTGATCGACGAAAGCTCGATGCTGGACGAGCGCCAGTTCGAGGATCTGCGCGAGATTTTCCCGACGCTCGTGCTGTTCGGCGATCCGGCACAGCTTGCCCCGGTGAACCAGTCGGGCGAGATGGTGTTCGACCGGCTCGGCATCCAGCGCAAGCTGGTGCTCAGCCGCATCCACCGGCAGGCGCAGGACAATCCGATCCTCGATCTGGCCCACGCTCTGGGCGATCCCGACCTGACGTTCGACCGGTTCGAGCGGATGGTCGAGGAGGCCGCTGCGCGCGACCCGCGCGTGGTGATCGCGCAGCGGGTCGAGCGCCGACCTGATGGCACGCTCGCCCGTGCTGGTCTGGCGCAATGTGACGCGGATCAGGCTGATCACCGCCTTCCGCACCGCGCAGGGTGCGCCCGACGATCAGTTGATCCCCGGCGAGCCGCTGATCTGCGACGGGATCGAACTGCCGCTGAAGCACCGCAAGAAGCGCATCGACCTCGAGGCGCGGGGCCTCATCAAGGGGGCGCAGGTGATCTACCTCGGTCCGGGGTCGAAAGACGGGTTTCGCCAAGCTGCACGTCATCGGTGCCGAGGAACCGCAGGTCTCAGCCGCCGCGATCATCAAGATCGAGAAGCCGGACGAGGCGGAGCCGTTCATCCCCTCGGCCGCGCGCATGGGGGCCGCCTTTCTGCACGGTGCGGCGGTGACGATCCACAAGGCGCAGGGCAGCCAATGGGAAGACGTGCAGGTGTTCTCGCCCGACCTGTTCGTGGCCGCCCAGATCGGGCCGGACCGAGGCGGGCGTGGCCTTGTGGAAGCGGCTGGCCTATGTCGCCATCACGCGGGCCGAGAAACGGCTGCATTGGGTGGTGCGCAACCGGCTGGCGTTGCCGACCGTGCCACTGGGGATCGACGATCTGCCGCGCAAGGCCGCCCCGCTGGGGCTGGCGGGCGAGGGCTGAGGCTGCGGGCGCAAAACTCTTTGAAGAGTTTTGCCAAGAGTTTTCCGAAAACTCTTGGCGGCGCCCCGTTCCACCGCTTGGCGCGCGTCGCGGCGGCCCTTAGTCTTGCCGACGGTCAACAAGGAATCCGCCCATGCGCTGCGTCTTCGTCCAGTTCCGCTGCACCCCCGGCAAGACCTATGAGGTGGCGACCGCCATCTATGACCGCGAGGTGGTGTCCGAGCTTTACTCGACCTCGGGCGAATACGACCTGATCGCCAAGGTCTACATCCCCGACGAGGATGACGTGGGTCGTTTCCTCAGCGACAAGCTGTTCGACGTGCCCCATATCGTGCGCACGCTGACAACGATGACCTTCCGCGCCTTCTGAGGGCGCGTCGCAAATCGGCTCAGGCGCGGATGTAGCGGAACGCGGCCGAGGCGCCCCAGCCGGCGACGACGGCGATGGCCAGCGACAGAAGGCCGTAGATCAGCGGCTGGTTGCGGGCGAGGTTGGTCAGCCAGCGTTCCAGCCCCTCCTTCCGCACGTCGATCGTGCGTTCCAGCTGCATCGACGACCTGTCCCCCGCGGGTCAGGAAGATGCGCACCTGGTAGTCGCCTTCGGTCAGGTTGGCGGGCAGCGCGACGTCGGTGCGAAACAGCGTGTCTTCGGTCAGTGTGACGCCGCCCTCGCGCAGGACATAGGCACCGCTCGCCTCGCGGATGCGGATCAGCGCCTCGATGAAGCTGGGCGGGTCTGTCGGCATCGCCCGCGACGCCGACCGCGCGGATCGCGCGGGGGATGGTGATGCGGTGGCGCAGGTCTTCGGTATCGCGACAGGACTGTCGCCAGCGGGCCGGTCGTGGCGACGGCGTAGAAGCTGGGGGCGCGGTCGATCTCGACCGACTCGGTGTTGACCCAGATGCCCGCGACGCCGGTCCTTGCGGCGCACGATGACCGGCGGTCGACGGGCCCTCGACGGTGACGATCACCTCCAGCGGGCCGTTCGGGCGGCTGGGGCCTCGCGCTTGACCGCGCCATAGATCAGGATCTCCGACCCGTCGAAATGCGCGGTGATCGAGACCCGGTTCTGGCTGAGCCCGGCCACGATCGTTTCCTCGGCGCCGCGGCGGGCAGCGGCGAAGGCAGCAGGACAAGCCAGACAGGCGGCGCGGATCATGGCAGCACCCCGGGGCGAGCGAGTAAAGCTCGGCCGGGCTGCAGCAGCAGGTCGAGCGCGATCTTGCACCGCCACCGCCAGCACCAGAAGCGCCAGCAGGATGCGCAACTGTTCGGCCTTCAGCCGCAGCGCCGACCTGCGCGCCGATCTGCGCGCCGATCACCCCGCCGAGGATCAGGAGCAGCGCCAGCATCATGTCGACGGTCTGGCTGGTGATGGCGTGCATGACCGTGGTGAAGGCGGTGACGAAGATGATCTGGAACAGCGAGGTGCCGATCACGACCTTGGTCGGCATGCCCAGCAGGTAGATCATCGCGGGCACCATGATGAAGCCGCCGCCCACCCCCATGATCGCCGGCAAGAAAGCCCACCAGCGCGCCGACGAGCAGCGGCGGGATGACGCTGATGTAGAGGCCCGAGGTGCGGAACTTCATCTTGAGCGGCAGGCCATGCACCCAGGAGATGCACATGCGCCGCGCCGCACCGGCGCGCCGGCCGGTTGCGTGCGCGCAGCAGGGCGCGCAGGCTTTCCTGCAGCATCAGCGCGCCGATCAGGCCCAGGAACAGCACATAGGACAGCTGGACGAACAGGTCGATCTGACCCGGCCGCGTCAGCCAGGCGAAGACCCAGATGCCCGACGGCCGACCCGACCATGCCGCCCGCCAGCAGCACGAAGCCCATGCGGAAATCCACGGTCTTGCGCCTGCAGCTGCGCCAGCACGCCCGAGACCGACGAGGCGACCACCTGGTTCGCGCCGGTGGCCACCGCGACGGCGGGCGGGATGCCGATGAAGAACAGCAAGCGGCGTGATCAGGAAGCCGCCGCCGACGCCGAACATGCCCGACAGAAAGCCCACGATCCCGCCCAGCCCGAGAAGGAGGAAGGCGTTGACCGAAACCTCGGCGATGGGGAGGTAAAGCTGCATGGAGCGGCCCAATCGCGCGGGCGGGTAGCCAGCTGGGCTGTGCAAAGGGTTGCGCGCCTTTGCGCGGTGCATTGTCAAACGCCTGCGTGCACGCTGGACTCAGCAGGTCGCGCAGGAATTCGCCGCAGGACGCGTTCCAGCTTTGCCGCACCCAGCGGGGCCATCGCCTTGGTGTGCTCGTGGCTGATCTTCTCGTCCGACAGGCCCGGCCGCCATGTTGGTGATGGTGGAGATCGCCGCGACCCTCAGGCCGAGGAAGCGGGCCAGGATCACCTCCGGCACGGTGGACATGCCGACCGCATCGCCGCCCAGGGTGCGGATCGCGCGGATTTCGGCCGGGGTCTCGAAGCGAGGGGCCGGAGTACCAGGCGTAGACGCCTTCGGGCAGGGCGACGCCCTCGGCCTTGGCGGCGGCGCGCAGGCGCGGCGCGCAGGGCGGGGTCATGCGCATCGGTCATCGGCACGAAGCGGGCGTCGGTCTTCTCGCCGATCAGCGGGTTCAGGCCGGAGAAGTTGATGTGGTCCGACAGCAGCATCAGATCGCCCGGCCGGATGTCGGGGCGCAGGAGCCTGCGGCGTTGGTAGGATCAGCGCCTCTGCCCCCAGCGCCTTCAGCACCTCGCAGCGGCAGGCGCATCGCGCGCGGGATTGCCGTTTTCGTAGTAATGCTCCCGCGCGCCGAAGACGGCGACGCGCACGCCTTCCAGATCGCCCACGACGAGGTTCGGGTTGTGGCCCGAGACGCCCACATGCGGGAAAGCCGGGCAGGTCGGCATAGGGGATCGCCACGCCGTCGACCGCTCGCGCGAGATGCCCGAGGCCCGAGCCGAGGATCAGGCCCAGGCGCACCGGTTCCGCACCCGCGCGGGCGCGGATCAGGGCGGCGAGGCTCAGCGTTCCTTGACATAGGGCTCGCCCCCGGCGCGCGGCGGGATGGCCTTGCCGACGAAGCCGGCCAGCACGACGACCGTCAGGATATAGGGCAGCGCGTCCAGGAACGGGACGGGCACCTTGACAGGCCGACGGCGTTCGACCACGTCGGGCCGCAGCGCCAGCGCCTGAAGGAAGCCGAACAGCAGGCAGGCCCAGAGCGCGTGCCACGGCCGCCACTTGGCGAAGATCAGCGCGGCAAGCGCGATGTAGCCGCGCCCCGCCGTCATCTCCTTGCCGAAGCCCGCCTGCAGGCGCGGTGGCCATGTAGGCCCCGGCCAGGCCGCAGAGGACGCCGGTGATCACCACGGCCGCATAGCGCAGCCGCACGACCGAGACGCCCGCGGTATCGACCGCGGCCGGGTTTTCGCCCACCGCGCGCAGGCGCAGGCCAAAGCGGGTGCGGTAGAGCACCCACCAGGACAGCGGGCACCAGCAGCAAGCGCGACATAGACGAGGATCGAGTGGCCCGAGATCACCTCGGCGTAGAACGGCCCGAGCACCGGGACGCCCGCGCAGCGCTTCGGCAAAGGGCAGGGTCGATCGGGTTGAACCGGGCCGCGCCTTCGAGCGGCGGGGTGCGGCCGCCCTGACCGAACAGGCGTCTGCGCGATCAGCACCGTGATGCCCGAGGCCAGAAAGTTCAGCGCCACGCCCGAGATCAGCTGGTTGCCGCGGAAGGTGATCGAGGCCACGCCATGGATCAGCGCAAAGACAAGCGAGCCGGCGATGCCCGCGCAGAAGCCCGATCCAGACCGAGCCCGGTCAGGAAGGCCACCGCGCCGGACGCACATGGCGGCGACCAGCATCTTGCCTTCCAGCCCGATGTCGAAGATGCCCGCGCGTTCCGAGAACAGCCCGGCAAGGCAGGCCAGCAGCAGCGGCGTGGCCAGCCGCAGGGTCGAGTCGAGGATTTGCAGCAGCGTTGCGTAATCCATCACGCGGCCCCCAGCCTTGCGGCTGCGGAACAGGCCGAAGATGCGGGCCAGCAGCATCCGCACCATCATCGTCCAGCGCCCCGGTGAACAGGATCACCAGACCCTGCACCACGATGCGCAGCTCGATCGGGATCGTGGTCCACAGGCCAAGTTCCGCCCCGCCCTGGTAGAGGAAGCCGAACAGGATCGCCGCCAGCACCACGCCCGAACGGATGGTTTCGCCCCATCAGCGCCACCGCGATGCCGATGAAGCCCGCGCCTTCGGCCGAGTTCTGCAACAAGCCGCTCGCGCCTCGCCCATCACGTTGTTGATCGCCATCAGGCCGGCCAGCCCGCCCGAGATCAGCATCGCGATCATGGTGATCTTGACGCCGGGTTGATCCCGGCATAGCGCGCAGCCGGTTCCGACTTGCCGAAGGCGCGGATCTCGTAGCCAAGCCGCGTGCGCCACAGCAGCACCCAGACCAGCCACGCAGGCGATCAGCGCGATGAAGAGCGTGACGTTGGCGGGCACCGCCTTGGTGAAGATCAGCGATCAGGCCCGGGATCTCGTTCAGCGTGGGCAGGTTCGCGCCCTCGGGGAAGCGGGCCGAGGCCGGGTCCATCTGGCCCGGCGGGCGCAGCACGTTGACCAGCAGATAGATCAGCAGCGCCGACGGCGATGTAGTTGAACATGATCGTGGTGATGACGATATGGCTGCCGCGCTCGCGCCTGCAGGTAGGCCGGGATCGCCGCCCAGGCCGCGCCGAACAGCGCCGCGCCCAGCATCGCGGCGAGCAGCGCCAGCGTCCAGTGCGGCCAGGGCAGCGACGAGGCAGACGAGCGCCACGCCAAGGCCGCCCAGCTGCGCCTGCCCCTCGCCGCCGATGTTGAACAGGCCGCGCGTGGAAGGCGACCGTCACGGCAAGGCCGGTGAAGATGAAGCTGGTGGCGTAGTACAGCGTGTAGCCCCAGCCATAGGCGGACCCCAGCGCGCCCTCGACCATGACGTTGAACGCCTCGACCGGGCTTTGCCCGATGGCGACAGCAGCACGAGGGCCGAGATGATGGCCGCAAGCGCAAGGCTGATCAGCGGCACCAGGACGACATCGGCCCAGGTGGGAAGCTGGTCATGCCCGCCCTCCGGCTCCGAAATGTCTGCGAAATTCTGAGTCTTCGTACAAGGTCGCGCGCTCATGCGCGGCCTCGCCTTGCCGTCGGTGATCCCGGCCATCAGCAGGCCCAGCTCGCGTTCGTCGGTCGTCTCGGGGTCGCGCGAAGCCCATGATGCTGCCCGTCGAACATCACGGCGATGCGGTCGGACAGGGACATGATCTCGTCCAGTTCCACGCGAGACCAGCAGGATCGCCTTGCCCGCATCGCGCAGCGCGACGATCTGCTTGTGGATGAACTCGATCGCGCCGATGTCGACGCCGCGCGTCGGCTGGCCGATCAGCAGCAGGTCGGGGTTCTGCTCGATCTCGCGCGCGACGACGATCTTCTGCTGGTTGCCGCCCGAGAAGTTCTTGGCGGCCAGCGTCGGGATCGGCGGGCGCACGTCGAAGGTGGCCATCTTGCGCTGCGGTGTCGGCGCGCAGCGCGTCGTTGTCCATCAGGAGCGCGTTCTTCTGGTATTCCGGGTCGTTGTGATAGCCGAAGGCCACGTTCTCCCACGCGGTGAAATCCATGATCAGGCCATAGTGCTGCCGGTCCTCGGGCACATGGGCGATGCCCGCGTCGCGGCGGCTCTGGCCGTCGGCGCCGTGCCCCGACAGCGGCAGGTCCGCCCCGTTCAGCGTGATCCGCCCGGTCGCCGCTGGCATGCCGCCCAGGGCGGCCAGCAGTTCGGACTGGCCGTTGCCCGGCCACCCCGGCGATGCCGAGGATCTCGCCCGCGCGGATGTCGAAGCTGACGCCCTTCAGCCGTTCGACCCCGTGTTCGTCCCGCACGCGCAGGTCCTCGACCTCCAGCACCACGCGCGCCGGGCTGTGGCGGGCTCTTTTCGACCTCCAGCAGGACCTTGCGGCCCACCATCAGCTCGGCCAGCTCCTCGGGGCTGGTCTCGGCGGTCTTGACCGTGCCGACCATCGTGCCGCGCCGCATGACGCTGACGTTGTCGGTCGCCTCCATGATCTCGCGCAGCTTGTGGGTGATCAGGATGATCGTCTTGCCCTGCTCCTTCAGCCCTTTCAGGATGCGGAACAGGTGGTCGGCCTCGGCCGGGGTCAGCACGCCCGTCGGTTCGTCCAGGATCAGGATGTCGGCCTGCCGGTAGAGCGCCTTGAGGATTTCGACCCGCTGCTGGTGGCCGACCGACAGGTCCTCGATCAGCGCGTCGGGGTCGACGTCCAGTTCGTAGTCGCGCGCCAGCGTCTGCCAGCACCTTGCGCGCCTTGGCGAGCGAGGCGTTCAGCAGCGGGCCGTCCTCGACGCCCAGGATGACGTTTTCCAGCACGGTGAAATTCTGCACCAGCTTGAAATGCTGGAACACCATGCCGATGCCGGCGCGGATGGCGCTCTGGCTGTCGGGGATGGCGGTCAGCTGGCCGTCGATGAAGATCTCGCCCGCGTCGGCCTTGTAGAAGCCGTAGAGGATCGACATCAGCGTGGACTTGCCCGCGCCGTTCTCGCCGATGATGCCGTGGATCGTGCCCTTCGGCACCGCGATGTTGATGTCCTTGTTCGCCTGCACCGGGCCGAAGGCCTTGGAGATGCCCTTCAGTTCGATGGCAAACGGGGCGGCCGTTGCCGGCCGCCCCCCATGCTCGTGCCGGCTGCCATGTCAGAACAGACGCGGCCGGGCAGGTGTTGTCGGACATGTAGTCGTGCACCGACGAGCTCGCCCGACTTGATCTTGCCGGCGGCCGCGTTCGACCGCCGCCTCCATCTCCGGGGTCACCAGCGCACGCGTTGTTGTCGTCCAGCGCGTAGCCGACGCCTTCGGACTTGCCAGGCCCAGCACGTTGATGCCCGGGGCCAGGTCTTCGCCTTCCTTGAACGCGTCGTAGACGGCCTTGTCGACGCGCTTGAGCATCGAGGTCAGGACCTGGCCGGGGTGCAGGTAGTTCTGGTTGCTGTCGACGCCGATCGACAGGATGCCTTCGTCGGCCGCCGCCTGCAGCACGCCGACGCCGGTGCCGCCCGCCGCGGCATAGATCACGTCCGCGCCCTGCGCCTTCTGGCGCCTTGGCCAGTTCGGCGCCCTTCACCGGGTCGTTCCAGGCGGCGGGCGTGGTGCCGGTCATGTTCAGGATCGACGTTCGCATCGGGGTTCACCGCCTTCACGCCCTGCGCATAGCCGCAGCCGAACTTGCGGATCAGCGGAATGTCCATGCCGCCGATGAAGCCGACCGTGCCGGTCTTCGACGCCAGGCCCGCCATCATGCCGACCAGGTAGCAGCCTTCATGTTCGTTGAAGACGACCGATTTCACGTTCGGCTGTTCCACCACCATGTCGATGATCGCGAACTTGGTGTCGGGGAAGTCGGGGGCGACCTTGTTCAGCACGTCGCCAAAGGCAAAGCCGGTCATCACGACCGGGTTGGCACCGGCTTCGGCCAGACGGCGCAGCGCCTGTTCGCGCTGGGCTTCGGACTGCATTTCCAGTTCCTTGAAGGTGCCGCCGGTTTCCTCGGCCCATTGCGTCGGCGCCGTTGAAGGCGGCCTCGTTGAAGGATTTGTCGAACTTGCCGCCAAGGTCGAAGATGATCGCCGGTTCGGCCAGCGCCGCGCCTGCGGTCAGGGCCAAGCGTCGCCGCTGCGCCGAGCAAGGGATTTCATGAGGGTCATGGGTCTCTCCCGGTTGATCGTTTCTGCCCGTCCGCGGCCTCCCGTCGCCGGATTGCCGCCGATTAGGGGCGCAACACCGCTGGGCCGGTCAAGTGAGATTCTGGTGACCGGCGGGGCCCGGCCCGCGGAAATTTGATCTTTCGATCAAATTGTCAGGCTGACCTTGCGTCAGCCGCATGACGCAGGACCAGCGCGTCGACAGCGCCGCCTTCCGGCGTGCGGTAGTAGCCGCGCCGCGGCCCGCCTCGGCAAAGCCCGCCGCGCGGTAAAGCGCGAGCGCGGCGGCGTTGTCGGCGGCCACCTCCAGAAAGGCCGTGCCTGCGCCCGCGCGCCGTGCCTGCCGCGATGAAGCCCGCCACCAGCCGGCGCGCCGAGCCCCGCCGGCGCGCCTCGGGCGCGACGGCGAGGGTCAGCAGTTCGGCCTCGCCCGCGAGCGCGCGGCCCAGAACGAAACCGCGTCGGCCTCGGCAAGCAGGAACGCAGCCGGGCTCGGCCAGGAGGCTCGCGAATTCGGCCGCGCTCCACGGGCGCGGGGTGGTCGAAAGCAGCGCGGCATGCAGCGCGGCCAGCGCTTCGGGCGTCACGGCAGGATCACCGGCGGCGGGTCCGACGGCAGGCGCCGCATCGGCGCCGCGCAGGTAGAACGGTGCCGGGCGGGGCTGCGGCACGGCGCGCCGGGCCGCGGCGATGCGGGCGATGGCCTCGGCCAGCGGCATGGCGGGGGCAGGACGTCGCCGCCCGTCAGCAGGGCGACCTCGGCGGCCCGGTGCCCGGCCAGCGGTCGCCGCCTGCATCCCGGCGGCAGGAGTCGAGCGTCGCCAGCCCGGCCTCGATGCCGTCGAAGTCCTGCACATAGACCGCGCCGCGCCGCGCATCCTCGACCACCGACCGTGGACGCGGCAGGCCGAGGCCAGCGCCTCGAAGCCGCGTCACGCCGATGGCCGGGATGCCCAAGGCCAGCGCCAGCCCGCGCGCGGCGGCCACGGCGATGCGGACGCCGGTGAAGTTGCCCGGCCCGGTGCCGACGCCGAGCGCCGTCAGGTCGGCCCAGCCGATGCCCGCCCTCGGCCAGCATCTCCTCCAGCAGCGGCATCAGCCGTTCGGCCTGGCCCTTGTCCATCGGCTCGATGCGGCGTCGCGACGATCCGGTCGCCGCAAAGCAAAGCGGCCGCGCAATGCGCGGCCGATGTGTCGAAGGCCAGGATCGGCAGCAGCACGTCGGCTCAGGCGGCAACGGGGCGAACCTCGAGCACTTCGGGGATGTAGTGCCGCAGCAGGTTCTCGATCCCCATCTTCAGCGTCAGGGTCGAGGACGGGCAGCCCGCGCAGGCGCCCTGCATGTGCAGATAGACCACGCCCCGGTCAAAGCCGTGGAAGGTGATGTCGCCGCCGTCCTGCGCCACGGCGGGGCGCACGCGGGTGTCGAGCAATTCCTTGATCTGGCGCACGATGTCGCCATCCGGCCCGTCATGTGCGGCATGTGCCGCCGAGCTGGCCTGCTCGCCTTCCATCACCGGCGCGCCCGACTGGAAATGCTCCATGATCGCGCCCAGGATCGCGGGCTTGATATGCTCCCAGTCGACGTCGTCGGCCTTGGTCACGGTCACGAAATCGGTGCCGAAGAACACGCCCGGTCACGCCGCCCGCCGCAAAGATGCGCCGCGGCCAGCGGCGACTTCGCCGCCGCCTCGGCACTCGGGAAATCGGCCGTGCCCAGCTCCAGCACGGTCTGGCCGGGCAGGAATTTCAGCGTGGCGGGGTTCGGCGTGGATTCGGTCTGGATGAACATGATGTATCTCCGACTGTTCCAGTCGGATATGCGCCCCGGGGCAGGGGATGTCAAGATTTGGAACGGTTCTAAAATCGCGGTGGCGCAGTTATCGCCAGCGACGATCTTGCGCGGATCAGGCGTCGGGCGTCAGCGTGTCGTCGCCCGGTGCCTTGTGCATGTAGATCGGGCAGGACCGCGCGGCACGGTCCGCTCGGGTGGCACGGGCGAGGCATAGACGGTGTCGCCCTTGCGCCGCAGAAGATCTGCCTTCGCGGCAGCCAGCAGGTCCGGCTGGGTCATCAGGTCATGACCCGCCCCGGCCAGGATACGCGCCGTCGCGAGCGACGCCTTGTCGCCGATCGACATGCCGCCGCAGGCTGTCACGGGCCAGGTGTGCAGGCTGATCCCAAGGGGCAAGCGTCGGCCAGCCGAACAGGCCCGTCGGGAACGACCCAGCTGATGTCGCCCACATCGGTCGAACCGCCTGCGGTGATTGTCGCCCAGCACCGGCAGCACTGTCGGTCGCCAGGCCCTTCTCGGGCACGACCCATCGCGGCCTGACAGGCCCGCGCGAAGGCCTGTTCCTCGTCCGTCCAGTCGAGGCGTCTCGGCGCGTCATGTGGCGATGGAGTCAGCGCGATCAGCGGGTCGTTGGGCAGCAGGTCCCACATGCCGTAATACAGGTCGAACTCGGCCTCGTGTCTGGGTGGCCAGCGCCGCGCCTTCGGCAATCTGGCGCGCCCACTCGGTCATCGCGTACACCTGCGCGCGGTTCTCGTCGCGGATCGTCAGCCAGACCTGCGCGAAATCGGGAACGACATTCGGGGCCACGCCAGCCGCCTCGTAGATGTAGTGCAGCCGTGCCGTCGGCCGGACATGCTCGCGCATCAGGTTGATGCCGTGGCCGAACAACTCGGCCGCGTCGAGCGCCGAACGCCCGTCCCAGGGCGAGTTGCCTGCATGGGCGGTGCGTCCACGGAACATGATGCGGATGCGCGTCGTTGGCCGCCGTGCGCACGGCGCCCGGTCGCCGCGACCGGGGCGGGGTGCCAGGCAAGCGCGGCGTCCACGTCGTCGAACAGACCCGTCCCGCACGAAGTAGACCTTGACGCCCTGCGATTCCTCCGAGGCGCAACCAAAGACGCGGATCGTGCCCGCCGCACCATCGGCCTGCATCATCCGTTTCAGCGCAAAGGCCGCCCCGGTGCAGCCTGCGCCCGAGCATGTTGTGCCCGCAGCCATGGCCCACCTCGACGCCCGTCGGGCCCGGTGTCTGGCGCGGCTCGGCGGCATTTCCGAGGCCGGGCAACGCGTCGTATTCCGGCAGGTAGGCGATCACCGGACCGCCGCTGCCCTGCGTCCATTCCGCGATGAAGGCCGTGGGATAGCCCGACGTGTCCCGGCTGGTGATGGTGAAGCCTTCGGCCTCCAGTTCGCGCAGGTGGATGGCTGCCGATTTCTCTTCGAACATCGACAGTTCCGGCGTTCGCCCAGACCTCGCGCGAGATGCGGAGGATCGCGTCTTCGACCTCGGCCACCGCCTTGGCGGCCAGGGGCGCGGAGGCAGGCGGCGCGGCTGGCGCAACCGCCTCCTGCGCGGCAGCGGGGCTGGCCTGGGCAAGCATCACGCCGCCTGTCGCCAACGCAGCGCCGACCCCGCTTGTCACCAAGAGTGCGCGCCGGGTGATGCCGTCTTCGGTTGGTTCCTGAGTGATTGCCATTGCGGTCTTGCCCCCCTGCTAACGGTTGCGGTTGCGCGCCCTGATCGATTGCGCCGATGCGTGAGCGGCCCAACCGGCCACCGATCAACTCATGCCCGACACGCATCAGCGCGAGGCCGCGCCGATCCGTCACCCGTCAGGTGATCTCTTCCAGCCGTTCCTTGCTCATGTCGCCGGGCACGATGGTGATCGGGATCGGCAGGCTGCCCGAAGATTTCGACAGGGCGGTCACCAGCGGCCCCGGCCCCGACTTTTCATGGTTGGCGCCAAGCACCAGCACGCCGATCTGCGGATCCTCGCGCACCTGCGCCAGAATCTCCGCCACCGGATCGCCCTCGCGGATCACAAGCTCGGGGTCCACGCCCTGCTTGTCGCGCATCCACTTCGCGAAAACCTCGAAATGCGCCACGATCCGCTCGCGCGCTTCCTCGCGCATCAGGTCGGCCACGCCCATCCAGGTGCCGAACTCCTCGGGTGAGATGACCGAGAGAATCTGGACGCCCCCGCCGGTATGCGCCGCCCGCAGCGCCGCGAACCGCATCGCGTTCAGGCATTCCCGGCTGTCGTCCAGCACGACGAGGAACTTGCGCATCTTGGTCTCTCCCTGGCGGCGCATCATCGCGGCTGCCTGCGCGGCTGGCAAGCCTTACGCGGCGGACCTTGCCCAGTCCCAGTACATCTCGCGCACCCGCTTGGTGACCGGACCGACCTGATACTGGCGGTCCTCGAAGGCGGTGACAGGCATGACCTTGCTGAAATTGCCTGACAGGAACACCTCGTCGGCGGCGGCGACATCCTCGAAGCTCATCACCACCTCGCGCACCTCGACGCCGTCGGCGCGCAGGTTGGCCATGTGGCGGGCGCGGGTGATCCCCGCAAGGAAGGTGCCGTTGGCGATGGGGGTCAGCACCGCGCCATCCTTGACGATAAAGACATTCGCGGTCGCCGCTTCGGCCACATTGCCCATCGCGTCGGCGGCAAGGGCGTTGCCGAAGCCCTTGGCCTTGGCCTCGACCAGCATCCGTGCGTTGTTGGGGTAAAGGCAGCCCGCCTTGGCGTTGCAGACGTTGTCCTCAAGGACGGGTCGGCGGAACCGGGTTCGGGTCAGCGTTGTCGCCGCGCCGGGCGGCGGCATCGGAACGGCTTCCAGACAGAGCGCAAAGCCCGTCTCGCCCATCTTGGGGGCCACGCCAAGGTCCGATCCTTCCAGCGCCCAATACATCGGGCGGACATAGACCGCCGTCTGCGCGTCATAGGCCCGCAAGCCTTCGCGGGCGATGGCCTCGATTTCTTCGCCCGACAGGGTGGGCGTGATCATCAGCGCCTCGGCCGACCGGTTGACGCGGTCGCAATGGGCGCGCAGATCGGGGCAGACGCCGTCGAACCAGCGCGCGCCGTCGAACACGCTCGATCCCTGCCACATGCCGTGGTCTGCCGCGCGCATGACGGGCACGTCGCCCTCGTGCCAGCGCCCTTCGAAGAAGGTGCGGATTTGCGTCCCGAATGCCATGATGCCCCCGTCAGCCTGATGCGGCGGCACTCAAGCACTTCGGCCGGGCAGCGTCCAGCACCCGCAAAAAAGACCCCCGGACCGCGAGGTCCGGGGGCTATGGCCGGTCGGGCGCCAGTAGGGCCGGGGAGACCCGTGGCAGCAGAGGGGAAGGGGATAGGCCCGACCGGCGGACGTGGGGCACGTCCATGGCCAGAACATGCCAGCCGTTTGACTCGATTCCGTGACAGCGATCAGCGGCGCGAGCGGATCATCCCCACGATGTCGTAGACCTTATCCATGATCGGGCGGGCGATCGCTTCGGCCTGATCCGCGCCCCTGCCAAGGATGCGGTCGATCTCGGCGGGGTCCTGCATCAGGCGGTTCATCTCGGTCGTGATCGGCTCCAGCTTCGCCACGGCGAGGTCGGCCAGCGCGGGCTTGAAGGTGCCGAACTGCGCCCCGCCGAAATCGGCCATGACCTGCGCGGGCGTGTGCCCCGCTAGCGCCGCGTAGATGTTCACGAGGTTGCGCGCCTCGGGCCGGTCCTTCAGCCCGTCGAGGCTGTCGGGAAGCGGCTCGGGGTCGGTCTTGGCCTTGCGGATCTTCTTGGCGATCTCGTCGGCGCTGTCGGTCAGGTTGATGCGGCTCTGGTCGCTGGGGTCGGACTTCGACATCTTCTTGGTGCCGTCGCGCAGGCTCATCACCCGCGTGGCCGCGCCTTCGATCACCGGCTCCACCACCGGGAAGAAGTTCACCCCGTAGTCGTTGTTGAACTTGATCGCGATGTCGCGGCACAGCTCGAGGTGCTGCTTCTGATCCTCGCCCACCGGAACATGGGTCGCCTTGTAGGCGAGGATGTCGGCGGCCATCAGCGACGGATAGGCGAACAGCCCCAGCGATTCCGCCTCGGCGTTCTTGCCGGCGGTCTTGTCCTTCCACTGGGTCATGCGGCTCATCCAGCCCATGCGCGCGATGCAGTTGAAGATCCACGCAAGCTCCACATGCGCGGTGACCTGGCTCTGGTTGAACAGGATCGAGCGGGAAGGGTCGATGCCGGCGGCGATGAAGCCTGCTGCCGCCTCGCGCGTCTGCTGGCGCAGTTTCGCCGGGTCCTGCCAGACAGTGATCGCGTGCATGTCGACGAGGCAATAGATCGTCTCGATCCCCTCGTCCTGCTTTTCGACAAAGCGCTTCAGCGCGCCGAGGTAGTTGCCCAGCGTCAGCCCGCCCGAGGGTTGGATCCCCGAGAAGATGCGCGTCGGAAAGGTCTGAGGCGTTTGGACCGGCTCAGTCATGATCACTCCGTCTGGAATAAGTTGCGCCTTGGGCTTATCGCTGGGCCAAAGGGGCGTCAACGCGCCCGTGCCCGGAAAGGACACCCATGACCCGCGATCTGAACGCAGCGCCGCTGAACCCCCTGCCGCCCGTCGTCTGGGTGCTGGTGCTTCCGATCGTCGCGATGGAGGTGGTCGTCAGCCTTGGCGCGCAGGGGCTGGCGGGGGGGGCGCAGGGCGTCGGCTGGCGGCTGGACGCGATCCAGCGGTTCGCCTTCGCGCCCGAATACCTGCGCCAGATGTATGAGCAGAACGTCTGGCCGCTGGACGGGCTGACGCGGCTGGTCACCTATCCGTTCGTGCACGGCAACTTCACCCATGCGCTGTTCGTCGTCGTCATCCTGCTGGCGATGGGGAAGATGGTGGGCGAGGTGTTCCGCTGGTGGGCGCTGCTGTTGATCTTCTTCGCCTCGGCGATCATCGGGGCGCTGGCCTATACGTTGGTGCCGGGCGTACAGGCGCCGCTTTTCGGGGGCTATCCGCCGGTCTATGGGTTGATCGGAGGGTTCACGTTCCTGCTCTGGGTCAAGCTGGCCGCCGTGGGCGCGAACCAGTATCGCGCCTTCACGCTGATCGGCTTTCTGCTGGGTATCCAGATGCTGTTCGGGCTGGTGTTCGGCGGTGGCTGGGAATGGGTGGCGGACCTTGCGGGCTTTGCCACCGGGTTCCTTTTGTCCTTCGTGGTCAGCCCCGGCGGGTGGGCGCGGGTGCGCGCCAAGATCCGTCAGCGCTGACGACGCAGAAGGCTGCGGAACTCGGCCAGACGGAAGGCACCGAAGGCCGTGCCCGCACCGAAATAGCTGACGGCCCCGATGCCGACCAGACCGGCCAGCGCCGCATAGCGCAGTCCGGGCATTCCAAGCGCGGGGCCAAGCACGACCTCGGCCGCGATCAGGCACAGGCCCATGACAAGCGATGCGGCAATGATGCGCCAGAGCCGTCGGCGGAAACGCGCATCGGTCTGCGCCGCCTCGCCCATCCGGCGCGATCCTGCCCACAATTGCCAGACCATGATCCAGCCCGCCACCGTCGTCGCAAGCGCGGCGGCCACGAAGCCCATCACCGGCATCAATCCCACGGCGAAGGCGGCGTTCACCACCATCGAGACGACGGCGTAGCGGAACGGGCTGCGCGTATCTTCCCGCGCGTAGAACAGTGGTTGGAGAACCT
The DNA here is from genome assembly GCA_963736565.1 of uncultured Alphaproteobacteria bacterium. Classification (GTDB taxonomy): domain Bacteria; phylum Pseudomonadota; class Alphaproteobacteria; order Rhodobacterales; family Rhodobacteraceae; genus Aliitabrizicola. Next base: position 276,079 of record CAVTOW010000005.1, read on the forward strand.
TGTGCAGCACGAAGGCGGGCAGGCCCAGACCATAGGCCGCCAGCGCGAGCGCGGTATTGGCGGCATCGTCCGCGCCAAAGGCACCCCGCTGGAACAGCACCGTCGTCAAGGGCATGGCGATGACCACCAGCGCCACGGCGGCGGGAATTGTCAGCGCCAGCGCGAATTCGGCACCGCGGTTGAAGCTGTCGCGTCCGCCCTGCATGTCGCCTGCTCGTAACCGCCGCGAAAGGTCGGGCAGCAGGACAGTGCCGATGGCGATACCCACCACGCCGAGGGGCAGTTGATAAAGCCGGTCGGCATAGGACAACCACGCGACCGCCCCTTCGGTGAAACTGGCGACCTGCCGCCCGACCAGCAGGTTGACCTGCACCACGCCCCCGGCCAGCACCGCAGGCCCCGCGATGATCGCGAGGCGCTTCAGTTCCGGCGTCATGCGGGGCCAGCCGGGGCGAAACCGGAACCCCGCGCGGTTGGCCGCAACCCAGGTGAAGGCAAGCTGGGCGATGCCGGTCAAGGGCACGGTCCAGGCCAGCGTCAGGCCCATGTCCCATTCCAGCCGGTCCGCCAGAAGCATGGCGGCGATGAACATCAGGTTCATCAGGACAGGAACGAAGCTGGCCTCGGTGAACCGCCCGAAGGCGTTCAGGACGCCCGACAGCAGCGCGACCAGGCTGATGAAAAGGATATAGCTGAACGAGATGCGCCCGAAGAGCACCGCAAGATCGAACCGCGCGTCGCCCGCAAAACCAGACGCCATCGCCCAGACGAGCCACGGCATGGCGATCGTCCCGATCACCGTGAAGACGATCAGGATGCCCGCCAGCCCGTTGAACGCATCGCGCGCGAAGCCCTGCGCATCCTCGCCCGCTTCCAGCTTCTTGGCGAACATCGGCACGAAGGCGAAGTTGAACGCGCCCTCGGCAAAGAAGCGGCGGAACATGTTGGGCAGCGAGAAGGCGATGAGGAACGCCTCGGCCACCGGGCCTGCGCCAAGATAGGCCGCCATCATCACGTCGCGCAGGAACCCCACGAGGCGGCTGACCATGGTCCAGCTGCCCACCGTCAGGAAACCCGAGACGAGCCGGATCGGCGGCATCACCGGCCGGCCCGTTCCGCGCCCTCGGCGATCGCCTGGCGCAGCTTGCGTTCCAGCACGTCCTGCCGGGTCTTGGGATGGATCTTCAGGCCGAACATGTCCTTCACATAGAAGGTATCGACGACCTGCGCGCCATAGGTCGCGATCACGGCGCTGGCGATGTAGATGTTGTTCGCCGCCAGCGTGCGCGTGAGATCGTAGAGAAGCCCCGGCCGGTCGCGCGTGTCGACCTCGATGATCGTGTAGATTTCCGAGCCTTCATTGTCGAAGACGATATGGGTCGGGAAACGGAACTGGCTTTCGCGCTTGCGCACCTTGTCGCGGTCCTTCAGCGCCTCGCGCGCCACGACTTCGCCCTTCAGGGTCTTTTCGATCATCGCGCGCAGGCGCGGCAGCTTGCCCGCTTCGTAGGGTTTTCCCTCGGCATCCTGGACCCAGAACACCGCCGTGGCATAGCCGTCCTTTGAGGTATAGGTGCGCGCGTCCACCACGTTCGCACCCACCAGCGCCAAGGCCCCCGCAAGGCGCGAGAAGATGCCGGGGTGGTCGGCCAGCGCGAAGCAGGCGCGGGTCGCGTCGCGCGCGACCTCGGGGTGAAGGTCGATGCGGATCTCGTCGTCGCGCAGGCCAAGCAGCAGCCGGGCAAAGACGGCCTGCGTCTCGGTTGTCAGGCCCTGCCAGTAGGGCGGGTAGTGGCGTGCCGTCTCGGCCCGCAGATCGCGCGCCTCCCAGTCGGACAGCGCCTCGCGCAGGGCGCGCTTTGCCTCGTCCTCGCGCTGGTCGCGGTTCAGCGACTCGAGCCCGCCCTGAAGGGCGCTCGCGGTATCGCCGTAAAGCTGGCGCAGCAGCATGGCCTTCCAGTTGTTCCAGGTGCCCGGCCCGACGCCCCGGATATCGCAGACCGTCAGGACGGTCAGCAGATCGAGCCGCTCTTTCGTCTTCACCGCCTTGGCAAAGTCGCGCACCGTGCGCGGATCGCTCAGGTCGCGCTTCTGGGCGATGTCGGACATCAGCAGGTGATAGCGCACCAGCCATTCCACCGTTTCGGATTCCTCGGCGCTCAACCCAAGACGGGGCGCGACGCGCCGCGCGATCTGTGCACCCAGGATGGAATGATCCTCGGGGCGGCCCTTGCCGATGTCGTGCAGGAACAGCGCGACGTAAAGCACCCGGCGGTTGACGCCCTCGGTCAGGATGCGGCTGGCGACGGGCAGTTCCTCCACCAGTTCGCCGCGCTCGATCTGCGCCAGGGTGCTGATGCACTGGATGGTGTGCTCGTCGACCGTGTAGTGGTGGTAGACGTTGAACTGCATCATCGCGACGATGGCTTCGAATTCGGGCACGAAGGCGCCGAGCACGCCGAGTTCGTTCATCCGTCTTAGCGAGCGTTCGGGATTGCCGTGCTTCAGCAGCAGGTCGAGGAAGATCTGCACCGCTTCGGGATCGGTGCGCATCTCGTCGTCGATCAGGTCGAGATTGGCCGCGATCAGGCGCATCACGTCGGGGTGCAGCAGATAGCCGGTGCGCAGCGCCTCTTCGAAGATGCGCAGGATGTTCAGCTTGTCCGCCAGAAAGGCCGCCGGGTCTTCCACGTCGATGCGGCCCTGAACAAGCTTGAGGCCCGCCTTCACCCGCTTGCGCCGCCGGAACAAACCCATCAGCGACGCCTCGGCCTTGGCGTGGCGCGCTTCGAGCTGGGTCAGGAAGATGCGCGTCAGCTCACCCACGCGTGTCGCGTGGCGGAAGTAGTCCTGCATGAAGACCTCGACCGCCCGGCGCCCCGCGGTGTCGGTGTAGCCCATCCGCTCGGCCACCAGCACCTGCAGGTCGAAGCTCAGCTGATCGGTGGCGCGCGACGTGATGTAGTGCATGTGGCAGCGGACCGCCCAGAGGAACTCTTCCGCCCGCGCGAAGCTGTCGTATTCCTCGCGGCTGAGCAGGCCCGCGCCGACCAGCCCTTCGGCCGAGGGCACGCGGTGCAGGTACTTGCCGATCCAGTAGAGCGTCTGGAGGTCGCGCAGCCCGCCCTTGCCCTCCTTGATGTTCGGCTCCAGCACATAGCGCTGCCCGCCCTGCTTGCGGTGGCGGTCGCTGCGCTCGACCAGCTTGGCCTCGATGAACTCGGGGCCGGTATTGCGGAACAGCTCGGACCAGAGCCTGTCGCCCAGTTCCGCCGCCAGCGGCTCGTATCCCGCGATGAAGCGGTGTTCCAAGAGCGCGGTGCGGATCGTGATGTCCTCGCGCCCCAGCCGCAGGCAGTCCTTCACCGTGCGGCTGGAATGGCCGACCTTCAGCTTCAGGTCCCACAGCATGTAGAGCATGCTTTCGATCACGCTTTCAGCCCAGGGCGTGATCTTCCACGGCGTGAGGAACAGCAGGTCCACATCGGAATGCGGGGCCATCTCGGCCCGCCCGTAACCCCCCACGGCAAGAACGGCAACGCGCTCGCTCTCGGTCGGGTTGGGCAAGGGGTGCAGGTGGTTCAGGGCGACCGCCAGCGTCGTTGCCACAAGGGTGTCGGTCAGATCAGACTGCGCGGTGACAAGCGCGCGGGCCCGGCGCGGTTCAGACCCGAAGGCCGCTTGCAAGGACGGCATTGGCGGTGGCGCGCGCGGTGGCGAGATGCCGCACGGCGATGGCACGGGCTTCGCGCGCTTCGGTGCCGGGCGGAATGTCGGCAGCGATCGCCGCCGTCAGGACCCCGACCTGCGGCAGCTGCGCGATCGCCTCGGTCAGCGTCTGGGTCACGGTCGGGGGCAGGGACGCGGCCGGCTCAGGAGCCGGCACCGCCGAAGCTGCGGGGCGCGGGGTCAATGACGACGACCTGGTTGTTGCGGATCTGGGCGATGGCAAGGCCGCGCTCGTTCGAGCCGTCGGAAAGCAGACGGAACACGCCGCCCACGCCCGCGAAGCCGGACCCCTGGGTCAGGCTCCGCGCGCTGATCGCGCCGTTGTCGCGCCCGGCCAGCGCGCCGATGGCTGCGATCCCGTCATAGGCAAGGCTCGCCACCGGGGGCGGCGCTTCGCCATAGGCGGCGGCATAGCGCCCCTGGAACTGCTGGTAGGGGCCCGGATCTGGCAGCGCGAACCATCCGCCCTGCACGCCCGGCAGCGCGGTCGTCGCCGCCGGAATGTCCCAGCGGGTCAGGCCGATGAACTGCGTGACTGCCGGGTCGACGCCATTGTCGCGCAGAAGCTGCGTCAGCAGCGGAAGCGCACCCGCCGTGTCGGCGGTCATGAACAGCGCATCGACGCCCGAGCGGGCCGTCGCGGCCATCAGCGGGGCGGCCTGAACCAGCCCGTTCTGCGAGAATTCGTAGCCCGTGGTGTTCACCACGGTTCCGCCAGCGGCGGCAACGCCCGCCTGGATCGCATTGCGGCCCACTTCACCCGCCGCCGTGCGGTCGTAGAGCACCATCACCCGGCTCTTGCCCTGCCGCACGGCATAGCGCGACAGGCGGTTGGCCGTGTTCTGGAAGGTCGGACCCAGCACGAAGACGTTGCCGCCTGCAACCGCAGGATTGTTCGAGAAGCTGAGCACGTTGACGCCGCTCGCCGCCACGGCATTGCCGGCGGCGTTTGCTTCCTGCGCAAAGAGCGGTCCGAGGATCACCTGCGCCCCATCGGCCACGGCCGTCTGCGCGGCGCTGGCCGCCTGTCCCGGCTGGCCGCCGGTCGGGTAGACGCGCAGGTCGATGCTCGTGCCGTTGAGGTCCGCAATCGCAAGGCGTGCCGCATTCTCGAGGCTCCGCGCCAGGAAGTCGTCGCTGGCCTGGCCGGACCCCGACGGCACCAGGAGCGCCACCTGCACCGCCCCGCCGCGCGAGACCAGCGGTCCGTTGCCGCCCGAAGGAACGCACCCCGCGAGCGCCACAAGCCCAAGGACGGCGGCAGCCCGCCCCAAGGACTTGCGGGCGAAGGACAGAACGGACAACATGCGGTATTCCTTCTCGCCAGGGCGATCCATCATCGGCACAAAGCCTATGCGGTTCGAAAAGGGAAGGCAACTTTCGAAGGGAGCTTGCGCGTGGCAATCGGCGAGGCCCGGCCGGGCGCACGGGCAGTGCCGCCCGGTCTGCATTTCGTCTCGACGCCGATCGGCGCGGCGCGCGACATCACGCTTCGGGCGCTCGATGTCCTTGCGGGGGCCGATGTGCTGGCGGCCGAGGACACCCGGACCTTGCGGCACCTCATGGAAATCCATGGCGTGCCTCTGGGCGACCGCCCGCTCTGGCCTTATCACGACCATAACGGCGATGCGATGCGCCCGCGGCTTCTGCGCGCGCTGGAGGAGGGCAAGTCGGTCGCCTATGCATCCGAGGCCGGAACGCCTCTGGTCGCGGACCCCGGATACCAGCTTGCGCGCGCCGCGATCGCCGCCGGCATCCCCGTTCTCGCAGCGCCCGGGGCGTCCGCGGTCCTTGCCGCGCTGACCGTCTCGGGGCTGCCGAGCGACCGCTTCCTGTTCGCGGGATTTCCGCCCACGGGTGCCGGCGACCGGGCGCGGTTTCTGGCCGAAGTCGGATCGGTACAGGCCACGCTGATCCTCTACGAAATCGCCGAAGCGCGTGAACCGGCTGTTAATCGAACTGCGCGACAGTCTGGGAGGCGAGAGGGAGGCGGTCGTGTGCCGTGAACTGACGAAGCGGTTCGAGGAGGTGACGCGCGGTTCGCTTGCCGAGCTTGCCGAGCAGTTCGCCGACCGTACCGTCAAGGGCGAGGTCGTCGTACTGGTGGATCGGGCAGCGCCGCGCGCCGCCGACCCGGCCAGCGTCGAGGCGGCCCTTCGTAGCGCGCTTGCGCAGGGCTCGCTGAAGGATGCGGCGGCCGAGGTCGCCGAGGCGCTGAACCTGCCGCGCAAGGATGTCTATCGCATGGCCCTGAAACTGGCGGACCGGGAATGAGCGGCGCGCGATCCTTTCACGCGGGTCTTGCCGCCGAGGCGGCCGTCGCGCGCCACTACGAAAACCGCGGACGCGTCATCACCGCAACGCGCTGGCGCAGCGATGCGGGCGAAATCGATTTGATTGCGCGGGACGGGGCCGAAGTGATCTTCATCGAGGTGAAGCAAAGCCGCAGCCATGCGGACGCCGCCGAACACCTGTCTTCGCGCCAGATGGCGCGCATCTATGCCTCTGCCTCGGTCTTTCTTGCCGATGAACCTGCCGGACAGGACACGCCTGCGCGGTTCGACGTGGCGCTCGTCGACGGGCAGGGCCGCATCGAGATCATCGAGAACGCCTTCGCCGCCTGAGCGTCGCCGGATTGCAACCGCCTCTGGCCTGCGCCATGAAGGGCAGCGTCACGACGGGGGATTGCCATGGGGTTGAAGGTTGCGCTGCAGATGGACCCGATCGGGTCGGTCAACATAGATGCGGACAGCACCTTCCGCATCGCGCTCGAGGCGCAGGCGCGGGGGCATCACCTGTTCTTCTATACGCCCGACAGGCTTGCCTTCGACGAAGGGCGCGTGACGGCGCGGGGGTGGTCCATCGAGCTGCGCCGCGAGAAGGGCAACCATGTCAGCTACGGCGAGGAGACCGAGGTCGACCTGGGCACCTACGACGTGGTCTGGCTGCGCCAGGACCCGCCCTTCGACATGGGCTACATCACGACGACTCACATCCTCGAGATGATCCACCCGCGGACATTGGTCGTGAACGACCCGTTCTGGGTCCGCAATTCACCCGAAAAGCTGCTGGTCCTGCGCTTTCCGCACCTGACCCCGCCCACGATGATCGCGCGCGACCTTGCAACGATCCGCGCCTTCAAGGCGCGCCACGGCGACATCATCCTGAAGCCGCTCTACGGCAACGGCGGGGCGGGTGTGTTCCGGCTTGACCCGAACGACCGGAACCTGTCGTCGCTGCACGAGCTGTTCATGGGCATCAACCGCGAGCCGCTGATCGTGCAGAAGTTCCTTCCTGACGTGGCCAAGGGCGACAAGCGGGTCATCCTTGTCGATGGCGAGGCGGTGGGGGCGATCAACCGCGTCCCGCAGGCGGGCGAGACACGGTCGAACATGCATGTCGGCGGGCGGCCCGAAAAGGTGGGCCTCACGGCGCGCGATCTGGAGATTTGCGCGGCCATCGGCCCGGTGCTGCGCGAGAAGGGGCAGATCTTCGTCGGGATCGACGTGATCGGCGACTGGCTGACCGAGATCAACGTGACCTCGCCCACGGGCCTTCAGGAACTGGAGCGGTTCGACGGCACGAACGCCGCCGCCCGTATCTGGGAGGTGATCGAGGCGAAGCGCCGCTAGGCCGCGCTTGCCGCGATCCGGTAGCTCACCGCCTCGGCGACATGGCTCTGGTGCACGGCGTCGGCCCCGTCGAGATCGGCGATGGTCCGCGCGACGCGCAGGATCCGGTGATAGCCCCGCGCCGACAGTCCGAACCGTTCCGCCACCCGTGCCAGCAGGCTGCGCCCGGCCTCGTCGGGCGAGGCAACCGCTTCCAGGACCGCGCCTTCGGCATCGGCATTGACGCGGACGCCGGGCGCGTCGGCATAGCGGGCCGTCTGCACCGCACGTGCGCCGGCGACGCGGGCGGCGACAGTGGCGGAATCGTCGCCGGTCGCGGGCAGGTCGAGGTCGGTATAGGCCACGGGCGGCACGTCGATCCGCAGGTCGAACCGGTCCATCAACGGCCCCGAGATACGCCCCAGATAGTCGTCGCCGCAGAGCGGAGCCTTGCCGCAGGCGCGCCCGGGATCGGTCAGGTAGCCGCAGCGGCAGGGGTTGGCCGCCGCGACCAGCAGGAAGCGGCAGGGATAGCGGACATGGGCGTTGGCGCGCGACACGACGACCTCGCCCGTCTCGATCGGCTGGCGCAGGGTTTCGAGGACGTTGCGCGGAAATTCGGGGAATTCGTCGAGGAAGAGCACCCCGTTATGGGCAAGGCTGATCTCGCCCGGCTTCGCCCCCTTGCCGCCCCCCACGATGGCCGCCATCGAGGCGGTATGGTGCGGCTCGCGGAAGGGGCGCTGGCGCGAGATGCCGCCATCGCCCAGCAGTCCCGCAAGAGAGTGGATCATCGAGGTTTCCAGCGCCTCGGCCGCCGACAGGTTCGGCAGGATGCCGGGCAGCCGTGCCGCGAGCATGGATTTCCCCGACCCCGGCGTGCCCACCATCAGCACATGGTGGCGCCCTGCCGCTGCAATCTCCAGCGCGCGCTTCGCCCGCTCCTGCCCCTTGACGTCGCGCAGGTCGCGCCCGCCGGGCGGTGCCGAAACCTCGCCCGCCTCGGAAGGCGCTATGGGCACTTGCCCGGTATAGTGGCGCACGACCTGACCCAGGTCGCGCGCGGCCAGAACCTGCGTCGCGCCGACCCAGGCCGCCTCGGGTCCGCAGGCCAGCGGGCAAAGCAGCACGCGGTCGGCCTCGGCCGCCGCCATAGCTGCGGGCAAGGCCCCGATCACGGCGACGAGCGAGCCATCCAGTGACAATTCGCCCAGGGCGACGGTCTGCTCCACCGCGTCCTTCGGCACGATCTCGAGCGCCGCAAGAAGGGCCAGGGCGATGGGCAGATCGAAATGCGAGCCTTCCTTGGGCAGGTCGGCAGGGGACAGGTTGATGGTGATGCGCTTGGAGGGCAGGGCTATGGACATGGCCGACAGCGCCGCGCGGACACGTTCGCGCGCCTCGGACACCGCCTTGTCGGGAAGGCCGACGATCGTGAAGCCGGGCAACCCCGGCGAGACGGCGCATTGCACCTCGACCAGCCGCGCCTCGACCCCCTCGAAGGCCACCGTATGCGCGCGCGCCACCATCCCGCCATCCCTTTCCCGGATGGTTAACGACTAGCGGGCAAAAGGTTTACAAGCGGTAAAGGTCAGGAGACCTGTGTGGCGAGCAGGGCCGTGAACTTCGGCCAGGCTTCGGGATCGGCCACAGTCTTGTCGCGGCAGAAGGGATTGCAGAAACCGAAGACCCGGCCGCCCGTTTCAAGAAAGTGCGTCACGGGTTTTCCGCCATAGGGGCACAGCGCGTTCTCGGACGGGCCATGCTCCACCGCCTTTGCGGCCAGCAGCACCGGCCCTGGCCAGGGTCGCCTCGGATAGTCGCGCCGGTAGAAATCCTGGTCCGCGCCATCGACCATGCCCATCGCGCGCCAGCGGCGGAACGAGGGATGCGCCAGATGGGCCGCGACATAGGCCGAAGCCTGAGCGCCGACCGGAAGATTGTAGGTCGCGATGCGCGTGGCCACGGGCGCGAAGAACACATCCGCCGCCGAATAGTCGCCGGTGAGCCACGGCCCCGTCGCCCCCGTCTCGGCCCGCGCCCAGGCCCAGATCGTCTCGAGCCGCGCAAGATCGGACAGGACCGCTTCTGGTGGGGCGCAGTCGGTGTAGCTGACCCGCAGGTTCATCGGGCAATGGCTGCGCAGCGCGGTGAAGCCGGCATGCATCTCGGCCGCCAGAGACCGGGCCACCGCGCGTGCCGACGGCTCCCGCGGCCACAGCCCCGCTTCGGGATGGCGGCTTGCAAGTTCCTCGGCAATGGCAAGGCTTTCCGCCACCACGGTGCCCTCAGGCGTGCGCATGACAGGGACGGTTCTGGCGGGGGCGTAGTGGCGCAGAAGCGCGGGAAGCTCGTCCGTGTAGAGCCGTGCCGTCCGCGTCGTCACCGGAATGCCGAATAGCGTCGAACAGAAGCCAGCCGCGCAGCGACCAGCTTGAATAGGCGCGATCCCCGATGGCGAGGTCATAGGTCATGGGCCGTCTCCCCTTGTTGCGCGCAAGCTACGCAATCGCCCGGACCTTGGGAAATCATGATTGCTGGCGGCAGCGATCACCGAAGGCGATCATGGGATGTGATTGACGGAAAGAAGCCTTGTCCTGCCTGCCGCATGTTCGATGCAGGTCACCGACAGCGGATCGATCTTTTGTGCAAATGCCTCGGTCGTCGGAATTCCCAGGGCACGTTCCACCTGGGTCAGGATCACACCGAAATGCGCCACGACGATCAGGTCGCCCGTATGCTCTGCCAGCAGGCTTTGCACGGCACCGTTCACGCGGGTCTGCAATGCGCCCCAGCTTTCGCCTCCCGGTGCCGAAACGTGCCCCGGTTCTTCCCAGAACATGCGGATCAGGGCTGCGTCCCGCGCCTCGGCTTCGGCGAAACGCAGCCCTTCCCACGCGCCGAAGTGAATTTCGCGCAAGTCGGGGCGAGGGGGCATACAGCGCGCGTGCCCCAGCGTTTCGGCGGTGGCGACAGCGCGAATGAGGTCGGACGAGACGATGGGCGCGGCGGGGGGAAGATGCGCCCGCAACCGGTCCAGCGCGGCATGGTCGGACAAATCGGCCGGGCGGTCTGTCCAGCCGATCATTTCCTTGGCATGGGTCGGACCGTGACGGACCCACCACAGGCGCGTCATGCCACACCGGGCGGAAGCTGACCCTTCAACACCATCGGCAGTCCTGCCATCACCCCGACCACAAGGTCAGCCTGTGCAGCGATCTGTTGGTTCAGGCGCCCCTGCGCGTCGCGGAAGCGGCGCGCCAAGGCATTGTCCGGCACGATGCCCCAGCCCACCTCGTTCGACACGACCGCGACCGGGGCAGGGCAGGCGGCCAGCGCGGCAAGCAAGGCCGCCGCTTCGGCGTCCAGATCGCTGTCACCGAGCATATGGTTCGTCAGCCAGAGTGTCGCGCAATCGACCAGCACGGCCGAACCCGCCGGCACGTTGCCAAGTGTCGCCGCCAGATCGAGCGGAGCTTCCAGCGTGGTCCACCCGTCGCCCCGCCCGGTGCGGTGCAGCGCGATCCGGTCGTGCATCTCGTCGTCCCATGCCGTCGCGGTCGCGATGTAGATCCGGGGCAATCCGACTGCGCTGACCAGTTTTTCAGCAAGACCGGACTTGCCAGACCGTGCTCCACCCAGAATGAGCGCCAAATTCCAGCCTGGAGAAGAAACAAATGATCCGGTCAAGGGTTTGCCTCGTAAGCTTCGTAAAGATTGCAGAGCTGAATGGGGGTATGAGATGGCATTCGACGCATATACCGACCAATCCATGTCGCGCCAAGCGATGCGGGCCGAGCTTCTGGATGCAGAGACCGAGCTTCGGCTGGCCTATGCCTGGCGTGACCAGCGTGACGAACAGGCGCTTCACCGCCTCGTGACGGCCTACATGCGGCTTGCGATCTCGATGGCTGCGAAATTCCGCCGTTACGGCGCGCCGATGAACGACCTGATCCAGGAGGCGAGCCTTGGCTTGATGAAGGCTGCCGACAAGTTCGACCCGGATCGCGGCGTCCGCTTTTCGACTTATGCCGTATGGTGGATCAAGGCGTCGATCCAGGATTACGTGATGCGGAACTGGTCGATGGTCCGCACCGGTTCCACCAGCAGCCAGAAGGCGCTTTTCTTCAACCTCCGCCGCGTCCAGGCCAAGCTGGAGCGGGAGGCTGCGCAGCGGGGCGAGACGCTGGATGGTCACCAACTGCGCGAGATGATTGCGCATGAAGTCGGCGTTCCCCTGTCGGACGTCGAGATGATGGAAGGCCGTCTTGCGGGCTCCGACTTTTCGCTGAACGCGACGCAGTCTTCGGATGACGAGGGGCGCGAGTGGATCGATGCGCTGGAAGATGACTGCGATCAGGCCGCGGAACGGGTGGAGGAATTGCATGATGCCGCCCATCTTCGGACATGGCTGGTGCGGGCGATGCAGTCGCTCAACGCGCGCGAGCGTTTCATCGTGACCGAGCGCAAGCTGCGCGACGAGCCGCGCACGCTGGAATTGCTCGGGGATGAGTTGGGCCTGTCGAAAGAGCGTGTCCGCCAGCTTGAGGCGGCGGCCTTCGCGAAAATGCGCCGAAGCCTCGAGACGCAGTCGCGCGAAGTCCATCATTTCCTTGTCTGACCGCCGTCTGTCTCTGATCGCTCTGGCTTTCCTGCTGGCGGCGCCGGTTCACGCCGGTGAGATTTCCGAAGCGGCGCTGCAAAGCCTGCCTCCGGCGGACATCGTGATTCTCGGCGAAGTTCACGACAATCCGGGGCATCACGCCAACCAGGCGCTTGCTGTCGCTGCGATCAGGCCGCGCGCGCTGGTGTTCGAAATGCTGACGGCAGATCAGGCGGCCCGTGTGCCGACAGATCGCACCGATGCCGCAAGCGGTCGAAAGGGCGGTCGGTTGGAATGCCTCAGGCTGGCCCGATTTCGCGATGTACCACCCGATCTTCACGGCTGCGCCTGACGCCCGCATCTTCGGTGGCGATCTGCCGCAGGGCGAGGTCCGTCGCGCCATCGATGACGGAGCCGCCGGGGTGTTCGGGGCCGATGCCGAGCGCTTCGGCCTTTCCGCACCGCTCGACCCTGTCGATCAGGCGGCGCGCGAGGCCGACCTTGCCGCCGCGCATTGCAATGCGCTTCCGGCCGATGTGCTTCCCGGGATGGTCGAGGCGCAGCGATTGCGCGACGCAGCGCTCGCGCGTGCCGCCCTCGAGGCGATGACGGCGACGGGCGGGCCGGTTGTCGTCATCACCGGCAATGGTCACGCGCGGCGCGATCAGGGGATCCCATCCGTCCTGGCGCTTGCGGCCCCGCAGTTGCGCGTATTGTCGATCGGCCAGCTTGAGGGTTCCGCGGGGCAAGATCAGCCCTTTGATCTGTGGGTCGTCACCGGCACTGTCGCCCGGGGCGATCCCTGCGCCGCCTTCGGCACCCAGACGCGGCTCAACCGGCCCGATGCGTCTTTGCCCGGTTGAGTTCCGCCCGCCCCGCCCCTAAACCAGAGCGACGACCCTGCAGGGGAGCGGCCAGATGCTGGCGGGCAAGCGGATCCTTCTGATCATCGGCGGCGGCATTGCCGCCTACAAGGCGCTGGACCTGATCCGCCGCCTGAAGGAACGCGGCGCGGCGGTTACGCCTGTGCTTACAAGGGCGGCGACAGAGTTCGTGACGCCGCTGTCCGTTTCGGCGCTGGCCGGGGAAAAGGTGCACACGCATCTCTTCGACCTGACCGACGAGGCCGAGATGGGGCATATCCAGCTTTCCCGCGTGGCCGACCTGATCGTCGTGGCTCCGGCAACGGCGGACCTCATGGCGCGCATGGCGCAGGGCAGGGCGGATGACCTCGCCGCGACCCTTCTGCTCGCGACCGATACCCGCGTGCTGATCGCGCCTGCGATGAACGTGCGGATGTGGAACCATCCCGCGACCCAACGCAACCTTGCCACGCTGCGCGCGGATGGCGTCCTGACCGTCGGCCCGAACGAAGGCGACATGGCCTGCGGCGAGCATGGCCCCGGTCGCATGGCGGAACCACTCGAGATCGTGGCAGCCATCGAGGCGGCACTGGGCGACGGTCCGCTGACCGGTCGCCATATCCTCGTCACGTCCGGCCCCACGCATGAACCCATCGACCCGGTGCGCTATATCGCGAACCGCTCCTCGGGGGCGCAGGGCGCGGCTCTGGCGGGCGCGCTTGCAGGATTGGGGGCAAGGGTCACGTTTGTCACCGGGCCCGCGTCAGTGCCGCCGCCGCCGGGGGTCACCGTCGTTCCCGTCGAGACGGCCCGGCAGATGCTGGAAGCGGTCCAGTCGGCCCTGCCTGCCGATGCGGCGGTCTTTGCGGCGGCTGTCGCCGACTGGCACGTGGCCAACGCCTCGGGCCAGAAGATGAAGAAAGACGCGTCGGGCACGGCGCCTGCGCTGCGTTTCGCCGAGAATCCCGACATCCTTGCGGCCGTTGCACGGGGCAACCCGCGCCCGCGTCTCGTCGTTGGATTTGCGGCCGAAACGGATGACGTGATTGCCCATGCGACCGCGAAGCGCGTCCGCAAGGGATGCGACTGGATCGTGGCGAACGATGTGCGGCCCGAAACCGGCATCATGGGCGGGACCGAGAATGCGGTCACGCTGATCACCGCCGACGGGGCCGAGACCTGGCCACGCATGACCAAGGCCCAAGTCGCCCGCCAGCTTGCATTGCGCATCGCGGGGGCGCTCGCATGACGCGGCGCTGCGTCGGGCCGCACGGACGGGAAGCCGTCCTTCCTGGGCGGACGGTCAACACGCCATCGGGGGGGTGCCGCACATGACACCGACACTCCGCATCCTGTGGGAGCCCTGGGCGGACACGTCTGTCGGTCTGCCGAGCTATGAGACTTCGGGGGCCGCCGGGGCGGACATCCGCGCGAACCTGCGTCCCGAGGACCGCGAGACGGGCTTCATCCTCGACCAGATGCACCGCGCCATCGTACCGACCGGCCTGCGGGTGGAGATTCCGCCGGGGTTCGAGATGCAGATCCGCCCCCGCTCGGGCCTTGCGCTGAAGCACGGCATCACCCTGCCGAATACCCCGGGTACGATCGACAGCGACTATCGCGGGCCGCTTGGTGTCCTGCTTATCAACCTTGGCTCCGAACCCTATACCATCCATCACGGCGACCGGATCGCGCAGCTGATCGTCGCGCCCGTCGTTCAGGCCCGGTTCGAGGTTGCCACCGATCTTGGCGCGACCGCCCGGGGCGTCGGCGGCTTCGGGTCCACGGGCCGCGCCTGATGATCCTCGTCCTGTTTCTGGCGGCGGTCATCTGGGGCATCGGCGCCCTGATGAAGACGCCTGCCCGCCAACGCCTCGTCCTGATCGGGGTGCTCTGGCTGGCGGTGGTCGCAGAACACCTGATCCTGCCGGAGGGTCATCCGCTGCGCGCGGCGACGGGCGGCTCGGCGCAGGTCTGGCTCTCGCTCGGGCTGGTTGCGGCTGTGATCCTGGGCTACCGGGCGGTGATCGGCCGCTTGCGGTCGCGGGCCGCCCCTGCGGCAACCGTGCAGGAAACGAAGGGACCGTTCACGCCCGCCGAGGTCGAGCGCTATTCGCGCCACATCCTGCTGCGCGAGATCGGCGGTCCGGGGCAGCGCGCGCTGAAGGATGCAAGCGTGCTCGTCATCGGTGCGGGCGGCCTTGGCGCCCCGGTGCTGCTTTATCTCGCCGCAGCCGGTATCGGGCGCATCGGCGTGATGGATGACGACACGGTGGAAGCCTCGAACCTGCAGCGCCAGATCATCCATGCCGATGCCCGCATCGGCATGACCAAGGTCGCCTCTGCCGCCGAAGCGATGCGCGCGCTGAACCCGTTCGTCGAGGTCAGGACCTATACCCGCCGCCTGACACCCGATATCGCGACCGATCTCTTTGCCGAATACGATCTGATCCTTGACGGGTCCGACAACTTCGACACCCGCTACCTTGCAAACCGAAGCGCAGTCGCAGCAGGCAAGCCACTCATCGCGGCTGCGATCACCCAGTGGGAAGGCCAGATCAGCCTTTACGATCCGGCGCGCGGCGGGCCTTGCTACGAGTGCGTCTTTCCCGTCCGTCCCGCGCCCGGAACCGTGCCCACCTGTGCCGAGGCGGGCGTCGCGGCACCCTTGCCCGGCGTGCTGGGCAGCATGATGGCGCTGGAAGCGGTGAAGCAGCTGACCGGCGCTGGCGACACGCTCCGGGGGCGGATGCTGCTTTTCGACGGTCTGCATGGTGAGAACCGTCTCATTTCGCTCAGGAAACGGGCTGATTGTCCTGTCTGCGGCGCAATCGGCGGCCCCGGCTGGACAGCCCCCGCACCGTCACAATAGTGTGCCCGCCACACACCCACCCCAAGGGAGAAGACCATGAAACTTACCGCCGCGCTCGCGGGCCTCGGCCTCGCTCTGACTGCATCCTTCGCCATCGCCGCCGACCTGCCCGACCTCGGCGGCAAGGAAATCACCGTCGTCACCGAGAACGCCTATCCTCCGCTTCAGTTCGTCGACAAGGACGGCAAGGCGGTGGGCTGGGAATACGATGCCATGGCCGAGATCGCCAAGCGCCTGAACGCCACCGTGACGTATGAAAACATCAGCTGGGACGCGATGATCCCCGCCGTATCCGAAGGACAGTTCGACATCGGCATGACCGGCATCACGATCCGTGACGACCGCAAGGAGAAGGTCGATTTCTCGGATGCCTACATGCGCTCGGAAATGGTCATGCTGGTGCGGGGCGACGAAAGCCGCTTCACCGACGCCAAGAGCTTTGGCGAGAATGCCGACCTGCTGATGGCGGCACAGCCCGGCACGACCCCGTTCTATGTCGGCGTCTATGAAGTGCTCGACGGAAACGAGCAGAACCCCCGCATCAAGCTGTTCGAGACCTTTGGCGCCACCGTGCAGGCCCTGCGCGCGGGCGACGTCGACCTCGTCCTGACCGACGGCACAGCGGGCGCGGGCTATGTCGCCGCGTCGGACGGCAGCTTGAAGATCATCGGCGAGACGCTGGGGACCGAGGATTTCGGCTTCATCTTCCCGAAGGGGTCAGAGCTTGTCGCGCCGATCAACGCGGCGATTGCCAGCATGAAGGACGATGGCACCATCGAGGCGCTGAACAAGAAATGGTTCCTCGACTTCAAGATGGGCGAGTGAGCCGCAACGGCGCGGGCAAGGGCCCCGGATGCGTTTCCGGGGCCCTTGTCGCATCCAGCCCCCCGGTTCTGATCCCCATGCCCCCCAGCCCGCAGCCCGACCGCGACTTTCCCTACTGGCTCGTCCTGCTCGCCGGGATCGGGGCCTACCTGTTCTGGCTGGTAATCGCCAACGAGCTTTACGCGCAGGTGCTGTCAACGCTGGTGCAGGGTATCGGCATCACCATCTTCGTGACAGTCGTGGCCTTTTCGCTTGCTTGCGGGATGGGCCTGGGCCTGGCGTTGATGGGGCTGTCGGGCAGCATCTGGCTGCGTCAGACCGCGCGGCTTTATGTCGAGGTGATGCGCGGCATTCCGATCATCGTGTTGTTGCTTTATGTGGCCTTTGCCCTCGCCCCCGCGCTCGTTCAGGGCTGGAACTGGCTGACAGCGCCGTTCGGCCTGCCCGAATGGCGCACCCGCGACTTTCCCCTGATCTGGCGTGCGATCATCGCCCTGACGCTGGCCTACGCGGCCTTCCTGTCCGAGATCTTCCGCGCAGGCCTGCAGTCGGTCGACCGGGGGCAGGTCGAGGCGGCGATGGCGCTTGGCCTGAACCGCAGGCAGCGCTTCCGGCACATTGTCTTTCCACAGGCGATCCGCACCATCCTGCCGCCCCTCGGCAACGATTTCGTGGCGATGGTGAAGGACTCGAGCCTCGTTTCCGTGCTCGGGGTCTCGGACATCACGCAGCTTGGGAAGGTGACGGCGGCAGGGAACTTCAGATATTTCGAGACCTACAACGTCGTCGCGCTGATCTACCTGACCATGACGATCACCCTTTCGATCGTGCTTCGCCGGTTCGAGGCCCGCATGCGCAAGAGATAGGCGGCGCCCGATAGCCGCATCCGCTGCGACGGCACTGGCCCTTTGCGCCGCCGACATCTACCTTTGCACCATACCCCATCCGAGGATCGCCATGACCAACCCGCTGCTCGCCCGCTGGGACACGCCGTTCGCACTGCCGCCTTTCGCGGCCCTAAAGGACGACGACTTTCGCCCCGCCTTCGACACGGGCCTGGCCGAGGCCCGGGTCGCGATCTCTGCCATCGCGGACAATCCAGAGGCGCCGACATTCGCCAATACGATCGAGGCGCTGGAGCTTGCCGAACAGACACTTGACCGCGTGGCGGGGGTATTCTTCAACATCGCGGGGGCCGACAGCAACCCTGCGCGCGAGGCGCTGCAACGCGATCTCGCGCCCCTTCTGTCGGCCTTCTCGTCCGAGGTCACGAACAACCGCGCCCTGTTCCAGCGGATCGAAAGCCTGTGGCAGTCGCGCGAAGACTTGCGCCTGACCGACGAGCAGGATCGGGTGCTTTCCCTTTACCATCGCATGTTCGTGCGGGCAGGTGCCCGGCTCGATGGTGCGGATGCCGAACGGATGACGGCGATCAAGTCGCGCCTCGCGGTCCTGGGCACCGAGTTCACGCAGAACCTGCTTGCGGACGAGCGGGACTGGTTCATGGAACTGCAACCGCAAGACCTCGACGGGCTGCCCGGCTTCGCGGTAGCCGCGGCCCGCGCCGCTGCCGAGGAGCGGGGGCTTTCGGGCCATGTCCTGACGCTGAACCGCTCGCTGATCGTGCCGTTCCTCCAATTCTCGACCCGTCGCGACCTGCGCCGCACCGCCTATCTGGCCTGGGTCGCGCGCGGCGCGAACGGGAATGCGCACGACAACCGGGCGATCACGGCCGAAATCCTGAAGCTGCGTCACGAACGGGCGCGCCTGCTGGGCTATCCCGACTTTGCCGCCTACAAGCTGGAAACCGAGATGGCAGGCACACCCGACGCGGTGCGCGACCTGCTGATGCGCGTCTGGCAACCCGCGCGCGCCAAGGCCGAGGCCGATGCGCTTGTGCTGCAAGGCCTGATGCAGGCCGAGGGGATCAATGGCGATCTGGAGCCATGGGACTGGCGCTACTATTCCGAGAAGCGCCGCAAGGCCGAGCATGACCTCGACGAGGCGGCGCTGAAGCCCTACCTCTCGCTCGACGCGATGATCGGCGCTGCGTTCGACTGTGCGCATCGCCTGTTCAGGCTGGAGTTCCGTCCGCTGGATGCGCCGCTTTACCATCCCGATGCCCGGGCGTGGGAGGTGACGCGCGACGGCAGGCATGTTGCCGTCTTCATCGGGGACTATTTCGCGCGCGGCTCCAAGCGGTCGGGCGCCTGGTGCTCGGCCATCCGCAGCCAGCGCAAGCTGGGCGGCGATATCCGCCCGGTGGTGGTGAACGTGTGCAATTTCGCCAAGGGCGATCCGGCGCTGCTGTCCTATGACGATGCGCGCACGCTGTTCCACGAGTTCGGCCATGCGTTGCACCAGATGCTCAGCGACGTGACCTATGGCTTCATTTCGGGCACCTCCGTCGCGCGCGATTTCGTCGAGCTGCCCAGCCAGCTTTACGAGCACTGGCTCGAAGTGCCGGAGGTGCTTGCGCGCCACGCCCGCCATGTCGAGACCGGCGCGCCGATGCCGCAGGACATGCTCGACCGTCTCTTGCGCGCAGCGACCTACGATCAGGGCTTCGCCACGGTCGAATATGTCTCGTCGGCTCTGGTCGACCTCGCATTCCACGAAGGCGCGCCGCCTGACGATCCGCTGGCGAAAGAGGCCGAGGTGCTGGCCGCCCTGGGAATGCCGCGCGCGATCCGGATGCGCCACGCCACCCCGCATTTCGCCCACGTCTTTGCAGGCGACGGCTATTCGGCGGGATATTACAGCTACATGTGGTCCGAGGTCATGGACGCCGACGCCTTCGAGGCCTTCGAAGAGGCGGGCGATGCCTTTGACCCGACCGTCGCCGAGAGGCTGGAACGGTTCATCCTGTCTGCCGGCGGCTCGCAGGAGGCCGATGCGCTTTACACCGCCTTCCGCGGCCGGATGCCGGGGGTCGAGGCGCTGCTCAGGGGGCGCGGCTTGCTTGATGCGGCGTGAGGGTGGCGAGGCCGGGGGTTTCACACCCCCGGACCCCCGTGGGATATTTGTGAACGGAAAATGAGCGCCGCCTAATCCCGCGCGACATCCTTGTGGATGATCACATCCGCCTGCGGATAGGTCTCGATGATCCGGCGGCGCAGCGCGGCGCCGATGTCGTGCGCCTCGCGCAGGCTCTGGTGGCCGTCGAGTTCGATATGGATGTTGACGAACACCCGGCTGCCCGCCGTCCGGGTCTTGAGGTCGTGATAGCCGCGCACGCCCGGCCAGTTGCGCCGCGATCTGGCCGATCCCCTCGATGATCGCGGGTTCCGCGCGGCGGTCCATCAGCGCGTCGAAGGCGGCCTTGCCGATGCGGACAGCGCCCACGACCATGATCCCTGCCGCAGCCAGCGCCACCACCGAGTTGATCTGGTACAGGCCGTAGCGCGCCGAGGCCCAGAGCGACACGATGGCCCCGATGTTCGGAAGAAGGTCGCCCAGGTAGTGCAGCCGGTCCGCGCTGACCACGCGATTGCCTGTCGCGCCGCGCGACGCGACCCTGCCAGATCACCAGCGCGATCGTCAGCACGACGGAAACCGTCATCACCGCCATGCCGCGCCCTTCGGCGGACAGCGCATCCGGTTGGCGCGACACGAGGCGCAGCACGGCGGCAACGGCGATGACGCCCGCCGAGACGAGAACGAAGATCGACTGGCCGAGCGCCGCGATATCCTCGGCCGAGGTATGGCCGAAGGCGTGATCCTCGTCCGGCGGGCGGGCCGCATAGAAGATGGCCGCCATCGCGCCGACCGACACCATCAGGTCCATCGCCGAGTCGGCCAGCGAGGCCGCGACCGACAGCGCCCCCGTCTCGCCAAGCGCCCAGAGCTTCAGCAGGACCAGCACCGAGGCCACGATCACCGACGCAAGGCCAGCAGAGAGGTTCAGGCGGGTCTGGTCGGGAATCGCCATCGGTGCAGTCTCCGGCAGGAATGGCCCGCCGTAACCCGCGCGCCGCGGGCGGTGCAAGTGCGACCGTCTCGCAGAGATTATTCGACCAGTTCGCCCGGCTCGACACCCCAGAGCGCGGCCTTCTGGACCCAGCCGCGCTGCCCGTCGACCGACAGGCGGCACCAGTCGGGTTCGCAGGACACGATCTTGCCGACGACGCCCATCTCGGCCTGGAACGACACCGGCGCCGCCATGTCGGGCAGGGTCCGGAATTCGGCCATGTCCTGCGTCACAAGCGCCGTGCGCACGCCCGACAGAAGCACGAAATTCACCCAGCCGCCCACGCCCTCGCTGTCTTCCACACGCCGCCAGTGCTCGAACTCGGCGGTGATCCGCAGCGGCATGCCAGCCCGGGTGAACACCCAGTCGATCCGGTGGGTCAGCCCGGGCCCGCGGCGCGCATTGCCCTCGCTCCCCTTGAGCGAGACATAGCGCGGCAGGGGCAGGTTGGTGACACTGCCACGGTTCGGGTCGCGCACCTCCTTGGGTTTCGCGGCGACCGTCTGGACCGTTTCGGGCTTTGCCGGCGCTGCGAGCGGGGGGGCGGCATCGGTCAGCGCGGCGGGGCGCGGCTGGGGCCGCGTCTCGGCAGAGGCGACACCCGCCGCAAGCGCCAGCGACGCCGCCCAGAGCAAGGCTTTCATCATCCTGTCCGTTCCTGTGGCCCGCATCCTGCGCGGGTCTGATGCCTCGGCCTCGTGCGGGGCTTGTGCAGCGCCCCGCTTGGCGTCACCTTGCCACTGGAATGCGCAGATGGGAAGCGCGAGGGAGGGGACCGATGCCCGCAGCACGCCTGAGTGTTGTCGTGACGCGACGCTTGCCCGAGGTCGTCGAGACCCGGATGAAGGAACTCTTCGACGTGGAGCTGCGCGATCCCGACACGCGCATGTCGCGTGACGAGCTGATGGCCGCGCTGCGCCGCGCCGATGTGCTGGTGCCGACCCTGACCGACACCATCGACGCAGCCGTCCTGGCGCAGGCGGGGGAGAAGCTGAAGCTGATCGCGAATTACGGTGCGGGCGTGGATCATATCGACGTTGCCACCGCCCGACAGCGCGGCATCCTCGTGTCGAACACGCCCGGCGTGGTGACCGAGGATACGGCCGACATGGTTATGGCACTGATCCTGGCCGTCACCCGCCGGATACCCGAAGGCCTGGCCGAGATGCAGGAGGGCGCCTGGCAGGGATGGTCGCCGATGGCGCATCTGGGCGGGCGGATCGGCGGCAAGCGGCTTGGTATCCTCGGCATGGGCCGGATCGGGCAGGCGGTGGCGCGGCGCGCCCGCGCCTTCGGCTTGCAGATCCACTATCACAACCGCAAGCGCCTGCGCCCCGAGATCGAGGCGGAGCACGAGGCGACATGGTGGGACAGCCTCGACCAGATGGTCGCGCGAATGGACATTCTCAGCATCAACTGCCCGCACACGCCGTCGACCTTTCACCTGATGAACGCGCGTCGGCTGAAGCTGATGAAGCCCACCGCCGTCATCGTGAACACTTCGCGCGGCGAGGTGATCGACGAGAACGCCCTGACCCGCGGCCTGCGCGCGGGCGAGATCGCGGGGGCGGGCCTCGACGTGTTCGAGAAGGGGCACGAGATCAACCCGCGCCTGCGCGAACTGCCGAACGTGGTGCTGCTGCCCCATATGGGCAGCGCAACGCTGGAGGGCCGGATCGAGATGGGCGAGAAGGTGATCCTGAATATCAAGACCTTCGCCGATGGCCATCGCCCGCCCGATCAGGTCGTGCCGGGGATGCTCTGAGCGGTCAGCCGTCGTGCGGGACGTGCATCAGGTGCGAGACGGGCTCGACCGACTTGCCGCGGCATGACCACGAGACGAGTGCCTGCCCGTCGTGCATCTCGATGATGACCCCGGCGAGGCTGCCGCAGGTGCAGGCAACTTCGTCGCCCACCTTGAACGGCCCCTCGTCGATCACGGATTGCATCGCCCGTCTTGCACAGGCCTCGTCCGTGCCTCCGGCTGCACGGAAGGACTCGAGACTGCGTTCGAGCATGGCATTCGAATTGCTGGCTTTGTCGCTCATGGTTGCCTCCTCTCCATCGATGGGATGGATTGCCGAGGCGTCGGACGGCTTCGGCCCTCCATGCTTGCAGGATAGGTCCGGCCGTTCCGGCGTTCCATGATCCATGTCAAACGCCGGGCAGCCCCTGTTTCTGCGCACTTTGTAGGACCGGAAGGCCGTGCTAGCATCCGACTGCCCCGCCCGAGGAACCGGCCGATGTTCAATCCGACCGCCGTCGTCGCCGCCGCCTTCGGCGACCACCTGGCCGAGACCTATCTGCAGTATTTCGCGGGCAGGAAGGCCGATTACGCCGCCTATATCAACGGCTGTGCGCGCATGATGCTGGAGCGGCTGGGAAATTCGGACGCGCTCTACCACAACGCCGAACACACGATGATGGTCACGCTGGTCGGTCAGCAGATCATCCGCGGGCAACTCGTCACCCGGTCGATCCAGCCCGAGGACTGGCTGCATTACATCGTGGCACTGCTGATCCACGACATCGGCTATTCGCGCAACATCCTGCCCGGGGATACCGGGAATGCCGTGGTCATCAATGCGGCGGGCGACACGATATGCCCGCCGCGCGGGGCGTCCGACGCCTCGCTTGCGCCCTATCATGTCGAGCGGGGGAAGCTTTACGCGCAGGCGCGCTTCGGCCAGTCCACGCTGATCGATGCGGCGCGGATCATCGCCGCCATCGACTTCACGCGCTTTCCGGTGCCCGCCGACCCCTACTATGCCGATACCGAAGGCGAGCCGGCGCTGGTGCGGGCGGCAGATCTGATCGGGCAACTGGCGGACCCGTTCTATCACCGCAAGATCGCGGGCCTCTACCACGAGTTCAACGAGACGGGCCTTGCCGAAAAACTCGGCTACGCCTCGCCCATGGACCTGATGGAGCAGTTTCCGAACTTCTTCTGGTCGCAGGTCCAGCCCCTGATCGGCCCCGCCCTGCGCCATCTGGAGCAGACGATGGAAGGCAAGCAATGGGTGGCGCAGCTTTACAACCATGTTTTTCAGGTGTCGGCGCGCGCAAGTTTGCTGGGGCCGTTTGCCGGGCCGGGCTGACTGCGCGCAGATGGCGAAGAAACTGGTCAGGACGTAGCAACTTTTCGTTGTAAATCGGGGCGGCTGGCGCAAGATGACGCTGCGCTGAATGTCATCGCAACGGCCATACCGTTCCTGGCCAACCCACCGATGACCTGCGCAAGTTCATTTTTCTGGAGGCAGTTATGGCAATTTTCTCGCGAGTCCTTTCAAGGGTCGCGGTGGCGGCCACGTCCGTTCTGCTCTGCGCAGGTGCGGCGTTCGCGCAAGACAAGCCGAACATCCTGTTCATCGTGTCCGACGATACGGGCTATGGCGACCTTGGCCCCTATGGTGGCGGCGAAGGGCGCGGCCATGCCGACGCCCAGCGATCGACGACCTGGCCGAGGAGGGCATGACCTTCTTCTCGTTCTACGCCCAGCCCAGCTGCACGCCGGGCCGCGCCGCGATGCAGACCGGACGCTTCCCGAACCGCTCGGGCATGACGACGGTCGCCTTCCAGGGCCAGGGCGGCGGTCTGCCGGCGGCGGAATGGACACTCGCCTCGGTGCTGAAGCAGGGCGGGTACAAGACCTATTTCACGGGCAAGTGGCACTTGGGCGAGGCGGACTATGCGCTGCCCAACGCCCATGGCTACGACGTGATGAAGTATGCGTTCCTCTATCACCTGAACGCCTACACCTATGCGGATCCCACGTGGTTCCCCGCGATGCCGACCGAGCTGCGCGAGATGTTCCAGAAGGTCACGACAGGGCGCGCTTTCGGGCAAGGCCGGGGAACCGGCCGGTGGAGGAATTCAAGGTCAACGGCCAGTATGTCGACACACCCGTGATCGACGGCAAGCAAGGCGTCGTCGGGATTCCCTTCTTCGACGGGTATGTCGAGAAGGCCGCGATCGAGTTTCTCGAGAAGGCCGCCGAAGACGCCCAGACACGCCGTTCTTCATCAACGTCAACTTCATGAAGGTCCACCAGCCGAACCTGCCCGCGCCGGAATTTCGAGCTGAAGTCGATGGCAAAGTCGAAATACGCCGATTCGATCGTCGAGCTCGACACGCGGATCGGCCGGATCATGGCCGAAGCTTGAAGAAGACGGGCCACGCCAAGAACACGCTGATCTTCTACACGACCGACAATGGCGCCTGGCAGGACGTCTACCCGGACGCGGGTTATACGCCGTTCCGCGGCACCAAGGGCACGGTGCGCGAGGGCGGCAACCGCGTTCCGGCCATCGCCGTCTGGCCGGGCAAGATCGCCCGAGGCACCAACGCAACCACGAGATCATCGGCGGGCTCGACCTGATGGCAACCTTCGCCAGCGTCGCGGGCGTGCCGCTTGCCGACGAAGGACCGGAGGGCAAGCCGATCATCTTCGACAGCTACGACATGACGCCCGTTCTGACCGGAACCGGCCCGTCGCCGCGCACCACCTGGATGTACTTCACCGAGGACGAGCTTTCGCCCGGCGCGATGCGCTTCGAACCAGTTCAAGTTCGTCTACAACCTGCGCGGCGACGACGGCGCGCAGACCGGCGGGCTGGCCGTGGACACCAACCTCGGCTGGAAGGGCGCCGGAATCCTATGTCGCCACCGTGCCGCAGGTCTTCGACCTCTGGCAGGACCCGCAGGAACGCTACGACATCTTCATGACCAACTTCACCGAGACGACCTGGATGGGCGTGCTGATGACCGAGGAGATCAAGAAGGTCATGGAGACCTACGTCGAAGTATCCGCCGCGCAAGCTGCAGAGCATCGGCTATACCGGCCCCATCACAGATCTCGGACTACCAGCGGTTCGAATGGGTCCGCCAGCAACTCGCGACCGAAGGCGTCACGCTCACCCTGCCTACGGGCAACTGAACCCGTCGCGGCCCGGCTGGGCAGCCGGGCCGCGACTACCCTTTGCGGTAGCGACCTGCCCCACGCCACGGCGTTTATCAATGCGCATCCGCGAGCCAGTGTGCGGGGGTCGTGCGGGTGAACCGATAGAACAGGTTCGGCTCGGAAATCACGAAAATCTCGCCCTGCGCCCCCATCGCCACCCCTTCGGCCTGCGGAACGCCTGACAGCGCCATGACGCTGACAGGTCGGCCATCCGGCGCATATTCGACGATCATGCGCGACATGTGACTGAGCAGCAGGATGTTGCCCGTCCCCTCGTGCAGGGTCAGCGACGAGAGGTCGCGCATGAACAGGGTCGAGGCGTTCGAGGCCTTCCATTCGCGGATGTCGATGCCAAGCGGCCCGCCGTCCAGCATCTCGCGCAGACCGGAAAGGATCAGCACGCGCAGGGGAAGCATCTCCTGCACCACCAGAAGCTGACCCTTGCGGGCATCCCAGGACACCCCTTCGATCCCCAGGTTGTCCTGCATGTCGAGTTCAAGCGACAGATAGGGCGCCCCGTCCAGTTCAAGTGTCGTCGTCTCGGGGCCGATGCGCACCCAGCTCAGCTTGTGGGTTCCCTCGTCGGCGATCACGAACAGATCGTCCTCGACGTGGGTGATCCCTTCGGGATCGCGACCGCCGGTGATCGGAAGGATGCGCAGCAATTGCCCGTCGGTCGAAATCTCGGCGGCCTTGGGTGGATCGTTCACGACGGTGAACAGAGTTCCGGTGACCGCATTGTAGGTCAGCCCCGACAGGTTCTCGGTCAACCCCTCGATCTTCACGCCGTCAAGGTCCATGCGGTAGTCGGGCAGCCAGATCGCGCTGGCCTTCTCATCCTCGCGCGTCAGCATGATTGCGCGGTGCCAGAGGAAGGGCAGAATGCGGATGTGCCACGAGACCACGCCCGCAAGCACCAGCAGTGCAAGCGCGCCCAGCCAGTAGCGCCGCCGGGTCAACCCGCGTCAGTCCTTGGCGCGCTCGACATAGGAATAGTCGTCGGTGTTGATGACGATCCGGGTCCCCGCACCGATATGCGGCGGCACCATCACGCGGATGCCGTTCGAACAGATCGCGGGCTTGTAGGACGACGACGCGGTCTGCCCCTTGACCACCGGCTCGGTCTCGACGATTTCGACGGTGACCTTCTGCGGCAGTTCGATCGCGATGGCGACGCCGTCGAAGGTCTTGAGGTAGACCTTCATGCCCGTCGGTCAGGAACACCTTGCTGGTCGCCCACGACATCGGCCGAGACGGTGATCTGCTCGTAGCTGTTCGGCTCCATGAAGTGGAAGCCTTCGCCGTCTTCGTAGAGGAAGTCGTAGTCGCGCTCGTCGACGGTGGCCTTTTCGACCATCTCGGTCGTGCGCCAGCGTTCGCGACACCTTCGTCCCGTCCGAAATGCGGCGCATGTCGACGCTGGTGGTGGGCGTGCCCTTGCCGGGGTGGAAGTTCTCGGCGGTCAGGACGACGTAGAGCTTGCCGTCCAGTTCGACGACATTGCCCTTGCGCAGGCTGGAGGCGATGACTTTCACGGCGGGTCTTCCTTGTGGTACGCGGGCCCGGTCTAATCACCGGCGGGCTGCTCGCGCCCCTAGCGCATCGCCGACGCGAAATCTCCAGTCGAAAGCCACGCCGTGACTCAGCCGACCACGCCCTGGTGGCACCCCCGCGCCACGCCGACCGCCGCCCGCTGCTGCTGGCGCGCAACCGCATCCAGGCGGCGATCCGCGGCTGGCTGGCCGGCGAGGGGTTCATCGAGGTCGATCCGGCGGCGCTGGCAGGTCAGCCCGGGCAACGAGGCGCATCTGCACGGCTTTGCCACCGAGGCGATCGGCAATGATGGGGCGGCGCGGCCGATGTATCTGCACACCTCGCCCGAATTCGCGATGAAGAAGCTGCTGGCGGCGGGCGAGACGCGGATCCACGCCTTTGCCCATGTCTGGCGCAACCGCGAACGGGGCGCGCTGCACAGCCCCGAGTTCACGATGCTGGAATGGTACCGGGTGGGCGAGGACTATGAGCGTCCTGATGGAGGATTGCGTGGCCTTCCTGCGGCTGGCGGCCGAGACCGCGGGGGCGGCGCTGCTGCGCTTCCGGGACCGGACCTGCGATCCGTTTCTGCCGAGCCGGAGCGGCTGCGCGTGGCCGAGGCGTTCCGGCGCCATGCCGGGATCGACCTGCTGGCGACGATGGACGCGGACGGGACGACCGGATGCGGCCGCGCTGGCGGCGCGAGCTGGACCGCGATCGGGCTGCGGCGGGCGGCGGACGACACCTGGTCGGACATGCTGTCGCCGGGTGCTGGTCGGAGAAGGTGGAGCCGAATCTGGGGCATGGGGCGGATGACGATCCTGGACCGCTATCCGGCGGCCGAGGCGGCGCTGGCCCGGCCGGCGCCGGACGATGCGCGGGTGGCCGAACGGTTCGAGCTCTATGCCTGCGGGGTGGAACTGGCGAACGGCTTCGGCGAGTTGACCGACCCGGCCGAGCAGCGCCGCCGCTTCGAGGCTGGAGATGGACGAGAAGGCAGCGGGTCTATGGCGAGCGCTATCCGCTGGACGAGGATTTTCTGGCGGCGCTGGCGCTGATGCCCGCCGGCCGCGGGCATCGCGCTGGGCTTTGACCGGCTGGTGATGCTGGCCACGGGCGCGCCGCGGATCGACGATGTGATCTGGGCCCCGGTGCCGGAAGCTTGATAGGCGAAAGCGCCTGGGAATTCCGGCGCGGCCCTCGCGCTGTCGGGCAGGTGCGCCGTCACGCGCGCCCACGCCCCGGTCACGACCCGTAATAGTCGCGATACCACGCCACGAAGCGGCGCATCGCCTTCGGCGATGTCGGTGCGGCGGCAGGGGGCCGACGAGATCGCCGGATCAGCGTGGCATCGGCCCAGGTCGCCGGCACGTCGCCCGGCTGCATCGGCATGCAGTTCGCTTGATCGCCTCGCGCCCGGTCGCCGCCTCGATCGCCTCGATGAAGTCCAGAAGCCGCACCGGCGCGCCATTGCCGATGTTCACCACCCGCCAGGGCGCGACGGGCGACAGGCTGTCGCCTCGCGCCGACCGGGTCCGTCGCCGCGGCACCGCGCCGATCAGCCGCACGATGCCCTCGACCAGATCGTCGACATAGGTGAAGTCGCGCATCATGTCGCCGTGGTTGTAGACGTCGATCGGCTCGCCCTCGAGGATCGCGCGCGGTGAACTTGAACAGCGCCATGTCGGGCCGGCCCCAGGGGCCGTAGACCGTGAAGAAGCGGAACATCGTGGTCGGGATGTCGTAGAGATGCGCATAGGAATGCGCCATCGCCTCGGTCGCCTTCTTGGTCGCGGCGTAGAAGCGTCATCTGGTGGTCGGCCTTGTCGGTCTCGGCATAGGGCATCGCCGTGTTCGCGCCGTAGACCGACGAGGTCGAGGCGATCAGCAGATGGGCGGGCGGATGCGCCCGCGCGGCCTCCAGCACCTCGAAGGTGCCGATCAGGTTCGCCTCGACATAGGCGCGCGGCGCGTCGATCGAATAGCGCACCCCGGCCTGCGCGGCGAGGTGGATGATGACATCGGGCCGCGCCTTCGGCCAGCCCGGCCCATGACGCGGCCCGGTTCCTCGACCATCGCCTCGACGGCGCGAAAGCCCGGATGCTGCGTCAGCATGCGCATGCCGCCGCTCGCTTCAGCGCCACGTCGTAATAGGCGGTCATCCCGTCGAGCCCGGTCACCTCCCACCCGTCGTCCAGCAGGCGGCGGCACAGGTGAAAGCCGATGAAGCCCGGCCGATCCCGTCACGAGTGCCCTGCGTGCCATGCTGTCCTCCGTTCTGCCGTGCGTTGATCGTCCCCGGTCCGCCAAAGGTGCGAACCCCGCGCGCTCAGAACCGGCTGGCCCGATAGGGCGTGATGTCGATGTCAGGCGGGCTGTCCGTGGACAAGGCTCGACACGATTGCGGCAGTCACGGGCGCCAGCGTCACGCCCGATATGCCCGTGGCCGATAGGCATGGATCACCTCCGGGCCGCCCCGTGACGGACCGATCACCGGCAGGCTGTCGGGCATCGAGGGGCGAAAGCCCATCCAGCTCGCGATCCGGCTCGCCAAGGTCGGGGAAGATCGCCCGCGCGCCCTCGACCAGCCGGGCGATGCGGTGTGGCGAGGGCGGCGCGTGAAGCCCGCCCAGTTCGACGGTGCCCGCAACGCGCAACCGGCCCGCCATCGGGCAAAGGTAGAAGCCGCGCGACGGTGGGGCAGGTGGGGCGCGACAAGCGCGGCTCGGTCCATGTCCCATTCGACATGATAGCCGCGTTCGGTGTCCAGCGGCACCCGGTCGCCCGCCATGCCGGCCAGCGCCGCGCGAATGCGCGCCGGCCGCGATGACCACGTGGCGCGCGTGCAGCCGAAGGCCGGGCGCATGGACGGCCACGCCGTCGACGATGCCGTTCCAGCCCTGTCGCCTCGGCCTCGATCCGTTCCACGCCGGCCGCCTCCAGCGCGTGGGCGAGCATGCAGCATCATCAGGCCGGGATCGTTGAGGAACACGGCCCCGGGAAACAGCGCGGCCCCGCCTTCCACCGGGGGCAGCCCCGGTTCCGGCCCGCGCGACCTCGGCGGGCGATCAGCATCGTGACATCCACGCCGAGCGTGCGGCGCAGGGCCATGTCCGCCTCGGCCGCGCGGAAAGCCGCCTCGGTCTCGTAGAGGTACAGGCAGCCCCGGCGCTGCAAGCTGATCCGCCGCGCCCACCTGCGCCGCCAGGTCATTCCATCGCGGCCCGGCCGAGGCCACCAGCGCCGCAATCGCCGCGGCGTTGCGCTGCGGCCGCCCCGGGCAGCGATTGCCGCGCGAAGCGCGCGAGCCAAGGCGCAAGCGCCAGCATCGCGCCCGGACGGATCGACAGCGGCGAGTTGCGGTCGAACAGCAGCGAGGGCAGGTTTCGCAGCACATCGGGCGTGCCCACCGGCATCACCGCGTAGTCGGCGATGGTGCCGGCGTTGCCGTAGGAGGCGCCCGAGCCCGGCATGTTCGGATCGACGCAGCATGACCTCGCGCCCCTCGGACGCCAGCCGCAGCGCGATGGCCAGGCCGATGACGCCTGCGCCGATGACGGCGATTTCGCAGCGTGCGTGTTCGGATCATCGTGCGCTCCGTACCAGAGGCCCCGCGTCCGGCAAGGGGCCGGGCTCGCGGCCTGTCACATGCAGGCCTCGAACAGCGCGCGGGTGTTCTCGCGCGTCATCTCGATCGGGTTGCCGCCGCAGGACGGGTCTTCCAGCGCCATCTCGGTCAACTCGTCGAGCCGCGCGAACTCCACCCCCATCGCCGTCAGGTTCTCGGGGATATTCAGCTCGGCCCGCAGGTCCATGATCGTGGCGTGGAAGCCCGCAAAGCCGCCCTCGATGCCCAGATAGGCTGCCGCCCGCTCGATCCGGTCCTCAATGGCGGGGCGGTTGAATTCCAGCACCATCGGCATGACGACCGCGTTCGTGGTGCCGTGATGGGTGCCGTAGACCGCGCCGACCGGGTGGCTGAGCGAGTGGATCGCCCCCAGACCCTTCTGGAAGGCGACCGCGCCCATCGCCGCCGCGCTCATCATATGCGGCGCGTGCGTCGAGATCGTCGGGATTGGCATAGACCTTGGGCAGGTTTTCGAACACCAGCCGCATGCCTTCCAGCGCGATGCCCTGGCTCATCGGGTGGTAGAACGGGCTGCAATAGGCTTCGAGGCAATGCGCCAGCGCGTCCATGCCCGTGCCGGCGGTGATGAAGCGCGGCATCCCCACGGTCAGTTCCGGGTCGCAGATCGTGACGGCGGGCAGCAGCTTCGGGTGGAAGATGATCTTCTTCTTGTGGGTCTCGGAATTGGTCAGCACGCCCGCGCGGCCGACTTCCGACCCGGTTCCGGCCGTGGTCGGCACGGCGATGATCGGGGCGATCGTGCTGGCATCGGCGCGCGTCCACCAGTCGTCGACATCCTCCAGATCCCAGACCGACTGACCTTCTGATCGACCATCAGGGCGATCATCTTGCCAAGGTCGAGCGCCGAGCCGCCGCCGAAGCAGACCACCCCGTCATGCCCGCCCGCGCGGTAGACGGCGAGCCCGCCGTCCATGTTCTCCTCGTTCGGGTTCGGGTCCACCTCGGAGAACACCGCGCGGCCCAGCCCGGCGGCGTCGAGGATGTCCAGCGCCTGCGCGGTGATCGGCAGGCTGGCCAGCGCCTTGTCGGTGACGAGCAGCGGCTTCTTCAGCCCGACGGCCTTGCAGTGGTCGGCCAGTTCGACAATGCGGCCCACGCCGAACTTGATCGGCGGTCGGGTAGGACCAGTTCCGGTTCGGCACGCGTCGCTCATTTCGTCACCTTCTTGAGATGATAGGATTTCGGCCGGGTGACCGAATGGAAGCCGAGGATAGGACAGGCTGCCGCCGCGCCCGGTATCCTTGCACGCCGGTCCAGCACAGCGCCGGGTCGAGATAGTCGCAGCGGTTCATGAAGACGGTGCCGGTCTCGATCTGCGCGCCGATGGCTGCCGCGCGGTCTCGCATCCTCCGTCCAGATCGAGGCGGTCAGGCCATAGGGCTAGTCGTTCATCAGCGCGATCGCCTCGGCGTCGTCCGGGACCGTCATGATGCCGACGACCGGGCCGAAGCTTTCCTCCTTCATCACCCGCATCGAGTGGTCGACATTCACCAGGATCTGCGGCGCAAGATAGGCGCCGCCGTCATCGGCCGGGAAGCAGCGCCGGGTCGATCAGCGGCTTGGCCCCTGCCGCGATGGCCTCGGCGGTCTGGCCGCGCACGACTGCGGCAAAGCGCTTGTTCGCCATCGGCCCCAGCGTGGTCGAGGCATCGAACGGGTTGCCCAGCTTCAGCGCCTGACCCAGGCGACCGACTTTTCGACGAAGGCGTCGTAGAGGCTTTCGTGGACATAGATGCGCTCGATCCCGCAGCAGCACTGGCCGGCGTTGTACATCGCGCCGTCCATCAGCGCTGTCCACCGCCGCGTCCAGATCGGCGTCGGGCAGCACATAGCCGGGGTCCTTGCCGCCCAGTTCCAGCCCCAGCGGCGGTGAAGGTGCCCGCCGCCGCGCGTTCGATCGCCGCGCCGCCGCCGACCGAGCCGGTGAAGTTGACGAAGCCGAAGGACCGCGCGCGCGATCAGCGCCTCGGTCGTGGCGTGGTCCAGCACGACGTTCTGGAACACGTCCTCGGGCACGCCCGCCGCGTGGAAGGCCTCGGCCAGCCGCTCGCCGACCAGCAGCGTCTGGCGTCGCGTGCTTCAGGACCACCGTGTTGCCCGCGATCAGCGCCGGGACCAGGGTGTTGATCGTGGTCAGGTAGGGGTAGTTCCACGGCGCGATGATGAAGACGACGCCCACCGGCTCGCGCGCGATGCGCCGCTCGAACCGGTCGCAGTGCTTCGACCACCATCGGCGCCAGCGCCGTCGGCCGCGATGTCGGACATGTAGTCGGTGCGGTCGTTCACGCCGCCGAATTCGCCGCCGTAGCGGGTCGGGCGGCCCATCTGCCAGGCCAGTTCCTCGACCAGCACGTCCTTCATCTCGTTCAGCTTGGCCACGCCGGCCTTGACCAGCGCGATGCGCTCGTCCAGCGGGCGCGCCGCCCAGGCCGGCTGCGCGGCCTTGGCGCGCGCGACGACGGCCTGCGCGGCGTCCAGCGACAGCGGCAGGCCGTTCGGCATAGACCTGCCCGTCGACGGGCGAGATCAGTTGGATCGTCTTCGTCATTTCAGTCCTCGTCGGTAGAGGCGCGTGCGGCGCGCCATGCATCGGTAGTCGGCGCGCTTGGCGCGCGCCCGGACGCCTCAGGCCCGTTCCAGCAGGCGGCTGCGATCTCGAAGTCGGTCACGACGCGGTCGGTCTCCGAGATCTCCCACTGGGCGGCGTGGTGGTAGTGGTCGATCACGTCGTCGCCGAAGGCCGCGCGCAGCATGTCCGAGCCGTTCATCAGCGTCGCCGCCTCGCGCAGGGTCTTCGGGATCTCGCGCACGCCGCCCGCCGTGATACATGTCGCCCTTCATTTCGGGCTCCAGCTCCATCTTCTTCTCGATCCCGTCAAGCCCCGCCGCCAGCAGGGCCGCCAGGCGAGGTAGGGGTTCACGTCGGCCCCGCCGATGCGGCATTCGACCCGGACGCGCCTTGGTGCCCTCGCCGCAGACGCGGAAGCCTGCGGTGCGGTTGTCGGCGGACCAGACCGCCTTGGTGGGGGCGAACATGCCCACGCAGAAGCGCTTGTAGCTGTTGACGTAGGGCGCCAGGAAGGCGGTGATTTCCTCGCGCATGGGCAAGCTGACCCGCGAGGAAGTGCTTCATCAGCTGCCGACATGCCGTGCTTGTCCTCGGCGTCGCGGAAGGCGGGCTTGCCGTCCAGCGTCCAGAGCGACTGGTGGACATGGCTGGACGACCCGGCGCGGCGGTGGTCGTACTTGGCCATGAAGGTCACCGACCGGCCCTTGGTCCAGGCGATTTCCTTCACGCCGTTCTTGATGATCGTGTGGTTGTCGGCGGTGTCGAGCGCGTCGGAATAGTTGAAGTTGACCTCTTCCTGCCCCGCATCGGCCTCGCCCTTGGAGTATTCCACCGGGATGCCCGCGCCGTAGAGCCCGTTGCGGACCGCGCGCATCACCTCTTCTTCCTTGGTGGTCTGGAAGATGTGGTAATCCTCGTTATAGGCGCTGATCGGCTGCAGGTCGCGCACCGCGCCGTGCTTCAGCAGGCTGTCGCGCAGGGACTCGTAGGCGTTCTCGAAGAGGTAGAATTCCAGCTCGGTCGCCATCATCGGCTCGAAGCCCATCGCGCGGGCCCGCGCGACCTGCTTCTTCAGGATCGGCGCGGGGCGAATGCGGCGACTTCCTCATGGGTGTGGTGGTCCAGCAGGTCGCACAGCACCAGCGCCGTGCCCGGCAGCCAGGGCACGCGGCGCAGGGTGGCGAGGTCGGGCTTCATCACATAGTCGCCATAGCCCGTGCGCCCAGCCGGTGGACTTGTAGCCCTGCACGGTGTTCATCTCCATGTCGACGGCCAGCAGGTAGTTGCAGCAATGGGTTTCCTCATAGCCGCCGTCGACGAAGAACTGCGCGTGAAAGCGCTTGCCCATCAGGCGGCCCTGCATGTCGATGGCGGCCACCAGAACGGTGTCGATCTCGCCGGCGCTACGGCCTGCTTTCAATGCGTCGAATGTCATGTTGCCGGGCATGTCGTGTGCCTTTCGTTCGAATGTCGTGGGGAAGGTCCGCGCCGGGCGCGGGTGTGCAAGGGTCGCCGCTGCGGCGTCAGCTTCGCCCCGGGCGCCGCCGAACTCCGGCTTGCGCGTTCAGCAACGGCGTGCGATCGGTCACAAGACCGCTGCGCGACATTTCCCCTTGCGTGCGTTCAAGACGCATCCCGACTCCCCGTCTCGCTTTTGTTTTGTGACAAGCTATGCCAGCGTCGCTGGCTTGAAACCCCCTTAAGTCCGCGCCACGCGCCTCTGCCTTGCGCCGGACAGGGCATTGCCCGCGATCGCCAGCAAGCAGGATCGCGCCGCCGACAAAGGTGCCGGTCGTTGCCGTCTCGCCCAGGAACAGCCAGACCCAGACCGGCGCCAGCATGACCTCGACCATCGACAGAAGCGTCAGTTCTGCCGCCGGAACGACCCGGCTGCCCAAGCGTGTATAGACACCATCCCGATGGCCAGCAGGACCGCGCCCATCGTCATCGCAACCGCGATGTCGCGGGGCGGAACCCACATCGTCTCGCCCTGCGCGGCCAGAACCAGCGCGCCGAGGACGATGGCGAAGACCCCGCCCAGCATCACGGCGGGCATCATGTCATCCAGCTTGCCCCAGCGCAGCGTGATCGTGAAGGCCGCAAACCCAAGCCGCCGAGAGCGAGCGGCCGAGAGGTTGCCCAGCAATGGCGCCCCCCGCCAGCCCCTCGCGCACCATGACGATACATGCCGAGGCAGGCGATGGCTATCGCGATCCATGTCGCGCGCCGCACCCGTTCGCGCAGCACCAGCCAGCCGAGCACCGCGGCGACAAAGGGCGAGGCGGCGAAGAGGAACACCGCATTGGCGATGGTGGTGGTCTGGATCGCAAAGATCGCCCCGGCGAAGGCAAGCACCAGGCCCAGCCCGCCGATCACGCCCGCCATGCCCACCTGGCGCACCTGTCGGAACGGATGGCCGCCCGAGGTCCAGGCGATGACAGGCAAACAGCACCGGCACCATCCCGACCGACCGCCAGAGCAGGATCGGCCCAGGTGCCCGCAACGTCGATCTGGCGGATCGCAAGGCCCATGAAGGACCACAGAAGCCCCGCCACCAGCACCAGCGCCACCCCGGTCCGATAGGTCATCGCCGCCCCTCTTTTCGGGCAGTCTCGCAGCGCGAGGCGCGAGCGTCTGTTCCGTTCCCGACCGGTTGCGGTGGAAACTGCGCGCCGGTGCGGCTCAGTAGCCGCGCGCGCGGTCGACGAGGTGCAGGAACGGCTCGCCCGCCTCGCCCCGCCGGATGTTCTCGGCGACAACGCGCGAGGCGGTGACGGGGCGAGTGATGGCGGCGATATGCGGTGTCACGGTGACGCGGGGATGGCGCCAGAAGGGGTGGTCGGGCGGCAGCGGTTCGACCCGGAAAACGTCGAGCGTGGCGTGGCCGACCTGCCCTGCGTCCAGCGCCGCCAGAAGCGCCTCGTCGTCGATCAGCGCCCCACGCCCGGGATTGATGACAAAGGCACCCTTCGCCAGCAGCGCCAGCGTGTCCGCGTTCAGCAGGTTTTCAGTTTCGGGGGTGTTGGGCAGCAACGTGATGACCCCTTCGGCCCCTGTCAGGGCCTGCCTCAACCCCTCGGCCCCCGAGAGGCAGCGGATGCCGGGCACGTCGCGTGGCGAGCGGCTCCATCCTGTCACTGGAAAGCCGAGCGCCCGCGAGGGCACGCGCCGAAGCCGTGCCAAGCTCTCCCAGCCCAAGGACTGTCACGGGCCGCTCGCGCGCCAGCTTGCGCGGAATGTCGGGGAAGGCCGGATTGTCGGCGCGCCAGATGCCATCCTGACCCAGCACATGCACGTCACATGCCCAGATGGTGGCGCAGCGTGTGGCCTACGACCCATTCGATCATGCTCTGCGTCATGGCGGGGTCGACCATGCGACAGAGCGGCTGGGTCAGCGTGGCGTTGCCGACGATCTTCTCGACCCCGGCCCAGAGGTTCAGGACCGCCTTGGTGCGGGCGAAGGGGGTGAAATCCTGGACCGTTCCGCCGGGCGAGAACACGATGTAATCCACCGCCGCCGGGTCGGTGCCACGGTCGGAAAGATGCGCGGCGATCCCGGCTTCGTCCAGCGCCGCGTGCAGGAAGGGGGCATATTCGGGCCATTCCGCCGGATTGGCGGCAAAGAAGACGTTGATCACCCTGTCACCTCGGCCTGTGGACATGCGCGCTTTGCACCAGGCCGAAGCGCCACCAGAAGCACCAGCATCGCCGAGCCGCCATAGGACAGGAAGGGCAGCGGCACCCCCACGACCGGCGCCATGCCCATCACCATCGACAGGTTCACCGCGAGGTAGAAGAAGAAGTTGCAGCCGACCCCGACCAGAAGCAGCTGGCAGAAGCGGTCCTTCGACTTCAGGGCCGAGACGAGGCAGAAGACGATGATCAGCGCATAAAGGACCAGCAGCGAGAACGCCCCGACGAAGCCGAATTCCTCGGCCAGCGTGGTGAAGATGAAGTCGGTGTGCTTTTCCGGCAGGAAGTTCAGCCGGCTCTGCGTGCCCTGCATGAAGCCCTTGCCCGACCAGCCGCCCGACCCCAGCGCGATCTTGGCCTGGATGATGTTGTAGCCCGCGCCCAGCGGATCGGCCGAGGGGTCGAGGAAGGTGTCGATCCGGCGATACTGGTAGTCGTGCAGGAACTGCCAGGGCGTGCCGCGCGTGTAGAAGACCGACGCGACCGCCCCCGCCCCCAGCGCGATGACCACGGCGAAATACCACAGGCTGACCCCGGCCGCGAACATCACCGCGCCGCCCCCCAGCAGCAGCATCAGCGAGGTGCCAAGGTTCGGCTGCATCAGCGACGAGGAACGTCGGGATGACGATCAGCAGGACCGGGATCAGGACCCAGAGCGGGCGCGAGACCTTCTTCAGGTCCAGCCAGTCGTAATAGGCGGCCAGCATCATCACGAGCGTGATCTTCATCATCTCGGACGGCTGCAGCCGGATCGAGCCCGAGGTCGATCCAGCGCTGCGCGCCCATGCCGACCTCGCCGAAGAACTCGACCACCAGCAGCAGCAGGAACGAGATCGGCATAGGCCACCCCGGCCATGTTGCGCCAGAACCAGATCGGCACAAGCGCGATGACCAACATCAGCACCAGCCGACGCCGAACCGCTTCATCTGCGGCTCGGCCCAGGGGTCGATGTTGCCGCCCGCGATCGAATAGAGCATCAGGAACCCGACCGACGCGACGGCGACAAGCAGCAGAACGAGCGGCCAGTTCAGGTACAGGACCTTGCGGATCCCGGTCGGGACCGTCTTGACGCTGATATTCCAGAAAACTCATCGCTGCTCGCCTCAGGCGCGGCTCAGGTCGGTCGAACCGACCTCGGCCGGGTCCGCAGCTGCAGTTCTCTGCATGCGTCTCGATCCGGTCGCGCTGGCTGGACGGATAGGCGTCCAGCGGCGGCACGCCGTCGCTACATCGCGCGCAGCAGGATGTCGCGCGCGATCGGCGCCGCGGCGGTCGACCCGCCGCCGCCATGTTCGACGACGACCGAGCACGGCGATAGCGCGGCGCGTCGAAAGGGGCAAAGCCCACGAACAGCGCATGGTCGCGCCGGTTCCACGGCAGCTGGTCGTTCGTCACGACGCCGCTCGCGCGTTCCGCGGCGCTGATGTTGCGCACCTGGCTGGTGCCGGTCTTGCCCGCCATCACCATCGCCTCGTCCGCGATCCGCGACCCGCCGGCGGTGCCGCCCTGCGCATTCACCACCTCGTACATGCCGTCGCGCACGGCGCGCAGGAATTCGGGCGGATGTCCAGCGGCGCTGCCACCGGTTCGGGCAATTCCTGTCGGTCACCATGCGCGCACCAGCCGCGGCACGACCGCCGTCCCGCTGGCGAGCCGCGCCGTCATCACCGCCAGCTGCAGCGGCGAGGTCAGCACGTAGCCCTGACCGATCGAGGCGTTGATCGTGTCGCCGATCCGCCATTCCTGCCTTGTGGCGCTCCTGCTTCCAGGCCTTGTCCGGCATGATGCCTTCGGTGATCGCCGACATCGGCAGGTCGATGGCGCTGGCCAAGGCCCAGCTTGCGGCCCATCTCGGCGATCTTGTCGATGCCGACCTTCTGCGCGACCTCGTAGTAGTAGACGTCGCAGCTTTCCTCGAGCGACCGCTGCAGGTCGACCGCGCCATGGCCGCCGCGCTTCCAGCAGTGGAAGCGCCGGCCGCCGAATTCCAGATAGCCCGGGCAATTGACCGTCGTGTTCGGCGTCGATCACCCCGGCCTCCAGCGCGGCGAGCGCCGTGACCATCTTGAAGGTCGACCCGGGCGGATAGGCGCCCTGCACGGTCTTGTTGGCCAGCGGGCGGTGGTCGTTCTCCATCAGCAGCGTTGTAGTCGGCCTGGCTGATGCCGCGCACGAACAGGTTCGGGTCGAAGGACGGCGACGAGGCGATCGCGATCAGGTCGCCGTTGTGCACGTCCATCACCACGCACGGCAGCGCTTTCCATCGCCCAGCCGGGCCTGGGCAAAGTTCTGCACGTCGGCGTCGATGGTCAGCCGGATGTCGCTGCCGGCGATGCCCTCCTCGCGGTCCAGCTCGCGCATCACCCGGCCGACCGAGTTGACCTCGATCCGCTTGGTGCCCGGCGCGGCCGCGCAGGGTGTCTTCCATCCAGCGTCTCGACCCCGATCTTGCCGATCTGGAATTTCGGGATCTGCAGCAGCGGGTCGGGGTTCTCCAGCTCGTCAAGGTCCTTGTCGCTGACCGGGCCGACATAGCCCACGACATGGGCGAAATCCTGTCCAGCGGATAGCGGCGGCGACAGGCCGACCTCGGGCATCACGCCGGGCAGGGCGGGGGCGTTGACCGCGACCTTCGAGAAATCGTCCCAGCTGCAGCCGGTCGGCGACCGACGACGGGCACGAAGGCGCTGCAGCGCGGTCCATCTCCTCGACGCGTCCGTTCCAGCTCGTCGGCGGTCATCGGGATGATCCCGGCCAGCCGGCGCAGCACCACGTCGACATCGCCCGCCTCCTCGCGCGTGATGACGACGCGGTAGTTCTGTTCGTTGCCGGCGATCAGCTTGCCGTTGCGGTCCTGGATCAGGCCGCGTGCCGGCGGGATCAGGCGGATGTTGATGCGGTTTTCTTCGGCCAGCAGCTTGAACTCGTCGGCCTGTTCGACCTGCAGATAGCGCATCCGCACGCCCAGCACGGCGATCATCGCGGCCATCGCGCCGCCCAGCAACAGGGTGCGGCGGTTGATGCGCGGGCGCTCGTTTCGCTGTCCTTCGCGGGCGTTCGTCTCACAGCCGCCTCCCGATAGGCGTCGACCTCGCCCGTGGCGGGCTTGCGCAGGCCGAAGGCCAGCCGCGACAGGCCCACGACCAGCGGATAGCACAGGATCGACCGACAAGCCTGCACGATCGGCAAAGCCGAAGGCGCGGCTGCGGCACGCATCGCCACGCGCAAGGACAAGCCGGTTGCCAGCATCACGACAGCCAGCATCACGCCCGCCACCAGCAGCCATTCGACCACGAAGCTCAGTTCGCGCGTCAGCGACGTGCGACTGCGCAGGAATTCGGTCGCCAGCACCATCAATGGCCGTCCACAGGCCGGGCGGGCGCATCAGGATGAGGTCCTCCAGCAGGACGACGAGCGGCGATCAGCGCCAGCGGCAGCATAGTCGGGACGGCGCAGGACCCAGGCGAAGGTCAGGCACATCAGCAGGTCCGGTCCGGGCCAGCGCCCCGGCGCGGAGCCCAGCGGCAGCAGCCGCAGGAACAGCAGCGCAAGCGCGAGCACCGCGAAAAGCGCGCGATCAGGCCCAGACGGTCGCCGGACACGGCCCTCAGCCATCGGCATCGCCTCCGTCGGTCGACCGGCCGCAGCATCCGCGTCTCGGCGGCGGGCTCGGGCGAGGCACCGGCGGGCGGCGACCAGGGCGCCGGGTTCGGTGATCGGTTCGCTCTCGTGGCTGCGCAGGACGCGCAGGAACTCCAGCCGCTCGTAGTCGGCGGCCAGCCGCACCCGCAGCCGCCCGTCGGTGCCCAGCGCGACCTGTCCGACCAGCAGTCCGGCCGGGAACACGCCGCCATCGCCCGAGGTCACCACCCGGTCGCCGGGGCGGACCTCGTCCGTGCTTCTCGAGGAACTCCAGCGGCGGCAGGGAGGAGTTGTCGCCCGACAGAAGCGCCTTCTGGCCCGAAGGCTGGATCGTGACCGGGATGCGGCTGTTGCTGTCGGTGAGCAGGATCACCCGGCTGTGCGTCTGCCCGACGCCCGAGATGCGGCCCACCAGCCCGATCCCGTCCATCGTGGCCCAGCCGTCGCGGATGCCGTCGCGCGCGCCGACGTTCAGCAGGACCGACTGGCGGAACGGGCTGCCGCTGTCGGCCATCACCACGCCCGTGACATGGGTCAGCTTCGGGTCCAGCCGGACCTTGTTCAGGTCCAGCAGCCGGGCGTTCTTCTGCTCCAGCTGCAGCGCGGCCTCTTTCCAGGCCTTCATCTGCTGCAACTCGCGCCGCAGTTCCTGGTTCTGTTCGTAGATGCGGGTGTAGGACTGGAAGTCGTCGACCATCCCCGCGACCTTCGTGACCGGCGCCATCGCCCAGTCGAAACTGGGCACCACGCGGTCGACCAGCGCGGCGCGGAAACGTTCCACGCGCGGGCTGTCGATCCGCCACAGCAGGAAAAGCGCCAGCAGCGCGAGCACCACCCCGGCCACCAGAATGCGCCGGATCGGCCGGGTGAATTCGTCTGGTCGATGTCCGGTCGCTTGCCACGGCTGTCAGGTCTCCGGCGCGGGCCTACGGGCGGGACGCCCGGCTTCAGCTGTCGTAGTCGATCACATGCCGAAGCTGCTTCTCGTATTCCAGCGCCTTCCCGGTGCCGAGCGCAACACAATTCAGCGACTCGTTGGCGACCGAGATCGACAAGCCCGGTCTGTTCGCGCAGGGCCAGGTCCAGATCGCCCAGCAGCGCGCCGCCCCCGGTCAGCATCACGCCCCGGTCAACGATGTCGGCCGCCAGGTCGGGCGGCGTCGCCTCCAGCGCCTGCATCACCGCGTCGCAGATCTGCTGCACGGGTTCGGCCAGCGCCTCGGCCACCTGGGCCTGGTTGATCTCGGTTTCCTTCGGCACGCCGTTCAGCAGGTCGCGGCCCCGGATCGTCATGCTCGACCCGCGCCCGTCGTCGGGCATCCGCGCGGTGCCGATGCTGGTCTTGATCCGCTCGGCCGTCGATTCGCCGATCAGGAGGTTCTGGTGGCGGCGCAGATAGCTGATGATCGCCTCGTCCATCCGGTCGCCGCCGACGCGGACCGAGCGGGCATAGACGATGTCGCCCAAGCGACAGCACCGCCACTTCGGTGGTGCCGCCGCCGATGTCGACGACCATGTTGCCGGTCGGATCGGTGATCGGCATCCCCGCGCCGATGGCCGCTGCAATCGGTTCGGCGATCAGCCCGGCGCGACGGGCACCGGCCGACAGGACCGACTGGCGGATCGCGCGCTTTTCCACCGGCGTCGCGCCATGCGGCACGCAGACGATGATCTTGGGCTTCGAAAAGGTCGGTGCGCTTGTGCACCTTGCGGATGAAATGCTTGATCATCTCTTCGGCCACGTCGAAGTCGGCGATGACGCCGTCGCGCATCGGGCGGATCGCCTCGATGCGTGCCGGGGGTGCGGCCCAGCATCAGCTTGGCATCCTCGCCCACGGCCAGCACCTGCTTCTTGCCGTCCTTGACGTGATAGGCCACCACCGAGGGCTCGTTCAGGACGATGCCCTTGCCGCTGACGTAGACCAGCGTGTTCGCGGTGCCGAGGTCGATCGCCATGTCTGACGAGAAGATGCCTGAAAGTACCGACATGCCTGGGGTGATCCTTGATGGCCCGAAAAAACAAGACGCCCGCGACTCAGGGGCCTGAGGCGGGCGTCTTCTTATAGAAACCGCGCGGGCCAAGGGAAAGGCCCAAGCCCGTCCCGCTCGGCGCAATTCCGCGTGTAGCGCTGATCAGACGGCGGGCTGCCGGTCGTGCGCAGGCGCGTCCGGCGCGACGGCCCCGCAAGGCGAGGCCGCAAAAGGTCAACGATCCGGCGCCAAAGCCGCCCCACGCGCCCGGCAGATGTTCGAGCTGTGTCATCATCGTAGCTGAGAGCGATGTGCAAGAGATGTCTTGTCTCCTCCGAGGTGCACTGTCGCGTCCTTTGATCCGTGGTTGCCAAATGCTGGTTAACGTCCGTGATCCGTCATGCGCGAGATTGGAAAACAAGCCGTTAACGCCGGTGATGAGGCCATGTGCTGCGCCCGTGGAGCTTTCGCCACATCGCTGCTAGGCTCGACCAGCGCGCAGGGCGGAGGGGGCGGGACATGGCCGGAGTTCAGGGGCGGATCGCGCTCGTCACGGGATGCGGCGCGCCCGACGGGATCGGTTTCGCCACCGCCCGAGCGCTTGCTGCCGCAGGTGCGCGCGTGGCAATCACCTCGACCACCGACCGCATCTTCGATCGGCTGCGCGAGTTGGGGGACGGCCATTTCGCAGCCACCGCTGACCTGACTTCGGTTGGTGCGGTGACTGGCCTTTTCGATGGCATCTCAGCCGCGCTCGGGCCGGTCGAGGTGCTGGTGAACAATGCAGGAATGGTCCAGACCGGACGCCGCACGAAGCGCGGGCAGGTGGCCGACCAGTCGGACGCGGATTTCCAGCATCACCTGATGCTGAACATCGGGACCACATTCCACTGCATCCGCGCCGCCTTGCCCGCGATGCGGGCGGCAGGCTATGGCCGCATCGTCAACGTGGCGTCGGTGACGGGTCCGCTTGTCGCCATTGACGGCTCGTCGGGATATGCCACTGCCAAGGCGGCGGTAACCGGGCTGACCCGCGCGACCGCGCTCGAATACGCGCGCCACGGGATCACCTGCAATGCGGTGCTGCCGGGGTGGATACAGACAGGATCATCCTCGGCGCGCGAGATCCGGGCGGGCCGCGCCGCCCCTGCAGCGCGCCCCGGCACACCCGACGAGGTCGCCGCCTGCTGTCTGTTTCTCGCATCGCAAGAGGCATCCTATGTGAACGGCGCGATGCTGGTCGTGGACGGAGCGAACACCCTGGTCGAGATGAAGGGGGCAGGCGGCCTGTGATTGGACACGCCCTGCGCGACCGCGCTCAGACCCATGATCGCTTAACAAACCATTAACCATTTCCCCCGCACCCTGCCGGAATGGCGCTCTTCGAACGGCAATTCCAGATCGCTGACCGTCCTGCGTCCAGCACCGCCCGGCCGCGCGAGGGCGCGCTCGACCTGCTGAAACTCGCCCTTGCCTTCATGGTCGTCGGGCTGCACGGAAACGTGCTGCGCGAGGCGGGAAACATTGTGGGCGTTCCCGTTCAGGCCATGCTTCGGCTGGCTGTCCCGACCTTCTTCCTTATCAGCGGCTTGTTCCTGGAACGCATGTCGCCCGCCCAAGTGACCACATGGGTCTGGCGGCTTGTCGCGCTCTACCTGGGCTGGAGCGTCGTCTACGCCGTGCCGTGGCTGGTGTCCGGGCCGCGCGACCCGGTGCAGGTCGTAACGACGCTGGTGTTCGGCCACCATCACCTCTGGTTCCTGACCGCACTCATCGGGGCGGGCCTGATCCTGCATCGGTTGCGCAACCTCGGCAGCAGGGCGTTGCTGGCACTTGCCGCCCTCTCCTTTGGCCTGGGCGTCGGGCTTCAGTATGCGGGGAACTACCACCTGTTCGCCAACGCCGCGATCGACGACCTGATCAACCAGTTCTGGGTCTACCGCAACTTCCTCTTCTTCGGCTTCCCCTTCCTGACACTCGGCTTCCTGATCTCACGTCACTCCGACGCCCTTCGCGTGTCCAGACCGACCCTGATGCTCGCCATGCTCTGCGGTCTGACGCTGCTGCTGGCGGAACGTGCGGCCAATGTCTGGCTGACCCAGGGGCGAGAGACGTTCGACCTGATGATCGCACTGCCGTTCGTCGCGGTTCCGCTGCTGCTCTGGGTCCGCAGCTTC
Organism: uncultured Alphaproteobacteria bacterium; assembly: GCA_963736565.1. Classification (GTDB taxonomy): domain Bacteria; phylum Pseudomonadota; class Alphaproteobacteria; order Rhodobacterales; family Rhodobacteraceae; genus Aliitabrizicola. The sequence goes on from CAVTOW010000005.1 coordinate 320,747, forward strand.
GAGGTGAGTTTCGATACCCGCGCCATCGCCAGCATCGCGACGACGGTCTATCTGATCCATGTGCTGATCCTGGACTGGATGACGGCGCGGGCCGGGTTGACCGAGACCCCGACGGTCATCGTGACCGCCGCGATCTCGTTCCTTGCGGGCTACCTGTTCGTCCGGCTCAGGCGGGCGGTGCCAGCCGGGCCGCGCTTTGTCGTGCGGCTCTTCGGTTCCGCCGCCCCTGCCGATGACCGTCAGGAGGCGTCGCGGTAGTTGACCGACTTCACGTCGCTGTCCGGGGCCGATTTCGTGCGCCGCACGATCAGCCGGTTCAGCGCGTTGACATAGGCCTTGACGCTGGCCACGATCGGTATCGGTGTCGGCCGACTGGCCGGTGACGATGCGCCCGTCCTCCTCCAGCCGGACGCGAGACGGTGGCCTGCGCGTCGGTGCCTTCGGTCACGGCGCTGCACCTGATAGAGCTGCAGCCGCGCCTTGTGCGGGAAGAGCATCTTCACCGCGTTGAAGGCCGCATCCACCGGGCCGTCGCCGGTCGCGTCGATGTGATGGTCGACCCCGTCGATCGACAGCGTCAGCTCGGCCTCTTGCGGGCCTTCGGTGCCGCAGACCACGCGCAGGCGTCTTCACCTGCAGCGTGTCATGGGCGTCGTTGGTGCCCTGATCCGTGCATCAGCGCGATCAGGTCGTCGTCGTAGACTTCCTTCTTGCGGTCGGCGAGCGCCTTGAAGCGCACGAAGACGTCGTTCAGCTGGTTGTCGGCCAGATCGAAGCCCAGATCCTTGCAGCTTCGCCCGCAGCGCGGCGCGGCCCGGAATGCTTGCCCATCACGAGGTTCGTCTCGGACAGGCCGATATCCTGCGGGGCGCATGATCTCGAACGTCTCGGCGTTCTTCAGCATGCCGTCCTGATGGATGCCGCTTTCATGCGCGAAGGCGTTCTTGCCGACGATGGCCTTGTTGAACTGCACCGGAAAGCCGCGAGACCGTGGCGACCTGGCGCGACGAGGTTCATGATCTTGGTCGTGTCGATGCCGGTGCGGAAGGGCATGATGTCGTTGCGCACCTTCAGCGCCATCACCACCTCTTCCAGCGCGGTGTTGCCCGCGCGTTCGCCCAGACCGTTGATCGTGCATTCGATCTGCCGCGCGCCCGGCCTCGACCGCCGCCAGCGCGTTGGCCGTCGCCATGCCGAGGTCGTTGTGGCAATGGGTGGCGAAGATGATCGTGTCGGCGCCCGGCACCCGTTCCAGCAGCATGCGGATCAGCTCGGCGCTTTCGCGCGGGCGGTGTAGCCGACGGTGTCGGGGATGTTGATCGTGGTGGCCCCGGCCTTGATCGCGATCTCGACCACGCGGCACAGGTAGTCATGTTCGGTCCGCGTCGCGTCCATCGGCGACCACTGGACGTTGTCGCAGAGGTTGCGGGCATGGGTGACCGTCTCGTGGATCCGCTCGGCCATCTGGTCCATGTCGAGGTTCGGGATCGCCCGGTGCAGCGGCGAGGTGCCGATGAAGGTGTGGATGCGCGGGCGACTTCGCGTGCCGCACCGCCTCCCAGCAGCGGTCGATGTCCTTGTAGTTGGCGCGGGCCAGGCCGCAGATGGTCGCGGTCTTGCGCGCTGCTTGGCGATTTCGCTGACGGCGGCGAAATCGCCTTCGGAGGCGATGGGAAAGCCCGCCTCGATGATGTCGACGCCCATCTCGTCCAGCAAGGCCGGCGATCTCCAGCTTTTCCTCATGGGTCATGGTGGCGCCGGGCGATTGTTCGCCGTCGCGCAGGGTGGTGTCGAAGATCAGGACGCGGTCCTGTTTGGTCTTGTCGGTCATCGGATGATCTCTCGTTTTGCCTCAGCTTCGTCCCGGGCGCTGGTCACCTCTGAGCGGTCGCGCCCGAGGGGCACGCTCAGAGGCGGCTAAGAAGGAGAAGGCCACGGGGGCATGCAGGGCGCAGCGCGGCCCCTGGGCAGTGGCAATGATGCGGTCCCGTGGTCATGCGACAGGATTATACGGAGCGAGTTCGCAGAAGGAAAGCGGGAATTCTCTGGCGGTCGCGCCAGACTCGGCATGCGAGGCGCGCGTCTGCCGCGCGGTTTGCCTGCCGCGCGACATTTCTGCGCGGCGATAATTGGCGAAGGCGCAGGCTCTGGCGCTAGCTTCTGCGCAAACATTGGGACGGGACGGACGCATGGCAGCGGGCATTGGTGGTGGGGGCGTCGGGCGGCATCGGACAGGCACTGATGGCGGCGCTTGCCGCGCGGGGCGACGAGGTGGTGGGCCTGTCGCGGCGGCGACGGGCTGGATGTGACGGAGGAGGCCAGCATCGCGCACGCATCTGGGCGCGCTGGAGCCGGCCTTTCGACATGATCGTCGTGGCGACGGGCGCGCTGGAGATCGACGGGGCGGCGCCGGAAAAGACGCTGCGGGCGCTGATCGCCGATGGCGCTTGCCGCGCAGTTTGCGCTGAATGCGATCGGCCCGGCGCTGGTGCTGAAACATGCGCTGCGCCTGATGCCGCGGGACCGGGTCCGGCGCGCTTTGCCGCGCTGTCGGCGCGGGTCGGGTCGATCGGCGACAATCGGCTGGGCGGCTGGTATGGCTACCGCGCGGCCAAGGCGGCGCTGAACCAGTTGATCCACACGGCGGCCATCGAGATCGCGCGCACCCATCCGCAGGCGGTGCTCGTCTGCCTGCATCCCGGCACGGTCGCCACGCGGTTGCACCGAAGCATACCGGGCACGGCATCCGGCCGTGCCGCCCGAGACGGCGGCGGGGCACCTGCTTGGCGGTGCTGGATGGGCTGACCCCTGCCGACACGGGCGGGTTCTTCGACTGGCAGGGCAAGGTCGTGCCGTGGTGAGGCGCCTGATCCTTGTCGCTGGGCGACCAGCTGACGCCGGAGGTCGCCGCGCTGCGGGCGGCCGACAAGGCCCGCGACGTGGTCGTGATGGCCGAGGTGATGGCCGAGGCCAGCTATGTCCGCACCATCCGCAGAAGATTGCGCTGATCTTGTCCGCGATGCGGCAAGTTCGCGGCCGAGCTTGCAGGCGCGAGGGCTGGCGGGTGGCCTACACCCGGCTCGATGACCCCGAAAACACCCAGTCGACTGCCGGGCGAGCTTCTGCGCCGCGCGGCTGAGATCGGCGCGCACGAGGTCATTGCGACCACGCCCGGCGAATGGCGGCTGATCGCCGCGACTGGAGGAACTGCCGCTGGACGTGACGCTTCTGCCCGATGACCGCTTCCTGTGCTCCGGATGCCGAATTCGCCGCATGGGCCGAGGGACGGAAGCAGTTGCGGATGGAATTCTTCTATCGCGACATGCGGCGCAAGACCGGACTGCTGATGGAGGGCGACAAGCCCGCAGGCGGACAGTGGAACTTTGACCACGACAACCGCAAGCCCGCCAAGCCCGACCTGTTTCGCCCCCGCCGCCCGCGTTTCGCGCCCGATGCGGTGACGGAAGAGGTGCTGACGCTGGTCGAGGCGCGTTTTGCCAAGCACTTTCGGCAGGCTGCAGGCCCTTTCGCTGGGCCACCGACCGGCGCGAGGCGCTTGTCGCGCTGGATCACTTCATCGCGCAGGCGCTGCCCCGTTTCGGTGACGAGCAGGATGCGATGCTGGAGGGCGAGCCGACGCTGTCGCATGCACTGATCTCGCCCTACCTGAACCTCGGCCTGCTCGACCCGCTCGAGGTCTGCCGGCGGGCCGAGGCGGCGTGGCAGGCAGGGCAGGGTGCCCCTGCAACGCGGCCGAAGGGTTCATCCGCCAGATCATCGGCTGGCGCGAATTCGTGCGCGGCATCTATTTGCTCGAGGGGCCGGACTACACTGCGCGCAACGCGCTTGGCCACAGCCGGGCGCTGCCGCCGCTGTACTGGGGGGCGCCGACGCGCGATGAACTGTCATGCTCGCATGCCGTCGGACAGACCCGCGACCTGGCCTATGCCCACCACATCCAGCGCCTGATGGTCACGGGGAATTTCGCGCTTCTGGCGGGCGTCGACCCCGCGTCATGTGCATGAATGGTATCTGTCGGTCTATATCGACGCCTATGAATGGGTCGAGGCGCCCAATACGGTCGGAATGAGCCAGTTTGCCGATGGCGGGGTGGTCGGATCGAAACCCTACGTGTCCTCGGGCGCCTATATCGACCGGATGTCCGACTACTGTGGCGGCTGCGCCTACAGCGTCAAGGACAAGTCAGGGCCCAAGGCCTGTCCGTTCAACCTGCTCTACTGGCATTTCCTCGACCCGACACCGTGCCCGGTTCGAGGGGAACCCGCGCATGGCGCAGATGTACCGGACATGGGACCGCATGGACGAAACGCATCGCGCCACGGTGCTGCGGGACGCCGAAAAGTTTCTCGCGCGCCTCGACGCGGGCGAAGCTGTCTGACCGGCTTTCGGCGCAGCGGATTGTCGTTCCTGTCCGCCAAGTTGCCGCGCAGGACCTGCGCGCGCGCCTTCACACCGATCAGTTGCCCTCGGGGTCCGCCTCGGTCCCCGATGCAGCATCGGCGGGGGCGGGCGCGGGGGCCGATGGCGCGGTGAGCGCGCCCTCTGTCCACGTGCCGCCGGTTTCCTGACCGGTCGCATAGCGCATCACGCCCTGGCCCTGCCGCTTGCCCGCGACGAAACTGCCTTCGTAGACATCGCCATTGGCATAGGTCGCAACGCCCGTGCCGTCGATCTCGCCGCCCTTCCACTGCCCGACATAGCGGAACCCGTCCGCCATCACGATCTCGCCCTGGCCTTCGCGCTCGCCGTCGACGAAAGTGCCCTTGTAGACCGTGCCGTCGGCATAGGTCGCCGTGCCGGTGCCTTGGCGCTGGCCATTCACCCACTGACCTTCGTAGACATAGCCGTCGGGGTAGGTCATCTTGCCCGTGCCCTCGATCTTCGCGGCCTTGAAGTCGCCTTCGTAGATCAGGCCGTTGGCGTAGGTTGCGCGACCCTTGCCATCGGGAACACCCGCCTTCCAGGTGCCCTCGTAGGTCGCGCCATCGGCATAGGTGATCTTGCCCTGGCCTTCCGCCTGATCGGCCTTGAAGGCCCCGACATAGACGGACTTGTCGGGATAGGTGACCGTGGCCTGACCTTCGCGGCGGCCTGCGACCCAGTCGCCGTCATAGACATAACCGTCAACGCCCCGGAAAACGCCCTTGCCCTGCTGGCGGTCGGCGTCGAAGCCACCTTCGTAGACGTCGCCATTGGCATAGGTGATCTTTCCGGTGCCCTTCCTCTGGCCATTGACGAGCGGTCCTTCGTAGACATCGCCGTTGGCCTGGGTCAGCTTCCCGGTCCCGCTCATCTGGCCGTCGGCCCACTGGCCGACATAGGTCAGGCCATCGGGCATGGTCAGCGTGCCGGTGCCCTGCCGCTGCCCCTTCACCAGATCGCCGTCGTAGACCGCGCCGTCGGGATAGGTGACCTTGCCCTTGCCCTCCTTGACGCCCGCGACCCAGGTGCCCTCGTAGACATAGCCCCCGGGGCTTTCCATCCGACCCTGCCCGTCATGCAGGGCATCCTTGAAGCTGCCGGTGTAGACGGCACCATTTGCATAGCGGGCCGTGCCTTGCCCGGTCATCTGGCCATCCACCCAGTCGCCGTCATAGGTGCCGCCGTCCGAGAAGGTGATCTTGCCCTTGCCCTGGGGCTTGCCCGCCGCGAATTCGCCCTCGTAGACCGAGCCATTGGGAAAGCGCGCCACGCCTTTGCCCCTGATCTCGCCCGCGACCCATTCGCCCGTGTATTCGTAGCCGTTCGGCAGTCGGTAGGTGCCGATTCCGTCCTGGCGGCCGTCCTTGAACGTGCCCTCGTAGACGCTGCCGTCATCGTATTGCTTCGAGATCACGTCGCCGTCGGTCTGCGCGCCCGCGATCATCGGCACAGCGCCCAGAGCCGCCGCCAGAAGCCCTGCCCGGATCAACCGAGTGCCTGCCGTTCCCACCACGTCCGAACCTCCTGCACGTCTGTTCCGGCGCGCCCTGTGCTGAACCGCGCCGGTGCGACCGTGGGAGGGTAAACGCACCGCCCACGGCGCGCAAGCCGCCGCACCCGCAATCGGCTTTTCCTCGCCCGACAACCTGCTAGAACCTCAGGCAGCGCCCGCAGCCGCTGCGCCCGACCGGAGATGCCGATGGCCGACACCTTCCGCCTGACCATGGCGCAACTGAACCCGGTGCTGGGCGATTTCGCCGGCAATGCCGCCAAGGCGCGGGCGGCATGGGAGGCGGGCCGTGCCGCAGGCAGCGACCTTGTCGCGCTGACCGAAATGTTCCTGACCGGGTATCAGACGCAGGATCTGGTGATGAAGCCCGCCTTCGTCGAACAGGCCACGGCCGCGCTGCATCGTCTTGCTGCCGAAACGGCGGATGGCCCCGCGCTTGGCATCGGCGCGCCGCATCGGGCAGGCGGCAAGCTTTACAACGCCTACCACATTCTTCAGGGCGGGCGTGTTCATGCGACCGTGCTGAAGCACCACCTGCCGAACGCGGACGTGTTCGACGAGAAGCGGGTCTTTGCCGCGGCCGATGTCCATGGTCCGGTCCGCCTTGGCCCGCTTCGGATCGGTATCCCGATCTGCGAGGACAGCTGGCATCCCGACGTGTGCGAGACGCTGGCCGAGACGGGGGCCGAAATCCTGTTCGTGCCGAACGGCTCGCCCTATCATCGCGGCAAGCCGAACGTCCGGATGAACCTGATGGTCGCGCGGGTGGTCGAGACGGGGCTGCCCCTGGTCTACCTCAACATGATCGGCGGACAGGACGATCAGGTGTTCGACGGCGCATCCTTTGTGCTGAATCCCGGCGGACAACTTGCCGTCCAGATGCCGCAGTTCGACGAGGGGGTGGAGCACGTCGATTTCACCCGCACGCCCGACGGCTGGCGGGCGGCCAAGGGCGCGCTTGCCACCATTCCCGACGGGCACGAGGCCGATTATCGCACGATGGTCATGGGACTGCGCGACTACCTTGGCAAGTCGGGGTTCCGCAAGGTTCTGCTGGGCCTGTCGGGCGGTATCGACAGCGCCATCGTCGCCACCATTGCCGCCGACGCCATCGGACCGCAGAACGTCCGCTGCGTGATGCTGCCGTCGCAGTTCACCTCGCAATCCTCGCTGGACGATGCCGAGGCCGTGGCGCAGCGCCTTGGGGTGCAACCTTGATACCGTGCCGATCAGCGGCCCGCAGGCGGCGGTGGGCGAGGCGCTTGCGCCGCTTTTTGCAGGGACCGAGCCCGGCGTCACGGAAGAGAACATTCAGTCGCGCCTGCGCGGGCTGCTACTGATGGCGCTGTCGAACAAGTTCGGCGAGATGCTGCTGACGACCGGCAACAAGTCGGAAGTGGCGGTCGGCTATTGCACGATCTATGGCGACATGAACGGCGGCTACAACCCGATCAAGGACCTCTACAAGACCCGCGTCTTTTCTATCTGCCGCTGGCGGAACGAGCATCATCGACCGTGGATGATGGGACCGGCAGGCGAGGTCATCCCGCCCCGCGTCATCGACAAGCCGCCAAGTGCCGAGCTGCGTCCCGACCAGAAGGACGAAGACAGCCTGCCGCCCTATCCAGTGCTCGACGCGATCCTCGAGGGACTTGTCGACCGTGAGGAGTCGGTGGCCGACCTGGTTGCCAAGGGGTTCGACAAGGCTACGGTAAAGAAGGTCGAGCACCTGCTTTACCTCAGCGAATACAAGCGCTTCCAGTCCGCCCCCGGCACGCGCCTGTCGACGCGCGCCTTCTGGCTCGACCGCCGTTACCCGATCGTCAACCGCTGGCGCGACGAGGGCTGACCACTTCTAGAAGTTCACTTCGAAGAAGAGAGCGAGCAGCGACACCGTCGCCAACCCGACCCAAACCGCGATCAGGCTGATTAAGCGGCCGGCAAGCGGCGAGATTTGCCAGCACAACCGGGCGCAGACGAGGGCCGAGCCGATGACGATCGCGTTGCCCAGAATGGCGAAAGGGACAAAGTCGAACCCGCTGGACAGGATCGGGTAGAAGATGCACAGCGCCAGCAGAAGAAGTATCGCGACCGCCTCGGCGCCCGGCCCGTTCGGCTGTTGCGCGACCAGCCAGTACGCGGCCCCAAGCGCCCCGAACAGGCCAACCCATACGAAGGGCACGACATCTGCGATCAAGGCGCTCATCGGCCCGTTCAGAGGCAGCATCTGGTCGATGGTGCCTGTACCACCCGGCATAGCGAAGATGAGGACAAAGCTGACGCCTGCCGCCGTGGCCATTCCGGCCAACACGCATGTCACCAGACCGGCCCTGCCGGCTGCGGGAAAAATCTGACGTAACCCGTTCACGTCAGAACCTGTAGGTCAGGCCAAGGCCGGCAAAGGGCTGCTCAGCGCGTCCCCGGTCGGCCACGATGGGGCTCTTGGCCGCATCGCCTTCGACGAGTGTATAGCCCGCCAACGCGTCGACCGACCACCGCTCCGATACCGCATACGAGGCGAACAGCGAAACGCCCACGTCGAGAAGCCCGCCCGACGCGGAATAGGCGGCCAGTCCCGTCAACGCCGCGTCCTGCGGCGAAACATCGAAGAACGCGGCCGTATAGTCGCCATCCGCCCAGGTCGCAGCCACGCCGCCGCCGACCGTCCACCGCCCCAGCGGCTTGACGGAGTCCGACCGATAGATCGGCCGACGCGCCCTCATGACTGTCGAGCGCCTGCACGACGGCAAAGCGCGCAGTCAGCAACGCGGGCGCGTCGCCTCCCATCGCCACCGGCACCGTCGCTTCGACGAACCCGCCCAGTTCTACCGTACCATCGACCGGCGTCGTCAGCGCGACGACAGGGTCTTCAACCGTCGTTCCGTCGTTACGGCCGGAATCATACCGGACGATCGGCCCGTAGGCGAAGATGGCCTGACCCGAGGCTGGTGCGGGAAACCCCGGCCTGATGTCGATCTCGACCCCGAGCAGGTTGTTCTGCACGTTGAGCCGCCCAAGCGAGAAAGCGAACGAGGGAAGGGGGGTCGCCACCAGATCGTCCGAGCCGAGGTAGTCGGGAGCAGTTCCGATGCCCAACCCGACTCGCCCCTGATCCACCTGGAAGTTGCCGGGAGTCCAGTTCAGGAATCCCAGATCCTGCGCATATGCCGCGCCCGCAAGGCAACACAGCACCGTCGCCGCGCCAAGGGCGCAGCGGTTCGTTCTATTCGTCATATCAGGGGCCTCTCATCGTCCCGCGCCGCGCCAGTCAGTTGGTGCGGTCTATGAACAGGTTACGACTTGTCTCGAAATCCGGATTACCCTAATTGTCTACTATCTCTGTTCTTGAAAGGCTTCCGGGCCCTGTCGGCAAGGAAGTGACAGCGGGCAGACGGCATGGTGCGCGCCGCCAGTCGTCGCCCGGTTCCTGGGTCAGAAGTCGTGCACCCGTCATGGGCCCCAGCTATTGTAGTCGCGATCTCAGCCTCGGAGTGTGATGATGCGCCTTCTGCTTGCCCTCGCCCTGCTTCCCGTTCCCGCCGCAGCCGAAACCACCCTTCGCGTCATGTCCTTCAACATCTGGGGCGGGGGGGCGAACGAGGCGAAGGGAATCGAGGAAACCGTGGCGGCCATAGTCGCTGCGGATGCCGATATCGTGGGGCTGCAGGAGACCCGCGTCGAACCCGACCCCTGCACGGCCACCGACTGTGCCGCGACCGGGCCGAGCGTGGCCCCGGCCATCGCCGAGGCCTTGGGCTGGCATGTCTACGACCAGACCGCGCAGAACGAGGCGCTCTGGGCAAATGCGGTCATCTCGCGCTATCCCATCGGCCCGGCCAGCGCGAACGATCTCGGCGTTCCGATCGACGTGGACGGCAGGACGGTCTGGCTGTTCAACATCCATCTCGATGATGAACCCTACCAGCCCTACCAGTTGCTGGGGATCGAATATGGCCCCGCGCCCTTCATCAAGACCGAAGCCGAGGCCGTTTCCTTTGCCCGAGCAAACCCGTGGCGGAGCGATGGATCTGCTTGCCGGCGACATGGCTGCGGCGGACGGTGCTGCAGCTGTGTTCGTGACCGGTGATTTCAACGAACCATCGGGGCTCGACTGGACCGAGGCAGCCGTCACCGCCGGGCAGCAGCCCGTCGCGGTCAACTGGCCGACGACGAAACGGCTTGCCGATCAGGGGTTCATCGACGCCTATCGCGCGATCCACCCCGATCCTGTGGCGAAACCGGCCTTCACCTGGACCCCGCGCTATGACGAGGCGGCGAGCGACGATCACCCCGACCGCATCGACTTCATCTTTGCGCGGGGCGAGGGGCTGGCCGTTACCGATGCCGCCATCGTCGGCGAGGATGGCCCCCGCAGCGACATCCGTGTCATGCCGTGGCCCTCGGACCATCGTGCGGTTGTGGCGGAAGTGCGGTTCTGACTGGCACCAGTGGCTTCATTGGGCGGGAACGCTCCTAGTCTCGGGCGTGCGACTGGTCAGACCCGCCGCACCTCGCATCCCTTGACAAGTCGCGCCACGTCCTCGGCCCGGCACAGGTCTGTCGCCTCGGTCATCACTGCGGCCGCCGCCGCGCAGACGCCATGTGCAGAGCGCCGCCTCGGGTCCCTGTTCCCGTGCCAGAGCCAGGATGAACGCGCCCACGAAGCTGTCTCCGGCCCCGACCTTGGAGACGACCGTGACCTTCGGGGCAACAGCGTGAAGACGCAGCGCCGCTTCGGCCAGCACTGATCCATCCGCGCCGCGCGCGACGATCACCTGCCGCGCGACGCCTGCGGCGACGAGGGATTGTGCGAAATCCGCCGTCTCCTCGCGCGTCAGCAGGCGGCGTCCCGCCAGCGCCTCGGCTTCTTCGCCATCCATCCGCAGCAGGCGCAGCCCCGGGATCGGCCGCTCGACCGCCTCGTGCAGTGCTTTGCCCGAGGTATCCAGCACCACCTCCATTCCGCTCATCGCGGCGGCCAGTTGTGCGGGGAAATCCACGGGCACGCCCGGCGGTTGGCTGCCCGAGATGACGGCGAAGGCGCCCGACTTGCCGGCCGCGCGCAGCAACTGGAACACCCTCGCGCGGTCGTCCGGCCCCCAGGCCGGCCCGGGCAGCATGAAGCGAAACTGCCGCCCCGTCTCGTCCTCGGTCACGGTCAGGCTTTGGCGCGTTTCTCCCGGCCCGGTTATGCCGAGAAAGGTGATCCCCGCGCCGCGCAGCAACTCGGCAAGCCTGTCGCCCGTCAGACCGCCCAGGGCCACCAGCGCGAGCGCTTCGCCACCGAGCGCGTGGATCGCACGGGCGACGTTGATGCCGCCCCCGCCGGGATCGAGCCGCGGTTCCGAGCAGCGCAGCTTCTCGTCCGGGATCAGGCGCGGCACATCGGTCGCCATGTCGAGCGCCGGGTTCAATGTCAGCGTCAGGATCGGTATCTGGTGGGGGGTGCTGTCGGTCATCTTCGCCGTCCTGTGGGTACGAGCCACCCTAGCGGGCCTGCGCGACTTGACACAAGCGCACAGAACCTGCGCAAAGATCGGCAATCGCGCAGAGCATCGCGACAGGGTAAACCGTGGTCAAGTTCATCACATGGAGTGTCCGATGACCGTCAAGCTTGCCATCCTGTTCTACTCGACCTACGGCACGAACCAGACCATGGCCGAGATTGCGGCCGACGCCGCGCGCGCCGCCGGGGCCGAGGTCAAGCTGCTCCGCATCGCGGAAACCGCGCCGGAAAGTGCGATCAACAGCCAGGACGGGTGGAAGGCGCAGGTCTCGCGCGCCTCGTCGATCCCGGTTGCCACGCCCGCCGACATGGAATGGGCCAATGCCTATCTGTTCTCGACCCCCACCCGTTTCGGCGGTGCCGCAAGCCAGGTGCGGTCCTTCATCGACACGCTCGGCGGCCAGTGGTTCACCGGCGCGCTTGCCAACAAGGCCGTCTCGGCCATGACCAGCGCCCAGAACCCGCATGGCGGGCAGGAGGCGACGCTGCTCGGCCTTTACACCACCTTCCTGCACTGGGGGTCGATCATCGTGGCACCGGGTTATACCGACGGCGCGATCTTTGCCTCGGGCGGGAACCCCTATGGCTACAGCCACACCCAGGGCAAGGATTTCGACGACGCCGCCAAGGCCTCGATCGGACATCAGGCCAAGCGGCTGGTCGAGATCGCGGCAAAACTGATCGCCTGATCCGCCGATCAACCAAAGGAAAAGGGCGGCCCGCCGGGCCGCCCTTTTCTTTTCGCGAAGACCGATACTCTCAGCCGTTCAGCATCATCTGGTAGCTGGCGGGGACATAGCGGAACCCGTCGCCCATCGGCTCGACATAGCCAAGCGCGGGGAAGGGCATGTGGTAGCCGATGAAGGGCACGCGGTCGGCTGCGAGCATCCCGAAGACCTGCTTGCGCGCCGCGGCTGCGGCGGCCTTGTCCATGTCGAACTTCACTTCCCAGTCGGGCTTCTGAAGCGACCAGACATAGTGGTTCGCCGTGTCGGCGGTGATCGCCAGGCGCTGCCCGTTGCTTTCGATCATGTAGACCATGTGACCGGGCGAATGGCCGAAGGCCGCCATCCCGGTGATCCCGCCCGCCACGGTGCCCGCATCGTCGATGAAGGTGAACTTGTCGTTCAGCGGCTTCACGCTGGCCTCGAACGCTTCGTTCCCTGCGCCCGCCCAATAGTTGTGCTCGACCCCGCCCGTCACGTAGCGCGCATTGGCGAAGGTCGGTGCGCCCGCTGCGCCCAGACCGCCGACATGATCGCCGTGCATGTGGGTGATGACGACCACGTCCACCTGGTCGGGGGTGTAGCCCGCTGCGGCCAGCGCCGCCGTGATGCCCTCGGGCGCAAGGCCCGTGTCGAACAGCACGAGCTCCGCCCCGGTGTTCACGAGCGTCGGCGTGAAGAAGAACTGCGCCTTGTCGGTGGGGATGAAGTTCGCGTTGGACAGGGCCGAGAACTCGTCCGGCGTCGCGTTCAGCCCGAAGATTTCCGTCGGCCCTTCGACGGTGCGCGTCCCGGCCAGCAGGGCCGTCACCTCGAACGCACCGAGCTTGAAGCGGTTATAGGGGGCAAAGGACGCGCCCTGCATCTCGGCGGCAGCTTGGGCCGGTGTGGCGAGCGCCGCAGGAAGGGCTGCAGCCATCGGCAGGGCGGCAGCGGCAAACAGGGCATGGCGGCGGGTCAGCTTCGGGTCTGTCATGGGCGTTCCTCCGTCGGTTGTGATGCCGGAAGTCTAGGGCAAGCCGCTGCCCTGACCAGTCACAGCACCGTCAGAACGGTGCGGTGACGCACGCTCGCTGTGCATCATTCCCACCAGCGGTCGATGGCCGCGATGTCGTCATCGCTCCAGCCGAAGTGATGGGCGAGTTCGTGGACAAGGACATGCGCCACCATCTCGCCGAGCGGCACCTCGTTCCGGTCGACCCATTCATCCAGAATCGCCCGGCGGAACAGCCAGATCGTGTCCGGCCCATGCGGCTGATCCATCACCGACTTTTCGGTCAGGGGCGTGCCTTCGTAGAGCCCCGAAAGCTCGAACGGATCGGTAAGGTCAAGCTCGTCCAGCATCTCGTCCGTCGCGAAATCCTCGACCCTGCAGCGCGATGGCGGCGGCTGCGGCGCGATAGGCGTCGGGAAGGGCGTCGATGGCGGCGCGCGCGAGACGCTCGATATCCTCGATGCCCGGGGGCAGGACGGGCGACCAGTCGGGGGCCTCGGCTTCGGTCTCGGTCATGGTCGGCTCCTTCCACCCTGCCGCCCCGATATGGACAAAACGGCCCCCTTGTGAAAGAGCAGTCGGATCAGGAGAGCCCGTTTCATGTCCACCATCACCCGTTTTGCCCCTTCGCCCACCGGCTACATCCACGTCGGCAACCTGCGCACCGCGCTGATGAACTGGCTGATCGCGCGCAAGGCGGGCGGCACGTTCATCCTGCGGCTGGACGATACCGATCAGGAACGGTCGAAACAGGAATATGCCGACGGGATCATGCAGGATCTCGACTGGCTGGGCCTGACCTGGGACCGCGTCGAAAAGCAGTCGCTCCGCTTTGACCGCTACCGCGAGGCGGCCGACCAGCTGCGGGTGGCGGGACGGTTCTACGAGTGTTTCGAAAGCCCGGTCGAGCTGGACCTGAAGCGCAAGAAGCTGCTGAACATGGGCAAGCCCCCGGTCTATGACCGCGCGGCGCTGAAACTGTCGGATGCCGACAAGGCGGCGCTGCGTGCGGAGGGGCGCGAGGGCTACTGGCGCTTCCTGCTGAACCAGACGCGCATCGAATGGACCGATGGCATCCTCGGCCCGATCTCGATCGATGCGGCCTCGGTCTCGGACCCGGTGCTGATCCGGGCCGACGGGCAGATCCTTTACACCTTCGCGTCGTCCGTCGACGACATCGACATGGGCGTGACCAGCATCGTGCGGGGCGCGGATCACGTCACCAACACCGCGACCCAGATCCAGATCATGGAGGCGATGGGCGGCACGCCCCCGGCCTTTGCCCACCATTCGCTGCTGACGGGCGCGAAGGGCGAGGAATTGTCCAAGCGCCTTGGCACGCTGTCGCTGCGCGACTTGCGCGCGGCGGGGGTGGAGCCGATGGCGCTGTTGTCGCTGATGGCGCGGCTCGGTTCGTCGAAGCCGGTCGAACTCGCCCATTCCATGCAGGACCTGATCGACGGGTTCGACATCGGCTCGTTCGGGGCGGCACCCACGAAGTTCGACGCCGAGGACCTGTTCCCGCTGACGCGTGCGCACAACCAGTCGCTTCCGCTCGAGGCCGTTGCCGAAACGATCCGCGCACTTGGTGTGCCCGATGCCCTCGCCGCGCAGTTCTGGGCTGTGGCCAAGGACAACATCACCGTGAAGGCGGACCTCGCCGGGTGGTGGCAGCTCTTTTCCGAAGGCGCCGAGCCGCTGGTCGACCCCGAGGACGAGGCTTTCGTGAAAGAGGCGATGGCGCTCTTGCCGCCGCGCCCCTGGACCGAGGCGACCTGGGGCGAATGGACCAACACGGTCAAGGAGGCGACGGGGCGCAAGGGCAAGGGGCTGTTCCGCCCGCTGCGCCGGGCGCTGACGGGGCGCGACGCTGGCCCCGAGATGGCGGACGTGATGCCGCTGTTGCAGAAATTGCGCCTGCCAGTCTGATCGTCGAGTGGGTGGAGAGGCCCGGGGTGGGGGTTTTCCACCCCCTCCCCGGACCCCGCCCCCGAGGATATTTGGAAACAGGAAATGGGCAGGGGATGCACCCTGTCCTGGGCGGAGGGCCCGGATGGCGGTGGCGGGATCACAGGCGCGGTTTCTGGAAGGCAGCCTGTTCCGCCATGTGACGGTGATGTCCCTGACATCGTCGGTCGGGCTGATGGCGGTCTTTGCCGTCGACTTCGTCAACATGATCTTCATTTCGATGCTCGGCCGCGCGGAACTGGCGGCGGCGATCGGCTATGCCGGGGCGCTCTTGTTCTTCACCACCTCGTTCGGGATCGGCATGGGGATCGGGGTCGGGCGCGCTGACGGCACGGGCGCTTGGGTCGCGCGAGCCCGGCGTGGCGCGCACGCGGGCGACGAACGGGCTGATCCTGGGTGTGCTTTTCGGTGCGATGTTCGCGGCGCTGGTCTGGCTGTTCCTTTCGCCGCTGGTGACCCTGCTTGGCGCGACCGGGCGGACGCATGACCTGACGGTGCACTACCTTCAGATCGTCATCCCGTCGCAGCCGCTCTTG
This sequence comes from uncultured Alphaproteobacteria bacterium, assembly GCA_963736565.1. Lineage (GTDB taxonomy): Bacteria > Pseudomonadota > Alphaproteobacteria > Rhodobacterales > Rhodobacteraceae > Aliitabrizicola. Next base: position 336,429 of record CAVTOW010000005.1, read on the forward strand.
ATGGTGGGCATGATCGGCGGGGCGATCCTGCGCAGCCATGGCGATGCGAAACGGGCGATGCTGGCGACAGTGCTGGGCGCGCTGGCCAATGCGATCCTCGACCCGATCCTGATCTTCGGGCTGGGGTGGGAGCTGACGGGGGCCGCCATCTCGTCCGTCGTGGCGCGGGTGGTGATCGCGGCGGTGGCACTGTTGCCCATCATCCGCCACCATGGTGGGTTCGACACGCCCACGCGCCGCTCGGTCGCGGCCGACCTGCGGCCCGTCTTCGCCATCGCGCTGCCCGCGATCCTGACGCAACTCGCCACCCCTGTCGGCACCGCCATCGTCACGCGCACCATGGCGGCCTATGGCGAGGATGCGGTGGCGGGCATGGCGATCACGGGGCGGATGACGCCGGTGGCCTTCGGGGTGCTGTTTGCGCTGTCGGGCGCGATCGGACCTATCGTCGGGCAGAATTTCGGGGCAGGGCGAATGGACCGCGTCCGCCGCACCTTTCTCGACGGGTTGATCTTTACCGGGCTTGTGACGGTGCTCGTTTCGGGCGTGCTGTTCGCGCTGCGCTGGCCCATTGTCGAGCTGTTCTCGGCCACCGGCCTGACGCGCGAGATCGTCTTGCTGTTCTGCGGGCCGCTGGCGCTCGCGTTTTTCTTCAACGGCGTGATCTTTGTCTCGAATGCCGTGTGCAACAACCTGGGGCGGCCGTTCTGGTCGACTGTCGTGAACTGGGGCCGCCATACGCTTGGAACGATTCCCTTTGCGCTGGCGGGCGGGGCGGTCTGGGGTGCGCCCGGGGTGCTGGTGGGGCAGGCGGCGGGCGGCGTGATCTTCGGCCTCGTCGCCATGTGGCTGGCCTTCCGGGTCATTGCGAACCCGCATGTCGCGCGGCGTCCCGTGGCGCCCGTCGTGCCGGCTACAGCCCCGACCGAACTGTAGGGCCGCCCGGTCGCTTTCCCTCTTGCCAGCCCCGATGATGGCGGGCTACCCAAATGAGGTCAGGTTCGGGAGAATCCGGCGGGGCCACCGCCCGCGCCGGTGCCGAAGGAGAAGCCGCCCCGGCAAACTCTCAGGCGCAAGGGACCGTCCTGGCATCGGAACTCTGGAGAGACCCCGGCCATGGATCCGGGGCGCCGACGGGATAACACTCTCAGGCGCAAGGGACAGAGGGGGCATCACCGGGCAGGCAATCGCCTGACCGCAGGATGCCGGACGATGACCAGACCGGCGTAAGGGGAGAATGGCATTTGGCCGATCTTGAGACGTCCGATCTGAAGCGACTACCGCTGCACGATCTTCATGTCGCCCTTGGCGGCCGCATGGTGCCCTTTGCGGGCTACGAGATGCCGGTGCAATACCCTGCCGGGGTGATGAAGGAACATCTGCATACGCGCGACGCCGCGGGCCTGTTCGATGTCAGCCATATGGGGCAGGTGATCCTGCGGCCCAGGGCGGGGCTCGAGCCGCTGATGCTGGCCTTCGAGGCGCTGATGCCGGTGGACGTGCTCGGCCTGAAGCCGGGCCGGCAGCGCTATGGCCTGTTCACGAACGCCGATGCAGGGATTCTTGACGACCTGATGTTCGCCAACCGGGGCGATCATCTGTTCGTCGTGGTGAACGCCGCCTGCAAGGAGGCCGACATCGCCCACATGCGCGCGAATCTTTCGGAGGTGGCAGAGGTCATCGCCGTTACGGATCGTGCCCTGATCGCGTTGCAAGGGCCGCAGGCCGAAGCAGCGCTGGCGCGGCTTGTGCCCGGTGTCGCCGCGATGCGCTTCATGGATGTGGCAACGATTGACTGGAACGGGGCGGAGCTTTGGATTTCGCGCTCTGGCTATACAGGTGAGGACGGGTTCGAGATATCGGTTCCCGAAAACCGGACGCTTGCCTTTGCCGAGGCGCTGCTGGCCCAGCCCGAAGTCGAACCGATCGGCCTTGGCGCGCGCAACTCGCTGCGGCTCGAGGCGGGGCTTTGCCTTTATGGCCACGACATCGACACCACCACCACGCCGGTCGAGGCGGGGCTGGATTGGGCCATCCAGAAGGTCCGGCGCACGGGTGGCGCGCGCGCGGGCGGTTTTCCCGGCGACTGGCGCATCCTGCCGGAACTTGAGGCCGGGCCGTCCCGCCGCCGCGTCGGTCTGCGCCCCGAAGGCCGGGCGCCGATGCGCGAGGAGACGCCACTGTTCCATGGCGAAGGGGCCGTCGGCGCCGTCACCTCGGGCGGCTTCGGCCCCAGCGTCGGGGCACCGGTGGCCATGGGCTACGTTCCCGCAGCCGTCGCCGCACCCGGTACGGCCCTGACAGGAGAGGTGCGCGGCAAGCGCCTGCCTGTTACCGTCTGCGAGCTTCCGTTCCGACCCTCCACCTACAAACGCTGAGGACACGATGAAATACACTCAAGATCATGAATGGTTGCGCGTCGAGGGCGATCTTGTCGTCGTCGGCATCACCGAGCACGCAGCGACACAGCTTGGCGATGTGGTCTTTGTCGAGTTGCCCGAGGCCGAGGCGATGGTGGCGACGGGCGACGAGGTGGTGGTGATCGAAAGCGTCAAGGCGGCCTCTGACATCCTCGCCCCGCTCGATGGCGAGATCGTCGAGGTGAACGAGAAGCTGGCGGACAAGCCCGGCCTCGTGAACGAAGACCCGCTTGGTGCGGCCTGGTTCTTCAAGATGAAGGTCGATGACCTGAGCGTCCTCGACGATTTCATGGACGAAGACGAATACAACGACCTGATCGCCTGACGACCCGGACCGAGCCGGAGGGCCGTGCGGCCTTCCGGCAATGGTTCGGCTGTCTTTCTGTCCCCGGCCGCCCCCCGTGCCTTGCTAGGAAGCGACGATGACCTTCACCCCCTCTGCCTATAATCCCTACGATTTCGCCAACCGCCGCCACATCGGCCCCTCGCCCGAGGAGATGGCCGAGATGCTGAAGGTGGTGGGCGTCACGTCGCTTGACGCGCTGATCGCCGAGACGGTCCCGGCCTCGATCCGGCAGAAGGACGCGCTCGACTGGGCGCCGCTGGCCGAGCACGAGTTGCTGGCGCGGATGCGCGAGGTGGCGGCGAAGAACCGGGTGATGACCTCGCTGATCGGGCAGGGCTATTACGGGACGGTCACGCCCCCCGCGATCCAGCGCAACATCCTGGAAAATCCCGCCTGGTACACCGCCTATACGCCTTACCAGCCCGAGATCGCGCAAGGCCGCCTTGAGGCGCTTCTGAACTACCAGACGATGGTCGCCGACCTGACCGGATTGCCCGTCGCGAATGCCTCGCTGCTGGATGAGGCCACGGCAGCGGCCGAAGCGATGACGATGGCCGAGCGCACCGCCAAGTCGAAATCCCGCGCCTTCTTCATCGACCGCAACTGCCACCCCCAGACCATCGCCGTGATCGAGACGCGGGCGCGACCCCTGGGCATCGAGACCGTCGTGGGCGACCCCGACAAGATGGAGGCGGGCGCGTATTTCGGAGCGATCTTCCAGTATCCGGGCACCTACGGCCATGTGCAGGACTTTACCGCGCAGATCGCGGCGCTGCACGAGGCAAAGGCCATCGCCATCGTCGCGACCGACCTTCTGGCGCTCTGCCTGCTGAAGGAACCGGGCGCGATGGGGGCCGATATTGCCGTCGGCTCGTCCCAGCGGTTCGGCGTGCCAATGGGCTATGGCGGCCCGCATGCCGCGTTCATGTCCTGCCGCGACGACCTGAAGCGCGCGATGCCCGGTCGGATCGTCGGCGTCTCGGTCGATGCGCGGGGCGGGCGGGCCTATCGGCTGTCGCTCCAGACGCGCGAGCAGCACATCCGGCGGGAAAAGGCCACGTCGAACGTCTGCACCGCGCAGGCGCTGCTGGCCGTGATGGCCAGCTTCTATGGCGTCTTTCACGGGCCCAAGGGCCTGCGCGCCATCGCCGAGCGGGTGCATTTCCTGACCAACCGGCTGTCCCGCGCCCTGCGCGCCGCAGGGGCCAAGGTCAGCCCGAAGGCCTTCTTCGACACGCTGACCGTCGAGGTGGGCGTGGGGCAAGCGGGCATCCTCGCCGCCGCCCGGCACGAGGGGCTGAACTTCCGCAAGATCGGCACCGACCGGGTGGGCATCAGCCTTGACGAGACGACCGACGAGAAGGTGCTGATCCGCATCCTGCGTGCCTTCGGGATCGACGGCGTTCCGCCCCACCGCGCCACCCTCGGTTTCCCCGAGGCGATGCTGCGGCAGACAGATTACCTGACCCATCCGGTTTTCCACATGAACCGCGCCGAGTCCGAAATGATGCGCTACATGCGCCGCCTGTCGGACCGCGATCTTGCGCTGGACCGGGCGATGATCCCGCTCGGCTCCTGCACCATGAAGCTGAACGCGGCAGCCGAGATGATGCCGTTGACCTGGCCGGAATTCGGTTCGCTCCACCCGTTTGCACCGAGGGATCAGGCGCAGGGCTATCACGAGGCGATCAGCGACCTGTCCGAACGGCTTTGCACGATCACCGGCTATGACGCCATGTCGATGCAGCCGAATTCCGGCGCGCAGGGGGAATATGCGGGGCTTCTGACAATCCAGGCGTATCACCGGGCGCGCGGTGACCATCATCGCGACGTCTGCCTGATCCCGGTTTCCGCCCATGGCACCAACCCTGCAAGCGCCCAGATGGCCGGCATGAAGGTGGTCGTCGTGAAATCCGCCCCCAACGGCGACGTCGACCTTGATGATTTCCGCGCCAAGGCCGCCGAGGCGGGCAGCAACCTCGCCGCCTGCATGATCACCTATCCCTCCACCCACGGCGTGTTCGAGGAAACCGTGCGCGAGGTCTGCCAGATCACCCATGACCATGGCGGGCAGGTCTATATCGACGGGGCGAACATGAACGCGATGGTCGGCCTCGTGAAGCCCGGCCAGATCGGCGGCGACGTGAGCCACCTGAACCTGCACAAGACCTTCGCCATCCCGCACGGCGGCGGCGGCCCCGGCATGGGTCCGATCGGGGTCAAGGCGCATCTCGCACCCCATCTGCCCGGACACCCGGAAACCGGGGGTGCCGAAGGGCCTGTCAGCGCTGCGCCCTATGGTTCCGCCTCGATCCTGCTGATCTCATGGGCCTATTGCCTGATGATGGGCGGCCCGGGGCTTACGCAGGCCACCAAGGTCGCGATCCTGAACGCCAACTATATCGCCGCCCGGCTGCGTGGTGCCTACGAGGTGCTCTTCATGGGCAACCGTGGGCGCGTCGCCCACGAATGCATCCTCGACACCCGCCCCTTCGCGGAAGCGGGCGTAACTGTGGATGACATCGCCAAGCGCCTGATCGACAACGGCTTCCACGCCCCGACGATGAGCTGGCCCGTCGCCGGAACCCTGATGGTCGAACCCACCGAGTCCGAGACGAAGGCCGAAATCGACCGGTTCATCACGGCGCTTCTGTCGATCCGCGACGAGATCCGCGCCATCGAACAGGGCGAGATCGACCGCGACAACAACCCGCTGAAGCATGCACCCCACACTGTGAACGATCTGGTGGCGGACTGGGACCGGCCCTATAGCCGCGAACAGGGCTGCTTCCCGCCCGGAAGCTTCCGGGTGGACAAGTATTGGCCCCCGGTCGGCCGGGTCGACAACGTCTATGGCGACCGCAACCTCGTCTGCATCTGTCCGCCGGTCGAAAGCTATATGGAAGCGGCCGAATAGGGCGGGAGACTTCTGTGCTGCTTGCGGGTGGGTCGGTGCGTGTTCGTACGCATCGCCCGCATGAACCGATAGGGCGAGATGCCTCTCCCAAAATGGACAACTGTCGGTCGCGGCGGCATCTTGTCGCCGTGCCGCTGCCTCCCCACATATTCGGTGAAGCGAATGGAAGAGGCTCTTCATGTCCGACAGCGCACGGATCACCTGCACCACCTGCGGCCAGACGAACCGCGTCCCGCTCGCGCGTCTGGGACAAAACCCGAAATGCGGCAGCTGCGGCGACCTGCTCGTCACCGGCAAGGTGGCAGAGCTTGACCCGCGCCTGCATGACAAGGCCACGCGCACCGATGATCTGCCACTGCTTGTCGACTACTGGGCGCCCTGGTGCGGCCCCTGCCGGATGATGGCACCGGAATTCGCCAAGGCGGCCCTGTCGCTCGCCCCTGCGGCGCGGCTTGCGAAGATCAACACCGAGGACCATCCAGAGATCAGCCAGCGCCTCGGAATACGGGGAATTCCGCTGCTGATCCTTTGGCATCGCGGGCGCGAGGTTGCCCGCCTGCCCGGTGCCCGTCCCGCAGCCGAGATCGCGGCCTTTGTCCGCCAGTCGCTACCGCAGGCTGCCTGACCGCGCCTTGACAAGCCCGTGCCCATCGGCCAAATACCGCGCCAGTGGGGTCGTAGCTCAGTTGGGAGAGCGCGTCGTTCGCAATGACGAGGTCAGGAGTTCGATCCTCCTCGGCTCCACCATATCCCTCCTAAGTAGGCCGAAATACCAGCCAACGAAGAGTTTCAGCCAGCAACGTCCCGGTTGTGGCGACATCCGAACAGCCAGGGTACGAGAGATGTGGCTGACTGGCATCTTCAGAAGCGGGATCGACTTGGCATGCTTCCGCCGGGTCCCTGTCGAACCCGTCCCGGTAAACCGCCAAGCGTTCCGTAAGGAAAACGCTCAAGACGAGCGATAGATCCGAAGCGAGGATACGTCGAAACATCGAGGACACCATGATCGCCGCGGTATTTGCTGCTGCCCAGGCGAGTATGGCCGAAGGTGCTACCTTTCGGCCGCTAGCCGGTATCAGTCACTTCGTGGACCGGTGGCCCGACAATTCACGCGCCAACATCGAGCAGTGATTAGTGCTGTCGCGCGGTAAAGCCCGCTTCATTGATCGCTGCGGAACCGAATTCCCTGCAGCTTCGGGACGAGGCCACGCGATGTGGATAGGGTCAGTTCAGCGACGTCTTGAACGCCCCTTCCGACCCGATGACCGACAGCAAGGAACCCAGCCACGCAGGCGCCGGAGTGCATCTGTGCCATCTTGTCCGGATACACGGATGCCCTTGCCCGGCCTCATCGACCCGCTTTCATACCGCAACGTGGCATAGCGCAGGAAATCGGCCATCGGATCACCGCCATCAAGGCGCGGGCGATAGTCAAGCCGCCCTTCCTTCTGCGTCGGCGACATAGATCGTCTCGCCTTCCTTCAGCGTCTCCATGACCGTCAGCTGGTCCAGCGTCTCGGGGTCGACGGCGGTCGGGTCGTCCGACAGGATGACCAGGTCGGCCAGCTTGCCCACCTCGATCGAGCCCTTGGTGTCTTCCTCGAAGTTCTGCCAGGCGGGCCAGATCGTCATCGCCTTCAGCGCGGTCATCACGTCGACCCGATGTTCCGGCCCGATGATGTCGCCCGACCGCGACCGGCGCGTGACCGTGGCGTCCAGCACCCGCATCGAATCGGGGAAGGCGACCGGCGCGTCATGGTGCGACGAGAACTTCATCCCCCGCTCCATCGCCCAGCCGGTGGGCGAGATGTCGTCGGCGAGTTCCGGCCCGACCGTATGGTCGCGGTGCCAGTCGCCCCAGTAGAAGGTGTGCATCGGGAACAGGGAGGGCGAGATCGACAGCTTGTTCATCGAGTCCATCTGGTCTTCGCGCATGAACTGGCCGTGGATCAGCGTCGGGCGGCGTTCGGGATCGACGCCATACTTGTCGGTCGCGGCCTGCACGGCGGCGATCAGCACGTCCGACGCGCCCTCGCCGTTGGCATGGGTGATGATGTGGATGCCGGCGCCGAAAGCGTCGTCGATGGCCTTGGTGACCAGCTCGGTCGAGGCGGCGGCATAGCCAAGATAGCCCGGCGGGTAGTTCCCCACGGGGTCGTAGTAGGGCCGGTCGCGCAGCGCGGTGAAGCCCTGCGGCGAGCCGTCGATGGTCAGCTTCGCCCCCGCCACCCGGAAGCGGTTCGTGTAGGTCGGGCTGTAGGCATCCTTGATGTAGTCGATCCCGGTGATCAGGATGTCGGGATAGGTCAGCACGTCGATCTTGAAGCGCCCTTCCTCTCCCGCAATGCGCAGCGCATCGACCTGCGGCGGGGTCGAGCGGCCCTCGATCGCGGTCGTATAGCCGTATTCGGCCCAGAGCTCGGATCCGGCCTGGGCGATCGTCTTCATCGACTCGAGATCGAGGTCGGCCAGCAGCTTCATCGCCGAGCCGATGAAGGCGTTCTCCTCGAGGATGCCGGTCGGATTGCCGTCCGCGTCCTTGACGATGACGCCGCCGGGCGGGTTCGGGGTGTCGCGGGTGATCCCGACCTTGGCCAGCGCCAGGCTGTTCAGCGCGCCAAGGTGCGAGGACTGGTGGATCAGCAGCACCGGGTATTCGGTCGAGATCGCGTCAAGCTCGGCCAGCGTCGGGTCGCGGCCTTCGGCAAGCGTGGACTTGTCCCAGCCGAAGCCCATGATGATGCCGGTCGCCTTGACGGTCTCTTCGTTCGCGGCCACCCAGTCGCGGATCGTCTGCTGCAAGGACGGGATGTCCTTCACGTCGCCGTCCGGCGGGGCCAGGATGTTGGCGGTCAGCGCCTGAACGCCACCGATGAAGACATGTCCATGCGCGTCGAAGAAGCCGGGCAGCAGGGCTCGGCCGCCAAGGTCGATCACCTCGGTGCCTTCGCCCTTGAAGGCCTCGATCTCTGCGGCGGTGCCGACCGCGATGATGATGCCGTCCTTGATCGCCACCGCCTCGGCGCGCGGCTGCGCGTCGTTCATCGTCAGGACCGGGCCGCCGGTGAAGATGCGGTCCGCCACCTCTTGAGCGAAGGCCGGCAGCGAGACTGTAAGAAAGAGCGCGGAGATGATGAGGCTGAGGCACTTCATTCGTGGGAACCCTTTCAGTCCGATCCTCTCGGTGTTGCAAACATGGCAGTCATCAGAGAAACGTGTCGAGCACAAACTGTCCAACCAGAGCCTTCGCGCAAGCCGGACCCCCTCTCGGTCAGCGGTGCAGAGCGGCTCTTGCGTTCGCTTGATAGTGCTCACCTGGCCTTGATCGACCGCCTTGCCGCTCTTGGCAGAGGTCATCCTGTCTGTCGTCAGCTATGCCAGTGGCCTACGACCCGTCGTTCGTTTGGGCTAGACGGGCGTCCGCTCCCCGCCCAGAGCTACCGTTCCTCGACGGGTGTTTACAGGTCGTCGGCGTTGACCCCGTTTTTCGATCCGTGAGCATCTTTGAACCAAGTTGCCACGGTCACAAAACAGGGTTAAAAAATCCGCCGTTGGGGGGCCTAAGCTGCTGAAATATATGCGGTGATGGACGTAGCGGTTGTCTGATCGTCGGCTCCACCAATCCGTTACAAGGCACGGCTCATCACCAGCCTCTGCAGGGCTCTCATTTCTCGGTCGCGAACTTGGCTGCAGTGCTGGTTGGAACTTCGGTATTTGGGACGTCTCTCACCCGCAGATGCGCTATGCGAAATGCTCCACGGAATGCCCAGGTGTTGCAAATCCGTGACCTCTTTGTTGCCTTGCTGTCGTTGAACACTGTTACCCGCCCTTTCGGCACCGCCTGAAAAGGAGGTCATTGTCATGCACCTGGCGTCGTCATCGCAGCCCGCCCGCCTGAGGGGGTTCGCTGCCCGCATCATGTCCGAACGACCCCATGATACGCCCGGCGCCCGGCGCCTGTACCATCAGGCGGAGCGTCTGACGTGACCGCAGAAGTCATCGAAGGCGCCCGTGTCATCTTCGACGACCGGATCGAGATTGCCTCGGTTCGGATCGAGGGCGGGCGGATCACCGGCATCGACGTTCCCCTGGACGGGGCTATGGTGATCCCCGCCAAGGGGCGCATTCTGGCACCTGCCTTTGTCGATGTGCACGGCGATGCTTTCGAGCGTCAGGTGATGCCGCGCCCTGGCGTGATGGTCCCGGTCGAGACCGCACTTCTGGAGACCGACCGCCAGCTGGCCGCCAATGGCATCGCCACCGCCTATCATGCCCTTACCCTCTCGTGGGAACCGGGCTTGCGCAGCATCGAAACAGGCTGGCAGATCGTCCGCACGCTTGACGCGCTGCGCCCCCGCCTGACCACCGAAAACCGCCTTCAACTTCGTTGGGAGACTTTCTGTCACGAGGCTGAACCCCTGATCGCGCATGCCTTGGCCGGGCCTGACCGCCCGGCGCTGGCGTTCAACGACCATACGACCTCAATGCTACTGGACCCCGAAGTCGCTGTGCAGGACCGGCCGTTCGACCAGGTCGATCCCTATCCCGTCACATCCTTCCACGCGCCGCGCTTTCTGAAGAAGATGCAGGACCAAGCCCATCGCGCCCATGTCCCGACCGACGACTACGTGGCGCGCCTTGCCTCCGTCTGGGGCCGTCGCAAGGACGTACCGGCCCAGATCGCACGGATCGCCGCACTTGGACGGGCCTGCAACGCGCCGATGCTCAGCCATGACGACAGCCAGCCCGAGACCCGGGCCTACTACCGTGGTCTTGGCGCGACGGTGGCCGAGTTTCCGATGCACGAGCGGGTCTTCGTTGCGGCGCGCGATGCTGGGGATTGGATCGTGCTGGGCGCACCGAACGCCATGCGGGGCGGCAGCCATCTCGGCAGTCCCGGCGCGGCGCCGAGATGATCGCGCGCGGGCTTTGCGACATCATCGCCTCGGACTACTACTACCCCGCCATGCTGGGGGCGATGGTGCGGCTGTATGCCGACCGCGTTGCCACTTTGCCCGCGCTCTGGAAGCTTGTCTCGCTCAATCCTGCACGCGCCATGGGTCTTGATGACCGGGGCCGTATTGCGCCCGGTCAGCGCGCCGACCTCTTGCTTCTCGATTGGCCCGAGGGTCAGACGGCGGCCCCTCGGCGCACCTGGGTGTCGGGCCGTCCAGGCTACTCCACTTTGCCACCTGTCGCTTAAACCGAAACTGCCTCGCGGGGGCGACCCTCGCTGACGCGCGCCAGCTTCGCCGTCCCTCCCCGCCAAGCAATCGACGTGAGCAACGTTTCGCCAAGCCGCTTTTTGCGTCGCGGGCGTCACACAAGCTTCATGCTGGGTTTGACGCCCTGTCACATCCCCCCGCTAGGACCGTTCCGGTGCAGGGCGAAGGACGATCGATGCTGGAAGTACAGGGCGTGACACGGATGTTCGGCCAGAAGGCCGCCGTCGACAACGTCAGCTTTCACGATCGACCGCCCGGCCTTCGTCGGCATCATCGGCCGTTCTGGCGCCGGGAAATCCACCTTCCTGCGCATGATGAACCGTCTTCTGGACGCCACTTCGGGCGAGATCCTGGTCGACGGCCGCAACGTGCTGGCCCTGAAGGGCGCCGAGGCCCGCGCCTGGCAAGTCGCAATGCGCGATGATCTTCCAGCAGTTCAACCTCGTGCCCCGGATGGACGTGGCCTCGAACGTCCTGCACGGCATCCTGAACCGCCGCTCCACGCTTCAGACGATGTTCAACCTCTGGCCCCGCGCCGACATCCTGCGCGCGCTCGATATCCTCGACCGCCTCGGCATCGCCGAACAGGCCCCGAAGCGCGCCGAGGCGCTGTCCGGCGGCCAGCAGCAGCGCGTCGCCATCGCCCGCGCCCTGATGCAGGACCCGAAGATCATCCTTGCCGATGAACCCATCGCCCGCCTCGACCCGATGAACGCCCAGGTCGTGATGGACACGCTGCAAGCGCATCAACGTCGAGGATGGCCGCATGGTCATCGCCAACCTCCACACGCTGGACACCGCGCGGCGCTACTGCGACCGCGTGATCGGCATGCGCGACGGGCGCATCGTCTTCGACGGCACGCCCGACCAGCTTTCCACCGGCGTCGCGCGCGAGATCTACGGCGCCGACGACAGCTTCAACGAGGCCGCCACCTCGACCTCGATCCCCACCGACACCACAGCCGACCGCACCTACGCGGAACCTAATGCTGTCGTGACCCCCAGATGACTTCCCGGCCCGCAAGGCCTCAACCTCATGGAGAACCCATGCAAAAGCTGCTGACTGCAACCGCATTGACCGCCATCATGGCCTCGTCGGCCTTCGCCCAGGAGATCAACGAATTCAACATCGGCATCCTCGGCGGCGAGAACGCCCAGGACCGCCTGACCTCGAACGAATGCTTCCGCGCCAAGATCGAGGCAGAGCTCGGCGTGCCGGTCAAGCTCTTCACCCCCGCCGACTATGACGGCGTGATCCAGGGCCTGCTCGGCGGCACGCTGGACTATGCCTGGCTCGGTGCCTCGGCCTATGCCAAGGTCTACCTGACCGACCCGGAAGCCGTGGAAGTGAAGCTGACCAAGCAGAACGTCGACGGCTCGACCGGCTACTACTCGATCGGCTTCACCCGCAAGGACACCGGCATCACCTCGATGGACGAGGCCAAGGGCAAGGTCTTTGCCTTCGCCGATCCGAACTCGACCTCCGGCTACCTTGTCCCCGGTGCCGAACTGACTGCCAAGCTACGGCAAGCTGGAAGAGCTATTTCGCCGAAGTGAAGATGTCCGGCGGGCATGAACAGACCATCGTCGGCGTCGCCAACGGCGACTTCGATGCGGGCGTGTCCTGGGCCGACGGCCTTGGCAACTGGGAAGACGGCTACAACTCGGGCGCCTTCCGCAAGGCTGCGGATGCGGGCCTTGTCGACATGTCGAACCTGGTCGAAATCTGGCGCTCGACGCTGATCCCCGAAGGCCCGATGGTCGTCCGCAAGGCGCTGCCGCAGGACGTCAAGGACAAGGTCACCCAGCTGACCGCCGACCTGTGGGAAACCGACGCCGAATGCGCCTATGCCGTGGCCGCCGGCGAGGCCAAGGACTTCGTGCCGGTCGAACATTCCGCCTATGACGGCATCCTCGCCGCCCGCAGAACTGCAGGAAGGCATGTAAGCCAGTCCCCGGCCGGACCCCGACGCTCCCGGGGGTCCGGCCTTTTCCTTTCCGGATCCGTTCCATGGTCGATGTCGCCTTCGGTCCCGAACCGGGCCGCGCCCCGACCTGCCGCACCCGCGCGAGGCCTATCTCGACATGGTCCGCCGCAAGCGGATGTATGGCGGCATCCTCCTCGTCATCTTCGTGGCCCTCATGGCCTCCGGGCTGGTCGCTGGCCGAAGAGCGCAACGCCGGCGGCTTTCTGGACGGCCTGCACCAGGTCTTCGACTTCCCGTCCGAAGTCCTGTCCGAAGCCTGGGAAAAGCGCGCCATCCTGCCCGGCGATCTTCTGGACCACATCCCCGCCCTGATCGAGACGCTGAACATCGCCGCCGTCGCCACCCTGCTCGGCGCGCTGGCCGCGATGTCGCTGTCGCTTCTGGCCACCCGCGGCCTTGCCCGCTGGCCGCGCCTGATCCCGCTCTTCCGCCGCACGATGGACGCGCTTCCGCGCCATCCCGGAGATCGTCATCGCGCTGGTCCTGATCTACATCCTCGGCGGTGGCCCGGTGCCTGCCGTCATCGCCATCGCGCTGCATACCGGCGGTGCCCTGGGCAAGCTGTTCTCCGAAGTCGCCGAAAACGCCGACCTGAAACCCGTCGAGGGCCTGGCCTCGGTCGGCGCCAACTGGTCGCAGCGCATGTGGCTGGGCGTCATTCCCGCAGGTCGCGCCGAACTGGCTCAGCTACGCGCTTCTGCGGTTCGAGATCAACGTCCGCGCCTCGGCCATCCTCGGCTTCGTCGGCGAGGGCGGTATCGGCCATGACCTGAAGCTCGCGATGCAATGGGGCCAGGGCCGCTATGACGAGGTGGTGGCGATCTTCGCGCTTCTGTTCGTGACCATCGTGGTGATCGACCAGATCTCGGACCGCTACCGCCAGAAACTGGTGAAGGGGACCTGAGCCATGTCCACAGCACCCCACCATGCCCATCGGCCCGACCATCCCGGCGCTACGGCGCGCAAAGCGAACCGCCCTGCGCGCCCGTGGGTCGGTGAGGCGCCTCACCGCAACTGCGGGGAGAGAGGGCAGGGGGCGTGGTTCTCGGCGTCGACAGAAAGGGCACGCCGATGACCGCCACCCTCGCACCCAGCCTTGCCGACACGGTCACCCGGTGCTTCACCCGCAAGCGCCGCCTCGCCTTCGCGATGCCCGCCGCGATCCTCGCCTACCTGGTCTATGCCGCGATCAGCTTCGACATCGCGGGCCTTGCGCAACGCGCCCGCTTCGACAACGCCGCGATCCTTCTGGGCGATTTCTGGTCGCACAAGACCCATGTCACCCGCGACAACCGCACCGGCACCGTCATCGTCGCCATCGAGGGCGAGAACAAGGGCACCTATCCCGACGGCATGCTGCCCGACTGGGTGACCATCGCCGGGCCGGTGACGACCATCGACCTCGGGGACGGTCATGTCGTCACCTATGACGACGCAGGGCGCACGCTATGTCGTGCCCGGCTACGGCACCATCGACATCCGCCCCGAAGGCGGCAAGCCCGTTCTGACCGCGCCGGAGCCGATCCCCGACTGGATCTCGGTTGCCGAGAACAAGGTCTCCGTCACCACCGATGCCGGCCGCTTCAGCTACACCCGCTCCAAGGTCGAGACGTTCAAGTACGAACCCGGCTGGGAGCTTTGGTTCTTCACGCTCGACAGCCCGTTCTACGGCAAGTCCTTTGGCGAACTGGCCGGCCTGGCCACGACGGCGACCGGATCGACCCCGACGCGCACAAACCTCGGCTACATGGTCTCGCGAATTCTGGACCAACACGATGTGGCGGCACGGCGACGTCGCCTGGGCGATCTTCGAGACGATCCTGATGGCCTTCCTCGGCACGATGACCGCAGCACTTGTGGCCCTGCCGCTCGGCTTTCCTCGCGGCCCGCAACTTCAATCCGCTCGGCCCCCTGCGCTTTGCCGCCCGCCGGGTCTTCGACTTCATCCGCGGGCGTCGACGGGCTGATCTGGACCATCATCCTGTCCCGCGCCTTCGGCCCCGGCCCGATGACCGGCGCCATCGCCATCGCGATCACCGACGCCGGCACCTTCGGCAAGACCTTCTCGGAAGCGCTGGAGAACATCGACGAGAAACAGGTCGAAGGCATCCAGTCCACCGGTGCCAACAGCCTCCAGCGCGCCCGCTTCGGCGTGATCCCGCAGATCACGCCGATCCTTCTGTCGCAGATCCTCTACTACCTCGAATCGAACACCCGCAGCGCCACCGTGATCGGCGCCATCGTCGGCGGCGGCATCGGCCTTCTGCTGACGCAGGCCATCATCACCCAGAAGGACTGGGAGGAGGTCGCCTATTACATGGTCCTCATCATCCTGATGGTGATGGCGATGGACAGCCTGTCCGGCTGGCTGCGGCGCAAGCTGATCAAGGGCGAGTGATCCCGTGGGCCTGCCTCACGTCACTCCCCGCCTCGGTGGCCCCGACCCAAGTGCAGCCCGCTAGCAAAGGTGCAATCGCCCATGAATGCCGCAGAGGCAACCGCCTGATCATGACCGACGCCGGGCACCCTGCCAAGCCGGCGGGCCACGCCTCAGCCCCGACGGCGCCGTGATCCACCCCGGCTGCTCAGTCGTCAACTCGACCTTCGCCGCCTGGACCGAGGTCGGCGAGGGCAGTCGCATCCTGAACTCGACCTTCGAGGCCTATGCCTACTGCGACCGACTTCGCCGATATCGCCAACACCACCGTCGGCAAGCTTTGCCAACATCGCCGCGATGACGCGGATCGGCCCGACCGACCACCCCATCGCCAATGCCAGCCTGCACCACTTCCTCTACCGGTCGACGCAACTACTGGGACGACGCCCCGGACGACCCCGCATTCTTCGCCGCACCGCGCCGCCCGCCGCACGGTCCTCGGCCCCGACTGCTGGATCGGCCACGGCGCGATCATCAAGCCCGAGGTCACCATCGGCGCCGGGGCCATCATCGCCTCGGGGGCGGTCGTGACCAAGGACGTGCCGCCCTACATGATCGTGGCCGGCTACCCGGCGCAGCCCCTGCGCCCCCGCTTCGCCCCCGCGCATCGCCGACCGTCTCATGGCGCTGGCCTGGTGGGACTGGAACCACGACCGCCTCCGCACCGCACTGCCGGACTTCCGCGCGCTGCAGGCCGAGGCTTTCCTGGAGAAGTATCAGGGCTGATCGGCCACCGTCAGCGTCACCCGCTCGCCCGCAAACCAGGTCAGCCCGTGTTCGACCGGGCTGCCTTCGGGCATCGACATTCACCGCCACCGACCGCAGGACCGGCGCGCCGGGGCGGACCGACAGCGCCAGCGCCAGCACCGGATCGGCCAGCTTGCGCCGTCAGCCGCGTCTCGGCGCGGGTGTAGTCGGTCAGCCCGCAGGCCGCGAGCGCCGGGTGATCGAGCCCGTCTCGCCGGACCGCAGCCAGAAGATCGGGAAAGCGCGGTCGCCGGAAAGATCGACCGGAAGGCCGCAAGCGGCTGCGCCATCGGCCAGCGAGACCCCCTCGACCACATGCACCGGCTCGCCCGCCGTCAAGCCGCAGCGCCCGCGCCTCGTCGGCATCGCAGGGCCGCGTCTCGGTCCGGCTGATCCGGCGCGACGGGGTCTGGCCTGCGGCCAGCACGTTCTGGTGAAACCGCACCCGCGGCCCAAGCGGATAGTCGGTCGGCCGCTGCGCGACAAACACCCCCGCGCCGCGACGGGAATGGACCGAGCCCGTCCTTCGCCAGCGCCGCCAGCGCGTGACGGACCGTATGGCGGTTCACGCCGAACCGGGCCGACAAGCGCCGCCTCGGTCGGCAGCTCTGTCACCGGGGCGATAGTGGCCCGCGCGCGATCTCGTCGGTCAGGGCAGCCGGCGATGGCGGACCAGAGCGTTCTGCTGGTCAACGGCCGTATCCTGTCATCAAAAATTCACAACTCTCCGGTTGGCCGGGCGCTGCGTGTCAGCTATGATTTGTATAGTTGTCTAGTACTCATGGACAACCCCCTCAACTTGTCGAGATGCCGATGACCGACGCGTCGCCTCTGGCCCGCAAGGACATGGATGGCCACCTTGGCCAAGGCCCCGCCCGCACGGCTGGCCGCGCTGCTGCCCGACCTTCCGGCCCATACCGTCCTGCGCCCGCCCGAGGTCGGCGCGGTGATGGTGCGGGGCCGGATCGGGGCGACCGGCGCGCCGTTCAACCTGGGCGAGATGACCGTGACCCGCGCTTCGGTCCGGCTGGCCTCGCGGCGACGGTCGGTCATGCCTGGGTGCAGGGCCGCGACAAGGCCCATGCGCTGCCGCGCCGCGGTCGCGGATGCGCTGATGCAGACCGATGCGGGCCGGACGATCTGGCCCGTCAGGTACTGCAGCCGCTTGCGGCCGAGGCCGAGGCAGCGCGCGACGCACGTGCCGCAAAAGGCCGCAGGCACGAAGGTCGATTTCTTCACCATGGTCCGGGGAGAGGACAAATGATCGCCGACGCCCTGTCGGGCGGCTTCACCGAGGCTCCGGTCCAGTCCGCCCGCGCCTTCCGCGAGATCCTCGAGGCGATGGCCCGTCCCGGCACGATCCGCCGCGTGTCCGGGCGCCCGCCGCCCGCGCCGCTGTCGGTCGCGGCGGGCGTCGCGCTTCTGATCCTGACCGACCCGACGACGCCGCCTGCATCTTGCCGGGCGCGGCCGACTGCCCGGCGGTGCGCGACTGGATCGCCTTCCACATCGGCGCGCCGCTGGTCGCCGCCGAAGACGCCGACTTCGCGCTGGGCACATGGGCGGCGCTGCAGCCCGTCACGCCGCTTCCGGATCGGCCAGCCGGACTATCCCGACCGCTCGGCCACGCTGATCGTCGAATGCGACCGGCTGGTGAACCACGGCCCCGCGCCTGACCGGCCCGGGGATCGAGACGGCAACCTGGCTGAACCTGCCCGAAACCGCCGCCTTCCGCGCCAACCGGGCGCTGTTCCCGCTGGGCTTCGACACCCTCTTCACCGCCGGCGACCGCATCGCCGGCCTGCCCCGGTCCACCCGCGTGGAGGCGATCTGATGTATGTGGCCGTCAAGGGTGGCGAACGCGCCATCGACAATGCGCACCCTGGCTGGCCGAGGAACGCCGGGGCGACCCTGCCGTGCCCGAACTGACCATCCCGCAGATCCGCGAGCAGATGCGGCTGGCCGTGAACCGGGTGATGGCCGAAGGCTCGCTCTACGACCCCGACCTTGCCGCGCTGGCGATCAAGCAGGCGCGCGGCGACCTGATCGAGGCGGTGTTCCTGATCCGCGCCTACCGCACCACGCTGCCCCGCCTTGCGGCCTCGCAGCCCCGTCGACACCGGCGCGATGGCCGTGGACCGGCGCATCTCGGCCACCTTCAAGGACCTGCCGGGCGGGCAGGTGCTGGGGCCGACCTTCGACTACACCCACCGCCTGCTGGACTTCGCACTGATGGCCGAGGGCGACGGCGCCGCGCACGGCGCCACCCTCTCCCCTCGGGGCAGAGGGCCGGGGCGAGCGGGACCGCGGTCCCGCATGTCACCGAGCTTCCTCAACCGCGACGGCCTGATCGAGACCGCACCGCCCGTCGCGACGCCACGCCCCCCGACCTGACCCGCGAGCCGATGGAACTGCCCGCCGACCGCGCGCTGCGCCTGCAGGCGCTGACCCGCGGGGACGAGGGCTTCGTCCTGTCGATGGCCTATTCCACCCAGCGCGGCTACGGCCGGACCCACGCCTTCGTCGGCGAGCTGCGCATCGGCCGGGTGGCGGTCGAGGTGGATATCCCCGAGCTGGGCTTTCGCCGTCGAGATCGGCGAGATCGAGCTGACCGAATGCGAGACGGTGAACCAGTTCAAGGGCGTCGAAGACCGAGCCACCGCAGTTCACCCGCGGCTACGGGCTGGTGCTTCGGCCAATCCGAACGCAAGGCCATCGCGATGAGCCTCGTCGACCGCGCGCTGCGCTGGCAGGAACTGGGCGAGGACCACACCGGCGCCCCGGCGCAGGACGAGGAGTTCGTCCTGATGCACTGCGACAACATCCAGGCCACCGGGTTTCTCGAACACATCAAGCTGCCGCACTACGTCGATTTCCAGGCCGAGCTGGAACTGGTCCGCAAACTGCGGGCCGAGGCGCATGACGCTGCAGGAGGCGGCGGAATGAAGCTGTCGGCCTCCACGCATCGACCGCTCGCTGCCGGTCAGATCCGGTCGCGCATCGCCGGGATGCCATGCGCCGCCAGGACATCGTCCGCGGCGGTCTGGCATCCCGGAACAGCGTCGAGACGCCAAGTCAGCGCGCGGCGCCGATGCGACGACCAGGCCCATGCTCGCGGCAGGCGAACCACCGGCCTCGTCGGTCGCCGACAGGCACTGCCGCTCCTCCGAACACGGATCGGCATGATGTCCGACTACAACTTCGCCTATCTCGACGAACAGACCAAGCGGATGATCCGCCGCGCGATCCTGAAGGGCATCGCGGTGCCGGGCTATCAGGTGCCCTTCGCCAGCCGCGAGATGCCGATGCCCTATGGCTGGGGCACGGGCGGGGTGCAGGTGACGGCGGCCTGCCTGGTGCCCGAGGACCGGCTCAAGGTCATCGACCAGGGCGCGGACGACACCACGAACGCCGTCTCGATCCGCCGCTTCTTCCAGCGCACCGCCGGGGTGGCGGTGACCGAGGCGACAGCCGAGGCGACGGTGATCCAGACCCGCCACCGCATCCCGGAGACGCCCCTGACCGACGGCCAGATCCTCGTCTACCAGGTCCCGATCCCCGAACCCCTGCGCTTTCTTGAACCGCGCGAGACCGAGACGCGGAAGATGCACGAGCTGGAGGAATACGGGCTGATGCATGTGAAGCTCTACGAGGACATCGCCCGGCACGGGCAGATCGCGACGTCCTACGCCTATCCGGTCAAGGTCGAGGGGCGCTATGTGATGGACCCCTCGCCGATCCCGAAGTTCGACAACCCGAAACTGTCGGGCAACCCGGCGATCCAGCTGTTCGGCGCGGGGCGCGAACAGCGGATCTACGCCCTGCCGCCCTGGACCGAGGTCGTCAGCCTCGACTTCGACGACCACCCGTTCACACGCCTCCAAGGCCGCGCATGACTGCGACCTCTGCGGCGCCAAGGACAGCTATCTCGACGAGGTGATCACCGATGACGCGGGCGGGCGGATGTTCGTCTGTTCGGACACCGATTTCTGCGCCGGGCGACGGGCGCAGGGCATGAAGGGGCGGCTGGGCGTGGACCAGAATTCTCCAGAATTTCGGAAGTTCCTTCGAAGGAATTTGCCCGGACAGAGGTTGCGCCATGACGGTGATGAACGCTTGCCACCGACCAGCCGCTTCTGAAGGTCGACGGCCTGACCAAACGCTACGGCACCCGCATCGGCTGCGCGGATGTGTCCTTCGACCTTTTCCCCGGCGAGGTGCTGGGCATCGTCGGCGAAAGCGGCTCGGGCAAGTCCACGCTTCTGTCCTGTCTCGCGGGCCACCAGCGCGCCGACCTGGGCCGCATCGCCTATGACGGGCGCGACGTGCTGGCGATGTCCGAGACCGAACGGCGGCGCCTGTCGCGCACCGACTGGGCCTATGTCCACCAGAACCCGCGCGACGGGCTGCGGATGGGCGGTCAGCGCGGGCGGCAACGTCGGCGAGCGTCTGATGGCCGTCGGCGCGCGGCACTACGGACGAGATCCGCGGCAAGGCCGCTCGACTGGCTGGGCCGGGTCGAGATCGCCGCCGACCGCGATCGACGACCGCCCCTCGGCCTTTTCGGGCGGCATGCAGCAGCGCCTGCAGATCGCGCGGAACCTGGTGACCTCGCCGCGGCTGGTGTTCATGGACGAGCCGACCGGTGGCCTCGATGTCAGCGTGCAGGCCCGTCTGCTGGACCTGTTGCGCGGCCTCGTCCGCGACCTGGACTCTCAGCGTCATCATCGTGACCCACGACCTCGCGGTCGTGCGGCTTCTGGCGCACCGGCTGATGGTGATGAAATCGGGCCGCGTGGTCGAACAGGGCCTGACCGACCAGGTGCTGGACGACCCGCAGCACGCCTATACCCAGCTTGCTCGTCTCTTCTGTCCTGCAGGTGTGACGCCATGATCCGGATCGAGAACCTGTCCAAGTCCTTCACCCTCCACAATCAGGGCGGCACGGTGATCCCGGTCATGGCGGGGGCTGCGCTGACCGTAGCATCCCGGCGAATGCGTCGGGCTGACCGGGCCAGTCCGGCGCGGGAAAATCCACCCTGATGCGGATGGTCTACGGCAACTACCTGACCGCCGGGGGCCGCCTGATGGTCGGTGACCTCGATGTGGCCCACGCCGAGCCGCGCCAGATCATCGCGCTCCGCCGCCACACGCTCGGCTATGTCAGCCAGTTCCTGCGCGTCGTGCCGCGCGTGCCCACGCTGGACGTGGTGGCCGAGCCGCTACTGGCGCTTGGCATTCCGGTGGCAGAGGCGCGAGACCGTGCGGCAGGTCTGCTCGGTCGGCTGAACATCCCCGAACGGCTGTGGTCGCTTTCGCCCACCACGTTCTCGGGCGGCGAGCAGCAGCGGGTCAACATCGCGCGCGGCTTCGCCCATGCCTATCCCGCCCTCCTTCTCGACGAGCCCACCGCCAGCCTCGATGCCGCAAACCGCGAGGTCGTGCTGACGCTCATCGAAGAAGCCAAGGCGCGCGGGGCGGCGATCCTGGGCATCTTCCACGACGAGGCCGCACGCGTCGCGCGTCTGCGACCGGCTGGTCGACGTCTCGGTTGAGGGGCGCCGCGTCGCCTGACGGCGTGATGTCAGCTGATGCTGTCGCGACATGCGCTTCAGGTCCGGACAGGGCTTTAGTTGCATTTCGCGTCACGATGCCGCCGCAGGTAGCTTTCCCGACCATGTTCCAGTCTTGCAGAGCGCACGCGCTGGTCAACCAAACAAGGCCGGGTGCGGGCCTGACGTCTTCGACCCGACCCCGGGCCGTCAGCGCGCGATCACGACCCGGTAGCGAGGATCTCGGACCAGACCGAGTTCGGCGACTGGCCAGGGGTTGCCGAACAGCCTGACCGACGTCACCTCCAGTTGACACCACGGAAGATCGGCCGAAAGATCGACAAGGCTTCCGTCGTCGATCCTGTTCCTTGCCAGCGACAGAGGCACCCAGGCCACCCCCACACCAACCATCGCAAGTTCAAGCGCGGCAAGCGTCAGCGCGGTTTCGGCTTTGGGGATGGGACGCGCCAGGTGATGCAACCGGTTCAGGACGACACGGTCCAGCACACCACCAAGGAATACGTCGGGCGGAAAGGAGATGTAGGGAAGCTCTCCTGCGGCAATCTGCCGGGCCAACTCATCTGCAGCCGTGGTCGCGACGACCGGAACCAGCCGGTCGGTTCCGATCACGATCGTCTCGACGAAGGACTGGCTGATGGGGTGATCTTCGCCCGGCAGGCGATAGACGATCGCGATGTCGACCTGACGCGACAGCAGCAGCGAAAAGCACTCGTCCAGGTTCGCCGACCGCAGACGGACATGCGCCGCCTCGTGGCGCGCGTGGATCGCGCGGACGACCCGGGGCGTGAACGATGTGGTCAGCGCGTGCTGACTTGCGATTGCGATGCGGTTCGACGCGATCCGCTCGCCGCGGCGCAGGTCGGACACAAGCTGACGCAGGTCATTCGCCAGCTCGCGCAATCTGGTCGCGCTGGTCCGCCGTGGTGGGAAGCAGTTGCACCGGCTTGCGCGTCCGGTCGAACAGTTCGACGCCGAGTCTGTTCCTCGATATGCTGAATTCGTCGCGAGAAGGCCGATTGGGTCAATCCTGCGGCGATCGGCCGCTTCCTGAAACGAGCCGGTTTCGGCGACCGCCAGCACGTCCTCCAGCCATTCGAGCCGCATCGCGCACCTCTCTAATATGCACGGTGTGCATGATAACTGGAGTATTCTGAAATTGCACGACGGAAAACTTCGTGTAACTGTTGAAATCACGCAAGTTTCAGAAGGAAATCATCATGCATCTGTCCCGGTTTCCCCGGGTCTTCCTGGCCCATCTGCCAACGCCGCTGGAACGTCTTGACCGTCTGAGCCGCGACCTTGGCGGGCCGGAAATCTGGATCAAGCGGGATGATTGCACCGGTCTTTCGACCGGTGGCAACAAGACCCGCAAGCTGGAATTCCTGATGGCCGAGGCGCAGGCGATGGGTGCCGACGTGGTGATGACCCAGGGGGCCACCCAGTCGAACCACGCCCGCCAGACGGCGGCCTTTGCCGCAAAGCTGGGCATGGCCTGCCATATCCTGCTGGAGGACCGGACCGGTTCGAACAACCACAACTACAACGAAAACGGCAACGTGCTTCTGGATCACCTGCACGGTGCCGCGACCGAAAAGCGGCCGGGCGGCGTCGACATGCAGGCCGAGATGGAAGCGGTTGCCGGTGGACATGCGCGCATCGGGCCGCAAGGTCTACATCATTCCCGGTGGCGGCTCGAACCCGACCGGGGCGCTTGGCTATGTCAACTGCGCCTTCGAACTTCTGGGTCAGGCGAACGACCGGGGGCTGGTGATCGACCATCTGGTCACGGCCACCGGATCGGCCGGCACGCAGGCCGGGCTGATCGCGGGGTTGAAGGCGATCAATGCCGGCATTCCGCTTCTGGGCTTCGGGGTGCGCGCGCCACAGGCCAAGCAAGAGGAAAACGTCTTCAACCTGGCCGTGAAGACCGCAGAAAAGCTGGGCTGCCCGGGCGTCGTGCAGCGCGGCGACGTGGTGGCGGATACGGATTATGTCGGCGCGGGCTACGGCATTCCGCGGGCCGATACGCTGGAGGCGATCCGGATGTTCGCCGAGCTGGAGGGCATTCTTCTGGACCCGGTCTATTCCGGCAAGGCCGCGGCAGGCCTGATCGATTATTGCCGCAAGGGCCGCTTCAAGAAGGGCGAGCGTGTCGTGTTCCTGCATACCGGCGGGTCGGCGGCACTGTTCGGCTATGACGCAGTCTTTGCCGACGCGCCCGCGCGCCATGCCGCCGAGTAGCGTGATGCGCGATCCTGCCCCCGACATTGCGTCTGAGTCGTCGCGCAGGCGCGCCGTCGGAAGTGCGCCGCGTGAGGCGCGTCGGCATCCTCGGTGGCATGGGGCCCGAGGCGACGGTCCTTCTGATGCAGAGGATCATCGCCGCCACCCCCGCGTCGGACGATGCCGACCACCTTCCGCTGATCGTCGACCAGAACCCGCAGGTGCCCTCGCGCATCCGTCACCTGATCGAGGGCACGGGCGAAGATCCCGGTCCGGTGCTGGCGGCGATGGCGCGGCGGTTGCAGGCGGCGGGTGCCGAGGCGCTGGCGATGCCGTGCAACACCGCGCATCACTATGCGCCCGCCATCCGGCAGGCGACGGCGATTCCCCTGATCGACATGGTGGCGCTGTCGGTCCGCATGCGGCCGGACTCGTGGCGAAGGGCGGCACGGTCGGCATCCTCGCCTCGCCGGCGGTGCGGCAGATCGGCCTTTTCGACCGACCGCTGGCGGATGCCGGGCTGATCGCCGTCTATGCGGCGGACGAGGACGCGATGCTGGCCGCGATCCGGCAGATCAAGGCACGGGGCGGACCGCCGAGGCGCGCGCGGTGCTTGCCGCCGCGTCGGCCGAGTTGCTTGGCGCGCGGCGCGACAGGTGCAGATGGTCGCCTGCACGGAATTTTCGCTGTATCGCGACGCTGTCGCCCCCGATGTCACCGTCTTCGACACGCTCGATCTGCTGGTTGGCGAAATCATTGCCTTTGCGACATCGGACGGCATCAATGCCGACATGGCGGAACCACACCCGCCCACGAAAAGCGCGAATGCGCCGGATCCCCACACCAACAAGGAGACGACAACATGACATCCACCTTGAGGAAGCTGATGATCGGCGCCGCCACGCTGGCGCTGACCGCTGGCGCCGCACTGGCCGAGAATGTGATCATCGGCCATTTCGGCAGCCCGACACCGATGCAGGTGGCGCGCGCCGAAGGCAAGTTCGACGCGGCGACCGGCTGGACGATCGAATGGCGTCAGTTCGGATCGGGCACCGAAGTGATCGCCGCCATGGCCTCGGGCGATGTGCAGGTGGCCGAGCTTGGCTCGTCGCCGCTGGCGATCGGCACCAGCCAGGGGCTTGAGATCCAGCTGTTCATGATCGCCCAGGGCCTTGGCACCGCCGAAAGCCTGATCGCCAAGAAGGACTCGCGGCATCGCCAAGCTGGAAGACGTGAAGGGCAAGCGCATTGCCGTGCCGGTCGGGTCGACCGCGCATTACTCGCTGATGGGCGCGCTGACCCATGCCGGCATCGCGGAAACCGATGTCACGATCATGAACCTGCCGGCCGACCAGATTGCGGCCGCCTGGGATTCGGGTCAGGTCGATGCGGCCTTCATCTGGGAGCCGGTGCAGAACCAGATCCTGCAGACCGGCACCTTCATCGTGGGCGCGGACCAGACGGCGGCCTGGGGCTATCCCGACCTTTGACGGCTGGGTCGTGAACACCGAATTCGCCGCCGCCAATGCCGATGCGATGGTCGCCTTCGCCAAGACGATGAACGAGGCGAACATGGCCTATCTGGCCGATCCCGCCGCCTGGACGCGCCGACAGCGATGCCGGTCAAGAAGATCGCCGAGATGACCGGCGCCGCCCCGGATCAGGTGCCCGAGCATCCTGAAGGGCTTCACCTTCATCCCGCTGGCCGACCAGCTTGGCGCCGACCTGGCTGGGCGGTGCCGCGGCCAACATGAAGACAACGGCGGACTTCCTGGTCAAGGCAGGCCGGATCGACGCGGCGGTCGACGACTATTCGGCCTTCGTCAACACCACCATCGCCGAAGCCGCGAAGTAAGCCTGACGCGCTTGCGCCGGAAGCGGGCCAGTCCCGCTTCCGGCTGCGTGCAGCGGTCGCAGCGGGGGCAGGAATGGGACTGAACATCAGGCAGGCATCCGTCATCTATCCCACCGCTGACGGTCGACCGCCGGTCGAGGCACTGCGCAAGATCGACCTCGATATCGTGGATGACGATTTCGTCGTGGCGCTTGGCGCATCGGGCTGCGGGAAGTCCACGCTGCTGTCGCTGATCGCAGGGTTTCCTGTCCCCATCGTCGGGCGAGATCCTGCTGGACGGCGCCAAGGTTCAGGGGCCCGGGCGCCGACCGCGCGGTGGTGTTCCAGAAGCATGCGCTGCTGCCCTGGCTGAACGTGCTCGACAACGTGGCCTTCGGGCTGAAGCTGCAGGGCGTGGCCGAAGCGAAGCGCTACGAGATCGCGCGCGGCTTCATCGCAGCTGCTGGGCCTTGCCGATTTCGAGACGTCGACGGTCTACAAGCTGTCGGGCGGCATGCAGCAGCGTGTCGGCATTGCCCGCGCGCTGACCTGCGACCCCAAGGTTCTGCTGATGGACGAACCGCTTGGGCGCGCTGGATGCGCTGACGCGCGAAAAGGCGCAGGAGCTGATCCTGAACATCTGGCACACCACGCACAAATCGGTGTTCTTCATCACCCATTCGGTGGAAGAGGCGCTGTTCATGGGCACCAAGCTGATCGTCATGTCCCCGCGCCCGGGCCGGATCGCCCATCGGTTCGATCTGCCCTTCTCGCGGCAGTTCCTGGCCGGAACGCCCGCGCGCCAGGTCAAGGCCAGCCGCGAGTTCATCGCCCTGCGCGAAGAGGTCCTGGAGATCATCTTTTCGGACGAGGAGGACCGCGGCATGACCGATCAGGCCTATCCCGACACCCGCTCGAAGAAGAAGGGCATGCTTCTTCTTCCTGATGAAGGCCCGCGCCACCAAACCCGGCGAGACCTATGGCGTGCCCGGTCAGGGCGATACGCTGCTGGCTCTCGGTGCTGTCGATCCTCGGCATCATCTTCGTCTGGTGGCTGGTCACCACCATGGGCTGGGTCAAGCCGATGTTCCTGCCTTCGCCCCAGGCCGTCCTGGGCAAGTTCGTCAATGTCTGGCAGAACGGGTTCACCAACACGCCCTTTCTCGAGCATGTCGGCATCTCGGCCGCCCGCGTGTTCGGTGCGTTCCTCCTCGCCTGCCTGATCGGCATCCCCTTGGGCATCGCCATGGGAATGAGCCCGTTCGTTCGCGGCATCTTCGACCCGCCGATCGAATTCTACCGCCCGATCCCGCCGCTGGCCTACCTGCCGCTGATGATCATCTGGTTCGGGATCGGCGAGACGTCGAAGGTGCTGCTGATCTTCCTGTCGGTCCTCGCGCCCGTGGCACTTGGCGCGCGATCGGGCGTCAAGTCGGCGGCGATCGAGCAGATCCACGCCGCCTATTCCTTTGGCGCCAGCCGCTGGCAGGTGATGAGCCAGGTGATCCTGCCCTCGGCCCTGCCAGAGATCCTGACGGCGATGCGCATCGGCATCGGCTTTGGCTGGACCACGCTCGTCGCCGCCGAGATGGTCGCCGCGACCAAGGGGCTTGGCTACATGGTGCTGACCGCCAGCCAGTTCCTGCAAACCTCGACCGTCATCATGGGCATCATCGTCATCGCGATCATCGCCTATGCCTTCGACATGCTGATGCGCTTCATCGAGCGCAGGGTCGTGCCCTGGAAGGGCCGTATGTGAGCGATCCATGACCATGATCTATCTGAAGAAATCGACCCGGACCGCCGAGGCGGGGCAGACCGGATGTGCGCGCCTCGGTCGAGGCGATGCTGGACGAAATAGGGCGGGACGGCGATGCCGCCGCCATCCGCTTCGCCCGCGATCTGGACAAGTGGCATGGCGAGATCATCGTCTCGCCCGAGACGCGCGCCACGGGCGGCGGCGCTGGTGCCCGAAAAGCTGCAAGACGACATCCGCTTTGCCCACCGCAACATCCGCCGCTTTGCCGAGGCGCAGCGCGACACGATCACCGATTGCGAGATCGAGATACTGCCGGGCCTGATGGCCGGGCAGAAGCAGATCCCGGTCTCGTCTGCCGGGCTGCTATGTGCCGGGCGGGCGCTACAGTCACATCGCATCGGCCATCATGACCATCACGACCGCCAAGGTCGCGGGCGTTCCGCATGTGACGGCCTGCTCGCCGCCGCGTCCCGGCATACGGGCATTCCGCCCGCCATCCTCTTCGCGATGGATCTTTGCGGTGCCGATGTGATCCTGAACCTGGGCGGCGTTCAGGGCGTGGCCGCCATGGCCAACGGCCTGTTCGGCCTGCCCAAGGCCGACATCCTTGTCGGGCCCGGCAACCAGTATGTCGCCGAGGCCAAGCGCATTCTCTACGGGCAGGTCGGCATCGACATGTTCGCGGGACCGACCGACAGCATGGTCGTGGCCGATGCCAGCGCCGATCCTGAGCTGGTCGCCTGCGGATCTCGTCGGGCAGGCCGAACATGGCTACAACTCGCCCGTCTGGCTGGTGACGACCGATCGCGCGCTGGCCGAGCGGGTGATGGAACGGGTGCCCGCGCTGATCGACGCCCTGCCGGAGCTGAACGCCGCCAACGCGCGCGCGGCCTGGGCCGACTATGCCGAAGTGATGCTGTGCGACAGCGCCGAGGCGATGGCGCAGGTCGCCGACGCCTATGCGCCCGAGCATCTGCATGTGCAGGCCGCCGATCTCGACTGGTGGCTGCGGCGGCTGCAGTCCTATGGGTCGCTGTTTCTCGGCGAAGAGACGACTGTCGCCTTTGGCGACAAATGCTCTGGCCCGAACCATGTCCTGCCGACCTCGGGCGCCGGACGCTATACGGGCGGACTTTCGGTGCACAAGTTCATGAAGACGGTGACCTGGCAGCGCGCCACCCGCGCCGCCTGCGCGCGAGCTGGCGCTGGCCACGGCGCGCATTTCGCGGCTTGAGGGGATGGAGGGCCATGCGCGGTCGGCAGACGTGCGGCTGGCCAAGTTCTATCCCGGCGAAAACTTCGACCTGAGCCCGACGGACGACCGGCCCTGAGCGCGGGCGTTTCTTCGGGATGAGGCTTCATCGCCCTCGGGGGCCGAAGCGATGACGGGCGATCTCCCTGGCGCGACTTGCGGCGGGGGCGCTGCCCTAGGTTTTCGGCAGGGGTCCGCTGTTTTCGACACCCGGCTCGACCTTGTCCGCCAGCAGCACCGCCACGAACCGCGTCGGCGCGAACGCATCGCAGATGATGGCAAGCATGGCCGTCAGCGGAATTGCCAGGATCGCACCGGGCAGGCCCCAGATGGCCGTCCACACCGACAGCGCAACCAGCACGACGAACGGGCTGAGGTTCAGCTGACGCCCGATGACCCTGGGTTCGAGGATATTGCCGACATAGGTCTGCGCCGCGATCAGCAGCGCACCAAGGACAGCGGTGGTGCCGAGCGAACCGAACTGGGCAAGTGACAGCAGCACCGGCAGCGCCACGCCGATGATCGACCCCACATAGGGGATGTAGTTGAAAAGCCCGATCACAACGGCCCAGAAGATCGCGAAATCCACGCCCATAACCCAGAGGATCACGAACGAGATTGCCCCGAGGATGACGTTGATCCCGGTTTTGACTGCCAGGTAGTCGCCGATCTTGCGGTTCACGTCGCGCACGATGCGCTCGGTCAACTCGGCCTGATCGCCCCGCGGGAAGGCCGCTGCCAGCTTTCCCGCAAAACGCCCGCGCTCGGCCATCAGGAAGCCCGCGTAGACGACGACAAGGAACACGGTCAGTCCAAGGCTCGTCAGGCTGCCGAGCAGCCGCAGCAGGATCGCCTGAAGGTTCATCCGACCGAGCGTCGCCTCGGTGATGTCTTCCCAGGTCGGGTTCTCGATTCCGCCAAGGGCCGCCACCTTGGCCGCCAGCGTCTCGAGGTTCGCCTGATAGCGGGGCATCACCGTGACCAGTTGGTTCAGCGTGACCGACACCACAAGCGCAAGTGCTGCGACCGCCAGGGTGAACCCCAGCAGCACAAGGCCGTGCCGCAGCACAAGCGGCAGGCGCCCGACAAGCGGCACCCGCTCCAGCGCGACGGCGGCGGTTGTCAGCACATAGACCGCGATGATCGCAAGCACGATGGGCAAGAGGATCGGCTGGCCGATGATCAGCAGCCAGCCGATCATCAGAACCAGCCAGATCGCCAGAACGAGGTTGAGGAACGGCGCGCCCTTCATGCGCCGCCGCCTAGGCCCGTGCCGTTCCCTTGAAGTGCAGCGACAGCGCGACCATCGACGCACCCGTCGAGATCAGGTCAATCGCCAGCAGGATACCCGGTATGGTCATCGCGGATTGCGGGAAGTTGCCAAGGATCATCCCCCCCAGCAGGACCGAGATCGCACCCGACAGCAGCAGCACCCAGAAGAACTGCGTTCCACGCGTGGCGAAGGCGAGGGCCAGCTTCACGCCACCCTCGATCAGGAACAGCAGGCCGATCGTCCAGGTCAGCGCCATCGTGCCGGCGACCGGGTTGTTCAGGATCCACAGGCCGATCACCACCGCCAGGATGCCGAGCAGCGCCGTCCATATCCGCGCCCCGGTCCCCATGTCGCCAAAGGCCGCGACGATCTGCAAGACACCCATGATGACGAAAAGCCAGGCGACGATCGTCGTGGCCGTGAAGGTCGCGGCCAGCGGATTGAACAGGGCAAGGATGCCCCCCGCAATCGCCACGAGTCCTGCGATCAGAAGAAGAAGCCAGTGTTTCATGATGTGTCCCGCTGCCCCGTTTCGCGCCACACTAGGGCCAAGCGGGCGGATGCGGCAACTGTTTAGACAGCGCGGGCGGACCTGCTATGCTGCATGCCGAGCAAACGAAGGACAGAACGACATGCCCTGGATCCACGCCTGTGACCTCGACGAGGTCGAGATGGAAGAGGCCGTCCGCGTCGATCACGCGGGACGAAGCTACGCCATCTTCCTGACCGAAGAGGGCGGTCTGTTCTGCACGCAGGGCCTTTGCCCGGTGGATGGGGCGCATCTGGCGGGCGGGGTTCTGGACGGAACGCTCGATCGAGTGCCCGGACCACGGCGGTCTTTTCGACATCCGCGATGGCGCGGTGCGTGGCGGTCCCGACACGACAGCTCTTGCAACATTTGCCGTGCGCGAGACGGACGGGCGCGTCGAGGCAGACCTGCCGGACTGAGGTCAGTTCGACTTCACGATCCCCGAGAAACCGGCGACTGCCAGCAGCCCGAGTGCAAGGCCCGCAACGGTCTGGAAATACATGAACCACTTGCCCGCGTAGCCCACAGGCAGGCGGGTGTCGGGCGACCAGTATGCGCCCTGTCCACTTCCCAGACCGGGAATGATCGCATCGGCCGACAGCATCACCGCATTGAACTTGGGATAGGCCGCCGCTTCCGGCTGGCGGCGGTAACAGGCGAG
The DNA here is from genome assembly GCA_963736565.1 of uncultured Alphaproteobacteria bacterium. GTDB lineage: Bacteria > Pseudomonadota > Alphaproteobacteria > Rhodobacterales > Rhodobacteraceae > Aliitabrizicola. The sequence continues at coordinate 367,613 of CAVTOW010000005.1, forward strand.
TTGCGCCTCGTCCGGCAAGGCGAGCCCTGTCCGTTCGGACCCGATCGAGGACAATGTCGCCCGCTCGGTCTGCGGAACCGCGCAAAGCACCCATTCCGGCGAGCGCAGGATGACCGGAGCGTTCGGGCGCATCGCATTCTGCTGGTCAAGCCAGCCGTAAAGGCCGGCACCGGCCAGCCACAGCAGCACGATCCAGACGATGGCCAGCAGCGGCAGCCGACCGTAGCCGGTCGTCACGCCCATCACCGCATCCTTCGCCCACAAGAGGGCGCGCAGCGCAAGATTGCCCGCCCGCCTGCGCCGGGCGCGTCGCGACAGGCGCTCCTTCTCCATCAGGACGCGGCGCTTGTCCTCGTCATGGCCCATCTCGCCGAAGACATGGGCCAGTTGTTCATAGGGCTGGGGCCAGAAATCCTCGCCCCAGCGTTCGGGTGTCTGGCGCGAAAGCCAGTCGAGGCGCTGATCCGCCCCGACGGCAGCACCGAGAAACGCGCCATACAGGCAGCGGTTCAGACGAAGGTCGCCGCTGGCTGGCCAACACTCGGGGTCGTCCACGATCGCGCCGAACCTTGCACCGTTCAGGCTGAGCACACCGGCGACGCGCGCCCCGTCGCGCAGGAAGAATGCCCCCTCGGCATTGCTCCGCCCCAGGTTCACCGCGATGTCGCCGGGCTGGCTGACAGTCGCGCCGGTCAGGTCCATGTCGCCGCCGATCCGGCTGGTGACCAGCGAGACAGACCCGGACACCTGTGCAAGCCGCAGCGTCACGTCGCCCTCGACCTGCGCCGAGTCCGCCTCGACGGCCGGTCCGCCCGGCCTGTCGATCGTTGCACCGATCAGGTCGAGATCGCCCCCCACCCGGCTGCCAGGAAGCGCGATGCTTCCTCGCACCGTTGCGCCACGAAACAGCACGCTGCCCCGAACCGAACTGCGTTCGGCGCGCAGGGCGCGGTCATCGGGGCTGTCCAGCGTTGCGCCGTCGAAGATCAGATCGCCGCCGATCCGTGCCCCGCGCAACTGCACCGGACCATGCAGCGTGGTCGATCTGAACAGCAGATCGCCCCGCGCATCGAGACGGTCGGCGGCGAAACCCGGAAGGTCCGATCCGTCGAGCGCCAGCGTGTCGATCACGGCGGATCGGAACACCGGCGTCGCGTCGAACCGGCAATCGAGAAGGCCGATGTCGCGCGGCACGCGGCAGCCCTCCAGATCCAGCGTCCCCGTGATCCAGGCACCGCCAAGCCGAAGGCCCTTTTCGTGCAGTCGCGGGGCGTCGGCCCCGCCCAACAGGACGAAACGGATCAAGTCAGCCCTGACATGGCGCGTCTCGTCGCCCGCGAGGGGCAGGCCCCCGGCACCCACGCGGTCGAAGGCACCCGACCCGATGCCTTCGATCAGCGTGACCTCGGCCGGGCCGAGCGCCCCGAACCGCGCGAGGCCGTCGCCCGCCACGTCAGAGCGCGGCCAGCACCCGCGCCCAGGATCGGATGCCGCGGTGGAAGCTGGTCAGGCTGTATTTCTCGTTCGGGCTGTGGATGCGGTCATCGCTGAGGCCAAAGCCCGCCATCACCACGTCCATGCCGAGCTTTTCCTTGATCATCGTGGTCACGGGAATAGACCCGCCGCCACCGACGAAGGCGGCTTCCTTGCCCCACTCGTCGCTCAGCGCCTTCTGCGTCTTCTGGAACACGGGCGACGTGACCTCGAACGCAACGGCCCGGCCCGATCCGAATTCCGTGAACTCCACGCGGCAGTCCTTGGGGATACGGTCCTGCACGAACTTGCGGAAGGCCGCGCGGATCTTGTGCGGGTCCTGGTCGAAGACGAGGCGGAAGCTGATCTTGGCGGAGGCGACGGCGGGGATCACGGTCTTGAAACCGTCGCCGGTGTAGCCGCCGGTCATGCCGTTGACCTCGCAGGTCGGGCGCGACCATGTCTGCTCCAGCACAGAGCGGCCCTTTTCGCCCGCAGGCACCGAAAGACCGACTTCGCCCAGGAAGGCATCTTCCGAGAAGCCCAGTTTGCCCCATCCCGCCAGCAGTTCGGGCGAGGGTTCAGGCACGCCGTCGTAGAAGCCGGGAATGGTGATGCGCCCGTCCGCGTCGCGCAGGTCGGCGATGATCCGTGCGAGGATGTGGTTGGGGTTCGCGGCGGCCGAACCGTAGAAGCCCGAATGCAGGTCGCGGTCCGAGCCGTGGATGTGAATCTCCTCGGCGCAGAGCCCCCGCAGGCTGGTCGTGATCGCGGGCGTATCCTTGTCCCACATGTTCGTGTCGCAGATCATGGCGACATCTGCCGCCAGTTCATCCTTCGCGGCGTCGAGGAAACCGGGCAGGTTCGCGCCGCCCGACTCTTCCTCGCCCTCGAGCAGGATGGTGATCGGGATTGGCAGCTTGCCGGTTACAGCCTTCCACGCCCGGCAGGCCTCGATGAAGGTCAGCATCTGGCCCTTGTCGTCAGACGCGCCGCGCCCGCGGATTTCCTTGCTGCCGTCGGGCAGGGTGACGATCACAGGCTCGAAGGGTTCGGCTGTCCACAGTTCCAACGGGTCGGCGGGCTGCACGTCGTAGTGGCCGTAGAACAGGACCTTGGTGCCCTTGGCGTCGTGGTTCTTGGCCAGCACGATGGGGTGGCCGGGCGTGTCGCGCACCTCGGAGGCGAATCCGATTTCGGTCAGATCACGCGGAATGCCATTCGGCGCAGGCGCGCGTCTCGGCGGCATAGGCGGGATCGGTCGAGATCGACTTCATCCGCACGGTCTGGAACAGGCGGTCCAGAGCGTTGTCGAGGTCGCCGTCGATATGGGCGAGGACTTTGTCGAGATCGGACATGGCGGAAAACCTCCCAGAAGCGAAAAGAGCGGAATGACCCAGCGGTCTTGGCGCCGCGTCGGCCTCGGTTGCGTCAGAACGGCCAGATCAGCGGCACGAGGAACACCGCGATGATGAAGAACCACACCATCATCGGCAGGCCGAGTTTCCAGTAGTCGCCGAACTTGTAGGCCCCCGGCTCCATCACCATCAGGTTGGTGGGGGTGGCGACCGGGGTCAGGAAGGCACCCGCGCAGGCGATGCAGACGCACATCAGGACGGGCTGCACCGAAATGCCCATCTGCTGCGCGGCGACGACCGAGATCGGAATGATGATAAGCGAGGTGGCCGTGTTCGAGATCACCTGCCCGAGGATCGCCGACAGCACGAACAGCCCGGCCAGCAGCGCATAAGGCCCCGAGTCCCCGACCGTTGCGACCAGCCCGTCGGCCAGAAGCTCGCGCCGCGCCGGTCACCTGCATGGCCGTCGACAGCGGCGTCAGGGCGGCCACGAGGATAACCGTCGTCCAGCTGATCGCCCGGTAGACCTGATCGACCGACAGCACGCCGGAGATCAGGATGATCCCCGCCGCGATCAGCCCCGCCACCGCCGGGGGGACCAGCCCGGTGGCCAGCAGGATCACCATAAGCGCCAGCGCTGCCAGCACGATCTTGGACCCCGGACCCATCGGCACGGCCTGACGCCGAACCAGATCGGGCGCGTTCACGACCAGAACCTCGCTTTGCTCAAGCCGGGTATCCAGCGCGCTCCACGTCCCCTGCAGAAGCAGCGTGTCGCCCGAGGCGAGGGGCGAGCCCGGGGGCACATCCTCGCCCTGACGCTGGATCGCCAGAACGATCAGGTCGCCGCTTTCCGTGACCATGCCGGGAAAGAAGCGATTGCCGATCAGCGGCGAGCGGGGCGGGATCAGGACTTCGGCAAGGCCGGAGTCGCGGTTGAAGAGCGGTGTCAGAGATCCCGCCATCGGGCACATCCTCGCGGAACGACAGGCCCATCGAAACGGCAAGCTGCAGCCGCCTCGTCCGCCGGACCGCGCAGGACGAGGATATCGCCTTCCTGCACAAGGTCGTCCCGTTTGGGCTGGCCACTTGCATCCTTGAGCGTGACCAGCGACAGCCCGCCAAGCGCCAGCGCCGAGCGCCCCACGCCGATGGCGGAGGAACCGGGACGGACGCGAAGCTGATGCACGTCGCTCGTCAGGCGGTATTGTTCAAACAGGGTCGTGGCGTGCTGGCTCAGGTCGGGGGGAAGCGACTTGCTCGTGCGTTCCGGCAGCAGACGCTGACCGAACAGCACCACGATCGCCACACATCCGATCACGATGGGAATACCGACGAGGGCAAATTCGAAATAGCCAAACCCGCCGCCGCCCGCATCGACCGAGGCTTCGACCGTCAGGACGTTCACCGGGCTGCCCGTCAGCATAAGCTGCGAGCCTGCATGCGCGCCAAAGACCAGCGGCATCAGAAGCTGCGAGGGCGACCGTCCGAGACGGATCGCCATCACCACGACGACGGGAAGCAATGCGGCGACTGCCCCGTTCACGCTGATCAGGGCGGCGAGGACGCCCACGAAGCCCATCATCAGAACGATCAGGCGCGTCCGGCTTTCGCCTGCCTGATGGATCAGCTGCTGACCGGCCCAGGCCGTGACACCCGAAACCTCCAGCCCCGCGCTGACGACGAAAAGTGCCGCGATGAAGATGACCGCAGGGTCGCCGAAGCCTGCGAGGCTCTGGTTCAGCGTCAGGATTCCCGTCGCCCATAGCGCGAGTGCCGCGCCGACGCAGACCGCGATGACCGGAAGCCTGTCCCAGATGAACAGCACGACAATGGCCGCGATGATGGCAAAGACGATCCAGATATCGGTCAAGTCCGTGCCCCGCGCTGCCCCTAGGCGATCTTTGCCGAAAAGGGCGCAGATCGGCAACTCCAATTCGTCCGTGCAGCGGAGAACGGAGCGGCCTGACGGCGAGCCTTTTGAATTCAAAGCAGTATTGTCATCTTTTCTCCGAAGCGTCGAATGTCGGAAGCGTTTCCAGTAGACAGCCCAAGGGCGATCCAGCTATCAATTTTTTGTGGGTGGCCTTGTGCCGGAAAAGACCGGACGTGGCTGACATGCCTTGATCTTGGTTCCGGACAGAGTGCGGCGGAGCGAGGGAATTTGCGTCTGCCGGTTGTGCGGGCAACTCTTGCATGGCGCGACTGTCTTTCTGACGCGCAGGTGGCGTGGCGGGTGATTGAACTGTTGGCCCAGGCCAGCATCGCGAGACCGGGGGAACATCGTGGCGAGCAAGTCGGATAAACCAAAGAACTCCGAAGACGCCGGGATGTCCGGTTTTCTGGGCACGATCGAGCGGGTCGGCAACATGGTGCCGCACCCTGCGATCATCTTCTTCATGCTGATCGGCATCGTGATCGTGCTGTCCGCCATCTTCGGGGCGCTTGGCACATCGGTGACCTACGAAGGGTTCGACGAGTCGGTCGGCGATATCGTGACCCAGACCTCGTCGGTGCGAAGCCTGCTGTCGCCCGATGGCATCCGCTTCATGCTGACGTCGCCCGTCGCCAACTTCCTCGGGTTCACCGGGGTCGGCGTGATCCTCGTGGCGATGATCGGGGTCGGTCTTGCCGAGGAATCCGGGCTGATCGCCACGCTCGTGCGCAAGCTGGTGGCGATTGCGCCGCGCTCGATCTTCACCTTCATGATCGTGATGGTCGGCGTGCTGTCGTCCATCGCCGCGGATGCGGGTTACCTCGTGCTCGTGCCTCTGGCCGCCGCCGCCTTTCACAGCATGGGACGGCATCCCCTCGCCGGGCTTGCGGCGGGCTTCTCGGGCGTTGCTGCGGTCTTCCTGGTCAACGTCTTCGTCACGCCGACCGATGCGCTTCTGGTCGAGGTCACGAACGACTCCATCCGGACCGTCAACCCGAACGCCCAGATTTCGGTGGTGGGCAACCTGTTCTTCATGATCGTGTCGTCGATCCTGATGGGCATCATCTGTACGGTGCTGACAGAGCGGTTCGTCGAGCCGCGCCTTGGGCCATACACGGGCGGTGTCCCGGTCGAGACGTCGGACGGGCTGTCTGATTCCGAGGCGCGTGGTCTGAAGTATGCCGGGCGCGCGCTGCTGGCCTTCGTGCTGGTGATCGGTGCGCTGACGGCACCCCCGCTGCCCTGGGGCATCCTGCGCAACCAGGAGACCGGCGGGATCATGGCCGGCTCGCCCTTCATGAGCGGGCTGATCGTGCTGATCAGCCTGCTGTTCATGTTCGTGGGCTACGCCTATGGCCGGGGCGCAGGAACAATCGCGAATGTCACGGCGGCCATCGGCCTCGTGGTCAAGACGTGGAGCAATCTGGCGGGAATGATCTTCCTGCTGTTCGTGATCGCGAACTTCATCGCCTTCTTCAACTTCACGAACCTCGCGACCGTGCTGGCCGTGAACCTTGCCGATTTCCTGCAAACGACCTCGCTTGGCGCAACTTCCTACATCATCCTGTTCGTGATCGTCGTCGCGATCATCGACATCATCCTGACGGGTGCGCTGGCGAAATGGGCCATCCTTGCGCCGGTGTTCGTGCCGCTCTTCATGCGGCTGGGGGGTGACCCGAACCTGGTGCTGGCCGCCTATCGCGTGGGCGACAGCCCGATGAACGTCATCACGCCGCTGAACGTCTATCTGGCGGTGATGGTGGGCTTCGCGCAGAAGTACCAGAAGGATGCGGGCATCGGGACGATCGTCGCGCTCATGCTGCCCTATACGGCGACGCTGCTGGTGCTTTGGACGCTGCTTCTCGTCGTCTGGTATACGCTCGGCCTGCCTCTCGGCCCGGCCTGAACCCGTCCGGCCCGGCCCGCCAGCGGACCGGGCCCTTGCGCAGCGGGCAGGAACGCTTCAAACGAACCGAAAATCCGACAGGAGACTTCCCGATGCGATCGATTCCCTCGCAGGTCCGCCCGGTAATCCGCATGGCGCTGGTCCTCGGGCTTGCAGGTCTGGTTGCAGGCTGTGTCGAGACGGACGAGGTCGCGCCCGCCGAGGCACGCCCCGTGCGCGTGGTGACGGTCGAAGAACGTGCGTCGGGCGATGTCGTGTCGCTTGCGGGAACGGTGGAAAGCCAGGTGCAGGTCGATCTCGGTTTCCGGATCGGGGGCCGGATGCTTGAACGGCTGGTGAGTGTGGGCGACACGGTCGAGGCCGGGCAGGCCCTGGCACGGCTCGACCCGGTTGACGAGCAGAACGGTTTGCGCGCCGCCGAAGCGAACCTGGCCGCCGCCGAAGCACAACTGTCGGAGGCACGCTCGACCTATGATCGCCAGCGCCAGCTTTATGATCGCGGCTTTCTGGCCCGTGCGGGCCTCGAACGCGCGGAGGCGGCGCTGACCACCGCCACCTCGATGGCCGACGCCGCTGCCGCCCAGTACGGCATCGCCACGCGGCGGCTGAACGACACCGCGCTTTATGCCGATGCTCCCGGCGTGGTCACCGCGGTCGGCGCCGAACCGGGCGAGGTCGTGACTCCGGGCCGGATGATCGTGCAGATCGCCCGTGATGGCGGCAAGGATGCCGTCTTCGATGTTCCGGCCGCCCTGATCGAGACCAGCCCCGCCGATCCCGAAATCACCGTCGCGCTGTCCCAGACACCGAGTGTCAGCACCAAGGGCCGCATCCGCGAGGTATCGCCGCGTGCCGATACCGTGACCGGCACGTTCCGCGTTCGTGTCGGCCTGATCGACCCGCCTGCGGAATTGCGGCTTGGCTCGACCGTCACCGGACAGGCTGTCTTCGGCGAAACCGGCGCCATCGAGATTCCGGCGACCGCCCTGACCAGTGCGGACGGTCAGCCTGCGGTCTGGATCGTGGACCCCGCGGCATCGACCGTCTCGCTGCGCGTGATCGAAGTCGGGCGTTTCCTTCCGGCTTCGGTGGTCGTGGCGGGCGGGCTGGTGCCGGGTGACGTCGTCGTGACGGCCGGCGTGCAGGCCCTGCGCCCCGGCCAGCTTGTGCGGGTTCCCGGAGCCGGCTCATGATCGGACCCAACCTTTCGGAATGGGCGCTGCGCACGCGGCAGTTGACGATCTACATGATGATCGTCGGCGTCATCGCCGGGGCCTTTGCCTTCATCAACCTGGGCCGTGACGAGGACCCGAGCTTCACGATCAAGACCATGCTGGTCACCGCCGTGTGGCCGGGCGCCACGATGGAGGAAACACAGAGCCAGTTGACCGACCGCCTGGAGCGCAGGCTGGAGGAAACGACCGGCCTCGATTCCCTTCGATCGATCACCCGTCCCGGCGTCGTCACGATCTATGTCGATCTGGATGGCACCTTCCCGCCCGAGCGTGTGCCCTCGGTCTGGCAAGAGGTGCGCAACAGCGTCGGCGACATCCGCCACACCCTGCCGCAGGGCGTGCTGGGGCCCTTCTTCACCGACAGTTTCGGCGACGTGTTCGGCATCATCTATGCCTTCACGGCAGACGGGTTCTCGCGACCGCGAACTGCGCGACAATGTCGATGTCGTGCGATCCGACCTTCTGCGAGAGGTCGACGGGATCAGCAAGATCGAGTGGATCGGGGCGCAGGAAGAACAGGTCCTGATCGAATTCCAGCCCGAACGGGTTGCCGCCATGGGCCTCGACTACAGCCAGATCTTCAACGCCATCGCTGCACAGAACGCGGTGCGGCCGTCCGGCGTGATCAATTCGGGGGCCGAGAACCTGGCCTTGCGGGTGTCGGGCGCGTTCACGTCCGAGACTGACGTGCTTGACGTGACGCTGGTAGCGAACGGCCGCACGATCCGGCTGGGTGACATCGCGACGGTGCGACGGGCGCTTGTCGATCCGCCGCAGCCGCTGCTGCGGGTGAACGGCAAACGTGCCATCGCGCTGGCCATCTCGATGGCCGAGGGCGGCGATATCCTGGAACTGGGCGAGGGCGTGACCCGCGCCATGGCGCAGTCGACGGCGAACCTGCCCATCGGGATCGAGCCGATCCTGATTTCGGATCAACCGACCGTGGTCGATCAGGCCATCGGCGACTTCACGGCCTCGCTCTGGCAGGCCGTGGGCATCATCCTCGTCGTCAGCTTCCTGATGCTCGGGGTTCGGCCCGGCGCGGTGGTGGCCATTGCCATTCCGGTTACGCTGGCCGTGGTTTTCCTGATCATGCAGACCATGCAGATCGACCTTCAGCGCGTGTCGCTCGGGGCGCTGATCATCGCGCTTGCCCTGCTGGTGGACGACGCGATGACAACCGTCGACGCGATGTTGCGCCGTCTTGCGGCAGGGGACACCATCGAGACGGCGGCCGGCTTTGCCTACAAGACGCTGGCGGCACCGATGCTGATCGGAACGCTGATCACGATCGCGGGTTTCGTGCCGATCGGTTTCGCGGAGAGCCAGGGCGGCGAATACACGATCTCGCTTTTCCAGGTGGTGGCGATCGCGCTCATCACCTCGTGGTTCGTGGCGGTGCTGTTCACGCCGATCCTCAGCTCGGTTCTGCTCAAGCCGCCCGCGGCAGGGGCGGCCGAACCGGCGCCGGGCAAGGGGCTGCTGCGCCTATCAGGCGCCTTTTGCGGCTGGCGATCCGGTTCCGCTAGATAACCTTTGCGATCACTGCCGGCCTCGTGGCGCTGGCCTTCCTCGGGTTTGGCCAGATCGACCGGCAGTTCTTTCCCGCGTCCGACCGCAACGAGTTGATCGTCGATTTCCAGCTTTCCCGCTCAAGCTCGATCTTCGCGTCGCGAAGATGCGGTGAAGCGGATCGAGGACTGGATCGAGGAAAGCGGCGACGCCGAGTTCTATACGTCTTACGTCGGGCGCAACGTCATCCGCTTCTACCTGCCGCTGTCGATCCTGCCGCCCAGCGACAATCATTCGCAGATCGTCGTCATGGCCAAGGACTTCGCCGCCCGGCAGCGCCTGCAGGATGGCCTCACCGCTTTCCTGACCGAGGAATTTCCCGAGGCCGTCAGCCGCGTCAGCCCGCTGGAACTGGGGCCGCCCATCGGTTGGCCGCTGCAATACCGGCTGACCGGCCCCGACCCCGAGGTGCTGCGCGAGAACGCCCTGACGCTTGCCAACGTGATCGCGACCTATCCCAACGCCCGCCAGGTTCACTTCGACTGGATCGAACCGGCGCGCGCAGCTGCGGATCGAGGTGGATCAGGCGCAGGCCCGCCGGATGGGGCTGACCTCGGCCCAGGTGTGCCGCCGTCCTCCAGACGGCCGTGTCTGGCGCGACGGTCACGCAGATGCGCGACAACATCTACCTGGTCAACGTGGTGGCGCGGGCCGCGGATGGCAGCCGCGTGTCACTCGACACGCTTGCCACGCTACAGGTTCCGGTGCCTGGCGGGCGCACCGTGGCGCTTGGCCAGTTCGCCAACTTCAGCTTCGGCCAGGAACAGCCCTTCATCTGGCGGCGCGACCGGTTGCCGACGCTGACGGTGCTGGCCGATGTGGCGAACGGCGACACGCCCGAGGCGGCGGTCGCGGCCCTTGAACCGCAGATCGCCGAGATGAACGCAGCCTTGCCCGTCGGCTACGAAATTCAGGTGGGCGGCACCGTCGAGACCAGCGCAGACAGCAGCGCCTCGGTCTTTGCCGTCGTGCCGCTGATGATCTTCCTGATGATCACTCTGCTGATGGTGCAGTTGAAGAACTTCAAGGACATGGCGATGGTCGTGATCCTGCTGCCGCTCGGGCTGATCGGGGTCGTTGCGGCGCTTCTGGCCTTTGGACGCCCGCTCGGCTTTGTCGCGATCCTGGGCATTCTTGCCCTGATCGGGATGATCGCAAAGAACGCGGTCGATCCTGATCACCCAGATCACCGACGAGCGTGCGGCAGGAAAAACGGTGGAAGAGGCGGCGGTCTCGGCGGCGACGGGCCGTTTGCGGCCGCTTCTGCTGACGGCACTGTCGACCGTGCTGGGCATGCTGCCCATCGCGCCGACGCTGTTCTGGGGACCGATGGCCTTTGCGATCATGGGGGGCCTGATGGTGGCAACGCTTCTGACGCTGGTCCTTTTGCCCACGATCTACGTGACGCTTCATGGCGGCAGCCGCGCGCGGCCAGAGACGGCCCGTGTCTGAGACGGAAGAGGCGCTTGGTTGGTCTGGAACCAGCGACAAGCGAAGCTACTACCGCCTGTTCGTCGGGCTATGTCCTGGCGCTTTTCGCGACCGGCATTGCGACGGTCGCGCTTGCCCTTCTGGCCTTTGATCTGGCGGGCGATGACTCGGGTGCCGTCATCGGCACGGCGCTGTCGATCAAGATGCTCGCCTATGTCTTCGCCGCGCCGCTTGTCACGATCCTGACCGACCGCCTGCCGCGACGGTCGTTCCTGATCGCGCTCGACCTGATCCGGGCCGGCTAGCCTGATCCTTCTGCCTTTCGTGACGGCCGTCTGGCAGGTCTATGCGCTGGTCTTCGTCTTTGCCACGGCTTCGGCGACCTTCGGCTTCGTCTATCTGGCGGTCGTCCCCTACCTTCTCGGCAGTGCCGAGGATTATACCCGGTCTCTCGCCCGGTCGCGGATCGCGTCGGAACTGGAAGGACCGCTCAGCCCGCTGATGGCCGCGGGGTTGATGGTGGTGCTGGGGACCGGGGGCATCTTCGTTCTCGCGGCCGGCGTCTTTGCCGCCTCCGCCTTGCTTGTCCGGTCGGCCCGACTTCCGCGCAGCGTCGGCGCGCCGCGCGGCGGCTTGTGGACGAAACTGACGCGGGGGCCGCTGCTGTTCGTCTCGATCCCGAATTTCCGCGCGGTGATCGCGCTGGATGTGGTGGTCGCCCTCGCCACCGCGATGGTGATGGTCAACACGGTCGTCATCGTGCAGGGCGTGTTCGATCTTCAGCGCGATGCGTCGGCACTTGCCTTTTTCGCTTTCGGTCTGGGCGCGATCCTTGGCGCGGTGCTGCTTCCGCTGGTGCTGTCGGATTGTCGAGGACAAGCGCCTGATGCTGGCAGGTGCGTCGCTCATCGTTCTGGCGTTGGTGGCGGGAACGGTCCAGTCCACCTTGCCCGGGCTGCTTGCGCTCTGGGCAGCATTGGGGCTGGGAACCGCCTGGGCATTGACGCCGGTCAGCTATCTGATCCGGCGGGTCGCAGCGCCTGCCGACCTTCAGACGCTCTTTGCCGCCCAGATGTCGATCGCAAACGGCTGCCTTCTGGTTGCCTATCCGCTGGCGGGTTGGCTGGGCGCGGGTCTTGGGATGGGCATGACCTTCGCCATCCTTGGCGCGCTGGCCGGGCTGGCGACCGGCATCGCCGTGCGTCTCTGGCGCGCCTAGCGGTCGGTGATCGGGGCGAGCGCGGCGGATGTCACGCCCTGGACAATCCCCAAGCCGGTATCGACGAGGCCCTGGTCGCGGTTCTCATCCGCAAAGATGCGTTCGCCATACTTCGAAAAGCCCCTCAGCATCGAGATCATGACGGGCGAGGTCGCGACCTTGAAATGGTTCAGCGCATCCCCGTTGCCGTTGACGTCGCTGATGTCGATGATCGTCACCGGAAGCGCGCCGAGACTGGTGTCATCGGTCAGTGAACCCAGCCTCGCATCCGATCCGCGCAACGGCCGCCGAAAGCCGCAAGGCCCGGTCGCGGCTTGAGGTGAAGACGTAGATCGACACGTCCTTTGCACTCAATGCGGCCGCTTGCCTGCGGAAGACGCCGACATCGATGTCGGGGGCCATAAGGACCACCGTCGAAATCTTGTTGAATGAACCCGGCGCGTCTCGGATGGCCATTTGCCGCAGCGCCTCCATCACAAGCATCGCGCCCATGGAGTGTCCGTTGACCACGATACGGGTCACTTCTGTCCGGGACAGGATCCCGATGAGGTGTTCGAGGTCGTCGCGGGCCTGCAGCACCGCCTCGCGGTCGGTGGCATACGAACGTGCCCTTGCAGCCGAGGGCCAGGCGTAATGGATCGAAATGCCCGGCGCGCCGAAATCGTGGCGCATCTGCGCCTGCCGATAAAGCCCTTCTGCGAAATTCGTGTTGAAGCCATGCACGAACACGAATGCTTCACGCTGGCCTTTCGGCTGGGCGCGCACCGCTGCATTGATCGCACGCACGAACGCCTTGCTGTCGGCGATACGCTCGGTCGATACCGTCAGGAAATCCGTCTCTGGGTCCGGGTCACTGTTGCCGGGGAAGCTTACCGTGCCCAGCTCGCGCTTCGGCGGAACAGAAACTTCGGTGTCGCGAGAAGCTGAGCGCCGATCCCATCCTGCGCTGATAGTCGACGCCGGTCTCATCGGGCAGGCGGCTGGAGGCAACGAAAATTGTCTCCACATCGCCGACCTTGGCCGCGGCGGGATCGACGATGATCGCACCTCGGGGGGCGCAGGCGCAGACGAGCGCAACCAGCACAAGTGCAACGGCCCGAGGGACGGCTTTCATGGCCAACCCAACGCCTCCGTCACTCGGCCGCCGTCCGCGCAGTTAGGTCCGGCAGCGGAAGGCGGTCGTTCCCCTCGATTTCGGCCAGGTCGAGTGTCGAGCGATGGCCGATCGCATCGAAATTCTCGTCAAGCCACTGGTCTGCCCAGGTGCGGCCCAGGTCGAACAGCATCCGCAGATAGGACCATTCGGCATTCAGCTTGCTCGACGCGACAAGGTCCTTCACCTCCAGATCGGTGTGGATCAGATGCAGGTAGGTGTGGGTATAGACCCCAAGGTCGATGCCCCGGGCCTGGGCGACGCGCTGCATCAGGTCGATGGCGCGCAGTTCCTTGACCAGGCTCGAGTTGAAACTGATCTCGTTCACGCGGTTCATGATGTCGCGCGCGCGTGCGCGGCAGTTCGGTACGAACGATCGGATTGATCTGCACGACAAGGATGTCGGGGGCTACCGTGCTGGTCAGGAGCGGATACAGCGCAGGATTGCCGCTGAAGCCACCGTCCCAATAGGCCTCTCCGTCGATCTCGACCGCCGGGAACATCTGCGGCAGGCAGGCCGAGGCGAGCACGGCCTCGGTCCCAAGCTCTCCCGGCCCAAAGACGCGGGGTCGTCCCGTCCTGACATTGGTCGCGGTGACGTGGACGGACAGCTCCGCCTGCGCGTTCACGCGGTCGAAGTCGATCATGTCGTTCAGGATGCCCCGCAACGGATGGCTGCCCATGGGGTTGAGGTCGTAGGGCGAAAACATCCGCGTCAGCCCTTCGAAGAACAGATAGCTCGGCGACGCATCAAGGCTGTAGTTGCCGATCATCCGGTCCAGCGGGCTGCGCTGTATCGGCGAAAACCGTGCGGAATCGCTGACCGCCTTCCAGAACCGCGCGAGGCCCTGCCGCGCGCCGTCGCGCCCCCCTTCGGCCATGCCGTCTGCAAGGGCGACAGCGTTCATGGCCCCGGCGCTGGTCCCGCTGATCGCCCGTATCGCGAGGCGCTCATCCTCAAGGATCCGGTCCAGCACCCCCCATGTCATCGCCCCGTGCGAGCCACCGCCCTGCAAGGCAAGCGTGATGGGCTTGATCGCTGTCTTGGTCATTCAGGCCATCCTTGCTGGGCCGCGTGCAACCGCTCTGGCAGCGGCGTCGCTTGCGCCTAAGCTACCGCGACCGGGGTTGCGCCACAACCACGCCCGAGTATTGCAATCTCGTGATCGGAACTTCCGCTGCGCTTTCGGGGTTGTATCTTTGATCGAATGCCGAGCAGCCGCCGCAGAGAGGCCAAAAATGACCCGTCCGTTCCTGAAAGCCACGACCGCACTGAGCGTCTGCCTGTCGCTCGCCAATCCATTGCCGCTCGCGGCGCAGGGTTTTGCAATGCCTCGCCCGCAGGCAACGAAGCCGGGGGTCATCGAAAAACCATTCCTCGCACAGACCTGCGAGGAGGACCCTAGCCAGCCCGATTGTGCTCCACCTGCTGATGAGGGTGGGCAGCCGCCCGCTCCCGCCCCGGAACAGGGGACGGAGCCCGCCGCAGCGCCTGATCCGGGGGCAGCAGTGGGCACGGAACCGGAAGCCGTCGCGCCTGATGCTGCGGCCCCGGCAGAGCCGGTGCCTGAGCCTGCACTGGAACCCGCGCCGCCCGAAGTCATGGAACCCGCCGAACCTGCGCCGGCAGAAGCTGCTCCTGCGCCGGTGCTGGAAGAACCGGCCGAAGCAGCGCCTGCCGAACCCGCGGCCGAACCGGTGCAGGATGCACCCGGCGATCCTGCCGCTGCCGAAGCTGCACCTGTAACCGAAGCAACGCCCGCCGAACCGGCGCCCGAGGCTGCTCATAGCACCGGATGCGCCCACGGCCCCTGCCGAACAACCGGCATCCTCCCCCGAAGTGACTGAGCCGGCGCCTGCCGAAGCCGCCCCGGAAGCGCCCGCCGCCGAGGTCGCACCGGACGCCGCGACACAACCCGAAGCCCCCACCGCAGCGACGCCTGAGATCATCCCCGACGCATCGGGCGAGCAACCGCAGGCAACGCCGACCGAAGACACCCCGCAGGATACCCAGCCTCCTGCATCCGGTGCCGAACAGGCCACGCCACCGGCGGATGGCGCGGCGCCCACCGAGGGCGCGTCGGACAGTCCCCCGCCTGCGCCAGAAGCGGATCAGCCCGTCGAGCAGGCCGGGCCTGCCGAGGTCGCGCCCGTTCCAGATCCCGTCGTGGCGCCCACGCCGGAACAGGCGCAGGTGCTTGAAACGATGATGGCCGACCCCGAGACAGCCGCGGCGGTCGACACGCTTTCGCAGGCCGTCGCGCCCGAGCAAGGCGACAGTGCAGGGGCGGGCGCCGCGCTTGCGGCTGCGGCAGCAGCCGCTGCGGGCGCCGCGGCACTGCCCGCTGCGGCAACCACAACGCAGACGCTTGGCGCCGCCGAGACCCGGTCCAGCGCGCAGGATTTCGCAACTCCGGTCGCCACCACTGCGCCGACGACGGTCGACGACGATGACGATGACGGCGGCCTGTCCGATCTGGAAAAGGCCGGGTTGCTCGCGCTCGGCGCTGTGGCCGTAGGCATGCTCATCAACAACAACCGGGTCGTCGCCAAATCGGGCGACCGGGTGGTGGTCGACCGGGGCAATGGTGACCTCGCGATCTGGAAGGACGACGACGCGATCCTGCGCACGCCCGGCGTCGTCGAGACGACGCAGCGCTACAATGACGGGTCCACCCTCACGCGGCTGGCCCGCCGCGACGGAAGCGAGATCATCACCGTTCGCGATGCAACGGGTCGCGTGGTGCGGCGCGAATTGCTGCGCGCAGATGGAACGAGCGTGCCGATCATCGACGATACGCGCAGCTACGAACCGGTCGTGATCTCCGAACTGCCACGCCCGCGGGTCAGGTCGCTCAACCTGGTGGAAGACCAGGATCCGGCCATGTGGCGCGCGTTGCTGGACGAGGCGGAACAGGCCGATACGGGCCGAACCTTCAGCCTTGCCCAGATCCGCAATATCCGCGAGGTCAGGGAACTTGCCCCGGAACTGACAGCCGGAACGATCACCTTCGAGACGGGATCGGCAGCGATCCGCCCCGATGAGGCCCGCAAGCTTGCCCTCATCGCCGAGTTCATGCGCGACCGGATCGCGGCGAACCCGCGAGAGCTTTTCCTGGTCGAGGGGCACACGGACGCAGTTGGCTCCGGCGCCTACAACCTTGCCCTGTCGGACCGGCGCGCGGAATCGATCGCGCGGGCGCTATCGGAAATCTTCGGCGTGCCGCCCGAGAACATGGTCGTCCAGGGATACGGCGAGCGGTATCTGAGGGTGCAGACGCAGGCTTCGGAACCGGCGAACCGCCGCGTGGCGGTACGTCAGGTCACCTGGTTGATGGACGAAACCTGATCGGCACGGCGGTGCGGCGCGAGTCGCCGCGCCGCTCAGGGTGCCTCGGTCGCGGCGGCCCGTTCTGCCTCGAACCGGGCTTTCAGCGCATCGAGCGCCTCCGGCGTCCAGCCCGGCGCATCGGTCAGCGAGGCCCAGCCATCGAGATAGTGGCCGAACAGATAGTTGTGCCCGTGGCCGAAGGGGGTCTGCACAGCCGTCATGATGTCGATGCCCAGTTGCAGGAACGTGACCACCGGAATCCATGTGAAATCCGGGCTGACATCGGGGCCGATGGGTTCGGAAAGCCAGGGCGGCCTGCGCCAGGCCGCGTTCGGATCGAAGAAGGAAATCGCGTCGCTGGCATATTGCAGATAGATGATCCGGTAGGGCCCCCACGGTGCGGGCGCGTCGTCCAGGGTATTGGTCTGCGAGGTAAAGCGGATCACCGAGCCGTCGCGGAACGTCGGACAGCCAGAACGGACTGCCCGCGTTGCGCTGGCGTGTCACCGATGTCCATGTCCGGCTGGGGAAGGGGGGACCGACCCAGAAGGCACCTTGATAGGGATCGCCGATCACCTGGTAGAGATCGTGGCTGAGGTCCGAGTTGAACGAACCGAGGCTCAGGCCGTGGACATAGAGTTTCGGACGGGCGTCGCGCGGCAGGCTGCGCCAGTGATCGTAGACCTTGGCGAAGACGGCCCGCGCGGTATCCACGCCATATCCCGGGTCGGCCAGCAGGGCGAGCCAGCTTGCCAGATAGGAATACTGCACCGAGACGCGAGGCGACATCGCCGCGCAGCAGGTACTCCAGCGCCATCTGGCTTTCCGGGTCCACCCAGCCCGTGCCGGTCGGCGTGACGATCACCAGAGTGTCGTGCGCTCGAACCCGCCGATGCGGATCAACTCGTCGAGCGCAAGCTGGGCGCGCTCTTCCACCGTTTCCGCCGAGTTGAGGCCGACATAGACGCGCAGCGGTTCCATCGCCGTGTCGCCTGTCATCGCCTCGATCTTCGCGCGGTCGGGACCGCGCGCGATCGTCTCGCGCCCGGCGCGGCCCAAGCCCTTCCCATGTCAGCAGCGACCCGGGTCCGCCTGTCTTCAGCGGATCGGTCGGCTGGGGACTGCCGTCTTCGATCAGGGCGTCGAAACGGGCATAGGAGGCATCGAAGACCTTGAACGCCTGGCGCACGACCACCCCGTTCCCGACCTGCCAGAAAATGAGCGCGGTGACCACGAGCGCGATGATGACCGCGACCGGCCCCGGCACGCGGCGCGACAGGCTGTCCGACAGGCGAAACAGAATGACGCGGAACAGGCGGCCGATCAGCAGAAGGATGGCGAACAGCACCAGCGCGATCGCCGCGACCACAAGGGGCCGGGCGCCATCGACCGGGTCCATCCCCATCAGCGCGCGCAAGGTGTTCTGCCATTCCGAGGCCTTCCACAGCGCCAGGGCAGCCAGTGCGCCACAGGCAATCATCGCCGCGATCTGCGCGGCGCGCAGCCTGCTGGGCTGCGGGACGGGCAACTGAAGGAAAAGCCAGAGAGCGCGGAGCGCCACCCCGATACCGTATCCCGCGCCGAGGCAAAGACCGCTCAACACGCCCTGCACGACAGGGTGGCGGGGAACGAGGCTGGGGGTCAGCGAGGCCGCGAAGAAGAGCGTGCCGATGATGAGGCCGAGGGCTGTGAATGAATGCCAGAACCCCGGCCTGCTGTCGGTAGCCATGCCTCGTCGCGCCCCCACGCCTGATCCGTCGAAACCCTAGGCCGTTGCGCTTGGCCTGTCCACGGCGGGCGTGGGCAGGCCAGATGTCAAAGGGCGTAGCGCAGGATGGCGGCGAGCGGGCCCTTGCCCGGCACGTCGTCCTTGCGGGCGGCGACGATAGTGGCACCCGATTTCAATGCGCGGCTGACGATCTCGTCGACCACGCCATAGGTCGTGGCGTCGTCCGAGGCGGCGAAACTTACCGCGCCGGTTTCGTCGTCGACGGTGCCGGGGACCACGGTCTCGATATCGACGATCAGCGTGTCGATGGCGCCAAAGGTCGCCGCGCGGGCGGCGGCGGCGATGTCGGTCGTCGTGCGGCCCTGGTTCTCGCGTTCGCTGAAGAGCTTGGCAAGCTGAGCGATCCGCCCCGCATGAATGCGGTCGAGCACGCCGCGCGCCTCGGCGGCAAGGACATGATCCGGCGTATGGTCGGCAGAACCCGCCAAGGCTTTCTTCTGCGGTATGGGCATAGCTGCTGACAGAGCGGTAGATCGACCGCATCGGTTCGGTTGCCGCCACGATCAGCGGGCGCTCATGCCCCGACAGGACAGGCCGCAGCGCCTCGTCCACCACACGGGAATAGCGCGTGAGCAGGGCGTTCTCGCTTGTCGCCTCGCCGCTTTCGCCGGGTCGGTTCCGCTCGAGATGGCTTCGGCGGTTGATGGCGTCCGCCATATCCTTGGGCAGTTTCGGCACTGACACCGTGTGCGGCGGCAGATCGGCCGAAACCTCGATCAGCCGGACGGCGCCCTTGCCGATGGCCAGAACATAGGCGTCCTGTCCGAAGGTCACGGCCCGCAGAAGCGGCTTGATGTGAAAGCGGTCGGAAACATGCACGCTGCTGTCGAGGCGCGACGGCAGGCGAAAGGTGCGCACCCTGTCGGGCGTGACGAAAATGGCAAGGCTGTTGGCCTGATGCGCCCAGAATTCGTCGTCACCCTCGATCTCGGCGATTGCCGCTTCGATCGGCCAGATGCTGCGCTTTTCGGTGCCTGCGGCCTGAAGCTGGGAAACCGCCTCGCGCGCGAGGTTCTTCAATTCAATCCGATCCTCGCGCGTCGCTTCGGTCAGCGGCGTGGTGGACACATAGATCGTGACCGCCGGGCTGCTGCGGGTCGCAGAGAGATCAAGGATTTCGGCGCGGGTAGGAAGATCGATGTACAGCAAAACTAATACTCCCGGAATGACTGCCCGACACGAAAAATGAACGGGCGCGAAACCAACCTAGAGATGAATTGACCATCAGGAAAGCCCTTCAGCGCCCCGCGATCCAGTTGCCCAGACGACCAAGACGCGACGGCGGTCCGTTCGAGGCGACCTCGTTCCGGTCGGCGGCCTTGAGCAAGGCATACATGCCGGTCACACCCATCCACCGCAGCGGCTCGGGTTCCCACGGACGGGGCCGGCGCCCGACCCAGGGAAGGCGCGTCAGGTCGGTGTCGCGGTTCAGCGCGAGGTCGGCCAGTGTCCGCCCGGCGAGGTTCGAGGTCGACACGCCCACGCCGACATATCCCCCCGCCCAGCCAATCCCCGTCGCCCTGTCGAGGCCGACCGTTGCGCACCAGTCGCGCGGCACGCCCAGCACGCCGCACCAGGCGTGGTCGACTGCGGAATGCCTTGGTCGCAGGGAAATGACGGTGAAGGATCGCGGTCAGACGCTCGATGGTCGCAGCATCGGGCGTGCCCCGGTCATCAATTCCCGACCCCATGCGATAGGGTGTGCCGCGCGCGCCTACGGTGATGCGCCCCTCGCGGGTGCGCTGGCAGTAGCAATAGGCGTTCGCCATGTCGCCCAGTATCTCGTAGCCCTGCCAGCCGATTTCGTCCCAGACGCTCTGCAGGCAGCGGTTCGGTCGCGATCTGGGCCGAATTGAGCGGCAACCACTCGCGTTCCAGTCCGGGCAGCGTGGTCGTGAACCCTTCGGTAGCGCGCAGGATGATGGGCGCGCGGACAATGCCGTGGGGGGTCGTGACGCGGCCCGGGGCGATGCCGGTTGCCGGCAGTGCCTTCGGCGATCGTGACGCCTGCACGCTCGACCGCCGCGGCAAGCCCGCGGACGAGTTTTGCGGGCTGCACACGCGCAACGCCGGTCACGACCATGCCGCCACGGTTGCCCGGAATGCGGACGCGAGCCCGCGAGTCTTCCGCGCCGATAAGGTAGACGCGATCCTTGCCTTCGCCCCAGTGCTGGCGGTGGGCGACCTCGGCGCGTGCGCGTTCCCATTGTGCCGGCGTTGGTCGCGACCATCAGCTCGTCCGTGCGCCGGATGTCGGCGTCGATACCCTGCGCCTCGGCCACGCGGATGACCTCGTCGACCGTCCCGTTCATGGCCTGCACCATGGCGCGGACCCCCGCTTCGGTGCCGGTCGTCAGATACTTCTCATGGCTCCAGGCGAAGCCGCCGGTAAGCCAGCCGCCATTGCGGCCCGAGGCGCCGAAACCTGCGAACTCGCGCTCCACGATCACGATCTTCAGCGTGGGTGCGTGCTGGCGCAGGTACCACGCTGTCCACAGGCCCAGTATACCCGGCGCCAATGATGCAGACATCGGCCTCGGTATCGCCCTGCAGCGGAGGGCGGGGCGCAGGCAACCCGATATCGGCATACCAGAACGAGATGTCACCGGTGCGTGTGGGCTGCTGTCATCAGAGATACCAGTCGTATTCGCGGGGAAGGACGTTCGCCAGAAACGCATCCAGCTCGGACCGCTTGATGGCGGCATAGGCAGCGGGATAGCGCGGACCGAGATATTCGGCGAGGATCTCGATCCGCTCCAGCCGGTCGAGCGCTGTCCAAAGGCGCATCGGCATGTCCGGGTCCACCGTCTCGCCCGCGTTGCCCTCGGATGGCGGCGTGGGCGCAAGCCGTTGGGTCAGCCCGTGGTGGACGCCCGCCAGCATTGCGGCCATCACGAGGTAGGGGTTCGCCTCGGCGCCGGCGAAACGATGCTCGATCCGCCGTGCCTTGCCCCCGCCCATCGGCACGCGGAAGGCGACCGACCGGTTGTTGAAGCCCCAGCTCGTGTTGACCGGGACGAAAAGGTTTGGCCCGAACCGGCGATAGGCGTTCAGGTTGGGCGCAAAGATCGCCATCGCGTCGGCGCTGGTCGCCTGCAGCCCGGCAATCGCCTGCCCAAGCAGCCGGTCGCCGTCAGGCAGGGCTTCGTCGAAGACGTTCCGGCCCTCGGCATCGGCGAGGCTCATGTGGATGTGCAGCCCCGAACCGGACTGGTCGGTGAAGGGTTTCGACAGGAACGTGGCGTCCAGTCCGTGCTTCTGCGCGACGCCTTTCACGATCCGCCGCAGCAGCAGCGCGTGATCGCAAGCGAGGACCGGGTCGGTGACGTGATCGAGGTTCACCTCGAACTGCGCGCCGCCATACTCGGCCGTGGCCGCACCGGCGGGCACGCCCTGCGCGATGCAGGCCGCGTCGATCTCGGCCAGCAGATCCGCGAATTCGTCGAGCTTGTCGAAGGCCAGCACGCGGGGTGCCTCGGGTGCGCGGCCCGCCCGCGCAGGCCGGGCGGGGTGGATCATCCCGTCCGCGTCCCGGGTCGGGTCCACGAGGTAGAATTCAAGTTCGCACGCCGTCACGGGCACAAGACCGAAATCAGCGAAACGGGCAACGACAGACGCAAGGATCTGGCGCGGATCGAACCACCATCCCTCCTCGCCCTGGGGCGGCGCGGGGGCAATCATCACCTGGGCCACATCCGGCATCCATGGCACCGGCACGAGCGTGCCCGGCACGGGGAACGAGGTGGCGTCGGGATCGCCGTCGGAAAAGCCGATGCCGTTCACGTCCCAGCAGGTTCCAAGCGCGTCCAGCGTCGTGATCCCCGCGCAAAAGGCCACGCCCGAAGACCAGACCTTGGCGGCGTCGCGCACCGGATAGCGCTTGCCGATGGCCGTGCCGCACAGATCGAACATCACCGCGTCCAGAAAGCGGGTGCCGGGGTGGGCGGCAAGGTAGGCGTCGAGTTCGGCAGGCATGGTCATTCCCGGTCTGAAATGCGGATGAACTGGTCAAGCTCGGCAAGCGCCGAGGTCGGCGGAGCGATGATCCACTGCACTTCGGCGCGGCCATCGCCAATGTTGGCGATCCGGTGGGGGGTGGACGAGGCGTATTCGATGCTGTCGCCCGCCCCCAGCCGGAACCGCTCGGTGCCAAGCGTGATTTCCACAGACCCTGCGAGGACGAGCATCATCTCGTGGCTGTCACCGTGGGTATAGGTGTCGGGACCGGTCGAGCCGCCCGGCTCGAACTCGCCGACATAGACCTCGAAATCGTGGATCGGGCGCTGCGACAGCAGGGTCTTGCGGTAGCCGTCGGCCGGGGGAAGGGTAGGGCGCTGGTCGCGGCGCAGCACCCTGTGGGTCGAGCCGGACCGTTCTTCGAACAGATCGGCGACCGAAATCGAAAGTGCCTGGGCAATCTGCATCAGGGTGGATGCCGTCGCCCCGGTCAGACCGCGTTCCAGCTGGCTGAGAAAACTTGCCGAAGTGCCGGTAAGATCGCCAAGCTGGCGCAGCGACAGGCGGCGGGCCTGACGGAAGCGCTTCACGCGCCGGGCCAGCAGCCCCAGCTCCGGCGATAGCGCGGTGAGTGGGGTATCGTTCGTCGGTTCGCCCTGCATCACGTGCTCCGTTACTTTACAATCCATGAAGCAGGACTTCACGGGATGCAAGGACCTGTCCCCGGCCCCGCGCGTGCCCTTGCATCCCCGCAGGCCGCGACTAGCTTGACGGCGAACAGCGGGGTGTCGCGATGGCAGATGGTGGATCAGACAGCTTGGGCGAGGCGCCGATGGCGCTGATCGTCTCCCATGGACAGCCGTCCGACCCGGGTCCTGCCGAGGCCGAGGTAGCTGCACTGGCCGCCCGTGTTGCCGCGCATCTTCCGGGCTGGTCGGTGCGCGCCGCGACGTTGGCCCAGCCGGGCGCGCTTGGCCATGCCTTGCACGGGGTGACGGGGGCGGTGCGGGTCTATCCGCTGTTCATGGCGGACGGCTGGTTCACCCAGACACACCTGCCCGCGCGGCTGGCCGAGGCAGGCGCAACCGACGTGATCCAGCTTCCGCCGTTCGGGCTGGACCCCGCGGTGCAGTCGCTGACGGTCACGATGGCGCTGGAAGCGGCGGCGGCGCTTGGCCGGACCCCTGCCGAGACGGAGATCCTGCTTGCCGCCCACGGGTCGTTCAAGAGCGATGCGCCCGCCGCGGTGGCGCGGGCAGTGGCGGCGCTGCTTGCGCACCAGGGCAAGTTTCCGCCGTGTCGAACCGGCCTTCATCGACCAGGAGCCGCAGATTGCCGAGGTTGCGTCACGGATGTCTCCGGGTACGATTTGCCTGCCGTTCTTTGCGGCGCGCGGTGGGCACGTGATCGACGATCTGCCCGAGGCGCTGGCCGAGGCCGCCTTCGACGGGACGCTGCTCGATCCCGTGGGGCTCGATGCACGCGTGCCGGGGCTGATCGCGGCGGCGCTTGCCGCGACGCTTCAGACCGTCGCGCTTCGCGCCTGACGCGCTTTTTCAAGCGCGTCGCGGGTCGATGCCCACGTTTCCGGAAGCGTGGCCTGGATATGTGACAACTCACCTTCCGTCCGCTCTCCGACAGCTATTTCGCCCAGCATCCCGGCAAGGCGCAGCGCGCCAAAGGTTGCAGCCGATCCCGCAAGACGATGAGCAAGGCGGTCGAAATCGGGCGCTGGCGGGCACGCGGAGAGGAGCGGAACGATCGTGTCGCCCTCGCCGATGAAGCGTCGCATCAGGTCGTCGGCGGTCGACCGGTCCAGCCGCGCGAAGAGATCGTTCAGTTGCGACTCGTCGATCAGCGACTGAACGGGCCGGTCCGGTTCTTGAGGAAGGGCAAAGACCTCAGGTGCCCGTCCTGACAGCGCGCGCGCCAGCGTTCCGCGCGTGACCGGCTTTATCAGGTGGTCGTCGATGCCTGCCGTCCGGAAACGATCCAGCTCCTCAGGCAGGGCATGTGCAGTCACTGCGATGATCCGCGCATCGCGCGATTTTCCGGTTCCCGCGCGGATGCGGCGGGCGGCTTCGACGCCATCGAGGCGCGGCATCGAGATATCCATGAGGATGACATCATACGGGTTCGCTTCCGCCTCTGCCACGCCCTCGAGCCCGTCCACGGCTTCTGTCACGACGTGGTTGATCTCTTCGAGCAAGGCCCGGAGCACGAAACGGTTTATCGCATTGTCCTCGATCACCAGAACCGCGACCCGGCCCGAAAGAGTGTTGCCGTCAGCGGCGGGGGGATCGTGCGGCGCGACAAGTCCGGGAGGTTCTACGCCGAAGGGCAGGCGCACCCAGAACACGCTTCCCTGACCCAGCTCGCTTTCCATTCCGATCTCGCCACCGAGCGCCCGCACCAGCCGCCGTGTGATGCCAAGCCCGAGACCCGTGCCTCCGGTCTCGCGCCCATACGAGCTGTCGAGCGTCACGAAATCGTCGAACACCCGTGCCTGATCGCCTTCGGCGATGCCGATGCCAGAATCGATCACGCGGAATTCCACCATCCGGACGCCCCGCTCCGCCGGTTCGGCCTCGATTTCGACGGTGATCGTTCCGTTCCGAGTGAACTTTACGGCGTTGCCGACGAGATTGAGAAGGATCTGGCGCAGCCGGGCGGGATCTCCCGTCACGCGACCGGCCGGTTCCGTCACCACCGTCAGGCCGATCCGGCTGCCGCCCGCAGCCGCAAGACCGGACTGGTTTGCGACCACCTCGCGCACCAGAGCCTCGATCACGAAAGGGGTCTGGGCGAGGCGGGGCGGACTGGCCTCGGCGCTGGAGATATCGAGAACCGAGTTGACATGGTGAAGCAGCACCTGGCCCGACGTCTCGATCACCTCGAGAATTTCGCGCTGGCTGTCGGCAAGCGGTGTTGCGCCAAGGATGTCGACCGATCCCAGCAGACCGTTCAGCGGCGTGCGCATTTCGTGGCTCATCACCGCGAGGAACTCTGCCTTTGCCCGCTCGCCCTTCAGCGCCTGGTCGCGCGCCTCGGTCAGGTCCTGTTCTGCCTGCCTGCGGTTCGAGATGTCGCGGATGAATGCCACGAATATCTCGCCCTCTGCGTTCTCGGCGCGCGCGACCGACAGCTCGGTCGGAAATCGCGTGCGATCCTTGCGCACAGCCTCCAGCTCGATGCGCTGGCGGCGCGCGGACAGGGCTTCGGGGCTGATAAGCTGCGTCTCGATTGCCTCGATCGTATCGCTGACCGCATCGGGCGGAAAGATGAGGTTCGGTCACACGGCGGCCGATCGCTTCGTCGCGCGCGAAACCGAAGATCGTTTCCGCGGCAGGGTTGAACTCCAGCACGATGCCGCGCCGGTTCACCACAACGATGGCATCGACCGATGTGGCGACGATCGTCTCGAGCCGCGCCGTTGTCAGCCGGTTCTCGACGGCTTGCTGGCGGCTGCGCTGATAGAGGCGTTGCAGCACGATGGCGAGCGACAGAAGCGCCACGATCAGAAGCCCCGTCAGGGCCGCGACGTCCCGCAGCGTCCGCGCCATTTCGCTGCGCTGGCGGTCCGATTCCGTCGCGAAGTGGTCAATTCCGATCAGGGCCATGCTGCGCACTGCGCTGCGCAAATCGGCGGCCTCCTGCGCAAGTGATCGGCAACGCCGCGCGCAGCAGGGCGTCCGGCCCGTCCATGAGGGGAAGCGCCTGCGTCACGAACGCGCCGACAGCGGCCCGTTCTGTCCTCGAACTCGGGCCGCTCGCGAAGGCCGGCATAAAGCGCGCTGGTTTCGAAGATCACGACCCGGGAATAGAAGATGTCGAAGCGCTTGCGCACTTCGGCAAGGTCCGCGTCGGGCGCGGCCAGCGCCTCGCGCATCAGCTGCGTCTCGACCTCAAGCTGCGCCAGGGACCACTGAACGCTGTCGGAACTTGCGCGCGCCAGCGCATCGAGGCGCCGTTCGACATCCGAAACCAGCCCGAGGATCACGCCGATGCAGAAGGCGATCACCAGCGTGACGACGGCTGCCTTCACCTGCCGGGGCAACCCCGGCGTTCTCGTCGGTCGCGCCATGCCAGCCTCCGCGCGTTTTCGGCGGTCGCCGCGGAAAACGCCACGACGCTAGCGCAGGCGGCTGTTCAACGCCAGTCCGCGCAGCAAAGCGAGCCCGCCGCGCAGCCTATCCTCCCGGGATCGACGTCCCGGTCTTGACGGAACCGACGGGCTGGTATCGGATCGCGCGCAAGCGTGCCCGCCTCAGGCAGGTGCGCCCGAGGGACCCATGAATATCCTGCTGGCCGATGACCACGACCTGGTGCGCGAAACCATCGCGGCATTTTTGACGGCTGAAGGGTTCCGGTCCGTCAGCGTGGCCGCCAGCCTGCCCGAGGCGCTGCGGCTGATCGAGGAGACAGGTCCGTTCGATCTGGTGCTGCTCGACTATCTGATGCCTGGCATGAATGGGCTCGAAGGATTGACGGCCGCGCTCAAGGCGAATGCGCCAAGGCCGGTGGCGGTGCTTTCGGGCACCGTGTCGCGCGAGGTGGCAGAGGCATCGGTGCGGGTCGGGGCAATCGGCTTCATGCCGAAGACGCTTGGTTCGCGCGCGATGGTGGCGGCGATGCGCGCGATGGCGGCGGGAGAGACGTTTCTGCCCTTCGGTGTCCTGCCTGCCGACACGAGCGCGGGTGAGGGGCCGTTCAGCCTGACGCGGCGGGAAACCGAAGTGCTGCGTGGCATCTGCGAGGGAAAGTCGAACAAGGAGATCGCGCGGGATCACGATCTTCAGGAAGTCACCGTGAAGCTGCACGTCAAGACCCTCAGCCGCAAGCTGGCGGCAAAGAACCGGACCCATGCCGCCATGATCGCGCGGGACAACAGTCTGGTCTGACAGCACCGGCGGCGGTATCGCGACCATCCGGAAACAGGCGGCGTCGTATCGGTAGCCATATGTCGGATCGACGGTCAGGCCCCCATGCCGATCAGGGCGCGCGCTCCATCATCACGCGGCGGGACGCTGACGCGAACTCTCGCCGCAGCAGGACCCAGACGCAGACCGCCGTTGCGATCATCAGCGGTACCGGGCCAAGCAGCCAGGCCAGCCCCGCCAGCGCGAAATAGACCGAACGCAGCCCGCGGTTGAAACTGCGGGCCGCCGCGATGTTCACCTCGGCCGCCTGCGCCGCCCGGTGAAAGGCCGCCGGATCGTCCGGGTCGTTCGGGACAGCCGCCATGAGAATCGCGCAGTAGCCGAACAGGCGGTTCGACCAGATGAATTTCAGAAGCGCATCCGCAAGGAAGACCAGCACCAGCACGACGCGCAACTCCACCCTGTCGGCCTGCGCCACGCTCGGCAGGTCAGCGGTCACGTCGGCCAGCAGCGAGGGGTTCCCGATGATCGCCGCACCGCCCCCGATGGCGATCATGCAGGTCGAGGCGAAGAACGCCGTGCCCTGACGAAGGCTGTCGACGATCTGCGCGTCGAAGATGCGCGGCTGGCGCGTGACCATCTGCTGCATCCAGTCGCGGCGATACTGCTGCATGATGGACGTGACCGAGGGCCGTGACTTCGGCGGGAATTCGATCAGCCAGTCGGCCCCGAGCCACGCCAGAAAAATGATCGCCAGCCCCGCAAGATCGAACGCGGTGAAGGCAGCGGCAAGGGTCATCATTGCGGTCATCGGTGCAAGCCTAGCTGCCTCGTGCGTTCCTTGCCAGAGGGGGCGTTTCGCTCTAGCTCTGATGGATCAGGATCAAGGAGCAATGCGATGCAGATGCCCATTCCGAACGCCTCGGTCATTGACCGCAAGGCGCGCATCGTGGAACGGCTGCTGGCCGTGCTTCCCGCCGATGCGGTGATCCATGACGAGACCGAGACGCGGGCCTATGAATGCGACGGGCTGACCGCCTATCGCTGCCCGCCGCTGGCGGCTGTCCTGCCGCGCACGACGGCCGAGGTTTCG
Source organism: uncultured Alphaproteobacteria bacterium (assembly GCA_963736565.1). Lineage (GTDB taxonomy): Bacteria > Pseudomonadota > Alphaproteobacteria > Rhodobacterales > Rhodobacteraceae > Aliitabrizicola. The sequence continues at coordinate 395,946 of CAVTOW010000005.1, forward strand.
GCCGTTCTGAGGATCTGTCACGAAGAAGGCGTTCCGGTCGTGCCACGCGGGTCGGGCACGTCGCTGGCGGGCGGGGCGCTGCCCACAGCCGACAGCGTGATCCTGGGCGTGGCGCGCATGAATGCGGTGATCGAGACGGACTATGACAACCGGTTCATCCGGGTCCAGTCGGGGCGCACGAACCTGAGCGTGACCGGTGCTGTGGAAAGCGACGGGTTCTTCTATGCCCCCGACCCGTCGAGCCAGCTTGCCTGCGCGATTGCCGGGAATATCGCGATGAACTCGGGCGGCGCGCATTGCCTGAAATATGGCGTGACCACCAACAACCTTCTCGGCGTCACGCTGGTGCAGATGGATGGCACGGTGGTCGAGGTTGGCGGGCCGTGGATGGACGCGGGCGGGCTGGACCTGCTTGGCGTCATATGCGGGTCGGAAGGGCAGTTGGGCGTGGTGACGGAAGCCTGCCTGCGCATCCTGCCCAAACCCGAGGGCGCGCGCCCCGTTCTGATCGGTTTCGCCTCGAACGAGGTGGCAGGCGCCTGTGTCAGCGACATCATCAAGGCCGGTATCCTGCCGGTGGCGATCGAATTCATGGACCGCCCCTGCATCGAGGCCTGCGAGGCCTTTGCCAAGGCGGGCTATCCCGATGTGCGAGGCTTTGTTGATCGTCGAGGTCGAGGGGTCGCCCGGCGAGATCGACCACCAGCTTGGCCTGATCCGCGAAATCGCCTTGCGCCATGATCCCGTCGAGTTCCGCGAAAGCCGGAGCGAGGACGAGAGCAAGCGCATCTGGCTGGGCCGCAAGTCGGCCTTCGGCGCGATGGGGCAGATCAACGACTACATGTGCCTTGACGGGACGATTCCTGTTTCCTCGCTGCCCTTCGTGCTGCGACGGATCTCAGAAATGAGTGCGGAATACGGGCTGGACGTGGCCAACGTCTTTCATGCGGGGGACGGCAACATGCACCCGCTGATCCTGTTCGACGCCAACAAGCCGGGGGATCTGGAACGCTGCGAGGCGTTCGGTGCGGCGATCCTGACGCTTTGCGTCGAGGTCGGCGGATGCCTGACGGGCGAGCATGGCGTGGGGATCGAGAAGCGCGACCTGATGAGCGTGCAGTTCACCCCCGCCGACATGGAAGCGCAGTTGCGGGTGAAGGACGTGTTCGACCCGAAGTGGCTGCTGAACCCGGCCAAGGTGTTTCCGCTGAACGTGACGGCGTCGCGGCGGGCGGCGTAGCGACGGTTTGAGGCGTCGCGGCGGGGGGTTTCACACCCCCGCGGCGAAGCCCCCCGTGGGATATTTGTGAACAGAAAATGAAAGGGAAGCCGGTCAGAGCCAGTCGGTGCGGTCTTTACCCACGGCGTCTGCGACCGTAGCGAACCCGTCGCGCGCAAGAAGTCCATCGAGACCGCGGGCGATGCGGGCGGGCAGCGAGATGCCCTCGTAGACCATCGCGGTGTAAAGCTGCACCGCCGAAGCCCCGGCCCGGATCTTGGCATAGGCCTCTTCGGCCGAGCCGACGCCGCCCACGCCGATCAGCGGGAAGCCGTCCCTCGGTCAACTTCGAGAGCTTCGCCAGCACCCGCGTCGAGCGTTCGAAGAGCGGCGCGCCGGAGAGGCCGCCCGCCTGATCTCGCGCGGCACTTCGCAGGCCGTCCCGCGAGAGCGTGGTGTTGGTGGCGACGATCCCGGCAAGGCCCAAGGCCAGCGCGACCTCGGCGATCTCGGCCAGTTCGTCGTCGGTCAGGTCGGGCGCGATCTTGAGGAAGACCGGGATCGGCCGGGCAAGCCCTGCCCGCGCCTCCATCACGCCCGCCAGCAGGGCCGAAAGCGCGGCGCGGCCCTGCAAGTCGCGCAGTTTCTCGGTGTTGGGGGACGAGACGTTGACCGTCGCGAAATCGACGTCGGCTCCGCAGAAGGCGAGCACGCGGGCGAAGTCGGCGGCGCGGTCGGGACTGTCCTTGTTCGCGCCCAGGTTCAGGCCCACGGGCAGGTTGCGGGGGCGGGCGGCGAGGCGGGGCAGGATGGTCTCCATCCCCTCGTTGTTGAAGCCGAACCGGTTGATCGCGGCGCGGTCCTCGGTCAGCCGCCAGAGGCGCGGCCTCGGATTTCCCTCTTGCGCGCGCGGGGTCGCCGCGCCGACCTCGAGAAAGCCGAAGCCCGCGCGCGACAGCGGGCCGAGCGCCATCGCGTTCTTGTCATAGCCGGCAGCAAGGCCCACCGGATTCGCCAGCGCCATGCCCGCCAGCATCGTGCGCAGCCGGGGCGATGTGACCTCGCCGGGCAGCGGCGCGAGGCCCGCATTCAGCGCCCGGAGCGACAGCCCGTGCGCGGTTTCGGGATCGAGGCGGTGCAAGAGCGCAAGGCCCGCGCGCTCGACCAGGCTCACCAGAGCCCCTCGGGAAAGATGTGGCCGGTTGCGCCGAGGGGAAGGGACTTGTCCCAGACCACGTCCCGGATCGTGAGGCGGCGGTAAAGATGCGGGAACAGGGCACCGCCGCGCGAGGGTTCCCATTTCAGCGCGGGGCCAAGCCGATCAGCGTCCAGGGCCACCAGAACCAGATCGCTTTCGGTGGCGAAGTGACGTGCAGCAGTTTCGGCCACCTGCGCTGCGGTCGAGATGTGGATGTAGCCGTCGGCAAGGTCGACAGGTGCGCCTTCGGTCTCGCCCGCGGCGCGGAAGGCATCCCATTCGGGGCGGCGAAAGATCTTGAAGATCAGCATGGGGGCGTCATGCACCATCGCCGCAGGGCGGGTCAATGGGCTGCCACGGCGGCGGGGGAGCCAAGCGGAGCGAAGTCGATCTGTTTTGACAGCGTCGGACGTGGCGCGCAAACTTCGACCCATCGCATGTCACGAAGGAGAGCCGCCATGCACCCGTCCCGGTTTCGATTCCCCATTGCAGTCCTGGGCCTTTCGCTTCTGGCGCAACCCGCCCTCGCAGAAGAAGTGAAGCTGACCATCCTCGGGATCGGCGACATCTACAATTTCGCCGGCGAGGAGGATCAGGGAGGTTTCGCCCGCCTGAACGCCGTCGCCAAGGCGGAACGCGCGGCCAATCCCAACACGCTCTATCTTTTCGATGGTGACATGCTGTCGCCCTCGATCCTGTCGGGTTTCGACAAGGGGCAGAACACGATCGACCTGACCAACCTCGTCCCCTTCGACATGGCTGTGCCCGGCAACCACGAGTTCGATTTCGGCGTGGCGAACTTTGCCGAGAAGGTCGCGGCGTCGAAATACCCCTGGCATGCGATCAACATCACGCAGGCCGACGGGTCGCCGCTTCCCTATCTGGGCGGTGTTGTGGTGAAAGAGATGGCGGGGCTGAAGATCGCGCTGATTCCGCTGGCACAGGATACGACGCCCGAGGTGTCCAGTTCGGAAGACCTGAAGTTCCTCTCGACCGTCGATACCGGCATCGCCGCCGCCGAAAAGGCACGCGAGGACGGCGCCGATCTGGTGATCGCCGTGGTCCAGACCGACATCGGCAACGACCGCAAGCTGATCGCGAGCAAGGCCTTCGACGTGGTGGTATCGGGCGACGACCATTCCTACGGCACGTCCTATGACGGGATCACCGCCTATGTCGAAACCTCGATCGACGGGCGGTATATCTCGCCGCTCGACCTGCATGTGACAATCGGCGAGGACGAGGGCGAGCGGACGATCGAGTGGAAGCCGATGTTCCGGTTCATCGACACGGCGGCGGTGACGCCTGACCCTGAATCGCAGACGCTGGTCGATCAGTTGCAGACCAAGCTGGATGAGAGCCTGAACGTGCAGATCGGAACCACCGAGGTGCCGCTCGATTCTCGGCGCAACGTGGTGCGGGGCGAGGAAAGCTCGATGGGCAACCTGATCGCGGATGCGATCCGCGACGCGACGGGGGCGGACATTGCGATTGCCAATGGCGGCGGCATCCGGGCGGACCGGACCTATGATGCGGGGACGGTGCTGACACGGCGCGACATCCTGACGGAACTGCCATTCGGGAACACGACCGTGCTGACGGAACTGCCGGGCAGCCAGATCCTCGCCGCGCTCGAGAATGGCGTGAGCCAGGTGGAAAAAGGCGCGGGGCGCTTTCCGCAGCTTTCGGGCGCGACGCTGGTCTACGACCCGACGGCACCTGTGGGGTCGCGGGTTGCCGAAGTGACGATAGGGGGCGCACCGCTGGACCCGGACAAGGTCTACAAGCTTGCCGCCAACGATTTTATCCTCGGCGGGGGCGACGGCTACGCGGCGCTTGGCGGTGGCAAGGTGCTCATCAACGCGGGGAACGGCAACCTCATGGCAAATGACGTCATCGACTACATCGCCAAGACGGGAAAGGTGACGGTGGGCGTCGAGGGGCGTGTGAAGACCGTCGGACAGTAGCGCTGTTTTTCTGAGCGTTTGCGACCTGCCCTTAGCGGCAAAGTTCGGTCGCAAGCGACGACGGGGTTGCCGAGGGCCGGTTGATCCGGTTTCTTGCCACGGTCCTGCGAGGAGAGTGCCATGGCGGCCGAGGCCCACAGTTTCGATCTGATCCCCGTCGTCGTGCTGCTCGGCTCGGCCGTCGTCGCGGTGCCGCTGTTCAAGCGGCTCGGGCTTGGCTCTGTCCTCGGTTATCTGGCGGCCGGGCTCGCCATCGGCCCCTACGGGATCGGCCTGTTCGACGATCCGGCGACGATCCTGCATGTGGCCGAGCTTGGCGTGGTGATGTTCCTGTTCATCATCGGGCTCGAGATGCAGCCAAGCCGGCTGTGGTCGATGCGGAAGGACATCTTCGGGCTGGGGCTTGTGCAGGTGCTGGGCTGCATGGCGGCGCTGTGCTGGGTCGGGGTTGCCCTGGGATATTCGTTCGGCACGTCGCTGATCGCGGGGGCGGGGTTCGTTCTGACCTCCACCGCCATCGTGATGCAGATGCTGGAGGAACGGGGTGATCTTTCGACGCCGAAGGGCGGGCGGATCGTGTCGATCCTGCTGATGGAGGATCTGGCCATCGTGCCGCTGCTGGCGCTTGCGGCCTTTCTTGCGCCGAGCGGGGACGAGGCGACGGTGGCCGACCGGCTGTGGAGCGTCGGGATCGGCCTCTTCGCCATTGCGGTGCTGGTGCTGGCGGGGCGCTATCTGCTCGACCCGCTGTTCGGCCTGCTGGCCAAGGCGCGGGCGCGCGAGGTGATGACGGCGGCGGCGCTTCTGGTGGTGCTGGGGGCAGCGCTCGGGATGCAACTGGGCGGGCTTTCATCGGCCATGGGGGCGTTCCTTGCGGGGGTGCTGCTGTCGGAGTCGAGTTTCCGCCATCAGCTTGAAACCGATATCGAGCCGTTCCGGGGAATCCTTCTGGGACTGTTCTTCCTTGCCGTCGGCATGTCGCTCGATCTGGTGGTGATCGCCGACAACTGGCAGCTGGTGGTGATCAGCGTCGTGGCCTTCATGGTACTGAAGGCGCTGTGCACCTATGGCATCGCGCGGCTGTTCCGGGCGGGCCATGCCGAGGCGCTGGAACGCACCGCACTGATGACGCAAGGGGGCGAGTTCGCCTTCGTGCTTTATGGTGCGGCGCTGGCGGTGGGGCTGCTTGACGCCGAGGGGAACGCGGTGCTGACGGCGATCATCATCGTCTCGATGCTGCTGACGCCGCTGATGGTCATCCTGCACGACCGCTTCACGCGGGGTGCCTCTGTTTCGCTCGACGGGGTAGAGGAACCGGCGGACCTGCATGGCAATGTGCTGCTGATCGGGTTCGGCCGGTTCAGCCAGATCGTCTGTCAGCCGATCCTGGCGCGGGGCTACACCGTGTCAACCATCGACACGGATCCCGAGATGATCCGCACCGCGGCCGACTACGGCTTCAAGGTCTACTATGGTGACGGCACGCGCCTCGATACGCTTCGCGCGGCGGGGGTGGCGGAGGCCAAGGCGGTGATCGTTGGTATCGACGACAAGGAAGCGGTGACACGGATCATCGGCCTGCTGAAATCAGTCTGCCCCATGGTCCCGATCCTGGCCCGGGCCTATGACCGGGGTCACATGATCGAATTGCTGCGCGAGGGCGTGGACGAAACGGTGCGCGAAACCTACGAATCCGCGATGCTGTTGGGTCGCAAGGCGCTGGAAACGCTGGGGGAAGAACCCGAAGTGATCGACGAGATCGTGTTCGAGGTGCGCCGCCGTGACGCGGAACGCCTTGCGCTGCAGATCAGCGAAGGATTCACCGCCGGGCGCGATCTGCTCTTGTCGAACCGCCCGACGCTGACTGCCGCGCAGGCCCGCGCGGCTAAAGAGCCGGACGTGCGGCAGGCGAGTTGAACCAGCCGCCCACAGCTGTCTCATACGCCATGCCCGCGCGGAAGCAGCGCGCATCGGCATAGGGCCGGGCGACAATCTGGATGCCGGTCGGCACGCCGTTCGCGGCGCGACCCGACGGCACCGAGAGCACCGGGCAACGGCTGAGCATGTTGAACGGCAGGGTCATCATCCAGCCGAGGAACGGGTCGGTCGGCTTGCCGTTGATCGTGATCGTGCCCTGCGACTGGTCGAAATCGGCAGGCGCGGCGGGCAGGGCATTGGTCGGGCAGATCAGCACGTCATGCGATTGCAGGATCGGGCCCATCGTGGCGAACATCTCGTTCACCGCATCCAGCGCCTTCACGAATTTCACGGCCTTGGATTTCTGCCCCTTCTGGGCGAAATCGCGGGCATAGGTCGTCATCTGGTCCGCGCCATCCTTCAGCAGTTGCGACAGCGAGGCGCCGAACAGGTGTTCCAGATAGTCGCGACCCGATTCCAGCACGTGCTTGCGCCAGCCCGTTTTCACCTCGGTGACCGTCGCGCCGAGCGACCGGAACACATCGAGCGCCGCTTCGGTGTTGCGGCGCACGTCCTCGTCGACCTCGTAAACGCCGAGATCGGGCGAATAGGCGATCTTCCAACCCTTGATCGGCTTGTAGGTCAGCGGCAGACGCAGCTTGGGCCAGATCGTCGAGATGTCGGTGGCCAACGGTCCGCTCATCACGTTCTGAAGCAGGATCGCGTCGGTCACCGTGCGCGCGAGCGGGCCGGTATGGCAGAAGAAATCGAGGTTGAACGGCGGATCGTCGGGGTTGCGGCCATAGGGTGGTTTGAACCCGACGACGCCTGAGCAGGCCGCAGGGATGCGGATCGAGCCGCCGATGTCGGACCCGGTCGCCAGCGCGGACGACCCCGAGGCGAGCGAGGCCGCCGACCCGCCCGACGATCCGCCCGGCGTGAAGGCCGGGTTCCAGGGGTTGCGCGTGACGCCCCAAAGCCGCGACCAGGTGTAGCCCGCGCAAGAAAACTCGGGCGTTGCGGTGCGGGCATGGGCGATGCCGCCTGCCCGCAGGATACGCGCATTCTGGGGCGAGGTATGCTCGGCCACGTAGTCTTTCATCAGAAGCGAGCCGCTCGAGGTCGGCTTGCCCGTGATGTAGCTTTCATCCTTGATCCCGACCGGCAGCCCCTCCAGCGCGCCGGTGCGCGCGCCCTTGGCGTATTTCGCCTCGGCCTTGCGGGCGAGGTCCATCGCCTCGTCGAAATGCGTGTAGGTCAGCGCGTTGACTAGGTGCCTTCGTCGCCTCGGCGCGCCGGATCGTCGCCTCCATCAACTCCACCGGCGACAGGGTCTTCGCCTTGAAGCGCGCAAGTGCCTTGTGCGCAGGCATGTAGACAAGGTCGAGGTCGCTCATCATCGGCGCTCCGTTTCTTGGGGGAACTAGAAGGCAGGGTCGCGGTGCACCGTGCGGCCTTCGAGCATCGTCAGCAGCACCTGCGTGTCGCCGATCTCGTAGGGGTCGCAGGTGAAGATGTCGCGGTCCAGCACGATCAGGTCGGCGCATTTTCCAAGGCCGAGGGTGCCCGTGTCGGCGCTGCGCCACGCCGCCGCAGCGGCCTGCGTGGTATAGCCTGCGACGGCCATTTCGCGGCTGATGCGCTGCTCTGGCAGGAAGACCGGCCCTTGCCCCTCGCGCTTCGGGGGTTGCCGGGTGACGGCGGTTTCGATGATCTCGAACGGATTGAGCGTGCTGACGCCCCAGTCGGACGACAGCGCAAGCGACGCCCCCGCCTCCAGCAGCGACTGGAAGGCATACATCCACCTCGTTCGCTCTGGCCCCACCACCGGCGCCGCCATGACGTCCACCGAAACCTCATGGCGCGCCCACAGCGGCTGAATGTTGGCCATCACGCCCAACTGGCGGAACCGGGGAATGTCGGCGGGATCGAGAAACTGGACATGGGCGATCTGGTGCAGACCCGGCCACGCCCCGTTGGCGGCCATCGCCCGCTCCATCCCGTCCAGTGCCGCGCGGCTCGCCATGTCGCCGATGGCATGGACATGAATCTGGAAGCGCGCGGCGTCGAAGGCGGTGAACATCTCGTCGATCTGAGCCTGCTCGAACATCACCGGGGCGTTGCCGCCCTGCGCATCGCTGTAGGGCGCGATCATCGCCGCCGTCCGGTTCTCGATCACGCCGTCGAGGAAGAACTTGGCCGAATGCACCCGGAACAGCCCATGCCGGCTTTCGGCGCGGAAATCGCCGAGGCGTTCCAGGGCAATGGATGTCGTGTCCTCGGGCACGACGAGCGCGGTGGAGGCGACGCGCAGCGTCATCTCGTTGCCACGGGCAAGATCCTGATAGACCCGCACGTGCCGTTCCATCACCTTGGCGTCGATCACCCCGGTGATGCCGTGCCGGTTGGCAAGCTTCATTGCCCACAGCACGCCATCCGCGAAATCTCGGTCGCTCGGTGCGGGCATCCGCCCTTCAGCAAGGTAAATCGCGGATTCGTAGAGAAGGCCGGTCGCCTCGCCCGACGCATCGCGCACGATCGTCCCGTTCAGCGGATCGGGTGTGGCGGCATCGAAGCCCACCGCTTTCAGCCCCAGCGTATTCAGGCACGCATTGTGCCCGTCGGACGCCACGATCATGCAGGGCCGGTCCGGAACGGCGCGGTCCAGTACGGCCGCGTTCAGGTTCTGCGCCCCGAACACGCCCGAATACCAGCCCGTCCCGTTCACCCAGGCGCGGCCGTGCGTTCCGGCAAAGGAGGTGAGCGTGTCGACCAGTTCGTCCACCGTCCGCGCCGCCGACAGATCGGCGTTCTGCGAATAGTCCTGCCCGCTGTCCTGAAGGTGGATATGCGTGTCCTGAAACCCCGGCAGCACCATCCGCCCGCCCGCGTCGATCACTTGCGTTCCTGGCCTCGCAAGTGCGCGCATGTCGGCGTCGGTGCCCAGTGCCGCGATCCGGCCCGCAACGATGGCCAGCGCGGAAACACGGGGCACCAGCGGGTCCATCGTGACGATGCGGGCATTGATCAAGATGACGTCGGCGCGGGGCATGGATGCTCTCTCTTGGGTGGTATGGCAGACGCTAGTGCCCGAAAAAGCCCCCCGGCAAGGGAAATCCCCCGGAATACCGGCCAGCGCGCAAAAGATTTTGATTGCCCAGTCAATGGTGTTCCGTGCGAGCATCCGCAAAACACCAACGGGGAAGGGTGATTCCATGCAACGCGTAAAGTTCATCGACAAGATGGCTCAAGGGAAACTGTCTCGCCGCCAGATGCTTGCCTCCGGCTGGTGCCTGGGGGGTGGGGCTGACGCTTCTGCCGAAGATGGGGCGTGCCTCGGGCGCGCCTCTGACCTGCCTCGAATGGGGCGGCTATGATGTCGAGGATTACTACACCTCGTTCGTCGCCAAGCATGGCGGCGGGCCGAACTTCTCGATCTTCGCCAGCGAGGAGGATGCGCTGGCGAAGGTGCGCGCGGGCTTCAAGGCCGATGTCATGCACCCCTGCAACTACTCGGTCGCGCGCTTCGTCAATGCGGGCCTCGTGACCCCCATCGACACGGCGCGCCTGTCGAACTGGAACGACATTTTCCCCGAGCTTCAGGTGGCCGATGGCGTGGTGCAGGATGGCAAGGTTGTGATGGCCCCCGCCGACTGGGGCAACTCGTCCATCGCCTACCGGCCCGACCTGATCGACCCGGCCTTCATCGAGAACCCGTCCTGGTCGATCTTCTACGATCCCGCCTATGAGGGCCGCGTCTCGCATCTCGACAACGAACTGGTCATCACCATCGGCCAGATGGTCGGCGGCCAATCCTACGAGGAGGCCGTGATGACCTCGGGCGATGCGCTGGTCGCCGCCGCCAAGGACTGGGGCACCAAGGGGGTCAATACCTCGCGCTTCCTGTGGACGGATTCGTCGGAATTGCAGCAGGCGCTCGCCTCGGGCGAGATCGTGGCGGCCTATGCCTGGAACGACACGATCAAGAACCTGCGTGCCGAGGGCATCCCGATCGAATTCGCGAAGCCCAAGGAGGGATACTTCACCTGGTTCTGCGGCCTTACGCTGCTGAATGTGGGCGAGGCGGATCAGGCGATGGCCTACGACTTCATCGACGCCTGGCTGTCGCCGGAAACCGGCAAGGCGTTGATCGAGGGATCGGGCTATGGCCATGCCAACATGAAGAGCTTCGAGGTTTCCGATCCGCAGCAGATCGTCGACATGGGCATTATCACCGACCCCAAGGAGCACATGAAGTCGGCCATCGTCTTCAAGACGCTGCCGGATGCGCTGCAAGAGGAATACAACAAGGTCTGGGGCGACATCAAAGCGCTGAAGATGTAGCGACCCGCCATGGCGACGGGCAAGACCCGCACCGGATTTGCGCTGCTGTCACCGGCCTTGCTGGTGATGGCGGCGACACTTCTGGCGCCGCTGATCGCGCTGATCGTTATGTCGTTCTGGAAACAGGACGGCTTCGAGCTGGACCGCACCTTCACGCTGGCGAATTACTGGACGCTGGTCGAACCCGGCGAGGGGACCGTCTGGTACGGCATCCCGTTTCCGCTGGCCTATCCGGTCCCGGCAATCCTGCTGGTCAAGTCGCTGGCCATGTCGCTGGTCGCCACCGCCTGCGTGATCCTGGTGGCCTGGCCCATGGCCTATTTCCTGGCGTTCCGCGTCACCCGATACAAGGCAATGTGGATCATCCTGCTGACGATCCCGTTCTGGACGAGCTACCTGCTGCGGGTCTTTTCATGGAAGATCATGCTGGGGTTCAACGGGGCCATCAATTCTGGCCTCGTGTCAGCCGGGATCATCGAGAAGCCGCTGGAATTCCTGCTCTACAATCCGCTCGCCGTGATGATCACGCTGACCCACAGCTGGATCGCCTTCGCCGTGCTGCCGATCTATGTCAGCCTTGAAAAGATCGACCGGTCGCTGCTGGAAGCGGCCGCCGATCTTGGCGACAGCCGCTGGCGGCGGTTCCGGCGCATCACATTGCCCCTGTCCCTGCCGGGCACCATCGCCGCGACGCTGCTCGTCTTCATCCCCACGGTGGGCGACTATGTGACGCCGACGCTGGTCGGCGGGCCAGGCGGGACGATGATCGGCTCTCTGGTGCAGATGTTGTTCACGAAGCAGAACGATGCGCCGCTCGGCGCGGCGGTGTCGATCGCGACGATGCTGGTGATCGGCATCCTGGTCGCGATCTTCCTGCGCGCGATCAACTACGCGAAGATCCGCAAGAGGATCAACGGATGAAGGCGCGGTTCGATCTGCTGCCGGTCTATGCGGTGCTGTTCATGGTCTTCCTCTATGGACCCATGCTGCTCATGCCGCTGTTTTCCTTCAACGACTCCACCTTCGCGACGTTCCCGCTGAAGGGATTCACCACGCGCCACTACTGTCGAGATGGCCGAGAACACCTCGATGCTGGAGGCACTGAGGAATTCGCTGATGCTGGGCGATCGGCGTCTCGATCACGGCGACGGCGGTTGCCGTTCCCGGCCTCGCTTGCGCTGACGCGGTATCGCGTGCCGGGCGGCGGGCCGATCCTGTCGTTCATGATGCTGCCCTTGGTCGTGCCATCCATCGTCCTTGCCGTGGCGCTGCTGGTCATCGTCCTGAACATCCTGAACATCCCGCTGTCGCTGTGGACGGTCGCCGCCGGCCATCTGATGATCTGCATTCCCTTCGCGATGACGGTGCTGATGTCGCGCCTCGAAGGGTTCGACCGTTCCCTGGAAGAGGCGTCGGGCGATCTGGGGGCCAGCGGGTTCAGCACCTTCCGGCGCATCACCCTGCCGCTGGCCATGCCCGGCGTGATCTCCAGCCTGCTCTTGTGCTTCATCATCTCTTTCGACGAATTCGTCATCGCCTTCTTCCTCACGGGGACCGAGACGACGCTTCCGGTCTTCCTGTTCTCGCAACTGCGTTTCCCGAACCGTCTGCCCGGCACGCTCGCGCTTGGCTCGCTGATCCTGATCGGATCGGCGCTGCTTGTGGTGCTGGCCGAAGTGCTCAGGCGGCGCGGCGCCCCTTCCAGCAATCCCGGAGACATCTGATGCAGGGCCCGAACGGCGCGCCGATCATCGCGCTATCCAACATCACGAAAAGCTTCGGAACCTATCAGGCGCTCAAGGGAATAACCTTTGACATCGCGCGCGGCGAGTTCTTTTCGCTGCTCGGCGCGTCGGGCTGTGGGAAGACCACGCTGCTGCGGATCCTTGCGGGGATCGAGGATCCGACGACGGGAGACCTTCATATCGACGGCCAGCGGATGAACGGTATTCCCGCCAATCGCCGCCCGACCAACATGGTTTTCCAGAGCTATGCGATCTTTCCGCACCTGTCCGTGCGCGAGAATGTGGGGTACGGCCTCGCCTACCAGAACATCCCCAAGGCCGAGAAGGACCAGCGCACCGACGAGGCCATCGCGATGGTCAAGCTCGGCGGGCTGGGCGAGCGGGGCGCGGGGCAGCTGTCTGGCGGGCAACGCCAACGCGTGGCCCTCGCCCGCGCGCTGGTGCTTCGCCCCAAGGTGCTGCTGCTCGATGAACCTCTTTCGGCGCTGGACAAGAAGCTGCGCGAGGAAATGCAGGTCGAGCTTCGCGCGCTGCAGCGCACTGTCGGCATCACCTTCGTCTTCGTCACGCATGACCAGGAAGAGGCGTTGACGCTGTCTGACCGCATCGCGGTCATGTCCGGTGGAAAGGTGCTTCAGATCGATACGCCAGACGGGCTCTATCAGCGGCCCAACTGCCGCGAGGTGGCCGAATTCATCGGCACGATGAACCTCATCCCGGCCATGGTCGCCGCGCAGTCGAATGGCACGGCGACGCTCGACGGCGGCCCGGTCGGGCGCTGGACTGTGCCCGGCGGCGGTATTGCCACGGGAAACCGCGTGGACCTCGCTTTGCGACCTGAACGGCTGCGCTTCGCCCCGTCGCCACACGGGGGAATCACCGGCACGCTCTTGTCCGTGGCCTATCTGGGTGACCGCAGCCATTACCTTGTCGCGGTCGACGGGCTGGAAAAACCCATCACCGTCTTCCGCTCCAATGCCGATGCGTCCGACGTGGCGCCGCAGCCGGGGCAGGCGGTACATCTGGTATGGGATGCGCCCGCCGCCCTCGTCCTTGCCTCCTGACGTTGGAAGGAACCACCATGTCTGACATCGCCGATGCCGGCTGGATCTACAACCAGACCGTCAAGATGTTCGCCACCCCCGGCGATCCTCCTTTTGAGGACACCGCTGAACTGGAACGGTATTGGGGCCGGGCCTGGGGCATCGACAACGATGTGGGCGCGATCCGGTCCGTCCTCGTGCATCGCCCGGGGCCGGAAATGGCGGTGATCGACCCGGCCAAGCGGATCGAGGAGATCGGCTCGTTCGGCGATCTCGAGGCGGGCTGGTACTTCCAGAGCGACACCGTGCCCGATGTGTCCGAGATGCAGGCCCAGCACGACGCGATGGTGGCGGCACTCGTCGCGCGCGGCGTCGAGGTGCATTACATCGACGGCCCGCCTGCCAATCGCTTGAAGCAATGCTACACCCGCGACCCGCTCATCATGGTCAAGGGCGGAGCGATCGTCTGCCGGATGGGCACGCGGATTCGTCGTGGCGAGGAACTGGCCATCACCAGGACCCTCGCGCGCCTCGGTATTCCGATCCTGCGCACCCTCTCGGGCACGGCGACGATGGAAGGGGGTAGCTTCAGCTGGATCAACCCGACCACCTGCGTGATCGGCTGCGGCATCCGCGTGAACCGCGAGGGGGCGCGCCAGATCGGCGAGGTTCTGGCGAGCCAGGGGGTGGAACTGATCGTGATCGACCTCGTCGGCTACGACATCCATATCGACGGCTCCTTCATGATGATCGACCGCGACCTTGCGCTGGTCGATCCTTTCGGGCTGCCGTTCTCGTTCCTTGAGCGGCTGAAGGAGATGAAGATCCGCACCATCGAGATCACGCCCGCTGACAACCGCTGGATCATCAATTCGCTCGCCGTTGCACCCGGTGACCTGCTGATGCCGGAAGGGGCAACGAACCAGACCCTCGACCGGATCGCTGCGGCAGGTGTGCGCTGGACGACGCTGCCCTATGACAAGATGCAGCTGAACGGCGGCGGCATCCACTGCTCCACCACCCCGCTGATCCGCGACCCGGTCTGACGGCACCAACGTTGAGATGGCAGTCCGGCTGTGCTTGACTATGGGCTGTACAGCACCGGCGAAAGGATCGCGCGATGGACCTTCAGGACGAAGTGGTGATCGTGACGGGCGCGTCGGGAAACCTCGGCGCGGCAGTTGTCGGTGTGCTGGCGGGCTATGGGGCGCGCCTTGTCTGCGTCGACCGCGCGATTGACGCACGTGCCCCTGCGACCGACCCGGACCGCACGCTTGCCCTTGCAGGTCGAGACCTGACCCAATCCGCAGTGGCCGAGGCGGTCGTCGCCGAGGCAATCGCCCGCTTTGGCCGCGTGACGGCGCTGGTGAACACTGTCGGCGGCTTCCGCATGGCCCGCGTGACCGAGGGCGCACTGGACCAGTGGGACCAGATGATGACCCTGAACGCGAAGGTCGCCCTCGTCACCAGCGCCGCCGTGCTGCCCGCCCTTGTCGCTTCGGGACGTGGAAGCATCGTGCATGTCGCGGCCCAGCCGGGGTTGAAGGCGGGAGCGGGACAGGCGGCCTATGCCGCGTCCAAGGCGGCGGTGATCCGGATCGTCGAAGCCATCGCCGCCGAGCATCGCAAGGACCGCGTGATCGCCAATGCGATCCTTCCCGGCACCATCGACACGCCCCAGAACCGCGCGGACATGCCCGACGCCAAGCCCGAAAGCTTCGTCCCGCCCGAGGCCATCGCGGAACTGGTGGCTTTTCTCGTGTCGCCCCGCGCGGCTTGCGTCACGGGCGGTGCAATTCCGGCCACCGGGCTCGTCTGACACCCGCGCCAGATCTGGCCCTGCGTGTCGGCGGCACAAGCAGTGCGACAGCGCAACTGGCACGCGATCAGGCATCACGCGCCGGAGGCGTTTGCGGCATCAAGCCGGGGAGACCGTGGGAATTGCATGTTCTTTGGGCAATTTCACAAAACCTACATACTCGGCCTCTTGCCCGCGCAAGTTTCGCTGCCTTGGCCTCACTTCTTGCAAGACCGCTCGGTTCAGTTCCGATACTGTCGGGTCCAGCATGTGCCTTTCCGGCGCATTCAGCCAACTGCCACCGATGCGAAAGTCGATCAGATGATGCAGCGCCTCTTCAGTCTTGTGTTTGTGGCCGCTGCCTGCGTTGCGCCCGCTCTGGCGCAGAACGCGCCGCCCGAAGTCACCGTCGCGACCCCCGTCGTGAAACCCATCGTCGAGGAGGACGAATTCGTCGGTCGGTTCGAGGCGGCGAACTCGGTCGATGTCCGGTCGCGCGTGTCGGGTTATCTGGAAGCGGTCGATTTCACGGACGGATCGCTCGTGAACCAGGGCGACGTCCTGTTCACCATCGACAAGCGCCTGTTCGAGGTTGCCCTGCGGCAGGCCCAGGCCGAAGTCGCGAATGCCGAAGCCAGCTTCAGCTTCGCGCAGGAACAA
This sequence comes from uncultured Alphaproteobacteria bacterium, assembly GCA_963736565.1. Taxonomy (GTDB): domain Bacteria; phylum Pseudomonadota; class Alphaproteobacteria; order Rhodobacterales; family Rhodobacteraceae; genus Aliitabrizicola. The sequence goes on from CAVTOW010000005.1 coordinate 411,837, forward strand.
CTGACGCGGGCGCAAAGCCTGGTCACGAATGGCAACATCGCCCAAAGCGTGGTGGACGAGCGTCGCGAACGGTTCCTCAACGCCTCCGGTGCGCTGGAACAGGCCAAGCAGTCCTTGGAGCAGGCGCAGATCAACCTTGATTTTTCGCTGATCCGCGCCCCGATTGCAGGTCGCATCGACCGCAAGCGCGTGACCCCCGGAAACCTTGTGCGCGCGGATGAAACGGTGCTGACGACCATTGTGTCGATCGACCCCATCTACTTCTATTTCGACATCGACGAGCGCTACTTCCTTGCCTATTCCAAGGATGCCCGCACGCGCGGCAGCTCGATCCAGGAAGGCGGCGGCGGTCTTGATGTGAACATACGGCTGTCTGACGAACGGCTCGCGCCGTTTGCGGGCAAGCTTGATTTCTCCGAGAACCGGATTGATGCGGCCACCGGCTCGATGCGGGTACGGGCAATCGTTCCGAACCCCGAGGGCATCCTGACGCCCGGTCTTTTCGGGCGCATCAAAGTGCCGGGGTCGCTTTCCGAACAAGGGCGTGCTGATCCCGGATGTCGCGCTCGTGTCCGACCAGAACCGCCAGTTGGTCATGTTGGTGGATGCCGAGGGCAACGTCACCCCCCGCCAGGTCAGGCCGGGGCCGAGGATCGACGGTTACCGGGTTATCCGCGAGGGGCTGGACGGCACCGAGACGATCGTGATCGAAGGGCTGGTCCGCGCCCGGCCCGGATCCGTCGTGACGCCCGTGAGGGTCGAACTTCCGCCTGTCGCGGAGAACTGAGGCATGGGTCGTTTCTTCGTCGACCGGCCGATCTTTGCGGCAGTCCTGTCGATCCTGATGACGCTGGTCGGAACGCTGGCCTATTTCGCGCTTCCGGTCGAGCAGTACCCCGAGATTGCCCCCCCTTCGATCGTGGTCCGCGCCAGCTATCCCGGCGCCGATGCCGAAACGGTGGCAAAGACCGTCGCAACGCCGCTGGAACAAGAGATCAACGGCGTCGAGAACATGCTCTACATGTCGTCCTATTCGACGGCGGACGGGTCGATGACCCTGACCATTACCTTCGAACTGGGCACCGACATCGACGCGGCACAGGTTCTGGTTCAGAACCGGGTCGCCATCGCCGAGGCGCGGCTTCCCGACGATGTCCGGCGGCTCGGCCTGACCACCACGAAAAGCTCGCCCAACCTGATGATGGTCGTGCATCTGCTGTCACCCGATGACAGCTTCGACCAGCTTTACGTCTCGAACTATGCAAGGGCACGCATCCGCGACAGGCTGATCCGCCTCGACGGCGTGGGCGACATCGTGCTGTTCGGCGAGCGCGAGTTCGCGGCGCGCGTCTGGCTCGATCCCGACCGGCTGTCCGCCTTCGGGCTGACCGCTGGTGATGTCGTCGGCGCAATCCGCGAGCAGAACATCCAGGTTTCGGGCGGAACGCTGGGGGCCGCCCCGAACGTGCAGCACGCCGATTTCGAAGTGGCCGTGACGACGCAGGGGCGGCTTGAGCAGCCGAAAGAGTTCGAGCAGATCATCGTCAAGTCCACGGAAGAAGGCCGCATCGTGCGCGTCGGAGACGTGGCGCGGGTCGAGATCGGGGCCCGCAGCTACAGCACCAATTCCTACCTCAACAACAAGCCGGCCGTCGCGCTTGGCATCTTCCAGCGGCCCGGCTCGAACGCGCTTGCGGGTTCGGACGAGATCATCGCAACGATGGACGAGTTGTCGGAGTTGTTCCCCAAAGGCCTTGAGTATCGGGTCGTCTATAACCCCACCGAGTTCATCCGCACGTCGATCGACGAGGTCTACAAGACGATCTTCGAGGCGGTCCTGCTGGTCGTGATCGTTGTTCTCGTTTTCCTCCAGTCGTGGCGGGCCGCGCTGATCCCGCTGCTGGCGATCCCGGTGTCGCTTGTCGGCACCTTTGCCGTCATGCTGCTGCTCGGGTATTCGCTGAACCTTCTGACGCTCTTCGGGCTGATCCTGGCCATCGGGATCGTCGTCGATGATGCCATCGTCGTGGTCGAGAACGTCGAGCGGAACATCGAGGAAGGCATGTCGCCGCGCGACGCCGCCCATCGCACGATGGACGAGGTGTCCAGCGCCGTCATCGGCATTGCACTGGTGCTGATCTCGGTCTTCGTGCCCACGATCTTCGTCGCGGGCATCACCGGGACGTTCTATTCGCAGTTCGCGGTCACGATTTCGGTCGCCACGGCAATCTCGGCCTTCAATTCGCTCAGTCTTTCACCGGCGTTGGCGGCCATCCTGCTGCGACCGAAGCATGGGCCAAGCGAAGGCCAGTGGCTGCCCGCACGGGTTGCTCGGGCGGCATGGCGCGGGGTTTCAACCGCGGGTTCGACGCCTTGTCCAACGGCTATGGTCGGCTGATCCGGCGGCTTGTGGGGTCATGGGCGGCGCTTGGCGGAATGCTCGCGGTCTTCGCGCTTCTGCTTGCCGCGACGGCCTGGATGACGCTGCGCGTTCCGACCGGCTTCATCCCCGAGATGGACCAGGGCTATGCCATCGTGGTGGTGCAACTGCCGGACAGCGCCTCGCTGGAGCGGACGGACGCGGTCGTCAAGCAGGCGTCGGAGATTGCGCTTTCGGTGCCGGGCGTGACCAATGCTGTCGCGTTCTCGGGCTTTTCGGGGGCCACGTTCACCAACGCATCGAACCAGGGCGTGTTGTTCACCACATTCGCCGACTTCAAGGAACGCGAGAAGGATCACCGCCCGGCAGGGGCCATCATCGGAGAACTTTACGGCAAGCTGCAAAGCCTGCGGGAAGCTTTCATCATTGCCATCCCGCCGCCTTCGGTGCCCGGTGTCGGCAACGGCGGCGGCTTCAAGATGCAGCTTCAGGACCTTGAAAGCGACGACATGCGCCGCGTTCTGGGCGTTGCCTATCAGGTCATGGGGATGGCGCAGCAGAACCCCGATGTCGCCGGGGTGTTCACGACGTTCTCGGCCAGCGGCAAGCAGATATTCCTCGACATTGACCGGGTGCGGGCACAGATCCTCAACGTGCCGATCGGCAACATCTTCGAGACGCTCGCCGTCAACCTTGGCTCGACCTACGTGAACGACTTCAACTCGTTCGGCCGGCTGTTCCAGGTGCGTGCCCAGGCCGACGACCGGTTCCGCGTCGATGCCGAAAGCATCCCCAAGCTCAAGGTTCGCTCGGCCACTGGTGCTCTGGTTCCGCTCGGCTCGCTGGTCACGATCCGCGATGCGACCGGGCCGCAGCTTGTGCAGCGTTACAACATGCTCGTGTCGGTTCCGTTGCAGGGCAACGCGGCGCCCGGAAAATCCACCGGGCAGGCGCTGAACGCGATGGAGGCGATGGTCGCGCAAGCGGCACCGCCGGGCGTCACCTTCGAATGGACCGATCTTGCGCTGCAGGAGAAAAGCCAGGGCAATACGAGCATGTTCGTTTTCGGCCTGTCGATCCTGTTCGCCTTCCTGGTGCTGGCGGCGCTTTATGAAAGCTGGTCGCTGCCCTTCGCGATCGTGCTGATCGTTCCGCTGTCGATCCTCGCTGCGCTGATCGGCGTGTCGCTGCGCGGCATGGACAACAACATCCTGACGCAGATCGGGCTGATCGTGCTGGTGGGGCTGGCGGCAAAGAACGCGATCCTGATTGTCGAATTCGCCAAGCAGGCCGAGGTCGAACGAGGGCTCAATCCCGTCGACGCTGCCGTCGATGCCAGCCGACAGCGGTTGCGACCGATCCTGATGACGGCCTTCGCGTTCATTCTGGGGGTTGTTCCTCTGGTCATCGCCACGGGTTCCGGAGCCGAGATGCGCCAGGCCCTGGGAACGGCGGTGTTTTCGGGGATGATCGGCGTGACGTTCTTCGGCTTGCTGCTGACGCCGGTCTTCTATGTGGCCATCCGCAGGATGTTGGGCGCAAGCGTGAAGCCCGCCTGACGCGCCCTGGACAGCGATCAGCCGGGCAGCGGAGGGTCCGGCGTCAGGGTTCCGGTGACCAGCAGGAACTTGACGCGCGCATCGGTATAGCGGCGGTAGAAATCGAGCAGCTCGCCCCAATGCTCGTCGATCTGGCGCAATCCGGTCAGGAAGGCGACGATCAGGCCGACGCCGATGTCGCCCTTTATCACCAGATAACCGCCATACCCGATGACCGCGATGGTCGCCGCATGCATGATCAGGTTGTTGATGATCTTGAGCCAGGCCTTGAGAATGTTCATCCGAAGGCGCAGCCTGTAGGTGTGACGCACTTCGTACAGCGCGGGCACGATCAGGTCATGGTGCAACGGATCGGTCGCGTCGATCACGTCAAGCCCCGCACGGCGCAGCGACTTGATGCGCTTCTGCGTCAGCAGGTTGATCCGCCCCTGCAACAGCGGCGTCAACGCCGCCTGAAGTGCCAGCGCTGCAACGCCGATGGCCGCGAGGCGGGGTTCGGAATAGGCGATGAACCCCACGAGCGTCAGCAGGGTTCCTCCCTCGATCAGCGGCGTGTTCAGCGCCTCGGACGCGAAACCGCCCAGGTCTTCCACCTCGCCGGTGATCGCAGAGGTGACAGCGCCCAGCCTGCGTGCGGCCTGTTCGGGGCTGCGGTGCCGCTGCGCCTCGATGATTGCCACGCGCAGGGTGCGGCTGACGATTTCCTGTATCCAGCCGCGGATGTACGTGACGAGGAATTTGACGGCGGCTGTCACGGCAACGACCGCGCCATACATCGCCGCCAGCGAGACGATGTCTGCGACCTGCCCGCCGGGGATCGCATCGTCGATCAGCTTTGCCTGAAGATCGAGAGGGATGACGGCCAGGAACGGCAAGGTAAGCCCGAGGGCGATCACCGCCGCCTGAAGCCGGAAGGTGTGACCCACGATCAGCGAGTAGAGCGACGTTCGCCCCGTCCAGGCAGATCTGCTTTTCAAGGTGTTGCTCCAGCGGGCGGCGAAGCCGACCGGCCCATGACATAGATGCAACGACAGCGGGCCTCGTTGCAAGCGGCCCTCGTCGTTGATCCGCGGCGTGTTAGATATCCTGACGATACACAGCGTGAGATATCCAATGCCCGCGTCCAGAACCGCGCCGGAGAGGCCCGTCAACTTCTTCGCCTCGCCCGAGATGCGCACCGTGATCGACCGTGTCGCAACGCGGGTGGTGCTGCCTGACGGGGCGGTGCTTTTCCGCAAGGGCGAGGATGCCGACAGCTTCTACATTCTCGATGATGGCGAGATCGAGATCAGCGTAACCTCGGTCGATGGCAAGAAGCTGTCGCTAGAGGTGCTGACCACGGCCGAGATCTTTGGCGAGATCGGCCTTTTCGCAGGACGCAGGACCGCCGACGCGACGGCTCTCAGCCCGGCCAAGCTGCGCCGTGTCCGCCGTACAGATGTGCTTGCCGCGATCCGGACGGAGCCCGACCTCGCACTTCAGATGATCGACCTGCTTTGCGCCCGACTGCGCAGCGTGAGCGAGAAGCTGGAGGAGAGGGCCTTCCTCCCGCTTCCCGCCCGTCTGGCCCGGCGCTTCCTGCATCTGTCAGAGAAATATGCAGATCGCGGCGGCACCATTCCCATGTCCCAGGCCGACCTTGCCGATTTCGCCGGTGCCACGCGCGAGGCGGTGGCAAAGGCGCTTGGCGTATGGCGCGCGCGCGGCTGGATTGCGCTGTCGCGCGGTTCCGTCAGCATCGTCGATCGGGCCGCGCTTGAAATTCTCGCGTCGAGCGACGAGGACTGATCAGCGCGACTGCAGGTCTTGCAGCAGCTGCCAGACCTCGATGCCGCGTCACGCCGAGGTCGGCGAGGATGTGGTCATCCGCTTCGAGCAGCCTGCTATAGGTGTGCGCTGTTTCTTCGCGGACTCGGTTTTCCCGAATGCCGTCCCTGATGCGACGGAACGCGCTGAAGGGCGCAGCAAGAAGGCTCTCGGTGTGCGATGGAGTCGGGTAGGCGGTCATTTCAGCACCTCCTGGTTGTTCGTTGGGTCGCTGTGGGTCCGGGTCGGATGCCCCGAACACATTTTCAGTTTCGCAGGTGATGATGTGTTGGTCTGTGATCGGGATCACAGGGTCGCGACATCCGCGCAGATCAGCCGCAGTGAGGTCTCCGCCAACCGGGGCGCGCATTGCAGCGGCACGCCGGACAGCACTTCCTTCATCAGCTTTTCCGTGATCGCCTTGTAGAAGGTGTCGAAGCCATCCACCTCCATAACGAAAGACCCCAGCCCCGTGGCCAGATTGGTGCGGAAGTAGTCACCGAGCGTTGGATCGTCGCCCCGGATCGCCAGGGCGTTGATGGTGATCCCTTCATCTTCGGCGCGCCGACGCATTGCCGAAACCGAGACAATTCCGTCCCGTCTCGCAACGACACTGGCGCGCCCATCGCCCGACACGTCGATGACCAGCCTGTCGGCACAGACATCGTCATCGGTCAGCAGGTCTATGGACCGCTTCAGGCCCACGCCAAGGTCGGTATTGCCGCCGATCTGGCGTTCCGTCGTCGACAGGGCCGAGGCAAAGCTGTGCAGGTCCTGTGCCGAGGTCACGCGCTGCCACGGCACGATCTGGGCCGGATAGGCACTGTCCGCCCAGAACAGTGCCGTCACGTCGACCAGACCGGCCTCCTGGAACGAGTCCAAGACAGGCGCGGAGGTCAGCGCGTCGACGTAGCCGGCGATCTGCAGGTCGAATTCTTCGACGCTGATACTGCTCGAGGCGTCTATCGCCAGCACCAGCGCCACGTCGGCACAGTTGGCCTTCGCGATGCCGGGCGAAAGCCCAAGGGCAAGTGCGATCAATCGTGCGCCCAGCCGGGCAAGCCGAGAACTTCCGTCTGGCTGGTATTGCCGCGATCTGCCGCACAACCTGTCCGGCAACGTTTCACGGTTCGGGACTGCAACGAAACGTGTCACCGATGAGAATTTGGCCATGGTCGCTCCTCCTCGCTGCCGGGTCGGTGTCGCCTTCGACGACGTTCCGACCGGCCCACGAGCGAACCATCTGCAATTCTGCCGAGGGGCTCTGTAACGGGAATCACAGTGCAAATGCGGGCCTTTCGGCCGCGCGCAACCATGACGTGAAAAGTGTGTGCGACGTCCGACCCAAGGTCCTTGGCCAAAGCACTGCGACAAGATGAAACCTGCAACTCCTGGGTGACGTCCACGGATTTTGTTTGGTTGACGGGACGAATGCGATATTCACTAGATCAAGCGCAGCGGGCGCGGGTCGCCGCATGGATCGATCGCCTCCGGGCGTCAGCAGGTGGTCGGGCCGGCGCGGTGGATCTAGGTTCGGGGGTGGATGATCGACAAGCTTCTCACAGAGCTCGAAAGGCTTGGCCTTGTCGATTTCCATGGGCTGTTGGCGGCCCAGGATATCGAAGCCGACATGCTTTCGGATCTGACCGACGACGATCTTCGCGAGATCGGACTTTCGCTTGGCCAGCGGAACCGGTTCCGGCGTGCCCTTGCGGCCTCAGTCCCCGTCAAGCCCCCTGCGGCACAGGCGACCGAGCGGCGGCAACTGACCACGCTGTTCTGCGATCTCGTCGGTTCGACCCGGCTGGCCACGCTGCTTGACCCCGAGGATCTGCGCGAGGTCATCCAAACCTATCACCGGACCTGCTCCGAGATGATCCGGGCCCACGGAGGGTACATCGCCTATTCGCAGGGTGACGAACTCATGGCCTATTTCGGGTTCCCGCAGGCGGGCGAGGATGACCCGGAACGTTCGATCCGCGCGGGCCTCGACCTGTGTCAGAAACTCGGCCACCTCAAGACCGCGTCGCCGGAACCGTTGCGGGTGCGGGTGGGGATTGCGACGGGTATCGTCGTCGTGGGCGATGCAGACGATCAATCGGTTTCCGGCGCAATCGTCGTGGGAGAAACGCCCAATCTCGCTGCCAGGCTGCAACAGGTCGCCGAACCGAACGAAGTCATCGTCGCGGAAGCGACACGGCGTCTGGGCGGGGCCATGTTCGACTACGAAAGCAGGGGCGCGCTGGACTTCAAGGGCTTCAGCGACCCGGTTCCCGTTTATCGCGTGATCGGAGAGAGCGCCGCGCCCAGTCGTTTCGAGGCACAGGCGACGGCAGGTCTGAACCCGATCGTCGGGCGCGACGAGGAATTGAAGCGGCTTCGTCGGCTCTGGCGGTCGGCTCTGGCAGGCGAGGGGGGCTTTGCTCTGGTCGGGGGCGAGCCAGGTATCGGCAAGTCGCGTCTCGCCCGCGCGTTCATCGAGCAACTGCGCCGCGACAAGCAGCGTGTCCTGCAATGGCACTGTGCCGCCCATCTGTCGAACCGACCGCTCCACCCCGTCGTGCGGGAACTGGAGATGGCGGCAGGCATCACGCGGGGCATGCCCGCAGAAGCGCGCAGGCGCGCGCTGGAAACCTATGTTGCGAATTTCCAGGGTCTGGGCGACGACGATCTGCTCTGGCTTGCCGATCTGCTTGGTCTGCACAATCCCGATCGCCCCGACCTCGACGCGGCGACCCGCGCACGGCTTGTCAACGAGGTCCTGCTGCGCCGGATAGATCGGCTGGCGACAGACGCGCCGACGCTGATCCTTCTGGAAGATGCGCATTGGGCCGACGCCGCCACAGTGGATCTGCTGACGGCACTGGCGTCGCGCCTGGCGCAGTCGTCGTTGATGCTTCTGGTGACCCACCGGCCTGAATTCGTGCCGCCCTGGCCCGCAGCGCAAAGCGACAACGTCATCTCGCTTGCGGGCATCGACCAGCAAGCGGGCGACAGGCTGCTCAGCATGGTGGCGCAGGGCCGGACGCTTCCGCCCGCGCTTGCGCGCATGATCCTGGACAAGGCCGGCGGCGTGCCTCTGTTTGTCGAGGAACTGGCCAAGACCGTGCTCGACTCGGTCAGCGACGGCGCAATGGTCGTGCAGGGCGATGGGCCAATCGCAATTCCCGCTACGTTGCAGGATTCCCTGATGGCGCGCCTGGACCGGCTGGGGCCGGCGAAGGAACTTGCGCAACTCGGCAGCGTGATCGGGCGAGAGTTCAACGCCGAGATGCTGCGGACCATCGCACCCGATCATGCGGACATCGAGAACGGGCTGCGCCTGCTGTGCGCCTCGGGCCTCGCGTTCGAGCGATCCGGCGACGTTTCGGGCGCGATCATGTTCCACCATGCGCTGATACAGGACACGGCCTATGAGGCGCTGCTGAAGAAGCGTCGGCGCGAGATCCATCGCGCGATCGCCGATGCGATGCTGAGCGGGCACGAGGCGTTCGCGGGGACCGAACCGGAGACGATTGCGCGGCACTGTTCCCGTGGCGGGCTGGACGAAGCCGCGATGCATCATTGGCTGATGGCCGGGATGCATGCGCTGGACCGCGCGGCGAATGCGCCCGCGCTGACCTACCTGAACTCGGCTCTCGAACATCTTGAGAAACTGCCCGAGGACGAGGCCCGCTCCGAGACGGAACTGAAGATCCAGATGGCACTGGCCCCGGCGGTGATGTCGATGAGGGGCTGGGCCGACCCCGAGGTGGAACGTGCCTGCCGCCGCGCCCATGCGCTTGCCGTCCGGGTGGGTGACCGGAATGCCGAGATGGGGGCGGCCTGGGGGCTGTGGACCAACAACTACCTTCGCGGCGATCTGAATGCGGCGCTTGTGGCCGCGCGCCACGTCGGCGCGATCGGCGAGGCCGACGGCTCCAGCCTGACGGCGCTGGCGGCGGCTCAGGCGCTCAGCTATTCGCACTATTCGCGGGGTGAAGTGCGCGAGGCGCTTCAGGCGGCCGAGGCCGGGCTGGCACGGTTCGACGAGGCCGCCGATGCGGTGGCGCTGCGGAATTTCCAGCTTTCGCCATCGACCGCGATCTTCACGATCCTGTCCAATGTCCACTGGTTCATGGGCGATCCCGTGGCAGCGGAAGAGATGCTGCGGCGTGCCCATGCCCGTGCCGATACCCTGTCGCATCCGCCCGCCCTTGCGCATACGCTGTGTGTCTCGTCCTTCCATCTGCTGTTTCAGGAAGACTGGGCGCGTCTTGCACCGGTTGCGGAACGTGCGCTGCGGCTCGCCGAGGCCGAGGGTTTTGCCTTCTGGGCCCCGATGGCTGGGGTCTATCTGGCTTTTGCCCGGCAGGGCGATCATGACGCTATCGCCGAGACCGCGTCGGGCTTCATCGATGGTTTCGGAGGGTATGGATACCACCTGACGCTCAGCCAGTTCGAGGGGATGCTCGGCAGGCATCTTGTCCTCGGCGGCCATGCCGACCGGGCAGAGCAGCGACTGACCGCCAGCATCGCCGGGGCGGACGCACGGGCGGAACGGTGCTACCTGCCCGAATTGCTGCGCACGAGGGGCGAGGCAAGGCTCGTGCTCGGTGACGCGGCTGCAGCGGCCGAGGATTTCGAGGCGGCCCGGAAGCTTGCGGTCAAGCAGGGTGCCGTGCCGCTGGTTGCACGGGCCGAACGCAGTCTGCTGGACCTCGGCCAGACTGTGACCCGAACCGCGTAATGTTGAAACAAGCGTGATGAAACGCGAAAGGACAAGAGAATGAGTGACGGTCAGTTGGTCTGGGGTGAGGCAGAGTGGTCCCGCATCCGGCAGATCGTGCATGACGAGGCGCTTCGGACGCGCGTTGCGGCGTCCTTCCTGCCGCTCTACGGGCCGCTGCCGGGTGCGAGCGAAGCGGTGCCTGTGAACGAATTGATGGTGAATGGTCCTGAGGGCGGTCCGGCGACGCTTGGCGTGAACGATTTCACCACGCGCCAGTTCGTCTCGGTCTCGGTGAATGTCCAGCTCAAGAACCACATGCTGGCCGACCCCGAACTTGCTGCTGCGACGATGCTGTTCCGCCGTGCTGCGGGAATCGTGGCGCGGGTCGAGGATTCAGTCATCTTCAACGGAAAAAAGACCGCCGTTCCGGCAGGACTGAAGCACGAGGACCCGGTTTTCCATATCGGCGGCGGGGATGAGTATGACGGACTGCTAGACCTGGCCAAGGAACACGTCACGCCCGATCAGACGAAGGATCTTGGCCCGGCGGTCTTCGGTGCCGTCGTCGAAGCGGTCGACCGGATCGAGCGTGTTGGCTATCACCGACCCTTCGCCGTGGTTCTTGGGAGCAGTCTGTTCACCGCAATCCACACGCCGATCCCGCACTCCATGGTCCTGCCTCGCGATGGTATTCCGCCGATCATCGAGGGGCCGCTTCTTCGGTCCAGCACCTTGCCGCCGGATCAGGGTCTTGTGATCTCGCTTCAGGGCGACCCGGTCGAGATCGTTGTGCCGAGCGACATTTCCGTGCGCTACCTGCAATCGACGCTCGATGGGGCGCATGTGTTCCGCGTGTCGCAGCGCTTCCTTCTGCGGGTGAAGGACAAAAGGGCAATCGCTGTCATCGGGCCCGGGCGCAAAGGCTGATCCGCGATGGGCGAGTATCGCGAGCATGGCGCCGGACTTGTCTGGGGCCAGCCGGACCTGTTGACGCAGGCCCCGCGCGCCATGTTCCGCGCGCTGGTCCGTGCCATGCCCGCGCATCCGGCGAATGCGGTCAAGGCGCTTTACAGCTATGGCGGCGGACCTGAGAGAGAGGTTCGCGGACATCGGATCGGGGCTGATCCGGTGACGGGGGCCGACCTGTTCGCGGTTGACCTGCCGGCGGCGCCGACGGGCCTGCCGATGGCGTGGCGCCCGGTCCTGTCGCGGTCGGGCCGCGTTCTGGACCCGCGCCGCAGCGAAACTGTTCCGGCACCCGCTCCGACTGCCGCAGCAGCGGTGGTGCCTGTCGCCCCCTCGCACCCGGCACGCTTCGACTTCGAGCCGAAGTTCATGTTCCGTGTGACGGCCCCCGTCTTTCCCGACGACTCGCCCGTGGGGGAAACGCCGGACGGGTTGCGGCTGCTTTTCGCACTGCGCGACGGCGGCACGGTACGTGGCCCCGCGCTGAACGGCGAGATCATGCACAAGGGCGGCGACTGGATGCGTGTGCGCACCGACGGGATGGGGGTTTGCGCGATCGACGCCCTGATCCGTCCCGATGACGGCGGCGTCGTGCTGTCGGAATACAGCGGGCTCGTCGATTTCGGCCCGGACGGCTACGCGGCGCTTGCGCGGGGCGGCGGCCCCCGGCGCGCGCCCTTGCGCTTTGCGCCGCGTTACCTGACGGCTGTCGAGAAATACAAGTGGATCAACCGCTTGCAGTGCTTCAGCATCGGCGAGGTCGATCTGGAACGCCACATCGTCGAATACGACCTCTACGCGTTCGGCCCGACCGGCTCAGGAGGACAGCCATGACTGGCAAGGTGGTGATCCTTGGCGGCGGCGTGGCCGGCCTGAGTGCGGCGCACGAACTGCTGGAGCGCGGGTTTCAGGTCGAGGTGATCGAAAAGCTGCGGCTTCCGGGCGGCAAGGCGCGCAGCATCCCCGTGCTTGCAGGAATGGGCGATCACGGTGGCAAGGATGCCCATGTCGAAGCCGTTCGCGCCGCCGTGGCTGCCGACCCCTTGGGCAAGCGGCCTTGGCTGCCCGGCGAGCACGGCTTTCGGTTCTTCCCGAACTTCTACCGCCACATCACCGACACGCTTGCCCGCATTCCCTACGGCGCGGGCACCGTGGCGGACAATCTCGTGGACACGACGCAGGTCCTGATCGCGACCTACGACAAGGCGGGGATTGAACTGCCCTCGCGCTTTCCCGAGAACGCCTACGAGCTTGCGACGGCGCTGAAATCGTTCCTCTGGGCGATCTCGCCGCGCAATGACATTCCCTATGCGGACATCGAACATTTCGCGGGCTGCGTCTGGCGGATCATCACCTCATGCGAGGAGCGGCGGTTCGAGGAATACGAGAAGATCGGCTGGTGGGACTATGTCGGCGCAGGCGAGCGGTCCGAGGCCTATCAGAAGCTTCTGGCCATCGGGATCACCCGCTCGCTGGTTGCGGCAAAGGCCAAGGTGGCCAGCGTCAAGACGATCGGCGACATCTTCGTTCAGTTGCTGTTCGGCATCCTGACGCCCGGCATCGCCTCTGACCGGCTGCTGAACGGACCCACGAACGACGTGTGGATCAGGCCCTGGCTGGAGCATCTTCAGGCCAAGGGGCTGGTCTACCGGATGGGCTGCGAGGTGACGCAGATCCACATGGCGGGCGGGCGGATCTCCGGCGCCAGCTATACCGAGGGCGGGCAAGTGCGGCAGGCGACGGGGGACTGGTTCATCGGGGCACTGCCGGTCGAGCGGATGGCGCCGCTGGTGACGCCCGCGATGGTCGCCGCCGAACCGGCGCTGGCCAACCTCGCGCCGCTGTCGAACAGCGTGCAATGGATGAACGGCATCCAGTATTACCTGACGCGGGACGTGCCGATCACGCATGGGCACATCATCTTCATCGACAGCCCCTGGGCGCTGACTGCGGTGTCGCAGCGCCAGTTCTGGACGGGTATCGACTTTGCCGACTGGGGCGACGGCAAGACGCGCGGCATCCTGTCGGTCGATATCTCGCAATGGGATGCGCCCGGTTTCAACGGCAAGGCCGCCATCGACTGCACGCGGGACGAGATCGCGGCCGAGGTCTGGGACCAGTTGAAGCGCAGCCTGAACGTGGGCGGGCAGGTTCTGATCCGCGACGAGGACCGGCATCACTGGTTCCTCGACCCCGATATCGTGAACGATCCCGCCAGCCCCGGACGGCTGGAGGATGTGGAGCCGCTGCTCGTCAACAACGCGAACACCTGGCGGCTGCGGCCAGAGGCGGCGACGCGGATCGAGAACTTCGCCCTCGCCTCGGACTATGTGCGCACCCATACCGACCTTGCCACGATGGAAGGCGCGAACGAGGCGGCGCGGCGGGCGGTGAATGCGATTCTTGAGCGCAGCGGCTCGCAGGCGGCGCGCTGCAAGGTGTGGAACCTGCACGAACCCGACGCGCTGGCCCCGTTCCGCGCCTATGACGCGGCGCGCTACAAGGCGGGGCTGCCTTGGGACGCGCGCTATGCGAAAGCGGTCGAGGCGACGCTGGCGATGGGGCAGGCGGCGACGGGCCTGACGCAGGGCGGTGCGGGGCCGCTGGCGGCAGTTGCGCCGCTTGCGGCGGAGCTTTCGGTGCCGGGCGGGCCGCTGTCGGACCCTGCGGCGGCGCAGGCGCTGGCGATGATCGGGCTGCCCTCGGGGATCTTCCGGGGGGTGGGCGACAGCCTGCCGGGGCTGGGGGCGCCCGCGCCGGGGGTGGAGCTTGCCTCGGCGGCGGCGAGTGCGCTTGCCGGGCCTGCGGCGGCGCTGCCGGGCGCGGGGCGGCTTCGGGCCGTGCAGAAGGGCTGAGGGTGGATCGCGCAGGCTTCCTTTCGCGGCTGGCGGACTATGGCGGGGCTGCGCGGACGGTGCTGATGGAGCGTCTGCCAAAGGGCGAGCCTGCGGCCTATCTCTATGATCCGATGCGCGATTTCGTCTCGCGCTCGGGCAAGGGGCTGCGGCCTGCGCTGCTGGTCGCGGCCTGTCGGGCGTTCGGGGGGCGGACCGAGGATGCGCTGACCTCGGCGGCGGCGCTGGAATTGTTGCACAACGCCTTCCTGATCCATGACGACATTCAGGACCTGAGCGAGTTCCGCCGGGGCCAGCCCTGCCTGCACGAACGGCTGGGCGTGCCGCTGGCGATCAACGCGGGCGATGCGATGCTGGCCCATGCGCTGAGGCTTTTACGTAGCAATGTCAATGACTTGGGGCCTGCCACGGCGTGGCGGGTGTTCGACGAGTTCGACCACCTGATCGCCGAGTCGCTGGAAGGGCAGGCGATGGAGCTGGGGTGGATCCGCGACAATGACCTGAGCGTGGGGCCTGCGGACTATCTGCGGATGACGCTGAAGAAGACCTGCTGGTACAGTTTCATCCACCCGTTAAGGATCGGTGCGCTGATCGCCCGACCGGAGCGTGAGAGCCTCGATGCGTTCAACGCCTTCGGCTTCTACCTTGGCGCGGCCTTCCAGATTCAGGACGATGTGCTGAACCTCGTCGGCTCGGTCGAGCGCTATGGCAAGGAGATCCGGGGCGACCTCTATGAAGGCAAGCGGACGCTGATGCTGGCGCGCCTTGCGGGGCTGGCGGACACGGGCGAGAGGGCGCGGCTGGCGCGGTTCCTGGCGCTGCCGCGCGGGGCGCGCGGGGCGGGCGAGGCGGATTGGGTCTTCGACGCGATGGAGCGGCGGGGCTGCATCGGATTTGCACGTGATGCGTCGCACCGTCTGGTCGAGGCGGCGCGGGCGGCGCTGCCGGTGGCCTTTGCAGGGGCCTCGGGCGATGACGTTGATTTCATTGCCCATTGCATTGATTACATGGTGGAACGCGACGCCTGAGCGGGCGGTCAGGGCGCGATCGCGACCTCGATCGGCGCGCTGAAACCGGTGCTGCCGGGGGCGCTGATAAGACCTTTGTAAAGCCCCGGCGGCAGGCCCTGCGGGGCGGTGACGGTGACGGTCACGTCCGCCGACTGGCCGGGCGCGAGGTGCAGCGCGGGCGGGTCGAGGCGCAGGTTCTGCGCGGCGATCCGGGCGCCGGGGCCGGTCAGGTCGGTGACGGTCAGGGGGGTGGAAACGGGGGCATCCTCGGCCGTGAAACCCAGGATCATGCGGCCCGCGCTGCCCGCGCGAAGGGGGGTGCGCAGGCGGAACGGGTGGCGCCGGTTTCCTGCGCCAGAACCTCGGCGGCGAGCGCCAGAATGTCCGGCGCGGCGGCTTGCGCTGGGGGGGGCGGGGGCGCGGCATAGGGCTGGCGGGTGAAGTAGGGCATGGGGGCGATCCTTTCCCGGAAGGCTAGCAGATTCGGGGGTTGGGGCAAGGATCGGGGCGAAACGGGCTGTATGAAAGGCATATGATTTCCATATGACTTTCGTATGCAGACAGAAAGCCTCGGGAATTGCCGCGCGGGTCAGCTTTCGGACGGGGTTTCGCCGGGCGCGGGGGCGGGCCATGCGGCCATCGCGGCGCGGGTCTTTGCGCGGCCGAGGCGGCGGTGGAGCGTCCATTTGAGCCAGGCGGTCGGCGGCGCCGGGCAGGACGGGCGTGGCCGTGGCGGGGGTCAGGCTGGCGGGCAGGGGGGATGCGGTCATGGGACGGGTCCGGGGTGGGTTGCGGCTGACCAGACCTTCGCCGCGCACCCCCCGTTCCGTCTGTGATCGCGGTCACATGCCGGGATCAGAAGATGTTGAAGACGTAGAGCAGGATGATGACGACGATCGGAACGCCGAGCAGCCAGGCGATGATGCCTTTCATGGGGGTCTCTCCTTTGGATTTTCCGGGGGGAGAACGCAGCGCGGTAGGCGGCTGGTTCCGGGGGGTGGGTGGTCGCGCACCATTCGCCGGTTGGGACGGTGCGCAATGAATGCGCACCCTACGGATGGGGAGCGCATGGCGGGGTGAACCCCGCCCTACGGGCATTTGTGGAGAACCAGAGGATCGACCGGAAATGCTCCTGTGGAGCGTTTCCGCGATCCGATTGCCGGAGCGCGCGAGCGCGGAGGCAAGGGGCGTGGTGCTGGCGGAGGGGTTGGTGATCCGGGCGCGGCTGCCTGGGCGGGCGCGGCAACGCGCCTGCCGGGGGTGATGAGCGATCAGAAATCGTCCGGTGGACGATTTCCGCAAAGAACGCCGCGCTGTGGCGCGGCCAGGTGGCAGGCGCGGCCGGATTTGTCGCGGGACAAATCCGGCGAGAGGGGAAACGTTGGAGTATCAACTGCGCGCAATGACGGCGCGCCCTACGGGGTCACCTCGTAAACCTCTTGTACTTCACCCGCTTCGGCTCCACGGCATCCGGCCCCAGACGCCGGATCTTGTCTTCCTCATACGCTTCGAAGTTGCCCTCGAACCATTCCACATGCGCGTCGCCTTCGAAGGCGAGGATATGCGTGCAGAGGCGGTCGAGGAAGAAGCGGTCGTGGCTGATGATGATGGCGCAGCCGGCGAAATCCTCGATGGCGGCTTCGAGGGCCTGGAGGGTTTCCACGTCGAGGTCGTTGGTCGGTTCGTCAAGGAGCAGCACGTTGCCGCCGGAGCGGAGCAGTTTCGCCATGTGGACGCGGTTGCGCTCGCCGCCTGACAGCACGCCCACCTTCTTCTGCTGGTCGGTGCCCTTGAAGTTGAAGGCCCCGGCATAGACGCGGCTGTTCATCTCGTAATCGCCGAGGTGGATCACCTCGGCCCCGCCCGAGATTTCCTCCCACGCGGTCTTGTCGGGGTCGAGCGCGTCGCGCGACTGATCGACATAGGCCAGCTGCACCGTGTCGCCCAGAACGATGGTGCCTTCGTCGGGCTGTTCCTGCCCGGTGATCATGCGGAAGAGCGTGGACTTGCCCGCGCCGTTCGGGCCGATGACGCCGACGATGGCGCCGGGGGGCACGGTGAAGGTCAGATCCTCGATCAGAAGCTTGTCGCCCATGTGCTTCTTCAGGCCGGTGACCTCGATCACCTTGTTGCCCAGACGCTCGCCGTTGGGGATGATGATCTGGCTGACGCTGGCGCGTTCGCGCACGGTCTGGCCGGCCATCTCGTTGTATTTCTGGATACGGGCCTTGGATTTCGCCTGCCGCGCCTTGGCGCCGGAGCGGATCCATTCCAGTTCCTTTTCCAGCACCTTCTGCTTGGCCTTGTCCTCGCGCGCTTCCTGCTGCATCCGCTTGGCCTTCTGTTCCAGCCACGAGGAATAGTTGCCCTCGTAGGGGATGCCGCGGCCGCGGTCGAGTTCGAGGATCCAGCCGGTGATGTCGTCGAGGAAGTAGCGGTCGTGGGTGACGATCAGGATCGTGCCCTTGTAGTCGATCAGGTGCTTCTGCAGCCAGGCGATCGACTCGGCGTCGAGGTGGTTGGTGGGTTCGTCCAGAAGCAGCATGTCGGGCGCTTCGAGCAAGAGTTTCGTCAGCGCGACACGGCGACGCTCGCCCCCCGAGAGGGTCTCGACATCGGCATCGTCGGGCGGGCAGCGCAGCGCATCCATCGCGACGCCGACCTGGGCGTCAAGCTCCCACAGGTTCTGGGCGTCGATCTGGTCTTGCAGGGCCGCCATCTCGTCCGCCGTTTCGTCCGAGTAGTTCATGGCGAGTTCGTTGTAGCGTTCCAGGATCGCGGTCTTGGCCGCGACGCCGAGCATGACGTTGCCCTTCACGTCGAGCGTGGGGTCGAGCTGGGGTTCCTGCGGCAGGTAGCCGACCTTGGCGCCCTTGGCGGCCCAGGCCTCGCCTTTGAAATCCTTGTCCATGCCGGCCATGATCCGCAAAAGCGTGGACTTGCCCGAGCCGTTGACGCCGACGACACCGATCTTCACGCCGGGCAGGAAGTTCAGCGTGATGTTCTCGAAGCATTTCTTGCCGCCGGGATAGGTCTTGGAGACGCCGTCCATGTGGTAGACATACTGGTAGGAAGCCATGCGATGCGGACCTTCGCGACAGAGGGGGTTGCGCGGCTTTTAGCGGCTGACGCGCGGGGGGGCAATCGGGGATGCGGCGCGCCGGTCCGGTCGTCGGAGCGGGGGTTTCACACCCCCGCACCCCCGTGGGATATTTGAGAACGGAAAATGAGGGGGCGGCCGCGCTTCAGAGGGCCTTGGCGAACCAGTGGGTCGCGGGGAAGGGCGTGAAGGGGGCGACCTCGGCCCAGCCGGTCTTGCGGTAGAGGGCGATGGCCTCGGGCAGGTTCTCGTTGGTGTCGAGGCGCAGACGGGCGAGGCCGAGGGCGCGGCCTTCGTCCTCGATGGCGGCCATCATGCGCCGGGCGAGGCCGAGGCCGCGGGCGGCGGGGGCGACCCAGAGGCGCTTGACCTCGCCGGTCGTCGTGTCGATCCGTTTCAGCGAGACGCAGGCGAGGGGCAGGCCGTCGGAGCGGGCCAGCAGGAACGCGCCTTGCGGGGGGCGGTACTGGTCGGCCTCGGGGTCGGGGACCGGGACATGGGTTGCGGTGATGCCGGGGATGGTTGCGGCCAGCAGGGCTGCGTAGGCGGCGAGGCAGGCGCGGGCGTCGGGCGTTTCGGGGTCGGTGGGGGCGATCGTGATGCGGTCGCGGTTCAGGAGCGTGGCGATGCGGTCCATGGCGGCGAGGAGGGGGCCTGCGTCCTGCGCCAGACGGTCGAGCATGGTGGCGGCGAGGCGGTCGTTCAGCCGGTCATACTCGGCCTTCTCGGCCTGACCTGCGGGCGTCAGGCGGGCGATGCGCTGGCGGCGGTCCTGCGCGGCGGGTCCGGTGGTGACGAGGCCCTCGCCCTCGAGCCGGCGCAGGATGCGGGACAGCAGGCCGGAATCGAGACGCAGGGACTCGCGGAGGGTGGCGACCGCTGTGCCGTCCGGCGTGATCGAGGACAGCACGCGGGCGACGCCGAGCGGGCGGCCCCGGCCAAGGAAGGACGTGTCGAGCGCACCGACCTCGACCGTGAGGGCGCGGTTGAAGCGGCGGAGGCGGGCGATGGGATCGGTCAGCATGATACCTGACTTTAGTCAGGTACTTGTGGTTCTGGCAAGAGGGGTCTTGACGCGCGGGGCGCGACGGTCAGTGTGGCCGGGCCGGAGCGAGCAGGGATTTGGCTGGTGAGACAAGGGTTTCCGCAGGCGCGGGCGGGAATGGCCATCGGCCTGCTGGGCGGGTCGTTCGACCCGGCCCATGGCGGTCATGCCCATATCACGCGCGAGGCGATGAAACGCTTCGGGCTGGATGCGGTGTGGTGGCTGGTGAGCCCCGGCAATCCGCTGAAGGCGGAAGGGCCTGCGCCGATGCCGGAGCGGCTGGCGCGGGCCGAGCATGTGATGGCCCATCCGCGCGTGACGATCACCGATCTGGAAAGCCGTCTGGGCACGCGATTCACCGCCGCCACGCTGGAGCGGCTTGTCGCGCTTTATCCGGGCGTGCGGTTCGTGTGGCTGATGGGGGCGGACAATCTGGCGCAATTCCACCGCTGGGACCGCTGGCAGCATATCCTGCGGCTGGTGCCGGTGGGGGTTCTGGCGCGGCCGGGGGCGGGGATGGCCGCGCAGGCGTCGGTCGCGGCGCGGATGTTCCGGGGGGCGCGGGTGGCACCGGATGTGCTGGCGCGGTCGCAGCCGCCCGCCTGGGCCTATGCCGATGTTCCGCTGGTGGACCTGTCGTCCAGTGCGATCCGCGCGCGCGGCGAGTGGCGGCGGTAGCGGGACGCGGGCGGCGCGTGGGCGTGGTGCGGATTTGCGGCTTGCACTGGGCGCCGGTGGCCCGGCCCCGTCCGGGCAGGATGGCGGGCGGCGGCGCGCGAAACGTCAGGGATGCCGGAAGACAGAACGAGGCGTCAGCCGCCGGTCACGAGGCGGACCACCAGCCGGTAGTCCGCCGACGCCCCGCGCCTTGCCGCATCTTCCATGTAAATCCGGATGCGGTAGGGACCGGTATCGGTCAGCACCATGTCGAAACTGCTTTGACCGCTCGATCCCTCGAACAGTTCTTCCGATGCACCGGGTCCGCTGAGACTGAAGCACGCTTCCGGGTTGGTTGCAGCAAAGGACATCACGAGCCGTTGCCCGGCCTCGCCCTCGACGATGTAGACATCGTCCCCGCTGCCCTCGATCCTGCCGTGCAAGGACACGCCCTTTGGCACGGGGAGCAGCGTGGCCGGAACCGAGCCGGTGCCCTCGGCGCGCGCGAGGGTTGCCGGCGCAAGTGCCAGAACCGCCGCCATAGCACAGATACGCCACACGGACGGTGTCATTCGCCCTGTCCAATTCACCTTTACGCCTTGCGCCATAGCACGGAACGGCCGCTCCGTCACGAAGCGGAGAATTTTCTTCTATGCCGCGAGTTTGCCTGTCAGGCCCCGGTCGATCAGCGCGACCGTCTCGTCCACCCCGTAGAGCGCGATGAAGCCGCCGAAACGCGGTCCCTGGCTTTGGCCGAGCAGAACCTCGTAAAGCGCCGTGAACCAGTCGCGGAGCGGGTCGAAGCCGTGTTCGGTGCCGACCGCGAAGACCATTGTTTGCAGGGCTTCCGCGTCCAGCCCTCCGTCCCAGGCGGCGAGTCGCGCGCGGAGATCCTGCATCGCGGCGCGTTCCTTGTCGGTGGGCAGGCGGAACTGGCGGGTCGGGGCCACGAAATCGGTGAAGTAGCGCAGGGCATAGCCCGCCGCCGCGTCGAGGTCGGGATGTGTTTCGGGCGAGGCGTCGGGCGCGTAGCGGCGGATGAAGCCCCAGAGCCCCTCCTTGTCGAGCGCGCCTGCGACGCTGGCGAGGTTCAGAAGCATCGCGAAGGACACGACCATGTGAGACGCGGGCGGGTGGCCGTGGTGGATGTGCCAGACGGGGTTGTTCACCTGCGCGTCCACGTCCTGCGTCGGGTAGGCCTTCAGCTGCTGGTGGTATTCGTCGACCGCCTTGGGGATGACGTCGAAATACATGCGCTTCGCCGTCTTGGGCTTTTGATACATGAAGTAGGACAGGCTTTCGGTCGCCGCATAGGTCAGCCATTCGTCGATGGTCAGCCCGTTGCCCTTGGACTTCGAGATCTTCTGGCCGGTCTCGTCGAGGAACAGCTCATAGGTGAAATGCTCGGGCGGGCGGCCGCCGAGGACGGCGCAGATGCCGTCATAGATGGGCGTGTTGGTGCTGTGGTCCTTGCCGTACATCTCGAAGTCCACGTCCAGCGCGGCCCAACGGGCGCCGAAATCGGGCTTCCATTGCAGCTTCACGTTGCCGCCGGTCACGGGCAGGGTCCATTCGCGGCCCGTCTCGTCGTCGAAGGTGATCGTGCCGTTCTTCGCATCGACATGCTTGATCGGCACGTAAAGGACGCGCCCCGTTTCGGGGTGGATCGGCAGGAAGCAGGAATAGGTCTGCTGGCGTTCCTCGCGCAGGCTGGCGAGCATGATCTCCATGATCGCGTCATAGCGTTCGGCGGCAAGCAGCAGCGTCTCGTCGAACTGGCCGGATTTGTAGAACTCGGTGGCCGAGTAGAATTCGTATTCGAAGCCGAAGGTGTCGAGGAAGCGGCGCAGCATGGCGTTGTTGTGCCCGCCGAAGCTGTCGAACTGACCGAACGGGTCGGGCACGCGAGGTCAGTGGCTTTTGCAGGTGCTAGCGCCAGCATTTCCTGGTTGGGCACGTTGTCGGGGATCTTGCGCATCCCGTCGAGGTCGTCGGAAAAGCAGATCAGCCGGGTGGGGATGTCGCTGATGACCTCGAACGCACGGCGGATCATGGTGGTGCGGGCGACCTCGCCGAAGGTGCCGATATGGGGCAGGCCCGAGGGGCCATAGCCCGTCTCGAACAGCACATGGCCTTTCTCGGGGTCTTTCCTCGCGTAACGCGCCTGAATGCGGCGGGCCTCTTCAAAGGGCCAGGCTTTCGATTTCATCGCGGCATCACGCAGGGAAGTCATCGGTGCATTCCTTGTTCCGCCGTGGGGCCCCTTGCCCCCTGCGGCCCCCGTGTCCTATTGCCGGGGGGGAACGGCGTCAATATTCTGCGCCGCAACAGGCTTTTTCCCGAAAGGACCGCCCCGGTGCCCGATACCCCCCCGTCCCTGACCCCGCAGGACGCGCTCGTGGCGCTGATGATCGCCGTGTCCTTTTCGGACGAGGCGATCCGGACCACGGAACTTGTGGCGATCCAGCGGATCGTGAACCACCTGCCGATCTTCGGTGGCTATGATGTGGACCGGCTGCCGACGGTTGCGCAGACGGTGTTCGACCTGATGGAAGAGGAAGACGGGCTGGATGCGCTGTTCGGCCTGATCCGCGATGCGCTGCCCGACCACCTGCACGAGACGGCCTATGCGCTGTCCTGCGACATGGTGGCGGCGGATGGCAAGGCGCGCGATGTGGAGTTGCGTATGCTGGAAGAGGTGCGGCACGAGTTGCAGATCGACCGGCTGCATGCGGCGGCGATCGAATGGGCCGCCCGCGCCCGGCACATGCGGCTGTAACGCGCGGCGCGACGGCTGAAGCCGGTCAGCCTGCCAGCCCGGTCCAGTGCTCCAGAAGCTGCGACTGCATGACGCGCGAACGCCGCGCCCAGGCCTTGCTGCCCGGTGGCTCTTCGCGCTGGTCGGGGGGAACGGCGTCGCGCCGGGGGGAGTTGGCGGCGAAGACCGCGAAGGCGACGGTGCGCCCGCCCGGCGCGGTGGCATAGCCCACAAGCGCCGAGCAGAAGTTCAGCGTCCCGGTCTTGGCCGCAACCTGCACCGGATGGCCCTTGATCTCGCGCCCCTTGGCGTCGCGCATGGCGAAGGGCTTCAGCATTCCGCGCAAGGTCTTGCCCTGGGCCGAGACGAGCGCCGCCACCATGTCGGCGGGGGCGGCGCGGCTGGCGTCGCCCAGGCCGGAGTGATCGACGAATTCGCCCGCGCGCCCGAAGCGGAGGGCGGCCCAGCCGCTCATCGCGCGGGCCGAGGCGGCGAGCGAGGTTTCCCCCGATGCGGTCAGGCCGATGACTTCGGCCGTCAGGTTGGTCGAGAATTTCAGCATGTCGCGGGTGATTTCGGGCAGCGCTTCGCTGGCGGCATCGACAAGAACGGTGCCGGGGGGCAGGGCGGTCACGCGCTGCGCGTCGGGCAGGTCGATCCCCTGCGCGCGGGCGAGGGTGCGGAACACGTCGGCGGTGTAGAGGCCGGGCTGGCGGACCGGAAGCCAGCGGCTGCCGCCCTTGCCGAGCGCGCCGCTCGCCACGGTCCAGGTGTCGATGCCGTCGGCCTCGGCGAAGGTGAAGAGCGGCGTCTCGCGCTGGACGACGCGCATCCGCGCCATGCGGACGGGCGGCACCACCCGCTCGGATCGCGCGTCCATCGCCACGTCCCAGCCGCTGGCGCCGCGCCGCCATTCGAAATGCACGCGGTTGAAGTTCAGGTTCAGCCCCGAGATGGCGGGGTTGTAGCCGACATAGTCGGGCTGCGCCGGGTCGATCACGCGCATCAGCGGCAGCGCGCCGTCATAGAGCAGGAAGCGCCCGGACACGCCGGTGACGCCCCGCGCGCGCAGGCGCGATGCAAGGTCGGCCAGCGCGTCGGTTTGCAGGGTCGGGTCGCCCGTTCCCGACAGGATCAGATCGCCGCGCACCGTGCCGCCTTCGATGGGGCCGGTGGCGATCAGGCGGGTGGAGAAGCGGTAGGCGGGGCCGAGACGCTCCATCGCGTAGAGGGTGGTCATCACCTTGGTGGTCGAGGCGGGGGGCAGCGCGTCATCCGCGCCGCGCGAGTTGATCACCGCGCCGGTTTCCAGATCGACCGCGAGGTAGCCGACACGGCCGCCCAATTCCGCCGAGGCAACGATCGTCTCGCCCGCCGCGCGGCGGACGACAGGGGCCGCGACGGTGCCGGGCCGTGCGGGCGGGCGGGGCGAGGTTGCGGGCGCGTCGCCGAGTGCGGGGCCTGCGACCCCTGCCAGCAATGCCCCGATCACCCAACGTCGTGAAACCATCGCGCCCTCCGTCTGGTGGAACGCTAATGCCCCGGCAGGGCGGCGGCAAGTCACGACCCCGCCAGCGCGCCCGCCCGCGAATGGCGCCGCGCCACGGCACGCGTGCCGGCGGGATCGACGCGCTGTGGCCTTGATCTGGCGGGCCGGGTGAGGGACGCCGGAAGGCCCCGCCTCGACGTTCGGTGGCCGTAGCGACGATAGCGGGCAGCGCAACCGGAACCGGGGGGCAGGCTGTCCGACGTCTGGCCGCGCAAGCGGTCGCCCTGTCTTGCCTTCGGCCCCCCGCAGGCCATGGCTGCGGTCACGCGTGCGGACAGCGGGAACGCCATCTCAAGGGTCTTCAGCCGCCTGGCGAGCGTCGCTACTCGCCTGCCAAGCGCAGGGGCTGGACATTGGGTGCGGGGGCCGTGACCGGAACCGGGGCCGCGCTGCCTGGCCTGACGCGGAACCATGCGGCATAGAGCGCCGGAAGGAAGAACAGCGTCAGCACCGTCGCCACGATCAGCCCCCCCATGATCGCCAGCGCCATCGGCCCCCAGAAGACCGAGCGCGCCAGCGGGATCATGGCAAGGATCGCGGCCAGCGCGGTCAGCACCACGGGCCGGGCGCGGCGGACGGTGCTTTCGACGATGGCATCCCAGGGCGTCGCCCCGGCGGCGAGATCGTGGTCGATCTGGTCGACGAGGATCACCGTGTTGCGCATGATCATCCCGGCCAGCGCGATCACCCCCAAGAGCGCCACGAAACCGAAGGGCGCGTTGAACAGCAGAAGCGCCGCCACCGCCCCGATGGCCCCGAGCGGGGCTGTCAGGAACACGAGGAAGAGTTTCGGGAAGCTGCGCAGCTGCAGCATCAGGAGCGACAGCATGACGATGAACATCAGCGGGAAGACCTTGAACAACGCCGCATTGGCCTTGGCGCTTTCCTCGACCGCGCCGCCCGTCTCGATCCGGTAACCCGCAGGCAGCGCGTCGATGATCGGTTGCAGCGCGGGCAGGATCTGGGCTGTCACCGTCGGGGCCTGGATGCCGGGGACGACATCGGCGCGCACCGTCAGCGCCATGTCGCGGTTGCGGCGCCACAGGATCGGCTCCTCGAACCCGTAGGAGACATCGGCAAGCTGCGACAGCGGCACCGCCGCGCCCGTGGGCAGCAGCACCGTCAGGTCGGACAGGCGCGACGGGTCGGCACGTTCGTCTTCCGGCGCGCGGACGATGACGTCGATCAGTTCGGTGCCCTCGCGGTACTCGGTGACCTTCACCCCCGACAGAAGGGTCTGGAGCGTGTTCGACACATCCGTCGTGTTCAGCCCGAGCGCGCGGACGCGATCCTGGTCCAGCCGGACGTGAAGCACCTTGGCCTGTTCGTTCCAGTCGAATTGCGGCTCGACCGTGTTGGGGTTGGCGACCATTGCCGCCCGCACCTCGGTTGCGATGCGGCGCACGTCCTGCGGGTCGGGGCCGACCACGCGGAACTGCACAGGGAAGCCGACAGGGGGGCCGAAGACGATCTGGTCGACCCGGATGCGCGCTTCGGGCACCGCGCCCGCCGCCACGGCCGCCTCGATCTTGGTGCGCAGGCGGTCGCGCGCGTCGGCATCCGTCGCCATGATGACGGTCAGGGCAAAGGACGGGTTCGGCAAAGCCGGGTTCAGCGCGAAGAAGAAGCGCGGCGCGCCCGCCCCCACATAGGTCGAGGTGAAGCGCACGTCGGGGTCATCCCTGACCAGCGCCTCGGCGGCCAGCGCGGCCTTTGCGGTTGCCTCGATGGACGAGCCTTCGGGCATCCGGGTCTCGATGAACAGTTCTGCCCGGGCCGAGGTGGGGAAGAACTGCTGCTGCACGAAGCCCATGCCGACGCCGGTTGCGACCAGCGCCGCCAGGGTCGCGCCGATCACCCACCAGCGGGCCTTGAGCGATGCCGTCACCCCGGCCCGCAGCGCCCGGTAGGGACGGCTCTGGTAGCTTGCGTGATGCGCGCCGGGTTTCGGCGCGGGCAGCAGCTTCATCCCGAGGTAGGGCGTCACGATCACCGCGACGAACCAGGATACGATCAGCGCGATGCCCACGACCCAGAAGATGTTGCCCGCGTATTCCCCGCTGGTGGACTGCGCCAGTCCGACCGGCAGGAAGCCCGCCGCCGTGACCAGCGTTCCGGTCAGCATGGGGAAGGCGGTGGAGGACCAGGCGGCTGAGGCCGCCGCGATGCGGTCATAGCCCTGCTCGATCTTCACCACCATCATCTCGACCGCGATGATGGCGTCATCCACCAGCAGCCCAAGCGCGATGATCAGCGCCCCGAGCGTGATGCGGTCGAAGTTCATTCCCCAGGCCTGCATCACGACGAAGACCACGGCCAGCACGATGGGCACCGACAGCGCGACCACGATTCCCGTCCGCCAGCCCAGTGTCACGAAGGAGACGATGAGGACGATCGCCAGTGCCTCGATGAAGGTCTTGATGAACTCGTCGAAGGCGTGGACCACGATATCCGCCTGATCCGAGGCCTGCGTCACCTCGACCCCGAGGGGCAGGTCGGCGCGGAACGCCTCGACCTCGGCCCCCAGCCGCTTGCCGAGTTCGACCACATTCGCGCCGTCGGCCATCGCGACGCCCAGACCCACCGCAGGCTGGCCCTGGAAGAAGGCGAGATAGCTTGCCGGTTCCTCGTACCCCCGCCGCACCTCGGCGATGTCGCCCAGCCGGATCACCGACCCGCCCGCCGGAACGGGCAGGTCGCGCAGCGCGGCGAGGCTGTCGAGCCCGCCGCTGACGCGCAGCTGCACCTCGTCCGCCTGCGTCTGGATCGCCCCCGCCGCCGTCATGGCATTCTGTCGCGCGATGGCGTCGAAGATGGCCTGCGGCGATATCCCCAGCGTGGCCAGACGGTGGTGGCTGATCTCGACCCAGACGCGTTCCTCGACGTCGCCGATCAGCGCGACCTTGGCGGCGTCTTCCACCGCCAGAAGCCGTGTGCGCAGCTGTTCGGCATAGGCCTTGAGGTCCGCCCGCCCCAGACCCTCGCCCGTCACCATGTAGATGGCGGAAAAGACATCGCCGTATTCGTCGTTGAAGAACGGCCCGATGACCCCTTGCGGCAGGGCGGGCCGCAGATCCGCGACCTTCTTGCGGATCTGGTACCAGACCGGCTGGGCCACACGCACGGAATCCTTCAGCTGAACCTGCAGCACCGTCGCGCCGGGGCGCGAGAAGGTGCGGACGTAGTCCAGTTCCGGCAGTTCCTGGATGCGCTTCTCGATCGGTTCGGCAACGAGATTCTGCATCTCTTCCGCCGTGGCACCCGGCCAGACCGCCGTGACCACCATGGTCTTGATCGTGAAGGTCGGATCCTCGGCGCGGCCAAGGTTCATATAGGCGAGCGCCCCGGCGGCCAGCGCGACGATGATGGCGAAGAGCGTGACCGCCGGATTGGTGACCGACAGCAGCGACAGGTTCAGGTTGCGCATCGGATCACTCGCCTGCCATGGCGTAGGTTTCCACCACGCGGACGGGACGCGCGGGATCGACCTTGTGTGCGCCGAGACTGACGATGACAGCGCCATCCTCCAGCGCGCCCCGGATCGTCGCGACCTCGCCGGTGACAGAGACGACCTCGACTGCAACCCGCTCCACCCGGTCCCCGGTTATGCGCCAGACCCCCGGTCCCGTGCCGTCATCCAGAACAGCCGCCAGCGGCACCGCGGCCACGGGTGCCTCGGCCCCGGAGTTGACCGTCACCGTGACCGTCCGCCCGAAGGCCGCCGCATCCGCTGGCTGCTCCAGCGCAAGGCGCACGCGATAGGTCCGACCCACCGGGTCCACGTCGGGCGAGATGTCGCGAAGGGTCAGGGCAAAGTCCGTCCCCTCCGCGCCCCAGATCGTTCCGCGCAGGGTGCTGCCGTCGAGCAACTCGCGGTCGGTCTCGGGCAGGGAAAACACCACATCAACCGCACCTGCACGGGCCACCGAAACCACCGGGGTGCCTGCCTGGACGACTTGGCCCATCTCGCCCGGAGTTGCCGTCACCACGCCGTCCGCCTCGGCCAGAAGCTGCGTATAGGCCAGCCGGTTCTGCGCCAATTCCAGCGCCAGATTCGCCCGGTCTGCGCGCGATGCGGCCTCGGCCTCGGTGCTGACCGCACGATCCAGCGCCGCCTGCGCGACATGCCCTTCGGTGAAAAGGCGCCTGCTCCGCGCGACCTCGGCAATGGCGCGGCTGTGGTCGACCCGCGCGGCCTCCGCCTCGGCCGCAGCAAGCTGATGCTCCAGCCGCGCGTCCGTATCGTCAAGCTGCGCGAGGACCTGGCCGCGCGTCACACGATCGCCGACCTCGGCCCCGCGCGAGACGATCTTTCCCGCGATACGGAAACCCATCGCCACCTCGTGCCGGGGGCGGATGGTTCCGGTGTAGGTCGTCACCCGTTCGGATGGCGCAAAGTGGATCGTACTGACGCGCACCGGCTGCGCCGGTCGGTCAGTGACCGCTGCCGCCATGTCTTTTCGACCGGGCGTGAGGTCAGACCCTGCTGCCGCCAGCGCGCCGAGCGATACAACGCAGACCGCCACGATGGCCCAGGTCCGCCGTCCCGAAATCCGCGCCATCGCGACCTCACGAGGTTGTTGCAAAGTTAGTGACGCTAACTTATGTAAGCGAAACTTACTTGGCAAGCCCTTGTTGCATCGCCCCGGGATTTGGACCTCTACTTCACGCGAAGGCTGCGGTGCCGCCTGCATTCATGGAAAGCGCGATGTCCGACCAGACCGCACCCCGCAGCAGCTATCACCACGGCGACCTGCGCGCGCAGTTGATCGCCGCCGTTCGCGATCTGGTGGAGACGCTTGGCCCGGACGGGTTTTCGGTAGCCGAAGCCGCACGCCGGGCGGGCGTCAGTTCCGCCGCGCCCTACAAGCATTTCCGCGACCGTCCCGAATTGCTGCGCGCCGTGGCAAGCGAAGCCATGGACCGGCTGCGCGACGCAATGGACGCTGCCGCGGCCAGCCATCCGCCAGGCACCATCGACTCCATTGCTGCCATCGGACAGGCCTATGTGGATTTCGCACGTTCCGGCCCCGGGGTCTTCCGCCTCGTCTTCGGCCTGACCGAGGGGCACGAGGAAGACCTGCAGCTTCAGGAAAAGGGGATCGGCTGCTTCTCGGTCGTCCTGCGGGCGGTTGCGGCGGCACTTCACTTGCCGCCCGACGATCCCGAGGTGCAGCAGCGCGCCTATGCGCTGTGGGCCTGCGTCCACGGCCATTCCTTTCTCATCATCGACCGCAAGACGAAGGGGAAGTTCGAGATGGCGGATGAATGGACCTTCCTGCGGCAGATCAGCGCCTCGATCCTCGGCGGAAAGACGGTCGGGTCCTGACGGACTTACCCCGTTGGTGCATGGCAGCGGGATGTCGCCGCAGTCGTCGGTTTCAAGTCGATTGTCGACCAGCACGGCGTGCCGACAGCGGGCAATCTGGACGAAAAGCGGGCGCATCCCGGCCGCGCCGTCTTTCGTAATCTTGCAAAGCTCACATCCAGACCCCCGCGGAAGCGTTCAGATCCGATGGTTCCGTTCGCCCCGGAAACTTTACGTATTCTTTATGGCTCAGGGCTGAGCGCAGCATAGCACCTTTACGCGGCAAGGGCCGATCATCCGGGCCAATCCACCCGGAGGCATATGATGCTCGATCTTCTCTATCTGGCGCTCGGCCTTGCCGCCTTTGCTGCCTTTGCCCTTGGCGTCCGCGCCGTCGAACGGATGTGAGGGCAGACCATGTTCGACCTGATCCTTGGACTTGCCGTCGCGGCCGGCCTCTTCGTCTATCTCGGTCGCGGCGCTGCTGCGGCCGGACCGGTTCTGAGGGGCGCGCATGCATGACCTTGCTTGCCTACGCCCTTTACTTCGCTGCACTCGTCGGCCTCGCCTGGGCACTGGCCGCCTGGATGGTCCGGGTCTATGCCGGGCACGCTGCCGGTCCCGCTCTTGCGGATCGAGGCTGCGCTTGCTGCGCGCCAGCGGGGCCGCGCCGGATCGCGGCATGGCCTGGGGCGCCTATGCGCTGGCCGTGCTGGCGTTCAACGCGCGTGGGTTTCGTCGTGCTCTACGCGATCCTGTCGGGCGCAAGGCGCGCTGCCGCTGAACCCGGACGGCATCGGCGGCATGGCCCCTGACCTCGCCTTCAACACGGCCGTCAGCTTTGTCACCAACACCAACTGGCAGGCCTATTCGGGCGAGGCGCAGCTGTCCTACCTGTCGCAGATGGCCGGGCTGACGGTGCAGAACTTCGTCAGCGCGGGCACCGGGATGGCGGTGGCCGTCGCGGTGATCCGCGGCTTCGTCGCGCCAAGGGGGCGACGCCTCGGCAACTTCTGGGTCGACCTGACGCGGTCGGTTCTGTGGATCCTGCTGCCGCTGTCGGTCGTGCTGGCGCTGTTCCTGGCGTGGCAGGGCGTGCCGCAGACGCTGCAGGGCGCGGTGGTCGCGACGGGCGTCGAGGGGCAGGAGCAGGTCATCGCCCGCGGCCCCGCCGCGGCGCAGATCGCGATCAAGCAGCTTGGGCACCAACGGCGGCGGCTTCTTCGGCGTGAACTCGGCCCATCCGTTCGAGAACCCGACCATCGCCTCGAACCTGGCGCAGTCGCCTGTCGATCCTGCTGATCCCGGTCGCCTTCTGCTTCCTCTTCGGCCGGATGGCGGGGGACCGGCGGCAGGGCTGGGCGATCTTTGCCGCGATGGCGGTGATGTTCGTGGCGGGTCTGGCCGTGATCCATGTCTACGAGGTCGCGGGCAACCCTGCGCTTGGGCTTGGCGCGAACATGGAGGGCAAGGAGCAGCGCTTTGGCGCGATGCTGTCGGCGCTCTGGGCGGCATCGACCACGGCCGCGTCGAACGGGTCGGTCAACGCGATGCATGACAGCTTCATGCCGCTGTCGGGCCTCGTGATGCTGGTCTTCATGCAGATCGGCGAGGTGATCTTCGGCGGCGTCGGTGCGGGGCTTTACGGGATGCTCCTCTACGTCGTCCTGGCCGTGTTCCTGGCCGGGCTGATGGTGGGGCGCACGCCCGAATACCTTGGCCGCAAGATCGAGGGGCGCGAGGTGACGCTGGCGGTGCTGGCCTTCCTGTCGATGCCGCTCGGCATCCTGGTGGGCGGGGCGGTCGCTGCCACCGTGCCCGCGGCGCTGGCGGCGGTGCAGGACGCCGGGCCCGCATGGGATGAGCGAGATCCTCTACGCCTATTCCTCGGCCACCGGGCAACAACGGCATCGGCCTTTGGCGGCTGTGGCGCGGCGCTGCCCTGGCACACGACGGCGCTGGGGATCATCATGCTGCTGGGGCGCTATGCGATCATCGTGCCGATGCTGGCCATCGCCGGGTCGATGATCCGCAAGCCGCAGGCCCCGGTCACCAGCGGCACCTTCCCGACGCATGGGCCGCTGTTCGTGACGCTGCTCGATCCTGACCGTGCTGATCCTTGGCGCGCTGACCTTCTTCCCCGTCCTCGCCCTTGGCCCCATCGCGGAAGAAACCGCGCGGGTGGCCGGGCAGAGCTTTTGAGGCATCCGATGTCGAAACAAGCAAAAGCGGCCGATATGTCCGGCCTTTACCCCGCCGCGATCCGCGCAAAGCGTGACCAAGCTTGACCCGCGCCAGCTGTGGCGCAACCCGGTGATGTTCGTGACCGCCGTCGTGGCGGCGATGACCACGGTGCTCGGCCTGCGCGACCTGCTGGCGGGCACGGCGGGCGCGGGAACCAGCCTGCACATCGCGGTCTGGCTGTGGCTCTGCGTGCTCTTTGCCAACTTCGCCGAAGCCCTGGCCGAAGGGCGTGGCAAGGCGCGGGCCGATACGCTGCGCGCGACCAAGTCGGAAACCCGGGTGCGGGTGCTGGCCGCAGCCGGATGACGATCCCGACCACCGGCGACGGAAACGCTGTCTCGACCGCGCTGCGTGCCGGGCCAGTTCGTCCATGTCGCGGCGGGCGAGATCATCCCGACCGATGGCGAGGCGGTGCGCGGCATGGCGTCGCGTCAACGAAAGCGCCATCACCGGCGAAAGTCGCGCCCGGTGATCCGCGAGGCCGGGGGCGACCGGTCGTCGGTCACCGGGGGCACCACCGTCGTGTCGGACTGGCTGGTGATCCGGGTCACGGCGGAACCGGGGAAAAGCTTCCTCGACCGCATGATCGCGCTGGTCGAAGGGGCCGAACGGCAGAAGACGCCGAACGAGATCGCGCTGAACATCCTGCTGGTCGGGCTGACGCTGATCTTCCTGTTCGTCGTCGTCACGCTGCCCGCCTTCGCCAGCTATTCCGGCACCACGATCCCGGTGATCGTGCTGGGCGCGCTGTTCGTGACGCTGATCCCCACCACCATCGGCGGGCTTGCTGTCGGCCATCGGCATCGCGGGCATGGACCGGCTGGTGAAGGCCAACGTCATCGCCAAGTCGGGCCGCGCGGTCGAGGCGGCGGGGGATGTGGACACGCTGCTGCTGGACAAGACCGGCACCATCACCTTCGGCAACCGGATGGCCGATGCGCTGATCCCAGCGCCGGGGGTGGACATGCGCGCGGCTGGCCGAGGCGGCGGCGCTGGCCTCGCTGGCCGACGAGACGCCCGAGGGCAAATCCATCGTCGACAAGGCGCGCGAGATGCTGGGGGCGGTCCCCGCGATGCCGAAGGGTGCCGAAGCCGGTGGCCTTCACCGCGCAGACCCGGCTTTCGGGGCTGGACCTTGACGGATGGTCGCCGCTTCCGCAAGGGCGCGACGGATGCGGTGATCCGGCTGACCGGGCAAGACCCCGCCCGGCGCGCTGGCCGCGCAGGTCGATGCCATCGCGCGGTCGGGCGGCACGCCGCTGCTGGTGGCCGAAGGCACGCGAGATCCTCGGCGCGGTCCATCTCAAGGACATCGTGAAGCCCGGCGTGCGCGAACGCTTTGCCGAATTGCGCGCCATGGGCATCCGCACGGTGATGATCACCGGCGACAACCCCCTGACCGCCGCCGCCATCGCCGCCGAGGCCGGGGTGGACGACTTCCTCGCCGAGGCCACGCCCGAGATGAAGCTGGACCTGATCCGCCGCGAACAGGCGGGCGGGCGGCTGGTCGCGATGTGCGGCGACGGGTCGAACGACGCGCCCGCGCTGGCGCAGGCCGATGTGGGCGTGGCGATGAACGCAGGCACCCCGGCGGCGAAGGAGGCCGCGAACCTGATCGACCTCGACAGCGACCCGACCAAGCTGATCGAGGTGGTGCTGGTGGGCAAGCAACTGCTGATCTCGCGCGGGGCGCTGACCACCTTCAGCATCGCCAACGACGTGGCGAAATACTTCGCCATCCTGCCCGCGATCTTTGTCGCGGCCTATCCGGGGCTGGCGGCGCTGAACATCATGGGGCTGGCCTCGCCCACCTCGGCCATCCTGTCGGCGGTGATCTTCAACGCGCTGATCCTGGTGGCGCTGGTGCCGCTGGCCCTGCGCGGGGTGCGCTATCGCCCGGCCAGTGCCGCCGCCCTGCTGCGCCGCAACCTGCTGATCTACGGGCTGGGCGGGCTGATCGTGCCCTTCGTCGGGCATCAAGGCCATCGACCTGTGCCTTGTCGCCCTGAACCTCGCCTGAAGGAGAGACACATGCTGACCCAACTTCGCCCCGCCATCACCCTGACCGTCCTCTTCACCCTGCTGACCGGCCTTGCCTATCCGCTGGCGATGACCGGCGCTGCGCAGGCCCTGTTTCCCGCCGCCGCCAATGGCAGCCTGATCGAGCACGGACGACACCGTGATCGGCTCATCCCTGATCGCGCAGCCCTTCGCGGGCGCGGGCTATCTGCACCCGCGCCCCTCGGCCAGCGGCTGGAACGCCGCCGGAACCGGGGCCTCGAACCTCGGCCCGACCTCGGCGGCGCTGATCGCCGCAGGTCGCCGAACGCCGCGCGGCATGGGAGGCGGCGAACGGCACCGCCGCGCCGATCGACGCGGTCACCGCCTCGGGCTCCGGGCTCGACCCGCACATCAGCCCGGAGAACGCGCTGGCGCAGGCCGACCGGATCGCCGCCGCGCGCGGGGCCGATCCGGCCGCGGTTCGGGCGCTGATCGAAGCCGCCATCGAAGGCCGCGTTCCTCGGCCTTTACGGCGAGCCGCGCGTGAATGTGCTTCTGACCAACATCGCGCTTGACGAGGCCTTCCCGATGCCGCCCGCTGGCAGGCGAAGGACACGCCACCGAATGACCCCCGACGCCGACATCCGCCCCTCTCCCGACGCGCTTCTGACGCAGGCCGCGCGCGAGGGGCGGGGGCGGCTGAAGGTCTTCCTCGGCGCGGCCCCCGGCGTCGGCAAGACCTGGGCCATGCTGGACGACGCGCACCGCAAGCGCGCCGAAGGGCGTCGACGTGGTGGCCGCCCTGATCGAGACGCATGGCCGGGCCGAGACGCAGGCCAAGCTGTGCGGGCCTGCCGCAACTGCCGCGCAAGCCGGTGATCTACAAGGGCCGCGCGCTGACCGAGATGGACCTTGACGGCCTGCTGGCCCGCAAGCCCGACGCTCGCCCTGATCGACGAACTGGCCCACACCAACGCCGACGGCAGCCGCCACGAAAAGCGCTGGCAGGATGTCGAAGAGGTGCTGGCCGCCGGGCATCGACGTCTACACCACGCTGAACATCCAGCACATCGAGACGCTGAACGAGACGGTCGCCCGCATCACCGGCGTCCGCGTGCGCGAGACCGTGCCCGACGGCGCGCTGGAGATGGCCGACGAGATCGAGCTGATCGACCTGCCGCCCGACGAACTGCTGGACCGGCTGAAGCAGGGCAAGGTCTATCCCGCCGGATCAGGCGGCCCGCGCGCTCGGCGTCGTTCTTCGTCAAGGGCAACCTGACCGCGCTGCGCGAACTGGCCATGCGCGCCGCCGCCGACCGGGTGGATGCGCAACTGCGCGAGCACATGGCGGCGAATGCCATCGCCGGGCCCTGGCCGACGCAGGAACGCATCCTCGTCTGCATCAACGAAAGCCCCGCCGCGCGCGAGGCGATCCGGGTCGCCAAGCGCAGCGCCGACCGGGCGCGCGCCGAATGGATCGCGCTGAACGTGGCGCAGGCGCGGATGGAGGCGCTGCCCGAGGCCGACAAGGACCGGCTGGCGGGAAGCCTGCGGCTGGCCGAACGGCTGGGCGCGGAACTGGCGACGCTGGAGGCCGAACACGACGTGGCCGAGGCGATCCTGACCTATGCCCGCGACCGCAACGTGCAGCGCATCGTGATCGGCCGCCCGCGCCCGCGCCCGTTCTGGGCGCGGCTGACGTCCGAGGATGTCGCGACGGATGTCCTGCGCCGGTCCGGGCCGTTCGAGGTCACCGTCGCCTCGGAACCGGACGAGAAGCCGAAAGCCGGCGGCTTTCGCCTGCCGCGTCTTGGCGCGCGAGCCGCGCGCCTGGGGCGAGGCGGTGCTGGCCGTCGCCCTCGCCTCGGCCTGCGCCTGGGCGGCCGAACAGCTGTTCCCGGTGGCCAGCCTCAGCGTCATCTACATGACGGCGGTCGTCGTCGTGGCCAGCCGCCGCGGCCTTGGTCCCGCCCTTGCGGCGGCGGTCCTTGGGTTCCTGGCCTACAACTTCCTCTTCACCGACCCGCGCTACACCTTCCACGTCTCGCGGCAGGGCGAGCTTCTGACGCTCGGCCTGTTCCTCGTGGCCTCGCTGATCACCGGCAATCTGGCCGCCCGGCTGCGCGCCCGGATCGACGCGCAGGCCGCCATCGCCGACCGCACGAACAAGCTTTACGACTTCAGCCGCCGTGTCGCCGCCGCGGCGACGGCCGATGACGTGGTCTGGGCCTCGGTCAGCCATGTCGCCACGACGCTGCGCTGCGAGGCGGTGCTTCTGATGCCGCGCGGGGCGGAGTTGCGGGTCGTCGGCGGCTTCCCGCCCGAAGACCGGCTGGACGTGCGCGACCAGTCCGCCGCGCAGTTCGCCTGGGAAAAGGGCGAAGCCCGCGGGCCGTGGATCGGACACGCTGCCGACGGCGCGCTGGTTCTTCCTGCCGCTGGTCGCGGGCGAGCGGCGGCTGGGCGTCCTCGGCATCGCCTATGCCGATGACCGCCAGCTTGCCCGCACCGACCGGCGGCTTCTGGATGCGCTGATCGACCAGATCGCCCTGGCGCTGGAACGGCTGCGCCTGACCGAAGACCTGGCCGCGACCCAGCTTGCCACCGAGACCGAACGGCTGCGCACGGCGCTGCTGAACTCTGTCAGCCACGACCTGCGGACGCCCCTTGTCACCATCATCGGCGCGGCCGGGCAGTCTGGCGGACACGCGACCTGCCGCCGACGGCCCGGCGCGATCTGGCCGAGAACATCCGCGAGGAAGGCGAGCGGCTTGACCGCTACGTCCAGAACCTGCTCGACATGACCCGCCTCGGCCACGGCGCGCTGAAGCCCCGCCTTGCGCCGCAGGACGTGGCCGAGATCGTCGGCGGCGCCCGGTCACCGGATGACGGGCGTCGCTGCGCGGCCATGAGGTGCAGGTGGACCTGCCGCCAGACCTGCCGCTGGTCCTGGCCGATGGCGTGCTTCTGGAACAGGTGCTGGTCAACATCCTCGACAATGCCGCCAAGTATGCGCCCGAGGGGACCGACGATCGTCGTCGCCGCCCGCCTGAGCGGAGTCACGCGTCGAAGCTGTCGGTGACCGACCGCGGCCCCGGCATCCCGCCTGACGATCAGGCGCGCGTCTTCGACATGTTCTACCGCGTCGCCGGCGGCGACCGTCAGCGGGCAGGCACCGGCCTTGGCCTTGCCATCTGCAAGGGTCTGGTCGAGGCGATGGGCGGCACGATCCGGGCCGAGACCGGCTGGCCCGATGGCACCGGCACGCGTATCGTGATGGCGCTTCCCCTCCACAATCCCGAGGTCGCCGCGTGACTGCCCCCGCCCGCATCCTGATCGTCGATGACGAAGCCCCGATCCGACGCTTTCTGCGCGTCGCGCTCGAGGCCGAAGGCTATGGCGTGATCGAGGCCGGAACCGCACGCGAGGGGTTGGCGATGGCCGCACGCGAGGCCCCGGCCCTTGTCGTGCTCGACCTCGGCCTGCCGGATGCCGACGGGTTGTCGGTGCTGCGCGACCTTCGCGGCTGGAGCGCAGGTTCCCGTCCTGATCCTGTCGGTCCGCGCCGACGAGGCAGGCAAGGTCGAGGCGCTGGATGCAGGCGCGCAGGACTACGTGGTCAAGCCCTTCGGGGTGAAGGAGTTCCTCGCGCGGGTTCGCGGCCTCCTGCGCGATCGAAGCACCGAGGCCGTCCCGTCGGTCCTGACCATCGGCCCGCTCCGGATCGATGCCGCCGACCATTCCGTCGCGCTCGATGGCCGGCCACTTCACCTGACGCGCCGCGAGTTCGACCTGCTCTGGATGCTCGCCAGCCATCGCGGGCGGCTGGTC
This sequence comes from uncultured Alphaproteobacteria bacterium, assembly GCA_963736565.1. Lineage (GTDB taxonomy): Bacteria > Pseudomonadota > Alphaproteobacteria > Rhodobacterales > Rhodobacteraceae > Aliitabrizicola. Next base: position 449,617 of record CAVTOW010000005.1, read on the forward strand.
ACGCAGGAGATGATCCTGAAGGCGATCTGGGGTCCCGCCCATGCCGAGGACAGCCAGTATCTGCGGGTCTACATCCGCCAGCTGCGCCAGAAGCTTGGCGATGACGCCACGAACCCGCGGTTCATCGCGACCGAACCGGGGATCGGCTACAGGTTCCTTGATGCTCCTGAACCCTGAAGGCGTCGGGCCTGCGATAGACGGTTACGGCCCACCGATCGCTCTGACGTGCAAGATCATCGTGTCGTGCCGAGAGACAGCTTCGCGCTGATGGTGCCAGGCGAAGCGGCGACGACCTGACGCAATTCCGGCCCCGTAGCGCCCAGCCTATCGGCGACTTCGCAGGTTCCGGACATCGCCTGACCGACGAAGTTCTGTCGACACTGTCCGGCGGTGCTATCATGCCTTCGGGAGTGGCGATGGCGGGAGCGGAAAGATGCATCGGGACCTTGCTGCGCCCATCGCGCAGGGCAGCATGATGGCCGTCGTGACGACAGGCACGGGTGGATACGACCGGCTTGAGTATCGAGAGGTTCCGATCCCCGTGCCGGGGCCGGGCGAGGTCCTGATTTCCGTGCTTGCCGCCGGGATCAACAACACCGACATCAACACCCGGCTTGGATGGTATGCCGGGTCCGTCACCGAGGGCACCGACGCCACAGCCGTCGAACCCGGTCGCGAGGATGGTGGCTGGGCCGGGGCGACGCCGTTTCCCCTTGTTCAGGGCGCCGACTGCTGCGGGCGGATCGTCGCGGTGGGGCAGGGGGCCGACAGCGGCCGGATCGGCGATCGGGTTCTTGTGCGCTCGTGCATGCGCAAGTCCGGGTTCGAGCGGATGGACACGACCTGGCTCGGGACCGACTTTGACGGGGCCTTTGCGCAATTCGTCACGGTTCCCGAGGGCGAAGCCTTCACGGTTGACTGCGACTGGAGCGATGCCGAACTGGCCACGATCCCCTGTGCCTATGGCACGGCGGAGAACATGGTGCAGCGCGCCGGGGTCACGCGCGGCGACCATGTGTTCGTCCCGGGGGCATCGGGCGGCGTGGGTTCTGCGCTGGTCCAGCTTCTGAAGCGCCGGGGGGCCGAGGTGACCGCCGTCACGAGCCCGGAAAAATCGGAGGCGATGGCGCGTCTCGGTGCGTCCCGCGTCCTGCGCCGCGACGAGGCGGCCCTTGCCATTCTTGGCCCCGAAAGCGTGGACGTCGTGATCGATAACGTGGGCGGCGGCGCCTTTGGCACGATGCTGAAGCTGCTGAGGCGGGGCGGGCGCTACGTGTCATCGGGCGCCATCGCGGGACCTGTCGTCGCGCTCGACATGCGCGACATGTATCTCAAGGACATCACGCTGATCGGCTGCACGGCCTGGGATGCGCAGGTGTTTCCCGATCTGATCTCCTACATCGAGCGGGGCCAGATCCAACCGCTGCTGGCCGCCACCTATCCGCTTGACCAGATCGCCGAGGCGCAGCGTGTGTTTCAGGAAAAGCGCCACGTCGGAAAGATCGTCCTGATCCCGCCGTCCTGATCGCATGGGGGATTTCGACCATGAGAGCGGCGTTGCGCGGGGCGCGGGTGTTCGGCCAACCGCTGGCAGATCGCAGGTCTGATACCGTCGGGCAACTGCCTCTTGGCCGGGCGGACAGCGGTGGCGGGTGCGCCCGGTCACGCCTTCGTGTGTTGGGAGGGATAAGCGAAGGTCTAGTTCTGAAGGGATGTCGGCCGGAGGAGGGTGTGATGAACAAGCAGACGGCGCGCATGACGGCGAAGGATTTCGCACCCGAGTTGCTGGAGCTTTACGACTTCTACGCGCATGGCAAGATCACCAAGCGCGAGTTTCTGGATCGGGCCGGGCGCTACACGGTGGGTGGTCTGACGGCGGTGGCCATCCTGGGGATGATGAGCCCCAACTATGCCCTGGCCGAGCAGGTGAGTTTCAACGATCCCGACATCGTTGCAGACTATGTGACCTATCCCAGCCCGAACGGCCATGGCGAGGTGCGCGGCTATCTCGTCCGTCCTGCTACGGCCGAGGGCAAGCTGCCCGCCGTGGTGGTGGTGCATGAGAACCGTGGACTGAACCCCTATATCGAGGACGTGGCGCGGCGGCTGGCAAAGGCCGGTTTTCTGGCGCTTGCACCCGATGGTCTGACGAGTGTCGGGGGTTATCCCGGCAATGACGAGGCCGGGCGCGAGTTGCAGGCGCAGGTGGACCCGACCAGGCTGATGAACGATTTCTTCGCAGCCGTCGAATGGCTGATGGCGCATGAGTCATCGACCGGGCGGGTGGGCATCACCGGGTTCTGCTATGGTGGCGGGGTCGCGAATGCGGCGGCTGTCGCCTATCCCGAACTTGGTGGCGCCGTCCCGTTCTATGGCCGCCAGCCCGACCCTGCGGACGTCGTGAAGATCAAGGCACCGCTCCTCATCCACTACGCCGAGCTTGACGAGCGCATCAACGCCGGCTGGCCGGCCTATGAGGCTGCGCTGAAGGCGGCTGGCGTGCGCTATGAGGCATTCATCTACCCCGGTGTAAACCACGGCTTCCACAACGACAGCACGCCCCGTTATGACGAGGCGGCAGCTGAACTTGCCTGGGAACGAACGATCGCGTTCTTCACGGCGAACCTGGGATAGGGGCCGCGTGCCTTGAAATCTCGTCACGTTGATCCGTCAGAAACGCACGGATCGCGGGATCCTCTGTCAGGGACAAGGCCGCAGCCAGCATAGCGGCAGCTTCGGCATGTCGCCCTGCGAGAAGCGCGACACGACTTCGCGCCACCCACCAGGGAGGATGCGTCCGGACACGTTCGAACGGCAAGGCGTCGAGGTCGTCCAGTGCTTGCGGAATCTCGCCGAGTTCGGCGAGGACGACGGCGCGACCCAGCCTTGCGCCGATGCTGTCGGACTGTGACGACGAGCAGGTCGTAGAGCGTCCGCAAGCGCGGCGAGGTTCAGCCGCCCGGTGATCGGGCGCTGGACATGGACCGACTGGATCGCCGCCTCGCACTGGTAGCGCCCGAACCGGCCCGCCCGGGCCGCCGCCGTCAGCAGCCCCTCGGCCTCGATGATCTGGTGCGGTCCCAGAGCCGCGCGTCCTGCCGGTCGAGCGGCACGAAGGCGCCCCTCGCGTCGCGCCGGGCCGCGCGGCGCGCCGTGCAGTAGAGCATCAGCGCCAGCAGGCCCTTGGGCTCGGGTTCCGTCCGGCATCAGGGCGACCAGCGAGCCGGGCGAGCCAGATCGCCTCGCCGGTCAGCGCGTCCGGCGCCGTCGGGCGGTCAAGCCCGTCCCAGCCCTGCCCGAAGGCGGCGTAGATCGCGTCGAGCACGGCGCCGAGGCGGTCGGGCAGGTCCTCGGCTGCGGAAGGGTCGAAGCGCAAGCCCGCGTCGCGGATGCGCGCCTTGGCGCGGACGAGCCGCTGCGACATGGCGGCGGGTTCGACAAGGAAGGCGCGGGCGATGCGCGCCGCGTCGATGCCGAGCACGCTTTGCAGCATCAGCGGCGCGCGCGCGGCGGGGTCGATGGCGGGATGGGCGCAGACGAACATCAGGCCGCAGGCGGCTCGTCGGGACTGCCGGCTGCCCCGTCGTCGGGCAGTTCAGACCGACGGAGCGAGTCTCGGGTTCGCGGCCCGCCGCACGGACCTGTGCCGCGCGGCGTCGTTCTTCAGACGGTTGCGGGCGGCGGTGACGAGCCAGCCCTCGGGGTTGGCGGGCACGCCGCGCTCCGGCCAGACGCGACAGGGCCGCGACCAGCGCCTCGGACAGCGCGTCCTCGGCCGCCGCGATGTCGCGGTTTCGCGCGCGACAGGATCGCCACCAGCTTGCCGTAGCTGGCCCGGGCCGCCTGTTCGGCGGCCCGGCGGGCATCGCGGCTCGGCCTGCCCGTCACGCGCCGGGCGCGGGCATCGGCGGCAGGACGGGGCGCACCTCGACCGAGGCGGTCAGCGCGGAGGGCGCCTGCGCCGCCCAGTCGAGCGCCGCGTCGAGGTCGGCACCTCGATCACGAAATAGCCGCCGAGCTGTTCCTTGGTGTCGGCGAAGGGGCCGTCCTCGACCACGCGCTTGCCGTCGCGGATGCGCAGCGTGGTGGCGGCATGCGGGCCCTGCAGCCCGTCGCCCTTCACGATGACGCCGGCCTGCGCCATGGCGCCGATGAAGGCGGTCCAGCCGCCCCAGTAGTCGCCCGCCTGTGCCGGGTCGGTGCGGCGGGCGAAGTCTTCGGCGTTTCGTTGAGGATCAGCATGAACTGCATGGGTGTCTCCTTCTCTGGTGGGGCATATCACGGCCGGCAGCCGCGTCAGGCACGCGCCGCCGGGCTGCAGACTGAGCGGCGAAAAGGCCGGCGGCGATGGCGACGACGAGGGTCAGGATGACGACCTGCGGCGCGCCCATGGCGGCGAAGACGCCGTGCACCGCATCGCCGATCCAGAGCGCGACATAGGCCACCAGCGAGGCCGCCAGCACCGGCGCGCGAGGCGCATGGCGCAGCAGGAGCAGCACGCTGCCCATCAAGCCCGCCGGCGACGCCGATGGCGAAGGCCAGCGTCATCCAGCGCGGATAGCCGGTCATCACGGCGGCCTGCTCGGGCGTCAGGCCCGAGGCGATCAGGCTTTCGGCCGTGGCGGTGACGGAACCGGCGAACTGGACCGCGCCGAAGAGGTTCCAGGCCAGGCCGCCAAGGGCGGCAATCAGCCAGAGCGGCGCGCGGGATGGGAACGGTTTCAGGGATATTGCGGACATGTGTCTCTCCGGTTTTCACGAAGCGCCCGAACTGGAAGCTTCTGACCGGATGACACCTGTCGCGCCGGGATTTCGACAAACACAGGGGAAATCTTTTTTCAGGTTTTGTGACGTGTTCGCCCTGATGAGCCGCCCGCGCAGACCCCAGGTGATTGGCATCGACCTTTCGTTGCGGCTTCTACGGATTTCGCGTTGAAGCGGTGATTTCCTCTGGATTGACAGGCCTTTCGCTCCACCTCCCGCAAGGCAAACATCGGAGCCAGCCTTGCCTCAGAACGACAAGAATGACGGCGCTGCCGTGCCAACCGGCCGCGTTGAGCGGCTGCTGCGGTTTGGGGGCATGGCGACAGGGATTGCGGGCGGCGTCGCGGCGGGCGGGTTGCGCGCGCTGGCGCAAGGCAAGCGGCCCGACATGGCGCAACTCTTGCTGACGCCCGCCAATACTCTGCGGCTGACGGACGGGCTGTCGCATCTGCGGGGCGCCGCGCTGAAGCTGGGGCAGATGCTGTCGATGGATACCGGGCTGGTGCTGCCCGACGAATTGACGGCCATCCTCGCCCGGATGCGGGATGACGCGCGTCACATGCCTCCGAAACAGCTGCAGACAGTGCTGAACGCCGAATGGGGGCCGGGCTGGTACAGTCGCTTCTCCCGCTTCGATGTCCGCCCCTTTGCGGCGGCCTCGATCGGGCAGGTGCATCGCGCGGTCTTGCCCGATGGCACGGACCTTGCGATCAAGGTGCAGTATCCCGGTGTGCGCGCCAGCATCGACAGCGATGTGGACAACGTGGCCACGCTTCTGCGCCTGCCGGGGCTGTTGCCGCGCGGCATGGACATGACCCCCCTGATGGTCGAGGCGAAGCGCCAGCTACACGCCGAGGCCGACTACATGGCCGAGGCGGCGCATCTCGCGCATTTCCACGCTCTGCTGGCCGGGTCCGAGATGTTCATGCTGCCTGAGTTGCATGCGGCCCTCTGCACGCCACAGGTTCTGGCAATGACCTTTGTGGACAGTGTCCCGCTGGAAAGCCTGACCGAAGCCCCCCAGACGGTCCGCGACCGGGTTGCGGCGGCGCTGATCGACCTCGTCCTGCGCGAGTTGTTCGTCTTCGGGGCGATGCAGACGGATCCGAACCTTGCCAACTACCGCTATCACCTTGGCTCCGGCCGCATCGTGCTTCTGGATTTCGGGGCGGTGCAGCCGATCGCTCCGGCCTTGGCGGCCGATTTCCGCAGCCTCGCGCGGGTGGCTCTGGACGGTGGTAAAGACGAGACACGCGCCGCGATGCTGCGCATCGGCTATTTCGGTTCGGACACGGCGTCGCACCATCAGGATCTGATCCAGTCGATGTTCGACGTGGCGATGGAGCCCATTCGTCAGAAAACACCCTTCGACTTTGGCCGCAGCGATCTTCTGGATCGGCTGCGCGACATGGGTCTGGCCATCGGCAATGACCGCGACCTCAGCCATGTGCCTCCCGCCGCGACGCTGTTCCTGCACCGCAAGATCGGCGGGATGTACCTGATGGCGGCAAAACTGCGCGCCCGCGTCACCCTGCGCCCGATGGTCGAGGCGTATTGCGGGATGGACATGACGCCGCGTTGAAATCCGCCTCGGGCGCGTCATCTGGCGCTTGAAGCAGCCGATGCGCCGGCACCGGATCTTGCCGGGCCTGGGGCGGAGGCAGAAAAGACAGCGTGGACCCAAGATGACGACCACCGACCCCCGCATTGCCCGGCTCATCAGCCTTGTCCGTGCCGCCCTGCGGGCACCGCCGGGCAACGCACGGATTGCCCTCGCCCTTGGTCTGGGCCTCGTCTGTCATGTGCTCTTCGGCGCAGCGGTGCTGGCGATGATCGTGGCGATGTTCTTCGGCCTGAGCGAAAGTCTTGGAACGGTGCCCTGGCCCTGGGCAGCGCTGGCCAACGCGGCCCTGATCGCCCAGTTCCCGCTGGCGCATTCGCTGCTGCTGACCCGGCGCGGCGGGAGGGTCTTGGCCCGCCTGATCCCCGGCCCGCATGGCGCGACGCTGGCCACCACGACCTTTGCCATCATCGCCTCGGCCCAGTTGCTGGCGCTCTTCGTTTTGTGGACGCCATCGGGCATCGTCTGGTGGAAGGCCGACGGCGCAATGTTCTGGGCAATCACCGCCGCCTACGCCGCAAGCTGGCTCCTGCTTCTGAAGGCCAGCTTCGACGCAGGTGCCGAAGTGCAGTCGGGCGCCCTGGGCTGGATGTCGCTGATGGCGCGCATCCGGCCAGTGTTTCCCGACATGCCGACCGACGGGCTGTTCCGCCTGATCCGCCAGCCGATCTATGTGGCTTTCGCGCTGACGCTCTGGACCGTGCCGGTCTGGACGCCGGATCAGTTGGCGCTGGCCCTTGCCTACACCGCCTATTGCCTGCTTGCCCCACGCCTGAAGGAACGCCGTTTTGCCGCCCGCTATGGGGATCGGTTTCTCCGCTACCGCGCAGCCGTCCCTTATGCGCTGCCGCGCCCCCTCCGTGCAAAGGACCATCCCCGTGCGCAATGACCTCACCATCTATGACCAGGTCGCGGATCGCTGGTGGTCGGATGACATCCGATGGGTTCGGACGCTGAAGAACCTCGTGCCCGGGCGGCTGGCCTGGTTCGACCGCCACATCGACTGGCAGGGCAAGGACGTTCTGGATCTCGGCTGTGCGGGTGGCTTCATGGCCGAGGCGATGGCACGACGCGGCGCCAGTGTGACCGGGATCGACCCGGCAGCCGCAGCGATCGAGGCCGCCCGCCATCACGCCCGCAAGGTCGGACTTCGCATCGGCTATGACGTCGGAACGGGCGAGGCGCTGCCTTATGACGCGGCCGTTTTCGACGCTGTGGTCTGCGTGGATGTTCTGGAACATGTGGCCGATCTCAATGCCGTGCTGGCGCAGGTCGAGCGTGTCCTGCGCCCGGGTGGGCTGTTCCTCTATGACACCATCAACCGCAACCCGCTGGCCCGCCTCGCCACGATAACGGTCGCCGAAGACCTGCTGCGGCTCTTGCCCTGCGGCACGCATGACTCCGCCATGTTCATCAAGCCGCGCGAACTCCATCACGCCCTTCACGGTGCCGGACTGGTGCCGGGACCGATCACCGGACTTGGCCCCCGCGGCATCAACAGGCGTGTCGATCTGACCTTCGGCCCGCTTCCCTTCACTGCAATCCTGTTCATGGGCATCGCCCGCAAACCAGCCTTCGGGCCGAGGGGGTCGAATTGACCGACATGCCGCGCGAGAACGTCCAGTCCTACCCCCGTCCGCCGAGGCTGGAACCCGTGCCGCAGCGGATCATGATCCGCCTCGGGGGACTGCTCGTGGCCGAGACGACCCGCGCACTTGCGGGTGCTGGAAACCCATCATGCGCCGACCTACTACCTGCCGCCCGAGGATGTGCGCGTCCCGCTGCGCCCGGCGCCGGGCAGCAGCTTCTGCGAATGGAAGGGCGTCGCGCGCTACTTTGACGTGATCGCCGGAGCGAAAACTGCAAGGCGCGCGGCCTGGGCCTATGACCGCCCCACGCCGGGCTTTGCCGGTCTTGCTGGTCATGTCGCCTTTTACGCCGGGTTGATGGACGAGGCGTGGGTCGGAGATCTGCGCGTCATCCCGCAGCCGGGCGACTTCTATGGCGGTTGGGTCACGCCCAATCTGGACGGGCAGATCAAGGGAGCGCCCGGAACGCAGCACTGGTAGCATGCGGAACGCAAGGAAGACTTTAGGTATGAAGATGATGTTGCGCGGTCTGCTTCCGTTCGTCCTTGCGACGGTCCTGCTGGGCGAGGCTTTGCCGGCTGCCTTGGCTGAGGAAGCCCACAGCGTGGATGCGTTGATCGAGGATTTCACCATGCAGCCGGAAACCCGCTGGCGGTTCTTCACCGATGCAGGTGATGGGGGGCGTCTCGACCGGAGGCGTCAACTTTGCGCAGGAGGGCGGGCAGTCGTTTGCGCGCATGACTGGCCAGGTCAGCACGGCCAATCGGGGCGGGTTCATCCAGATGCGGCTGGAACTGGCAAGCCCGCCGCCCGCAGGTACGGTCGGTGTGCGGCTTGTCGTGCGCGGCAACGACCAGCGCTATTTCGTGCACCTGCGCACCGGCGGAACGGTATTGCCATGGCAATACTATCAGGCCGGGTTTGACGTGGCCGAAAGCTGGAGCGAAGTGCGCCTCCCGCTTGACGCCTTCAAAGCCTCCGGCGGGCTTTTGCGCAACGTGCCCGCCCCGGGCAGCCTTACCTCGGTCGCCGTCGTCGCCTACGGCCGCAACCACGACGCCCGGATCGATGTCCGCGAGGTAGGTTTCTACTGACTCCCAGAAACGTGGCACTGTTTCGAAGACTGTCTCGCGGACCTGGGAGGTGGATTGTCGATAAGCCCTCACGACCCGTCGTCTGGGGAGTCTTTTCGAACGTTCAGGCCGCCAGATAACCTCAGAACGGATCTGATGAATGCGGCGCGCTGCCACTAGGCCGAATTCCGACCTTTCCCGCGTGCACCTGCAATCTCGCTGAAAACGCGCTCGGCTGAGGCCAGCGCGCCTTCCATCAGACCACCCATGTCAGCCGCAGTTTCAGTCGACGCAAAATGCAGCCGTCCCTCCCAGAGCCCCGCAATCGACGGAGGCAGACCGAACGACGGATGTCCGACCGGCAATTCGGCATCTGCGTCGGTCGCCGTTTCTGGCTGAACGGCCCAGTCCATGAGTGCCGTCGAGACAGGCGTCGCAGCATCCTGCCCGAAAATCCGGGCAAGCTGCTTAAGGGCCGCTGCGCTGACGTCGTCTTCGCGCCCTCGCCTTTGTGCAGCTGGCAACCCGACGAAACCGAACAGCGCAGCCGGCAGTCCACCCGGGCCAGACGCATCGTGGATTTCCGCGAGCGGGCCCCGACGGCTCATGGCGTCTCCAGATTGCCCTGCCTCTCTCCAGAACGGCCTGTCGTAGACTGCTGCGAATTTCGCGTGGCCCGCCATCCATGTGGGGATCGCCTCAAGCTGCCGCAGAATGTCCATGCCCAAGGCGGGCTGGAACCGAAGCGTGGCAGCGACACGCGGCGGCAGGGCGAGAACGACGTGCTCTGCCTCATACCACTGGCCACTGTCGATCAGGAGCCGGCAGCCTTGTACGATTTCGTTAACCCTTGAGGACAGGTGTATTCGATCTTGGGGCACTCTCGCTGCGAGCCCGCTGATCAGGCTCTGCATTCCACCCTCGACGCGAAACGACCCCTCCATCGACCCAAAACCCACGCCGCGGTGGACCTCGCCGCGCTCGTCTTCGAAGCAGATGTCGCCATTCGCATACTGGGGAAGAACTCGAAGCCCAAGGTCCTCGATAAGGTTGGCGATACGAGGCTGCCCGGGCCAGAACCACGCCGGCCCAAGGTCGACAGCGCCCATAGTGGTGTTCAGCACCGCTATCCGACCGCCCAGCCTGGGTCGCGCCTCGAAGAGATGAAAATCCGCCCCGGCATCCTGAAGACGGGCCGCGAGGGACACTCCGGCCAGACCGCCGCCAACGATCGCGATTTCGGTTTTCATTCGATCAGCCCTGCGTTTCAAGGCAAATTCAGACGGGTCTGCAACTGCATCACCAACGCTGTCCTCAACTCTGGTCCGGATCTGCGACCCGAACCGGGCTGCCTGCCGCCTCGATTTCTTTGCCAGCGGCAAGCAGGATATCTTCCCGATATCGCGGGCCGATGAGCTGGACGCCCACGGGGCGGCCGTTCGCTTCACCTGTCGCCACGGAGAGCGCCGGCACGCCAATCGCCGGGAGCGCCCTCTGGGTCAGTTGTGCCTCGAAGACCCGGGCGAAGGCCGCTTCCGAGCTGACGTCGAGTTGCTGGTCGAACGGCAACTCGCCGGAGACAGGGCAGAGGACGACCGGAAAATCGCGCAGAAAGACTTCCCACTGGCGGACAAGCCCGGCGCGCGCCTGGAGCGCCTCCATGAGAGACTTGAAGCCGACCTCACCGGCATCCTCGGACATCCGCGCAAACACAAACTGCGAGTCCGCCTCCCCTTCCCGGGCCAGCATCTCGCCTGCCCCGAACTGCACCTCGGCCATCCACAGGCAGGCATTGATAGCCGCCGCGCGCCGCATCGGCGGACAGTCCATCTCCTCGACCGCCCAGCCCGCGTCCCGCAGGCGGTCAGCTGCATCAAGCAGGGCCGCACGCACGTCTTCGGTCACCTCCATGCCATCAGGGTTGAGCGTGAGCGCAGCGCGCTTGGGGAAATCGGCGCTGCCCGGCGCCACGGGAACATACCAGGGGTCCCTGACGTCTGGCGCAGACATGGCCGTGAATGCGATGTCGAGATCCGGAATGCTGCGTGCAATCGGGCCCGAGACAGCCATGAGCTGCGCGCCGATGAAGCGGTCGGGGCCGCTGGAATTGTAGGCAGGAATCCGGCCAGGTGTCGGGCGCAACCCATGCACGCCGCAGGCATAGGCCGGATAGCGAATGGATCCCGCGATATCGGTGCCATGCCCGATGGCGCAGATACCTGATGCAACAGCCGCAGCGGCTCCACCTGAGGAGCCCCCGGGGGTGATCCGCTTGTTTCGCGGGTTCAGTGTCTGACCGTGCAGGTCGTTCTTGGTGAACCAGCGCAGTGAGAAGGCCGGTGTGTTGGTTCGCCCTACAATGATCCCGCCCGCCTTCCGGATGTTCGAGACCACGGGGCTGTCCTCAGTGGCGATGAGCCCCGATTGAAGCCGCAGGCCATTGGTCGTGGCCTGACCTTTCTGATCGACGTTCACCTTGATCGTCACCGGCACACCGCAGAGCGGCCCCGGGTTCTCGCCTCGGGAAATCGCCGCGTCGACCCGCCGGGCAGCATCAAGCGCCTCCTCCGGAAATTCCTGCACCACAGCGTTGATTGCCGGGTTCACTTTGGCGAGCCGGACGAGATGGGCTTCCGTAACTTCGACCGCCGACAGCCGCTTCGCGTGCACGTCCGCCGCAATCTGACTTGCGGTCATCTCCCAGATTTCTGTCATGGACGCCCCCTCTCAACCACGCACGACCCATGTGACGTTGGCAGGCGGGCAAGGCAATGTCGACGGTGTCGGTCACCCTTGACCGAGAACCTTGTGATTGCCGCGGCGGCGCTCGGGTGGGGCAGCGAGGTCGCGATCGGGGTGAGGCCGAGTCGCAGGCGCTTTATCGGGCAATACCCCTGCGTCAGTCCACACGGTCTCCCTACGACGGGAAGCCGGTTTCTCAATCGAACACCTCCGGCACCTCGCGCGGCATCCTGAGCAATGATCGCAATGGCCGCTCCCGCCCCCAGCGGAAGGTGAGCACTTGTGTGCGGCTCGGTAGGCACTCACGCATGAGATTATGTTTTTCCGGGCACTTCCGAGCCTAGCCAGATCGGCACTCTCGAATGTCATGTCCCTTCCGCGAGCGTCTCCAGGAAGCGAGAGAAAAGTTCACCCTGCGAATTGATGCGCAGCTTGGCATAGATGTTGCGCCGGTGAATCCGGACAGTGCCGGGCGAAATCCCGAGGATCTGCCCGGCTCGACTCGGCGGAATGCCCTTTGAGGGTGAAAGCTGCGACCTCACGTTCGCGCGCGGTCAGGATGCCAACGCCGAAGCTGCCGAGATCGTCGGACAGGACACGCCTGTGTCGATGCGGATCGACGATCTCATGTTTTGCGCCAAATTCCTGGCTGAGACTGTTCCAATGCCGCCGCGCGACGGACGCCACGAAAGGAAAAACTGCCTCGAGTGCAGCAAACTCCTTCTGCGAGAAGGGTTTCTCGGCCGCATCAGCGAAAGGACAACTGTGGCATGTTCGGGCAGATCGACGAAATAGGCGATCTCTTCGGCAAGGCCGGTCTGGGCGCAATAGCTGCGGTAGTACTCGCCCTGACAAAAGCGGTCGGGCGCCACGTCGCGCAACCGGTAGAGGCCCGGGACGAAGGGCCGCACGGCAGCCAAATACAAGGGGTCGAGGAGATATGGCCCCGCCTGATAGTCGGTGACGAAGATCTTGCGCCCGGCCTGTGGAAAATCTTCGTAGAGGTCGATGGGGCGGGCCGTCCCGCTATAGCCAAAGATTACCGTATAACTAGGTCATGTTGACAAATGGCGAATCCAGAGGCGGATTGACGTGATGTCGATGAAACCGAGGAAGCTTTCGGCAGTTTTGTCGTAGTGGGTGGCAACGCGTCGGGCATTCTTCAGCTTGTTGAAGCACCTCTCGACGAGGTTGCGCAGTTTGTAGAGTTTGCGATCAACTGCGACGCGCAGCTTTCGGGATTTCCGCATGGGTATCACTGGCACGACGTTGCGTGCTTCCATGGTTTTGCGAACGTTGTCAGAGTCATAACCGCGATCGGCCAGCAAGACGCTGGGTTCAGGCAGGTTGTTGTCCATGACCAGATCAAAGCCCAGATAATCCGATGTCTGCCCCGGCGTGACATCCGGCCTCATAGGCAGGCCTGCGCCGTTGACCCGGAGGTGGATCTTGGTCGTAAAGCCACCTCTTGAACGGTCGAAACCCTGTCTCGGAGTCCCCCTTTTGCGCCCGCTGCCTGATGATGGGCGCGAACCACGGTGCTGTCGATCATCTGCAGTGCGTCCGGGACCAGCCCGCTCTCGTTCAGAGCCTCCTCTGCTCCCACAGTCCCGCCAGGGTCCATCGACGGAACTGGCGATAGACACTCGACCACTTGCCAAACTCCTCGGGCAGATCACGCCAAGGCGACCCTGTGCGGGCTATCCAGAAAATCCCATCCAGAACAAGGCGATGATTGGTGGGTTTGCGCCCATTCGGGGCGCGGACAGACAGAATGAAGCGCTTTTGAAACGCCCATTCATCATCCGACATCAGGTCTCGTGCCAACCTGGTCTCCATCGTGGATACCAGCTTGAATCACAATCAGCGCGGACAGTGAATCCCTTTTGTCAACACTCCCTAGAATAAGTCCGCTTTCCCGCGATTTGCATCGGACGCGGAAATGCCAAACCAGCCCATCAAGGCTCCTTTTGGACATCTGATCTTGACGATGTGTTGGCTCCAGAATACCTACCACGTAAGATGCGGGCGTTGTGTAATGGTAAGACCTTAGCCTTCCAAGCTAAAGACGCGGGTTCGATTCCCGCCGCCCGCTCCAACCATTTCAGACGTTTGCAGGGACCGCCGCCGTCGGGATCGCCTGTTCGGCTTGGTGCTACAGGTTCTCGGCCTGCGGCATGCCCAGCACGTGGTAGCCGCCGTCGACGCGCATGATCTCGCCCGTGGTGAAGGCGCCCTAGTCGGAGGCAAGATAGACGGCGGTGCCGCCGACGGCGTCGAGCGTGGCGTTGGACCGCAGGGGCGCGTTTTCCTCGGTATGGCGGAAGGTCGCGCGCGCGCCGCCGATGGCCGCGCCCGCAAGCGTCTTCATCGGGCCGGGCGAGATGGCGTTGACGCGGATCTTCTGCGGGCCGAGGTCGTTGGCCAGGTAGCGCACCGTGCGATTTCCAGCGCCGCCTTGGCGACGCCCATGACGTTGTAATTCGGCGTGACGCGGTTCGAGCCCTGGAAGGTCAGCGTCAGCAGCGTGCCGCCGTCCGGCATCAGCTCGGCCGCGCGGCGGGCCACGTCGATGAAGCTGTAGCAGGAAATGCACAGCGAGTTCTTGAAGTTCTCTTTCGTGGTGTTGATGAAGCGCCCCGTCAGTTCGTTCTTGTCGGAGAAGGCGATGGCGTGGACGACGAAGTCGAGCGTGCCCCAGCGGTCCTTCAGCGCGGCGAAGCAGGCGTCCAGCGACGCGTCGTCCATCACGTCGACATCGACCAGCAAGTCCGATCCGACCGAGGCCGCCAGCGGTTCCACCCGCTTGCCGAACGCCTCGCCCTGATAGGAAAAGGCCAGCTCCGCGCCCTCGGCCGCCAGCGCCCGGGCGATGCCCCAGGCAATGGAGCGGTCGTTCGCGACGCCCATGACAAGCCCGCGCTTGCCCTTCATCAGATCGGCCATGCTGTTCCCTGAACCCCGTCAGTCCTGATACTTGCTCATCACCAGCGTGGCGTTGGTGCCGCCGAAGCCGAAGCTGTTGGACAGGACGGAATCGAGCTTCACCCCCGTCGCGCGTCTTGGTCACGATTTCCTCGGGCCGCAGCTCCGGGTCAAGCTCGGTCACATTGGCCGAGGCCGCGATGAAATCGCCGTTCATCATCAGCAGCGAATAGATCGCCTCATGCACGCCGGTCGCGCCCAGGCTGTGGCCGGTCAGCGACTTGGTCGAGGAGATCGGCGGCACGGCCTCGTCGCCGAAGACCCGGCGGATCGCCTTGACCTCGGTCACGTCGCCCGCCACGGTCGAGGTGCCATGGGCGTTGATGTAGTCGATCCTGCGGCCCTCGGGCAGGGTCGACAGCGCCAGCTTCATCGACCGCTCGCCGCCCTCGCCCGAGGGGGCGACCATGTCATGGCCGTCCGAGGTGGCACCATAGCCGGTCACTTCGCCATAGATCTTCGCGCCGCGCGCCAGGGCGTGGCCCAGCTCTTCCAGCACCACCACGCCGCCGCCGCCCGCGATCACGAAGCCGTCGCGGGTGGCGTCAAAGGCGCGGCTCGCCGTCGTCGGGCGTGTCGTTGTACTTCGACGACATCGCGCCCATCGCGTCGAACAGGCAGGACAGCGTCCAGTCCAGTTCCTCGCCGCCGCCGGCGAAGACGATGTCCTGCTTGCCCATCTGGATCAGTTCGGTGCCGTTGCCGATGCAATGCGCCGAGGTCGAGCAGGCCGAGGTGATCGAATAGTTCACGCCCTTGATCTTGAACGGCGTGGCGAGGCAGGCCGAGTTGGTCGACGACATGCAGTTCGTCACCCTGAACGGGCCCATCCGCTTGGGCGCGCCGCTTTCGCGCACGATGTTGTGGGCACGGAAGAAGGACTTGGTCGACGGCCCGCCCGACCCCATGATCAGGCCGGAGCGTTCGTTCGAGACGTCGCGCTCGTCCAGCCCGCTGTCGGCGATCGCCTGCTGCATGGCGATGAAGTTGTAGGCCGCGCCATCGCCCATGAAGCGCAGGTCGCGCTTGTCGATGTGGTCTTCCAGCACGATCTTCGGCTGGCCCTTCACCTGGCTGCGGAAGCCGTGCTCGGCATAATCCTCGGCGAAGACGATGCCGGACTTGCCGGCGCGCAGGCAGGCTTCGACTTCCTCGGCGCTGTTGCCGATGGGCGAGATGATGCCGATCCCGGTGATGACGACGCGACGCATGGGCATACTCCTTCCGAGGTCAGCTGCCGACAGGGCGACCTTCATGTCCTTGACCAGATAGATGACCTCGCCGTCCGCCTCCACCCGGCCATCGGCCACGCCCATGGTCAGGCGGCGGGTCTGCACGGCCTTGGTGAAATCGACGAAATAGCGCAGCAGCTTGCGGTCGGGGCGCACCATGCCGGTCAGCTTGACCTCGCCCACGCCCAGCGCATAGCCGCGCCCCTGCCAGCCGCGCCAGCCCAGGTTGAAGCCGGTCAGCTGCCACAGCCCGTCCAGGCCGAGGCAGCCCGGCATGATCGGGTTGCCGGGAAAGTGGCAGGCGAAGAACCACAGGTCGGGGTGGATGTCGAATTCGGCCACCACATGGCCCTTGCCATGCTCGCCGCCGTCCTCGCAGATGTCGGTGATGCGGTCCATCATCAGCATCGGCGGCTCGGGAAGCTGCGCATTGCCGGGCCCGAACAATTCGCCGCGCGCGCATTTCAGCAGGTCGTCCTTGTCGAAACTGCGTGGGATAGGCCGCCATCCGTGCCCGTTCCTCCCGAGGCCCGCGCGGCGGGATGCTCACGCGGTGTTTCGCCATGTTTCAACCCGTCTACCATCGCGGACAAAGCCCGCGCAAGGGCAGCCGGATGGGGCACTGGCCTGCTCTGGCGCGAGCGCACGGGATTTTCATTTGATCATGCCACCGCCACGCGCCCTATATACTGGTCAGGCAATGGAAAGACGCCGACGTGCAGTCAACGGCAGAGATCATGGAACGCGGCGCGGCCTGGCTGGCGCGGGGCGGCTTGCGGCCGACGCGGCAGCGCCTGGCGCTGGCCGAACTGCTGGTGGGCGATGGCGAGAACCGGCACGTCACCGCGGAAAGCCTCTATGCCGCCAGCGTGGACGCGGGCGAGAAGGTGAGCCTTGCGACCGTCTACAACACGCTGCGCGCCTTTTGCGAGGCCGGGTTGATGCAGGAAGTGACGGTCGACGGCCATCGCAGCTATTTCGACACCCGGATGGACGACCATCCGCATTTCTACTGGGAAGACCGCGGCGAGTTGACGGATGCGCCTGCCGACCAGCTGAAGATCCTGAACCTGCCCGAAGCGCCCGAAGGCACCGAGGTCAGCCGCGTCGATGTGGTGATCCGCCTTCGCCGGACCTGACGTTCGCTGCGTGTGGCGATAGCCGGAATTTCATTCTTTCCTGCGGCTGGTGGGCAGATGCGCTGTCCCTGCATCGTTTGCGGTCGCGTGAACGGGCATTCCTTTTTCCGGCAGGATCGCTTCGCTCTCTGGTAATTCGAACCAATCGGTTTAGTTAAGGAGTCTCGTTCGCGTCCCCCTCCCCGGTGATGCGACAGACAAACCGAAGGAATTGCCATGAACCAGCCCAAGCTGTTCACCCCGATCCGCGTCGGCGCGATCGACCTTGCCAACCGCGTCGTGATGGCGCCGCTGACGCGCAATCGCGCGCGCCACGATGGCGACGTTCCCCATGCGCTGAATGTCGAATACTACCGCCAGCGCGCCTCGGCGGGCCTGCTGATCACCGAGGCCACGCAGATTTCGCCCGAGGGCAAGGGCTATGCCTTTACCCCCGGCATCTACAGCGCCGAGCAGATCGCAGGCTGGAAAGCCGTCACCGATGCCGTTCATGCCGAGGGCGGCAAGATCGTGCTCCAGATGTGGCATGTTGGGCGGATTTCGCACACCAGCCTGCAACCGAACGGGCAGGCCCCGGTCGCGCCTTCTGCCATTGCGGCGGGCGGCAAGACCTTTGACGGCACGGGGTTCGTCGATACCTCGCTGCCCCGCGCGCTGGAGACGGAAGAGATCGCACGCGTCGTGGCCGACTATGCGCAGGCGACACGCAATGCGCGCGAGGCCGGGTTCGACGGCGTCGAGATTCACGGCGCGAACGGCTATCTGATCGACCAGTTCCTGAATGACGGATCGAACCACCGGACCGATGCCTATGGCGGATCGGTCGAGAACCGCACGCGGCTTCTGTCCGAGGTCATCGAGGCGGTCGTGGCGCCTGGGACAAGGACCATGTCGGCATCCGGCTGAGCCCCTTCGCCAATGCGAACGGCGTGCATGACAGCGATCCGATGGCGGTCTATGGCGCGGCGGTCGATATCATCGACCGGGCGGGGCTGGCCTATCTGCATGTCGTCGAGGGCAAGACCGGCGGGCCACGCGATGCCGCGGCGCCCGCAGGACCTTGCCGCGCTGCGCGCCCGTTTCCACGGGCCGTGGATCGGCAACAACGGCTATACGCGCGATCTGGCCATCGAGAATGTGGAAAGCGGGAAGGTCGATCTGGTGGCCTTCGGCAAGCTCTACATCGCCAATCCCGATCTGGTGGCGCGTCTGGCCGCCGATGCGCCGCTGAATGCGCCGGATCAGGCGACATTCTATGGCGGTGGCGCGGAAGGCTATACCGACTACCCGACGCTGACAGGCCGCTGCGGCCTGACGTTCGGGGGGCGGCGCAGTTCGCGCCGCCCCTTTGCTGTCACAGATCCTGAAGCTCGTTCAGGATTTCGTCCCGGCTGAGGCCGATGTCGCGCAGCAGGTGGACATCGCTTTCCAGCAGCCTGCGCAGGTCACGCCGCTGAAGCGCGCGGCGTCGCTGATTCTTCAGCGTCCGAAGCAGGAACGAAATTGCCGTGGTCAAAGCCACGGCGCGGGCAAGCCTTGTCTGATCGCCGGAGGCGGTCATGGCTGTTCTCCTTCAATAGTGTGCAGGGCGCGGTCGCGCCCGTTTGTCAGCGATCGAGCGTCAGCACCGGCTGCCAGCCAAAGTCCTGCGCCGGTGAGCCGGCGGTGATGCAGGCCAGCGTGACGAGCATGGCGGTGAGCGCCGAGAGGATCGCCTGGCGGCGTTCCGTGAAACGGCCCCTGCGGGAACCGCGCGAGATGGCCTTGGCGATGCGCAGGCGGATGCGCCGGGCCATGTCGCTGTCGCCACTATACTGGCGCTCAAGCTCCCGCAGGATGATGTTCAAATCGGCATTGGTATGGGTCATGGCTTTTGTCCTAAAGGAATCTGATCAAATGACGTAAGGGCAGTTTATAGGCCCAAGCTGCCCGAAAGTCGGTTGCAGCCGCATGTGTTGGCGTTGCGTCTTGTGGCATCGTGTTGCATCTTGTTGCACTCACGCTGTGCGGCGCGGAACGCGCGCCCCGAATGCGGATGGTTCGCGATGGATGTGCCAGTCGATCTTGCCGGGCGGCTCAAGCTTGCCCTCAAGGTGATTAATCTTTCGCCGGGCGCCCTCGCCGGGACTGTCGGCGTGGACAAGTCGGTCGTGTCGCGCTGGCTGGCGGGCAAGGTCGTGCCGAACGGCCACAACATGTCGCGGATCGCTGCCGAAATCACGCGACGCCGCCCCGAGTTTTCGGCGCTGATGTTCGAGGCGCCGGGCGAGGTCTTCCTCGCCTCGCTCGGGCTTCATCCCGCCGAGGCCGCTCCGCAGACGGGTGATGGCTTGATCCTGCCGCATGGCGCGTTGGACACTGCGCGGCGCGAGACGGCGCGGCGGGGTGCCGAGTATTTCGGGCACTACGCGATGTATTACTGGTCGTTCTCGAATCCCGGCAAGATCGCGCGGATGGCGCTGATGCTGCGCCCGTCCGAGCGGCTGATCGAGGCGCGCTATGGCGCGAATGACTTCGAGTTCCGGGGCTGGGCGCTGTTGATGCTGAACCGGCTCTACATCCAGTTCGTCGAGAAACGGTATGAGGCGATGGCATTCCTCGTGACCAATTCCGGACAGCAACCCAAGACGCTGCGGATGACCGGGATGCTGATGGGGCCGTCGGACCAGCTGATGTCGCCAACCGCTTCGCCGGTGCTGATCCTGCGCGAGGGCGATGTGACGGGCGACGATGCGCGCGACGAGGTGGAGTTCCGCCGCAGGCAGGCGTTCGAGCCAATTGCGGCGGGCGAGGCGGCCCCGCCCGAGGTGCGCGCGGGGCTTCTTGCGCAGGTCAGGGCCGTTGCAGTGGACGATAGCAGCATCGCGCTGCTGCAGGCGCTCGACCTGGCGGAGTGATTATTCTTCCGCGGTCAGGCGCATCGCGTCGAAGCGTGTCAGCCCCATGTCACGGCGGATATGCGCATCGGCCCGCAGGCGCTGCCGCAGTTCCGCGCGCAGGCGGGCGCGGTCGCGCGCAGCCTCGATCCGGTCGATCAGGCGGGCCAGCACGGACGGTTGCGGCGCCACCCAGGTGGGGATCAGGCGGGCGGCGAAGGGACGGACGGTCATTGGCAAATCCTCTGGCACTTTTCGTTCATGCCGGGGGATACGCAGCGAAGCGCACAGAAGTTTTCTTTTTTGCCAAGGGGTAACGGGATCGTGACGGTGCGTCAGCGGCGCGTCAGAACCATTGACCCGGCTCCATCAGCCCAAGGTCCATCAACTGCTGCGAGTGCCAGTCGAAGGGAACGGAATTGTGCCAGCGAAAGCTGCGGATGTCGTACATGCGACCCCGGATTGGTCCGCAGCGCCTTTGCCGTGCGGAACGAACAGATGGCGGTCGTGATGTTGTGGTGCCAGGCACAGGCGTAGGTGTTGTATTCGTCGTCGTCGAAGGTGAAATCCGGCCGCAGCGTCAGCCCCGGCTTCGCCCTGAACAGCGCGATGCGGTCGATCTGGCGGCGGGCAGGGGGGACGTGTTCCTCGAACCGCCAGCGCAGCCCGCCGAAGAAAGTCGAGCTGCCGTTCCTTCGGATGGTTGTGGTTCGCCGGGTCCTTGCGGGCCAGCGCGTAGTAGCCCGACCGGTCGAGATGCGCGTCTTCCAGCGAGACGGCATCGGGAAACCGGTCGAGGTCGGCCGCATAGAGGTCGATCACATAGGTCAGCATCGCGTCGCGCCGTTCTTCGGCGTGAAAGGCGATCAGTTCGCGGATGTTGCGCGTCTCGCAGAACGGGTGGAACAGGTATTCGGCGTTGTAGCAGTAGTAGAACCACAGCCCCGGCGCGGCCGCGATGCAGCCGGTTCACCGCAGTCGACCAGCGCGTTCTCGGCATAGACGTCGTGGTCGATGCGGTGGACCGCGGCCACCAGCCTCGGGCGCGACCGGAAGCGCGGGATGGGCGAGCAGCAGCACCTCGGCGAAGCCCGCGGCCAGATGGTGGCGCAGCGTGGTTTCCACCTCGACCGCGTCTTCGGCCAGGATGATGGCGACCGGGCCCTTCGCCAGTGCCGCCTGGCCTTCGGTCAGAAAGGCGTCGAGCGAGCCGTAGCGCATTCCGTCCCCGTCTTCGTGGCCGGTCGCGCAGAATTCGGCCAAGCCTTCGTCCATTGCAAGCCCGTTGCGACGCGAGGCCATGCGCGTGTAGAGACCACGCTTCAGGATCACCCGAGGGCGCGGCGCATGTCGGAACCGAAGAAGCTCTTCATCAAGACCTACGGCTGCCAGATGAACGTCTATGACAGCGAGCGCATGGCCGAGGCGCTGGGCGCCGAGGGCTATGTCACGACCGACGCGCGCCGAAGACGCCGACATGGTGCTGCTGAACACCTGCCACATCCGCGAGAAGGCGGCGGAAAAGGTCTATTCCGACCTCGGCCGGCTGCGCCCGCTGAAGCGGCGAATCCCGATCTGAAGATCGGCGTGGCGGGTTGCGTGGCGCAGGCCGAGGGCGCCGAGATCCTGCGCCGGCGCCGCTGGTCGATCTGGTGGTCGGGCCGCAGAGCTATCACCGCCTGCCCGCGATGATGCAGGCGGTCGGGCAGGGGGCGCGGGCGATCGACACCGATTTCCCCGCCGAGGACAAGTTCGACCATCTGCCCGAGCGCAAGGCGCATGCGCGGGCCCGACGGCCTTCCTGACGGTGCAGGAAGGCTGCGACAAGTTCTGCGCCTTCTGCGTGGTGCCCTATACGCGCGGGGCCGAGGTCAGCCGCCCCGCCGACCGCCTGCTGGCCGAGGCGCGCGAGCTGGTCGGCGCGCGGCGTGCGCGAGATCACGCTGCTGGGCCAGAACGTCAACGCCTATCAGCGCCGGAGGCGTGGACGCTGGCGCGGCTGCTCGCGCGAGCTGGCGCAGATCGACGGGCTGGAGCGGCTGCGCTACACCACCTCGCATCCCAACGACATGGAAGACGACCTGATCGCCGCGCATGGCGACGAGCCGAAGCTGATGCCCTATCTGCATCTGCCGGTGCAGTCGGGGTCCGACCGCATCCTGAAGGCGATGAACCGCAAGCACACGGCGGACGCACTATCTGCGCCTGATCGAGCGCATCCGCGCGGCGCGGCCCGACATCCTGCTGTCGTCCGATTTCATCGTGGGCTTTCCCGGCGAGACGGATGCCGATTTCGAGGCGACGCTGGATCTGATCCGGGCGGTCGGCTTCGGCATCGGCCTATTCAGCTTCAAGTATTCCGCCCGCCCCGGCACGCCTGCCGCCGAGAAGCCCGGCGTCGAGCGCCGAGATCGCGGATGCACGGCTTGCAGGCCTTGCAGGCGCTGATCACCGAACAGCAGCGCGCGGCGCAAGACGGCGATGGTCGGGCGCGAGGTCGGCGTGCTTTACGAAAAGGCCGGGCGGTTGCCGGGCCAGATGGTGGGCAAGTCCGATCACCTGCATGCGGTGCATGTCACCGACCCTGACGGGCAGGGCGGGCGAACTGGTCCGTGTGCGAATCACGGCCGCGTCGCCGAACTCGCTGGCCGGCGATTCCGGCTTCGGGCGCTGAGCGTCTGTTTCCTGCGCATGACGCAATGGTCACCGCGGCATGAGCTTTGCATTCTGATCGCTGCAACAGATTGGGGCAAAATTGTGTTTAAAGTCAGGTTAACTTGCTGGACTCTCGCGGGGTGGTTTGGCCATTCTGTTCCCGGGAGCGATTTGAACGGCTGTTTGTAGGAGCGGTTTGCGGCTGTGGAAAGGCTTTTTCCAGGGCTTGCGAGCGGGTGTGCGGCCGTATTGTCTGGCCGTCGGGCTTGCGGCGGGGGCCAGTAGCCGCCGCGCAATCCGACCCGCCGCCTGCCCACGGCCCGGATCGACTGGGGCATCTGGGTCGACCCCGACGGCTGCATGCACTGGTGGGCCGATGGCGGGCTTGAAGGCTACATGGTCGAGCGGGTGAACCCGAAGACCGGCAAGCCGGTCTGCCTGCAGCCAGAATACCTGCCTGGTCGAGAACACCGATACCCTGTTTGCCACGGACAGCGCGACGCTGACCGCCGATGGTCGCAGCGCGGCTCGCCGGGTTCTTCAAGTCGACCGACGCCTTCGGCTATGCGATCTACGGCCATACCGACAGCCGCGCCTCGGCTGGCTACAACCAGCGCCTGTCGCGAGCGTCGCGCGGCCGCGGTGGCCAAGGTGGCGCGGTCGATGGCGCGGTGGTCGAACGCGAGATCGGCTTTGGCGAGAGCGCAGCCGATCGCCACGCAACTCCACGCGCGGCGGGCATGCAGAAGAACCGCCGCGTCGAAGTCGTCTGCTACAGGTGGTCAGAAATGATACGTCGCTGCTTTCCGCTCGCCCTGATCGTCGCGGCAACGCTTGGCGGCCTGCGCCCGCACTGTCGCGCCCGAGGGCACCAGCCGGCACGCCGCCGCTGATCGCGCACGGGCAAGGACACCGGGTGGATCGACCGCAAGCCTCTGTCGCAGCGCCAGGCCGCGATCGCCTACGATCCCGACGGCTGCCAGGCCTGGATCATCGACGACGGCGCCGAGGGCTATTCCAGCGCGCCGCCGCGATCCCGGTCTCGGGCCTGCCGGTCTGCAACAAGGGCGTCCGCCGGGCTATGTCGTATGGCGATACCGACGCGGCGACGCAGTTCCCCGACATCCTGCCGAATTGACAGGGCGGCACGCACCCGCAGGCCGCGTGAAAGTTCTGCGGCCTTTTCGCTTTGCCACCTGCCGCCGAACTGTCATATTGCGCAGCCATAGTCCTTGCCATGGGAACCACTCGGCCCCACACTTCGCAGTATCACTGCCACGGACAGATAGGCACCGCACACTCCCTCGCAGCCGCCATGCAGAAGGAGCCATCCTTGGGCATCAGCGCGCTGACCCCCCCGTCCCGTTCGGAAGACGTCGTCGAAACGCTTCTGGAATTTCCCGACAACCGATTGCTGATCGACCTGTGCGGCGAGTTCGACCGCAACCTGGCGCAGATCGAGCACCAGACCGGGGTTCACATCCTGCGACGGGGCAACCGGCTTGCGGTGATCGGCGACAAGGGCGCGCGGGAACAGGCGGCGGCGGTGCTGCGCTCGCTCTATGCGCGGCTCGAGGCCGGCAAGGGCGTGGTCGCGGGCGATATCGACGGCGCCTGCGCATGGGCCGCCCGATGCGCGACACTGCCGCGCGCCGAGCGATGCGAGCAGATCGAGATGTTCAGCGGCGGCAAGTACGAGCTGCGCACCCGCCGCAAGTCGGTCGAGCCGCGGACCGAGGCGCAGAAGGCCTATGTCGCCAACCTGTTCGACCACGAACTGGGCTTCGGCATCGGGCCGGCGGGCACCGGCAAGACCTATCTTGCCGTCGCTGTCGGCGTGACCATGCTGATCGGCGGGCATGTCGACAAGATCATCCTGTCAGCCGCCCGGCGGTGGAGGCGGGCGAACGGCTCGGCTTCCTGCCCGGCGACATGAAGGACAAGGTCGATCCCTACATGCAGCCGCTTTACGACGCGCTGAACGATTTCCTGCCGCAGAAGCAGGTGCAGAAGCTGATGGAGGAAAAGCGGATCGAGATCGCGCCGCTGGCCTTCATGCGCGGGCGCACGCTGTCGAATGCCTTCGTGCGTGCTGGACGAGGCGCAGAATGCCACCACCATGCAGATGAAGATGTTCCTGACCCGTCTGGGCGAGGGCAGCCGCATGGTGATCACCGGCGACCGCACGCAGATCGACCTGCCGCGCGGCACCGCCAGCGGGCCTGCGGATGCCGAGCGCATCCTGAAGGGCGTCAAGGGCGTGAGCTTCAACTACTTCACCGCGAAGGACGTGGTGCGCCACCCGCTTGTCGCCCGCATCATCGAGGCGTATGAGCGCGACGATGGAGCCTCTGGTTGACACAGTGATCGAGGACCCGCGGTGGGAGGGTCTCGGCCTTCCGCCTCTGGCCGAACGCGCGGCGCAGGCGACGCTTTCCGACCTGGGCTTGGACCCGGCGGGCTTTGCGCTCGTGCGTGATGGGCTGCGACGATGCGCGGATCGCCGCGCTGAATGCCGAGTTCCGCGGCAAGCGACAGCCGACCAACGTGCTGTCCTGGCCCTCCGAGGACCGGGCGGCAGAGATCGCCGGGCACAGTCCCCGATCTGCCGGACGGCGATGCCGACGGATCCCGAGGAACTGGGCGACATCGCCATCGCCTGGGAGACCTGCGCAGCGCGAGGCGCAGGAGCAGGGCAAGGCGATGGACGACCATGTGACCCATCTGATCGTTCATGCAACCTTGCATCTGCTGGGCTATGATCACGTGGACGACGCAGATGCCGCCTGATGGAAGCGACCGAGATCAGCGGTACTTGCCAAACTCGGGGTGGCGGACCCATATTGACACGCTCTGATGTGCAGCGACCGGCAGCCCGGGCGCGCCGCATTCAGGAAAGGACACATGGGCAGTAGCAACGACGGGTCTGACCCGCGCGCAGGGCGCGGCGGACGACCCGACCGAGGGCGGACAACGCGGTTTCCTCGGCCGCATCTTCAGCGCCCTCAGCCCCAACGGCGACACCGGACGCACCGGCAGCCAGCCCTGGCAACGCCCCGGCCCAGCCTGCGGCGGGCAGTCTGCCGGGCATCGGCAACCTGCGCCGCCTGCGGGTCGATGACGTGGCGATCCCGAAGGTCGAGATCGTCGCGGTCCCGGTGGACATCGGCAAGGATGATCTGGTCGCGGTGTTCCGCGAGCACGGCTTCTCGCGCCTGCCTGTCTATGACGGCACGCTCGACAAGCCGCTGGGCCTGGTGCTGCTGAAGGATCTGGCGCTGCAGCATGGCTTTGGCGCGGACATGGCCGATTCTCGCTGAAGAAGCTGCTGCGCCCGATCCTCTACGCGCCGCCGTCGATGCCGGTCGGGGTCCTGTTGCAGAAGATGCAGAAGGACCGGGTCCACATGGCGCTGGTGATCGACGAATATGGCGGGGTCGACGGGCTGGTGACGATCGAGGATCTGATCGAGACGGTGATCGGCGAGATCGACGACGAGCATGACGAGGAGGATGCGACGCTCTGGGTCGATGGAAAAGCCCGGCGTCTACCTGGCCCAGGCCCGCGCGCCGCTGGAGGAATTCGAGGCCGCGATCGGCCTGCGCCTGCGCACCGACGAGGATGACGAGGAGATCGACACGCTCGGCGGCCTTGTGTTCCTGCGCACCGGCCGGGTGCCCGCGCGGGGCGAGATCGTGCCGCATGAAAGCGGGTGCGGCGTTCGAGGTGATCGATGCCGATCCGCGCCGCATCAAGCGCCTGCGGCTGCGCCTGCCCGGTGCCGCGCCGTCTGCGCCCGCCGCCCTGCCACCGCCCTGCGAAAGGCTGACCGATGCGGCTGGGCTGGCCCGGCCGGGCCCAGACGGGCGCGGCCTTTGGCCTGGGCGCGGTGATGGCCTCGGGGCAGGCGCCGCTTGGGTTCTGGTGGCTGGCTCTGCCCGCGCTCGCGGCGCTGATCGCGCTGGTCGCGCGGCGCCGGGGCGTGCGGCGGCGGCGTGGCTGGGCCTGTTCGGCGGGACCGGGTATTTCGCGCTGGCGCTGAGCTGGCTGGTCGAGCCGTTCCTGGTCGATCGCCGAGCGCTATGGCTGGATGGCCCCTTTCGCCCTGCTGTTGCATGGCCTTCGGGCTTGGCGCTGTTCTGGGCGCGGCCGCGGCGGCCCTGTCGGCGCGGCTGCCTGTGAACCGCGCGCTTGGCTTCGCCCTGGCGCTGGCCGCGGCCGAGTTCCTGCGCGGCTATGTCCTGACCGGGTTTCCCTGGGCGCTGATCGGCCATGTCTGGATCGACACGCCGCTGGCGCAGACAGCCGCTTGGTCGGCCCGACTGGCCTGACGCTGCTGACCGTTGCTTGCCGCCGCGCTGCCGGTCGCAATCGGCTGGCGCGGGATTGCCGGCTCGGCGGCGCTTCTGGGCGCGATGGCGGGGCTTCGGGGCGTGGCGGCTGGCCCAACCCGATCCGGCGGACGCGCCCGCTGACTGCTGCGGCTGGTGCAGCCGAATGCCGAACAGACGCTGAAATGGGACCCCGAGATGGCGCGGGTCTATTTCGACCGGCTGCTGACGTTCACCGCAACCGCGCGCAACCGCGCCCCGATCTGGTGATCTGGCCGGAAACCTCGGTGCCCTACCTGCTGGAGCGCAATCCCGAATTGGCCGGCGATGATCGCCGATGCCGCGCGGGGCGCGACCGACGATCGCTCGGGCATCCAGCGCGAGGACGGACTGCGGTTCTACAACAGCCTGGCGGTGATCGGACCCCGACGGGCAGGTCACGGCGCGCTACGACAAGCACCACCTCGTGCCGTTCGGCGAATACATCCCCTTCGGCGATCTGGCCTATGACCTGTTCGGCCTGACCGCCTTTGCCGCGCAGCAGGGCAACGGCTATTCGGCCGGGGCCGGGACCCGCGATGCTCGATCTTGGCCCGGTATCGGCCGGGTGCTGCCGCTGATCTGTTACGAGGCGGTCTTTCCGCAGGACCTGCGCAACGCGCCGGGCCGCGCGGACTGGATCCTGCAGATCACCAACGACGCCTGGTTCGGCACGCTGACCGGCCCCTACCAGCATCTCGCGCAGGCGCGGCTGCGGGCCATCGAACAGGGGCTGCCGCTGGTCCGCGTGGCCAATACCGGCGTCTCGGCGGTGATCGACGCGCAAGGGCCGGGTGCTGGCGACGATCCCGCTGGGGCAGGCCGGCTTTCCTCGATGCGCCGCTGCCCGGCCGCGCTGCCGCCGACGCCCTATGCCCGCTTCGGCGAGATGGCCGGTGCTGCTGTTGCTGGCCGGGCTCGTCGCCTGGTGTTGCGCTGCCCGTCGCCGCAGCGCGGGCTTGACCCCGCCCGCCGCGCACCGCTACGCCAGGCCATCGAACCGTCACAACGGCTTCCTGGCGTGACGGGGATTTTCAACGGAGCACGTCCCCATGCCACGCCAGAACTACGTCTTCACCTCCGAGTCCGTCTCGGAGGGCCATCCCGACAAATTGTGCGACCGCATCTCCGATGCCGTCCTCGATGCCTTCCTGACCGAGGAACCCAATGCCCGCGTCGCCTGCGAAACCTTCGCCACCACCGGCATGGTCGTGATCGGCGGCGAGGTCGGCCTGTCGCGATCAGGACCGCCTGAAGACACTTCATGGGCGTCGATCAGCCAGATCGCCCGCGACTGCGATCCGGGACATCGGCTACGAGCAGGAGAAGTTCCACTGGAACACCTGCCACGTGCTGAACTTCCTGCACGAGCAATCGGCCCATATCGCCCAGGGCGTGGACCGCGACGGCGCGGGCGACCAGGGCATCATGTTCGGCTATGCCGTGCGCGAGACGCCGGAACTGATGCCGGCACCGATCCAGTATGCCCATGCGATCCTGCGCCGTCTGGCCGAGGCGCGCAAATCGGGCAAGGAGCCGACGCTGCGCCCCGATGCCAAGTCGCAGCTTTCGCTGCGCTACGAGGACGGCAAGCCGGTCGAGGTGACCTCGATCGTGCTGTCGACCCAGCACGCGCATGAAAGCCAGACCTCGGCCGATATCCGCGCCATCGTGGAGCCCTACATCCGCGAAGTGCTGCCCTCGGGCTGGATCACCGAGAAGACCGAATGGCATGTCAACCCGACCGGCACCTTCGTGATCGGCGGGCCGGACGGCGATGCGGGGCTGACCGGGCGCAAGATCATCGTCGACACCTACGGCGGGGCCGCCCCGCATGGCGGCGGCGCGTTCTCGGGCAAGGACCCGACCAAGGTCGACCGCTCGGCCGCCTATGCCGCGCGCTATCTGGCCAAGAACGTGGTGGCCGCCGGGCTGGCCGACCGCTGCACGCTGCAGGTCAGCTATGCCATCGGCGTGGCCAAGCCGCTGTCGATCTATGTCGACACCCACGGCACCGGCATCGTGCCGGAGGCGCAGATCGAAAAGGCCGTGGCCGAGGTGATGGACCTGACCCCGCGCGGCATCCGCACCCATCTGGGGCTGAACCGGCCGATCTATGCCCGCACCTCGGCCTATGGCCATTTCGGCCGCGCGCCGGAGGCGGATGGCGGCTTCTCCTGGGAACGGACCGATCTGGTCGAGGCGCTGAAGAAGGCGGTCTGACGCGCCGCACGGCCAGGCAGGCCGGGCGCGGGGGCATCGAGCCCCCTTGCACCGGCGTTGCCAGCGGACCGCGCCTGCGAAGGCGGCACCCGGCTTGACGGGCCTTGCGCGTCCGGCCGGCTAAGGCCGCGCGATCGACGCCCGGACGACGCGCCGCATCCCCGAACCGGCCGATGCCGACGACGCGCCCGAATGGCGCAACTTCTACGGCCGCCGCTTCGGCAAGACCCTGCGCACCGAGCCAGAAGACCTATCTGGCCGAGGACCTCGAGACGCTGCGGCCCGAGGGCATCCAGCGGTGACGAGAACCCGCGAGCGCCTGCCGCTCGACCTGCCGGCGATCTTCGGCGATGACCGCCCGGTCTGGCTGGAGATCGGCTTTGGCGGCGGCGAGCATCTGGTGCACATGGCGGCGACCTATCCCGACATCGGCCTGATCGGCTGCGAGCCCTTCATCAACGGCGTGGCGATGCTGCTGGGCAAGATCCGGGCGGCGGGGGTGACGAACCTTGCGATCCATCCCGGCGACGTGCGCGACCTGTTCGACGTGCTGCCCGCCGCGCTCGGTCGCGAAGGCCTTTCTGAACTATCCCGACCCCTGGCCCAAGCGCCGCCACCACCGCCGCCGCTTCGTGACGCAGGACCACCTGGTGCCGCTGGCCCGCGTCCTGGCGCCGGGGGCCGAGTTCCGCGTGGCCACCGACATTCCCGACTACGTCCGCCAGACGCTGATGGAGGTGCCGAAGGCGGGTTTCACCCTGGTGTCCCATGGCGCCGACGCCTGGGAGGACTGGCTTTCCACCCGCTACGAGCAGAAGGCGCTGCGCGAGGGCCGGGCGCCGCACTACCTGACCTTCCGGCGCGACTGACCGGCATATTCCTTCGAGGACATTGCCAAGCCTTGAAGGCTCTACGCCTGATCCGCTGGACCGCCGGCGGCGTTTCGCTAAGCCTCGCCCGCGCAGATTGACCACGAGGTACCGCATGTCTGGCCACGGCACCGCCCAACCGATGACCGCCCGCAAGTCCGGCCCGCTGACGGGGCGTCGCCGAGGTGCCGGGCGACAAGTCGATCAGCCACCGCGCGCTGATCTTCGGGGCGATGGCGGTGGGCGAGACCCGGATCACCGGCCTGCTGGAAGGGCAGGACGTGCTCGACACCGCCAAGGCGATGCGCGCCTTCGGGGCCGAGGTGACGCGGCATGGCGAGGGGGCCTGGTCGGTGCATGGCGTGGGCGTCGGCGGGTTTCGCCGAACCGGCGGACGTGATCGACTGCGGCAATTCCGGCACCGGCGTGCGGCTGATCATGGGCTGCATGGCGACCACGGCGATGACCGCGACCTTCACCGGCGACGCCAGTCCTGCGCAAGCGCCCGATGGGGCGGGTGACCGATCCGCTGTCGCTGTTCGGCGCGCGGGCCTACGGCCGCGCGGGCGGGCGGCTGCCGATGACGGTGGTCGGGGCGGCCAACCCGGTGCCGGTGCGCTATGCGACGCCGGTCGCCTCGGCGCAGGTGAAGTCGGCGGTGCTGCTGGCCGGGCTGAACGCGCCGGGCGAGACCGTGGTGATCGAGCGCGAAGCCGACGCGCGACCATTCCGAGCGGATGCTGCTCGGGCTTCGGCGCCGAGCTGACGGTCGAGAGACGCGCCGAGGGGCAGGTCATCACCCTGACCGGCCAGCCGGAGCTGCGCCCGCAGATCGTCGCCGTGCCGCGCGATCCGTCCTCGGCGGCCTTTCCGGTCTGCGCGGCGCTGATCGTCGAAGGATCGGACATCTTCGTGCCGGGCGTCAGCCAGAACCTGACGCGGAACGGGCTTTACCTGACACTGGTCGAGATGGGCGCGGACATCGCCTTCGAGAACCCGCGCGAGGAAGGCGGCGAGCCGGTGGCCGACCTGCGCGTGCGCTTCGGCCCGCTGAAGGGCATCGAGGTGCCGCCCGAGCGCGCGCCGTCGATGATCGACGAATACCCGATCCTGTCGGTCGTGGCGGCCTTTGCCGAGGGCACGCACGGTGATGCGCGGCGTCAAGGAACTGCGCGTCAAGGAAAGCGACCGGATCGACGCGATGGCGCGCGGGCTGGAGGCCTGCGGCGTGCGGGTCGAGGAGGACGAGGATACGCTGATCGTGCACGGCATGGGGCCGGGCGGCGTGCCGGGCGGGGCCACCTGCGCGACGCATCTCGACCACCGCATCGCGATGAGCTTTCTGGTCTGCGGGCTGGCGGCGAAGGCGCCCGTCTCGGTCGACGATGCCTCGCCCATCACGACCAGCTTTCCCGCTGTTCGAGGCGCTGATGCGCGGGCTGGGGGCGACGCTGGTCGCGGGCTGAGCCGGATTTCCGGCGAGAATTCGGGACGGAAGGGGGCTGCTGCCCCCTCGCCCCGTGCCGGGGCTCACCCCTGCGGATATTTGTGAACGGAAAATGCGGTTGCCGTCAGGCGCAGCGGCCGCTCGCCGATCCTCTGGGCCACCATGACGAGGTAGCCGTCGGGGTCCTGGACGAGGAATTCGCGCTGGCCGCCCTGACGGTCGCCCCAGTGGCGCCAGCGTTCGCGCGGCTTCGACGTAGAAGGGCAGGCCCGCGGCGGTGACGGCCCTGGCGCTGGGCGTCGACATCGGTGACGTAGACCTGAAAGACGACGCCGCGGCCGAAGGGGCGTTCCATCGGGCCGACCTCCCAGTCGCCGTCGCGCGGATACATCATCATCTGCGCGCCGTCGGGATGTTCGAGATAGACGAATTGCTGTTCGGGGCGGGAATAGGCGATGCGAAAGCCCATCGGGCCGGTCCAGAAGCCAAGGCTTTCAGCCAGATCGGTGACGAGGAATTCGGGCATTCCCATGGCCCAGGCCTTTGGCGGTGCGCCCGTGATCATCGCTGGTCCTCCGCGGTTTGACAGGGGGCCATCCTTGGGCAACAACGGCGGCGGGCGCAAGGCGGAGGCGGGCATGATCTTCACGGTGGCGATCGACGGGCCGGCGGCGGCGGGCAAGGGCACGATCGCGCGCGCGGTGGCGGCGCGCTTCGGCTTCGCGCATCTCGACACGGGCCTGCTCTACCGCGCGGTCGGGGCCAAGGGCGGCGATCCGGTTGCGGCGGCCAGGGCGCTGAGCGCCGGCAGACCTTGCGCGCGACGACCTGCGCAGCGCCGAGGCCGGGCAGGCGGCGAGCCGCGTGGCCGCGATCCCGGAGGTGCGCGCGGCGCTGGTGGCGTTCCAGCGGCGCTTCGCGCGGGCCGAGGGCGGCGCGGTGCTGGACGGGCGCGACATCGGCACGGTGATCTGCCCCGAGGCCGAGGTGAAGCTGTTACGTCACCGCCAGCCCGAGGTCGCGCGCGCACCGCCGCTGGCTGGAACTGGGCGGCGACGAGGCACCGCGTGCTGGCCGAGGTGGCGGACCTGAGCGCGCGATGCCCGCGACACGGGCCGCGCGACCGCGCCGCTGAAGCCGGCGCCGGATGCGATCGTGCTCGACACCTCGGAGCTGGGCGTGGACGATGCGGTGTCGCGCGCGGTGGCCATCGTCGCCGCGCGGCTTGCCGAAAAGGACCAGACAGCATGACCGCCCTTCGCATCCCCGACCTTGCGCGCAAGGCCGTGCTCATCACCGGCGCCTCGACCGGCATCGGCGCCGCGCTGGCCCGTGCCTTCGCCGCGCAGGGCGCGCGGGTCGGCTTGCACTACAACGCGAGCGAGGCGGCGGCGATGGCGCTGTGCGACGAGATCGCCGCAGCGGGCGGCGAGGCGGTGGCTGATCCGCGCCGATGTCTCGACCGGGGCGGGGGCGCGGTCTGCGGTCGACGCAGGCGGTCGAGGCGTTCGGGGGGCTGGACGGGCTGATCAACAATGCGGGCGGCATGGTGCGCCGCGTGCCCTATGCCGAGATTGGCGACGAGCGATTACGACGAGATCATGGATCTGAACGCGCGCTCGGTCGTGGTGGCGAGCCAGGCCGCGATCGCGCCGCTGAAGGCCGCGGGCGGCGGGTTCATCATCAACACCACCTCGATCGCCGCGCGCAACGGGGCGTCGCGGCGGGGCGGGGCTTTACGGCTCGTCCAAGGCCTTCGTGCACAACGTCACGCGCGGCATGGCCAAGGAACTGATCGCCTTCGGCATCCGTGTGAACGCCGTCGCCCCCGGGGTGATCACCACGCCCTTCCACGAGCGCTATTCGACCGAGGCGCAGCTCAAGGCGCAGCTTGCGACCATCCCGCAGGGTCGGCTGGGCGACGGCGGAGGATTGCGTGGGGGCCTACCTGTTCCTCGCCTCGGCCGCGCTCTCGCCCTACATCATCGGCCAGGTGATCGAGGTGAATGGCGGGCAGTTGATGCCCTGAGGGGTCAGCGGCGCCGGACCCATCCGGCAAAGGCGGCGAGTGCGACGCCGGGAAGCGCGAGAATGGCCAGCAGGACAAGCCCCAAAGGCAGCATCGAGAGTGACGAGCCAGACGCGATGCCCTGGGCCAGCATGACCGCAAACAGCATCCCAAAGACCAGCACCGCCCATCGCCACGGACCCTGCGGCCAGGCGAAACCGAGCACCGCGCAGGCGGCGAGCGCCAGCGGATAGCCGTAGCTCCAGAACTGCGGCGCGTCCCAGACCTCGGTCCGGTCGCTTGCCGCGGCGATCCAGCCCCAGATCAGCCCGCCCGCGACCACGCTTGCACGCCAGGCCCAGATATCCCTGCCCATGTCCACCCGCCCACCCGCTGCTCCGGGGCGGAGTGAAGCAGAAAACGCCTGTCCTGTCAGGAGCGGCGCGCGTAGCGCCTTGCCAATCCGGCCCGATGCGCCTATACGCGCAGCCGTCGAACAGGCCAGCCAAGAGCCGGGACGCATGAGGATTGCAGGGTCGGGATCAACTCCGGCCCTTGTTGTTTTCGGGGCGTCCCGTCTGGCGGGCAGACCAACCCAAGACCGGCGGAGCCAACCGCATGGCCAGTGAAATGACTATGAAAAGGAAAACTGATCCGTATGTGCGCTAAAGCAACCATGGAAGACTTCGAAGCCCTGCTGAAGGAAAGCTTCGAGATCGACACCCCCGAAGAGGGCACTGTCGTCAAAGGCCAGGTCATCGCCATCGAGGCGGGCCAGGCCATCATCGACGTCGGCTACAAGATGGAAGGCCGCGTCGATCTGAAGGAATTCGCCGAACCCCGGCGAGCAGCGCCGACATCAAGGTCGGCGACACGGTCGAGGTCTATCTGGACCGCGTCGAGAACGCCCGCGGCGAAGCCGTCAGATCAGCCGCGAGAAGGCCCGCCGCGAAGAAGCCTGGGACCGTCTGGAAAAGGCCTATGCCAACGAGACCGCGCGTCGATGGCGCGATCTTCGGCCGCGTCAAGGGCGGCTTCACCGTCGATCTCGGCGGCGCCGTGGCCTTCCTGCCGGGCTCGCCAGGTCGACGTGCGCCCGGTGCGCGATGCCGGCCCGCTGATGGGCATGAAGCAGCCGTTCCAGATCCTGAAGATGGACCGTCGCCGTGGCAACATCGTTGTCTCGCGCCGCGCGATCCTGGAAGAAAGCCGCGCCGAACAGCGCGCCGAAGTCATCGGCAACCTGACCGAAGGCCAGATCGTCGACGGCGTGGTCAAGAACATCACCGAATACGGTGCGTTCGTTGACCTGGGCGGCGTGGACGGCCTGCTGCACGTCACCGACATGGCCTGGCGCCGCGTCAACCACCCGTCGGAAATCCTGTCGATCGGCGAGACCGTCAAGGTGCAGGTCATCAAGATCAACAAGGAAACCCACCGCATCAGCCTGGGCATGAAGCAGCTGCAGTCCGATCCGTGGGATGCCGTTGAGAAGGCGTATCCGCTCGGCTCGGTCCACAAGGGCCGCGTCACCAACATCACCGACTACGGCGCCTTCGTGGAGCTGGAAGCGGGGGTCGAAGGCCTGGTCCACGTCTCGGAAATGTCCTGGACCAAGAAGAACGTCCACCCCGGCAAGATCGTCTCCACCTCGCAGGAAGTGGACGTCATGGTGCTGGAGATCGACAGCGCCAAGCGTCGCGTGTCGCTGGGCCTGAAGCAGACGCAGCGCAACCCGTGGGAAGTCTTTGCGGAAACCCATCCCGGTCGGCTCGACCATCGAAGGCGAAGTCAAGAACATCACCGAATTCGGTCTGTTCGTCGGCCTCGACAACGACATCGACGGCATGGTCCACCTGTCGCGACCTGTCGCTGGGACCAGCGCGGCGAAGACGCGATCCAGAACTACCGCAAGGGCGACACGGTGCAAGCCGCCGTCACCGAAGTGGACGTCGAGAAGGAGCGCATCTCGCTTTCGGTCAAGGCGCTGGGCGACGACACCTTCACCGATGCGGTTGATGGCGTGAAGCGCGGCGCGATCATCACCGTCACCGTGACGGCGATCGAGGAAGGCGGCGATCGAGGTGGAGTACAACGGCACGAAGTCGTTCATCCGCCGCTCGCGACCTGTCGCGCGACCGCGCCGACCAGCGCCCCGAGCGGTTCCAGGTCGGCGACCAGATCGACGTGCGCGTGACCAACATCGACCCCAAGACCCGCAAGCTGGGCCTGTCGATCAAGGCGCGCGAGATCGCCGAAGAGAAGGAAGCCGTCGAACAGTACGGCTCGTCCGATTCGGGCGCGTCGCTGGGCGACATCCTTGGCGCGGCGCTGAAGGGACCGCAAGGCTGATCCGCCGTCCAGACCTGTCGATAAGAGGGCCCCGCCGCAGGCGGGGCCCTTTCCTTTTGGGCCAGCTCTGCCAAGCATGCCCGGCTGGGTTTTCCTGTTTGTGCGCGCGGCAAATCTTGTCCCTATAGTCCGAGCAACAACAGCGTGGCGGCCGCTGCCAGGGGCCGGACCACAGGGGGGACATACGGATGATCCGTTCGGAACTGATCCAGAAGATCGCGGACGAAAACCCGCATCTGACGCAGCGCCATGTCGAGCGCATCGTGAACACGGTCTTCGAGGAGATCATCGAGGCGCTGGCCAAGGGCGACCGGGTGGAACTGCGCGGCTTCGGCGCATTCTCGGTCAAGGCGCGCGATGCCCGGGTCGGCCGCAACCCGCGCACCGGCGAGGCGGTCAAGGTCGACGACAAGAAGGTGCCGTTCTTCAAGACCGGCAAGCTGCTGCGCGACCGGCTGAACGGCAAGTGACGCCGCATTGCGCTCGGGCGGACGGCCGATATTGGGGCGAACCTGAGGGCCTGCGCCATGATCCGCTATCTGCGCTATCTCTTGCTCGGCCTTCTCGGGCTGTCGCGCTGCTGACGGTCGCGCTGGCGAACCGCGCGCCGTCGTGCCGCTGCGGCTGCTGCCCGACGATCATGGCGGCGTTGACTGGGCTTGCACCTGGGCGATCGAGCTGCCGCTGTTCCTGGTGATCTTCGGCGGGCATCGTCGCGGGCGTGCTGATCGGCTTCGTCTGGGAATGGTTCCGCGAGACGCAGCACCGCGCCGCACGCCAGCGCCAAGATCGCGCGAGGTGGCCCGGCTGGAGCGCGAGCTGGCCGTGCTGCGCGGACCGAACGGCCGAGCCGCAGGACGAGGTGCTGGCGCTGCTGGACACAGCCGCAAGGCCGGCTGATGCCATGGCGAGGTCCGGGTCAAGATCTGCGGCCTGCGGACGCGCGGCCGATGTCGCGGCCGTGGCGGCGGCCGGGGCGGCCTATGCCGGGTTCGTCTTCTTTGCCGAAATCGCCGCGCCATCTGACGCCTGGCCGAGGCGCGCGCTGCTGGCGCTGGCCGCGCCCGATGGGGCTGGCCAAGGTGGCGCTGATGGTCGATGCCGACGACGCGGCGCTGGATGCCATCGTCGAGGCGGTGCCGCTGGACATGCTGCAACTGCACGGCCACGAAACGCCCGACCGGGTGGCCGAGGTCCGGGCGCGCTATGGCCTGCCGGTGATGAAGGCGGTGGGCGTGGCCGACGAGGGCGATCTGGCCGCGCTCCTCGACTATTCGCCTGGTGGCCGACCAGATTCTGATCGACGCCAAGCCGCCGAAGGGCGCCGACCTGCCCGGCGGCAACGGGCTGGCCTTCGACTGGCGGCTGCTGGCGCGGCGCCACTGGCTGCGGCCCTGGATGCTGGCGGGCGGGCTGACGCCGGAGAACGTGGCCGAGGCGATCCGGCTGACCGGCGCGCGGCAGGTCGATGTGTCGTCGGGCGTCGAAAGCGCGCCGGGGGTGAAGGACCCCGCCAGGATCGCGGCCTTCGTCGCGGCGGCGTCGCATGAATCCGCTGCCGACGTGCCGATGCCGCGTGCGAGCTGCTGTCGGATGACCCTGCGCCGCGCAGCGCGATCTGGCCCCCGATCTTGGCCTGCGCGAGATCTGTCAGTCCGATGCAGGCCTGCTCGCGACGGCGGCGTGATCGCGCCTGCCAGCTGACGATCGTCGGAGCGGTCGCGTAGGCCGCGCCGCGCGCTGTCGAGCCTGCGGAACTGCGCGCGGTCGCGGGCTGCCGCGCCGGTCGAAGCGGCGCGGGCAGTGCGCATCTTCGCTGCCAGACAGCGCAGCCCGATGCGTCATGACAGGCTGGGCTACGCCGCACGCAGATCGGCTTCGAAGCAGATCGCTGCGCCAGCTCTTCGAACGCGCTTGGCTGTCCGCCCGCGTCGACCGGCGCGCTTTACCCCGCGCGCTGCGGGCGCTACATCCGGTGCCAAGCCAGCCGGAGGATGCCGATGCCCGAGGACCTGATCAACAGCTTCATGACCGGCCCGGACGAGCAGGGCCGCTTCGGCATGTTCGGCGGGCGGTTCGTGTCGCGAGACGCTGATGCCGCTGATCCTGGAGCTGGAGGAGCGCTACGAACATCGCCAAGACCGACCCGACCTTCTGGGCCGAGATGGACGATCTGTGGAAGCACTACGTCGGCCGGCCCTCGCCGCTCTATTTCGCGCCGAGCGGCTGACGGAGCATCTGGGCGGCGCCAAGATCTACATGAAGCGCGACGAGCTGAACCACACCGGCGCGCACAAGATCAACAACGTGCTGGGCCAGATCATTCTGGCCCGCCGCATGGGCAAGACCCGGATCATCGCCGAAACCGGCGCGGGCCAGCACGGCGTGGCGACGGCCACGGTCTGCGCCAAGTTCGGGCTGAAATGCGTGGTCTACATGGGCGCGCATGACGTGGAACGGCAGGCGCCGAACGTGTTCCGCATGAAGCTGCTGGGGGCCGAGGTGATTCCGGTGACCTCGGGTCGCGGCACGCTGAAGGACGCGATGAACGACGCGCTGCGCGACTGGGTGACCAACGTGCGCGACACCTTCTATTGCATCGGCACGGTGGCGGGGCCGCATCCCTATCCGGCGATGGTGCGCGATTTCCAGTCGATCATCGGCAAGGAAGTGCGCTGGCAACTGGCCGAGCAGGAAGGCGAGGGCCGCCTGCCCGACACGATCATCGCCGCCATCGGCGGCGGGTCGAACGCGATGGGGCTGTTCTATCCCGTTCCTCGACGACCCGTCGGTGCGCATCATCGGGGTCGAGGCCGGCGGCAAGGGCGTCGACGACCGGATGCAGCATTGCGCCAGCCTGACCGGCGGGCGCCCGGGCGTGCTGCACGGCAACCGGACCTATCTGCTGCAGGACGCCGACGGGCAGATCCTGGAAGGCTTCTCGATCTCGGCGGGCCTCGACTATCCCGGCATCGGGCCGGAGCATTCCTGGCTGCACGACATCGGCCGCGCCGAATATGTCAGCGATCACCGACGCCGAGGCGCTGGAGGCGTTCCAGCTGTGCTGCAAGCTGGAGGGAATCATCCCGGCGCTGGAGCCGAGCCACGCGCTGGCGCATGTGATGAAGATCGCGCCGACGCCTGCCGAAGGACCATATCATCGTGATGAACATGTGCGGCCGGGGCGACAAGGACATCTTCACCGTGGCCAAGCACCTCGGCTTCGACATGAAGATCTAAACCTTCGGCAGACGCGGCCCTGCGAAGCGCCGCGTCTGCCATCGGTTGATGCCACTGCGTTTCGTCGCATCGAGCCTTGTTTTTCAGATTTTCCCGCTAAACGCGAGTTTATATCGGTAAACCGGCGAGGCAGCCGTGCCGGCGTAAACCTCTGCCCGATAGCCCTCGCCTCGACAGTCCCGTCTTCTGGTCTTGCCGCAACGGAAGCGGCACAACCGAGAGGGACGACACGATGCAAAAGATCATCACACGGGCCGCGATCCTGGCCATTCTCGCGACGGGGGCACAGGCCTCTGCCCCTTCGACGCAGAACCTGACCGATGCGGTCAAGGCGCCTGTGGCCACCCCCCTGATGCAGGAAGCGCGCCGGGGTCGGGGCAAGGATGACGGCCCCGGTCACATTCGTCGCGGACGTGGCGCCGACGATCCCGTCGGGCACGGCTGACCCGCGCCGGTGCGGCGGACGATTCCGCCGCACCGCTTCATAAACCCGGGTTTATGGCCGCCAACTGCGGATGTAGGCGCGCATCCCTAAACCCCCGATCCATTCCATTCGCCCGGTCTCTCGGCGTTTGCTGGCGACAGGACCGGCCAAATCCAGACAAGAAGGAAACTTCCCATGACACATAGACTGATCCTGACTGCCGCGCTTCTGTTCGCGGGCAACGCCGCCCTCGCCTTCACCACCGAAAGCGTGGTGGGCGATCTTTCCTCGCAAGGCTACACCCGCATCGAGGTGCGCAACGGGCTGACGCAGACCAAGGTCGAGGCGATCCGCGGCACTGAGAAGCTTGAAGTGGTCTATGACCGCGCCACGGGTGCGGTGCTCAAGACCGAAACCGAGGCCGTCGATGCCGGTGACGATACGACGCCCGGGGTCAGCGTGCGCAACCGCAACCGCGATTTCCTGCGCGTGTCGTCCAGCGATGATGACAGCGACGACGATGGTCACCGCCGTGGGCGTGGGTCGGATGATGACGGATCAGACGACGATGATCGGACGACTGACGACGGCGACTCGTCCGACGACGAGGCGGGCGCCATGGCGGGCGACGGCAGCGATGACGGCCGCAGCGATGACGCGGCGATGACGCGATGGCATGGCGGTGACGACAGCGACGACGATGACCGCGGGGGCAACAGTGACCGCGGTGGCGACGACGATTGATGCGCACACGGTCGCCCGGCAGGTTCCGAAGGGGCGCTTGCCGGGCGACGGTCCCTCAGGGATACTGACACAGACGGCGGCAATGGCCGACCAGGAAGCCGAAGATGAAACGCAGGGACTTTATCCGCCTGACCGGCGGCGCTGCCGCAGCCTTGTTGGGGGGTGCATCGGGCGTCATGGCCGATGCCGTCGGTGACGACATCGCACGGCAATTGCGCAGGCGCGGCTATTCCGACATCAACGTGACGCGCACCTTGCTTGGGCGGGTGCGCGTCACGGGGCGGCGCGGGATGCTGGAACGCGAGATCATCGTCAATCCGAATTCCGGCGAGATCCTGCGCGACCTTGTCATCGACAGCAGGACCGGCACGACGTCGAGCAGTCTCTTCGAGGATGGCGGGTCGGATGGTCGGTCCGGCTCGTCCTCGGGGGGTAGTGAAGCGACGACAGTGATGACCGGGATGGCGATGACGACCGCAGTGGAAGCAGCGGATCGGGCGACAGTGGCAGTTCCGGCAGCAATTCAGGCAGCGGCAGATCCGGCAGCAACTCGGCAGCGGCAGTTCCGGCAGCAACTCTGGCAGCGGCGGTTCCGGCAGCAATTCGGGCAGCAGCGGTTCCGGCGGCAGCGACGACGGCGGAAGCGATGACGGCGGTGGAGACGACAACAGCGGGCATGGCGGCGATGACGACTGATCCCGCAAGGACCATCGCGCAGGCATGAGGCGGCGCATCGTCATCGCCCTCATCCTACTGGTGCAGGCGCTGTGCACTGTGTTCTTCGTTTGGGATATCCTCGCCTCGGCGTTCGGCATCAGCGTGACGCCGATGGCCTGGGAAACGCGCGAACTGCTCGAGATCGGGGCGGCTTGCGGGCTGGTCCTTGGCCTGCTGCTGGGGGCGTTCGTTCTGCGCCAGGCGCTGCGCGACCGCCACCGTGCCGAGGAGAGGTTGCGGCGCGCCTCTGGCGTGTTCCTTGAGCTGCTGGAAGAGCGCTTCCTGGAATGGGGCTTGACCCCGGCCGAGCGCGACGTGGCCCTGTTCGCGATCAAGGGAATGTCCACGGCCGAGATCGCGCAGCTGCGGACCACGTCCGAAGGGACAGTGAAGGCGCAGACGAATGCGATCTACCGCAAGGCAGGCGTCTCGGGGCGCTCGCAGCTTCTGAGCCTGTTCATCGACGATCTG
This sequence comes from uncultured Alphaproteobacteria bacterium, assembly GCA_963736565.1. GTDB lineage: Bacteria > Pseudomonadota > Alphaproteobacteria > Rhodobacterales > Rhodobacteraceae > Aliitabrizicola. The sequence continues at coordinate 491,158 of CAVTOW010000005.1, forward strand.
ATGCGGGACGACCTCGGCCTTCGGGCCGCAGCGGAGGCCCCGCTGGCGGCACTGCGCCTGCGGGGGTGACCGCGCCGTTCAGGCGTCGACCGCGTGTTCGCGCAGGATGTCCAATGGAACGATGTCCAGCGTGCGGGCATGAGTGGCCGCGAGGCGGACCTGTGGCGCCGCGCCTTCTTCATGCGCCTGAAGGAAACGGGCTGCGCAAAGGCACCACTGATCGCCCGGGTTCAGGCCCGCGAAGTTGAATTCGGGTCGGGGGGTGGACAGGTCGTTGCCGAGATACTTGGACAGGGCAAGAAACTCGGCCGTCATCAGGGCGCAGACAGTATGCAGACCCCGGTCCATCGGCCCCGTGTCGCAGCAGCCATTGCGGAAGAAACCGGTCAGCGGTTCGCGCGAACACTCCTCCAGCGGCCCACCCAGCACATTCGTCGACGCATCTCTCATCGTTCAGCCTCCGTCCCGCTCATGGCACTGCCGACAACAGAAGAAACACGGAAAAGATCACCAGATGCACCGCGCCGTGCAGGACGGTCGTGCGCCCCGTGCCCAGTGTCAGGGTGCTGACGAACAGTGTCAGCATCAAAAGGATCATGTCCTCGTCCGCGAGCCCGAGCACCAGCGGGCGGTCGATGATAAGCGAGACCACCGCAACCGTGGGGATCGTCAGGCCGATGCTGGCCACTGCCGACCCGAGGGCAAGGTTCATGCTGTTCTGAAGACGGTTTCCGAGCGCCGCCTTTATTGCCGCCATGCCTTCCGGCAAAAGGACGACCGCAGCGATGACCACGCCAAGCATGGCTTGCGGAAGACCGGCGGCAAGGATCGCCCCGCCGATGGGCACCGACAGGATCTTGGCCAGTAGAACCACAGCCGTCAGCGCGACCAGCAGCAGAACGAGACTGGCGATTGCGGTGCGGTTCGAGGGCAGATCGACGGGGTGGATCGGTATGTCGTCGCGCGGCGGCAGGATCTCGAGAAAGTAGTCGCGGTGGCGCACCGTCTGGACAAAGACGAAGGTCAGATACAGCGCCAGCGAAACCGCCCCGATCACGATCAGCTGTACCGGGGCATAGACGGGCCCGCGCGTGGATTCCGTGAAGTTCGGCATGACCAGCGAAAACACCGCGAGCGTGCCGAGCACCGCAAGCGTCGCCGCCGATGCCTCGATCCGGATGGTCTGCTCGCGATGGCGCTGCGCGCCCAGGACAAGGCAGAGCCCGATCACGCCGTTGAGAACGATCATCACCGCCGAGAAAACGGTGTCCCGCGCGACCTCGCTGCTGCCGGGCGTGTCCGAGACGAGGATCGAGACGATCAGCGCCACCTCGATCACGGTCACGGAAACGGCAAGCAGGATGGACCCGAACGGCTCGCCCAGCCGCAGCGCAAGGACTTCGGCATGGTGAACGGCTGCAAAGACCGATCCGGCCAGCAGGAACGCCGACAGTGCAAGCATCCAGGCCGCGTCGCCCGGCAAGATATGGGCATATTTCAGGGCAACCACGACCGCTGCGGCAAGCGGCAGCACCGATGACCAGACCGGGGTTGTGTCATGGGTTGCGTGGGCCACCGTCACCTCGTTGCGTCCAGATGCGCAGGGACCGTGGCGCAGGGCGGTTGCCGCGTCAACAGCCGCTTGGGCGGCCCGTCAGCGAAACCTGTCGGCCAGCTTCTGCAACAGGCTTCGCGGCTCTTCCTCGACCTGCGAAGGCGCTTCGGGAGCGGGGTTGCGGGGGCGAGGCGCGTCTGCCGGTTTCGTACCCGTTGAAGAACGGGGCGGCGCCACCCGCAGCGCGACGGTGTTCATGAATTTCGGCCCGTCGCTTGCCGCCAGTGCGACAGCGCCATCCGAGATTCCACGCAGCAGGTCGTCCAGCCAGTCCTGATCGGCCTTGGCGAAATCGTGCAGCACATAGCCAGCGACCGCATCCTTGTGGCCGGGATGACCTATGCCCAGGCGCACCCGGCCATAGGCATCGCCCAGATGTTCGTGGATGGAGCGAAGCCCGTTATGGCCCGCATGCCCGCCGCCCTGCTTCAGGCGCAGCTTGCCGGGCGCAAGGTCAAGCTCGTCATGGAACACGGTCACGTCGCCGGGTGTCAGCTTGAAGAACCGCAGCGCCTCGCCCACCGACTGGCCCGAACGGTTCATATAGGTGCCGGGCTTGAGCAACAGCACCTTCTCTCCGCCCAATTGGCCCTCGCTCGTCTGGCCCTGAAACCGCGACCGCCACGGCGAAAAGCCGTGATCGGCGGCGATCCTGTCCACGGCCATGAAACCGATATTGTGCCGGTGACCCGCATATTGCGCGCCGGGGTTGCCGAGACCTACAAACAGTTTCATGCCCGTGCGCCTTGCAAGATGCGGCCCGTCTCCGCTAGCTGCTCTGACTTAGCGCGCGGTCCGCCAGCCCGCAACCGCGCGGGGCGAAGGAAAGGGGCATTCGTGCCGGACTACACGATTGACGGGATCAGCCTGAGCCTGCCCGCGAACCGCCTGACGCCAACGCTGATCCGGGCGCTGGAGACGGGCCGCTACGAGAATTCCGAGGCCGCTGCCTTGCGCGCGCATCTGCTGCCCGCTGACCGCTACCTCGATCTGGGCGCGGGTGCGGGCTATCTGCTGGCGCAGGCAGCCCGCATCGTGACGAAAGGACGGTTGTCGGGGATCGAGGCCAGCCGCGAGATGGTCGATGCCGCACGCGCGAATGTGGCGCGTAACGGGGTGACCGCCGAGCTTCGGTGGGGCGCTGTCGTGCCCGACGATCATGCCGGTGACGAGGCGGCCTTTCACGAGAGGCCCGCCTTCTGGGCCTCGGCGCTGGCGCAAGCGGGATCGCAGAATCCTGACCGGGAGCACGCGGTGCCCGCCCTGCGGTTTCGTACCCTGCTGAAAGAGTTCCGGCCTACTGCCCTGTCGATCGATATCGAGGGCGGCGAGGCGGCTTTGTTCGACCGCCCCTTGCCCCGGCACGTGCGGCTTGTCGTGATGGAGCTTCATCCCGGCCACTACGGAGGAACCGGCGTGAAGCGCATCTTCGATGGCCTGTCAGCCTCGGGCTTCGCCTATGCGGCCCGCGGCTCGCGCGGGGCGACCGTGGTTTTCACGCGTGTCGCAGAGGCTTGACGCGGTGGCCGCTTGCGCCACGCTGCAACAGATGACGGAGAGGTGCGCATGTATCTGACGATGAATCGCTTCAAGGTGAAGCCGGGTGGGGAAGAGGCGTTCGAGACGATCTGGAAGTCTCGCGACAGCCAGCTTTTGGAGGTTCCCGGCTTTGTCTCGTTCCATCTGCTGAAGGGGCCAGCCCGGGAGGGCTACCGGCTTTACGCCTCGCATACCCTGTGGGCCAGCGAGGCGGCCTTTTCCGACTGGACCCGGTCGGAAGCGTTTCGCGCCGCCCATCGCGGGGCAGGGGCACATGCCGATATCTATCTCGGGCCGCCGGAGCTTGAGGTGTTCGAATCCGTCCAGCACCTTGGCACCTAGAACGACAAGGGCGCGCAGGGTTTCCCCTGCGCGCCCTGTTCTCGCGACCCGTGTGGGGCCGGATTACTCTTCGGCTTCTTCGTTGTCGCTCGACCGCAGGCCCGACGGGGCCGAGATGTTCGCGATCACGAAGTTCCGGTCGATGGTCGGCTTCGCGCCTTCCGGCAGCACCACGTCGTTGATGTGGATCACGTCGCCGATCTGCTTGCCGGTCAGGTCAACCGTGATGTGGTCGGGGATGTCCCCCGCCGTCACTTCCAGTTCGACTTCCGGGCGCACCACGGTCAGCGTGCCGCCGCGCTTCAGGCCCGGGGCCGCTTCGTGGTTGATGAAGGTCACGTGGATGAACAGGTTCATCCGGCTCGTGCGGCGCAGGCGCATGAAATCGACATGCGTCGGCAGGTCCTTGACCACGTCGCGCTGCACGCCGCGGCAGATCACGCGCACGTCGTCCTGTCCCTCGACCTTCAGGTTGAAGAGCGTCGACAGGAAGCGGCCCTGCTTGAGGCGCTTCAGCAGCGTGTTGTAGTTGATGTTGATGGCGAGCGGGTCTTTGCCGTCGCCATAAACGATACCGGGTACGTTGCCCTCACGACGAGCTTGACGAGCGGCCCCCTTGCCTGTCCCCGTCCGTACCTCGGCGTGAAAATCAGGGATTTCACCAGCCATTTGAGGTTCTCCATAGGTTAAGTCCGCCGCCCTCCAAGGGTGCGCGGCGCGACCGGGGGGCTATAGCGGGGAATTCGCCGGGTTGGAAAGCGACAAATGCGTCGTCCTGCGTCGGCTGCGGACTTGCCCGCGCCCGAGGTCCGGTCTACGTCCGGCAGGCAAGCGCGAGGCTTCCCATGCCCTTTCTCCCCACCCTTGTCACCGCCCGTCCGGCGGTGGCCGCCTTTGCCGCGATGGGCATCGTCTGGGGCACCTTCGCCGCCGTGCTGCCGGACCTCAAGGCGATGCTCGGCGTCGACGAAAGCCGCCTTGGCCTCTTGATGCTGTTCACGCCCATCGCCGCTGTCTGCGCCATGCTGGTGGCCCCGGCCGCCGGGGCCGCCCTCGGCCGGATCGCGCTGCCCGTTGCGGCGGTGGCGATGGCGCTGGCCTTCGCGCTGCCGGGGCAGACGACGATCCTGTGGCTGTTCCCGCTGGCCATGATGCTGTGCGGCGCGGCGACGGGGCTGACCGACGTGCTGATGAACGCCCGCGTCGCGGCGCTGGAGAACGAGCGCAACCTGCACCTGATGAACCTGTGCCATGCCGCCTATTCGTTCGGCTATGCGGGCGGGGCGCTGGCGACCGGGGCGATGCGCAGCGCCGAATGGCCGCCCGGCTGGGTGATGGGCACGATGGCGCTGGTTGCGCTGGTGTTGGCGCTCTGCACGGTGGAGCGCGACGGCACGATCCACGGCCTGCGCAAGCCGAAGGACGGCACGCCCGGTCATCTGGGCCTGATCCCGGTCATCGGCGGGGCGATCGTGCTGATCGCCTTCATGACCGAGAACGCCGCCGAGAACTGGTCGGCGCTGCATATCGAGAAGACGTTGGGCGGATCGCCCGCCGAGGGCGCGATGGGACCGGCTGCACTGGCGCTGACGATGGGTTTTGCGCGGCTTGCGGGGCAGGGTATCGCGGGGCGGGTCGATCCGTTCCTGTTGCTGCGGGGCGGGGCGGTGATCTCGGCCTGCGGGGCGGTCATTGCCGCTGCGGCGACAAGCCCGATGATGGCCTATGCAGGTTTCATCGTCATGGGCATCGGATCATCGGTGATCGCGCCCACGGCGTTTTCGCTGGTCGGACGCCTCGCCGATCCCGAGGCGCGCGCCCGCGCCGTGGCCCGCGCGACACTGTTCGGCTATTTCGGCTATTTCTTCGGCCCGCCGACGCTTGGCTTCATCGCCGGGGCATTCGGGCTGCGCATGTCCTTCGTCTTTGCCGCCGCGATGCTGCTGATGGTGCTGGTGCTGGCGCCGGTGATGGCCCGGGTGCGGGCAGGGGTTCAGACGGCCTGAGGGCGGCTGGAGTTCGTGAGGTTGAGAAACGCTTTTCGCGTCATGCCGTTGCTGCGCCAGACAACGCTACGCGCCGTCTTCGCCTCTCGATGATGGCGATTGCGCCCGCACTGCCGAGCCGCAACGCCCGGTTCAGGCCCACTCGCCTTCGAAGTCCTTCGGCACCAGCAGGTTAGACCGCGTGACCTTCTTCACGTCCTGCTCGCCGATCAGCGCCATCGTGATGTCCATTTCCTTCTGGATCACCTCGAGCGCCGTCTTCACCCCGGCCTCGCCCATCGCGCCCAGACCGTAGATGTAGGACCGCCCGATGAAGGTGCCCTTCGCCCCCATCGCCAGCGCCTTCAGCACGTCCTGGCCCGAGCGGATGCCGCCATCCATATGCACCTCCACCCGGTCGCCAACGGCGCGCACAATCGAGGGAAGCATCCGGATCGACGACAGCGCACCATCCAGCTGCCGCCCGCCATGGTTCGACACGATGATCGCATCCGCCCCGAAATCGGCGGCGCGCTGCGCGTCCTCGACATCGAGAATGCCTTTCAGGATGAACTTGCCGCCCCAGGCGTCGCGGATCTTGCGGACCTTGTCCCAGTCGAGCTGCGGGTCGAACTGCTCGTTGGTCCAGCTCATCAGCGACCGCAGATCGCCCACGCCCTTGGCATGGCCCACGATGTTGCGGAAGGTGCGGCGCTGCGTGCCCAGCATCCCCAGCCCCCAATGCGGCTTGGTCGCCAGGTTCATCAGGTTCTTGACAGTCAGGCGCGGCGGGGCGGACAGGCCGTTCTTCAGGTCCTTGTGGCGCTGGCCGAGGATCTGCAGATCCAGCGTCAGCACCAGCGCCGAGCATTTCGCTTTCTTCGCCCGCTCGATCATGCCTTCGACGAAGTCCTCGTCGCGCATGACGTAAAGCTGGAACCAGAAGGGCTTGGTCGTGTGCTCGGCCACGTCCTCGATCGAACAGATCGACATGGTGGAAAGCGTGAAGGGCACGCCGAACGCTTCGGCCGCCCGCGCGGCCTTGATCTCGCCGTCGGCATGCTGCATGCCCGTCATGCCGACCGGGGCAAGGGCCACGGGCATGGAGACGGGTTGGCCGACCATCGAGCTTGCGGTGGTGCGCCCCGTCATGTCGACCGCCACCTTCTGGCGGAAGCGCAGCAGGTTGAAATCGCTGACATTCTCGCGGAAGGTCTGTTCGGTGTAGCTGCCGCTCTCGCAATAGTCGTAGAACATGCGCGGCGCGCGGCGGCGGTAGATCTGCCTCAGGTCCTCGATGCAGGTGATGACGGGCATGGCTTTCCTCCGCGGCTCGGTGACGCAGTGTTAAGGCCCACCCGGACGAAGATCAATTGCCGCTTGGTCGGCGCGACGTCTTGCAGCACGGCCCTCGCCGCAGGGCCGTTGCGCCTTAAGCCCGGTGTGCGCCGTCTGCGAGCCCCTTGACGAAAGCGAGCACCTCGGACACGGGCTTGCCTGCGCCGATCTCCTTCACGATGGCCGATCCGACCACGCAGCCGTCGGCCACGCTCGCGATGGACTGCGCCGCGTCGGGTGTGTTGATGCCGAAGCCCACGATGACCGGCAGATCGGTCGACGCCTTGATCCGCGCGACCTCCGGCCCAACGTCGCCCGCCTGTGCGGCGCGCCGCGCCGGTGATGCCGGTGATCGAGACATAGTAGACGAAGCCCGCAGGTGTTCTGCAGCACCTTCGGCAGGCGCTTGGCGTCCGTCGTGGGGGTGGCCAGACGGATGAAGTTCAGGCCCGCCGCCTGCGCGGGCAGGCAAAGCTCTGCATCCTCTTCCGGCGGCAGGTCGACCACGATCAGACCGTCGATCCCGGCCTCGACCGCCTCGGCCAGGAAACGCTCCACTCCGCGTGAATAGATGGGGTTGTAGTAGCCCATCATCACGATGGGCGTCGTGGCGTCGCCCTTGCGGAACTCACGAACCATCTGCAAGCGTGCCGTCCAAGGTCTGTCCGGCTTCCAGCGCCCTTTGCCCGGCAAGCTGGATCGTCGGACCGTCCGCCATCGGATCGGTAAAGGGCATGCCCAGTTCGATGATGTCCACGCCCGCCGCAGGCAGGCCCTTCATCACGGACAAGCGAGGTCGCGAGGTCGGGATCGCCCGCCATGATGTAGGCGACGAAAGCCTTCTTCCCCTCGGCCTTGAGGCGGGCGAAAGTCTGGTCGATCCGGGTCATGGCGTCCTTTCCTCGGTCGCCGCACCTGTGCACAAAGGCCGTGGGGAAATCAATGCCCCCGGTCGGCTTGCGGCGGGGGCTGGTCTTGCCTAGAAAGCCGCCATCCGCTGGAGAGAGGGACGTCATGGGTTTCAGGATGGGCATTGTCGGGCTGCCGAACGTGGGCAAGTCCACCCTCTTCAACGCGCTGACCCGGACGGCGGCGGCGCAGGCGGCGAACTTTCCCGTTCTGCACCATCGAGCCGAACGTGGGCGAGGTCGCGGTGCCGGACGCGCGGCTGGAAAAGCTGGCCGCCATTGCCGGATCGAAGCAGATCATCCCGACGCGGATGACCTTCGTCGATATCGCGGGCCTTGTGCGCGGCGCGTCCAAGGGCGAGGGGCTGGGCAACCAGTTCCTGGCCAACATCCGCGAATGCGATGCCATCGCCCATGTCCTGCGCTGCTTCGAGGACGGCGACATCACCCATGTCGAGGGCCGGATCGACCCGGTCGCGGATGCCGAGACGATCGAGACCGAGCTGATGCTGGCCGATCTGGAAAGCGTCGAGCGGCGGCGCGCGAACCTGGCGCGCAAGATGAAGGGCGGCGACAAGGAAGCGGCCGATCAGGACCGGCTGCTGGCGCGCGGCACAGGCGGCGCTGGAGGAGGGCAAGCCCGCGCGCACCGTCACGGTGGCCGAGGATGACCAGCGCAACTGGCGGCTGCTGCAGCTTCTGACCGCAAAGCCGGTGCTTTTCGTCTGCAATGTCGAGGAAGCCTCTGCGGCCTCGGGCAATTCGCCAGTCGGCACGGGTGGCCGAGATGGCGGCGAAGCAGGGCGCGGCTTCGGTCGTGATCTCGGCCCGGATCGAGGAAGAGATCAGCCAGCTCGACGCCGAGGAAGCCGCGATGTTCCTTGAGGAGATGGGGCTGCACGAAGCGGGGCTCGACCGGCTGATCAAGGCCGGTTACGCGCTGCTGGGCTTGCAGACCTACTTCACCGTCGGGCCGAAGGAGGCGCGGGCCTGGACGATCACCAAGGGCACCCTGGCGCCGCAGGCGGCCGGCGTGATCCACGGCGATTTCGAGAAGGGCTTCATCCGCGCCGAGACCATCGCCTATCGACGACTATATCGCCGGCAAGGGCGAGGCAGGGGCGAAGGAAGCCGGAAAGTTCCGGGTCGAGGGCAAGACCTACGAGGTGAAGGACGGCGACGTGCTGCACTTCCTGTTCTCGGGCTGAGAGAAGACGCTCGCCCCGTCTTGGGGTCGATGCGTCAGGCGCTCGGGTCGTGAGAGGGTGCCGCTGTCGGGGGCGGTGCCGTTGCCTGTCCAGAAGCGCCGCCAGCCGTCTGCGGCGCATGATGCGGTGGCTGCGGCTTCTGGTGCGCGTGTCTGCGGCCGATCTCTGTCATCACGTAGACGAGGACGGAGCCCGTCCAGCTGAAGGTGAACAGCCCCGAAATCGCGATCATCGGGCCAAGCAGGCGCCAGCTTTCCGGTAGCGTGACGGTGCTTTCGCCCAGGGTGGTGTATGCCTCGAGCACGAAATAGTAGGCGTCCCGCAAGTTCGGTATCAGGCCCATGAGCCAGATCGGCGCCGCCCAGATGAACGTCTCGAAAAGGTGCGACAACGCAAGCAGCGCGATGCAGGTTCCCATCAGCAGGCTGACGCGCCATTGGCGGGTGGCTGCGTTGAAGCGGGCGAAGCGGATGCCGAAGTACTTGGCGATCTGCGCCATGCACCAGCCGTGCACGGCGATCACGATGACAAGGACGATCACGGCATAGCCGAGTTCCGCGAAAAAGCCGGGCTGGGTGAGTTGCGTCGTAACAGTCGAAACGACGGTGTCGTCGACCGTGTTGATGATCGGCTCTACCGATTTGGTGACATCCTCGACTGAGGCCATGGTCCCCTCGCCACTCACGCGACCGAACGGCGTGCTGCCTGCGCGCCTTGGCCGAGGGAGTAGTCCGAATTGTCCGACGCGGCAAGTCGCGCGGGGGTGGCCGGTGGGTCAGAACCCGTGCCTGAGGCGCAGCGCCAGCGCGTTCCTGCCGGGGTTCCTGTCGCTGGTACCGGCATTCGAGAGGTGCGAGAGCACCAGCGACAGGCGCGTGGTCGCGCCCAGCTTGCGGCCGATCCCAAGGCTCGAATGGATTTCAAGGTCGCTGCCCAGATCGAAATCCATTGATCCGGGGTCGTAAAAGCCGGGCATGATCGTGCCCTCGGCCAGCCAGAGATCACCCAGGGAATACTCGGCGAACAGCCCACCGCCCACCCAAGCGCTTTCGCCATCGTCGAAACTCGCGCGCAGACCGAGCCCGTAGGAAAGTTTGCCCCATGCGCCAAGCGGCCTCGCCTGAAACTCAAGGGCGATGCCGGTCGGTTCGAAATCCGCCATTTCCTCGACATCGCTCTTGAAGACTTCAAACACCACGGCTTGCGCGGTGGCCGCACCGGCGATGCCGAGTGATGCCAACGCCGCAGCGAGAACGCGTCGTGCCAACATGAAATGCCCGCTCTCTATGCAACGCCTGACGGAAAGACTGCTCGTTTTTCCATGATCGTCACCTTCGCATGATCGCGTGACAAGCGAAGACTGCCGAAAGCAACGCGAAATGCGGTGACTGTGGTCTGTGTATCGCATCGTTTACCCGCTGAGTGTCGCGGGCAACGCTGACCTTGGCGCGGGGTTCCGTCCCTTCAGCCGAGTTCCCGGTGATCGAGGATCGCGGGGTTCCAGTAGGTTATGGTGATCCTGCCCCTCAACCCTGCCCGCGTTGCCGGGTCGGCGTCGACAAGCGCCTGCGCCTCGTCGCGCGACGCGGCCTCGACGATCAGAAGACTGCCCTGCGGCGTGACACCGTCATCGCTGCGAAGGCTTCCCGCGGCAAGGATGCGGTCACGGATGGAAAGCTCATAGTCCCAATGCGCGGCCATCAGGGTGCGGTCGCTGCGCAGGACAGCCCCTTGCGGTGAATCCTCGCTGACGATCATCCAGGCCATCATCGCTCCTATTCTGTAGCAGGGCAGGGTCAGGCCTTGAGCCAGTCCTTGAAGGCATCAGTGTAGTCGGGGTGCCAGCGCGACAGCGGAGGGCGGTTCTCGGCAAGGTCGCCCGCTGCCCAGAGGATGCGTTTGGCGTCCAGCGCGCGGTCCACATCGTTGTCAGGGCAGAGGATGTAGAACTCGTCCCGGTCAAGCGCCCCGATCAGGAAATCGACGACCTGCTCGGCCGTCCACGCGCCCGAGGGCTTTTCGGTGCGGCCCCCGGCGGCGAGGGGCGTGAAGACGAAACCGGGGATGAAAAGCCGTGCCTCGACCCGGCATCCGGGCAGGTTGCGCAGATGATGCTGGAGCGCCTCGGTGAACACTTTCACGCCGGCCTTCGAGACGTTGTAGGCCGGATCCCCGGGCGGCGTCGTGATGCCCTGCTTCGAGCCGGTGTTGATGATAAGGCCGGGCTTGCCCGAGGCGATCATGTCGGGGGCGAAGATCTGGCTTCCCGCGATCACGCCGCCCATGTTCACGGCCAGCACGCGTTCCCACGTTCCGCTGTCGTCAAAGATCGTGCTGCCGGGCTGGATGCCTGCATTGTTCATCAGGACGCCGACCGGGCCGAAATGGTCGGTCACGGCTGTCTTCAGCTTGCCAAGTTGCGCCCGGTCCGCGACATCGGTGGCAACCGCGAGCACGGGATAACCGGCTGCCTCAAGCTCGGAGCGGGCCGCATCGAGCCGCGGGCCGGGCAGATCGGCGATGCAGAGCTTCAGTCCCAAACGGCCAAGCCGGTGCGCCGCCGCAAGGCCGATCCCCGAGGCGCCTCCGGTGATGACTGCGGTGGTGTCGGGCGCAAGGGCGGGGTGCATGGCGATCTCCTCTCTTCGCGCGGTGTGGGAAGGATCACTGTTCGGCGCAGCGGTTGCAAGCAACTCGACGACACAGGAAGTCGCGCAGCCGCGTCAATCTTCACCATCGCACGCTTTCGCGCGACCGCGAAATGTGGGAGATACCGTGCATCCATCCGATCAGACGGGGCAACCATGATCACACTCGACGTGCCGAAGATCCATTGCGACAAGTGCAAAGCGTCCGTCGAGGCCGCGCTGAAGCCGATTGAGGGAACCAGGTTCGTGCGCGTCGATGTACCCACGCGCCGTGTCGAGGTCGGTGGCAACGTTGCGCCCGAAACGCTGGTCGCTGCCCTGTCTCGGATCGGTTTTGACGCCGAGGTCGTGGCCTAGAGACCGTCGGTCCAGTTGCGGACATGGCGCAACTCGGCTTCGGCCCGGATTTCATCCGCCCGCTCGGTCCGTGCGCCGAAATCACGCAGAAGGCGCTGGACGAGCGAGGCATCGACGGGCATCGCAACCGGCCCCGGCGCTAGGTCGCTGCGGCGGGGGAGCTTTGCGACGGCCTGCCATTCGTCGATGTCGCCAAGCCGCAACATGATGCGCGCGCAGATCACATCCGTCAGGATCAAAGGTGAACGCGCATCGGCAGAAGTTGCACGTAGGGGGCGGGCGAGCGGGGGCACCTGAACCTCGTTGATCTGCGGGCCGGAACGCCAACACCCGGCGTTCCAGAATGTTCCCGCCTCAGGGCTCTATGCGAACCCATACGCCTTCGGCCTTGATGACGACCGGCTCGCCGCAGTGAAAGCGATAATAGGTCAGCGGCCCGGGCAGGCCCCGCTGTGCGTTGAAGCGCGCGCGCAGATCGGCCCCGGCCATGAAGCGCGTTGCCACATGCGGTTCGGGGCAGACCTCCTGCCGGGGCGAGACGACCATCTCCTGCATGGGGCGTCCCATGCCGAAGGCGTTGGCGGCAATCACCGTCGGAAGCGCGCCGGGGCAGCGATAGATGAAATCCTCGTCCAGTTGGATCTTGTCGATCCACTGAACCCGCACCACGCGCCCGGTGTTGGTGCGGATGTCGTCGCGCAGGCGCAATGCCTCGATCGGGAGATCGCCGAACATCGTGCCGATCCGAACTTTCGGGCCGAAACCCGGGATCGTCCAATTGATCTGTTCGGACTGGCGGAGAGGGGCTGTCGCGCGCGCGGCATCATCCGCCCCAAGGGTTCTCGCTTCGGAATGGATCATCAACTCAACTCTGCACTTTCCAAACACCGAACATTCGAAACGGATCCGGTGTCTGCGGCCCGCTCGATGTTCCCGAAATTGGGAACATCTATGTTTTTGATTTAATGTATTAAAATTATCTGAATTCTCGCCCGGCGCGAACCTGTCCTTTTCGGCAGGTCACGTAGGCGACATGAAAACAGTTGGCCGACCGTAAGGCGTATTGTCGCTTCGGCTCGGTCAGATGAGGCACGTCGCAGCCCGTGCGCCAACTCCGCCAAGGCGAGTTGGCCTCGGGAAGATTCGCTGGCAGGCGAGCGCGCTTCGTTAGGGGGCGGCGGTTTGCGGAGCCAGCAGGTCGAGCTGATACTGGCTGTTACGGACAACCGCCTCGGTCTGCCGACCCCTGGCCAAAGCTGCGACCGCCCCGGACAGCGCGGGCGCGTCTGCCGCGACCTTTCGATCCCAAAGCACGAAGACCCGGCGGTCGCCGCTTACGACGTCACCGATCGTTGCCAGCGGCACGAAGCGGGCCTTCAGGGCAGGGCCGATGACATTCACGGGCCGGTCCCCGGGCGAGATCGCATAGGCCTCGCCCTCGAACAGGGCCGGATAGTACCATCTCAAAGCCGGTTCGGTCTTTTGCGCACCGATCACCAGCACGTCCCGCGCCGGATCGAACTGTTCGAACTGCGCGGCGAAATCCGCCAGCGGCGCACGTTCCGGTGCGGCAGGGTAGAAGGCCAGCAGGGCGGCAAGCTGTGCCGTCGCCACGGCGACTGCCGCCACGATGCGCGGCAGGCGCGAAAACTCAGCCACCGCCAGCGCAATCGGCAGCGTGGCAACAAGGCTGGACCAGCCGATGACCCGTGTCATGAAGATCGGTTTGGCAAAGCTGACGGCCAGCACGATCATCGGCAGCCCGATCACGATCAGCGCCAGCAGCAACGCGAGGTCGGGCGTCTTTCGCAGACGCCACAGCCCGATCAGGAAAAGGACCAGCATGACCGGCTTGGCCCATTTCGGATAGGGATAGGCGGCCGCAAACTGCCCGTAGACATAGTCGAACGACGGTTCCGGAACCCAAAATCCCTTGCCGAGGGTTGATCCGAAATGGCTGAAGAACGGCAGCAGCGCGGGCAGGATCAGAAGGCAGTAGAGCAGGCCGAACGGTATCGCCTGCCACAGGATCGAGAGCGGATAGAGCCTGAGCGCGATTGCCCCGAGTATCCAGAGGCCGAACAGCACCGTCACGAAGATCGCGATGGAATGGGCGTAGAAACCGCCGGCCAGGCCAAGCACCATTCCCAACCACAGCAGCGCGACCCTGCCCGAAATTCCGGTTTCGCCCCTGCGGAAATGCCCCGCAAGACAAAGCGCGCAGACGAGTGCAGCGCTGAGGCAAAGGTTCATCAGCGCATACATGCGAATCTCGCGGCCCTGGCCAACGAAGATCGGCGATGTCGCAAGGATCAGCACCGCGATCAGCGCGACCGCGTTGCCCCGCATCTGCCGGGCCGCCAGATAGAAGAGCGGAATCATCAACAGGTGCAGCGTAGCGGGCAGGCTTCGCACCGCAGTGACCGAGTTGCCGAACACCTCGTTCCACGCCTTCTGCACCGCATAGTAGACCGGTCGGTGGGTATCGAGGCCCCAGCTTCCGATCACCAGGTCGTGCCAGCCCATGCGCGAGAACATGAGCGTCACATGCTCGTCCCACCAATAGTCCTGCCATCCGATCCGGTAACCAAGCGCGACGGCACCGACGAGCATGGCTAAACCAAGCCCCAGCCAGGGCATGGCAAGAGGCAGGGCGCCGGTGCTAGCGGAGATGGGTCTTGCGGAAGACAATGTAGCGGTTTCCAAGGTAGTTGAAGATCATGCCCACCGCGATCCCGGCCAGCGCCGCAAGATGCAGCCCAAAGCGCATGTCGGCAAGCACGGCACCGCGCACGGCGTTCGAAACCGCAAAGCTGACCAGCCCGCCGATGGCCGATGCGCCGATGAAGCCGCCGAATTGCCGCCAGATGTTGCGGTCGCGCGCATAGCTGAAGGTGAAGCGGCGGTTCAGCAGGAAGTTGGTGACGATGCTGACGGCGATCCCGCCGGCGAGGCAGACCTGATCGCTCATGCCGACCATGTGCAACAGGCTCAGGACGCCCAGATTGACGACCACGCCCGAGGCCCCGACGGCAATGAACTGGGCGAAGTGCATCGCATTGGCAAAGCGGAACAGGTAGAGACGGCGCAGGTGCTGGATGTAGCGAAGCTGTTCCTTCAGCGTCAGCTTGCTTTCGCCGCGCACACGGTCCCGGAAGTGGATCGGCACCTCGCCCACATTGTCGAAACCGCACTTCACGATCAGCTCGAGGCCGATCTTGTATCCGACCGGGTTCAGCGCCTCGGCCCGGTCGAAATCCGCCTTGCGCAGCGCGAAGAAGCCCGACATCGGATCGCGCACCTTCGTCAGCGGGCGGGCCAGCAGCGTGGCGATCACGCTGTTCATCCAGCGCAGGAAACCCCAGTCGTCATCCGTCGACCCACCCGGAACGTAGCGCGAGCCGACCATGAATTGCTGGCCTGCATGCAGACCAAGGATCAGGTGGGGAATGCGGTCCGGCGGATGGCTGAGGTCGCAGTCCATGCAGACCAGAACCGGATGGCGCGCCGCGCGGAACCCGTCGATCACTGCCGGGCTAAGCCCCCGGTCGGACGTTCTCGTGACGATGCGCACCCAGTCGTATCCCGCGGCTTCTACCGCCTCAATACTGCCGTCGCGACTGTCGTCGTCCATGAAGAGCACTTCAAGCTCCAGCCCTGACCGGCGCCGGAGGTCATCGAGCGCGGCAAGAACGTGGGGGATATTGGCGACTTCGCGGTAGGTCGGGATGATGACGCTGACGCCCGCGAGGTACCGGACGTGGAGCAGATCGGTCGCCTGCGGCGGATCGGGTGGCACGTCGCACGACCGGCTCGCCCCCGAAGCAACGGCGTCGTTCGTGACCGGCCTGAATGGGGTGGGAAATTCTGCGAAATCTTTGGCTGGCTCGGTTCGAGCTGTCTGGGTGTATACTGGCAATGGCATCCTGATCCCGTTTCAAGCGTGCCGAGGCAGCCCGCACGACAGTCGAGATCGGAAATGGTTAAGAATTGGCAAACACCTTGTTAACCTTGTCGGACTGCGAGACCTTTCGCAGGAGCTGTGGCCGGATCACGGCTTTGTTCCGCAGATTTTTCGGTCGCGCAGGTTGCTGATACTGTGAGTGCGCTGAACAGATGGCGGTCGGCAGAAGGTTAGGCCTGACCTAACCCGCCATGAGCATGAATGATGTTTCGCCAAAGCAAAGGCTCGGGCTAGACCCGATCCGTGCCCGGCAGCCGCCGGGGCGGCTCGACACCGAAAGGGTTGCAGGGATGACAGTCGAAACGGTCGATACGCTCGTGATCGGCGGCGGGCAGGCGGGCCTTGCGATGAGCGAGCACCTGCACCGTCAGGGCGTGCCCCATCTTGTGGTCGAGCGCCACCGCATCGCCGAGCGCTGGCGGTCGGAGCGGTGGGACTCTCTGGTCGCAAACGGACCGGCCTGGCACGACCGCTTTCCCGGAATGACGTTCGAGGGTGCCGACCCAGACAGCTTCGCCAGCAAGCATGACATCGTCGCCTATTTCGAGGCCTATGCGCGCAAGTTCGGCGCGCCTGTCCGCGAAGGGGTCGAAGTGACGGCGCTGCGACGTTCCGCAGACGGGACGGGGTTCGTGGCCGAAACCTCGCATGGGGTGATCCACGCGGCGCAGGTCGTCGCGGCAACCGGCCCGTTCCAGCGCCCGCTCATTCCGACGGTCGTGCCGGACGCGGCGGGGATGGTGCAGATGCACTCCTCCGCCTACCGCAATCCCGGCCAGTTGCCGGAAGGCGCGGTGCTGGTCGTCGGCGCCGGATCGTCCGGCGCGCAGATCGCGGATGAGCTGCTGCGGTCGGGCCGGCGCGTCTACCTGTCGGTGGGGCCGCATGACCGGCCCCCCCGGCGCTACCGTGGGCGCGATTTCGTCTGGTGGCTGGGTCAGCTTGGCCATTGGGATGCCAAGACGCGCGAACCGGGGATGGAGCATGTGACGATCGCGGTCAGCGGCGCGAATGGCGGCGAGACGGTTGATTTCCGCCGGATGGCGGCGCGGGGCATGACCCTGCTGGGGCGCGCGGGCGACTATCGCGACGGGGTGCTGCACATCGCGCCCGATCTTGCGCTGAACATCGCGCGCGGGGATGCGAACTATCTGTCGGTCCTCGATCAGGCTGACGCCCATGCGGCACGCAACGGCCTCGATCTGCCCGAGGAACCCGAGGCGCGGGTGATCGGACCCGACCCGGATTGCGTGACGCATCCGATCCTGGAACTCGATCTGGCACGCGAGGGTGTCACTTCGATCATCTGGGCGACCGGGTTCGCGCTGGATTTCGGATGGATGCAGCTTGATGCCTTCGACGACAAGGGCAGGCCCCGGCATGACAAGGGCGTGTCGCAGGTGCCGGGGCTGTATTTCCTCGGGCTCGCATGGCTGTCCCGGCGCGCCTCGC
This sequence comes from uncultured Alphaproteobacteria bacterium, assembly GCA_963736565.1. Lineage (GTDB taxonomy): Bacteria > Pseudomonadota > Alphaproteobacteria > Rhodobacterales > Rhodobacteraceae > Aliitabrizicola. The sequence continues at coordinate 508,514 of CAVTOW010000005.1, forward strand.
CCTTCATCTGGGGCGTCTGGCACGATGCCGACTATCTGGCAGCGCAAATCGCGGCGCGGCGCGGTGCACCCGTGCGCGCGGCCGGCTGACCGCCGCACGGGTTGCGGAGCCGGACACGGCAGGGGCGTCGGCCCGCAGTCCGGTTCATGCGGCCAGCGCGGCCGGGGCGCCCGCCGCCTCCCACATCAGGCCGGGGCGATAGCGCGCGACGACCCGCCCGTCCTTCAGCGCGAAGAGGTGCAGCCAGCCGTTGTCGAACAGCTGCGCGCACCGGCGGCATGCTTGCGCAGCACCTCGGCGATGGCCTCGGTCGGCGCCTCGACCATGACCGACAGGCGCAGGGCTCATGGGCCGGACGCTCGCCGTCATGCACGGTCTGCCAGGGCAGGCCGGGGCGCAGAAGGCCGCCATTGCCCTTCGACCACGCCGATGCCGCCCACGACATTGTGGATCAGCTTGTTGCCGCCGCCGAAGACCCGCGGTGCGACGGTCGAGCCGTAGTATTGCAGGCTGATCCAGCTTGCGACGACCACCGGCGCGGTCAGGATCAGTTCCAGCGTGCGCGAAGCCTGCGTCGGCCGTCCAGTCGTAGCTGTGCAGGAAGGCGCGGCCCCGCAGGTCGCGGCCCGACGGTGGCGGCGCGCGGCGCGGCGATGAAGGCGGCGCATCCGGCAAGGCCCCATTCCGGGCCGCACCTCGGCCCAGTCGGCGCGCGCGGCGCGCCAGGCTGTCGCCCGTGGCGCCCGGCAGGCGCAGCGCGCGTTCGGCGCGGGCCTGGCGCCCGGCCGCGGCCAGCCAGGCCTCGGCCCGCGCCAGATCCGTCGGCGTGGTCCGGGGACGGGTGCATCGCGATAGAGCGTCACCTTGTCCGTCATCGTGTCATGCAGGCCCGGCCACGAACAGCGTGTCCTGCGGCAGCGTCGATCCCATGCGCGGGCAGGCCCGCGCGGGTTTCCGGATCGTTCAGCAGTGCCGCCAGCAGCCGCGCCGAGACCTCGCCCGTCTGGCCGCCGCAGGCGCCGCAGTGATAGGCGCTTTCGTGCGGGTTGTTGGTGACCTGCGCGCCATGGCCGAGCAGCAGCACCAGCCGCGCGATGGCCGTGCGTCAGGCTCATCGCCTGCAGCACGGCAGCGGCCGTCTGCGCCTTCTGCCTCGGCCGTCAGGCCGCCCTCGATCCGGGGCATCGGGCTCCGGCGGCCAGACCCGCCGGCCCAAGCCCCAGCGCATCGCGCACCAGCTTGCACGCCATAGACCGGCCCCGCCGCCTCGACAAAGGCGAAGGAGGAGACGGCCGCCTGCCGGAACCGGCCCCAGGCGCGTGCCGTGCGCGCGGTGATCCGGGCTGGCGGCTTCGGTCGCCGCATCGCCGTGGCTGGTCGAGATCAGCGCGGGGTTCAGCAGGACGGGCAGATGCGCCTGCAACTCGTCCGTGCCCTGCGGCCGATGGGCGACGGGCAGGCCGAAGAAGCCCGGCAAAGCCGATCGTCTCGATGCCCGGGTCCTGGCCTTCAAGCGCGCGCCGGAACACTTCCGAGCGCACGTCGATGCAGAAGGCGGCCTGCAGGGCGGGCCGGCTCGGTCCGCGCTGCGGGGCCGGTCAGAGGCAGCGGCCAGCCTGCGCTGGTGCGCCCGTTCGGCGGCGTCCTGCAGGATGGCGTCCACGACTGGTCGGGCGTCGGCAGCGACGGGCGCCGCATGGGCCGCGACCGTCGGTCTGCCAGTCGGCGGCGACGGCGGGGCAATGCGCCAGAAGCGCCTCTTCCCAGATCAGCCGGATCGCCAGAAGGTCGGTCAGCGTCGTGTCGCGTGTCGCCCTGCAAGTTCGGCCTGCCAAGCAGCCAGCGCGCGTGCTGCGCCCAGCCGCCAAGATCGATCAGCAGCCGGTGGAAGGCCGTCTCGGCCGCCTCGTCCGTCAGGCCCAGCCGTTCGGCGGCGCGCAGGATGGCGCGTTCGGCGGTGTCGGGCGCTGCGGCGACATGGGCGCAGAAGCCGGTCAGGCCCGGCGATTTCCGGCGTCAGGTCATGCGTCGCCCATTCCCGCCAGGCGGCAAAGGCGCCCTGCCCCGGGCGCGGGCGTCCACAGCGCCTGGCCCCGGTCGAAGTACCCCGCCGCCCACAGGCCGAAGCAGCGGGCGATGACGGCGGGCCAGTCGGTGCCCGTCGCGCTGCGGCAAGTTCGGCCACCGTCGGCAGGGCTGCCGTCGGCGCCGGCGCGCCCTGTCATCCCGGCCTTCAGCAGCGCAAGGTCGCGCGGCTTCATCGGCGCGGTGCGACGCGATCAGCGCTGCGGCAAGATCGTCGTCGCTGATCGCGCCCGCCTGCGACCCGCGCGGCATAGATCGGCGCGCGGCAGGGTCAGCCGGATCGCCGGCCACCCGCGCCAGCCGCGCCGAGGCTGTGGCCAGGTCCTCGCCCGTCTGGCCGAGGAAGGGGTTGACGGCCACCGTGGCATCCAGCGGGAAGGCGGGCGGAATGGCGCGGGCGGCGGCTTCGGCCGCCTTGCAGGAGGCCTGAGACCCGGGCGGGGGCGATCTGCGGATGCTTCAGGAACATGGCGTCTCCATCGATCGGCGGTGTCAGGATTTGGCCGCGGTGCGGAAGCCGCCGATCAGCCGGTCGAGCAGCGCGTTGAGGTAGAGGCCGTTGGCGAGATGCACGCGCAGCCCCGCCGTCGCCGGGTGATGCGCCCAGAGCGGGAACAGCGCCTGGGCAACGGCGACCAGGCCGAAGGACAGCAGCGCCAGCACGATCAGCGCCCATTCCAGCGCGCCCGGCGACCGGCGGCTGCGGGCAGGCATGGCGCCCCAGACGGCCTGCGCGATCACCTGGAAGCTGAAGTAGGCCACCGCCGCCGCGAGCGAGGCGGCCGCGGTGCGCCGCGTCAGCGCGCCGGGGTGCGGCATCGGCCAGGCCCTGCGCGACCAGATAGGCCACACCGAAGATCAGGATCGCGCCGAGCGCCAGCGCCTGCGGCGACTTCGGGCCCGCAAGCAGCGATGAAGCCCAGCGCGACGGCGCCATAGAGCACCAGCGCCAGCACGAAGGCCGTGGCGACGGCGCCGAAGCCCGGCACCGCCACCGGCCCCGGCTTGCGGATCGCGTCCACCGCCTGCACCGCGCCGCCCGAGGACAGGAAGGCATGCGCCTTGTAGAGCGAGTGCGCCACGATGTGCAGCAGCGCCAGCGTCCAGAGCCCCAGCCCGCATTGCAGCAGCATGAAGCCCATCTGCGCGACCGTGGACCAGGCGAGCGCCGTCTTGACCGCGCTCTGGGTCAGCATCACCGAGCGCGCCGAACAGCGCGGTGAAGCCGCCGATCATCACCAGCGCCGCCATCGCGCCGGGGCTTGCCTGCACCAGGCCGCGCCAGCGGTGATCAGCAGCACGCCGCCGGAGTTGATGATGCCGGCATGGAGCAGCGCGGAGACGGGCGTCGGCGCCTCCATCACCTCGGTCAGCCAGCCGTGCAGCGGGAAGGCCGCGGTCTTGAGCGCGGCGGCCAGGACGAGCAGTGCCACGGCCAATCTGCGCCGGCGGCGGGCAGGCCACCCTCGGCGGCGACGTGCTAGTCGCGGCGATGTCGGCGCGTGCCGAAGCTGAGCCAGAGCAGGACCGCGGCGAGGATCAGCGCCACGTCGCCCGCGCCCCAGACGCGGGTGAACTTCGCGGCCGCGCGCCGCGCCTCGGCCCGGTCGGGGTAGAACAGCAGAAGTTGCCGCAGCACGAGGCCGATCGCGACGAAGCCCGCGACGAGCACCGGCAGGCTTCCCGCCTGCACGAGCATCAGCACGGCGGCGAGGGCGGCCAGCATCAGGCCGTGAAAGCGGCCCTCGCGCGCCTCGCCGTCCAGATAGCGGCGCGAGTAGCGCACCACGACCCAGCCGACGAAGGCGACGAGCAGCGCCATGCGTCACGCTGACCGCGTCGAGCCGCAGCGAGAGCGCCGTCGCTCGCGGCCAGAACGCGTGCGGCCACCGACCAGGAACTGAACCAGCCCGGCAAGACCGAGAAGGATCAGCGCTGCCAGCGCCGCAGCCTCGGCCAGGGCGGGCAGCCCGCCGGGTCGGCGGCCGGGGCGCGCAGCGAAAGGGCAGCGGCAGCGACAAGCAGCACGAGAGGGGCGAGGAAGATGAGCGGACAGGACTGTCATGGCATGCTCCGGGTCTGGAATGATGCCAGTGCTCGTAGCGCTTGCCGAACTTCCAGAAAATTACATATATTACTTGATAATCGTTCTGTTTGATGGAAGAATGGCGGCACTCGAACCTTCATCACCTGCGCCTGTTCCGGGCCGTCGCCAGCGACGGCACGCTGACCGGGGCGGCGCGGCGGCTGAACCTGTCGCAGTCGGCGCTTTCGACGCAGATCCGGGCGCTCGAAGCCTCGCTCGGTCATGATCTGTTCGAGCGCCGGGGGCGGGGCCTTGTGCTGACCGAGGCGGGGCGGATCGCGCTCGACCATGCCGAGGCGATCTTCCGCACGGCCGACGATCTGACCGCGACATTGCGCGAGACCGGCCGCGCCCGCCGCGCCCTGCGGGTCGGCGCGCTTGCGACCCTGTCGCGCAATTTCCAGATGCAGTTCCTGCGCCCGCTGATCGGGCGGGCGGATGTCGAGGTCGTGCTGCGCTCGGGATCGCAGGCCGAACTGCTGCGCGGCGTTGGAGGCGCTGGCGCTCGATGTGGTGCTGACGAACCTTGCCCCCGGCGCGCGACGCGGCCAGCCATTGGCTGATCCACCGGATCGACGAGCAGCCCGTGAGCCTGATCGGCACGCCCGCGCGGGTCGGCGCGCCGATCGCGCCGCTTGCGGATCTGCTGCGCGACCAGCCCCTGATCCTGCCAACGCGCGAAACCGCACTGCGGGCGGCCTTCGATGCGCTTGCCGCGCGGCTGGGGGTGACGCCCCTGATCGCGGCCGAGGTCGACGACATGGCGATGCTCCGGCTTCTGGCGCGGGAGGACGCCGGGCTTGCGGTCATTCCGCCCATCGTCGTGCAGGACGAACTCCGGTCCGGCTTCCTGATCGAGGCCGCGCGGCTCGACGGGATCAGCGAGACGTTCGTCGCCGTGACCCTGCAACGGCGTTTCCCCAACCCATTGCTATCGGATGTGCTCGGCCGCGCTGCGCCCATGCAACAGTCTGAAGGTGTCCCCTCGTCCGACTGAATAAAGTCTGGCGGAAACCGAACGATCAACTACCTCCTGAGTTGTTGGTTAACGATTTGGAACAACCCAGGGAGGACGGATCATGAGACATATCGTCATTGCAAACATGCTGCTTCTGGCCGCCGCGGCACCGCTCGCGGCCGAGAACAGGATCGACGGACAATCGCCCGATGCACCGGAATTGGGCGTCTATGGCCCGCTGCCCATCGGGGTTCGCCAGATCCAGCTGGTGAACAAGGATCAGGTCAACATCCTGGCCATCGATCCGGCCAAGCCACGGCCCGACGTTCTGCCGACCTATGACCGGCCGCTGACCGTCGAGATGTGGTATCCCGCCGCAGAAGGCTCGACAGGCGACACCTCCATCAGGACGCTGCTGCGCGACGGCACGACCGAAGTCACGCTTCAGGGTCGGGCGGTGCGCGATGCGGCACCCGCTGCGAGCGGCGGCCCGTTGCCGCTGGTGATGCTGAGCCATGGCTATCCCGGCAACCGCTTTCTGATGTCGCATCTGGCGGAAAACCTGGCCTCGAAGGGCTATGTCGTGGCGTCGATCGACCACACGGATTCGACTTATGCCGATCAGCGGGCCTTTGGATCGACACTGGTGAACCGCCCTCTCGACCAGTTGTTCGTCCTGAACGAGATGGCGCGCCTGAACAGCGATCCGACCTCGGTCTTTTCGGGGCGCATCGATACCGACAACACGGGGCTTCTCGGCTACTCCATGGGCGGCTACGGGGCCATCATCACCGCAGGGGGCGGCGTGACGGAAGCGTCGGTCGCCTATCCCTGGGGCGGCCCTGCCGGAACGCTCGGCATTCACCAACAGGGCAGCGCGACCCATGAGGCGCTTCCCGATCCCCGGATCAAGACCGCGATCGCGATCGGTCCCTGGGGGAAACAGCTTGGCTTCTGGGATGCGGAAGGGCTGGCGGGCATCGAGATACCGATGATGTTCATTGCGGGATCGAACGACGCAGACGTCCCAGTATGAAACCGGTGTGCGGGCGATCTGGGAAGGGGCGACGAGCGTGGATCGCGCGCTGCTGACCTTCGACGGCGGTGGCCACAACACCGTCGCGCCGATCCCCGCGCCGGAAGAGAGCTTCTATTTCAATCCCTCGCTCGGATTCAATGTCTCGGAACACTATACCGATCCGGTCTGGGACACCGTGTTCATGAACAACGTGGGACAGCACTTCGTCAGCTCGTGGCTCGATCTCTACCTGAAGGGGGATATCGACAAGACGAAGTTCCTCGACCTCGTGCCGGTCGGCAGCGACGGCGTATGGTCGCAGAACCCCGACGGCACGTTCAGGGATGACCACACCTATTGGGCCGGGTTCCAGGAAGGAACGGCGGATGGTCTTCGGTTCGAGGTCCTTCCCGCCTCGCCCGTGCCAACGCCGGTTCCCTTGCCTGCCTCGGCCTGGCTTCTCGGCCTCGCCCTTGGCGGCATGGGTGCGATGCGCGCCCTCCGGCGCCGGACAGCCTGACCCGAAAACCTGACCGCCGGCCCAACCCGGGCCGGCGGCGGCCTTGGAAACTCTGGTCGGTCTTCGATCCGGCTGAAACACCTTGTCGCGCCCGGACAAGCCGGACGCTTCCGCCCCCGCCCGATCCCCAGAATGTGGTGCCCGCGGCGAGAGTCGAACTCGCACGCCCGGAGGCTAGGGATTTTAAGTCCCCTGTGTCTACCGTTCCACCACGCGGGCCACGCCGCCTGTGCGGCGGCGCCGCCACCATAGCGGGCGGGCGGGCGGGGTAAAGCGGTGACGGGTGTGTTCCGTTTGACGCGGGGGGGCGGCGGCGCATAGGAAGGGCGGAACGAAACGGAGCGGCCCATGACGCGCAGCGTGATCCTTGCCCTTGCCCTTCTTGCCGCAGCCCCGCTGGCCGAGGCGCGCGACGTGTCCGGGGAAATGGCCTATCGCGAAAGGATGGCGCTGCCGGACGGTGCCGAACTGCGCGTGGAGTTGCGAAGCCCCGAAGGTGTCGTGGCCGAGGCGACGATCCTGCCGGAAGGGCGTCAGGTGCCGTTGCCTTTCCTTCTCGTGGCGCCCGATACCGGAGCTTTCACCCTGCTGGGCGCGATCTTCGTGAACGGGCGGCCGGAATGGGTCTCGGCCCCTGTCGCCATTGCCGAGGGCGACGGCGCGATCAATCTGGGGTTGGTGCCGCTGGTCCGTCACGTCGCAGTGGGCTCGATGATCCGGATGCGGTGCGGTGCAACGGTGATCGAGGCCGGGTATGGTGCGGAAAGCGTTCGCGTCCGGATCGGCGAGCAGATGCTGGACCTGCCGCAGACCATCAGCGGATCGGGCGCGCGCTATTCTGACGGCGCAACACCTGAGACGGTCTTCTGGAACAAGGGCGAAAATGCCACGCTGACACTGAAGGGCCGTGACCTGCCGGAGTGTGTGCCGATGATCGACCCCCCGCTTCTGCCCCTCACGGCCCGGGGAAACGAGCCGTTCTGGTCGCTCGATCTGTCGGACGAGGGCTATGTGTTCCGCCCCAATCTGGACGTGGCCGAGCAGCGCGGACCGCTGACCGCGCCGGTCACGGTTGACGAGGGGCTGCGGTTCGATCTGTCCGAGGTGCTGAGCGTGCTGATCGAACGGCGCATCTGCCGCGATACGATGGCGGGAATGCCCTTTCCGCTGACGGTGACGGCAAGCTCGGGCGAGCAGGTGCTGCGCGGCTGTGGTGGCGCACCCGTCGATCTGCTGGCGGGACCCTGGACAGTCGAGCATGTCGAAGGCGCGGTGCTGCCGGAGGGGTCAGAGGTCAGCATGGTCTTCGACGCGGGCGCGGGTCGCGTCTATGGCAAGAGCGCCTGCAACCGCTACAACGCGGGCTTCACCCTGACGGGCGAGGGGCTGTCCTTCGGCCCGGCGGCGGGAACGATGATGGCCTGCCCGCCCGATCTGATGGCGGTGGAGCGCAGGTTCCTGACCTCGCTGGAGCAGGTAAGCCGGTTCGACTTTGCCGAAGATGGCACGCTCGAGATGTTCGCGGGCGATAGCGCGGTCATCCGCGCGCGGCGCTGAAGGCGGCCGGAGCCGGGGGTTTCACACCCCCGGACCCCCGTGGGATATTTGTGAACAGAAGAAACGCGGGCAACAGAAGGCCGTCACGCCGGGCCTCATCCCTGCGGGTTGAGCAGCCGCCCCATCAGCCCGTCCGGCCTGATGGTGCCCACGACCGCGCCCGCGTCGACAACGGTCACCGAGGACGCCCCGTCGCGCAGATGCTCCATCACCTGACGGACCGGGGTGGCGGGCGCGACCTGCGGCCCGTCTCCTGCCGTGCCCGGCAGCATCACGTCGCGCGCGGTCAGGACGCCCAGCGGGTTCATGTGGGCCACGAAATCCTGCACGTAGTCCGAGGCCGGGTTCGCGATGATCTCGCGCGCGGTGCCGCATTGCACGATGCGTCCGCCTTCCATCAGCGCGATGCGGTTGCCGATCTTGAACGCCTCGTCGAGGTCGTGGCTGACGAAGATGATCGTGCGCTTCAGCTTCTGCCTGAAGGTCCAGCAACTCGTCCTGCAACCGGGTGCGGATCAGCGGGTCGAGCGCCGAGAACGGCTCGTCCATCAGCAGGATCGGGGCCTCGCGTGACGAAGGCGCGGGCCAGCCCGACGCGCTGCTGCATGCCGCCCGACAACTCGCCCACCTTGCGGTCGGCCCATTGCGTCAGGTTCACGAGCGCAAGCTGCACGTCCACCTTGTCGCGCCGCTGCTCGGGCGACAGCCCCGCCAGTTCCAGCCCCAGCCCCACATTTTCGCGCACGGTGCGCCAGGGCAGCAGGCCGAAGGCCTGGAACACCATCGCGATATGCGACAGGCGCAGGCGGCGCAGCGTTTCCGGGTCCGCCTTCGTGACGCTGACCATCCGCTCGCCGTCATGCACCCGCACCTCGCCCCGCACCACCGGGTTCAGCGCGTTCACGCCGCGCAGCAGGGTCGACTTGCCGGAACCCGACAGGCCCATCAGCACAAGGATCTCACCCTTGCCGACCGTCAGCGTGCAGTCATGCACGCCCAGCACCTGCCCGCAGGCCTGCTGCACCTCGGACCGGGTCTGCCCGCGATCCATCAGCGGCAAGGCGCGATCCGGCTTGTCGCCGAAGACGATCGAGACGCGGTCGAATTCGACCATCGGGGTCATGTCGGTCATTTGCGCGTCACCCTCAGCATCCGGTCCAGCACGATGGCCACCACGACGATCACGAAGCCCGACTCGAAGCCGAGCGAGGTATCGACGCGGCTCAGCGCCTGCACCACCGGCTTGCCCAGACCGTCGGCGCCGACATAGGCCGCGATCACCACCATCGACAGCGACAGCATGATGGTCTGGTTCAGCCCAGCCATGATCTGCGGAAAGGCATAGGGCAGTTCCACCTTCCACAGCCTCTGGCGCGGTGTTGCGCCAAAGGCCGTCGCCGCCTCGAGCAGGGTCATCGGCGTGGTCGAGACGCCGAGATAGGTCAGCCGGATCGGCGCGGGCAGCACGAAGATCACCGTGGCGATCAGTCCCGGCACCATGCCGAGGCCGAAGAAGATGATCGCCGGGATCAGGTAGACAAAGGTCGGCAGCGTCTGCATCAGGTCAAGCACCGGGCTGATCGCCGCATAGGCCTTGGGCCGGTGCGCCAGCCAGATGCCGATCGGCACGCCCAGCCCCATGCAGACGACGCAGGACGGAAAGCACCAGGGCCAGGCTTTCGGTCGTCTCTTCCCAGTAGTCCTGGTTGATGATGAACAGGAAGCCCAGAAACACCAGCAGGCAGATCTTCCAGGACCGTTGCAGATACCAGGTCAGCGCGACGAAAGCGGCGATGACGGCCAGCGGCGGCGGGGCCTGCAGCAGCCCACAGCACGCATGCGATCAGCCAGTCCATGACAGCCGACATGCCGTCAAAGAACCAGCGCGCATTCGTCTTCAGCCAGTCGAACACCTGCTCGGCCGTGTCGCCGACCGGAATTTTCGGGATAGCCAGCCAGTCCATCTTGACGATCTGCCCCTGTTAAGCCCGCCCGCGCCCTCGGGGCGCGGGAAGGGTTACTGTTGTTCGAGAAAGGCCGTGATCCGCGCCCCAACCGTGTCGGGCGTTTCCCAGAACATGTTGTGGCCGAAACCGGGATAGGCCTGATACTCGGCCTTGGGCAGCGCCGCCTTGACCGCTTCCTGCGAGGGTGCGTCGAAAAGGCTGTCCTGGTCGCCCCACAGGATCAGCGTGGGGGCGGTGATGCGCGGGGCGAAAAGCGTCCAGTCGGTCAGGGTCAGCGCGTTCAGCACGCCCATCCAGACCTGTTTGGGCGTGGCCGCGCTCTCTGCCCGCTCGCGGTCTATGTAGTCGGCCGGGACGGGGTTGGGGTTCCAGTACCAGTCCAGCATGAACTGGCTTTGCGGGTCGATCGTCGCCGGCAGGGCAGGGACGTTGTCCCACAGCCATTGGGTCGGCGCGGGGGGCGGGGTCAGCGCGGTGCTGATCAGCACCAGACGGTTCACCCGCTCGGGGTGCTGCGCCGCAAAGACAGCCGCCGTCATCGAGCCGAGCGAATGGCCGACGATGTCGGCCTTGTCGATGCTCATGGCATCGAGGAAGCCTGCCAGGTCATGGCTCAGCGTGTCGATCCCGTAGCAGCAGGCAGGCGCGGCCGAGCCGCCGTGGCCGCGCAGATCAAGCGCGATCATCCGCCGATCGCCCAGATGCGGGGCGAGCAGCGACCACGAGCGGCTGTTGTCGGTGTAGCCGTGGAGCAGGATCAGCGGCAGGCCGTCCGCTGCGCCCATCTCGACATAGCTCAGTTGCTGGCCGTCGGCGGTCGTCACGCTCTGGCGCGCGGCGACCCATCCCTCCTGCGAGGGGATGGCGGTGTCCGCCATCGTCGCGGACCGGCGAGAGGATGAGGGCCGCAAGAGCGGCCCCCACAAGAAGTCCGAAGCGCGTCACAGCCCCAGTGCCGACTTCACGGCGGCGACGGCATCGCCGCCATCCTTGGTCGTGACGCCGTCAAGCCAGGGCGTGATTGCGTCGGGGTTCGCCACGAGCCATTCCTTCGCCGCGTCGGCCGGGTCCTTGCCGTCGTTCAGGATCGCGCCCATGATCTCGTTCTCCATCGTCAAGCGTGAAGGAGAGGTTCTGCAACAGCTTGCCCACGTTCGGGCATTCGGCAACATAGCCCGCACGGGTGTTGGTCGCGACCGTGGCACCGCCAAGGTTCGGCCCGAAGAAGTCGTCGCCGCCGGTCAGATAGCTCATCTGGAAGGTCGCGTTCATCGGGTGGGGTTCCCAGCCGAGGAAGATCACCGGCTCGCCGCGCTCATCGGCACGGGCGACCTGCGCCAGCATCCCCTGCTCCGAGCTTTCGACAACCTCGAAGCCGTCGAGACCGAAGGCATTGGCCGCGATCATGTCCATGATCAGGCGGTTGCCGTCGTTGCCGGCCTCGATCCCGTAGATCTTGCCGTCCAGCGCCTCTTTCTGCTTGGCGATGTCGGCGAAGTCCTTGATGCCAAGCTCGGCCCCCTTGGCATTGGTGGCCAGCGTGTATTTCGCGCCTTCGAGGTTGGTGCGGACGGTGTCGACGGTGCCCGCCTCGCGGTAGGGCGCGATGTCGGCCTCCATCGTCGGCATCCAGTTGCCGAGGAACACGTCGATGTCGCCTTCGGCCATCGAGGTATAGGTGACCGGCACGGACAGGACCTTGGTCTCGGTCTCATACCCCAGTGCCTCGACCACCAGACTGGTGACGGCGGTCGTCGCGGTGATGTCGGTCCAGCCGACGTCCGAGAAGGTGACCTTGTCGCATCCGGCCGCGAAGGCCGGAGCGGCAAGCGCGGTCAAGGCACTGGCAAGAAGTGCTGCGCGGATGTTTGTCATTGCGAGCTCCCCTTTCGGTTTTTTGTTGATTGACGAGTCAATAAAGTTCAAGCTAGCAGCGCAATGCAAGCTTTTTTGCAAGGGGCCGCTTATGCCGAAGCTTGGGATGGAGCCTATCCGAAAGGCTGCTCTGGTCAACGCCACGATTGCCGAGATCGGTCGGACGGGCAGTCTTGACGTCACGGTAAGCCAGATCGCCAAGCGCGCGGGCATGTCCTCGGCGCTGGCGCATCACTATTTCGGCGGCAAGGAGGCGATGTTCCTCGCGGCGATGCGCCATGTCCTGACGCTCTACGGGGCCGAGGTGCGGGGCGCGCTGGCGGTGGCCGAAGGGCCGAAGGCACGCGTGCATGCGATCGTGCGGGCGTCCTTCACGCCCGCCAACTTTCGGCGCGAGGTGGTCGGCGCCTGGCTGAACTTCTACGTCATGGCGCAGACGATGCCCGAGGCGGCGACGGCTTCTGGACGGTCTACCAGCGCCGGCTGCGCTCGAACCTGCGCCACGCGCTGCGCCCGCTGGTCGGGCGCGCGGGCCGTGGACGTGGCCGAGGCGATGGCGGCGCTGATCGACGGCGTCTATCTGCGGCAGGTGCTGACATCGGGGCGGACCGACAAGGCGGGCGCGGTCAATCTGGTGCTGGGGGTGCTTGACGTCGCAGCTGGCGCAGGGGGCGGGCGAATGACTGCGCCCAACATCCTGATCCTGATGGTCGACCAGCTTGACGGGCACGCTTTTCCCGGACGGCCCGGCCGACTGGCTGCATGCGCCGAACCTGAAGCGTCTGGCCGGCGCGCTCGGTGCGCTTCGCCAATGCCTACACCGCCTCGCCGCTCTGCGCCCCGGCGCGGGCCTCGTTCATGTCGGGGCAGCTGCCCTCGCGCACCGGCGTCTATGACAACGCGGCCGAGTTCCGCAGCGACATCCCGACCTTCGCCCACCACCTGCGCCGGGCGGGCTATCAGACCGCCCTGTCCGGCAAGATGCATTTCGTCGGCCCCGACCAGATGCACGGCTTCGAGGAGCGGCTGACCACCGACATCTACCCCGCCGATTTCGGCTGGACGCCGGACTACCGCACGCCCGGGCGAGCGGATCGACTGGTGGTATCACAACATCGGCTCGGTCACCGGGTGCGGGCGTGGCCGAGATCACCAACCAGCTGGAATACGACGACGACGTCGCCTTCCATGCCGTGCAGAAGGTCTACGACCTCGCGCGCGGGGCCGACGCGCGCCCCTGGTGCCTGACGGTCAGCTTCACCCACCCGCATGACCCCTACGTCGCGCGGCCGCAAGTACTGGGACCTCTACGACGGACTGCGCGCATCTGGCGCCGGCGGTCGCGCCGATTCCCTATGACCGATCAGGACCCCCATTCGCAGCGCATCTTCGATGCGCCTGCGACTGGCACAGCTACACCATCACCGACGAGATGGTGGCCCGGTCGCGCCGCGCCTATTTCGCCAACATCTCCTACGTCGACGACAAGATCGGCGAGATTCTGGCGGCGCTGGAGGCGACGCGGCAGGAGGCGGTGATCGTCTTCGTCTCGGACCACGGCGACATGCTGGGCGAGCGCGGGCTGTGGTTCAAGATGAACTTCTTCGAAGCGCTCCGCCCGCGTGCCGCTGATGATCGCCGCGCCCGGACTTGCGCCGCACCGGGTGGATGCAGCCGGTCTCGACGCTCGACGTGACGCCCGACGCTGTGCGCGCTGGCGGGCATTTCGCTGGACGAGGTGGCCCTGGACCGACGGCGTATCGCTGCTGCCGCTGGCGACCGGGGCAGGCGGCGCGGCCCGCCGTGCCGATGGAATATGCCGCCGAAGGCCGAGCGAGGCGCCGCTGGTCGGCCTGCGCAAGGGGCGCTGGAAACTCGTCCTCTGCCCGCTCGACCCCGACATGCTGTTCGACTGGAGGCCGACCCGCAGGAACTGCACAACCTCGCCGCCGACCCCGCCCATGCGGCGACGCTGGCCGAACTGAAGGCCGAGGCGCTGGCGCGCTGGGACCTCGCCGCGCTTCGACGCCGAGGTGCGCGACAGCCAGGCGCGGCGCTGGGTGGTCTACGAGGCGCTGCGCAACGGGGCCTATTTCCCCTGGGATTACCAGCCGCTGCAGAAGGCGTCGGAACGCTACATGCGCAACCACATGGACCTGAACGTGCTGGAAGGCGCCAAGCGCTTTCCGAGGGGCGAGTGATGCAGGCCCTGGTCCCCTCGCAGCCCGATCTGGCGGCGGCCTTTGCCGTGACGCGCCGGGCCACGCAGCGGACGCCGCTGATCGAAAGCGAGGCGCTGGCACGGGCAAGCGGTGCGGCGCGCGTCTTCGTCAAGGCGGAAAGCCTGCAATCGACGGGATCGTTCAAGATCCGGGGCGCCTACTGGCGGCTCTGGTGCCTGACGCGCGGAAGAGCGCGCGCGCGGCGTCGTCGCCTATTCGTCGGGCAATTTCGCGCAGGGACTGGCGGCGGCGGGCCGCAGCGCTCGGCGTGCCCGTGACCATCGTCATGCCTTCGATGCGCCGGCGCTGAAGCGCGAGGCGACGGAAGGCTATGGCGCGCGGGTGATCCTGTCGCAGCACGGCGACCGCCCGCGCGAAGAGGTCGCCTCGGCGCTCGCGCGCGACATCGCGGCGCGCGAGGGGCTGGTGCTGCTGCATCCGTTCGACGACCCGCTGATCGTGGCGGGGCAGGCCGGGGCGGGGCTGGAGGCGCTGGAGCAGCTGGCCGACCTGGGCGCGACGGCCGATGTCGTGGCCTGCCCGGTCGGGGGTGGCGGACTGCTGGGCGGGGTGGCGCTGGCGCTGCACCATGCCGCGCCCCGGACGCGCATCTGGGCGGTGGAACCCGAGGGCTACAACGGCATGGGCCTGTCGCTTGCCGCAGGGCGAGATGCGCCGCGTCGCGGGCGGCGGCAGGACGATCTGCGACGCGCTTGCAGGCGACGGCACCGGGCACGGCGCCGCTGGCGGCCGCGCCGGCCGCCGGCGTGCGGGGCGTTGCGATGGACGATGCGGCCGTGGCGCGCGCGATGCGCTTCGCCTTCGAGCGGCTGAAGCTGGTGCTGGAACCGTCGGGCGCCGTGGCTCTGGCCGCCGTGCTGGAAGGGGCGATCCCGGTCGCGGGGCGCGACGTGCTGATCTTTGCGACGGGGGGGAACGTGGCGCTTGACCGCTTCGTCGTCGCTCGTCGGGACGGAGTAGGGGATGACGGCGGATATCGTGATCGTGGGCGCAGGCTCGGCGGGTTGTGCGATGGCCTACCGGCTGGGCGAGGCGGGGCTGAACGGTGACTGGTGATCGAGCACGGCGGCACCGATGCCGGGCCGTTCATCCAGATGCCGGCGGCGCTGTCCTATCCGATGAACATGGCGCTGCTACGACTGGGGCTTCAGACCGAACCCGAGCCGCATCTGGGCGGCCGCGTGCTGGCCACGCCGCGCGGCAAGGTGATCGGCGGGTCGTCCTCGATCAACGGCATGGTCTATGTGCGCGGCCATGCCCGCGACTTCGACCACTGGGCCGAGCAGGGGGCGCAGCGGCTGGTCCTATGCCGACGTGCTGCCCTATTTCAAGCGGATGGAGAACTGGCACGGCGGGTCGAGGCCCGAATGGCGCGGGCATCGACGGCCCGCTGCACGTCACCCGCGGCCCGCGCGACAACCCGCTGTTCGACGCCTTCATCGAGGCCGGGGCGGCAGGCGGGCTATCCGGTGACCGACGACTACAACGGCCAGCAGCAGGAAGGCTTCGGCCCGATGGAGGCGACGATCTGGAAGGGGCGGCGCTGGTCGGCGGCCAATGCCTATCTGCGCCCGGCGATGAAGGCGGGCAATGTGCAGCTGGTCCGCGGCTTCGCCCGCCGCGTGGTGATCGAGGACGGCCGCGCCGTCGGGCGTCGAGGTCGAGCGCGGCGGCACGATCGAGGTGATCCGCGCGCGCGCGCGAGGTGATCCTCGCGGCCTCGTCGATCAACTCGCCGAAGCTGCTGATGCTGTCGGGCATCGGCCCGGCCGCGCATCTGGCGCGAGCATGGCATCGCGGTGGTGGCCGACCGGCCCGGCGTCGGGGCGAACCTGCAGGACCATCTGGAAATCTACCTGCAGTATGCGGCCAGCCAGCCGATCACGCTGTTCAAGTACTGGAACCTCTGGGGCAAGGCGCCGATCGGCGCGCAGTGGCTGTTGACCGGCAGCGGGCCTCGGCGCGTCGAACCAGTTCGAGGCCTGCGCCTTCATCCGCTCGAAGGCCGGGGTCGACTACCCCGACATCCAGTACCACTTCCTGCCGATCGCCGTGCGCTATGACGGCAAGGCGGCGGCGGAGGGCCACGGCTTTCAGGCCCATGTCGGGCCGATGCGGTCGAAATCGCGCGGGCTCGGTCACGCTGCGGTCGCGCCGATCCGGCCGCGGCGCCGGTGATCCGGTTCAACTACATGTCCCACCCCGAGGACTGGGAGGATTTCCGCACCTGCATCCGCCTGACGCGCGAGATCTTCGGGCAGGAGGCGTTCAAGCCCTATCGTCAAGGCACGAGATCCAGCCGGGCGAGCGCGGTGCAGACCGACGCCGAGCTCGACGCCTTCATCCGCGAGCATGCCGAAAGCGCCTATCACCCCTGCGGCACGGCGCGGATGGGGCGGCGCGACGACCCGATGGCGGTGGTCGATCCGGAATGCCGGGTGATCGGGGTCGAGGGGCTGCGCGTGGCCGACAGCTCGATCTTCCCGCGCGTGACCAACGGCAACCTGAACGCGCCGTCGATCATGGTGGGCGAGAAGGCCGCCGACCATATTCTGGGCCGCACGCCGCTGGCGCCGTCCAACCTGGAACCGTGGATCAACCCGCACTGGGCGACGGCGCAGCGCTAGGCGGATCGTTAACGGTTGTTAACGAAAGGTTAAGATTTTCCTTGATTTTGCGGGGCTCTGCCCCCGACATCGGGGTGATGTTAACACTTCGTTCCGCTTTCATTCTCGTCCTGCTCGCGATGCCCGCCGCCGCTGTGACGGTCGACCGGTCCGGCGCGCGTGGTTGACGGCGACACGCTGGTGGTGGGTGGCGAGAAGGTTCGCCTGCACGGCATCGACGCGCCGGAGCTGGATCAGCCCTGCGCCCGGAACGGGGCACCGTGGCGCTGCGGCGAGTGGGCGCGCAGCCAGCTTGCCGACCGCGTCGAGGGGCGCGAGGTGGCATGCGAGGCAAGCGAACGGGACCGCTACGACCGTCTTGTCGCCACCTGCCGCATCGGGCAGACAGATCATTGGCCGAAGCCTTGTGCGCGACGGCGCGGCCTTTGCCTACAGGCGCTATTCCACCGCCTATTCGTCCGACGAGGCCGAGGCCAAACGCAAGGGCAGGGGCCTGTGGTCGGGCGAGGTCGGTCTGCCCGAAACGTTCCGCCATGCGCAGCCCGATCAGCTTGTCGGCGACTGCGCGATCAAGGGCAACATCTCCGGCTCGGGTCAGATCTACCACCGCCCCGGCCAGCGAGACTATGACGCCGTGCGCATAGACGAGCGAAAGGGCGAGCGCTGGTTCTGCTCGGAAACCGAGGCGCGCGCCGCCGGTTGGCGCGCGGCGCGCCGCTGACTTGATCGGTGTCAATGTTGCCGCCCTGCGGCGCGCCTAGTGTCGGATCGGACCGAACACAAGGAGGCACCGATGTCGAACACCCCGCACGAACTTGCCGAGGAATTTCCGGCCCAGGGCGAAGGATCCGCGCGCTGAAACAGCGCGAGGCGCATTTCGCCAAGCTGGTGGACGACTATGACGCGGTCAACGACAAGGTTCACCGCGCCGAGACCCGCGTCGATGTCGTGACCGAGGCCGAGGAAGAGGCGCTGCGCCACAAGCGGTCGCATCTGAAGGACCAGATCGCCCGCGCGCTGGCGGCGGCCTGACGCTCAGCCGGCGATCTCGTAGGGCAGGAGTTCCGCGGCGGTCGGGGTTGACCCGCAGCCGCCGCTCCAGCGGCGGGACCGACCGCTGGTGGCAGTCGCGCCGCTCGCAGATCCGGCAGGAGATGCCGATCGGCTCGAACCGGCCCGTCAGGTCGAGCCCGTCGGCATAGACCAGCGCGCCGGCGTGCTGCACCTCGCAGCCCAGACCGATGGCATAGCGGCGGACCGGCGCGTCGAAAGCCGCCGCCGGGCTTCGACACGTCGCGCGCCAGGCAGAGATAGCGCACGCCGTCCGGCGTTTCGGCCAGTTGGCGCAGGAAGTGGCCCGGCGTCTCGAAGGCCGGTGCACGTTCCACAGCGGGCAGGCGCCGCCGAAGCGCGCGAATTGCAGCCGCGTGGCCGAATGGCGCTTGGTGATCGTGCCCGCCTGATCGACGCGCACGAAGAAGAACGGGATGCCCTTGGCGCCCGGCCGCTGCAGCGTGGACAGCCGGTGCGCCACCTGTTCGATCGAGGCGCCGAAGAGTCGGCCAGCCGTTCCAGATCGTGGCGCGTCTCGCGCGGCGGCCTGCAGGAAGGCGCGGTAGGGCAGCAGGGCGGCCCCGGCGAAGTAGTTGGCCAGCCCGATCTTGGCGATGTCGCGCGCCTCGGGCGTCTGGAACCGGGCAAGGTCCAGCGTCGCTTCCAGCAGGTCGTTCTGGGTGCAGCAGCGCGACCTGATGCAGCAGCTGAAAGCGTTGCGTCGGCCCGCCGGCGCGGGCCGAGATGTCCAGCGTCGCGTGGCGCGGATCATAGTGGCGCAGCGTGCCGGTGTGTCGGAATACGTGCAGCGTCGATGCCGCGCGCGGCCAAGCGCTTCCGTGCGCAGCGGCCATCGGGTCGCTTCCGCTGGCCCTGCGGGCAGCGAAATGTTCGGCCGCCCGGTCGACCGCATCGATGTAATTGTCGCAATAGTGAAAGAAGTCGCGCACCTCTTCCCAGGGCGAGGGGCGCAGCGCGGCATCCTCGCGCCCCAGCGCCTCGTCCAGCGAGGCCAGGCGTTCGTGGGTCTGGCGATAGGCGCGGTGCAGGTCGAGGAAGGCGCGCGCCAGCGCCGGGGCGTTCGAGGCGGCCAGCCGCAGGTCGGCCAGCGGCGGCGTGGCGGCGCCGAAGACCGGGTCGGCCAGCGCCTCGCGCATGTCGCTGACCAGGCGCTCGCTTTCGCCGGCGGTCAGTTCGGTCACGTCGAAGCCCGAATTCCTGCGCCAGCGCCAGCACCACGGCGGCCGAGACCGGGCGATGGTTGTTCTCCATCTGGTTCAGATAGGGCAGCGACACGCCCAGCTTGTCGGCAAAGGCCTTCTGCGTCAGCGCCAGGCGGCCCGCGCAATTCGCGCAGCTTGGCGCCGGCGTAGAGCTTCTGGATGGCCATTCGGCGCCTCCGTTTGCAAAGCTCACCCTAGGCTTTGCAAACCCGGCACGGCAAGCGTCAAGCGCCCGATCTGCGCGTGCGCGCGGCGCATCACCCAGAGGATGCACAGGATCGAGCGACGGCCGAGGCCAGCATCAGCAGGATCAGCGGCATCGGCCGCGACCCCGGGTGACAGCAGGACGCCCGCCAGCGCCGCAAGCGCCGCGCCGCCGCCGATCGTGAACGCCCCGCCCAGCCCCGAGCCGATGCCGGCAAGCTGCGGGCGGACCGACAGCATGCCCGGCATTGGCATTGGGCAGGCAGATGCCGTTGCCCAGCCCCATCGACATCATCAGCCCGAAGAACACCGCCGGGCCCGACAGGCCCGCCAGCGTCAGCAGCGCCAGCACCGCCAGCCCGCACGGTCGTGACCAGCGCGCCCGATCAGGACCATCCGGTTCATCGCCGACCCGCACCGAAAACCGCCCCGCCAGGAAGTTGCCCGCCATGTAGCCGACCGCCGGCGCGCCGAAATAGCAAGCCGAGCGTGGCCGGGATCCAGGCCGAAGACCTCGGTCGCCGACATAGGGCGCGCCGCCGAGATAGGCGAAGAAGCGCCCGAGGCGAAGGCGGCGGCACAGGCAGTAGCCCCAGAACCGCGCGAGCGCAGCAGGCCGGGATAGCTGCGCATCTGGTCGGCAAAGCTGACGCGCGCGCAGGGTGGCGTTTCGCCCAGATCGGCCCAGACCAGCGCCAGCAGGCCGACCCCGCCCAGGCCCAGCAGCAGGGCGAAGTTCGCCTGCCAGCCGAAGGCCTCGTCCAGCACGCCGCCGATCACCGGGCCGATCATCGGCACCAGGCGACATCCCCATGGTGACATAGCCGATCATCGAGGCGGCCTGGTCCTCGCGCCACCATGTCGCGCACGACGGCGCGCGACAGCACCATGCCCGAGGCGATCACCGCCTGCAGCCATGCGGCAGATCAGGAACAGGCCGAAGCTGGGCGCAAGCAGCGTGCCCACGTGGCCAGCAGGAACAGCGCCAGCGCCACCAGCATCACCGGCCGCCGCCCGAAGCGGTCGGAGATCGGGCCGATGACGATCTGCAGCACCGCCGACAGCGCCAGATAGAGCGCGACCGACAGCTGCATCACCGCGTAGGGCACGCCGAAATAGGCCGCCATCCGGGCAGCGAGGGCAGGAAGATGTTCATCGACAGCGCCGACAGCCCGGCCATCAGGATCAGCGTGACGATATGCGGCGGGGTGCGTCCGGTCAAGGAAGCGGATGTCGGCGTCTGCGTCATGCGCCTAGCGGCTACGCCTCGGCGCGGCGGTTGTCCACTGCTGGAATGCACAGAGTCGCGGGCCGCATCACGCCCATTTGTGGAAGATGAAGAAGGCGCCGCAGCGCGATGAAGCCAAAGCCGACGAGATGGTTCCAGGTCAGCGGCTCTTTCAGGTAGAGCACCGAAAAGACGGCGAAGACCGACAGGGTGATCACCTCCTGGATCGTCTTCAGCTCGGCGCGCCGAGAAATGGCCGTGGCCGATGCGGTTGGCCGGCACCTGCAGGCACGTATTCGAAGAACGCGATGCCCCAGCTGACCAGGATCACCGTGCAGCAGCGCGGTCGCCTTGAACTTCAGGTGGCCGTACCAGGCGAAGGTCATGAAGACGTTCGAGGCGATCAGCAGGCCGATGGTGACGACGGGGACGGGAAGGCTGGGCATGGCGATCCTCCGCATTGCGGATTGCCGCGGTGCATAGCGCGACGGCTGGTCGCGGGCCAGTGACTTTGCAGATTTGCAATTTGCACAGCTGATCGCTGCCAACAGTTTGCAAATTTTCTGAATTCCGCTTCTCGGCATCCGCAGTCGCCTCGCTATGGTGCGCCGCAATCATTCGGGGAGAGAGCGCGATGAAGGACATCCTGCAGGAGCTTGAAGCGCGCCGCGCCGTGGCCCGGCCGGGCGGCGGCGAGCGCCGCGTCGCGGCGCAGCACGCCAAGGGCAAGCTGACCGCGCGCGAGCGGATCGAGCTGCTGCTGGACGAGGGCTCGTTCGAGGAATTCGACATGTTCGTCGCCCACCGCTGCACCGATTTCGGCATGGAGGAGGACCGGCCCGCCGGGCGACGGCGTCGTCACCGGCTGGGGCACGATCAACGGCCGCATGGTCTATGTCTTCAGCCAGGATTTCACCGTCTTCGGCGGGTCGCGTGTCGGAAACCCATGCCGCAGAAGATCTGCAAGATCATGGACATGGCGATGCAGAACGGCGCGCCGGTGATCGGGATCAACGATTCCGGCGGCGCGCGCATTCAGGAAGGCGTCGGCCTCGCTGGCCGGCTATGCCGAGGTGTTCCAGCGCAACATCCTGGCCTCGGGCGTGGTGCCGCAGATCAGCCTGATCATGGGGCCCTGCGCGGGCGGCGCGGTCTATTCGCCCGGCGATGACCGACTTCATCTTCATGGTGAAGGACAGCTCCTACATGTTCGTGACCGGCCCCGATGTGGTGAAGACCGTGACGAACGAGGTGGTGACGGCCGAGGAACTGGGCGGCGCCTCGACCCATACCCGCAAGTCCTCGGTCGCCGACGGCGCCTTCGAGAACGATGTCGAGGCGCTGGCCGAGACGCGCCGCCTGATCGACTTCCTGCCGCTGAACAACCGCGAGAAGGCGCCGGTCCGGCCCGTTCTTCGACGACCCGGCCCGGATCGAGCCCAGCCTCGACACGCTGATCCCCGACAACCCGAACCAGCCCTACGACATGAAGGAGCTGATCCTGAAGGTCGCGGACGAGGGCGATTTCTTCGAGATCCAGAAGGATTTCGCCGGCCAACATCATCACCGGCTTCATCCGCATCGAGGGCCAGACGGTCGGCGTGGTGGCCAACCAGCCGATGGTGCTGGCGGGCTGCCTCGACATCGACGCCAGCCGCAAGGCCGCGCGCTTCGTGCGCTTCTGCGATGCCTTCGAGATCCCGATCCTGACCTTCGTCGACGTGCCGGGCTTCCTGCCGGGCGACGGCGCAGGAATATGGCGGCGTCATCAAGCACGGCGCGAAGCTGCTGTTCGCCTATGGCGAGGCGACGGTGCCGAAGGTGACGGTCATCACCCGCAAGGCCTATGGCGGGGCCTATGACGTGATGGCGTCCAAGCACCTGCGCGGCGATTTCAACTATGCCTGGCCCACGGCGGAGATCGCGGTGATGGGGGCCAAGGGCGCGGTCGAGATCCTGTATCGCAGCGAACTGGGCGACCCGGAAAAGATCGCCGCGCGCACGAAGGACTACGAGGACCGCTTCGCCAACCCCTTCGTCGCGGCCGAAGCGCGGCTTCATCGACGAGGTGATCATGCCGCATTCCACCCGCCGCCGGGTCGCGCGCGCCTTTGCGCGCTGCGCAGGAAGAAGCTGAGCAATCCGTGGAAGAAGCACGACAACATTCCGCTCTAGGCGAATGGGGCGAGCGGATGCCATCGGACAGGCCGGACACTGGACGTGATCCTGGTGCAGGCCGAGGGCGACCAGCTCCTGCCGGGCGATGCGACCGACCTGACGACGCCCTCGGGGCTGGTCGTGCGGTTGCAGGACGTGATCTGGAACGCCCCCGGTCCCGAAGGCGCTGACGCTGCGCTTCCGCTTCATCGCGCCCGGCAATCGCCGGGGCGGGCGACGATGCGTTTGCGTCGCTGTCCGAGGACATGCAGTGGCTCTGCGCAGACCTACGCCATGCCCGCGATTGCCCGACACCGGGCCCGCATCCCGCGCAGATCGTCATCTCGCTGTCCGACCGCGAAGTGCCCTTCGGCGAAGCCGCGCCCGACGCGACGCAGTTCTTCGAGGCCTACTCGATCACCGATGGACAATGCGATATGGGCGGTCTTCTGATGACGCGATGTCAGCATCTCACGCCAAGCGTGGCGCAAGTGTTGCCGCAAACGCCCCGAGTTGTGGGGCGTTGTCCGCCTGCCGGTGCCATTTGCGATTGGCACGGGGTGCGCTTCGGGGTAAGGACGGTCACGGTCCGGTCCCAAGCGGCCGAAACCTCGCGCAGGGGGCTTGCGGGTGAACGGTCACTCCGATCCGACCCCCCAAGAATATAGGAGTAGAGGATGTCGAAGAGCACAAAAGTCGTTCTCGCCCTGTGCCTGGTGGCCTTTGCCGCCGCTTGCGCACCGAAGACCGAAGAAGTCGTCGTCGTCGGAGACCGGTCTCCGACCGAACCGACCTATACCGGCAAGTACAAGTGACCTGATCGGGCGGGGCATGTCCGGCAGCGCCGGGTCGCCTCGCCCGGCTTTGCTCCGCCCCCCGTCCGGAGGGCATGGCCATGCTGAAGCATCGCGGCTTTCCCGGCCGCCTTCCGGGCACCGACTTTCCAGTTCACCATCCGCCGCGCCAACCAGAAGGATGGCCCGGCGAAGACTCATCAAGCGCGAACGCTTCAAGGACCGCAAGCACGCCGACCGCCTGGCCGACGAGGCCTTCATGGCGGCGCTTTGGGCGCAGTTCGGGGAAGAGCCGTTCGAGCGCGGCAATCTGGACGCCGGCCGACTGTCCTGGCTGTTCGGGCGCGAGGTGGTGCCGGCCGAAGACCCGTTCGATCCCGCAAGTTATGAGGCGCTGCTGCGCATCGACGTGAAGCGCGCCGAGGCGGCCTTTCCCGAGGTCTTCGCGGCCGAGTGTCGGCTCCCGATGATTCGACGACGACGACTGGGACGAGGGACGACTAGGCATGATTCCGCCCGTCAACGCCATGGCAATTCGGCAGAAGGCTCGCGCACCGCCGGTCAGGGCGGGGCAATGCGCTTTGCAACTGCCCTTAGCCTGCGCGCATCCTGCTTTCGTGAAGCGGTGCAGCAGTCTTCCCGGCACCGTCTTGCCAGACTGTTACCGCTTCCCTTCCGACTCGGCCCGGCCCGCGCCAGGGTCGGGCCGTTTCTTTTGCGAGCTGCGTCAGTCCGGCATTTTTTCTCGCTTTGAAACCAAGCGGAACCTCTGCCAATACTTCCGCGGCATATAATTTCGCTTCAGGAGGCAGAGCAACATGCAAATCATCAAGGTCGGCGCCATTCTTGCCGTCGCCACACTTCTCGCTGGCTGTGCAGGCCAGACCCAGACGGAGCGCGCGCTTGCCGGTGCACTCGTCGGCGGTCTGCTCGGCGATGCGACCGACAACAACGTGCGGCACCTCGGCCGCTGTCGGCGCACTTGCCGGCATCGCAAGCTGCGGCGTCGCGGGCGCCGCCGGCCTGCAACTGATCTACCATGCCGTCTGCCTGACCGGCAGCGGCCTGCACGACACATCGAACGCCGTCCGGGCAACCGCCCGGGCGGCGTTTTCGCTTTTCAGCTGCGCGGGGGCGCGGCACGATCACCGCACGGGGGAGACCGATGTTCAAGAAGATCCTGATCGCCAACCGGGGCGAGATCGCCTGCCGCGTCATCAAGACGGCGCGCAAGATGGGCATCGCGACGGTCGCGGTCTATTCCGACGCCGACCGCAACGCGCTGCATGTCCGCATGGCGGACGAGGCGGTCCATATCGGCCCCTCCCCCGCCGCGCAAAGTCCTACATCGTGATCGACAAGATCATGGAGGCGGTGCGCAAGACCGGGCGCCGAGGCGGTGCATCCGGGCTACGGCTTCCTGTCCGAGAACCGCGCCTTCGCCGCGGCGCTGGAAGCGGCGGGCGTCGTCTTCATCGGCCCGCCCTCGCGCGCGATCGAGGCGATGGGCGACAAGATCACCTCGAAGAAGATCGCGCAGGAGGCCGGCGTCTCCACCGTGCCCGGCTACATGGGCCTGATCGCCGATGCCGACGAGGCGGTGAAGATCTCCGCGCAGATCGGCTATCCGGTGATGATCAAGGCCAGCGCCGGCGGCGGCGGCAAGGGCATGCGCATCGCCTGGAACGACGCCGAGGCGCGCGAGGGCTTCCAGTCGTCGAAGAACGAGGCGGCGGCCAGCTTCGGCGACGACCGCATCTTCATCGAGAAGTTCGTGACCCAGCCGCGCCACATCGAGATTCAGGTGCTGGCCGACAAGCACGGCAACTGCGTCTATCTGCACGAGCGCGAATGCTCGATCCAGCGCCGCAACCAGAAGGTCATCGAGGAGGCGCCGTCGCCCTTCCTCGACGCGGCGACGCGCAAGGCGATGGGCGAACAGGCCTGCGCGCTGGCCCAGGCCGTGGGCTATACCAGCGCCGGGCACGGTCGAATTCATCGTCGACGGCAGCGCGCAACTTCTACTTCCTCGAGATGAACACCCGGCTTGCAGGTCGAACATCCGGTGACCGAACTGATCACCGGCATCGACCTGGTCGAGCAGATGATCCGCGTCGCCGACGGGCGAGCCGCTGCCCTTCGCGCAGGACGACCTGAAGATCAACGGCTGGGCGATGGAAAGCCGCCTCTACGCCGAGGACCCCTATCGCAACTTCCTGCCCTCGATCGGCCGGCTGACCCGCTACCGCCCGCCGGTCGAGGGGCCGACCGAACAGCGGCGGCATCGTGCGCAACGACACCGGCGTCTTCGAGGGCGGCGAGATCAGCATGTTCTACGACCCGATGATCGCCAAGCTCTGCACCTGGGCGCCGACCCGCGCGCGAGGCGATCGAGGAGATGCGGCTGGCGCTCGACACGTTCGAGGTCGAAGGCATCGGCCACAACCTGCCCTTCGTCGGCGCGGTGATGGACCATCCGCGCTTCGTCGTCCGGCAACATCACCACCGCCTTCATCGCCGAGGAATACCCCGACGGCTTCCAGGGCGCGACGCTGCACGGCCACACCCTGCGCCGCGTCGCGGCCGCCGCCGCCGCGATGAACCGGGTGGCCGAGATCCGGCGCACCCGCATTTCCGGCACGATGGACAACCACCGCGCCGGGTCGGCGACGACTGGGTCGTCACGCCTGCAGGGCGAAAGCCATCCCGGTCACGCATCGCGGCCGACCGCGACGGCTCGACCGTGCGCTTCGCCGACGGCTCGACGCATCCGCGTCGACCTCGCGACTGGACGCCGGGCCAGCCGCTGGCCCGCCTGATGGTCGACGGCGAGCCGCTGGTGATGAAGGTCGGCAAGATCCCCGTCGGGCTTCCGGCTGCGCCTGCGCGGCGCCGACCTGAAGGTGCCACGTCCGCACGCCCGCGCCAGCCCGAACTGGCGCAGCTGATGCTGGAAAAGCTGCCGCCCGACACCTCGAAATTCCTGCTCTGCCCGATGCCCGGCCTGGTCGTGCGCATCGACGTGGCCGAGGGCGACGAGGTGCAGGAAGGTCAGGCGCTGGCCACCGTCGAGGCGATGAAGATGGAGAACATCCTGCAGGCCGAACGCCGCGGCATCGTGCGCAAGATCAACGCGGCGCCGGGCGCCAGCCTGAAGGTCGACGACGTGATCCTGGAGTTCGAATGACCGACTACCTGCCCGCCGGCCGCTGCTCCAGCATTTCCTGCCGCCGCAGCGGGAAGCGGTCGATGGCGCGGGTGATCTCGCGCACGCTCCCCGGGCTGGGGCTTGCGCATCTTCACCTCGCCGTCCTTGTCCATCAGCACCAGCGAAAAGCCCGCGCGGGCCGCAGCCTCTGGCGCACCGCGGTCCGCGCCGCGGGGTCGGTATCGGTGATCACGACCACGTCGCGGTCGTCCAGCGGCGCCGAGGTCGGCGCCAGATAGCGCTCCATCTGGCGCAGGAAGCGCCGGATCGTTCGGGCGTGTCGGCAAAGACCACGACGGGCCGCTGCGAGCCAGAGGAAGTCGTCCAGCGCCGACCTCGGCCGCCGCGAACGGGCGCGACGGCCCGCAGGCTCGGCGCGTCCTGCGCCATGCGCGGCACAGCGGCAGCAAAGGCAGACGAGAACAAGGATGTGAAGCGGTTTCATGACGGTCTCCCTCTGTCCATCGATATAGGGCAGGGCGCGCGGAAACCAAAGCGGATGCCGCGGCGTGATCCGCGCCGGCCGAAGGAAGGACGACGCGATGACCGACGAGCTGAAGGCCTGGGCAGGCGCTGGCCGCGAAGGAGCTGAAGGGGCAAGCCGCCGGACAGCCTGACCTGGCACACGCTGGAAGGCATCGCGGTCAAGCCGCTCTATACCGCGGCCGACGTGGCGGGCCTGCCGCATCTGGGCAGCGCTGCCGGGCCTCGCGCCCTTCACGCGCGGGCGTGCGGGCCACGATGTATGCCGGCCGGCCCTGGACGATCCGGCAATATGCCGGCTTCTCCACCGCCGAGGAGATCGAACGCCTTCTACCGCAAGGCGCTGGCCGCCGGGCAGCAGGGCGTGTCGGTCGCCTTCGATCTCGCCACCCATCGCGGCTATGACAGCGACCATCCGCGCGTGGTGGGCGATGTCGGCAAGGCCGGCGTCGCCATCGACTCGCGTCGAGGACATGAAGATCCTGTTCGACGGCATCCCGCTGGAAAAGGTCAGCGTCTCGATGACGATGAACGGCGCGGTGATCCCGATCCTCGCCAGCTTCATCGTCGCGGGCGAGGAACAGGGCGTGCCGCGCGCGGCCGCTGTCGGGCACCATCCAGAACGACATCCTGAAGGAGTTCATGGTGCGCAACACCTATATCTATCCGCCCGAACCCTCGATGCGGATCGTCGCCGACATCATCGAATACACCGCGGCCGAGATGCCGAAGTTCAACTCGATCTCGATCTCCGGCTACCACATGCAGGAGGCCGGGCGCGAACCTGGTGCAGGAGCTGGCCTTCACGCTGGCCGACGGGCGCGAATATGTCCGCGCCGCGCATCGCGCGCGGGCATGGACGTGGACGACTTCGCCGGGCGGCTGTCGTTCTTCTTCGCCATCGGCATGAACTTCTTCATGGAGGCCGCCAAGCTGCGCGCCGCGCGGCTGCTGTGGCACCGGATCATGACCGAGTTCGGCGCGCAAGAAGCCCGACAGCCTGATGCTGCGCACCCATTGCCAGACCTCGGGCGTGTCGCTGCAGGAGCAGGACCCCTACAACAACGTCGTCCGCACCGCCTATGAGGCGATGGCGGCGGTGCTGGGCGGCACGCAGTCGCTGCACACCAATGCGCTGGACGAGGCGATTGCGCTGCCGACCGAGTTCTCCGCCCGCATCGCCCGCAACACCCAGCTGATCCTGCAGGAAGAAACCGGCATCACCAAGGTCGTCGATCCGCTGGCGGGCTGCTACTATGTCGAAAGCCTGACCGCGCGAACTGGCCGACGAGGCCTGGGCGCTGATCGAGGAGGTCGAGGCGATGGGCGGCATGACCAAGGCCGTCGCCTCCGGCATGCCGAAGCTGCGGATCGAGGAAAGCGCCGCCCGCCGGCAGGCCGCCGATCGACCGGGGCGACGAGGTGATCGTCGGCGTCAACAAGTACCGGCTGGACGAGCGAAGACCCGATCGACATCCGCGACATCGACAACGTCGCGGTGCGCGACGCGCAGATCGCGCGGCTGACGCCACGTCCGCGCCAGCGCGCGATGCGGCCGCCTGCGAGGCGGCGCTGGCCGAGCTGACCCGCCGCGCCGCGCGAGGGCGGCAACCTGCTGGCCGCGGCCGTCGACGCCGCGCGCGCCCGGGCCACGGTCGGAGAGATCAGCATGGCCATGGAAAAGGTCTTCGGCCGCCACCGCGCCGAGGTGAAGACCCTCGCCGGCGTCTACGGCGCGGCCTATGAGGGCGACGACGGGCTTCGCCGCGATCCAGAAGGATGTCGAGGCCTTCGCCGAGGCCGAAGGCCGCCGCCCGCGCATGCTGGTCGTCAAGATGGGGCAGGACGGCCATGACCGCGGCGCCAAGGTGATCGCCACCGCCTTCGCCGACATCGGCTTCGACGTCGATGTGGGCCCGCTGTTCCAGACGCCCGGAGGAGGCGGCGCAGGACGCCATCGACAATGACGTGCATGTGATCGGCATCTCGTCGCCAGGCGGCCGGCCACAAGACGCTGGCGCCGCAAGCTGGTCGAGGCGCTGAAGGCGGCAGGGCGCGGGCGACATTCTGGTGATCTGCGGCGGCGTCATCCCGCAGCAGGATTACGAGTTCCTCTACGATCGCCGGGGTGAAGGCGATCTTCGGCCCCGGCACCAACATTCCCGAGGCCGCGAAGGACATCCTGCGCCTGATCCGCGCAGGCGCGAGGGCTGAAAGCTCGATCTCGCCGTCCTGCAGACGGGCCGGGGCGGGGCGGCCGGCGTTCGGGCTTGCGCCGGATCAGGATATCGCCGTTCGCCAGCACCACCGGCGCCTCGTAGTTGCCGATGTCGTCGATCAGCTTCAGCAGCTGCTCGGCCATCGGGCGCATCTCGTTCAGCGCGCGGCCCATCTCCTCCAGCGCTGGCTGCATCTCGGTGAACAGCCCTCGAGGATCGAGCGGACGCCGCGCTCGATCAGGTCGGCACCCGCCCTCAACGCCTCCGCGGCGCAGGGGCGTCCTGTGCTGCGGCGGGCAATGGCGCAAGCGACAGGGCAAGACCGATCAAGGCGGGCCGAAGCGTTTTCATGCGTCTGACTATAGCAGGCGGGCCAGCGCCGCGCCCAAGCCTTGCTTGTGCCGAGAACAGGCGCAGGGCTGGCGCAGGCCCGGGGCGGGTGTATCCGCCCTGTCGCGGAACCTTCAGCCGGGCAGGTCCAGCGTCACCGGGAAATGGTCCGACGCCTGCCAGCAGCGCCTCGCGCAGTTCCGGCACCTTGAGGCAGCCCGGATCGTTCAACGGATGCCAGATGCGCCAGTCGGGGCTTCAGCGCCGCCAGGTCGGGCGAGACCATGATGAAATCCAGCAAGCGCCTCGAAATAGCGCTTCTGCGGGTCGATCCAGAAGCGCGCCGTGGTCGGCTGCAAACCCATCTTCTGCGCCCAGCGCCATTGCCGCGTGGGGGTCGAACAGCTGCTGGTCGGGCGCGCAATCCAGCCCCAGCACGATCTCGACCCCCGAATGGCCGAACAGCTTTTCGAATTCGTCCAGCCCCGGACCGTCGTTGAAATCGCCCATCACGATCAGGCTGTCGCCCGCCGCCAGATGGCCGTCCACCCGCCGCCGCAGCCAGACGCATTCGGCCAGCTGCTTGCGGCGGTTGTCGATCGCGACCCGCGTCATCTCGTCGGCGCGTCCGCGCGCCGTGCGGGTTCTTCGACTTGGCATGCACCCCGATCAGCCGCAGCTTGCGGCCGTCCGCCGTCGACCGCCAGTTCCAGCGGCGGCTTCGAGAACCGGATCGGTTCGGGCCGGGCGTCGACGTCGAGGTCGAAGCGGAGCACCGTGTCGAACCGCGGCGCCTCGGGCGCTCGACGCTGGGCGGAGACCTCGCCCTGCGGGTCATGGCGGACCGTCAGGCGGTCGGGGTCGTAGAGCAGCGCGATTTCCTGTTCGGTCTCGCTGGTAAAGCCGATGATCGCGCGCGGGTGCGCAGCCCGAAGGTCGGCGAACCGTTCCAGCGCGACCACCGTGTCGCGCCGCGATCCCTGGTCGGGCGCCTCGATGATCATCACCGCATCGGCGTCCAGCGCGGTGAAGACGATGCCCAGGGCGCCGCTGATCGGCGCGCGTCACCTTGTAGCGGGCCGACCATTCGCCGGTCCGCCAGCAAGGCGGTTGCGGTCATCGAACAGTGCGTGAACCATTCGACGTTGTAGGTGGCCAGCCGCAGGCGCCATCACGCGGCCTGCCGCGACGAGATCTCTTCCCAGGCCTCGTTGATCGCGATCAGCCGCTTTCGGCCAGCTTCACCGCCTCTGCCGGAACGCCGCGCGCCATCATCCGGTCGGGGTGGCTGTCGCGCACCGCCTGCTTCCACGCCGCCCGCGCCTCGTCCAGGCTGGCGCCGGGCGCGATGCCCAGCACGTCATAGGGGTCGCGCGGCGCATCGGGCACAAAGCGTCGCGCACAGCGAGCGATAGCAGCGGCTCGCCGAGCCGAAGATTCGGGCGACCTCGTGGCAGGAATGCCTCTTCGTTCGGGTGATAGGGGCCGTCGGCGACCGAGATCTGGAACAGCCCCTCCATCACGTCGACCAGCACCTTGCTGTCGCCGTCGAACATCGCGCCGGATCTTGCGGGCATAGGCATCAAACCCCGCCACATCCTGCCGGGCGAGGTTGAAGACCCGGGCGGCGTTCGCCTCTTCGCCTCGGCGGAATGGTGAAGACGCGGCGGAAGGCGGTCACCTCGTCGCGCGTCACCTCGCCGTCGGCCTTGGCCATCTTGGCCCCAAGCGCGATCACCGCGATGGTGAAAGCCGACCGACGTTTCGGGCGGCGCCGCGCAGCTGGTCGAAGACCGCCGACAGCGCTTCGCCGTCGGCGAGGGCGGACAGGGCATCGGCGATGCGGGTCCAGATCGACATGGGCGCAGCATAGCGGGGCGCGCCGTGGCTGTCAGTCGAGGAATTTCTGCATCAGCACAAGGTCGATGCAGCGCCCGAATTTGCAGCCGACCTCGCGGCAGAATCGCGGCTTCGCGCATAGCCCAGGCGCGCATGAAAGGCGCGCCCTCGGCGTTCTCGGCCGCTGACGCCGGCGATCATCTGATGCGCGCCCGCGCCGCGGGCGTGGTCTTCGACCGCCGCCAGCAGCGCCCGGCCCAGGCCCTGGCCGCGGCATCGGGGGCCAGCAGGATCGAGTGTTCCATGCTGCGGCATAGCCCGACCCCGGCGCGGAACTGCGCCATAGGTGGCAAAACCCGATGATCCGCCCGTCACGCTCGGCCACGAAGAAGGCGGGCCGCGGCTGGCGATCGGTCATCGGCCACGTCGGCCACGGTCTTTTCGACCGGGTTGAAGGTGACCGGCGGTGTCGCGGATGTAGTGGTTCCAGATGCGCGGCGACGCCGTCCGCATCCTGCGGCGGTGGCGGGTCGGATCAGTCACAACGTCCGCGTCCCGTGCGGGGTGTCGAAGGTGGCCCGCATCGCCTTGACCGGTCCTTGCGACGATCACGACGCGCGGATCGGCGAAGCGCCCCGCCAGCGCCGCGCGCAGGGCGGCCGCCTGCGGGATGGGCGATCTCCAGCCGCGTCAGGCGCACGCCCGGCATCGGGCAGGCGCGCGGGCCGGATGGGCCGTGCCCTCCCACTGGATCAGCGCCGGGAAGGCATCGTCGAAGGGCAGCCGCCCGTCGGCCGGCACGGCCATCTGCCAGCGCAAGTCGCCGCGCGCCAGCGCCACGGGCACGCCCGATGCCTTCGGGTCCCGCTGCCACCTCGGCGTCCAGATCGTCGCAGGCCGCGATCCAGTTCGTCAGCGCGCGGCGCGCCGGCGAAACGGTCAAGGTCGAACCAGCGCGGCCAGTCGGGTTTCGGCGCGCCGGGATCGACGGCGATCACCTCCAGATAGAGATCGCCCAGCCCCAGAAGCCGGTTGTGCGTGCCCATGTGCGGATGCTGCCCGCCGCCGGCGCGAGCGGCACGCCAAGCGCCGCCTCGACCGCCGCCGACACCCTCGTCCAGCGTCGCCGCCGAAACGGCGAGATGGTCCAGCCGCATCATGCCGCGACTGCCTGCGTCACGACGGGTCGCGCCTTCAGCGCCAGTGGCCAGCGAGGTGAACCGCGCCTGCGCCACTTCGCCGAACAAGCCCCTCGCCGAGCGGCGTCAGCTCCAGTTCCAGCTGCCTTTTTCTTCGGCCTCCAGCTGCAGCGTGCCCGCCAGTTGCCGGATCGCCGACCGAGAACATCGCGCCAAAGCGCATCGCCTTGCCCAGCACTTCGGCATCGCGGATCTCGTCGTCGGTCAGCAGCCGGAACAGCGGTTCCAGCCGCGATCCGGCGCGGCTGTTCTTGTAGCGGTGCAGCAGCGCCAGCCCCAGGAACACCCGGCCCGGATGGTCCAGCCCGCCAAGGTTGGCCCGGGTGGCGTTGTCGAAACAGACCTCGGCCCGGTAGTCGGGGTGCGCGCGCCAGGTGGTGTCGTGCAGCAGGCAGGCCGCCTTGATCAGGCGCAGCCGTTCGGCGGTCGGCATCCTGGAACAGCGGTTCGAGGAAGTCGAACAGCTTCTTGCCGAAGCCCGGCATGCGGGCCTGAGGTCATTTCGGCCATCCGCGCGGCCTCGATCAGCGGATCGCGGGCGCGCAGGCGGTCGGGCATCTGTTCGTACAGCAGCCCCTCGCGGATGCCATAGGCCGAGACGTCGATCTCGCGCGGCTTGCAGCACCTCGATCAGCTCGCGCAGCACCTCGCAGGCCAGCGGCACCAGTTCCATCCGCTCCGGCGAGGTGCCGGTCCGGCCGCGCAGCACGGCAAGGTCGCTGGCCGCGATCCAGTCCAGCGTGTCGAGCAGCCCTTCGGGCGTCATCCGGTATTCGTGCAGCACGGTCAGCGGATAGTTGCGCCGTTCCATGTCCAGCCGGGCGATCACCCGCCACGACTCCGCCGACCAGGTAGATGCGCGGTCGCCTTGGCCGGGATCAGCTTCTTGCATCGTCGCTCAGAACGCTGGCGATATGGGCGCGCCGCGCCTTCGGCCCAGCCGTCAACCTGCTGCAGCCGGAACGGGCCCAGCGGGGTCGAGGTCGCCCGCGCGCCCACCTTGCCGCCGCCGATCCGCGGCCAGTTCCATCGAGTTGCCGCCGATGTCGCAGACGATGCCCTTCGCATCGGGCCAGCCCAGAAGCACGCCCTGCGCCGAAAGCCGCGCCTCTTCGTCGCCGTCGATGACCCACAGGCGCAGGCCCGGTTTCGCGCAGCACCTGCGGCCTGGAAGTCCGGCGCCGTCCTCGGCCTCGCGCGTGGCGGCGGTGGCGACCACGGTCAGCGGGGCGATGCTCCATCCCCTCGGCCAGCAAGCGCAAAGCGCTTCAGCGCCGACCAGCGCGCGGCTCGCGCCCGCGCGGGTTCAGCCGCCCGGTTTCGGCCAGGCCCTTGCCCAGGCCGCACATGATCTTTTCGTTGTAGAAATAGGCCGGGCTGCGCGCGGCGCCGTCGAACACCACCATCCGGACCGAGTTCGAGCCGACATCGACCACGCCCACCCGGCACAGCGCGCGGGCCGAGGGGTCGTCGAACAGCGGGCGGCCGAACGGGCCCCCAGTCATCGCCGGTTGTCGGTGTCGGTCTGGCATCGTGGCAGTCTCCGCTTGTCGGGCGCGAACATGCCGCCCCGGCCGCCGCAGGGTCAATGCCATCAGCGACTTCAGTCGACGGGCAATGCGCAAGGCGCGGGCACATCCTTGGCCCCCGCCGTGCCGCGCCCGGAAAGCGACGGGTTCTCCATGAAGAAGCGGTGGCAGTTGAACAGCTGTCGTCACCCGCGGCTGCCAGGTCGCGGGCGATAGCTGCCGTCGGGCTGCCAGCACCCAGCTTTGCGCCTCGTCCGCCAGGTTGGCGGCCATGATCTGGCTGACGATCTGGCTTCTTCACCGTGGGGTTATGCATCTCGACCAGCGTTTCCACCCGGCGCGTCAGGTTGCGCCCCATCCAGTCGGCCGAGGAGATGAACACCCGCGCCTTCTTCGACGGCAGGCCGTGGCCGTTGCCGAAACAGACGATGCGGCTGTGTTCCAGGAACCGCCCGACGATGGATTTCACGCGGATGTTCTCGCGACAGCCCCTTCACGCCGGGCCGCACGCCGCAGATGCCGCGCACGACCAGGCTGATCTTCACCCCGGCCTGGCTGGCCGCATAAAGCGCGTCGATCACGTCGGGTTCGATCAGCGCTGTTCATCTTGGCCCAGATCTCCGCCGGGCGGCCCGCGCGGGCATGATCGGCCTCGGCCGCGATCAGCTCCAGCAGGCGCGATTTCAGGTTGATCGGGCGAGATGGCGAGGTTTTCCAGCCCCTCGGGCTGCACATAGCCCGACAGGTAGTTGAACACCTTGGTCGCATCGCGCCCCAGCGCCGGGTCGCAGGTGAAGAAGCGACAGGTCGGTGTAGATGCGCGCGGTGATCGGGTGATAGTTGCCGGTGCCGTAATGGGTATAGGTGACCAGATTGTCGCCCT
The DNA here is from genome assembly GCA_963736565.1 of uncultured Alphaproteobacteria bacterium. GTDB lineage: Bacteria > Pseudomonadota > Alphaproteobacteria > Rhodobacterales > Rhodobacteraceae > Aliitabrizicola. Next base: position 543,799 of record CAVTOW010000005.1, read on the forward strand.
CGCGCCGCACCACGGTGCTGATCTTGGCGTGGGTCTTGTAGTTGATGAAGCCGTAGACGACATGCGCGCCCGGCCCGTTCCAGCCGGCGGCGACTGGCGGATGTTCGCGGCCTCGTCGAAGCGGGCCTTCAGTTCGACCAGCGCCGTCACCGACTTGCCCGCCTCGGCCGCCTCGCACAGCGCCGCGACGATCGGGCTGTCCCAGGCTGGTGCGGTACAGCGTCTGCTTGATCGCCAGCACGTTCGGGTCGCGCGCCGCCTGTTCCAGGAAGCGGATCACCATGTCGAAGGTCTCGTAGGGGTGATGCAGCAGCATGTCCTTCTGCCGGATCGCGGCGAACATGTCGCCGTCGTGGTCCTGCACCCGTTCCGGCACGCGCGGCGTGAAGGGCGGCCACAGCAGGTCGCGGCGGCTGGACAGCACCAGTTCCTTCAGGTCGGCGACGCCCAGAAGGCCCGCGCACCTCGACCACCTCGTCCTCGGTGACGCCCAGTTCTTCCATGATCAGCGCGCGCAGGTCGTCCGGCGCGCCGGCGCGACATCTTCAGGCGGATCACCTCGCCCCGGCGGCGGCGTTTCAGCGCGGTCTCGAACTCGCGCACCAGATCTTCGGCCTCGTCCTCGACCTCCAGGTCGCTGTCGCGCAGCACGCGGAAGGTGCAGTGGCCCCGGTCGGTATAGCCGGGGAACAGCATGTCCAGATGCAGCAGCAGCAGTTCTTCCAGCGGCAGGAAGCGGTGCTCGCCGTGCTTGCCGGGCAGCGGCACGAAGCGGGCGATCTGCTGCGGGATCGGCAGCAGCGCCTGCAGCGCGCGGCGGTCGCGGCTCGCGTTCCAGTTCCAGCGCCAGGCAGAAGCCGGTGTTGGGGATGAACGGGAACGGGTGCGCCGGGTCGATCGCCAGCGGCGACAGCACCGGGAAGACCTTGGTCAGGAAGTGCGCCTCCAGAAACTTGAGGTCGCGCGCTGTCAGCTTGGAGCGGGTCAGCAGCGTGATGCCCTGCGCCTCCATCTCGCTGCTTCAGCTTGTTGAAGGTGGTCTGCTGCGTCTGCATCAGGCGCCGCGCATCGGCGTTGATCAGCGGCAGCTGTTCGGCCGGGCTGCGGCCGTCTTCGGACAGCGTCGCATTGCCCGTCGCGCACCAGCGCGCGCAGGCCCGCGACGCGCACGGTGTAGAATTCGTCCAGGTTGGTGGCCGAGATCGACAGGAAGCGCAGCCGCTCCAGCAGCGGGCACGCGCGGGGTTCGCCGCCTCTTCCAGCACGCGCCAGTTGAAGGCCAGCCAGCTGAGCTCGCGGTTGAAGAAGCGCCGCGGGCCCGTGCGTTTCGGCCACGGGCAGCGTCGACGGGGCGGGAAACGGGGCCTTGAGGAAATCGGCCTGGGTCATCGTGACGCGCTTATGCCGCTGCTATTGTGACAGCGATGATGACAGTGTTTCACTCGTCGCCGAGCCTGTCCAGCAACGTCGCCGGCCAGTCGCGCGGGTGACGGGCCGCCCCTCGGCCAGCGCGCGCGCATCCAGCGCTGCCACCAGATCGCGCGCGGCGGCGATCGACCGGTCCATCCGGCTGACCAGATAGGGGATCAGCGTCGGGCGCCACGGCGATCTGGCGGTCGGCGAACAGCTTGACCAGCACGGCCGACAGCAGCGCGTCGTCGGGCGGATCGAGCCGGGTCAGCGCGCATGGCCTGCATCCGGCTGTCCAGATCGGGCAAGGCCAGCCCCCAGTCGCGCGGCGGGGTCGCGCGCGGTCACCAGCAGCGGCAGCCGCGCGCGGCCGCCAGGTTGTGCAGATGGAACAGCGCCGCTTCGGCCGCCGCAGTCGCCCGCCACGCGGTCGGCATCCTCGACCACCAGCGCGCGCGCCTGCGGCCAGCGCGGGCAGGTCCGCCGTCGCGCAAGTCGCTCGCCGCTGCGATCATCGGCGCCGCTGTCGGCCGCCCAGACATGCGCCAGATGGGTCTTGCCCGACCCTTCCGGCCCGACCAGCAGCATCCGCCCGCCCGGCCAGTCGCGCCAGCCGTCCAGCGCCGCCAGCGCCAGCGCATTGGACGGCGAGACGAAGAAATCGCCGCGCCCCAGCGCCTCGCGCGCGGGCAGGTCGAAGGCCAGTTGGCGGCTCACGCGGCCGCGTCTCGTCCTCGGCGCGGCAGGATCGGCGGCTCGCGCCTCGGCCACGCCGCGATAGAGCAGGCTCTGGCTGGTACTGCTCGACCCCGAAGCGCGTCAGCACGCCCGAGCGAGGCCGCGACCGGCACCGCGACCAGCATGCCGACAAAGCCGAAGATCGACCCGAAGGCCGACAGCGCGAACAGCAGCCAGACCGGATGCAGGCCGACCGATTTGCCGACCAGCTTGGGCGTCAGGATGTTGCCCTCGACGAACTGCCCGACGGCGAAGATCGCGGCGACGATGCCGATCTACACCCAGTCGCCCCAGAACTGGAACAGCGCCAGCCCGATGGCCAGCGCCCCGCCGACCAGCGAGCCGACATAGGGAATGAAGGTGATCGCCCCGGCAATCGCGCCCACGATCAGCCCGAACTGCAGCCCCGCCACCATCAGCGCCGACGGAATAGAAGGTGCCCAGGATCAGGCAGACCGACACCTGCCCGCGCACGAAGCCGGCCAGCACCGCGTCGATCTCGCGCGCCAGCCGCCGGACGGTCGGGGCATGGTCGCGCGGCAGCATGCCGTCGATCCGGGCGACCATCTGGTCCCAGTCCAGCAGCAGGTAGAAGGCCACGACCGGCACCACGACGATGAAGACCACGACCGAGATCAGCGCCGAGGGCCGAGGTCAGCACGCCGTTCGCCAGTTCGCCCCCGCGCGCCTGGATCGCCTCGCCGATCTGCGGCCAGCGTCTGGCGCATGGTCGAGGTGCTGTCGGCCAGTTCGGGGAAGCGTTCGAGCAGGAAGGCCTGCAACTGCTTCGCGATCGTCGGGCGCGGCGTTGATCAGCGCGGTCAAGCTGGCTGACCAGCGTCGGGATGACCGCCAGCACCAGCAGCACGACCACCAGCAGCGCCACCAGCGAGATCACCGCCGTCGCGGCCACCCGGCTCAGGCCCGCCCGTTCCAGCCGGTCGGCGACCGGATCGAGGAAATAGGCGATGGCCCCGCCGACGAGGAAGGGCAGCATCACGTCGCCCAGGAACCAGAGCAGCAGCAGAAAGACGACCGCCGCGATCCCCCAGTATTTCAGCTGATCCCGAACCGGCAGCGCCATGCCAAATGTCCCTTGTCTCCTGCCGCCCCTTCTGGCCGACTGAGGCCCTTCCGGCAAGCCCGCGCCCGCCGGTCCCTTGCCCAAAACATGCGGATCGCTTAAGCGATGCGCAACCGGAAGCCCGAGAAAGAGTCCCGCATGCGTCTGACCCGCTACTTCCTGCCCGTCCTCAAGGAAAACCCCGCCGAGGCGCAGATCGTCAGCCACCGCTACATGCTGCGCGCCGGCATGATCAAGCAGCAGGCGGCCGGGCATCTATTCCTGGCTGCCGCTCGGCTACCGGGTGCTGCGCCGGATCGAGGAGATCGTGCATGAGGAACAGCAGCCGCGCCGGGCACATCCCGCTGCTGATGCCCACGCTGCAACCCGCCGACCTGTGGCGCGAAAGCGGCCGCTACGACGACTACGGCGAGGAGATGCTGCGCATCACCGACCGCCAGAAGCGCGACCTGCTCTACGGCCCGACGAACGAGGAGATGATCACCGACATCTTCCGCGCCCATGTCAGCAGCTACAAGGACCTGCCGCTGACGCTCTACCACATCCAGTGGAAGTTCCGCGACGAGATGCGGCCGCGCTTCGGCGTGATGCGCGGGCGCGAGTTCCTGATGAAGGACGGCTACAACTTCGACGTCGACCGCGACGCCGCGCTGCACGCCTACAACCGCCACATGGTCAGCTACCTGCGCACCTATGAACGCATGGGGCTGACAGGCGATCCCGATGCGCGCGGCCTCGGGCCCCATCGGCGGCGACAACACGCATGAATTCCTCGTGCTGGCCCCGACCGGCGAGAGCGAGGTGTTCTACGACAGCGCGATCACCGACCTGAAGCTCGGCGACCGCGAGATCGACTACGACGACCGCGCCGAGTGCGCGGCGATCGTGCAAGGAGTTCACCACCCTCTACGCCCGCACCGACGAGACCCACGACCCGGCGGTCTTCGACGCCGATCCCCGAGGCGCGCCGCAAGGTCGGCGCGCGGGATCGAGGTCGGGCAGATCTTCTTCTTCGGCACCAAGTATTCCGAACCGATGGGCGCCGTCGTGGTCAACGACGAACGGCGAGCGCGTGCCGGTCGCAGATGGGCTCGCACGGCATCGGCGTGTCAGCCGCCTTCTGGGCGCGATCATCGAGGCGAGCCACGACGACAAGGGCATCATCTGGCCCGAGGGCGTGACCCCGTTCCCGGTCGGCATCGTCAACCTGAAGCAGGGCGACAGCGCCGCCGATGCGGCCTGCGCGAGGCTCTACAAGGCGCTTGCACGGCCAAGGGGCTGGAGCCGCTGTACGACGACCGCGACGAACGGGCCGGGGCGAAGTTCGCCACGATGGACCTGATCGGCCTGCCCTGGCGGATCACCGTCGGCCCGCGCGGGCTGGCGACCGGCAAGGTCGAACTGACCTCGCGCCGCACCGGCGTCAGCGAGGAGATGTCGCCGGAGGACGCCGTGGCGCGGGTGGCGGCGATCTACGCCGGACTGTAAGCGGCGCGACCGCGGCAGAGGCCGGGGGGCCGTCTGCCCCCCGGACCCCCCGAGGATATTTGTGAACAGAAGATAGCAGGGGCCCGATCGCCGCCCGACAGGACCACAATGGCCACCCGCACGCCCCCCTTCGCCGCCTTCGAATGGATGATCGCCTGGCGCTACCTGCGCGCCCGGCGGGCCGAGGGCGGCGTCAGCGTGATGACCTGGATCAGCCTGATCGGCATCACGCTGGCGGTCTTTGCGCTGATCGCCACGCTGGCGGTGCGCGCGGGCTTCCGGGCGGAGTTCGTCGATACGATCCTGGGCGCCAATGCCCATGTGACGGTCTATTCCACGCCGTGGGAGACCGAGACGGGCCAGACCGTCCGCACCTTCACCGACTATGACGCGCTGGCCGAACGGCTGGCCGCCGTGCCGGGCGTCACCCGGGCGGCACCTCTGGTGAAGGGGCAGGTCATGGCCACCTTCCAGGGCCGCAACGCGGGCGTCGAGGTGTTCGGCATCCGCGCCGACGACCTCGCGTCGCTGCCCCGGATCGCAGACCCTGACACGGCGCAGGGCGACATCGCCCGCTTCGACGAGGGCATCGCCATCGGGTCGGGCGTCGCGCGCGAACTGGGCGTGACGGTGGGCGACCGCATCCGGCTGATCTCGCCCGACGGGGTCAAGACCGCGTTCGGCACCAGCCCGCGCGTCAAGGCCTACGAGGTGGTCTACATCTTCACGCGCCGGGCGCTGGGACATCGACCAGACCCGCGTCTACATGCCCTTCGCCGAGGCGCAGAGCTACTTCAACCGCGAGGGCATGGCCGACGAGATCGAGGTGATGGTGGCCGACCCCGACAGGGTCGAGGATCTGGCCCCCGCCCTGCTGGCCGCGGGCAACGAGCGCACGCTGCTCTGGTCGTGGCGCGACAGCGCGGGCGCGTTCCTGCGCGCGCTCGACATCGAGGACAACGTGATGTTCGTCATCCTTTCGGTGCTGGTGCTGATCGCCGCGATGAACATCATCTCGGGCCTGATCATGCTGGTGAAGAACAAGGGCCGCGACATCGGCATCCTGCGCACGATGGGGCTGACCGAGGGGTCGATCCTGCGGATCTTCTTCCTGTGCGGGGCATCGACCGGGCTTGTCGGCACCGCGCTCGGGCGTGATCCTGGGCTGTCTGTTCGCCATCTACATCGACCCGATCTTCAGCCTCGTGAACTATGTCTCGGGCGGCGGGGTCTGGGACCCCTCGATCCGGGGCATCTACGCGCTGCCGGCGAAGCTTGCAGGTGCAGCGACGTGCTGTCTGCCGTGGCCTTGTCACTTGGCCTGTCGTTCATCGTCACGATCTTCCCCGCCCGCCGCGCGGCGCGGATGAACCCGGTCGAGGCGCTGCGCTATGAGTGAGCCGATGCTGGCGCTCGACGGTCTGGTCAAGACCTACAACCGCGGCACGCCCCGGCGAGGTGCAGGTGCTGCGCGGGGCGACGCTTTCGGTCGCGCCGGGCGAGGTGGTGGCGCTGGTCGCACCCTCGGGCGCGGGCAAGTCGACGCTGCTTGCATATCGCGGGGCTGCTCGACACCGCCGATGCGGGCGAGGTCAGCCATGCGGGCCGCGCGATGAACGGTCTGGGCGACCGCGCGCGGACCGAGGCGCGCCGCGCCGATGTGGGCTTCATCTACCAGTTCCACCACCTGCTGCCCGAATTCACCGCGCTGGAGAACATCGTGCTGCCGCAGCTTGCCAATGGCGTGCCCGCAGCGCAGGCCGAGGCGCGCGCGCGCCGAGCTTGCTGGCCCGGGTCGGCATCGCGCCGCGGGCCGACCATCGCCCGGCGGCGCTGTCGGGGGGCGAGCAGCAGCGCGTGGCCTTCTGCCGGGCGCTGGCCAACCGCGCCGAAGCTTCTGCTGGCCGACGAGCCGACGGGCAACCTCGATCCCGAAACCTCGGATCAGGTGTTCGACACGCTGATGCAGGTGGTGCGCGAAACCGGGCTGTCGGCGCTGATCGCGACGCACAACCTTGCGCTTGCGGCCCGGATGGACCGGACGGTGCATCTGCAGGCGGGGCGCGTCGTCTGACGTTGCGCGGCGACGACCGAAGTGGTTTGATCGGTGAAAACCACAAGGGGGCCCCGATGCAGTCAATCTCGCCGCTGTTTCTCATCGCACCGCTGGCGGCACTTGGCCTGCTCGCGGCCTGCCTGCCCACCAGTCGCGAGGCCGCCGAGCCGGTGCCCACCGGTGCCGAGGATTTCGCGACCTATTGCGCCGGGTGCCATGGCGCGACAGGCATCGGGAACGGACCGGAGGCGGCAGGCCTGCCGCAGAAACCGGCCAACCTGACGACCATCGCGGCGCGTAACGGCGGAAGCTTTCCGATGACGCGCGTCATGGCGCAGATCTGGGGATATGCACAGGAAGACGGCCGGGTGATGCCGCGCTTCGCGCCGCTTCTGGACAGCAACATGGTGCTCTTCGACAGCGGCGACGGCATCCAGACGCCGACGCCGCTGCGTCTGGTGCAGCTTGGCCAGTACGTGGCAAGCATCCAGCAGCCAAAGGGCTGACGCGCTAGGGAGCCTGCTGTCCGCCCATCACCGAGGCAGGCGCGGTTTCTGGTGTAAGCCCTGAAATCTCGAGGATCAGCTTGCGGCGCACGGCCGCCGCGAAACTGTCCCGTCCGTCCGCAAGCACCACGAACGCGCCCGGCCCGCCGATGATCTGTTCCTCATAGGCCGCCTCCAGACCGCGTCGCCCGCCGCCCGCACAATCGAGGCACAGGATAGGCAGTCCGTTGATCGTGATCCCTGCCGCCACGACCTGATCGCGGGCCACGGCCGTCGGCGGCGCGCCGTAGTTGTTGGCGCTGTCGCCCGAAAAGTCGATCACCCGGCGGAAGCCGTCGAAGCCGTTGCGCTCGATCAGCCGCTGTCCTTCGACCAGTGCCGCCCCGATCGCGTTACGCCCATAGGCCTGCCGCGGCGGTTCCAGCAAGGCCGCCGCGAACCGCTCCGCCGCCTGCGGACTGTCGATCAGCGTCCAGTCCACGACGGTCGCCTGATTGGCGGCCCATTCGACATAGGTCACGGCGATGCTGCCGGTCAGTGTGTTTGCAATCGCGCCCAGCACGGCGGGGTCCGTGATCGCCGCCGCATAGCCCTGCCGCTGGAACGCGATCTCGTCATCGGTGATCGAGCCGGACGCATCGGCCAGCAGGACCAGTTCCAGATCCACCTCCACCTGCTGGGCAAGGGCGGGCGATGCAGACGACAGGCAAAGGGCGACGGCAATCCAGCGCATCAGTCGGACCTAGCGCGCAAATCCGGCGCAACCAGCCCGCTCGCGACCGTGTGACCCGCCTTGGCGCTTCCGTGCCGGGTCGTGTCCCGCGTGCAGCGGGCAAGGCATTCCTGCAAAGTGTTGGGGAAGAGAGGTCGGTCTATGTGTTCGGGCCGTGGGGGAACCCTGCAAGCGAGCATGTGGAAAGGGGTCGGGGCGTGGCGGCGAAGGGGATCGACGCGCACGCCCCCTCCGGCCGTTAGCGGCCGAACTGTTGGCCCATCATCCGCAGCACGTGCTGACGGGTCAGGCCCATGTCCTTCAGGGTGGCCTCATCGGCCAGATAAAGCTCGTGGCAGGCATCGGCGACGCTCTTGCGCCGGGCCGAGAAACCGGTCCGCCCGGTGATCCGGTCAAGCGCGGACCGTTCCGCGCGCCCCGAGCCCAGAAGCCCTTCGATGAAGGTGATGATGGCAGGTGAGGCGATCATGGCGTGTATCCTTCCGCAGACGGCCCCGTATCGGCGCCGTGAAGGATATTTGCCACGCGCTCGGACGACACTCTGTGAAGCCGTTCACGCAGCGCGAGTTTTTTCGCGCTAGGCGCGGATTTTCCGCGTGACTCAGAACCGCAGGCAGGGCGCCAGTGCGCCGCGCAACGCCTTGCTCGACCCGGCGAGCGAGACGGTGCCGATGCTCCGCCCATCCACCGCCAGCGCCGCCGAAGCGTCACGCCCCGCCAGCCACGAGGCAAGCGGGCTGCCGTTCAGCGTGACCATATAGGCGCCCCCGCTGGTCGCCTCGCGCTGCGCGGGGCCTCCGATGGGCCCGTGCGAGGCAAAGTCGAATTGCAGCGCGAGGGTGTCGGCGGTCGGCGGTTCGTGGAACAGAAGGGCGAGCCAGGGCTGACCTTCAAGGCAGAAGGCCGCCATGCTGCGCAATGCGCCCGGCCCGCCCACGACGGCCACGGCAGGCGAGCCTTCGGGCTGGCGCAACTCCCACCGCGCCGGATCGGGCGCGACGGACCGCCGGCGCAGACGTTTCGGCGGTGGCTCGGATCGGGCGAAGCAGCGGCGCTGGCCGTCTTGCCCGCGAAATCCAGCCGTTCCTCGCAGCCGTCAGCGCCCGTGGTCGGCGGGTTGCAGAACTGCCCATGCAGATAGGCCACCACCGTTTGCCCTTGTACCTCGATCCCTTGCGCGTAATTCGACCACGCCTCTGCATGGCCGCCCGGCCCCGACAGCCAGACCGTCACCGGACAACCCGCCGAGCCGCAGAAGTAGCTCACGGCATTCTCGCAGGTCAGCCCCATCAGGTTCATCACGTAGTCCGGCGTGCCGTCGCCGTTCAGCTCGACCTCGGTCAGATAGTCAGGCCCGGTCGAAGGCGTGCCCCCCGCCTCGCGGCAGGCCGCAAAGTTCCCTGCCGTCGCCGCCTCGATGATGGCGGGCGTCTCCGCCGCCGCAGGCCCGGCAAGCGCCAGCGCGATCAGGACGGTAGCGAAGACTGCGGCGAGGCATGGCGATCCCTTCCTGCGGATGCAGGCAGGGTGGCACAGGGATGACGCTAGGTAAACCTTGGGGTCAGAGGCCCAGGCCCGGCGCAGGTAAGCCGGAGTTAACGACGTAGGGCGGGGTTCACCCCGCCATCCAATGCCGGACTGTCGATGGCGGGGTGAACCCCGCCCTACGGCGAGGGACGCACCAGCGAACCGACCGTAAGGTCCGCATTCATTGCGCAACACGCGGAATGCGCCGGCCGATACGGTGCGCAATGAGTGCGCACCCTAAGCTGGCTTTCCGTCCTGATCGGCTTAGTCAGCGTATATCAAGAACAAAGCTCACCCCCTCACACATCCAACTCCTCCACAAACCTCGCATTCTCCGGTGATATACTGGAACCGCAGTTCCGGCCTCTTGCCCATCAGCCGCTCGACCAGATCGCCGGTTTCGCCCGGTTCGTCCTCGTCGATCGACACGCGGATCAGCTTGCGGGTCAGGGGGTTCATCGTGGTGTCCTTCAGGTCCTTGGCGTCCATCTCGCCCAGGCCCTTGAAGCGTTGCACGTCGATCTTGCCCTTGCCGCCCAGGCCCTCGGCCAGCACGCGCTCCTTCTCGGCGTCGTCCAGAACGTAGACGCGCCGCGCGCCCTGGGTCAGGCGGTACAAGGGCGGGCAGGCCAGATACAGGTGGCCCTTGTCGATCATCGGGCGCATCTGGGTGAAGAAGAAGGTCATCAGCAGGCTGGCGATATGCGCGCCGTCCACGTCGGCGTCGGTCATGATGATGATCTTGTCATAGCGCAGGTCATCGACGTTGAACTGGTGCCCATCGCGCACGCCAAGCGCCTGGCAGAGGTCGTTGATCTCGGCATTCGCGCCCATCTTGCCGGAGGCGGCCCCCAGCACGTTCAGGATCTTGCCCCGCAGCGGCAGCAGCGCCTGGTTCGTGCGGTCGCGCGCCATCTTGGCCGACCCGCCCGCGCTGTCGCCCTCGACGATGAACAGCTCCGTCCCCTCGCGCGTCGGTGGCGGAGCAGTCCACCAGCTTGCCGGGCAGGCGCAGCTTCTTGGTGGCGGTCTTGCGCTGCGTCTCCTTTTCCTGCGCGGCGCTTCAGCCGTTCCTCGGCGCGCAGGATCAGGAAATCGAGGATCGCGCCGGCCGATTTCGGTGTCCGCCGCCAGCCAGGTGTCGAAATGGTCGCGCACCGCGCCTTCGACCAGCCGCGCGGCCTCTTCGGTGGCCAGCCGGTCCTTGGTCTGGCCGACGAATTGCGGCTCGCGGATGAAGATCGAGATCACGGCGCAGCCGCCCGCCAGCATGTCGTCGCGGGTGATCAGGTCGGCCTTGCGGTTCTTCACCCGCTCGCCATAGGCGCGGATGCCCTTCAGGATCGCCGACCAGAACCCGGCCTCGTGCGTGCCGCCTTCGGGCGTGGGCACGGTGTTGCAGTAGCTTTGCAGGAAGCCGTCGCGCGCCGGCGTCCAGTTGATCGCCCATTCGACCGAGCCGGGCACGTTGAATTTCTCGGGGAAGCCGACCTTTCCGGCAAAGGGGCGGTCGGAATAGGTGGTGGCTGCCGCTCAGCTGTTCCGACAGGTAGTCGCCCAGGCCGCCGGGAAAGTGGAACACCGCCTCCTGCGGCGTCTCGCCATCGCTGACGGCCGATTTCCAGCGGATCTCGACGCCCGAGAACAGATAGGCCTTGGAGCGCGCCATCTTCAGCAGCCGCGCGGGCTTGAACTGCAGGTGCCCGAAGATCTCGGCGTCGGGGTGGAAGGTCACGCGTGGTGCCGCGCCGGTTCGGGGCGGGGCCGACCTTTGTCACCGGGCCCTGCGGGACGCCGCGCGCGAATTCCTGCACGTAAAGCTCCTTGTTGCGCGCCACCTCCACCCGCATCCGGTCGCGACAGGGCGTTCACCACGCTCGCGCCCACGCCGTGCAGGCCGCCGCAGGTCTCATAGGCCTTGCCCGAGAACTTGCCGCCCGCGTGCAGCGTGCAGAGGATCACCTCCAGCGCCGACTTGCCGGGGAATTTCGGGATGCGGGTCGACCGGGATGCCGCGGCCGTTGTCGCGGATCGTCACGCGAGTAATCGGCGTGCAGTTCCACCTCGATGCGGGTGGCGTGGCCCGCCACCGCCTCGTCCATCGAGTTGTCCAGCACCTCGGCCACCAGGTGATGCAGCGCCCGCTCGTCGGTGCCGCCGATATACATGCCGGGTCGCTTGCGCACCGGCTCCAGCCCCTCCAGCACCTCGATGGACGAAGCGTCGTAGGTGTCTGCGTTGCCGGAAAGAAGGTCGCCAAGTCTGTCGGAGGCCATGCAATGCTCGATTCTTGTTCTGGGTTGGCGCAGCAGTAGACCATCCAAGCGGGATTCGGCGCAAGATGTAGGGTGGCGGGAGGAGATAACCCCAGACGTGTGTGCCGAAATTGAGATGCGACCGGGGATTGTGGCATTCCTGTGGCGCACCGCATGGCAATTGTTGTCTCCGCGGCGACAATTCTTGGAAAACTCGTTAACTGTCGTTGAAACGCATGAATGGAAACAGTTTTTTTCTCGCGCCCTGCTTGCGAGTATGGCGGAACCGTGTCAATTGACGCGAAATGTGGCGGCTTTGTGTCAGGAGGTATGGGTATGTTGAATTTCAAGACGACGATTGGTGCGGCGATTTTCGCGGTTGTGGCAGGGGCGGCGTCGGCCGCCAGTGTTTCGGTCGAGATCAAGAATGTTGGCGACTTCGGGACGATCACGTCCGGCTGGACGTCGACCACCCAGGATTTCGAAGCTCTCGGCACCGCTGGCGGTCGTCGTGAGGTGGGCACTCTTGCTACCAATGTCGGCACGTTCAAGACGCTTGGCGGCAAGGGCACGGGCGGCACTGTGACGGATGCCGGCAACAACACCACGGTCACGAACACCGGAACTCAACTCGCGCTGCGCAATGGCACCGTCTATGGCCGGAAGAACGTCGCGCCGACCGGCGGGGCTTGGTTCCTTGACAGCAACGACACCTTCGGGATGCGGTGGGACGTGTCGCTTGGTGGCGGGCTGTTCAACAAGCTGGTCTTCGCCCTGACCGATGCGACCGACGTGGGCGCTTTCCTGCGGATCATTGTCGATGGGCAGGTCGAGGAGGTTCTGAACAAGAACGTGTATACGAACGGCACGACGAAGCTCGTGGTGGTTGACTTCGGTCAGGCGCTCAAGTCGGCGACGATCGAACTGGCGAACTTTACGAAGGTCGTCGACGGCAAGCCGCTCCTGAACGATGGCTTCAGCATTGACGGCATCCAGGTCGCGCAAGTCTCGGCTGTGCCGCTGCCCGCCGGGGTTCTGCTGCTCGGCAGCGCATTGGTGGGCTTCGGTGCCCTCAAGCGCCGCCGCGCCGCGCGCGCCTGACAGACTGCTCAAGTCTGACAATGCACCCCGCCCGTTTGGCGGGGTGTTTTCATTTGCCCTCGCTCGATCACCAAACCCCAAACCGGCCAGCGGTCACGCCGGTTCTGCCGCCCGCGCGGTCCACATGGCCTGGAAAGCCGGACGCGCCTGGCACCGGGTGAGCCAGGCGAATGTCACCGGAAAACGCGCCACCAGTCCTGCATGGCCCTGTGCATAGCGCAGGCATTCCGCCACGCAGATATCGGCCGCGGTGAACCGGTCCAGCAGCCATTCCCGTCCGGCCAGATGCGCCTCCAGGCGTGAGAGGGGACGCGCCAGCGCCTCGGCCGCCGAGGCGACGGCGTCCGGCTGCTCCGTTTCACCGCGCAGGATCACGATCGAAACCGGCTCGATCGCGCTCGCCGCGAAGAAGGCCCAGTTTGTCATCTCGCCCTCTTCGGCCAGCGTCTGCGGGCCGAGCACACCGCCATAGGCGCGTGCCAGGTGAAGCGTCATCGCCAGCGACTCGGTCAGCAGCAGGTCGCCATCGGTCAGCGCAGGTATCTGCCCCATCGGATTGACCGCCAGAAATTCGGGCGTGACCGTCGTCCACATTCCCGGATCGCTGCCCGGGGCCACCCGGTAGGCCTGGATCACCGGCACATGGCGAAACGCCACCCCGGCCTCGCCCAAGAGCCACAAAGGCCGCGACGCGCGCGAGCGGTAAACCCCGTAAAGCGTGATCATCGGCTGTTTCCCCTTTGCAACGATCCCGGATTTGTAACGGTTTCTTGACACGCATCAAGGCAGCCTGATGCGACTCGGCCACCCTCGCGGATGAAGGAACCGAGAGGGAGTGAGAGATGGACGACCAGACACCGCCGCCGCCGCAGCCCGATCCCGACGCCGCCGTTCCCGGTGCGCCGCGCAGTTTTCCGACGCTGCACGACCACAGCCCCCCGGCGAGCTTTGAAAGTGGCCACTACCCCTATGCCCGCGCCGCATGGGCGTGGCAGTCTATGAGGCCGAGAAGGCCAAGCTGCAGGCCGAACTGCTGAAGGTGCAGATCTGGGCGCAGGAGACCGGGCAGAAGTTCGTGATCCTGTTCGAGGGCCGCGATGCCGCCGGCAAGGGCGGCACGATCAAGCGGTTCATGGAGCATCTGAACCCGCGCTATGCCCGCGTCGTGGCGCTGACCAAGCCGGGCGAGAAGGAAAAGGGCCAGTGGTTCTTCCAGCGCTATATCGAGCATCTGCCGACCGCGGGCGAGATCGTGTTCTTCGACCGCAGCTGGTACAACCGCGCCGGGGTGGAACGGGTGATGGGCTTCTGCACGCCCGTCCGAATACCTGGAATTCATGCGCCAGGCGCCGGAGCTGGAGCGGATGCTCGTCCGCTCGGGCATCCGGCTGTACAAATACTGGTTCTCGGTCACGCGCGACGAACAGCGCGCCCGCTTCATGGCGCGCGAGACCGACCCGCTGAAGACGCTGGAAGCTGTCGCCCATCGACAAGGCCAGCCTCGACCGCTGGGACGACTATACCGAGGCGAAGGAGGCGATGTTCTTCTACACCGACACCGCCGACGCGCCCTGGGTCGATCGTGAAGTCGAACGACAAGAAGCGCGCGCGGCTGAACTGCATGCGGCATTTCCTGTCGACGGTCGACTACCCGAACAAGGATCTCGCGGTGATCGGCAGCCGCCCGATCCGCTGATCGTGGGCCGTGCGGCGCAGGTGATCGGCGGGGCAGGGCGCATCCTTCAGGCGGCGACCCATCCCGACTGGCGGCGGGCGGCAAACGGCTGACGGCCCGTTTCGCCTCTGGCGGCGCAGCGGCCCCGCGCCTAGATTGCGTCCGTGCGTCGCGGGGGTGTCATGGGCAGGGGTTTGCTGGCGGGTCTGGCCTTGGGGGCGCTCTGCGCGTCGCCCCGCACTGGCGCATCCCCATGTCTATATCGACACCGGGGTCGAGGTGATCTTCGACGATCAGGGTCGCGCCGCCGCGCTGCGGATCACCTGGACCTATGACGATTTCTTCTCGCTCATGGTCGTGCAGGACCGCGGGCTGGACCCCGATGCGGACGGCGAAGCGACGCCCGAGGAAGACGCGAAACTCAGCGGTTTCGACATGGAGTGGGAGCCGGGGTTCGAAGGCGACACCTATGTTCTGGTGAACGACCAGCCTCTTGCGCTTGGCCCGCCCACCGACTTTACCGGCGCCTATCGCGGCGGGCGGCTGATCTCGACCCATACCCGCGCGATCCTGCAACCGGCCGATCCTGCGGTCGCGCCCGTCGTCATCCAGTCCTACGACCCCGGCTTCTATACCGCTTACACCATCGCCTCCGATCCCGTGCTGACGGGGCGCGAGGGATGTGCCGCCCCGGTCTTCGCCCCCGATCTGTCCGAGGCCGACAAGCAGTTGCAGGCGGCACTGGCCGAATACGGGGCCGATGTCGACCTCGAGATGGACTTTCCCGCCATCGGAGCCGCCTATGCCGAAGAGGTCCGCCTGACATGCGAAAACCCCTCCTGATCCTGGGCCTCGTCCTGGGGGTGCTGGCCGTGGCCTTCTGGGCGACGGGCGGGCTGGCGGCGCTGGAACATGCGGCGGTCGCGGCGCAGCGTGACGTGCAGAACGCGCTTGCCAAGGCGCTGCGCGCCCTCAAGACCGGCCAGCCCGGCGCGGTGGCGGGGCTTCTGGCGCTGTCCTTCGGTTATGGCTTTTTCCACGCGGCAGGGCCGGGGCATGGCAAGATGCTGATCGGCGGCTACGGGATGGGAAGCCGCGTGCCGTCTCGTGCCGCTGGTCGGCATCGCGCTGGCATCGAGCCTGGCGCAGGCGACGGTGGCTGTCGCGCTCGTCTATGCGGGCATCCTCGTGCTGGGCTGGACCCGCGAGCAACTGGTGGGCGTGGGCGAGAACGTGATGACGCCGATCAGCTTCGCCGCTGTTGCCACACTTGGCTTGTGGCTTGCGTGGCGCGGGCTGCGGGGGATGCGCGCGCAGCGCGAGAGCGCAGGCGGCAATCGGCAGGAGGCGGCAACGGGCGGGCAGGGGCACCACGACCACGACCACGCCAGCCACGACCACGCCGGCCACAGTCACGCCGCCCAGGCCACGCAGGCCACACGCACGACCACTCCACCCACGACCATCACCACGCCGAAAAGGAAAGCCCGCCCCACGGCCACGCCCCCCACGGCCACCCCGATCATGTCCATGACGCGAGTTGCGGCCATGCCCATGGCCCCACCCTTGACGAGATCGCCCGCGTCAGGGGCTGGCGCGATGCGCTGGCGCTGATTGCGGGAATTGCGATGCGGCCCTGCACAGGGGCGCTGTTCGTGCTGATCCTGACCTGGCAGATGGGGATCGCGCGCGATGGGCATCGTCGCGGCCTATGCGATGGGGCTTGGCACCGCGCTCGGTCACGCTGGCGGTGGCCGCGCTGTCGGTCTGGGCGCGCGAGGGTGCGCTGTCGGCCCTGCCGGGGCAGGGCCTTGCCCGCGCCCTGCCGGTGCTGGAAGTCGCCGGCCGGTGTCGCTGATCGCGCTGGTGTCGACCAACCTGCTGCTCGGCGCGATCTGACCCCGCTTGCCGCGCCCCGTGCGCGCGGGGTAAGTCCTGGGGCATGACCACCCATCCGCCCATGACCTACGGCGCCCATGCCCGGGCGACGCTGGTCGCTCGGCCTGCCGCTGATCGGCAGCCATCTGGCGCAGATGGCGCTGCATGTCACCGATACGGTGATGCTGGGCTGGTATTCGGTCGAGGCGCTGGCGGCGGGGTGCTGGGGGCGTCGATCGTTCTTCGTCATCTTCATCCTGGGGTCCGGCTTTGCCCAGGCGGTGATGCCGATGGTGGCCACGGCCGCTGGGCCGGGGCGACGAGACGCAGGTGCGGCGCGACACGCGGATGGGGCTGTGGCTGTCGATCGGCTTCGGGCTGCTGTGCTATCCGCTGTTCTGGTGGTCGGGGCCGATCCTGCTGGCGCTGGGCCAGCAGCCCGAGGTGGCGGCGCTGGCGCAGGACTTACCTGCGCATCGCCGGGCTGGGCATGATCCCGGCGCTGCTGGTGATGGCGCTGAAAAGCTATCTGGCCGCGCTGGAGCGGACGCAGGTCGTGCTTTGGGCGACGATCGCGGCGGTGGTGCTGAACGTCGCTGCTGAACTGGGCGCTGATCTTCGGCAACTGGGGCGTTCGCCGGAACTGGGGGTGCGGGGCGCGGCCATCGCCTCGGTCGCGGTCGCAGGTTCTGACGCTGCTCGTGCTGGCGGTCTATGCCGGGCTGCTGCCGCGACCTGCGCCACTTCCGCCTGTTCCAGCGGTTCTGGCGGCCCGACTGGCACGGCGCTGCGCGCAGGTGTTCCGGCTGGGCTGGCCGATCGGGCTGACCGGCCTGGCCGAAGGCGGGCTGTTTCAGGCCTCGGCGCTGATGATGGGCTGGATCGGCACGGTGGAACTGGCCGCGCATGGCATCGCGCTGGAGGTCGGCGGCGCTGGCCTTCATGGTGCATCTGGGCCTGTCCAATGCCGCCACGGTCCGCACGGGCCGGGCCGATGGCGCGGGCGATGCCGCGCGGGCTGCGCGACGGGGCGAAGGTGGCGATCGCGCTGTCGGCGGGGTTCGGCGCTGCTGATGGTCGCGCTGTTCCTGACCTTGCCCGCGCCGATCATCTGCGCTGTTCCTCGACACTGTCGCAAGCCCGACAGCGCCGCGATCATCGCCATCGGCGTCGACGCTGCTGGCGCTGGCCGCGCATGTTCCAGATGGCCGATGCGATGCAGGTCATGGCGCTGGGCCTGCTGCGCGGGATCAAGGATACGCAGGGTGCCGATGTGGCTGGCCGCGATCAGCTACTGGGTGATCGGCATTCCGTGCGGCTATGTGCTGGCCTTCCCGCTTGGCTATGGCGCGGTCGGGCTCTGGCTGGGGCTGGTGATCGGGCTGACGGTCGCGGCGGTCCTGCTGATGACGCGCTTCTGGATGCGCGCGCCCCGCGCCTGAGCGGGGCCTCAGTCAGCCGCGCTCGCCTCGTCAGCCGCTCGGCCTTGCGCCGCACCAGCACCGAGCGCAGGTCGTGCATCGCCAGCAGAAGCGCGTCGGTCACCGCCTCCAGCTCGTCATCGCTCGGCCCGCGTCTGCGCCCATTGCGTCGTCAGGTTCAGGTGATCGACCGTGCGCAGGATGTCGTCGACGTCGCGCCGCGCCAGCAGCGCCGCGCCGCTCGGCCAGCCAGTCCTCGATCGCCGCCAGGTCGGCGTCGGTCAGCACCCGGTCGCCATGCGGCTTGATGTTGCCGTTCTTGACGTTGACCGTCGCGATCTCGTCCATGCTCGATGCGGCGCTGGCGGTTCTCGGTATCGACCCGGAACACCGCCGCGCCGTTCTCGCGGATGCGGAAGTAATAGTCCGGCAGATCGCCCGCCATTGCGCCTCCGCTTCAGGTCAGCCCGGCGCAGAACCGCTGGATGCGGCGTGCAGGCCTCGCGCAGCACCTCGTCCGAGGTAGCGTAGCTGACGCGGAAGTTCGGCGAAAGCCCGAAGGCCGCGCCGAACACCACCGCAACGCCGGTTTCCTCCAGCAGCGCGGTGGCGAAGACCTCGTCATCGGTGATCACCGTGCCGCCCGGCGATGGTCTTGCCGATGCAGCCCGAGATGTCGGGATAGACGTAGAACGCGCCTTCCGGCTTCGGGCAGGTGATGCCCTTGGCCTGGTTCAGCATCGCCACCACCAGATCGCGCCGGCGCTGGAACAGCTTGCGGTTGGGCGGCCAGGAAATCCTGCGGCCCGGTCAGCGCCTCCAGCGCCGCATATTGGCTGAACCGAAGCAGGGGTTCGAGGTGCGATCTGCGACTGGATCGTGCCCATCGCCTTGATCAGCGCCACCGGACCCGCCGCATAGCCGATGCGCCAGCCGGTCATCGCGTAGGCTTTGGACACGCCGTTGCAGGTCAGCGTGCGGTCATAGAGCCCCGGCTCGATCTGCGCCGGGGTGCGTGAATTCGAAATCGTCGAAGACGAGGTGTTCGTACATGTCGTCCGACATGATCCAGACATGCGGATGGCGCAGCAGCACATCGCAGTCAGCGCCTTCAGCTCGGCCCGCGTATAGCCCGCGCCCGGTCGGGTTCGACGGCGAGTTGAAGATGAACCACTTGGTCTTCGGCGTGATCGCGGCCTCAAGCTGCGCCGGGCGTCAGCTTGAACGCCGTCTCGATCCCCGCCACCACCGGCACCGGCGTGCCGCCCGCCAGCAGCACCATGTCGGGATAGCTGACCCAGTAGGGCGCGGGGATGATCACCTCGTCGCCCGGATTCAGCGTCGCCATCAGCGCGTTGTAGAGGATCTGCTTGCCGCCGGTGCCGACCGTGACCTGCGCGGGCGTGTAGGTCAGCCCGTTCTCGCGCAGGAACTTGGCGCAGATCGCCGCCTTCAGCTCGGGGATGCCATCGACGGCGGTGTAGCGCGTCTTGCCCGCGTCGATCGCGCGCTTGGCGGCGTCCTTGATGTTCTGCGGCGTGTCGAAATCCGGCTCGCCCGCGCCAAGGCCGATCACGTCGCGCCCCTGCGGCCTTCAGCTCGCGCGCCTTGGTGGTGACGGCGATGGTGGGCGAGGGTTTGACGCGGGCAAGCGTGTCGGACAGGAAGGCCATGGCGATACTCCGGTCGGGTGGTAATCGGCGCGGCCTGTCTTAGGGTGCGCCCAGCGGCGCGTTCAAGCGGGAAGGGGCAGGATGCCGAGACGGCGGAAGCGCGGCTGAAGCGGATGCGGATGCGGTCCTGGCGGCGCGGCACCAAGGAGATGGACCTGATCCTGGGCCCCTTCGCCGACGCGCATCTGGCCGGCGCTCGAGCCGCGGCCGAGCTTGACCTCTACGACGCGCTTCTGGCCGAGAACGACCAGGACCTGATGGCCTGGATGCTGGGCCAGTCGCCGCCGCCCGCCCGCTTTGCGCCGCTGATCGCGCGGATCGCCGCCTTTGCCCGCGACCCGGCTGACCAGCGCGGCAATTTGAGCCGAATTCGGCGTCGAGTTTACGGAATGTTTGCGCTTTGTGCCGATTCTCCGCTGCCGAACGTCACAGGACGGAGACATGGCATGAGCGCCAGCAAGCCCCGCTGCTGGACGGATCGCAGAAAGGCGCTTCCTGCTCTGCTATCTTGACAACCTCGCGCTGGTGGAACGGCTGCACCGGCTGCTGCTGGATGTGATCAAGGATGAATTCGAACGGCTGGGCATGCTGGAGATCAACTCGGTGCAGGCGCTGTTGCTGTTCAACATCGGCGAGAATGAGGTGACGGCGGGCGAGCTGAAGATCGCGCGGCTACTACCAGGGCTCGAACGTCAGCTACAATCTGAAGAAGCTGGTGGAACTGGGCTACATGCACCACCAGCGGTCCGAGATCGACCGCCGGTCGGTGCGCGTGCGGCTGACCGAAAAGGGCCGCCGCGTGCGCGGCCATGCTGAGCGAGCTGTTCGCGCGCCATGCCGAAGGGCTTGAGAACGCGCGGCATGATCGACGCCGCGGCGATGGATGACATCAACACGTCGCTGCAGCCGGATGGAACGGTTCTGGACCGAACAGATCCGCTACATCTACTGACCGCCCTGTGGCCGTGACGGAGCAGGGTCCCGGCTGGCCGGGGGTCCTGTAGGACGGCTCGACTTGTCCCGGTTCGGGACGACCGTATGGCCTGACATACGCCTCCACCCAAGTTTTCCCGACAGCATCGGCTTGCCCAGAACGAAGCGCCTCCGTTAAACTGCGGTTCTGGAAACTGGGGGTTTGAGTATGTCAATTCTGAAAAAGGGTATGAGCGGGGCGCCCGTAAAACGGCTTCAGGAAAAGCTGGGGATTTCGGCCGACGGAATCTACGGTCCCGGAACAGCAAAGGCCGTGCAAGAATTCCAGAAATCCGCCGGACTGACCGCCGACGGCATTGCCGGGCCCGACACTTTCACCGCGATGGGCCTTCACGAACTTGTCCTGCTGCGCGTCGGCACCCGGGGTGAGGCGGTGAAGAAGCTTCAACAGGCGCTGGACATCGAGGCTGACGGCCGTTTCGGCCCCGGCACGGAAAAGGCCGTGAAGGCGTTCCAGACGGCTCAGGGCCTTGCAGCCGATGGCCTTGCCGGACCCGAGACGCTGGCCCGGCTCGACGCCTTCGTCGAGATCACCGAGGAAACGGTCGCCAAGGCGGTGGTGCGCCCCGACGAAAAATCGTTCGCGGTCGAGCCGATGCCCGAGATCAAGGGGACCGAAGTGATCGCGACGGCTGCGGTGATCGAGGTGCCGGAGGAAAAGTCGGTCTGGGGGCGGGTCAAGGGCTGGTTCTCCTGATCTTTCGGGTCGGTCGCAGGCGACATGCCTGACGGCCGACCTGCAACGCGCGCGTCGGTCCACGCATCAGGCCTGTGCATGGGGCGACGCAGCCGCTAGGGTTCGGGGCATGCCCAGGGCCGGAAAGCACGGCGGGCGGCAATACGGGACGCCCGGGCGTGACGACGGCAGAGACAGACCAGGCCAAGTTCCCGTGACCCCGCAGGTTCCGACAAGTCGGGCACTGCGCATGTCGATCCCGCCATGGGGCCGGGCATGAGCTTGCCTGCCCTTGCGCTCGTGCTGCTGGCGGCCATGCTGCATGCCGGCTGGAACGCGCTGCTGAAGGCGGTGGATGACCGGGCGCTGATCCTGGCCGCCGTCTCAGCCGCACATGCCCTGCTGGGCCTTGCGCTTGTGCTCCTTTCGCCTGCGCCCGCGCCCGAAAGCTGGCCCTACATCGCAACCTCGACCGTGCTGCATTACGGATATTACATCCTGCTGTTCCGCGCCTATCGGTTCGGCGACCTGAGTCAGGTCTACCCCATCTCGCGCGGCATGGCCCCGGCGGTCGTGGCGCTCGCCTCATTCGTCTTGATCGGGGAAACGCTGGCACCGCTCGGATGGATCGGCCTTGCCGCCGTGTCCTGCGGCGTGGCGCTGCTGGCGGTCCAGCGCGGCGCGGTCAGTGCCCCCCGCAGCACGGTGGCGATTGCCGTGGCACTTGGCCTGCTGATCGCGGCCTATTCGGTGGCAGACGGCATAGGGGTGCGCCATGCGGGCAACCCCTTCGGCTACATGGGCTGGCTGTTCCTGTTCGAGTTTCCGGTGCCGCTGGCCATTGCCGCCACCCGGATCCGGCGGGGCGGCCAGTTCAGCCCGAAAGTGGTGGCCCTGGGCCTGTTCGGCGGTCTCTGCGCCGTGCTGGCCTATGGCATCGTCCTCTATGTGAAAACCATCGCGCCGCTTGGCGCGGTTTCGGCGGTGCGCGAGTTCGAGTGTCATCATCGCCGCGCTGATCGGCGTCGTGGCCTTCCACGAGCGCCCCATCGCAGGGCGCCTCGTTGCCGCAGCCATTGTCGCGGCGGGGATCGCGCTGCTCGCCCTGTCGGGCTGAGCGCCGTCAGCCGCCCCCCGGCAAGCGCTGATAGGTGTTCAGCAGTTCATCCTGAACGATCGTCGCCTGCCCGTCGGACGGATAGCTGACATCGGTGGCTGGTGTTTCCACCGTATAGCTCCATCCCGGCGGCAGGTTCAGCACCGCCCCCAGTCCCGCAAGATCGTCATAGGCCAGATCGCGATCCACCATCTGCGTATAGGACTGCATCGCATAGCGCGCACCCCCCGGCGCGCTCAGCACGAACATCGGCTGACCGGCCTTATAGAGCCAGCGTGTGGATCGTTCCACCTGCCGCTCCTCGTATGGCGCGGTCCACAGGTCGAACAGCGACAACTCCAGCGTCGCCCGCGCCGTCAGCCCGATCCCGCCCACGTCAATCGTCTTGCCCGTTGCCGTCGCGCCATCGGCGAGGATGCCGTCCAGCACCCAGTGCCGCGGCCCGTTCAGCATCACCGATAGCGCGCGCAACTCGCGCTTCACGCCGCGGGGGTTCAGTTCCGACCACGCGGCATCAGGGCAGTCGTTCAGCCCCAGCGTATTGTAGACGACGGCGGCCAGCCCGATCCCTTGGCGCTCCAGCGCGATCACCTCGCAGTACCGCGCGTCGCGCAATTCGCCCGAGGCCAGCTCCTCCGCGCCCGCCGGGGCCGCCGCCGCGATCAGCAGCGCCAGCCCCAGCCGCCTCACCTCACCAATGGCCGACATTGGGCATGCTGACCCAGGGTTCCGCCGGCGGCAGCGAGGCATCGCCCCATCTGCAGCAGTTCCACCGACATGGTTGTCGGGCGAGCGCACGAAGGCCATCCGCCCGTCGCGCGGCGGCCGGTTGATGAGCACGCCATTCGCCTGCAGATGCGCGCACATGTCGTAGATGTCCTCGACCTCATAGGCGAGATGCCCGAAGTGCCGCCCGTCCGACGGCAGCCCCTCGTCGCCGTCCCAGTTGTAGGTCAGCTCCACCGGGCAGTCCGCCTGGCCCGGGGGCGCCATGAACACCAGCGTGAACCGGCCCTTGTCGTTCGTGATCCGCCGCGTCTCCTCCAGCCCCAGCAGCTTGTAGAAGGCGATCGACTTCTCCAGATCCTTCACCCGGACCATCGTGTGCAGATAGCGGATCTTCATGCATCTCTCTCCTCCAGCGTTCTCGCTGCATCTTGCGGTATCGCGCAGCGCACCCGACCCGCAAGCATATAGTCTCACGCCCCGAACTTCGACACGCACGAAAGGCCGCCGCCCATGCCCCTCACCCCCGACCAGCTCGCCGAAATCGAGGCCGCCCGCGCCACCCCGCGCCAGACCCTCCGCGCCGTGTCCGAGGGGATGGAGGCGCATCTCTACCGCGCGCACCCGGTGCTCGACCACGGCTTCATCCGCGTCATCGACTACATGGGCGACGATGCGGCCATCGTGCAGGCCGCCCGCGTCAGCTACGGCGCCGGCACCAAGCACGTCCAGAACGACGAGGGCCTGATCCGCTACCTGATGCGCCACTGGCACTCCACCCCGTTCGAGATGTGCGAGATCAAGCTGCACGTGAAGCTGCCCGTCTTCGTCGCCCGCCAGTGGATCCGCCACCGCACCGCCAACGTCAACGAATACTCCGCCCGCTACTCGATCCTCGACCGCGAGTTCTACATCCCCGCCCCCGAACAGCTTGCCGCCCAATCCACCGTCAACAACCAGGGCCGGGGCGAGGTGCTGACGGGCGACGAAGCCGCCCGCGTCCTCGACATGCTGAAATCCGACGCCGACCGCGCCTATGACCATTACGAGGCGATGCTGTCAGCCAGGACGGCCAGCAGGGCCTCGCCCGCGAGCTGGCCCGCATGAACCTGCCCGCCAACATCTACACCCAGTGGTACTGGAAGGTGGACCTGCACAACCTCTTCCACTTCCTGCGCCTGCGCGCCGACCCCCACGCCCAATACGAAATCCGCGTCTACGCCGAGGCCATCGCGGCCTGCGTGCGGGACTGGGTGCCCCTCGCCTACGGCGGCCTTCGAGGACTACCGGATGGGCGGGGTGACGCTCTCGGCGAAGGCGATTGCGGTGCGTGAAGCGGATGCTGACGGGTGAGACGGTGACGCAGGAGACCTCGGGCATGAGCAAGGGCGAGTGGCGGGAGTTTGAGGGGGTGATTGGGTGATGAGTTTCTGATCTTTCTCGGAAGATTTTGTCGCGAGGAAGCGACAGTATGTTGCACGTTGCGAGGTGCACAACTCGACAACTAATCGGGCGAGAGTGGGCTTAATCTGGTTCGAAATCGTTTGAGCGTGAAGGGTCGAATGTCTTTAGGCTTTGAGGCCGTCGGGGCGTTGGAAAAACATCTCGGCACATTCGGCAATTGCGAAGTGGAACGCTAGTACTGCTGGCACTGCCTCGGGTGATGATAGGTCATTCAGACCGCTATCCTGTTCCAAGATATTGCTCGACGAGCGATGACCTACTAACAGATCTATTGTCAAATTCTGTAAAGGTAGGCTTGAAGGGCTTGGGCGTCTGCTGGAAGGTCATGGCGACTTTCGCCGTGCAACAGAAATTACATCTGTCAATAAGCGTCAGAATTGCTCGAAGCCTTGTTTCTCTGACTTGAGGAAAATAAGACAGCGAGTTGGATCATGGATGAGTTTGATCAACTGTACAGAGACGAGCAACTATGGACATCTTGACCGCGCTCGCAGAGCAGATGCTGTTGATCGGGCTGAATGTAAAGTTCGCTTGCAGGTTCGCTGCGAACTTGACGCACAATGGTTGCACGTGCAGGTTGTTGGAAGATATATTTCGGGGTTACAGCTTGATCCACTCACGGACGACAACATATGGATGCATTGTAGAGCAGATTTTTGAGCAGTTCGAGCTCACCGTGCGTAGAGGGCAGCAAATCCGAATTGCGCTGTTGCTTGCGGTTACGTGCCACTTCTGCTCACCTTATCTGGCGACGAAGTACTTAAACTCGTTGCGTTTTCAATGAAGAATGGCATGCATTTGGAAAGTTTGCAAAATGTAGTTTAATGGGGATTCGAAGATCATGAGCCAGCTCGTCATCTGCGGGGTGCTTAGACCTGGCAACTATGAAGGGCTCGACAGATACGTTGCAGCTTCTTTGGTCAGCAGCGCACGGACCTCACCTAACGGTTGTCCCGGTGCCATGACGAATGCGGCCATTCCCACGGTTCTGCGACGAACCCGTGCTTCACCGGGTTGATCCAGACAATACCGCACATGCGCGACTGCCGAATCTGGCCTCGTTCGCGCAGGACGCGATACGGCTGCCGTACTCGCACGCGACCTAAAACCGGTTGGCCACGGTCGACGCCCATCCCATGTCCTCGATCGGATGCGTTGCAAGCGACGCTGGATGCGCCTACGACTGCGCGGGGCGAAGATAGCGCTGGCATCCCGCCACCCTCGCAAAGCATGGTTAACAACCCGTAGGGCGGGGTTCACCCCGCCACCGCCCCCTCAATAATGATCGTACTCACTCACCGAGATCGAGACTTCCCGCGCCAGAACCCCGAGCGAGGCGAAGAAGAAGCTCAGCGACACGATGAACAGCAGCGCCGATCCCACGATATGCGAGGAATGGAAGAAGGCGATCGCGAAGGCGGTGATGATCAGCAGCGTCGTCACGATGCCGCTGGCGATGGCCAGCTGGATCGACCGGTGCAGCAGGTGCAGCCGCCGCTTCAGGCGCGGCAGGTCCTCGTGCAGCACGCTTCGGTCGTCGGACGGCGGGATCGCGTTGATCGACCGGATGCGGTCCAGCACCACCTGCATCCGGCTGAACAGCATGGAGATGAAGCTTGCGACCGCCCCCAGCAGGAACGACGGCCCCACCACCTGCGAGATGATCTGCGACAGCTGGTCGATCGTCCCCACCCCGATGGTCATGCCGCCCCCGCTCCGCCCTGCGCCCGACCCTTGCTATCAGCCCCGCTTCGCTCGCTCAACGGTCCGCGGCGCAGTTTGGCGCCAGAACACAGCGCCCGGCCGCGCCGCACTTGCCGACCTGCTTGCGCCGCAAGTCCGCCTAGGGCTTCCCCTCGCCCCCCGTCATGCTACCTGTGATGCCCCCCAGCCGGAGCGTCCGCATGACCGTCCTGATCCTCTACGTTTCCACCGCCGCGATCTTCCTTGCGCTCGATGCGCTGATGCTGGGCTTCGTGATGCGCCCGCTGTTCGAGCGGCACATCGGCCGCATGATGCTGGACGATATCCGCATGGTCCCGGCGGTGCTGTTCTACCTCGCCTATGTCGCGGGTCTGGTCTGGCTCGTGTCCTGGCCCGCGCTGACCGAGGGGCGGCCGCGCGATGCGCTGGTGGCGGGCGCGGTGATCGGGGCGATGGCCTATGGCACCTACGAATTCACCAGCTATGCCATCATGAAGGACTGGCACCCGTCGATGGTGGCGGTCGATCTGGCCTGGGGCACGGTGCTGACCGCCGTGGCCGCCTGGGCCGGGGTGACGGTCACGCGGGCGCTGACCGCGTGATTATGTCTGCACAAATGCGGAAATCGTGGCATATGGAAGTCATACGCAAATCATATGCTTTTCATACAGGCCGAAAATGATCCTCTACGGAATCGCCACCTGCGACACCTGCAAGACCGCGCTCAAGGCCTTGCGCGCCAAAGGCCACGAGGTCGAGTTCCGCGACGTGCGCGCGGACCCGCTAAGTGCCGATGAAATAGGGGAAATCGTCTCGGCCTTCGGCGACAATGCGATCAACCGCCAGTCGACGACATGGCGTTCGCTCAGCGATTGGCTGAAAGCGTCGGACGCCGAGGCGCAGCTCGCCGCCCAGCCCACGTTAATGAAGCGCCCGGTCATCCGCTCGGGCGAAACGCTCTATCTCGGCTGGGACGCCAAGGTGCAGCAGGTGTTGCTGTCGCAGCCGGTGTCAGAGTAGCCGCAGATCGCTCGCAGACTCGCGCCCGTCGCGGCCCGACTGCAGCTCGTAGCCGATTTTCTGGTTGTCGTTCAGGCCCTTGAGGCCCGCACGCTCGACCGCCGAGATGTGAACGAAAATGTCCTTGCCGCCGTCATCGGGCGCAATGAAGCCATAGCCCTTGGTGCTATTGAACCATTTCACGGTGCCCGTCGGCATGCCGTCTCTCCTCCGCCTTTCCCTCCCGGGGCGCGATTGCCCCGGGCGCGCGGAAGGGTTGCCCAAGCGGCCGCGACCCTTACCACACCGGGAAATCATGTCGGTTCACGGAAAAAAATCAAGCACGGAGAATCCGCGCCCGGACTGGCTGGCCCGGGCGACGGATTAGTGCCTTGTATCAGGCGGTTGCGCGCGCCAGATCCGGCGGCGTCGCCTCATCCGCCAGCGCCTGAAGCGCGGCCTCCAGGGTCATCGCGTCCGTCCGCGTGTCGCCAAGGCGACGGATCGAGACGCTGCGCTCCTCCACTTCCTTCATCCCGATCGCCAGGATCACAGGCACCTTGCCGACCGAATGCTCGCGGACCTTGTAGTTGATCTTCTCGTTGCGCGTATCCGCCTCCGCCCGCACCCCCCGAGCCAGCAGCGCGTTAACCACTTCATGCACATACTCATCCGCATCCGAAACGATCGACGCCACCACCACCTGCCGCGGCGCCAGCCAGAAGGGCATCTTGCCGGCGTAGTTCTCGATCAGGATGCCGATGAACCGCTCGAACGACCCGAGGATCGCCCGGTGCAGCATGACGGGACGATGTTTCGCGCCATCCTCGGCCACGTATTCCGCGTCGAGGCGGACGGGCAGGTTGAAATCGCACTGGAACGTTCCGCACTGCCATTCGCGACCAATCGCGTCGGTCAGCTTGAAGTCCAGCTTCGGCCCATAGAACGCGCCTTCGCCCGGATCGACCTTGTAGTCGTTCGTGACCTTGCGGATCGCGTTTTCCAGCGCGCTCTCGGCTTTGTCCCAGACCTCGTCAGACCCCACCCGTACGTCGGGCCGGGTCGAAAGCTTGATGTCGAACCGGCTGAAGCCGAGATCGTCGTAGATCGACGAAAGCAGCGCCAGGAAGTTCGCGCATTCGCTTTCGATCTGATCTTCCGTACAGAAGATATGCGCGTCGTCCTGCGTGAAGCCGCGCACCCGCATCAGCCCATGCATCGAGCCCGATGATTCATACCGGTGGCACGAGCCGAATTCCGCAAGGCGCAACGGAAGATCGCGATATGACTTGAGGCCCTGATTGTAGACCTGAACGTGGCAAGGGCAGTTCATCGGCTTCAGCGCGTTGATCCGCTTTTCCTTGGCGCCTTCCTCGTCCACCTCGACGATGAACATGTTCTCGCGATAGGCTTCCCAGTGCCCGGATTTTTCCCACAGCACGCGGTCGACGACCTGCGGGGTACGGATTTCCTTGTAGCCTGCGCTGCGCAGTCGGCGGCGCATGTAGTCTTCCAGCGCCCGGTAGATCGTCCATCCGTTCGGATGCCAGAAGACCATCCCCGGGGCTTCTTCCTGAAGATGGAACAGCTCCATCTCCTTGCCGAGCTTGCGGTGGTCGCGCTTGGCGGCCTCTTCCAGCATCGTGAGATAGGCCTTCAGATCCTCGCGGTTGCGGAAGGCAACCCCATAGATCCGCTGCAACTGCTTGTTGTTGCTGTCGCCCCGCCAGTAGGCACCGGCGACGCTCATCAGCTTGAAGCTGTCGGCGGGGACCTGCCCGGTATGTTGCAGGTGCGGGCCGCGGCAGAGGTCCTGCCACGGGCCATGCCAGTACATCCGAATGCTTTGGTCTTCGGGAATGGCCTGCACCAGCTCGACCTTGAACGGCTCGCCCTTGGCTTCATAGAACGCGATGGCGTCGGCCCGGCTCCACAGCTCCGTTTTCACTGGATCGCGGGCGTTGATGATCTGCTTCATCTTCGCCTCGATCGCGCCGAGGTCTTCCGGGCTGAACGGCTCTGCCCGGTCGAAGTCGTAATACCAGCCGTTCGCGATGACCGGACCGATTGTCACCTTCACGTCCGGCCAGAGCTCCTGCACGGCGCGGGCCATGATGTGAGCCAGGTCGTGGCGGATCAGTTCCAGCGCCTGCGCCTCGTCCTGCATCGTGTGAATGGCGATGCCGGCATTCTTCGAGATGGGCCATTGCAGATCGTAATGCGCGCCGTCGAGCGTGGCCGAGATCGCACGCTTGGCGAGGCTGGGCGAGATCGAGGCCGCCACTTCGGCCGCCGTCACCCCAGCGGCGAAGTCGCGTTGGTTGCCATCGGGGAATGTCAGGGAAATCTGGGCCATCGGCCTTAGCTCCTCGTCAGTTTGGCGCCTACGAAACGCCCGGTTGCGGGTTATGTCGGGCGGTTTATTGCCCCTTGGGCCGGGCGAAGTCAATCCGTTCCGCTGGACGGGTGGTCCCTGTCGGGGGCGCGGGCTATAGACCAGCGGGGAGCGGAGATTTCGATGGCAGACACCAGCTACCTGACAACACCACAGGGCCGCCGCCTGGCCTATGACCAGATTGCGGGGCGTGGGCCCGGGATCGTGTTCCTGCATGGATTCAAGTCGGACATGGAGGGCACCAAGGCCGTGCACCTTGCCGATTGGGCAAGGGCGAAGGGTCGCGCCTTCCTGCGCTTCGACTACTCCGGCCATGGCAAGTCTTCGGAACGGTTCGAGGATGGCGCCATCGGCGACTGGTTCGAGGATGCGCTGGCCGCGATCACGATGCTCACAGAGGGGCCGCAGGTTCTTGTCGGCTCGTCGATGGGCGGATGGATTGCGCTGCTCGTCGCACGAAAGATGCCTGCCCGCGTTGCGGCACTGGTCGGTATCGCTGCCGCGCCGGACTTTACCGAAGACAGCATGTGGGCCAATGCCAGCGCAGCGCAGCGCGAGGCGCTGATGCGCGATGGCCGGATCGAAAGGCCTTCGGACTATGCGGCAGAGCCCTACATCATCACGCGACGACTGATCGAAGAGGGGCGGACGCAGCTTGTCTTGCGTGCCCCGCTGCATCTGCCGTTTCCGGTTCGGTTGCTGCAAGGCACGGATGACGTGGATGTGCCCCCGTCGGTCGCCTTGCGGCTGCTCGATCATGCGACCGGCCCCGATATTCGTCTGACGCTGGTCAGGGGTGCCGATCACCGCTTTTCATCGCCGGCGGACCTTGAGCTTCTTTGTCGGACCGTTGCCGAGTTGACGGAATGACCGAACCGCTGATCCTGATTCCGGGGCTGGCCTGCGACGCGCGTGTATTCTTCCATCAGATCGTGTCGCTTTCGCTGTCGCGCGCCGTGACGGTGGCCCCGCTGCAAGGGGCGCTGGTCGAAGAAATGTCGCAGGCGGTTCTCGCGCAGGCGCCCGCGCGGTTTGCGCTGGCGGGGCAGGGGCTTGGCGGCACTGTCGCCCTCGATGTGATCCGGCGGGCGGCGGACAGGGTGACGCGTGTCGTGCTCATCTCGACCGATCCACTGGGCGAGACGCCAGCCGCCGCCGCCGCGCGCGAGGCGCGGATCGTCACCGCCCGCGCGGGCAAGCTGAGACAGGCGATCAATGGCGAGGTTCCTGCCGCTGCGCTGTTCAACGGCCCGGATCGGTCGCAGGTGATCGAGGTGGTCGAGGATATGGCGCGGGTGCTGGGTGCCGATGCATTCATCGCCCAGTCACGGGCAATGCAGCGCCGCCCCGATCACCAGAAGACCCTCCGGCGCTGGCTTTTGCCGACGCTTGTGATCGCAGGTGCCGCCGATACGGTCGTTCCACCACGGCGGCAGGAATTCACCGCCGAGTTGATGCCCAAGGGCCGCTTCCTGCGGGTGGACGAGGCGGGGCATTTGCCGACGATGGAAGCGCCCGACGCCGTTTCGGAAGCGATGGACGCCTTCCTTGACGAACCTCTTATGCTGCGCTGATCAGTTCGACGCGACCACGCGCGGCTTTGCGCCGACTGCGGTGCCCGGCTTGCCCGAGGCGGCATCGATGAAATTCAGCACGAGCGGGCGGATGTTCAGGCGCCATGACTTCCCGGCGAAGATGCCGTAGTGGCCCGCGCCTTCCTCGAGATGCTTGGCCTTCTTTCCATCCGGCAGGCCGGTCAGCAGATCGAGCGCTGCAACGCACTGTCCCGGCGCAGAGATGTCGTCATTCGCCCCTTCGACGGTCATCACCGAGATATCGGTGATTGCGCCGATATCCACCGCCTTGCCGTTCACCTTGAACCCGTTCCGGGCGATCTCGCGGTTCTTGAAGATGCGCTCGACGGTGGACAGATAGAACTCCGCTGGCATGTCCATGACTGCCAGATATTCGTCATAGAAGCGATTGTGGGCATCGTGGTCCGATGCCTCGCCGCGTGCGACCCGGATGATCTGGTCGAAGAACGCCCGGCCATGCCGGTCGGCGTTCATCGAGATGAAGCTTTGCAGTTGCAGAAGGCCGGGATAGACCAACCGCCCCGCGCCCTTGTACTTGAAGCCGACCCGCTGGATCGCGGTCTCCTCAAGCTGGCCCATGGTCACGCGGCGTCCGAAATCGGTCACTTCCGTTGCTGCCGCGTCGGGGTCGATCGGCCCGCCGATCAGCGTCAGCGAACTCGGCTGCGCTTTCGGGTCTTCCGCCGCAAGATAGGCGGCGGCGGCCAGCGTCAGCGGCGCAGGCTGGCATACGGCGATCACGTGGGTGTCTGGGCCAAGCTCGCGCATGAACTCGACAAGATAGAGGGTGTAATCCTCGACATCGAACTTGCCCGCGCTGACGGGGATATCCCGCGCATTGTGCCAGTCGGTCACGTAGACGTCGCAGTCGGGCAAGAGGCTCATCACGGTGGACCGCAGAAGGGTCGCGTAATGTCCCGACATCGGTGCGACGAGCATCACCTTGCGGGCCATGGGCGCGCGGCGGCGCACGAAGAACTGGATCAGGCTGCCGAAAGGCTTGTCGACAATCGCCTTGACGTCGACGAGGTGGTCCTGACCGTCCGGTCCGACGATGGACCGAATACCCCAGTCCGGTTTGGTGACCATGCGCGAGAAGCTGCGCTCGGTCACCTCGCCCCAAGCGGCGGTCAGCGTGAGCAGCGGGTTCATCGACAGGGCGAAGGCCGGGTAAGAGGCCATGGCCCGGGCCGTTGCCCCCATCCACTCGCTGGTGTTGCGGGCACTCTCCATCAAATCGTACGTGGCCATGTAACGCATCGAGTCTCCTCGCCCGGAGGGGCATCTGAACAATTCGTCGCTTTCCCCCCCAGTCGAGCGACAGTATGCTTATGCGTACAAAGTTAGGAGGGATACTTTCGTATGACAACTGATGATGACGACGCAGGGGCGCGGCTCGACCGGCTGAACGCCAACCTCGCGAAAGTCGAAGAGTTGTCGCAACGCCTGATGGTAGCGCTAGCGCGGCGAAAACAAGCCGATCCGGCGCTGCAAGGGCCCAGTCAGGACGTCTATCTGAAGGCTGCGGCGGCATATGTTGCCGAAATGATGCAGAATCCCGCAAAGATTCTGGAACATCAGATCAGCTTCTGGGGGAAAAGCCTCAAACACTACGTCGAAGCACAGCAGGTGCTCGCCAAAGGCAAGCTGGAGGCGCCGCCGGACCCGACGCCAAAGGACCGCCGCTTTGCGAATCCGCTGTGGGAAACGCATCCCTTCTTCAACTACCTCAAGCAGCAGTATCTGCTGAACTCCGAAGCGGTCATGACCGCTGTTGGCAGCCTCGATCATCTTGAGCCCGCGGATCGCAAGCGGGTCGAGTATTTCTCGAAGCAGATCGTCGACATGTTCTCGCCCACGAATTTCTTGGGGACCAACCCCGAGGCGCTGAGCAAGGCAGTCGAGACGGACGGGCAAAGCCTGGTGCAGGGGCTGGAAAACCTCGTCCGCGATATCGAGGCAAGCAACGGCGATCTGCTGGTCACGCTGGCCGACCGCGAGGCGTTCCGCGTGGGCCACAACATCGCGACCACGCCAGGCGCGGTCGTCTATCGCAACAAGATGCTCGAGTTGATCCAGTACGCGCCGACCACGGAAAAGGTGCACAAGACGCCGCTGATCATCTTTCCGCCGTGGATCAACAAGTTCTACGTGCTGGACCTGAAGCCGCAGAACAGTCTGGTGAAGTGGATCGTCGATCAGGGCTTCACCCTGTTCGTCGTCAGCTGGGTCAACCCCGATCCAAGCTATCGCGATGTCGGCATGGATGACTATATCCGCGACGGCTACATCCGCGCTCTGGCCGAAGTCAGGCGGATCACTGGCGAAAAGCAGGTGAATGCTGTCGGCTACTGCATCGCGGGGACCACGCTTGCCCTGACGCTCGCTCACCTCAAGAAGGCAGGCGACAAGTCGGTCAAATCGGCCACGTTCCTGACGACACTCACGGACTTTTCCGACCAGGGCGAGGTCGGCGTGTTCCTCAACGACGATTTCGTCGACGGGATCGAGCGGCAGACGGCCGAGGATGGTATCCTCTCGAAGCTGTTCATGAGCCGGACGTTCAGTTTCCTGCGCTCGAACGACCTGATCTATCAGCCCGCGATCCGCAGCTACATGCTGGGCGAGGCGCCGCCTGCGTTCGACCTGCTCTACTGGAACGGGGATGGCACCAATCTGCCCGCAAAGATGGCCATGGAGTATCTGCGGAAGCTGTGCCAGCGCGACGAGTTCGCCAAGGGCACCTTTCCCGTCTTTGGCGAGGCGGTGCGGCTGGCCGATGTGACCCTGCCCGTCTTCTCGGTCGCCTGCGAGACCGACCACATCGCGGCATGGAAGGGCAGCTACAACGGGTTTCGCCAGTTCGGATCGACCGACAAGACCTTTGTCCTGTCGCAGTCCGGGCATATCGCGGGCATCGTGAACCCGCCGTCCAAGGGTAAGTACGGGCACTATGTGAACGACGATCTGGCCGAAACACCTGACGCCTGGAAAGGCGGCGCGACGTTCAACGATGGGTCGTGGTGGCCACGGTGGGGCGCGTGGCTGGCTGCCCGGTCGGGCACGATGACCAAAGCGCGCGTACCCGGCGATTCAGAGGCCGGCGTGCTTGCGCCTGCACCCGGAAGCTATGTCACGGCCGTACCAGCCGCCTGAACATTCGGCGCAATCTCTGCTTGGTAAATTTTAATGCTGCAGTGCAGCAATCCCTCTTGCATTTCTGCGCTGCAGCATCTATCTCTCTGTCATCAGGACGCAGGGCGCCCCGTTCCAGCCAGGAGACAGACGATGAGCAAGACCCCCGACATGACGAAGATGATGCAGGACATGATGGCGTCCTTCCCGGTTGACGCGAAAGCGTTCCAGGATGCGTTCAAGACCCAGGCCGCGCTGGCCGAGAAAATGTCGAAAGTGGCTCTCGAAGCCGCCGACAAGTCGACCGAGATCACCTCGAAATGGGCCAAGGACACGATCGCCAAGCTGAGCGCCGTGTCGAAGGCGAAAGCCGAGCCGACCGAGTATTCGAAAGCCGCCACCGACTTCGCGTCGGCTGCCGCCGAAATGGCCGCCGAGCATATGGCCGCCTTTGCCGAAGTGGCGAAGAAGGTCCAGATGGAAACGGTCGAGCTGATGCTCGCTGCCGGCAAGGACCTGTCGGAAGACGCGACCGCCGCCGTCAAGAAAGCGACCGCCGACGTGACCTCGGCCGCCAAGAAAGTCGCGACCGCCGCTCGCTGAGCAGCGCGTGTAGAGAGTTGAGCGCATCCGACCTTCCTCCCTGTCGGACGGTGCGCGGGGCGGGCTGAAAAGCCCGCCCTTTCTTTTGTTTCTGCGCTGCCCTAAGCTTCGTTGCAGCGCAGAAAAAGCAAGGGAGGCTTCCCGATGGCCGACACCGAAAAACCGCTCCTCATCAAGCGGTACGCCAGTCGCCGCCTCTACAATACCGAAACCAGCGACTACGTGACGCTCGAGGATATCGCAGGCTTTATCCGCGCGGGCCGCGAAGTTCAGATCGTCGACCTCAAGTCCGGCGATGACCTGACGCGCCAGTATCTTCTGCAGATCGTTGCCGAGCATGAGAGCAAGGGCGAGAACGTCCTGCCGATCAACGTGCTGACAGATCTGGTGCGCAGCTACACGACCGAAGTGCAAAGCGTCGTCCCGCAGTTCCTTGCCATGTCCTTCGAGATGTTCCGCAACGGGCAATCCAAGATGATGGAGAACCTGTCCACCATACCCAACCCGATGGCGGGGGTGCCGGGCTTCGACGATCTTCTGAAGCAACAGCAGGATTTCATGAAGACCATGCTGTCGGGCATGTCGGGAATGCCCGGTGTGCCTGGGTGGGGTGGATCGGGGCCGGGGCGCGACGAGGAAGAGACAACCTCGAGCGCGGACGACCTTGCGCAGATCAAGAAGCAACTCGCCGAATTGCAGAAGAAGCTCTCGAAACTCTGAGCCACGGCCGGCAGAGGATGCGCGATGTCTGAAACGCAAGGGCGCGTGACCCTTTGGGGCATCGAGGTTTTCCTGGCCGCCGAGGAAGAAGGGTCGATCTCGGCGGCTGCACGCAGGTTGGGTGCCAGCCCGTCGGCGGTCAGCCAGCAGCTTTCGGGGCTTGAGGCTGCGCTTGGGTCGGTGCTGCTCGACCGCGGGGCCCGTCCGATGCGGCTGACGCCGGCAGGCGGCATCTTCCGCCGTCATGCGCAGATCATGATGAACGCTGCTGCAGGCGCGCGGGCCGAGCTTGCGATGGCCGACATGTCGGCACTGACCACGCTGCGGCTGGGAATGATCGAGGATTTCGACGCCGAGGTGACGCCGCGGCTTCTGTCACTCATGGGCGACGAATTGAAGGGCGCGCGTTTCCTTCTTGAGACGGGTGCAAGTCACCGGTTGATCGACCAGCTTGATGCGCGGGCACTGGATGTGGTCGTTGCGGCGGACCTCGGCGCAGAGATCGGTCCCGCCGACTGGATGGAGGTCCATCCCCTGCTGGTCGAGCCCTTCCTCGTCGCCGTCCCACGGGGCGCGGTGGCTTTGGGAGGGGATGTGGCGGCGCAGTTGCTGGGCTTGCCGCTGGTCCAATACACATCACGCCATCACATGGGCCGACAGATCGGCGCGCATCTGATGCGCCAGAACCTGCGCCTTTCTCATCGGTTCGAGTTGGACAGCTACCACGCCATCATGGCGATGGTCGCGGGAGGGGCGGGGTGGACGATCCTGACGCCTTTGGGCATCGGCCATGCGGAACGGTTTCGCGAGGCCGTCGATGTGCTGCCCCTGCCGTTCGGGACCCTCGCGCGGACGATTTCGCTGTCCGCGCGGGCAGATGTGCTGCGTGACATGCCACATCGGATGGCGGGGCTGCTGCGGCCCTTGTTGCAAGCGCAGGTCGTCGGTCCCGCGGTGGCGCGCTGGCCGTGGCTGAGGGCTGACCTTCGGGTGTTGTAGCGGGCGCTCAGCCCTTCACGTCAACCGCAGCCGCAAGCAGCGCATCTGCGATGAAATCAAGCTCCGCTCTGGTCAAGCGCGCAGGCAGGCGCGTGTCGCAGGCGCGCATCAGCATCGCGCGCGTCTTCGGCAACTCGGGCGGATCGCCCAGGAACTGCCAGTTCCAGAAGGCGCGGGCGTTCCCCTCGCTCAGTCCGAAGATCTGAACACCCACGCCCCGCGCCTTCGCCGCGCTCTGGAAGGCCAGCGCCTCGGCATCCGTGTCGAATCCGATGAGGTTGAACTGGATCGAGTCCGGCGCGCGTTCCTCGGGCGCCATAGGCGGGGGAACGGACAGCCAGGGAGAGCCATTCAGACGGCCTGCTACATGATCGTGGTTGGCGCGCCCCTGGGCGACGCGCCGTGCAACCTCGGGCAATTGCGGACGGATCACGGCGGCAGACAGGTTCTGCATGCGCAGATTGTAAAGCGGCAGGCGGTTCTGCCAGTGCCCGAAGCTGTTCTGCAAGCCCGGATGCTTCTTCCAGTTCTGCTCGTAGGCGCCTGACATGATGATGGCCCGCGCCGCAAGCTCGGGGTCATCGGTGATGAGGATCCCGCCTTCGCCCGCGTTGACAAGCTTGTAGGACTGGAAGCTGAAGCAACCGATTTTCCCGATCGTCCCGATGTTGCGCCCACGCCAAGTCGTTCCAAGCGAATGCGCGGCGTCCTCGATGACGGGAATGCCGCGGGCATCACAGAGGGCCATGATCGCGTCCATGTCCGACGTGTGGCCGCGCATGTGGCTGATCAGGACACATGCGGCATCATCGAGCTTTGCCGTGAGATCGGTGATGTCGACACGGTAATCCGCGCCGACTTCGGCCAGCACCGGAACGCAATCGGCGTGAACCACGGCCGAAGGCACTGCCGCAAAGGTGAAGGCTGGGATCACAACCTTCGCGCCGCGCGGCAGGTCGAGGGCTTTCAGTGACAGGAACAGCGCGGCAGAACAGGACGACACGGCCAGCGCATAGCGGCTGCCCATCAGTTCCGCAAATTCCGCCTCAAGCAAGGCGACGGGCGCCCCTTCCGGGGCTGTGTAGCGAAACAGATCGCCCGAGGTCAGAAGCCGCTCGATTTCAGCACGCGCCGCTTCCGGGATGGGTTCGGCATCATACACATTGGGGGCAAGTGTCTGTCCGTCGGGTGCCATGCGCTTGCAACTTTCCTGAAAGTAACCTTTCGGAAATCTGTAAGGCACCTTCGCCGATTTGGCGAGCGGGAAGGTGTTCGGATCGGTGATTGTCCGCCGATCCGCCCGTATGAATGTCAGGCGCCGAGGCGGTCGCGCATCGAATACCAGGTCATCGCCAGGACCAGCAGCGGCCAGCGCAGCGCCGCGCCGCCGGGAAAGCGCGGCTGCGGCAAGGCGGCCATCAGGTCGAAGCGTTCGGCCTGCCCGGCGACGGCCTCGGCCATGACCTTGCCGGCCAGCGTCGCCAGCGCCACGCCATGCCCGGAATAGCCCGAGGCCGACAGGACGTTCGGCGTCGGGCGCATGAAACAGGGCATCCGGTTCACGGTGATCGCCAGTGTGCCGCCCCAGGCATAGTCGATCCGCGTGTCGGCAAGCTGCGGATAGATCTCGCAGCATCGGCTTGCGGACCGTCCTGATGATATCGGGAAAGCGGTAGCCATAGCTTTCGCCGCCGCCGAACAGCAGGCGGTTGTCCTCGGACAGCCGCCAGTAGTTGACGACGAATTGCGTGTCGGCGACCGCGACGGGCTTCGGACAGCACGTCGCGCGCCCGCGTCGCCCAACGGTTCGGTCGCGACGATGAAGTTGTTGATCGGCATGACCTTGGCCGCGACCTTTGGCTCCAGCTCGCCCAGATAGCCGTTGCCGGCCAGGATCACGTGATCGCAGCGACACTGGCCCGTCCGCGGTGTGCACCACCGGTTGCGCGCCGGGTTCGATCCGCGTGCACTTCGCTGTTTTCATGGACAGCCGCGCGCCCGCCGCTGACGGCGGCCTGCGCCAGCCCGATGGCATAGTTCAGCGGGTGCAGATGGCCCGCGCCCCGGTCGATCTCGCCGCCCTCTGAAGACGCCCGACCCGATCAAGGCGCCGGATGCCGTCGCGGTCCAGCGGTTCCAGCTGGTCATAGCCATAGTCGCGGCGCAGCTTTTCGGCATAGGCGTGCGCGTCGCGCACCTCGCCGTCAGACCAGCAGGCATGCGCGATCGCCGGGGTGAAAGGTGACGGGCATGGCGTGCTCGTCGATCAGGTCCCGGACCAGCGCCTTGGCATCTTCGGCCAGGTCCCAGAGGCGGTGGGCATCCTCCCGCCCCACCATGCTTTTCCAGACCAGACCTGATCCAGCCGCTGGCCCGACCCGACCTGCCCGCCGTTGCGCCCCGAGGCGCCAAAGCCGACGCGATGCGCCTCCAGCAGGACCACGTCGCAGCCCCGCTGCGGCCAGATGCAGCGCCGCCGACAGGCCGGTGTAGCCGCCGCCGACGATGCAGACATCGGCCGGCACCTCGCCCTGCAGCGTCGGGAAACGGCGCGAAGCGGCGCTGCGGTGGCGGCATAGTAGGACGGCGGGGTATTCCCCCGCCCGGTCGTTGGCGTGCAGCAGGTTCATACGTTCAGCAGCAGATGCTCGCGTTCCCACGGGCTGATGACCTGCAGGAACTCTTTGTATTCGTTGCGCTTCACGCAGTCGTAGACCTTGACAGAAATCGACCCCCATCACCTCTGCAGGGCGCGTGTCCTCTTCCAGCAGGTCCAGCGCGTCGCCAAGGTTGTACGGGCATGTCCGTCGCTGTCGATATAGGCATCGAGCCGTGAATTCCGGCCGCGGCGGTCTTGCCTTCCATCAGGCCCAGATAGCCGCAGGCCAGCGTGGCGGCGATGCCGAGATAGGGGTTGCAGTCCATCCCCGGCAGGCGGTTTTCCACGCCGCCGCGCCGCGGGACCCGAGATCGGCACGCGCAGGCCCGTGGTGCGGTTGTCGCGGCCCCATTCCAGATTGATCGGGCGCGGCAAAGTCGGGAACGTAGCGGCGGTAGCTGTTCACATAGGGCGCCAGCAGCGCGACGGCGCGCCGGCAGGTGGTTCTGCATCCCGGCGATGAAGTGCAGGAAGGCCTCGGTCTCGCACGCCCTTCGGTCCGAGAAGATGTTCTTGCCGGTCTTCGTGTCCACGACCGAGGTGTGGATGTGCATGGCCGATGCCGGGTTCGCCCGCGATCGGCTTGGCCATGAAGGTGGCAAAGCAGTCGTGGCGCAGGGCCGCCTCGCGGATCAGGCGCTTGAAGAAGAACACCTCGTCGGCCAGCCGGACCGGGTCGCCATGGGCGAGGTTCAGCTCGATCTGGCCCGCGCCGCCTTCTTGCAGGATGCCGTCGATCTCCAGCCCCTGCGCTTCGGCGAAGTCGTAGATGTCGTCGATGACCTTGCCGTATTCATCGACGGCCGACATCGAATAGGCCTGCTTGCCCGCCGCGCGGCGGCCCGAGCGGCCCATCGGCGGCATGATCGGCATGTTCGGGTCGATGTTGCGGGCGGTCAGGAAGAACTCCATCTCGGGCGCCACGACCGGGCTGCCAGCCTTGCGGCGTCGTACAGCTCGACGATCCGGCGCAGCACGTTGCGCGGGGCGAAGGGCACCGGGTTGCCCTGCTGGTCCTGCGCGTCATGGATCACCTGCAGCGTCACGTCCGCCGTCCAGGGCGCGGCGGTGGCGGTGGTGAAGTCGGGCACCAGGATCATGTCCGGTTCGGTGAAGGCGTCGAACGGGTTGTCGGCCCATTCGCCGGTGATCGTCTGCAGGAAGATCGAGTTCGGCAGGAAGTAGTTGGTCTGCTTGGCGAATTTCGCGGCCGGCATCGCCTTGCCGCGCGCCACCCCGGCGATGTCGCCGATGATGCATTCCACTTCGTCTACCCGGCGGCCGCCGATGTAGTCACGCGCTGCCTCGGGCAGTTGGTCGGTCCATTTGGACATATGTCACACGTCTTTGGGGGTGGCCCCGCGCGTCAGGCGCGGAGCTTCTCGGCCCCGGTTGCTTTGAAGAAAGTCGGCGATCCGGTCGGCCATCGCCCGGTCTGTCGAGGGGCGTGTCGAGCCGCGCCGTGGCGTCGGCCATGACAGCGCGTCGGGCACCAGGCCCGGCCCGCGGGTCTTCATCAGCCCGTCGACGAATTCCGGGCGGAATTCGGGGTGGGCCTGCACGGTGAAGGTGCGGTCGTCGTAGAGCAGCGCCGCATTCTCGCAGAAGTCGTTCGAGGCGACGACCTTGGCGCCCTCCGGCATCTTCGGTCACCTGATCCTGGTGCCAGGCGTTCAGCGTGCAGGTCTCGCCGCCGAAATCGTAGTCGGTCGGCCCGACCGACCAGCCGCCGTCGATACTTCTCGACCTTGCCGCCCATGGCCTGCGCGATGATCTGGTGGCCAAAGCAGATGCCCACCACCGGCACATGTGCGGCATAGGCGTCGCGGATGAAGTCCTCCAGCGGCGGGATCCAGGGGTGGTCCTCATAGGCGCCGTGGCGCGAGCCGGTGATCAGCCAGCCGTCGCAGTCGTGCACGCCCGTCGGGGAACTCCATCGTCGACCACGGCCCAGGGCGGAAGGTCAGGCCGTGGCCCGCCAGCAGGCGTTCGAAGAAATCGGGGTAGTCGCCCGATCTCGCGCGACAGCGCGTCGGGGGCGTGGCCGGTCTGCAGGATGCCGATCTGCATGGGAAGTCCCGTGGTTGGTTAAGCGAAGGCTAGGCATGTCGATGCCCCCTCGCAGGTCAAGGGGGCAGCGCGCTGCCCCGGTCACACCGTGTCGAGGTACAGCTCGACCTGCTCTTCGCGGCGTCAGCTCGGCCAGGTAGTGCAGCTCTTGCCGCTTGGTCAGCACGCAGGTTGCGGATCAGTTCCTTGGGCAGGAAGCGCTACAGCGATGGTCGAGTGCTCGAACGCGTCGATCGCGTCTTCCCAGGTCGTCGGGGATCTGCGGCAGGTCCATCGCATAGGCGTTGCCGGTGACCGGCGGCGGCGGCTCGATCTCGTCCTCGATCCCCGTCAGCGCGGCGCCCAGGATGGCGGCCAGCATCAGATAGGGGTTCACGTCGCCCCCCGCCACGCGATGCTCGATCCGCCGCGCGCCGGGGTTGCCCGCCGGGATGCGGATCGCCGCGGTGCGGTTCTCGTAGCCCCAGGAGATCGCGGTCGGCGCATGCTTGTCCGGCACCAGCCGGTCGATAGCTGTTGGAATGCGGCGCGAAGATCAGCGTCGAGTCGTGCATCGCGTTCAGGCAGCCGGCGACCGCATGGCGCATCAGCTGCGCGTGCCCTTCGGCGCCGCCGCTGTCGAACACGTTGTCGCCCTCTGCGTCGAGCACCGAGAAATGGGTGTGCAGCCCCGAACCGGAATATTCCGGGTAGGGCTTGGCCATGAAGCTGGCGGCAAAGCCGTGGCGACGGGCCAGACCCTTGACCAGCATCTTGAACAGCCAGGCATCGTCGGCGGCGCGCAGGGCGTCGTCGCAATGCATCAGGTTGACCTCGAACTGGCCAAGCCCGGTTTCCGAGGTGGAGGTGTCGGCCGGAATGTCCATCGCCTCGCAGGCGTCGTAGAGGTCGGTGAAGAAGGTGTCGAAGGCGTCCAGCGCGCGGATCGACAGCGTCTCGGCCGCCTTGCGGCGCTTGCCCGACCGCGGGCGAGGGCGGCACCTGCAGGGTCTTGCCGCTGTCGTCGATCAGGAAGAACTCCAGCTCCATCGCGCAGACCGGGGTCAGCCCGCGCGCCTTGAAGCGCTCGCACCACGGCGCGCAGCGCGTGGCGCGGGTCGCCTTCATAGGGCGTGCCGTTTTCGCGGAACATCCAGATCGGCAGCAGCGCGGTCGGCGCCTCCAGCCAGGGCATCGGCATGAAGCCGCGCTCGGTCGGCTTCAGGACGCCGTCCGCGTCGCCCTGTTCGAACACCAGCGGGCTGTCGTCGATATCCTCGCCCCAGATGTCGAGGTTCAGGACCGAGAACGGGAACCGCGTTCCGTCCTTCACCACCTTGTCGGCAAAGCGGGCCGGAATGCGTTTGCCGCGCGCCTGACCGTTCAGGTCGGCTGCGGCCACGCGGATCGTCCGCACGTCGGGGTGCTTTCTCAGCCAGTCTTTCATCATGTCACATGTAGGACGGGGCACGGCGCCCGCACCGCGCAGCCAGCATGGCCCGCGTGGCAGGTTCGGACCATGCCCTTGGTCCTTCCCCTGCTTTCGATCCCCTCCCGCGCTCGCCTGTTGCACGGCGCGTTCTCGACGGGTCCGGGCGGGTGCCCGGATAATTTGATCAAAAGTAGGATACTACCGGATCAGCTGCGGACGCAAGCGGATTCTTGCTCGCGCTGGTTCGAGGGCAGGTGCCGGTTGAGGTGCCGGTTCACCCGGCCGAAGACCCAGGTCAGCAGCCAGCGTCAGCAGGATGAAATAGAAGGCGACGATGGGATAGGGGACGAAGGGGTTGAAGGTCTTGTCGGCGAAGTAGTTCGCGTAATAGAGCGCGTCGCCCTTCTGCTGGAAGGCCGGAAAGCCCGAAAAGAACACCAGCGTCGTGGCGTGGAACAGGAAGATCGCCTCGTTGGTATAGGCGGGCCAGGCCAGCCGCAGCATCGTCGGCCACTGGATGCGGCGGAACTTCTTCCAGCCGGTCAGGCCATAGGCCTCGGCCGCCTCAAGATCGCCCTTGGGGATCGGATTGCAGCGCGCCGTAGAAGATCTCGGCCGAATAGGCGGCGGTGTTCAGGAACAGCACGAACAGCGCCCCGGCCCAGGCCTTGGTAGTCCAGGCGGTTATCGCATGCGTGATGCCCAGAGGATGTCGATCCCGTCCGGGGCAGCAGGACCAGCGCCTCGTAGGCCAGGAAGAACTGGATGAACAACGGCGAGCCGCGGAAGACGAAGATGAACCATTCCGCGGGCTTGCGCAGCCAGCGGTGACGGGCGGCCTTGGCCAGCGCCATGCGCATTGGCCAGGAAGAAGCCGAAGACCAGGGCCAGCACGCCGAAATAGATGTTCCAGATCAGGCCCGACCCGATCAGCGTGAACTGC
Source organism: uncultured Alphaproteobacteria bacterium (assembly GCA_963736565.1). Lineage (GTDB taxonomy): Bacteria > Pseudomonadota > Alphaproteobacteria > Rhodobacterales > Rhodobacteraceae > Aliitabrizicola. Next base: position 587,553 of record CAVTOW010000005.1, read on the forward strand.
TGGCAGAGCGTGAAATCGGTCCGCGGCAGCAGCTTCTCGCCGATGCCGATGCGAGCGCAGGCCATAGGCGCCGATGGTTTCCCAGCAGGTCATGTCTGCGCGCCTTCCGCTGCGCTTCGCCGCCGGCGGTGGCCTGCCCCTTGCGTCAGCCGCGCGGTCAGGCGGCCAAGGGCGATCTCGGACAGCTTGGTCATGCAGCAGGTAGAACACCAGCAGCCCGAGGAAGTAGTACAGCCGCCAGTCGGGGTGCGGGTATTCATAGGCCTGGGTCTTCGAGCCACCCAGTTCGCGCGCCCAGTAGACGATGTCCTTGACGCCGAGCAGGAACAGCAAGCGGCGTCGCCTTGATCAGGATCATCCACAGGTTCGACAGGCCCGGGCAGCGCATAGACCCACATCTGCGGCACCAGGATGCGGCGGAAGACCTGGCGCTGCGATCATGCCATAGGCCTCGGCGGTTTCCAGCTGCGCGCGGGGCACGGCCTGCATCGCGCCGTAAAGCACGTTGGCGGCGAAGGCGCCGAACACGATGGCGAAGGTGAAGACGGCCAGCGCAAAGCCGTACAGCCTGTGCCAGACCTGCGCCGAGTCGCCCGAGCGGCACCTTGGCCTCGGGACAGACGCGGAATTCCAGCCCCTGCCGGATCGGGTCGGTCCAGTCCGGGCAGACGGATCTGGTGCTTCAGCCACTCGATCCCCTGATCCAGCGCGATGACGAAGAACAGGAAGAAGACGATGTCGGGCATGCCGCGCACCATCGCCGTGTAGCCCTTGCCCAGCAGGCGCAGCGGCAAGACCGGCGACCGGGCGGCCATGGCCCCGACAGAAACCGAAGGCCAGCGCGATGGGGGCGGTGATCGCCAGCAGCACCAGGACGGTCAGGAACGACCAATAGAAGTCGATGTGCTTGCCCGAGGTCAGGTAGCACCCCAGCCACGTCAGGCCCTCGAGGGACGACGGATCGGCGCAATATGAGCACATGGGCGTGCGCCGGAGGCGCGCCCGGCCAGATGGGCCGGGCGCGCCACCAGCAGTGCTTGGATCAGAAGGTCACGGCCGCGTCGCCGAACCACTTCTCGATCAGCGCGTTCAGCGATGCCGTCATCCTTCATCGACTGGATCGCGGCGTCGAACTTGTCCTTCAGCTCGGTGTCGCTTTCGCGCAGGCCCAGGCCGACGCCGCCGCCCAGCTGGACTTCTTCCGCCAGCAGGACCAGCTCGCCACCCGATTCCGCGGCGATCGGCGCCAGGTAGTCCTTGTCGGCGAACACCGCGACGGCCTCGCCGTTGCGCACGGCCGCCACGGTTTCGTCGGGCGTGGCGAATTCCAGCAGCGTCGCGCCTGACTCGGCCACGTAACCTGCCTGGATGGTGCCGACCTGGGCCGAGACAACGCCGCCCTTGATGTCGACATCAGGCGTCAGCGCCAGATAGGCCGACGACGCCGGCGGGATGTAGTTCTGGCTGAAGTCGATGACCTCGTCACGTTCGTCGGTGATGCTCATGCCCGGCGATGATGACGTCATAGTTGCCCGACTGCAGGTTCGGGATGATCGAGTCCCAGTCGTTCGTGACCCATTCGCAGGTCAGCGCGGCGCGCTTGCACAGCTCGTCGCCCATCTCGCGCTCAAAGCCGTCGACTTCGCCCGCGTCGTTGATGAAGTTGTAGGGAGGATAGGCGCCCTCGGTGCCCAGGCGCACGGTCTGGGCCATAGCAAGCCCGGTGGAAAGCGCCAGCACGGCGGCGCCCAGGATCAGCTTTTTCATCGGTATCTCCCCTATTGCAGCTGTTCAGTCTTCACGCCGTCGCACTCAGGAACCCGCGCAGCCTGTCTGTTTGCGGGGCCCCGAACAGTCGCTCGGGCGGGCCTTCTTCCTCGATCTTCCCCTTGTGAAGGAAGACCACATGATCCGACACATCGGCGGCCAGCCGCATGTCGTGCGTGACAAGGATCATCGTGCGCCCTTCTTCGGCCAGCGCCTTGATGACCTTCACCACCTCTTGTTCCAGTTCCGGGTCGAGCGCCGAGGTCGGCTCGTCGAACAGAAGCGCGCGCGGTTCCATGCACAGAGCGCGCGCGATGGCCGCGCGCTGTTGCTGGCCACCCGACAGCATCGCCGGCCAGGCATCGGCCTTGTCGCCGATCCCGACCTTGTCGAGCAGCATCCGGGCGCGCGCCTCGACCTCGGTCGGGTCCTGTCGCAGCACGGTGACCGGCGCTTCCATGACGTTCTGGAGGATGGTCATGTGCGCCCAGAGATTGAACTGCTGGAAAACCATCGACAGGTTGGTGCGGATGCGGATGACCTGCGCGCGGTCGGCGGGATGACGGCCCAGCCCTGCGCCTTTCCAATGCACCGCCTCGCCCTCGAAGATGACCTCGCCCGCCTGGCTGTCCTCCAGCAGGTTGCAGCACCGAAGCAGCGTCGACTTGCCCGACCCGGACGATCCGATCAGAGATACGACGTGCCCGCGCGGCGCAACCAGATCCACGCCCTTCAGCACTTCGAGCGAACCGTAAGCCTTGTGCAGGTTACGGATCTCGATCACTGGCGTTTCAGGGCTCGCAGCGGTCACGTCAGCTCTTCTTGTTCAGGAAAAGGACGCGGCATAAGTGCTGATAAACTGAGCCATTGCAACGTCAATCCCGCACACTCCGTAGCGTCAGCTTGCCGAAATGGTCACTTCAAGGGCGCGATCTGGTCAGGGTGCGGGCGGAGTGGGCACTGCAAGATAAGCTTCCGCCGGAATTGCGACCAATGCCCGGATACCTGTCGCATCCCGGTCGTCGCGCGATTGCACCGCTATGGCGCGCGCGACGATGGGAAAGAGCAAATCACGCGTCATTGTGCTGGCAGCGATATAGGGCAGGCCCGGGGTCGGTGCGGTCGATCCGACCACCTTCAGCCCGTCCATCGCAGGCTCCCACCGGCGCAGCATCCGCCAGGTCACCGCATCCAGCGCCGCGAAATCCGCCTTTCCGGACAGCACGGCGAGCGCCGACAGACGATGCCCGCCGGACTTGATCGCGGGGACCAGACGCGATGCCGAGCGACGTCGCATGCGCGTGAGGCGCGGCCCAGCCGGATTGCGACATTGCCTCGTTATAGGCAAAGGGTGCCCCATCGAATTCTGCCACGGTGTCACGGGGATCGTCCGCGCGCGCGACAAAGACGCTGCGGTAATAGCCGGGCGGACAATCCTCGACGCCGAAATCGGGTGTGCCGATCAGGGTGACCGAACCATGCAGCCGCGCGCGGTAGGGAAACCCGCAGGTCTGCGAAAACACGAGATCGGGCGACGTCCACTGAGACCAGAGGTCATCGGGATCGCGCTGAAGCCCCTCCGGCGCCTCCACGCCGTCGGCGCGCAAACCGTCGCGGATCGCTGCCCAGAGCCTGTCGTTCGCCGCCGCCGTCTCGGCGCGGTCATACATCGGAAGCGAGGCGATCAAGACCGCTCCACCCGCTGCCGCGCCAAAGCCGAGTCGACGTCGCTGATCCCCAGCAGGCTTGCAACCAGCCGCATCAGCGTTTCCTCATCATCGCCGCGCGTGCCGTCTGCCAACACGACATTCCACATCGCTTCCATCAGCGAGATGCGGTCGTCATGCGCGACGGCTTCCTTCAGCGCCCGGGTGAACCGCACCGTATCCGGCGCTTCCGCTTCAAGCTGTTCCGCCTCACGGCGGAGAGCCGACGCGTCAGGGGCAGAAAGTCCGTAGCGCCGCGCAAGGACCTTCTCGATCCTGCTGGTCTCGATCGGGGCATATGTCCCGTCAGAGCGGGCGATCCTCACCATCAGCGCGGCGAGCGCGAGCTTCGCCTCGGGTTCGGGAAGACGGTCGGGGGCGGGGGCCAGTATCCGGCGAAGGAGCGTATCGAACATGCGCGTCATATAGCCCGCAGGCCGCGGCCTGCCAATCACAAGCATGGCGCGTCAGGCGACAAACCTTGCGGCGACATCACGGCCCCATTGCGAAAACAGATAGGGCGGGTTCACCGCGAACAGCCCCGAGCCGATCATGCGGTGCCCTTCCTTCGCGGGCGGGAACATCACCTCATGCAGCACGCCGCTCGGCACGGCAGCGGCAAGAGCCTCGATCATGGGCCTGTGCGCGCCGGACACGAGGATCGGATACCAAAGCAGGATGGTGCCCACATTCCACTTGCGGTGAATGGCGGCGATGCGCTTTGGCACAACCTCGTAGTCGTCCTTCACCTCGTAGCTCGGGTCGATCAGCAGCAGGCCGCGCCGCGGCGTCGGGGGCGCCAGCACCAGCGCCATCGACAAGCCGTCCTCTGACCGCACATGCGCGCCCCAGGGCAGCATCACCTCGCGCAGCGCCGCGTTCTCGCGCGGGTGCAACTCGGCAAGGTGCATCGTGTCCATCTCGCGCAGGGTCAGCGCGGCGATCAGGGGCGACCCCGGATAGGCGCTGTCGCCGAACCGCGCCCGGACCTCGGCAAGACGGAGGCTGTAGGGATGATCCCTGGGAAACCGTTCGGCCAACCTGACGATGCCCTGCCCCGCCTCGCCGGTCTTCAGGGCTTCGTCGGAATCGAGGCGATAGAGTCCGCGTCCCGCATGGCTTTCGATATAGCTGAGCGGCTTGTCCTTCTGCACCATGTAGTCAAGCGTCAGCGCCAGCATCGCGTGCTTGTGCACGTCGGCCATGTTTCCCGCGTGATACATGTGCTGATAGGAGAGCATTCCCCCGTGTAGCCGCGCCTCCGCGCCACCTCAATACTTCTGCGGCACGTAAAGCTCGGGCGGCAGGGTTGCCCGTTCGTAATCCGGGTTGAAAACCCGGTCGGGCAGCGAGATTTCTTCGTGCGGCACATCCTCGTAGGGGACAAGGCTCAGCAGGTGGTCGATGCAGTTCAGCCGCGCGCGCTTCTTGTCGTTGCCCTCGACGATGTACCATGGCGCCTCGGGAATATTCGTCCGCGCGAACATCTCTTCCTTGGCCTTGGTGTACTGCTCCCACCGCACCCGTGACTGAAGGTCCATCGGCGACAGCTTCCACTGCTTCATCGGATCGTGGATCCGCATGAGAAAGCGCATCTGCTGTTCCTCGTCCGTGATCGAGAACCAGTATTTGATCACACGGATGCCCGACCGAAGCAGCATCCGCTCGAATTCGGGAACGTCGCGGAAGAACTGCTCGACCTGATCCTCGGTCGCGAATCCCATGACCCGTTCGACCCCGGCGCGGTTGTACCAGCTGCGGTCGAAGAAGACGATCTCGCCCCCTGCGGGAAGGTGGGGGACGTAGCGCTGGAAATACCACTGTGTCTTTTCGCGGTCGGATGGGGCAGGCAGCGCCACCGTGCGGGCGACGCGCGGATTGAGCCGTTGCGTGATCCGCTTGATGGCCCCGCCCTTGCCAGCCGAGTCCCGACCCTCGAAAATCACGACGATCCGTTCTTTGTGGTACTGCACCCAGGATTGCAGGCGAATAAGTTCGGACTGCAGGCGCAAAAGCTCGCGGAAATAGGTGTGCCGGTCGATCTGGTCCGGATGCTGTCGCTTGTAGATCCGCGCGATTTCTTCCGAAAGCGCCATGTCTTCCAGCTCGAGTTCATAATCTTCGTCGCGCGCGTCGGCCAGTTCGGCCTCAAGCCAGTCGCGTGCGAGGGTCGTGTCGGTCATTGCTCTGCTCCGGCTGCGGACGGTTCGCGGCGCTTAGAGCAGCCGAATGTGACAGTTTCGTATCGTGGAGACGTTCCGTTAGAGCAGGGGGAACGGGGGCTGTGTCACCGGGTTGAATTCGCGGCCTGTGGCGTCTACGCAGGCAACACGCACCGCAGGGGACAGGGCCGAATGGAAATCTTCACCGCCGAGGGCTTTGCCGCGCTGCTGCAAGTCATGATGATCGACCTCGTTCTTGCGGGCGACAATGCCATCGTCATCGGCCTTGCCGCTGCCGGTCTGCCCAAGGATCAGCGTGCCAAGGCCATTCTGGTGGGGATCATCGCGGCCACCGTGCTGCGGATATTCTTCGCGACAATTACGGTGCAGCTTCTCGCCATCACCGGTTTGCTCCTCGCCGGGGGCATCCTGCTGCTGTGGGTCTGCTGGAAGATGTGGCGCGAATTGCGCGCGGGCCATGCGGATGCAGAAATGGACGCGCAGGAGGCGCTGGCGAACGCCGACCTGAACGCCGACGGGACGGTCGCGGGCGGTGCGCCGCGCAAGTCCTTCCGGCAGGCCGCGACCCAGATCGTGATCGCCGACGTGTCGATGTCGCTCGACAACGTGCTGGCCGTGGCTGGGGCCGCGCGCGAACATCCGACGGTTCTGGTCATCGGCCTTGTCCTGTCGATCGCGCTCATGGGGATCGCGGCATCGTTCATCGCCCGGCTGCTGAACAAGCATCGCTGGATCGCCTTCGTCGGTCTGGCGATCATCCTTTACGTGGCGCTCGACATGATCTGGCGCGGCTGGCACGAGGTTTCGCCCGTGCTGATGCCGATGATGGCCGGGTGATCTAGCCTGCGGGCGCAAGCCTTACCACGCGGGCGTCGATCGCAGGGCCGCCCTCCGTCACGATGCGGCCTGAAATCTCGGTCACCTCGCAGCCGGGAAGGCGGGCACGAAAGCGGTCCAGCGCGATCTCTTCGTGGGGCCATGCCGCAAGCAGGATCGTGCCGGTGCAGGGCAGCGCGCCGTGGTCGACGCGCTGTTCGACAGGAATGCCCGGAACGGCCAGGGCCAGACCCGCGGCCATGTCGTCGGTCATCAGCATCCGGTCCGCGCCCATGGCTGTCAGGGCTTGGGCAAGCGATGCGAAATCCGCTTGTGGCAAGGGTTCGTTCTCGCGGAAGTATTTTGGAAGAGCCGCCAGCATGGCGACGGCGGCAAAGCCACCCAGGGCTGCAGGAAAGAAGCGCATCCATCCGGTCCTTCGCATCGCCCAGACCAGCGCCAGCGGGGCGAGCGGGGCGGCGATGGGCACCAGCCAGCGCTCCTTCAGCTCGGCCGAGTCCGTGGCCACGATGGCCGCTGCGATCAGCAGGATCGAGACCGCCCCCGCCCCCCAGAACACGCCGATGTTCATCGGCTCGGCCCCGTTTTTCCGTGTGAAGACCGCGGCCAGTGCGACACTCGTGCCAAGGAAACCGGCACTGGCCCACACGCCCCAGGCCAGTCCGCGCAGCCCTTCGGCCCAGCCTCCGCCCGGCTCGAACTTCGCGAGCGAGGCGGTCGCAAGCGCCGGATTGGCTAGCGCCCAGAGGCTAGGTCCGGCCAGCACCAGCAGGGCGACCGCACCCGTCAGGGCAAGACGCGGGTTCAGCATGGCGCTGCGGTGGCGCGGCATCGCGGCTGCCACGATGACCAGTGCCACAAGGAAAATCGCGCCCGTGGCCTTGGCGATGATCGCAAGGCCTGATGCCAGTCCGAACAGCACATAGTCCCGCTTGCGCCGGTGGTCGATGAGGTCGAGGAACGCGATACAGGCCAGCGGCACAAGGGCGGTGACGAGCAGGTTGTGGGTGCGGGTGCGCAGGAAGGTTTGCGAGATTTCGGGGATCAGGAAAACGCCCAGGGCGGCGAGGCCGGCGAGGCCGACGGGGGCGAAGCGGCGGGCGAGGAGGAAGGCGGCGCTGTAGATGCCGAACAGGCAGAGCGCGCGCATCGCGGCCATCGCGACCTGTCCGTCGCCGAAGACCTGGTTCACGCCCCATTGAAGCCATGCATAAAGCGGCGGCTGTACGCCGTATCCCCATGCAAGGTGCCGTGCCCAAAGGAAAAGTTCCGAGTCGTCGCCGAAGAACGAGGTCTTGTAATGCACCCGGATCGCGGATTGCGTGATGGCGTAGAGGGCGAAGAGGATCAGCCAGAAAGCTGTATGGTCGAAGAGTCGGGTCCTGGACGACACGCTTCACGCTCCGCTGAAAAGGGCCGGGTGCTTGGTAGCGGATCGGCGGCCGGGATCAAATAGCCGCGTATGACTTCCATATGATATGCATATGACTTTCGTATGCAGACAATTCCGGTCAGGAATTGCCCTCCAACGGAAATGCCGGCCAACCTTCTTGCGGTGGCCGGCCATGGTCATGGAATGCCTGACCTGTCGATCGCTTGTCCTGAACCGGCCGGCAGCGCTCATTCGCTCGAGTCGAAGGGGATCGACGCGCCGGCGCCATACTGGAAGTCGTTCATCCCGGCGTTGTCAGGATCATGCGTGCGATACCATGCTCCTTGCAGAACAGGCTGGTGGTAGAAACTGCCGGAGCCGCTGGTAACCGGGCTGTCGTAGTTGTTGTCGACACCGCCTTCGCCGCCCGCTGAATCGAAAGCCGCCTGATTGCCGAGTTCGGGCGAGGCGCTGCCATCGCCGCGATCGTCGATGAAGCACGGCTGCCGGGCCTGCGCCCCGCAGCGCGCCTTCCAGCACCCGCACGTCAAAGACCAGCGTGTCGCCGGTCAGGACGGGCCGGGTCAGGGTGACGACGGCGTCGCTGATATCGGACCCGGTGCCGCCGAGGACGGAAACCGTGGCGTTCGGCGGGTCTATGGCGAAATTGTCCTTGCCCGTGTCCCACTGCTCGATCAGTTGCGCGGTGGTCAGGTGTCCCGCGGCGCGGACAGGACGGTCGGCGAAGACGATGGAGTTGGGCGATACGCCGGACAAGGTCAGCTTGCCTTCGGCAAGGCTGGCACCATCAGCATTCAGGACATAGAGCGAAGGGACCGGCCCGGTGGGCGTGACCTGACCGATGCTCTTTTGCAGGGGAACGTGCCTCGGGGTTGCCGCCTCTTGCGCCCGGGTCGCTGGTGCCAGCAGAGCGGTGAGGGCAAGGGCAGTCAGTGCGGCTCGGGTGCGGATCATCGGGTGACATCCTTCAGGCAGAGGTTTGCATTGCCCGCAAGGCTATCCTGCCGCAGGCCGTCAGGGAAGCGGCCTCCTCTGCAAATGGATGCAGGGTCCATCCGGACCGAAAGTTTGGTGCGCGTGCGACGGGGCGTCGAGCGGTCAAGCGCTTCGCGTGCAAGGCCAGTGCTTCTCTGGCGGGTCTAGGCCGCGGGAACAAGCGCCCGGACAAGCGCTGCGCGTTCCATCCTGTCCGTCAAGCGGGTGAGCATGCGGTGGTCAAACATCAGCGGGTCGCGTCGAGCCGACAGCTAAACTAGCCCGAGCGACCGGCGGGCAGGGACAGCGTGTAGGCGAGACGGAGGCCCCCCCAATGCCGCCCCTGCACGATGATCGGGGCGGAGACATCCTTCATCATGGCAAATTGTCCGCCGCCCATGTCGCGGCGGTAGAGCTGCATCAGGAAAGGCGCGGTGGACCGCCCGGCACCCAGCCCGACCCGATCGTCGAACAGCCGCCGGTTGCGGCAGTTCGCGGTGTTCCAGACAGGGTCCTTGCCCTGCGGATGCGAGAATTTCCGGTTGTGGGTCGGCAGGTAGCCATTCCTGTCCACCGCTGCGCAAAAGATGATCCGGGGATCGAGGGTCAACGCTTCTTCCTGGATCGGTGGCAGCAGGCTGTCGGTCAGCCGGGTGAAAGGCGCCATCTTTTGCGGTGGATTGGTGCCCGGAATGTCGCGATAGACCGTACTGAACAGATCGTTCACCGAGATACGGCGTTGGGCAATCGCCTCTTCGAACAGCGAAGAGATGCGGGCGGCGCGCAGCTTGACCGCGTCGATCAGCGGCTGGTCATCGGACGCGCCCCCATTCTCCACAAGGCCCTGCACCATCGTCTCGCTTTGCCGGATCAGCGCAGAAACGCGGGCGCGCGCCTCGCCCACGGTGGTGGCCTGGGTTTCGACGCTGGACAGCAGTGCGTGGAAGGTGGGGCCGAAGTCGGCCATCACGTCGCGCATATGGCCGGCATCGCCCGCTATGGCCCCGGCGAGGGACTTGCCTTCATCGGCGCGTGCCGACAGGGCGCCCACGCCCGCCTCGGCCCGTGTCAGGCGCGTCAGGCTATCGCGGGATTGCGCCGCGATGCCGTTGGCCTCGGCCCGGAGTGCTGCGATTTCGGCGGCCAGACCCTTGACCGTCTGCGAGATCAGCGTGGCGGCCTGCGCGGTCTGATCCGAGAGAGCATTGATCGCGTTGGCGATGACGGCAAAGCCCTTGCCCGTCTCGCCCGCACGGGCTGCTTCGATGTTGGCGTTGATGGCCAGAATGTGCACCTCGCGCGCGATGTGCAGGATGGTGCCGTTGGAGTCGCGGGTGCTTTCGGCTGCGCTGTCGATCCTCGACAGCTTGTCCTCAAGCCCGTTCACCCAGTCGAGCACCGAGTGGCTGGCCTGCATCACGGCCTGAAGCTGGCCTGCCGAGGTTCCCGTCGCTTCTGCCATACCGCCGAGCGCCTGTGCGAGACGCTCTGTCGAGGCGATCATGGTCTGGCTTGCCTCGGTCACCGACTGCGACGCGCGCTGGGCCTTTTGCAATGTGCCGGACTGCTGACGCGCGGCGGCATCCATGCCGTCAAGGAAACCCGCCACATCCACGATGTCACGCGCCAGATCGACGCCGCATTCAGTCAAGGCATCGAGCGGGCCGCCTTTCGCCGGGACGGGTTCGGCTGCGACGACGCGGGCAGGTTGGTTCATGTGTTCACCAGCGGGGACAAGACCCGCGCATGATGCGTCCCGAAGGTTACCGGACTGCCAACGCCGTCCCGAAAGCCGCCTTTCTGGAGCTTGAAAGCGAGCGGCCCCGTCAGACCAGCCGCGACACTTCCACCGCCGCCCGCACGAAATCGGCGAACAGCGGGTGCGGGGCGAAGGGTTTGGACTTCAGTTCCGGGTGGAACTGCACGCCGATGAACCAGGGGTGGTCCTTGACCTCGACGATTTCGGGCAGCTTGCCGTCGGGGCTCATGCCCGAGAAGGATCAGCCCGCAGGTTTCGAGCTGGTCGCGGTACTTGATGTCGACCTCGTAGCGGTGGCGGTGGCGTTCCTCGATCACGGTCGTGCCGTAGACCTCGGCCACCGTCGAGCCGGGCTGCAGGTTGGCGGTATAGGCGCCCAAGCCGCATGGTGCCGCCCTTGGCGTCGTCGGCCTTGCGCGTCGACGGTGTGGTTGCCCTGCACCCATTCCTTCAGGTGATAGACGACCGGGGTGAAGCGTTTCGCGCCCGCCTCGTGGTCGAATTCCTCGGACCCGGCATTGGTGAGGCCGGCGAGGTTGCGGGCGGCCTCGATCACCGCCATCTGCATGCCAAGGCAGATGCCCAGATAGGGGATCTTCTTTTCGCGGGCGAACTGGGCGGCCTTGATCTTGCCTTCGGTCCCGCGTTCGCCAAAGCCGCCGGGGACGAGGATGGCGTGGAAGTCTTCGAGCTAGGGGGCGGGGTCTTCGCGTTCGAAGATCTCGGCGTCGATCCATTCGGCGCGGACCGGGTGCGGTTGGCCATGCCGCCATGGGTCAGCGCCTCGGCGATGGATTTGTAGGCGTCTTCCAGCTGGGTGTACTTGCCGACGATGGCGACGCGCACCTCGCCCTCGGCGTGGGTCAGGCGGTCCATCACGTCTTCCCAGCGGGCGAGGTTGGGGTGCGGGGCGGGCGAGATGCCGAAGGCGTCGAGCACGGCCTGGTCGAGGCCCGCGCGGTGATAGGCGAGCGGGGCCTCGTAGATCGTCTTCAGGTCATAGGCGGGGATGACGTGCTCCTTGCGGACGTTGCAGAACAGGGCGATCTTTTCGCGTTCCCTCTCCGGGATCGGGTGTTCGCGAGCGGCAGACGAGCACATCGGGGGCAAGGCCGATGGAGTGCAGTTCCTTGACCGAGTGCTGGGTGGGCTTGGTCTTCAGCTCGCCCGAGGCCGCGAGGTAGGGCAGCAGCGTCAGGTGCATCAGGATGCACTGGCCGCGCGGGCGTTCGTGGATGAACTGGCGGATCGCCTCGAAGAACGGCAGGCCTTCGATGTCGCCGACGGTGCCGCCGATCTCGCACAGCATGAAATCGACCTCGTCCTCGCCGATGCTTCAGGAAGTCCTTGATCTCGTTGGTGACGTGGGGGATCACCTGGATGGTCTTGCCGAGGTAGTCGCCGCGGCGTTCCTTCTCCAGCACGTTGGAATAGATGCGGCCCGAGGAGATGCTGTCGGTCTGGCGGGCGGAGACGCCGGTGAAGCGTTCGTAATGGCCAAGGTCGAGGTCGGTCTCGGCGCCGTCGTCGGTGACGAAGACCTCGCCATGTTCGAACGGGCGACATCGTGCCGGGATCGACGTTCAGGTAGGGGTCAAGCTTGCGCAGGCGGACGGAGAAGCCGCGGGCCTGCAGGAGCGCGCCAAGGGCGGCGGAGGCGAGGCCCTTGCCAAGCGAGGACACCACGCCGCCGGTGATGAAGATGTAACGCGCCATGGGGCGCTCCCGTGCCTTGGAATGGGGGGCGATTCGGGTTCAGGGAATCGCAGGATCACGGGAGTTGAGCGTTAGCGTAAAATGCCAGCCACCGCAACCGCACCGCAAGATGCTGTTTCAGGAAAGCCCCAGGGGGCTATTTCTGGTGGTGTCAGTCGGCGGCGGGCGGCGTGGCCGGGTCGTCGGCGCGCGGCGGGGTCAGCGGGCGCGTCGGTCGGCGCCGGGGGCAGCAGGTTGCCTTCGGGCAGCGCGGGCACGGCTGGCGCCTCGGCCGGAGCGTTCCCGCCGATCTGGTCGATGACCGAGTGCCGGCGGCGTTGCGCGCCGCGAGGATGGTCAGGGTGATCGAGGTGCAGATGAAGCCGATGGCGAAGATCCAGGTCAGCTTGCCCAGTGCGGTCGCCGCCGCGCGTCCGGACATCGCGCCGCCACCGCCGCCGCCCATCCCCAGGCCGCCGCCTTCGGACCGCTGCAGCAGCACGACGCCGATCAGGCACAGCGCGAGGATCAGGTGGACGATGAGGATGACGTTTTCCATGAGGGCGCGCTTTCCGGGTGTGACGCGCCTATCTAGGCCCAAGCCGTGCGGGCCGCAACCCCTTCGCCGGTGCGCCGTCGGGCGATGTTCGGGGGGCGGAACGGGCAGGGCGTGGCCATTTTGCTGTTTCGCCTCTCATGTGCCCCCGGTATAGGGTGGCCCGGGTTTTTCGAGCATCGGGGATCAGCATGGCCAACGTCGTCGTCGTGGGCGCCCAGTGGGGCGACGAGGGGAAGGGCAAGATCGTCGACTGGCTGTCCGAGCGGGCCGACGTGATCGCGCGCTTCCAGGGCGGGCACAACGCGGGCCATACGCTGGTGATCGACGGCAAGGTCTACAAGCTGTCGCTGCTGCCCTCGGGCATCGTGCGCGGCGGCAAGCTGAGCGTGATCGGCAATGGCGTGGTGCTCGACCCCTGGGCGCTGCTGGCCGAGATCGAGAAGCTGACGGGGCAGGGCGTGGCCGTGAGCCCCGACAACCTGATGATCGCCGAGAACACGCCGCTGATCCTGCCGGTGCATGGCGAGTTGGACCGTGCGCGCGAGGCGCAGGTGGGCGTCGCCAAGATCGGCACCACGGGGCGCGGCATCGGTCCGGCCTATGAGGACAAGGTGGGCCGTCGCACCGTGCGGGTGGCTGACCTTGCCGATGTGGCGACGCTTGATCTGCGGCTGGACCGGCTGCTCGGCCACCATGACGCGCTGCGCCGCGGGCTTGGGCTGGACCCGATGGACCGCGACGCGCTGAAAGCGGCGCTGGTCGAGGTTGCGCCGAAGATCCTGCCCTATGCCAAGCCGGTCTGGAAGGTGCTGAACGAGGCGCGCCGGGCGGGCAAGCGCATCCTGTTCGAAGGCGCGCAGGGTGCGCTTCTGGACGTGGATTTCGGCACCTATCCCTTCGTCACCTCGTCCAACACGCTGGCGGGGATGGCGGCGACGGGCACGGGTCTTGGTCCGACGGCGGTCGATTTCGTGCTGGGGATCGTGAAGGCCTATACCACCCGCGTGGGCGAGGGGCCGTTCCCGACCGAATTGCTCGACGCGGATGGCGAGCGGCTGGGCGAGCGCGGGCATGAATTCGGCACCGTGACCGGGCCGCAAGCGGCGCTGCGGCTGGTTCGATGCGGTGCTGGTGCGCCAGACCTGCGCCACCTCGGGCGTGTCGGGCATCGCGCTGACCAAGCTCGACGTGCTCGACGGGTTCCCGACGCTGAAGATCTGCACCGGCTACGATCTGGACGGCGAGCGGCTGGATTACCTGCCGACCGCCGCCAACCTGCAGGCGCGCGTGACGCCGATCTACGAGGAACTGGAAGGCTGGAGCGAAAGCACCGCAGGTGCGCGGTCCTGGGCCGACCTGCCGGGCGCGGCGATCAAGTATGTGCGGCGGATCGAGGAATTGATCCAGTGCCCGGTCGCGCTACTGTCCACCTCGCCGGAACGCGATGACACGATCCTTGTCACCGACCCGTTCGCGGACTGAGGGGGACGTATGGCCTTGGCTATCGCACGAGGCGGCTTCTGTCGCTGCTGATCCTGCTGGTCGGCCTGCCGCTTTACATCATCGTGGCGGTGAACGTGATCGACCTGTTCGACCGCCCGCCGATCTGGCTGGAACTGCTGATCTATGTCGCCCTGGGCGTCATCTGGGCGCTGCCCTTCCGCGCCGTGTTCCGGGGGATCGGGCAGGTCGATCCGGATGCCAGCGAAAAGGGGCCGGACCGCTAGGCCCGACCCCCTCAATTTCCTTGATCCTTGCGATCAGCGCGTCATCCGGCGCGCTTCGGCGAGGTAGTAGCTGGTGTCGGTGATGGCGAACTGGCCGCGCTTCACCTTCTCGATCTTGCCCTGCCGCAGAAGCTGCCCGAAGCTGCGCATGCTGTCCTCGCGTACCGCATCCGTGTCGGGGGTGACGGCCGAGACGTGGCGCATCAGTTGCGGGCGCGAGAAGGACGGCTGACCCTCGATGCAGGCGGTGTAGGCGGCGGCGGCTTCCAGCAGGTCGGGAAGCTCGGTCGCGCCAAGGCGCTCGGCGAATTCGGCAAAGCTGCGGGACGAGGCGAAGATATTGTCGGCCTCGGTCTCGGCCGCGCTGTCCTCGATCGCATCGACGGCAAGGTTGCCCGCGCTGACACGGCGCGGCATGACGCGGGTCGGGCTTGCATCGGTGTTGGACGGGCGGTCGATGCGCTGCTCGGACACGAGCACGAGCGGGGCGGGGCGCTCGGTGGGCGCCTTGTCGTCCGGGCGGCGCGGGCGCACGACCTTGGCCAGATCGGCGCGGTAGCGGTCCAGACGGGACGGCTCGCCTGTGCCTGCGGCGGGGCTGGGGGCGCGCAGTTCGGCCACTGTCGCCGCGACGGCGGCTTTCAGATGGGCAAGCGTCGACATGCGCCGCTTGCTTTCCGGGCCTTCCATCTCGGAGTTTGTCTGGCGCAGCAGGCGCGATACGTCTTCGTCGCCCTTGGCGGTGGATTCAAGGATCGTGCGGCCTTCGCCTTCGCTGCGGCGGCCTGCATCGGCGTCGTCCTCGGCAGGAGCGATTTCGGCGGCGACGGGTGCTTCGTTGGTCAGGATCAGCGGCTCGGGGCGGCGCACCTTTATGACCCGGGCGCGGGCCCGGCGAAGCTTGTCGCTGAGTTCCGGCGCGGCTTCGGCCGCGGCGGCGGGCGCCTCGGGGTCTGCGGGCCATGCCGCGGGGGCGGGGTCCGGCAGTTCGTCGGAATAGGGCATGAGGCGGTCTTCGGCCGCGACGGGGTCTGCGGCGTCGTCCTCAGTGTCGGAGGCGTCCTGCCAGTTGGCTGGCGCGGCCTCTGCAAGATCCTCGAACTCGTCGTCATAGCTGTCCTCGACCGGGGGAACCGGGCGGGCGACCTGCGTCAGCGGTGCATCGAGAGCCGCGGCCAGGGCTGCGTCGAGGTCTTCGTCATCCTCGTCGGCATTGCGGGCGGCAGGGGCTTCGGCATAGGGCGTCACATCGGCAGGGACAGCGATCTGATCGTCGGTATCTTCGTCGGAGGGTGTCGCGGCGGTATCGGAAAGGCTGGCGAGGACGCTCGACATCTGCGCGTCGACGGCCTCGTCTTCGATCGCGGCTTGCTCGTCGGCCCGGTCCTCGGCAGGTTCGTATGTCTGCGACAACGAAGCGATCAGCGCGTCGTCCTCGGCAGTCGTTGCGGCTTCGGGTGCGGAGTCTTCGGGGAGGTCGTCGCGCGTCGGCTCGGCAAAATCCTCGGGAAGTGCTGCGTCGATGTCGGGCTGCGCGAGGTCGGCCGCCTCGATTTCCGGTTCGGGCGCGGCTTCGGTCACGACCTCGGGGACGACCACGGTTTCGAAGACCTCGCGAAGATCGGACTCTGTGGAGAGCGCCTCGGCCGCCTCGGCCTCGTCCTGGGCGGCTTCGGCCGCCGTGTCGATGGCTTCCCACTGGTCGCGGAGGCTGTCGGTCGGGTCGGCGGCCGGGGGGAAGGGCGTGCTGTCATCCTCGTCGGCGACGACGGCATCCTCGATCACCGGCGCGGGGGCTGCAGCGGCGAGGGCCGCGCTGCGGGCCACGGCGGCGCGGATGCGCTGCAGCTTGGCGGCGACGCTTTCCTCGGCGAGAAGGCTGGGGGCCGGGGCGGGCTGCGGGGCGGGCATGGGCTGGGCGCGAGGGCGGTTCGGCGGCGCGCAGGACAACGCCCGTGTCATCGACCTTGGCCTCGACCCGGCGGTGGATCTCGCGCTCGGCGATGCGGACAGCATCGCGGCATCGGGCGTCGGCGGCTCGGCCCCGAAATAGCGGTCGTCGGCGGCGAGGTCGCGGAAATACTCCGCGATGGCCTTCATCGTGTTGAATGGATCGTCGAAACCTTCCAGCGTGCAGGAGAAGGTTCCGTAACTGACCGTAAGGATCTTACTCGCACCGATCATCGGATGCTCGCTTTCTGCTCGTGTCCATTGGGGCCGGTATCGACCCCGTCCTGCTCATTTCAATGGACAGATGGGGGTAATTTGAAGGACAGATCGTGGCCCCGACCGCGGAAACTTGCCTTAATTGGGAACAGTATCGGCATGAAAGCACGGATTGTCGATTCAAGTGATGGTGTGACTCTGGTCGGTGGCGGGCCTGTCGGGGCCCGTATCTTGTCGATGGCGCTGCGCCGGGCCCCGGTTCTGGTGGCGGCGGATGGCGGGGCGCGACCGGGCGCTGGCGGCGGGGCTGATGCCGGAGGCGGTGATCGGCGATTTCGATTCGCTGTCACCGGCGGGGCGCGCCGCGATCCCGGCCGAGCGCCAGCATCTGATCCCCGAACAGGAGACGACGGATTTCGACAAGGCGCTGCGGTCGATCCGGGCGCCGTTCGTGCTGGGGCTGGGGTTTTCGGGGGCGCGGGTCGATCATGGGCTGGCGGTGTTCAACACGCTGCTGCAGCACCCCGCGCAGCCCTGCGTGATCCTGAGCGCCGAGGATGTGGTGTTCCTGAGCCCGCCGGAAATCACGCTGCGGATGGTGCCCGGCGACCGGCTGTCGCTGTTTCCGATGGGGCCGGTGCAGGGCGAGAGCGACGGGTTGCGCTGGCCGATCGGGGGCCTCGGCTTCGCGCCGCGACGGCGGATCGGCACGTCGAACGAAGTCAGCACGCCGAAGGTGCGGCTGCGTTTCGATGCGGCGCACATGCTGGTGATCGTGCCCCGCCTGCGGCTGGATGCCGTGCTCAGTGCACTGGTGCCGCAGTGGCGGCTGCCGCGCGGCGCTCGCGGGCGACAAGCCGCTCGCGGTGGATGATGTAGAGACCCGACGACACGATCGACCGCGATCCCGGCCCAGGTCAGCGCGTTCGGGAAGTCGCCGAAGACCAGATAGCCGAGCGCCACCGCCGCCACGATCTCGAGGTAGTGCAGCGGCGCGAGCGTGGCCGAGGGCGCGAATTTCAGCGCATAGGTCATGCACATGTGGCTGACCGCCGCCCAGAAGCCGACGCCGAACAGCCAGAGCCAGGCGATCCCCTGCGGCATGACCGGGTCGAGCGAGGCGATGCCGGTTCCGTCGAACAGCCACATCAGCGGCAGGCACAGCAGGCTGCCCGGCGATCGAGGTGTGCAGCTGCATCGTCACCGGGTGGATGCCCGTCGAAAGCTGCCGCGTGATCAGCATGTAGAAGGCGAAGAAGAACGCCGTGCCAAGCGGGAAAAGGGCGACCGCGCCGAACACCTGCAAGCGAGGGCTGGATCACCAGAAGCGCCCCGCCGAAGCCGACCACGCTGGCCGCGATGCGGCGCGGGCCGACCTCGTCGCCGAACAGCAGGCGTCCGAGGATCAGCAGGATGAACGGCTCGACGAAGGCGATGGCCAGCGCATCGGCGATCGGCATGACCTGTATGGCCGCGACGAAGGTGTAGGTCGACAGGATCAGGAAGACCGCGCGGATCGCCACGAGTGTCGCGATCGCGCGGCGTCACCGCCCAGGCCAGCCGCATGACCAGCACCACCGGCAGCATCAGCGCGCCCTGGATCAGGAAGCGCGCCGTCGGTGATCTGGCCGACGGGAATGCGTCGCCGCCGCCAGTTTCGACGCGACGTCGAGCAGCGGCGCGATGACGCAGAAGATCAGCATCAGGGCGACGCCCGGAAGGATGCGGTCCTGGGTCATGGGCCGTGGGTATCCGCGGCGGCGCTGCGGCGTCCAGCCCTGGCTGAGGTCGGGCGGATCCCAGTTTCGGGGTCGGGGGTGTGGCGGGGTGAACCCCGCCCTACGGGTCGCGGTCAGCAGTTCGGCACGTTGACCGCAAGGCCGCCGAGCGAGGTTTCCTTGTATTTCTCGTGCATGTCGCGCCCGGTCTGGCGCATCGTCTCGATGCAGACATCGAGGCTGACGAGGTGGATGCCGTCGCCGCGCAGGGCGAGGCTGGCGGCCGAGACGGCCTTGATCGCGCCCAGACCGTTGCGTTCGATGCAGGGCACCTGCACGAGGCCCTTCACCGGGTCGCAGGTCATGCCGAGGTGATGTTCCAGCGCGATTTCGGCGGCGTTTTCCACCTGCTCGGGCGTGCCGCCCAGCACGGCGGCGAGGCCTGCGGCGGCCATCGCGGCGGCTGATCCGACCTCGGCCTGACAGCCGCATTCCGCCCCGCAGATCGAGGCGTTGTGCTTGACCAGCCCGCCGATGGCGGCGGCGGTCAGCATGAACTCGCCCACGCGGCTGGGGGCGGCGCCCGGCACATGGTCGAGCCAGTAGCGGATGACCGCAGGCACCACGCCCGCCGCGCCGTTGGTGGGCGCGGTCACGACCTGCCCGCCGGCGGCGTTTTCCTCGTTCACCGCCATGGCATAGAGGCTCATCCAGTCGTTGATGGTGTGCGGGGCGGTCATGTTCAGCCCGCGCTCGGCCATCAGCGCATCGTGGATGCCCTTGGCGCGGCGGCGCACCTTCAGCCCGCCGGGCAGGATGCCTTCGCCCTTCATGCCCCGGTCGATGCAGTCGTTCATCACCTGCCAGATGCGCGCCATGCCCGCGTCGAGATCGGCGGCAGAGCGGAACTGTCAGTTCGTTCGCGCGCTTCATCTGCGGCGATGGTCAGGCCCGAGTCCTTCGCCATCACCAGCATCTCGTCCGCCGTCTCGAACGGGTAGGGCACGTCGGCGCGCGGCCTTGGCCTTCGCGCCGCCCGCCTCGGCCAGTTCCGCCTCGGTCAGCACGAAGCCGCCGCCGATGGAATAGTAGGTCTCTGACAGGATCACGTCGCCCTGCGCGTCGGTGGCGCGCAGGATCATGCCGTTGGCGTGGCCGGGCAGGGCCGGGCCGTAGTCGAACAGCAGGTCATGGCCGGGATCGAAGTGCAGGGGCGGCAGGCCGGGGGCGTGGATGGTCTGCGTCTCGCGGATCGCGGCCAGGGCGGCTTCGGCCTTTTCCGCGTCATAGGTCGCAGGCTCGAACCCCGCGAGGCCCAGGATCGTCGCGCGGTCGGTCGCATGGCCCACGCCGGTGAAGGCGAGCGAGCCGTGCAGGCTGGCCTTCAGCCCTGCCGGAGTGGAAGGGGCTTGCGCGCAGGGTGTCGAGGAACCGCGCGGCGGCCACCATCGGCCCCATCGTGTGGGACGAGGAGGGGCCGACGCCCACCTTGAACATGTCGAAGACCGAAAGGAACATGGTCAGGCCGCCGGGGCCGAAAAGATCGTCTCGCCCAGCCCTTCGGCATGGGCGGCGTTCTGTGCGGCGGGGCGGCCCTCCAGCATCCGCGCGACGGACATGAGCGACGGGTAGGGGGCCAGATCGACGCGCCCCGCATAGTCGGGCGGGGTCTGCCCCAGCCAGCGCAGGATCACGCTGAAATAAAGGCCGAGCGCCGAGGGGCGGTCTGGCGGGCACCAGGACGGGTGCTTGGCGACCGCCTGGTTCAGGCGGGCCAGCGCATCTTCCATCCGCCGGGCATTGGTGCGCAGGAAGGTCTCGTTGCCTTCGGTCACGGCCCGTGTAGCGCTCGGGGTAGAACAGGCACATGACGGTGGAATGGATGTTGTTCGAGGTGAAGAACAGCCACTTCAGGAAATCGCCCCGCTCGGGGCTGTCGGGGGCGGGGGCCATTGCGCCGCCGTGGCGGTCGGCCAGCCAGAGCAGGATTGCCGCCGTCTCGAAGATCGGGCCGTCGGGCGTTTCCAGCGCCGGCACCTGGCCCCAGGGGTGAAGATCGCGGTAGGCGGCCTGATCGCGGTGGTCGGACTCGCGGTCGATCACGGTCATCAGGAAGGGCTGGCCCAGTTCCAGGAGCGCGAGATGGACGGCGGTGCCGGCGGAGTCAGGCATGGTGTGAAGGACATACATCGGTCGTTCTCCTTTGCCGCCACTATGCGGGCGCGGCGGCCCCGTGCCAGTGGAAAAGCGACGAAACCGCGATCAAAGGCGCGCGACCGGCGGGACGGATCAGGGAAAGCGCACCGTCAGGCCCGCCGTCGCGTCGGGGAAAGCCGGGCCACCACGCGGTCAAGGTTGCTGTCATCGTGCGGCGGTGGCGGAGGCGGGTCGGACAACCCGAGGGCCGCGATTGTGTTCATGGCGCATTAACCATGGAAGGGCAGGGTGATCAAAACGGGAACAGGAGAATGGGATGCTAGCGATTCGGGTTGTTGGATTGGTGGGGCTGCTGGCCGGGGCGGCCGGTGCCGCTGAAATGCGCGATGCGGCGCAGGTGGCTGCGGGGATTGCGCCTGCGGTGCTCGCACGCATACAGGCGTCTCCGGACCGCTATGTGGACCGGACGGCCGAGATGATCGCGGGCTATGGCGGGGCCGAGGGGATCGATGCGAACGGCATTGCCCGCTACATCGCGGTGACGCGGGCCGAAGCGCGGGCGCTGCGCTTTCGCGACCTGCTGGCGGCGGACCTCGACAACGATGGCGCGGTGACGGATGCGGAAGTGGCGACGCTGGCGCCCCTGCTGGGCGCGCGCGATCGCGGGCGGCTGGTGCGGGGTCACGCGCAGGGCGACACCGACGAGGATGGGGTGCTGACGGCGGGCGAGCTTCAGTCCCTTGCCGAGCGGGCCGGGTTGCGCCGGGTCAGCGAGGCGACCGCTGCGGGGTTGCAGGGGCTGATGGCGTTCGATCTGGACGGCAACGGCCTCGTCTCGGCCACCGAGGTGACGGCGGTCGTCGCGGCGGCGGCCCGGATCGCGCCGGGGCCGGAACGGGTTGCCGCGCGCGAAAGCTGACGCAGCCGCGCCTCCGATTGCCCCTCGCCCGTTGCCGCGCGTTTGCCTATAAGCAGGTCGGCAGACTTGGAGGGACCGATGGCGGCTGACCTTTCCCCGATCGACAAGGCCAAGTTCGTGGCCGCGAAGCGCGCGGTGGATTTCGTCGAGACCGGGATGAAGCTTGGCCTCGGCACCGGATCGACCGCCGCCTGGATGGTGCGCTGCCTGGGCGAGCGGGTGCGCGAGGAAGGGCTGAAGATCACCGGCGTTCCCACCTCGAGCCGCACGGCAGAGCTGGCCCGGCAGGCTGGGCATCCCGATCGCCACGCTGGACGAGGTGAAGTGGCTCGACCTGACCATCGACGGGGCGGACGAGTTCGACGCGAACCTGAACCTCATCAAGGGCGGCGGTGCGGCGCTGTTGCAGGAAAAGATCGTGGCCACCGCCTCGGACCGCATGATCGTGATCGCGGACGCGGCAAAGGAAGTGGCGCAGCTTGGCGCGTTTCCGCTGCCGGTCGAGGTGATCCCCTTCGGCTGGCAGACCACCAAGGCGCTGGTCGAGGAGACGCTGGTCGGCCTTGACGTGCTGGGGCGCGACGTGACGCTGCGCATGAACGGCGACAGCCCGCTGGTGACGGACGAGGCGAATTTCATCATCGACCTGCACCTGAAGCGCATCGGCAACCCGCGACAGCTTGCGCTGGTGCTGAACCAGATCCCCGGCGTGGTGGAGAACGGGCTGTTCATCGACATCTGCGACGTGGTGGTCGATCGGCCATGGCGACGGCCGGGTGATGGTGCGCGACATCAACGAGGGGACCGAGGAGAAGGACCAGATCTTCTTCGCCTCGTCGGACAACATCTTTCTCGAGGCCGAGGACTAGCGCATGGCCTTCGACTACGATCTTTTCGTGATCGGCGGCGGCTCGGGCGGCGTGCGCGCGGCGCGCATCGCGGCGGCCGAGGGCGGCGCGAAGGTCGGCCTGGCCGAAGGAAAGCCGCATGGGCGGCACCTGCGTCATCCGGGGCTGCGTGCCGAAGAAGCTGATGGTCTTCGCCTCGGGCTATCCCCAGACGATCCGCGACGCCCAGGCCTATGGCTGGGACGCGAGCGTCGGCGGCTTTCGACTGGGTGCGGTTCCGCACCCGTCTGCAGGCCGAGCTTGACCGGCTGGAGGCGGCCTATCGCAACACGCTGACGAAGGCCGGCGTCACGATCCACGACGCGCGCGCCGTGCTGGCGGATGCCCACACGTGCGGCTGGCCACGGGCGAGACGATCACGCGCCAAGCATATCCTGATCGCCACCGGCGGGCGGCCCTTCGTGCCCGAGTTCCAGGGGTCGGACCTGGCCGTCACCTCGAACGAGATCTTCCACCTGGCCGACCTGCCGCGCCGCGTCGCTGGTGGTCGGCGGCGGCTATATCGCCACGCGAATTCGCCTGCATCCTGCACGGGCTGGGGGCTTCAGGTCGCGCAGTACTATCGCGGCGCGCAGATCCTGCGCGGCTTCGACGACGAGGCGCGCGGCCATGTGGCCATGGCGATGCAGGACCGGGGCATCGACATCCGACTGCGGCACCGACGATGATGCGGCTGGAGCGCACGGCCGACGGCATCCTGCGCCGTGACCGACCGACGGGCGCGAGGCGCGCTGTTTCGATGCTGGTGCTGTACGCCACGGGCCGGCGCCCAACACCGAAGGGCTGGGGCTGGAGGCGCTTGGGCGTCGAGATCGGGCGCAAGGGGCAGATCGTGGTCGACGGCTACAGCCAGACCGCCGTGCCCTCGATCTTTGCCGTGGGCGACGTGACCGACCGCATCAACCTGACGCCCGGTCGCGATCCGCGAGGGGCACGCCTTTGCCGATACCGTGTTCCGGGGCAGCCGACCCGGCTCGACCACGAGCCTGGTCGCCTCGGCCGTGTTCACCCAGCCGGAACTGGGCAGCGATCGGCCTGACCGAGGAAGCGGCGCGCGAGCAGGAGCCGATCGAGGTCTATGCCACCGCGTTCCGCCCGATGCAGACGGCCTTTGCCGGGCGCGACCGACCGGGTGCTGATGAAACTGATCGTCAGCCAGGCCACGCGGACGGTGCTGGGCTGCCATATCGTCGCACCCGAGGCGGGCGAGATGATCCAGCTTGCCGCCATCGCGATCCGGATGGGCGCGACGAAAGAGGATTTCGACCGCACCGTTGCGGTGCATCCGACGATGGCCGAAGAGCTGGTGACGATGCGATCTCCGGTCCGGAAGGGCTGAGGACGCTTGATTTCCGGTCAGGAATGACCAGTTAGCGAAAGACGAATACAGAAGGTACGGAGCGGATGGCTGGAAGCGGCGGCCCCTGGGGCGGCGGTGGCGGCTCGGGCGGCGACAATCGCGGCGACGACAAGCGGGGCGGCGACAATCGCGGCGGCGGGCGCAGGCCCGGCGGCGAGGGGCCGCAGATCCCCGAGATCGACGAGCTCGTGAAGAAGGGACAGGAGCAGCTGCGCGTCCTGATGGGCGGGCGCGGCCGGGCGGCGGCGGCGGCGGCGGCGGCGGGGGCGGCGGTCTGGCGAGCAGGCCCGATCTTCACGCGGCAGGGCCTTGCGCTTGGGGCGCTGGCGCTCGCTGGCGCTTTGGGCCTTCATGTCGTTCTACACGGTGCGGCCCGAAGAACGTTCGGTCGAGCTGTTCCTGGGCGAGTTCTCGGCCGTCGGGAATCCGGGTCTGAACTTCGCGCCCTGGCCGCTGGTGACCGCCGAGATCGTGCAGGTCACGGGCGAACGCACGACCGATATCGGCACCGGACGCGATGGCGACATGGACACGGGCCTGATGCTGACCCGCGACCAGAACATCGTCGACATCGAGTTCCAGGTGGTCTGGAACATCACCGACCCGGCGCAATACCTGTTCAACCTGGCCGACCCGGACGACACGATCCGCGCGGTCAGCGAAAGCGCCATGCGCGACATCATCGCGCGGTCGCGAGCTTGTCGCCGATCCTGAACCGCGACCGGGGCGTGATCGCGTCGGACCTGCGGACGGCGGTGCAGGCGACGCTCGACAGCTACAACGCCGGGCATCAACGTGGTGCGGGTGAACTTCGACAAGGCCGACCCGCCGCGCGAGGTGATCGACAGCTTCCGCGAAGTGCAGGCCGCGCAGCAGGAACGCGACCGGCTGGAGAAAGAGGCCGACGCCTATGCCAACCGGGTGACCGCAGGCGCGCGCGGCGAGGCCGCGCGGCTGCTGGAAGAGGCCGA
Source organism: uncultured Alphaproteobacteria bacterium (assembly GCA_963736565.1). Lineage (GTDB taxonomy): Bacteria > Pseudomonadota > Alphaproteobacteria > Rhodobacterales > Rhodobacteraceae > Aliitabrizicola. The sequence goes on from CAVTOW010000005.1 coordinate 612,353, forward strand.
GGCCTATCGCGCCCAGGTCGTGAACAACGCCGAGGGTGAGGCGAGCCGCTTCCTGTCGGTCTACGACGAATACGTCAAGGCGCCCGACGTGACCCGGCGGCGGATGTATCTGGAAACGATGGAACGGGTGCTCGGCGACATGAACAAGGTCATCCTTGATGGCGTGTCGGGCGGCGAGCCGCGGGTCAGGGCGTCGTGCCCTTCCTGCCGCTGAACGAGCTTGGGCGGATGGACCACGGCCCTGCCGCGGCGACCACCGGGGCCGACACCGATGCGGGGACGAACTGATGAAGCGCGCATCCATCCTGATCCCCGCCGTCGTCATCGTCGGTGCTGCTGGCGCTGTCGTCGGTCTTCATCGTGGACGAGCGCGAGAAGGCGCTGGTGCTGCAGTTCGGCCAGGTCAAGGCGGTGAAGGAAGAGCCCGGGTCTTGGCTTCAAGATCCCGCTGATCCAGGAGGTCGTGCTGCTATGACGACCGCATCCTGGGCCTGCCGACGCAGCCGATCGAAGTCACGCCGCTGGACGACCGCCGCCTGGTGGTCGACGCCTTCGCGCGCTGGCGGATCGTCGATCTGGTCGAGTTCCGCGAGGCCGTCGGCGTCGGCGGCGTGACGCGCGGCGCAGACGCCGTCTGGAGCGGCATCGTGAACGCCGGCGATCCGCGAGGTGCTGGGTTCGGTGCCGTCGCAGGCGGTGCTGTCCGAGGACCGGACCGGGCTGATGAACCAGATCCGCGACATCGCGCGGCGCGAGGCGGCGGCACTTGGCGTCGACGTGATCGACGTGCGCCTGACCCGGACCGACCTGCCGGAGCAGAACCTTGCCGCGACCTTTGCCCGGATGCGGGCCGAACGCGAGCGCGAGGCGACCGACGAGATCGCGCGCGGTAACGAAGCGGCGCAGCGGGTGCGCGCCAGTGCGGACCGGACGGTGGTCGAACTGACCTCGGATGCGCGCCGCCAGGCCGAGGTGATCCGCGGTGAGGCCGATGCCGAGCGCAACGCGATCTATGCCGAAGCCTTTGGCCGCGACCCGGAGTTCTTTGCCTTCACGCGGTCGCTCACCGTCGTACGAGCGGGCGCTGAAGGGGACGAATTCGTCGATCGTGATGCAGCCGGACAGCGAGTTCTTCGAGTATCTGCGCGGCTATGGCGTGCCGGGATCGGGGATCGACACCGGCGACGGCCGCGCGGCGGTCTGCCGGGCGTGACGAGCGTTGCGCCTGCGCCTCGGGCCGGAAGCGTCCGTGGCGCCCGAGGCGGCTGGCACTCGCGACTGGCCGGCCGTGCGCTGCGACCGACTGATCGCGATGCCCGCCATGGCTGTAACGCAACAGGGCCGACGCCAGCGCGTCGGCGCCTGTTGTGCCTGGCGCTGCGGCAAGCTGGGCGCGCCGCCCGAGGGCGGGCTTGCGCGGCGCCTCGCAGCCGGCGCACGATGCATCGCGCAGCTTTCACATCCGAATTGACGCTCCGCGACGGGGTTTGCATTGCGGTGCTTGCACTATACTGGCTGTCTATGTCCCGCATCGGCCCGGCGACCTGGCCGGGCCCCGTTCAGACACGAGAAAGGAGTTCGGAGTGCAGTCCTACGCCACTATTCTCGCCCGCCCCAAGGCCGCGCGCAACGCCGCTGCGGCGCTGGTTCTGGGCTTTGCGCTGGCGGTCGCACCTGCACTGGAGGCGGCGGCTCTTGGCGCGCCCGAAAGCTTTGCCGAACTGGCCGAACAGATCAGCCCCTCGGTGGTGAACATCACCACCTCGTCCGTCGTGGCCGCCGCATCCGAAGGCGGCCCGATGGTTCCCGAAGGCTCGCCCTTCGAGGATTTCTTCAAGGATTTCCAGGACCGCCAGGGCCAGGGCGACCCGACCCCGCGTCGCAGCGAGGCGCTCGGCTCGGGCTTCGTGATCTCGGAAGACGGCTACATCGTGACCAACAACCACGTCATCGAAGGCGCCGACGAGATCGAGATCGAGTTCTTTCGGGCGAGCAGCTGGAGGCCAAGCTGGTCGGCACCGACCCCAAGACCGACATCGCGCTGCTGAAGGTGGAAAGCGACAAGCCGCTGCCCTTCGTGCAGCTTCGGCGACAGCGACCTGATGCGCGTCGGCGACTGGGTCATGGCGATGGGCAACCCGCTGGGGCAGGGCTTCTCGGTTTCGGCCGGGATCGTCTCGGCCCGCAACCGCGAGCTGTCGGGCACCTATGACGACTTCATCCAGACCGACGCCGCGATCAACCGGGGCAACTCGGGCGGGCCGCTGTTCAACATGGACGGCCAGGTGATCGGCGTGAACACCGCGATCCTGTCGCCCAACGGCGGGTCGATCGGCATCGGCTTCTCGATGGCGTCGAACGTGGTCGACCAAGGTCGTCGACCAGCTGAAGCGAGTTCGGCGAGACCCGCCGCGGCTGGCTGGGCGTGCGCATTCAGGACGTGACGCCGGACGTGGCCGAGGCGATGGGCCTGACCGATGCCAAGGGCGCGCTGGTGACGGATGTGCCGGATGGTCCGGCCAAGGATGCCGGCATGCAGGCGGGCGACGTGATCACCACCTTCGACGGCGTCAGACGTGGCCGACACGCGCGAGCTGATCCGCAAGGTGGCCGATGCACCGATGTGGGCAAGGCGGTGCCGGTGGTCGTGCTGCGCGACGGCAAGACCGAGACGCTGACGATCACGCTGGGTCGCCGCGAAGAGGCCGAAGCTGAGGCCGTTCCTGCCGCCGCCGCCCGCCACGGGCGAGCCGGAAGTGCAGGAACTGCTGGGCCTGACCGTGACGCCGCTGACCGCCGAAGGTGCCGAGAAGCTGGGCCTGCCGGCACGGGTCCGAAGGGCTGGTGGTGACGGCGGTCGATCCGGCGTCCGAAGCCTATGCCAAGGGCCTGCGCGAAGGCGACCTGATCACCGAGGCCGGCCAGCAGAAGGTCGAGGTGATCGGCAGGATCTGGAAGACCGCATCACCGAGGCGCGCGATGCCGGGCGCAAGTCGCTGCTGCTGCTGGTGCGCCGCGATGGCGACCCGCGCTTCGTGGCGCTGTCGGTCGAGAAGTAAGGCCGCCACTTGCGGCTGGGAAAAGGGCGCCGTCGGGCGCCCTTTTTGCTTGCCTGTCGGCACGGCCTGCGCCGTAGGGCTAGAGATCGGACAGATCGGTCGGAGCGATGCCGAGGTCGCGCGCCGCGGCCAGCGACAGCACCGGGCTGTCAAGCCCGCGCGCTGCCTGATACCGGCGCACCGCCTCGGTCGTGGCCGTGTCCATCACGCCCGTGACGGGCGCGCGGTACAGTCCCCGCGCCTTGAGCGCGCGCTGCAGCGAGGCGACGAAACCCACCGTCATCTGGTCGTCGCAGGGCCTTTGGAACCAGACATCGCGCCGGTCCTGCACGATCTTCTGCTGCGTCACGCTTCGGAAGCTTGCGGGAATTTGCGCGCCGTCCTTTGCGACGCGGGCAGGGGCGACCATTTCCTGGCGCATCTCGGTCTCGATCACCGCAGGCGTCGTGTCCCGCGCCCAGCAAGCTCCCTCGGGCAGGGCCGGAGGCGCGTCCCCGATGGCTGCCACAAGACCCGGGGTCAGGTCGCCCTGTCCGGGGCCCCCTGCGCCCACGCATCCTGCCAGCGCGAACGTGGCCGTGCCGATGAGCAAAATCCGGATCATGCGTGCTGTCGGTTGTCCTGACTGTCTGCATGCGACCTTAGCGGCAATGTCTGCGCCAAGGGAAGCCACGGCCCGCCTCGCCCACTGGCAAATACCGTTGCGATGGCCTATGTCGGGCGACGAAACGCGGCAGCGAGGACAATGATGGCGAAGATCACCTACGTGGAATTTGGCGGGAAAGAGCATGTGGTCGAGGTGCCGAATGGCCTGACCGTCATGGAAGGTGCCCGCGACAATGGTATTCCGGGGATCGAGGCCGATTGCGGCGGCGCCTGTGCCTGTTCCACCTGCCACGTCTATGTCGCGCCGGACTGGGTTGCGAAGCTTCCGAAGAAAGAGGCGATGGAAGAGGACATGCTCGACTTCGCCTGGAAGCCCGACCCGGAGCGGTCGCGCCTGACGTGCCAGCTCAAGGTCAGCGCCGCCCTGGACGGCCTTGTCGTTCACATGCCGGAAAAACAGATCTGACGCGACCGGCCCTCGCCGCCCCTGCGGGTGCCGAGGGCGTCGTCGCGGCGCGCCTCAGTTCGTCTTGCGGGGCGGGATGAAGGGCAGGGGGGCGACCGGCACCCCATCCTCGATCAGCTTGCGCGCCTCGTCCGGCTTGGCCTCGCCGTAGATCGACCGTTCCGGGGCGTCGCCTGCATGGATGCGGCGCGCCTCGGCGGCGAAGTTCATGCCGACATAGTCAGAGTTCGCCTCGACTTGCCGGCGCAGTTCGGCGAGCGCCGCCTCGAGATCGGAGCCGGGCGCGTGCAGCGGCCCTTGGCGTCGGCTCCGCCGCAGAGCGCAGCGCGGGAGCCATCAGCGACTTCTCGACCTTGCTGATGCCGCAAACCGGGCAGGTGACCTGCCCGGCCAAGCTCAAGCTGTCATAGGCGCCAGCCGACTGGAACCAGCTTTCGAACGCATGGTCCGAGGCGCATCTGAGGGAATACCGGATCATGTCCTTGCCACAAGAAGTCTTGCACCGGACATAACTACCAAAGCTTCCAATTCAACTGCCCGCCGCGGTGGCCGGATCGGCGGGAGGGGGCGGCGCGAAGGTGGCGAGAATTGCGCCGAGTTCCGGTTCCATCACCTTGCGGGCAGCCTTGTCGGTTGTGAACCACTTGCGCTTGCGTACCTTGCGTTCGGGAAAGCGGTCACGCAGGCGGGTAACGCGCAGCGGGTAGACCGCGACGACGCAGGGCACCGACACCTCGGCGCTCATCACCTTGTCGTAGGAAAACAGCCCGACGCAGCGGGCCGAGACCTCTCCCTCCACGCCTGCTTCTTCCCATGCTTCGCGCGCGGCGGCGCCCTCGGGTGTGCGGTCGGGCATCGGCCAGCCCTTGGGGATCACCCACCGGCCGGTATCGCGAGACGTCACCAGCAGAACCTGGACCACCCCGCGCAGCATCCGCCAGCACAACGCGCCGTATTGCGTGCGCGTCGTGCCCGGGTTCAGCAGGAACTGGCCCTTGGTTTCGTCTTCCACGCGGTGCGGTGCCTTCTGGAAATGCGATGGTATTGTAACAGATCCAGATGGCATGTGTTCCGGCCGAAACACAACCCTGCGCCTCGCGGGTGATTGACGGACGCCCCCCGAGGCCTAGTTATGGCTTATCGTCCTAGCCCCTGAGAGGGAGATGCAGCATGCGATCACCGCTGGCCCCCGCCGCGCTTGTCCTCGCGCTTTCCGCTGCCTTGCCCGGTGTCGCTGCGGCCGGATACTCCTTCGATGCCATTGACGGCGGCCTGATCGATCTCGACACGTTCAGCGGTCGACCGGTTCTTGTGGTCAATACGGCCTCGCTCTGCGGTTTCACGCCCCAGTATGATGACCTTCAGGCCTTGCAGGATGACTATGGTGCGCGGGGGCTGGTGGTGCTGGCGGTTCCGTCCGACGACTTCAGCCAGGAACTTGACGATGCCGGTGCGGTCAAGGAATTCTGCGCCGTGAATTTCGATCTGACCCTGCCGATGACCGACATTACCCCCGTGACCGGAGAAGCGGCCCATCCCTTCTATCAATGGCTGCGGACCGAGCATGGTTTTCAGCCGAGCTGGAATTTCAACAAGGTGCTGATCGGCCCGACCGGAGAACTTGTCGCGACATGGGGATCGACAACCAGGCCAACCTCGCGCGCGATCACCTCGAAGATCGAGCCCTTCCTGAACTGACGGCGCAGACCGGGCCGCTGCTGATCGGGTCCGAGATCTACCGCACCTCGAGCTATGGCGGACAGCATCCGCTGCGCATTCCCCGCGTGTCCACCGTGATGGACCTGTCGCGCGCGATGGGCTGGCTGCCCGAGGCGCGGTTCCGCCGCAGTCCGCGCGCCAAGCCTGCGGCGCTGGCCCTCTGGCACGACCCGGCCTATGTCGCCGCACTTGCAGGCGGCCGAGGCGCGTGGCGAGGCGACGGCAGAGGATCGCACCCGCTTTCATCTGGGAACCCTGTCGAACCCGGTCTTCCCCGAGGTGTTCCGCCGCCCCGCAACGTCGGCGGGCGGGGCGATGCTGGGGGCGGAGATGCTGCGCGGGGGCGGCGTGGTCTATGTGCCGGCGGGCGGGACGCATCATGGCCTGCCGGGGCGGGCGAACGGCTTTTGCTACACGAACGATCCGGTGCTGGCCATGCTGGTGCTGCGTCGCGTCGGGGCCCGGCGCATCGCCTATGTCGACATCGACGCGCATCATTGCGACGGGGTCGAGCATGCTTTCGCGGGCGATCCCGAGACGCTGCTCATTTCGGTGCATGAAGAGAACCGGTGGCCCTTCACGGGGCTGCTGGACGACGACGGCGGCGGGACCTGTTTCAACCTGCCGGTGCCGCGCGGCTTCAACGATACCGAAATGCGGGCGGTGCTGGAGGGGCTGATCCTGCCGCGCGTCGCCGCGTTCCGCCCTGATGCGATTGTGCTTCAATGCGGTGCCGATGCGCTGGAGGAAGACCCCCTGTCGCGGCTGTCGCTGTCGAACAACGCACATTGGGCTGTCGTCGCGGCCCTGCGCCCGCTCTCGCCGCGCTATCTCGTGCTGGGCGGCGGCGGGTATGACGCCCATTCGGTCGGGCGGTGCTGGACCGGTGTCTGGGCGACCCTCGCGGGCGAGGAGATCCCCGATGTCTTGCCGGAGGCCGCGCAAGAGGTCCTGCGCGCCTTGCCCCAGTCGCGCCGCCCCCCCGCGCCGCACATGCTGACAACGCTGCGCGACGCGCCGCGCGAGGGCCCCGTGGGGCCTGAGTTGCGCGCCCGGCTGGCCCGGTTGGCCGCCCGATGATCCGCGCCTTCGCCGCCATCGAGCTGGACGAGCAGACGCGATCGGCGCTTGCGGTGCAGCAGTTCCTGTTGCCGCTGCCGTCGAAAGTGTCGGTCGAAAACCTGCACCTGACATTGGCGTTTCTGGGCGAGGTGCCCGAGCGGCAGCTTGAGGATGCGCATGAGTTCTTCCTGGCGATCCGTGTCGCGGCCTTTGCGCTGTCCTTCGAGGGATTGGGCCTGTTTGGCGGCGAGCGGCCGCGCGCGGCCTATGCCGCGCTTGCGCCCTGCGAACCGCTGATGCGGCTGCAGCGCAAGGTGGAGGGCGCGGCGCGTCAGGCGGGGATCGCGGTCGAAGGGCGCAGGTATCTGCCCCATGTCACGCTTGGCCGTTTCCGGCCGCCCGGGCTGGAAGAGACGATGCGGCTGGAACGCGCGGTGGCCTCGGCCATGGGATTCCGGACCGGGCCGATGCAGGTGGCCGAATTTGTGCTTTACGAAAGCACGCTGGCGCGGGGCGGATCGCGCTATGACGTTCTGGCCCGATACCCCTTGGGGTAGCGCCGATGCCCGCGAGGCGGAAGGCAGCCGGGGCCCGCTCGCGGGCGTGATGCGCTCTACTTGTGGTCGGCGACGGGGGGCCGACGCCCCGGCCAGTCGGTTGCCCGATGATAGGCCTGGCCCAGTCGCAGCAATTGGCGGTCGCTGCCCTTCGGGGCAAAGACCTGGATGCCAGTCGGCAGGCCTGCCGGGCCGAACCCCGCCGGCAGGGCAATCGCGGGCACTCCGACCAGGCTGACCGGGATCACGACTTCCATCCAGCGGTGGTAGGTGTCCATCCGGCGTCCGGCGATCTCCTGCGGATAGCGCCAATCCTTGGGGAAAGGCCAGACCTGGGCAGAGGGCAGCACCAGCGCGTCGTAGCGGGCGAAGAGGCCCGCCAAAACCGTGTTCCAGCGCGACCGGATGACGCTGGCGCGGTGAACCTCCATCGCGCTCATCTCGAAGCCGCGCTCGATTTCCCACAGCGCCTCGGGCTTCAGAAGCGCACGCTGGCGCGGATCGTTGTAGACCGGGGCAAGGCCCGCCCCGACCGACCAGCTTCGCAGCGTGATCCAGGCATCCCACAACTCCTCGGCGGGGAAAGGGGGGGCCACCTCTTCCACCACGCAGCCGATCCCGGTCAGCGCCGCAAGCGCGCCCTGGCAGGTGTCGAGGATGCCCGGCTCGGTCGCATAGGCGCCGCCCCAGTCGCCAAGCCAGCCGATCCGCGTGCCCCTGACATCGACGTCGAGCGCCGACGCGAACGGCTCCCACCGTCGCGCGTGGGGGTCTGCGGCAGAGGGAACGGCCAGCACCTCCAGCAGTCGGGCGAGGTCCTCGGGGCAGCGCGCCATCGGACCGTCGGTCGCCAACTGGTGCAGGAAGGTGTCGCCTTCGGGGTCGGCAGGGACCAGACCCCAGGTTGGGCGAAAGCCGTAGATGTTGCAGAACGCCGCCGGATTGCGCAGCGAGCCCATCATGTCCGACCCGTCCGCCACCGGCACGAGACGTGCCGCAAGCGCCGCCGCCGCCCCGCCCGACGAACCGCCGGCGCTGCGCGTTAGATCATAGGGGTTCGCGGTGACGCCGTGGACCGGATTGAAGGAATGCGAGCCCAGCCCGAATTCCGGCGTGTTCGTCTTGCCGATCAGGATCGCGCCCGCTGCCCGCAGCCGCCGCGGAAGCATCTCGTCTTGTGCGGGAACGAAATCCGCCAACCCGGGAAACCCGGAGGTGGAGCGTATGCCTGCCACCGCCTGAAGGTCCTTGACCGCAAAAGGCAGCCCATGCAGCCAGCCGCGCGGCTCTGCACCATCGTGCCGCCGGGCCTCGTCCATCAGCTCATCAGGGTCGCGCAGGGCAACGATCGCGTTGAGCGCGGGGTTCACCTTCTGCGATGCGGTCAAGAAAGGCCGCCATTACCTCGGAAGGCAGAACCTCGCGCCGCGGCGATCCGGCGCGACAGGTCGGACGCGGAAAGGTCGGTCAGGCCCACGCCCGATGTCCCATTTTCTGTTCACAAATATCCCGGGGGGTGCGGGGGGCTGGCCCCCCGCTGTCGCGTCGCGGGGCCGAAGCCCCGCGGCGCAACTCACTTCTGAAGCTCGGTCCAGATCGCGGTGATGTATTCCTGCGCCTTGGGCGAGCAGGTCGACAGGAAGTGGCCCTTGTCCTTGAACTCGGCCGGGATCACGATCTCGGGGGCCGTCTTCATGTCTTCGGGCATGAAGGGCTCCGACCCGGCGATGCCGTTGGCATAGCGCGCGAAGGCCGAGATCATGGCGGCGTTCTCGGGGATCATGATGAAGTCGAGAAACTTGTAGGCCTCGTCGACGTTCTGGGCGTCAGCCAGCAGCATGGCCTGGTCCATCCACAGGATGAAGCCTTCCTTCGGGTAGCCGAACTTCACGTCGGGGTTCTGCAGCCGCGCGCGGAAGATCGCGCCGTTCCAGTAGCTCGAGGCCATGACGTCGTTGTTCGCCATCTTCTCGGTCATGCCGTAGTCCATCGACTGCCAGTTCGGCTTGGCCGCCAGAAGCAGGTCGCGGACCTTCTTCATCAGCTCGGCATCTTCGCTGCACGGCTGGCCACCCAGATACATCGTGGTAAGCGCCACCACGTCGTTCATCTCGGGCGTCACGTTGATCTTGCCCACCAGCTCGGGCGGCGGCTCGAGGAAGATGGCCGAGGTGTTGATGTCGCCCGAATAGGCGGTCTGGTTCACCGCCATGCCGGTCGTGCCCCACTGCCACGGCACCGAATACTTGCGGCCCGGGTCGTAGTCGACGTTCAGCCATTCGGGGGCGATGTTCTTCTTGTTGGGCAGCTTGCTCTCGTCCAGCTCGACGACAAGGCCCTTCTCGACCCAGATCGGCACGTAGTTGGCCGAGGGGAAGACGATGTCGAAGCCGTGGCCCCCGGCCTCGACCTTGGCCAGCGCGGTGTCGTTGCTGTCGTAATCGGTGACGGTCACCTTGATGCCGGTCTCGGCCTCGAACTTGGCCAGCAGCTCGGGGCTGGTGTAGTCGCCCCAGTTGTAGAGTTGCAGAACGCCCTCGGCGTTGGCCGTGCTGGCGGTGGCCAGCAGCAGGGCGGTGACGGATAGGATCTTCTTCATTGCAGTCTCCCGGTTGGTCTTTTTTGGTTTCAGTCTTTCTTCCGTGTCAGCAGGAAGAACAGGGTCAAAAGGACAATCGTCAAGCCCAGAAGCACGGTCGAGATGGCGTAGATCTCGGTCGAGATCTGGCGGCGTATCTGGCTCAGCATATAGGTGGGCAGGGTGTCCTGTCCCGCCGATTTGACGAACAGGGTGATCACCACATCGTCAAGCGAGGTCACGAAGGCCAGCATCATCCCGGCGATGATGCCGGGCAGAAGAAGCGGCAGGGTCACGCGGCGGAAGGTCTGCCAGGGCGTCGCATAGAGGTCCGCCGCCGCCGTTTCCAGCGTCAGGTCCATGCCTTCCAGCCGCGCCCGGATCGGCAGGTAGGCGAAGGGGATGCAGAAGGCGGAGTGGGCCGCGATCAGATAGCCCAGCCCCTGATATCCGGTGGCCACCTTGATCGCTGCGAAGAAGATCAGCAGCGCCACGGCGGTCACGATCTCGGGCACCATCAGCGGCTGGTTGATCATCACGTAGATGAAGGTCTGCCCCTTGAAGGCGCGCCGCCGCGTCGTGCCAAGCGCCGCCATCGTGGCGACCGTGGTCGGAAACAACGGCCGCGACCGAGGCGATCAGCAGCGAGCGCAGGGTGGCATCCTTGACCTCGTCGTTCTGCCAGGCCTTGGCGTACCACTGGAACGAGAAGCCTTCCCAACTGCCGACGGCCTGTCCCGAATTGAACGAACCCACGACCAGCATCAGGATCGGCAGGTAGAGCGCCACGAAAACCAGCACCGCGATGGTGGTGAAGCCCGGAAGGCGCGAGACCGAGAAGCCGCGTTCAGCCATGATGCGACGTGCCTCCCTTGGTCGAGGCACGAACGTAGAACAGCAGCGCAACCGTCACGATCACCAGAAGCGTCACCGACAGCGCGGCCCCCAGAGGCCAGTTGCGGCCCTGACCGAACTGCAATTCGATGAAGTTGCCGATCATCATGTTCTTGCCGCCGCCCAGGATGCGCGGCGTCACATAGGCCCCAAGCGCGGGGATGAAGACGAGGATGGACCCCGCGACGATACCGGGCCGGACAATGGGCAGGATGATCTTGCGCAGCACCTGCCAGCGGCTGGCGTAAAGGTCGTAGCCCGCTTCCAGCAGCCGCATGTCGAAGCGGTCGATGGCCGCGAACAGTGGCAGGACCATCAGCGGCAGGTAGACATAGGTCATGCCGATGAACACGGCCATGTCGGTATAGATCATGTTCAGCGGGGCCGAGATGATGCCCATGCCCATCAGGATCGTGTTCAGCAGGCCCTCGTTGCGGATGATCTCGTTGATCGCGAAGGTGCGGATCAGAAGGTTCGTCCAGAACGGGATCGTGATCAGGAACAGCCAGAGCGCGCGCGACCGGGGCGAGCGGGTCGCGATGAACCAGGCGGTCGGGAAGCCCACGAGGAAGGTGAAGATCGTGGTCAGCACCGAAAGCTTCACCGAGCGCCAGAAGATCGTGAGGTGGGCGTCGGCCAGCTTCATCGTGTCGTCGAAGATGTCGCGTGTCCACAGGATGCCGACCCAGGCTTCGGTCGAGAAAATCCATTCCACGTTGCCGTACTGGCCGGGCGTCAGGAACGAATAGACCAGCATGATGAACAGCGGCCCGATCGCCGCGAAGGCCAGCACCACCAGCGCGGGCAGCGACAACAGCCATCCTGCGCGGGCGCTTGCGGCGATCTGGCGTTCCTCGTTCGCGGACATCGCCCCTAGTCCCCCACGACTTGCGCCGCACCCGGCGTGAAGCGCAGGCCGACCGTCTGGCCCTCGGCCAGCCCCAGATCGCCCGTGGCCGGGCTTTGCAGGCGGGCCACGACTTCGGTCTGGTCGGACAGGCGCAGGTGACAATGGGTGTCGGTGCCGAAATAGACCCAGTTCTCGATCCGCGCGGGGATGGCGCCGGCCTCGTCCGCTGCAACGAGGCGGACCTGTTCGGGGCGCACGGCGAGCGTCACATGACCTGACCTGCCTTCGGTCCCGCCCGCCTCGACGATATCACCGCAATCGAGCTTGATGCCGCCCGGCACCACTGTTCCGCCAAGGAAATTCGTCTCACCGATGAAGCTTGCGACGAAGCGGTTCACCGGATGCATGTAAATCTCGCGGGGCTGGCCGATCTGCTGGATCTTGCCCGCGCTCATCACCGCGATGCGGTCGGACATGGTCAGGGCTTCTTCCTGATCGTGGGTCACGAAGATGAAGGTGATTCCCGTCTCAAGCTGGAGGCGCTTCAGTTCGACCTGCATTTCCTTGCGCAGTTGCAGGTCCAGTGCCGAAAGCGGTTCGTCGAGCAGCAGCACCTTCGGTTTCGGGGCCAGCGCGCGGGCCAGCGCCACGCGCTGCTGCTGGCCGCCCGAAAGCTGGCTGGTCTTGCGGTCGGCGAGCTTTTCCAGCCGAACGAGGCCAAGCATCCGCTTTACGGTTTCGGCGACTTCCGACTTTGGCCGTCCCTGCATTTCAAGCCCGAAGCCGATATTCTGCGACACGGTCAGGTGAGGAAACAGCGCATAGCTTTGAAACACCGTATTCACCGGGCGCTTGTTCGGCGGATCGTCGGTGATGTCGCGGCCATCGAGCAGGATGTGTCCCGATGTCGGCGTCTCGAACCCGGCGATCAGGCGCAACAGCGTGGTCTTGCCGCAGCCCGAGGGGCCAAGAAGCGTGAAAAACTCGCCCTTTGCGATCTCGACCGAGACGTTGTCGAGCGCGCGTACAGCGGCATCGCCCTGTCCGAAAGCCTTGACGGCGTTGCGGGCTTCCACCGCCACGTCCTTTTTCACTGTTCAGCGCCCCCTGTTGACCCACGCTCACGCTATCGGGGCGGCTTCGGGCTTGGCAAGGCTTTCCCCTGAAAATTAGGCAGACAGAGGCGGGCGGTGCTCAATCCATGGGCGGGCCGCCTCGATCTCGGCGCAAAGCGCGATCAGCATTTCATCGGCGCCGAAACGCGCCGCGACATGCACGCCGACCGGAAGCCCGTCCGCCGTCAGGTGCAGCGGCAGCGAGGCGGCCGGCTGGCCCGACGCATTGAACACGGCGCAGAAGGGAGAATAGGCGAAGACGCCGCCTGGTCCGGTCCGGAAGTTCACATAGTCCTCGGTCGCGTGGGCGAAGCGGCCGACGCGGGCAGGCGGTTCGGCAAGGGTGGCACTCAGCAGGATGTCATAGCCTCCGCCGTCCTCAGGCTCGAAGAACGCGGCCATCTGCCGCCCGAAGGCATGGATCTCGCCCACCGCTTCTAGGTAGCGGTCGGGCGGCAGGGTTGCGGTATGGGCGATGGCGCCGCGGGTGACGCCCTCGACCTCGTCCGGGCCGAGCGGGCGACCGCGCGCGGCGACCGTCTTGCGCACGCCGAGCGCCGTGCCGACGGCAACGATATCGGTCCAGGCCCGCATCATCCCGGCGACATTCGCGGTAGGGCAGGCAGGCTCGACATGGTGGCCGAGGTCCGCCAGCAACCGAGCCGCGTCATGCACCGCCTTGCGGCATTCGGGATGGATCGCCTCGCCGGTGAATGTCGTCTCGCACAGCGCCACGCGAAGGCGGCGCGGCGGGCGGGTGATGGCGGCCGCGTGGCCGCGACCCAAAGGCGGCGCCCAGTAGGGCGCGCCAAGGTCGGCGCCCTCGCAGGCGTCCAGCATCACCGCCGTGTCGCGCACCGACCACGTGAGAAAGCCGTCGATGGCCATGCCGCCCCAGCCCTCGCCCGCGTAGGGGCCGTCGGGCAGCCGCGCGCGGGTCGGCTTGAAGCCGAACAGCCCGCAGGACGAGGCCGGGATGCGGACCGACCCGCCGCCGTCAGACCCATGGGCAAAGGGCACGATGCCCGCTGCCACGGCGGCGCCCGACCCGCCCGACGATCCGCCCGAGGTGTGATCGAGGTTCCACGGGTTACGTGTGGGCCCGCCATAGACGGCGCTTTCCGTGGCAGGGCCGATCCCGCCTTCGGGCGATGTGGTGCGCCCGAAGGTGACGACCCCCGTGGCCCGCATCCGCTGCCAGATCGCCGAATCGCGGTCCACCGTGTCGTTGGCATGCAGGCGCGAGCCGCTGTGCGAGGGGAAATCGACCGCTTCCGCGCCAAGGTCCTTCAGCAGGAAGGGCACACCCCGGAACGGTCCGCGGCGGCAGGCCCTGCGCGATCGCACGGCGTGCAACGTCTTCCTGTATCAGAACGACAGCGTTCAGGGCCGGGTTCAGCCGCTCGGTCGCGGCCAGCGCCGGTCCAGCAGTTCGGTCGGCGTCACCTCGCCCTTCGCCACCAGATGGGCAAGAGCGGTGGCGTCGGCACCGTCATATCCGTAGGTCATCGGGGTCCCCTTCTTTCCGGGGGCATGGTCGCGCGGGCGGGTGGGGCGAGTCTGTTCGATTCCGCCGCCTTATGGTCGGAAAGTGTCTGCATCGGTGCATGTGGAGCTGAGCCGGTTCCTGACGGATTTGTCCCGTGACAAATCCGTCCGCGCCTGCCTGCCCGTGGCAGGCGCGTAACCGCGCCCGCCCAGTCAGGCGCGGACGGATTGGCAACGTTACGCCAGCGGAGGGCCCCTTGCCGACGCGCTTACGCGCGCTGGCAACGGCCCGGCAGACCCTGCACTGCAGGGTCCGCTGATCGGGCCGGGCGCGTCACTGAGGCCGCTCAAATTGCGGAACGGTCATGGTTGACTGCCCTCCACCTTCACCCTCTGCCGCAATGCCCCCGTCGCCCGGTCGAAGATCAGGATCTCGTCGCCCTCGACCACCACCGCGTACCAGTCCGAACCTTGCGTGAAGGCCGTCGCCCGCGCCCCGTCCGGCAGCACAACCGAGTCCGGCATCCGGGGCAACCCCTGCACGACGGACGGCATGCGGGTGACAATCACGGCCACGATGGATATGACACCCACGATCATCGTGAGCGTCAGCACGATCACGAGGAATTTCAGAAACCGAAGGCTGGGCGGAAGCCCATCCGGTGCCGGAGCCGTCTCCATGGGCAACCCTTCCCCTGACGCGGGCGTCCTGCGCATCACCATCGGCGCGGCCCCGCCCGACCGTCTTGATAAGGCGCTTGCCCGCGACGTGCCAGAGGAGGCCGCGTTGTCGCGCTCTCGCCTGATGCGGATGATCGCGGACGGTGACGTGACGCAGGACGGCGTGGCCGTCACCGACCCCAAGGCCAAGGTCAGCGAAGGCGACGTTTTCGAGATTTCGGTCGGCGAGGCGGTCGAGGTCGCGACCGAGGCCGAGGACATTCCGCTGACGGTGGTGTGGGAAGATGCCGACCTGATCGTGATCGACAAGCCTGTGGGGATGGTCGTGCATCCCGCGCCGGGGTCGTCTTCCGGCACGCTGGTGAATGCGCTGCTGCATCATTTCGGCGACAATCTGTCTGGGGTGGGGGGCGAGAAGCGGCCGGGCATCGTGCACCGGATCGACAAGGATACGTCGGGCCTTCTGGTGGTCGCCAAGTCCGACCGCGCGCATCACGGGCTGGCGCGCGCAGTTCGAGGTCGCACGACGTCAACCGTCGCTATCTGGCGCTTGTGCATGGCGTGCCGGACGCCGCCGACCCCCGGCTGCGCGGCATCCGCGGGGTCAGCTTCGAGCCGGGCGGGATCGTGCAAGATCGCGACGCAACTTGCGCGCCACAAGACCGACCGGCAGCGCCAGGCGGTGCTGGAACAAGGGGGGCGCCACGCCGTGACGCGGGCGCGGGTGATCGAGAGCTTCGGCACGCCTCCGGCGGCGGCACTGCTGGAATGCTGGCTGGAAACCGGGCGCACGCATCAGATCCGGGTTCACATGGCGCATGTCGGCCATGCCCTGATCGGGGACCAGACCTATGGCGGCCGGCGGCGGCTGTGCGGCGAAGCCGGTCGGCGCTGCTGCGGCGGAGGCCGCGAACACTTTCCCCGTCAGGCGTTGCATGCGGCGACACTGGGGTTCGAGCATCCCGTGACGGGCGAACGGCTGGAGTTCGTCTCGCCCCTGCCTGCGGACATGGAGGGGCTCGATCGCGATGTTACGCAGCGTTGACATCTGCGTGACCCTGTCCGGTTTCGCTTTCGCCGCGACGGAAGATCGTTCATCTTTCGTTAAACCGTTCGGTTCAGAAAGGTCTTGTTTACACCTTGCTGCGCCCTTAAATTCACGGTTTCCGCAACGGCAGTTCCTGCCTGGCGGAATGAAAGGGGTTCTTGAATGAGCACCTATGCCAATCTTCCCGCACCCAGCCCGGAACAGGGCCTGAACCGGTACTGCAGGAAATCCGCAAGTTTCCGCTGCTGGAACCGGAAGAAGAATACATGCTGGCCAAGCGCTGGGTCGATCATCAGGACGCGACGGCCGCGCACAAGATGGTCACCATCGCACCTGCGTCTCGCCGCCAAGATCGCCATGGGCTATCGCGGCTACGGCCTGCCGCAGGCCGAGGTGATCTCGGAGGCGAACGTCGGCCTGATGCAGGCGGTCAAGCGCTTCGACCCGGAAAAGGGCTTCCGTCTGGCGACCTATGCGATGTGGTGGATCCGCGCCTGCGATCCAGGAATACATCCTGCGGTCGTGGAGCCTGGTGAAACTGGGCACCACCAGCGCGCAGAAGAAGCTGTTCTTCAACCTGCGCAAGGCCAAGGCCAAGGTCGGCGCGCTGGAGGAAGGCGACCTGCGCCCCGAGAACGTGGCCCAGATCGCCAAGGATCTGAACGTGACCGAGGACGAGGTCATCGACATGAACCGCCGCCTGTCGGGTGGCGATGCCTCGCTGAACGCGACGGTGGGTCGGACGGCGACAGTGCGCACCCAATGGCAGGACTGGCTGGAGGACGAGGACAGCGACCAGGCCGGCGCCTATGCCGAGCGCGACGAGCTGGACGCGCGCCGCGAGCTGCTGGTGCAGGCGATGGCGGTGCTGAACGACCGCGAGAAGGACATCCTGATGCAGCGCCGCCTGTCGGACGATCCGGTGACGCTGGAAGAACTGTCGGAAAGCTATGGCGTCAGCCGCGAGCGCATCCGCCAGATCGAGGTGCGGGCCTTCGAAAAGCTGCAGGCCCGGATGCGCGAACTGGCCCGCGGCAAGGGCATGGCTGATCCCGGCCTGACCGATCCGCGGGGCCGTGGGCGTTTTGCCCTTGGCCCCGCCCCCCGCCTCGCGCTAGCGTCCGCCCCGATCCAGGGGAGGGAACGACATGGGCCAGGTCACACGATGGGGCATTCTGGGGGCATCGAACTTTGCCCAGAACCATATGGCCCCCGCCATCCATCAGGCGGAGGATGCCGAGCTTGTGGCGATTGCCACCTCGAACCCGTCCAAGGCCGCACGGTTTCCAGGCTTTCAATCCGGCGCTGCGGGTGATGACCGACTACGACGCGCTTCTGGCCGATCCGGCGATCGACGCCGTCTATATCCCGCTGCCCAACCATCTGCATGTCGAATGGACTGCGCAGGCGCTGCGCGCGGGCAAGCATGTGCTGTGCGAAAAGCCCATCGCGATGAGCGCCGCGCAGATCGACGCGCTGATCGCGCTGCGCGACAAGACGGGACTGCTGGCTGCCGAAGCCTTCATGATCGTCCATCACCCGCAATTCATCCGTGCCCGCCAACTGGTGGCCGAGGGCGCCATCGGACGGATCGAGCATGTCGATGTCGCGTTCAGCTATGACAACCGGTCCGACCCCGGCAACATCCGCAATCGGCCCGAAACCGGCGGCGGCTCCATCCCCGACATCGGGGTCTACACCTTTGGGTCGGCGCGTTTCGTCACCGGCGGCGAGCCGGAGCCCGGCAGTCTGCAATCCCGCATCCGGCGCGAGAACGGGGTCGATGTCTTCGCGCAGGTGACCGGGACGTTCGACGGCCCGTCGGGGCGTTTCACCTATGCCTCGATGACCTCGATGCGGCTGTTTCCCCGGCAAGAGGTGGTGTTCCAGGGCGAAAAGGGGCTGATCCGCCTGACCGCCCCGTTCAACGCGAATGTCTTCGACGAGGCGCGGGTGGAGCTGCACCGACCGGGCCTGGAAGTGACCGTCGAACGCTTCCCGGATGCGCGCCAGTACAAGCTGCAGGTCGAGGCCTTCGGGCGCAGCGTCACGACTGGCGCGGCCTATCCCTGGCCACTGGAAGAGGCGCGCGGCACCCAGGCGATGATCGACGCGGTGTTCGCGGCAGAGACCCCGATCTGACACGCGCAGGCGGAATCGGCGCAGAGTTCACTCGCGCCGATTCCGCAAAGCTGCATCTGTCCGGAGCTGTTCGGGTAGGTCTTTCGTCGCCGCGGTGACCCAAGCCAAGTCCACCGCTTGCAAATTCTGCAGAACAGGGACGAAAACTGTCAGGCTTGATTGACACGGATTGTTTGATAATCTGCCTGCAGGGAGCACGCGGGGATTCTAGGTTCGGTTACAGACGCAGTCGCGGGCTGGGCGGGGCAGGCGCAAATCGTTCCCTCTGAAAGCAGGCCACAATGTCTGGAAAGCCCCATCTGAACGGCGGGCTGGACCGGGAAGCCTTTGAAAAGGCGCGCGGACTTTTCTCGAGACGGGCAGGGGTGCTGCCCGAGACGGCGGTTCACGCGCTGGCTGCCGAGGTGATCACCCGGCTTGAGCGGCGCGGCGTGGCGGCGAGCGAACCCAGCCCGCCGGAGGCCGAGATCGAAGCGCTCTGTGACGCGCTTGTGTCGGTCGACGACGAAGCGGCGGCGGACATCGTGTTGCGGGCGAGGCTGAACGGCATGTCCGTCGACATGGTCTATCTGGGGCTTCTGGCCGGGGCGGCGCGCAGGCTGGGGGAACGCTGGGACGAGGATCGGACGACCTCGGCGCAGATGACCATCGCGGCGGGGCGGATCTATGCGATCATGCGCGGGCTGCGGCAGGCCTTCTCCTCGGACCACTACCTGACTCCGCCGCAGGAGCATGCGCCGTGTTCGCTGTCGACGCCCGGCGAAACGCATACGCTGGGCGTGACCATGGCCGCCGACTTCTTCCGCCGTCGCGGCTGGCAGATCGACCTGCGGACGGGCCTGACCCACCAGGAACTGCTGACCGAGGCGGATCGCCACACCTATCCGATCATCGGCCTGTCGGCCAGTCCAGCGAGCGCATGGTGTTTCCGCTGGCGCGGCTGATCGTGGCGCTGCGGATCCGCAATCCGGGGGCCTGGATCATGGTCAGCGGCAAGATCCTCGATCTGATCCCCGAGATCATGACGATGGTGGATGCCGACGGTGCCGCCGCCGATGCCGACGATGCGCTTGCCCAGATGCACGCGCATATCGAGCCGATCAAGGAACGCGCGCAGAGCTACCAGTCAGGGCTGCCCTGCGCGCTGGCGGCGTTCAGCCTTCCATCGCCTCCAGCTCGTCGATGAAGCCTGCGATCATGATCAGGCCCTTGTCCCAGAACTTCGGGTCGCTGGCATCAAGGCCGAAGGGTGCCAGAAGCTCCTTGTGGTGCTTCGAGCCGCCGGCCTTCAGCATGTCGAAATACTTCTCCTCGAAACCCCGGCAGGCCCTCGGCATAGACGGCGTAAAGCGCGTTCACCAGGCCGTCGCCGAAGGCATAGGCATAGACGTAGAAGGGCGAATGGACGAAGTGCGGGATATAGGCCCAGAAGGTCTCGTATCCGTCCATGAATTCGAACGCGTCGCCAAGGCTTTCGGCCTGGATCGCTCATCCACAGCGCGTTGATGTCGTCGGGCGTCAGCTCGCCCTCGGCGCCGGGCGGCGTGCAGCTTGCATTCGAAATCGTAGAAGGCGATCTGGCGGACGACCGTGTTGATCATGTCCTCGACCTTGCCGGCCAGCAGGGTCTTGCGCTCGGCCGGGGTCTTGGCCCCGTCCAGCAGCTTGCGGAAGGTCAGCATTTCGCCGAAGACGCTGACGCGGTTTCGGCCAGCGTCAGCGGGGTTGAGGACAGCAGCTCGCCCTGCCCCGCCGCCAGAACCTGGTGCACGCCGTGGCCCAGTTCATGCGCCAGCGTCATCACGTCGCGCGGTTTGCCGAGGTAGTTCAGCATGACATAGGGATGCACGGTGGTGACGGTCGGGTGGGCAAAGGCCCCCGGCGCCTTGCCGGGCTTCACGCCCGGCGTCGATCCAGCCCTTGGTGAAGAACGGCTGCGCGAGGTCGGCCATCTGCGGGTCGAAAAGGCCGCGTAGGCGTCGAGCACGGTCTTGGTCGCCTCGTCCCAGTCCACGAGCCTTGCGGCGTCTCGATCGGCAGGGGCGCGTTGCGGTCCCAGACCTGCAGCTTGTCCAGCCCCATCCATTTCGCCTTCAGCCGGTAGTAGCGGTGGCTCAGCTTCGGATAGGCGGCGACCACGGCATTGCGCAGCGCCTCGACCACCTCGGGTTCGACATGGTTCGACAGGTGCCGCCCGGTCTGCGGGCGTCGGCATCTTGCGCCAGCGGTCCTCGATTTCCTTTTCCTTGGCCAGCGTGTTGTGGACGCGGGCGAAGAGCTTGATGTTCTTGCTCGAACACCTCGGCCAGCGCACGCGCCGCCGCCTCGCGCTTGGCGCGGTCGGGGTCGGTCAGCAGGTTCAGCGTGGCTTCGAGGTTCAGCTCCTCTTCCTCGCCCGCGACCGTGAACATCAGGCCCGCCATCGTCTCGTCGAACAGCCGGTTCCAGGCGGCGGCGCCGACGACGGACTGGTCGTGCAGGAACTTCTCCAGCTCGTCCGACAACTGATAGGGGCGCATCGCGCGCATCCGGTCGAAGACCGGCTTGTAGCGGGCAAGGTCGGCGTTCGCGGCAATCAGGCGCGGCAAGGTGGTCATCGTCCAGCCGGTTGAATTCCAGCGTGAAGAACACCAGCGGCGTGGTGAAGGTGGTGATCCGGTCCTGCATGTCGGCCATGAACTTGGCGCGGTCGCTGTCCATCGTGTTCTGGTAGTAGCGCAGGCCCGCGATAGGACATCAGCCGCCCGGCGGTGATGTCGATCTTCTCGTAGGTCCTGGACGCAGGCCAGAAGGGCCGCGGCATCGAGCGTGGCGAGCTTGCCTTCGTAGCTCGCCGCGAACTCCGCGCAGGCTTTCTCAAGCCATTCCATGTCGCGGGCGACTTCGGGCGCGTCGGGCGCCTTGTAGAGGTCGGTCAGATCCCAGTCGGGCAGGTTGCCCAGACCTCCGCCGCTGGCATGGGCATCGAAGACGGGGCGGGGCAGGGGAAGGGTCATCGGCAAACCTCGTTCGGGGACGACCGACATGTAGGCGCGGGCGCGGGCGGGTTGCAAGGCGGGGTAACGCGATTGCGCAGTCGACCTGCGGGGAACGGCGGGTCGGAGGGATTGCCGAATTCGAGTCCGGTGGCAAACGGCGGTCCTCACACCGCCTGGTTTGCGCCACCGGTGGCGGCAAGCAGCGCGCGAAGGCTGTCGATCGTGTCGATCTCGGCCACCGGCTTGTCCTGTCGCCAGCGCACCATCCGGGGAAAGCGCAGGGCGATGCCGCTCTTGTGGCGGGGGCTGGCCTGGATGCCTTCGAAGGCGATCTCGAACACCAGTTCGGGCGGCACGCGCCGCACCGGGCCGAAGCGTTCCAGCGTGTTCTTGCGCACCCAGTCGGTGATCTCGCGGAATTCGGCGTCGGTCAGGCCGGAATAGGCCTTGGTGAACGGGACCAAGCTCGTCGCCGTCCCGGACCGCGAAGGTGAAGTCGGTGTAAAGCGTCGCGCGCCGCCCGTGTCCGGCCTGCGCATAGATCATCACGGCGTCGACGGTGTAGGGGTCGAGCTTCCATTTCCACCAGTCGCCGCGCTTGCGTCCGACATGATAGGCCGAGGACAGCCTTTTCAGCATCAGCCCCTCGGCCCCCCTGTCGCGGGCGCCGGCCCGCGCTTCGGCCAGTGCAGCCCAGTCAGCGAAGGGCACGGCGGGCGACAGGCCGAGCGGCAGCCCGGGCGGCAGCGCGGCGATCGGCCTGCGCCAGTTTCGCCCGCCGCACGGCGAGCGGTGCGGCGCGAAGGTCTTCGCCTCCCAGTTCGAGCAGATCGTAGGCCAGCAGCCGGGCAGGCGCCTCGGCCAGCAGCTTTCTGGGCACCGTCTTGCGACCGATGCGCTTTTGAAGGGCCGCGAAGGGAAGTGGTGCGTCCGCGCCCCAGGCCAGGACCTCGCCGTCGATCACGGTGCCGGGGGGCAGGAAATCGCGCGAGCGTCGCAAATTCGGGAAAACGGTCGGTGATCAGTTCCTCGCCCCGCGACCAGAGCGCGAAGGCGCCGCGGCGATGGATAAGCTGGCCGCGGATGCCGTCCCACTTCCATTCCGCGAGCCAGTCATCGGCAAGGCCGAGACTTTCGGGCGCGTCTTCCAGCGGGGCGGCGAGGGCGAAGGGATAGGGCCGCGCGCCTTCGCCGGCCCCGTCGTTGGTCTGGATCAGCGCGGCGAAGCTGGTTCGACCCGGGGTCCAGTCGCCCATCAGGCGATGGGCCAGAAGCGTTTCCTCGATCCCGGTCGCCTGTGCCAGCGCGCGCGTCATCAGGCCCTGGCTGACCCCCATGCGGAAACCGCCGGTGATAAGCTTGTTGAACAGGAACCGCTCGTCATCGTCGAGGCTGTCCCAGGCGGCGAGGATATGCGGCACGGCGCTCGGCCTCGGGGCGGCCCGTCAGCGCGATCAGGGCCGACATGTGCTGGCTGAGGGTGGTCGAGGCGTCGCGTGTCGGTGGCGGCAGGATGAGGGCGATCGTCTCGGCCAGATCGCCGACGACGGGATAGGCTTCCTCGAACAGCCAGAGCGGCAATTCTGCCGCCTCGGCTGCCCATGTCCGCAGCTCCGTGGCATTGACGGCGCGCTTCGGGCGACGGCCCGACAGCAGGGCGATGGTCCAGAGGCGGTCCTCCTCGGGGGCTTCGCGGAAGTAGGCGGCCAGCGCCTCGGTCTTGGCGACGTTTTCGTGGTGGCGTCGAGGGCCGCGAAGAGGCGCGCGAAACGCTTCATGGCACGCGTCGCCGGGGGGCTGTCTGCCCCCGCACCCCCGAGGATATTTGGGAACAGAAAATGGCAGCAGCGCCGCGTTCCGGTGCTATGCCATCCGTGAGCGCCGCATGGCGGGGCGGGGCGGAGGGCGACCGGGGTCATTCGACGACCTCGCCTGCCGCGGGCGCGTCGAAGGACTCGCCTTCCCATTCGGTCGCGACGATGCCGGCGTCGTAGCCTTGCGTTTCGCAGCCAGCGGCGGAAGACCGCGGTGTAGCCGTGGGTGACGAAGACGCGCGAGGCGCCGGTGGCGCGGATCGCGTCGTTCAGGCCGGGCCAGTCGGCATGGTCGGACAGCACGAAGCCGCGCTCGGCCCCGCGCCTGCGGCGGATGCCGCGCAGGCGCCATCCAGCCCGAGGCGAAAGCGGCGGCGGCGGTCGGGCCGAAGCGGTCGGCCCAGGGGGTCGCCTCGGCGGAGGGCGGGGCGATGACCAGCGCGCCGGGGTGGCTTTTCGCCGTCGACCTCGGCGGTGACGCGGATGGTGTCGGGCAGGGGGTAGCCCTGCTCGCGCAGGATCGCGGTCGTCGCCTCGACCGCGCCGTGGGTCAGGATCGGGCCGATGGACGGGTCGAGCGCCGGCCATCAGGCGCTGCGCCTTGCCGAAGCGCATAGGCCCCGAGGATCGAGACGCGCCCCTCGGCGGCGTTGGCCGCCCACCAGCGGTTGACCTCGCTCCATCACCTGCGCCTGCGGCTCCCAGCGGAAGACCGGCAGGCCGAAGGTGCATTCGGTGATGAAGGTGTCGCAGGGGACCGGCTCAAAGGGTTCGGACAGGCCGTCGGGCGTCGGTCTTGTAGTCGCCCGAGACGACCCAGACCTCGCCCGCCCGCTCGACCCGGATCTGGGCGGAGCCGGGGACGTGGCCGGCCGGGTGGAAGGAGACGGTGACGCCGCCGATCTGCGCCGCTCGCCGTAGCCGATGCGTCTCGAGGCGCGATCGGGCCGAGGCGATGGCGGATGACGGGGCCGCGCCTGTCGGTGCAGAGGTAGGCGCGATGGCCGGGCCGGGCGTGGTCGGAATGGCCATGCGTGATCAGCGCGCGGGCGACCGGGCGCCACGGGTCGATGTGGAAATCGCCAGCGGGGCAGTAGATGCCACGGTCGGTGAAGGTGAGGAGCGGTATCGCGCGCCATAGCGGCAGAGATAGGGCGGCGGCCGGCCAAGGTCACGCAGTCGCGAGATGCCAATAATTGGGCGGCTGCCCAACGACGGCGGCCCTTTATCGCGCCGGGGGGCTTCCCCATGGCGTGGCCCGCTGATTAACTGCCGTCAACGGCGCGCGGGGACGTACTGGTGACCACCTATTTCAACGAGATGTATCAGGGCGGCGCGGTCCGCCCGCCCTATGCGCGGCTGGAGGACTGGGTCGCGGCGATGCCCGCCGAGTTGCGCCAGCTGAAGCAGGCCGAGGCCGAGGCGCTGTTCCGCCGCATCGGCATCACCTTCGCGGTCTATGGCGAGGGCGGCGACCCCGACCGGCTGATCCCCTTCGACATGTTCCCGCGCGTCTTCACCGGCGCCGAATGGGCGCAAGCTGGAACGCGGCATCAAGCAGCGGGCGCGGGCGCTGAACGCCTTTCTGGTCGATGTCTATGGCCGGGGCGAGATCGTCCGCGCGGGGCGCATCCCGGCGCGGCTGGTCTATCAGAACGAGGCCTATGAGAAGGCCGTGGCGGGCTTCGTGCCGCCGAAGGGGGTCTACTCCCACATCGTCGGCATCGACCTCGTGCGCACCGGGCCGGACGAGTTCTTCGTGCTGGAGGACAACTGCCGCACGCCGAGCGGGGTCAGCTACATGCTGGAAAACCGCGAGATCATGATGCGGATGTTCCCCGACCTGTTCCGCGAGAACCGGATCGAGCCGGTGGACAGCTATCCCGAACAGCTGCGCCGCACGCTGGCCAGTCGTGGCGCCGGCGAAATGCGACGGCGAGCCGACCGTGGTGATCCTGACGCCGGGGCATTTCAACACCGCCTATTACGAGCATTCGCTTCCTGGCCGACCTGATGGGGGTCGAACTGGTCGAGGGGCAGGATCTGTTCGTCGAGGGCGAATTCGTCTGGATGCGCACCACCGAAGGCCCGCAGCGGGTGGACGTGATCTATCGGCGGATCGACGACGCCTATCTCGACCCGCTGTGCTTCCGCCCCGACTCGCATGCTGGGCATTCCGGGGCTGATGGATGTCTACCGCTCCGGCGGGGTCATCGATCTGTTCGGCGCCGGGGGCGGGGGTGGCCGACGACAAGGCGGTCTACACCTATGTGCCGGAGATGATCCGCTTCTATCTGGGCGAGGAGCCGATCCTGAAGAACGTGCCGACCTGGCAATGCGGCAAGGCCGACGATCTGAAGTATGTGCTGGAGCAACCTGCCGGAACTGGTGGTGAAGGAGGTCCACGGCTCGGGCGGCTACGGCATGCTGGTCGGGCCGAAATCGCACCAAGGAGCGAGATCGAGGCCTTCCGCGCGCAAGATCATGGACGACCCGGGCAACTACATCGCCCAGCCGACGCTGGCGCTGTCCACCGTGCCGACCTTTGTCGAGGAAGGCGTGGCCCCGCGCCATGTCGATCTGCGGCCCTATTGCCTGGTGGGCGAGCGGATCGAACTGGTGCCGGGCGGGCTGACGCGGGTGGCGCTGAAGGAGGGCTCGCTGGTGGTGAACTCGTCGCAGGGCGGCGGGGTCAAGGACACCTGGGTTCTGGCGGAGTGACAGCATGCTGAGCCGGACCGCCGACAACCTTTACTGGATCGCCCGCTACATGGAGCGCGCCGAAACCATCGCGCGGCTTGCTGGAGGTGGGCAGCGCGGATCGCGCTGCTGCCCATCGGCGCATGGCTATCGCAGCGAATGGGACAGCCTGTTGCAGGCCACCGGCATGGCCGACGGCTTTGCGCAGAAATACGGCGACCCGGTGCAGCGCAACATCGAAAGCTTCTGTTCTTCGACCGCGACAACCCGTCCTCGGTCGCCAGCCTGCATCACCGCGGCGCGCGAGAACGGCCGGATCGTGCGCACGGCGCTGACGACGCAGGTCTGGGACGCGCTGAACACCGCGTTTCAGGAACTGCGCGCAGCTGGAGCGCGACGACCGCGCAGCGAGCTGGAGCTGTCGCCGGCTGACCGAATGGACGATGCGCCATGCCGCCATGGTGCGCGGCGCGATCGACGCGACGCTGCTGCGCAATGACGGCTACAACTTCCTGAACATCGGCTATTATCTGGAACGCGGCGACAACACCGCGCGGCTGATGGACGTGAAGTACTACGTCCTGCTGCCGCGGGTCGATTATCGTCGGCTCGGGGCTCGACAACTACCAGTGGACGACGCTGCTGCGCGCGATGTCGGCGCACCGGGCGTTTCACTGGGCCTATGGCGGCGAGGTGACGGCGGCGCAAGATCGCGCATTTCCTGATCCTGAACCCGCAATGCCCGCGCTCGCTGATCACCTGCACCGCCGGGCGTGAACAACCATCTCGACCGGCTGGCGCAAGGCCTACGGCCGCGAGACCGAGGCGCAGGAGCGGGCGCGCGAGCTGCTGGCGGAGCTGCGAGACGGCACGGTCGAAGCGATCTTCGACGAGGGGCTGCACGAGTTCCTGACCCGCTTCATCGCGCGAGGCCGCGGCCATCGGCGCGCTGATCCACGACAGCTTATCTGAGCGGGGACATGCGCTGATGCGGCTGACTGTCGATCATGTGACGCGCTATCGCTACGACACGCCCGGTGCGCGGCGTGGTGCAAAGCCACCGGCTGACGCCCGTCGGTCTTCGCCGGGCAGAAGGTGCTCGACTGGGAGGTGACCGTCACCGACGGCGCTGCAGGGCGGCGGCGTTCCGCGACGGGGCGGGCGACTGGGTGCAGGGCTGGACGTGCCGGGCCCGGTCAGCGAGATCGCGGTGCACGGTGCGCGGCACGGTCGAGACCGCCGACCTGGCGGGCGTGCTGCGCGGCCACCGCGAAACGGTGCCGCCGCGAGGCCTATCTGCGCGAGACCGCAGCCGACCCGCGCCGATGCGGCGCTGGCCGAGCTGGCCGCGCATGGCCGCAGGGCGCGAGGACCCGCTGGACGCCGGCGCATCGCGCTGTCTGCCGCCGTGGCCGAGGCGATCGCCTACCGGCCCGGCGCGACCCAGGCCCACACCACGGCCGCCGAGGCGCTGGCCCTGGGCGAGGGCGTCTGCCAGGACCATGCCCATGCGCTGATCGCCGTGGCGCGGCGGGCGCGGGCTGCCGGCGCGCTATGTCTCGGGCTATCTGTTCGCCGGACGACGACGGCCGGACGCACGAGGCGGCCCATGCCTGGGCCGAGATCTGCGTGCCGGGGCTGGGCTGGGTCGGCTTTGATCCCGCGAACCGCTGCTGCCCGGACGACCGCTATATCCGGTTGGGGTCGGGCCTGGACGCACAGGATGCAGCGCCGATCCGGGGCATCGCGCGGGGCCGGGGGCCGAAGATACTGGATGTGACCGTTGCGGTCCAGGCGGTGCAGCAATAGGGTCCGCACGGGACGCGGACCGGGGGGACGACATGACCTATTGCGTCGGCCTGCTGCTGAACGAGGGCATGGTGCTGCTGTCGGACACCCGCACCAATGCCGGGCTCGACAACATCTCGACCTATCGCAAGATGTTCATCTTCGAGGACCCGGGCGAGCGGGTCATCGCGATCATGACCGCGGGCAGCCTGTCGGTCACGCCAGACCACGCATCGCCCGGCTGCGCGAGGCGATCGACGATCCCGGACGCGACGCCGAGACACCTCGATCATGAAGGCGCCGACGCATGCTGAAGGTGGCCGAGATCGTCGGCAACATGCTGGCCGCGGTGCGCCAGGAGATCGACGAGAAGCTGGCGACGATGAACCAGGGCGCCACTGCCAGCATGATCGTGGCCGGGCAGCGGCGCGGCGGCGACGATGCGGCTGTTCCTGATCTATCCCGAGGGCAATTTCATCGAGGCGACCGAGGACACGCCGTTCCTGCAGATCGGCGAGCACAAGTATGGCAAGCCGATCCTCGACCGGGTGGTGAAGCCGACGACCAGCCTGGCCGATGCGCAGAAGGCGGTGCTGCTGTCGATGGATTCGACGCTGCGCTCGAACCTGTCGGTGGGCATGCCGCTGGACCTGTGCGGTGATCGAGAAGGACGCCTGCCGGGTCGACGCTGCGGCGGCGGATCGAGGCGGGCGACCCGGGGTTCCGCGCGATGTGCGAGGCCTGGTCGAAGGCGCTGCGCGACGGTTCACCCAGATCACTCTTACCGCATGCTCCGACGGATCGGCCCGGCGGCATCTGGAAAAGGGCTCGCCATGCCTGTCGAACAGCGCGCGCGCCGGATCGGCTGCGGTTTCCATCAGCACCTCGTGTTCGCGCCCCGTCCACGATCTCCAGCGTGCCGCCCGGCCAGCCGGCGCATCCGGTCGTGGATCGGGCCGGATCGACCACCTTCTCGGCGTGCCCAGAAAGGTCACGGTCGGGACGTCGGGCGACGGGATAGCAGCGCAGCGCGCGGCATTCCGCACAGCGCCTCGTGCAGCCAGCCCAGACTGGGGCCGCCCAGCGCCAGCTCGGGCTGGCCAGCACCTGACGCTTCATCCAGGCGAACATCTCGGGATCGGTGGTCAGGACGTTGCCCGTCGAAGGGCGCGACCGCGACGTAGCGCTCAGGTCGGTGCCGGGCGCAGAGCGGCCCCAGCCGGGTCGCCGCGCGCCCCGGTGGCAAGCGCCCAGGCGATCGGGCGCAGCGACGGCGGCCATGCGAGATGCCCCACATCGGCGCGGAAAACGCCGCCGCCCGGACCGGAAGACCGCGGCCAGCGCGCGCAGGCCGATGCAGCCGCCCATCGAATGCGCAAGCAGGAACAGCGGCTCCGGCAGGCCGAGCGCGCGGCAGCGCGGCCAGCACCGCCGCAAGATCGAGCTGATATTCGGCGAAATCGCGCGACATGGCCCGATCATCGGGATCGGCCAGCGCCGGTCCGCCAGGCCCTGGCCGCGCCAGTCGATCGCAACGCTGGCAATAGCCGCGCGCGCGCCAGATCGCCCGCAGCGCGGCCGTATTTCTCGACATATTCGCGTCCGGCCCGGGAAGCAGCAGCACCGTGCCCTGCGCCGCCTGCCGGCCAGACGCCGACGCGGAGGCGCACGCCATCGGCGGCGCGTCAGCCAGACCGCGCGGCCACCGCCGGGCCCGTCGGCGAGATCGGCATGAAGGGGCGCGGCAGTCGGCATGCGTTCAGGACAGCACCGAGCCGAGCTTCATCGCCAGGCCCATGACGCCGTCGACCGACAGCTTGCCGGTCATGAAGGCCATGGTCGGGTTCATGTCGCCGTCGAGGATCGCCCGGAACACCTCGGCGCTCGGCGGTCAGCGTCACGTCGGCCTCGTCATCGCCGGCGCGCACGCCGCCGCCGTCCATCATGATCGCGCCTTCGCCGGTGATGACGAACTTCGCCACGCCGTCGAAGCCGCCCGCCATCTTTGCCGCCAGCGCGGCTCACGGCCGCATCGATCACCTCGCTCATCATCGATCCTCCAATTCGTGACCCGCGGGCCACTGGCAATCTGTCCGCCGGCTCTGCGCTACACTTGCATGATTATGAAAGTCTGCGCGCCGCCTTCTCAATCGTATCGTTGCGG
This sequence comes from uncultured Alphaproteobacteria bacterium, assembly GCA_963736565.1. GTDB lineage: Bacteria > Pseudomonadota > Alphaproteobacteria > Rhodobacterales > Rhodobacteraceae > Aliitabrizicola. The sequence continues at coordinate 642,062 of CAVTOW010000005.1, forward strand.
CACTTCTGCCGCTTTTCTTGTCGTGCTGCGCCGGCTGCGGCGCAGACCGCGAAGCTGGACGAGCTTTTCGCCGAACTGACCACGGCCGATGACGCCGGAGCCGACGCGGATCGAGCGCGAGATCTGGATCGGAATGGTCGAAATCCGGCTCGCCCGCGATGGACCTTCTGCTGCAGCGCGGGCGCGAGGCGATGGCAGGCGGGCGATATCGAGGCCGGCCATCGAGCATTTGACCGCGCTGATCGACCATGCCCCCGATTTCGCCGAGGGCTGGAACGCCCGCGCCACCGCCTATTTCCAGGCGGGCGAGTATCGGCCCGTCGATCGCCGACATCGCGCCAGACGCTGACGCTGAACCCGCGGCATTTCGGGGCGCTTGTCCGGCCTTGGCATGATCCTCGAGGAACTGGGCGACAGCCGAACGGGCGCTGGAGGTCTACCAGGCCGCGCTTGCTATACATCCCCAGCTTGAGGGCGTAATGGAGGCCGTCGAAGCGGCTGGAAGCCGAAGCCGCCGGGCAGGAACTCTAACAGCCACAGGCACCGCCCATGCGCGCACAGCGCGGGTCGACGGCGGTCCTCGGGCCGACCAACACCGGCAAGACCCATTACGCCATCGAGCGGATGCTGGCGCACCGCACCGGCGTGATCGGCCTGCCGCTGCGCCTGCTGGCGCGCGAGGTCTATGACCGGATCGTCGCGCAGCGCGGCCCGTCGGTGGTGGCGCTGGTCACGGGCGAGGAGCGGATCGTGCCCGACCGCACCGCAGTACTGGGTCTGCACGGTCGAGGCGATGCCGCTGGAGATCGGCGCGGATTTCGTCGCGGTGGACGAGATCCAGCTTTGCGCCGACCCCGAGCGCGGCCATGTCTTCACCGACCGGCTGCTGCGCGCGCGCGGCCTGCACGAGACGCTGTTCCTGGGGTCCGAGACGATGCGCGGCGCGATTGCGGCGCTGGTGCCGCGGCGTGCAGCTTCGTGCAAGCGCGACCGGTTTTCGACCCTGACCTACACCGGTTCGAAAAAGATAAGCCGGATGCCGCCGCGCAGTCGCCATCGTCGGGTTTTCGGTCGAAAATGTCTATGCCATCGCCGAACTGATCCGCCGCCAGAAGGGCGGCTGCGCGGTGGTGATGGGCGCGCTGTCAGCCCCCGCACCCGCAACGCGCAGGTCGCGCTCTACCAGAACGGCGACGTCGATTACCTGGTGGCCACCGATGCCATCGGCATGGGCCTGAACCTCGACATCCAGCACGTCGCCTTTTCCGCCACGGCCAAGTTCGACGGCCGCCGGATGCGCGCGCTCTACCCGCAGGAAATCGGCCAGATCGCCGGGCGCGCCGGGCGGCACACCGACGACGGCACCTTCGGCGTGACCGGCGAGGCGCGCCCCTTCGACGACGAGCTGGTCGAGGCGATCGAGAACCACCGCTTCGCGCCGGTGAAGAAGCTGCACTGGCGCAACGAGCGAGCTGGATTTCGGCACGCCGGCGCGGCTGATCGCGCAGCCTGGAGGCGCCGACCGACGAACGACTGGCTGACCCGGGCGCGCGATGCCGACGACCTGCTGGCGCTGAAGGCCCTGTCCGAGATGCCCGAGGTCCGCGACAGGCTGAGCGAGCCCGCAGGCGGTGCGGCTGCTGTGGGATGTCTGCCGGATTCCCGATTTCCGCTCGATCTCGGCAGGCGGAACATGCCACGCTGCTGGCCCGCATCTTCGGCTTCCTGGCCGGACGGGCGGGCAGGTGTCCCGACCGACTGGCTGGCGACGCAACATCGCGCGGATCGACCAGACCGACGGCGACATCGACGCCCTGTCGCAAACGGCTGGCCTATATCCGCACCTGGACCTACGTCGCGCAGCGCAAGGGCTGGGTCGACGACGAAAGCCATTGGCGCGACGAGACGCGCGCTGTAGAAGACCGCCTGTCGGATGCGCTGCATGCGCGCGCTGACCCAACGATTTGTCGACCGGCGCACCAGCGTGCTGCTGCGGCGGTTGAAGCAGAAGGAGAGCCTCGTGGCCGAGGTGAACGACAAGGGCGAAGTGACGGTCGAAGGCGAATTCGTCGGCCGTCTGGAAGGGTTCCGCTTCCGGCAGGACGCGTCGGCCTCGCCCGATGAGGCGCGGACGCTGCGCGCAGGCCGCCTATGCAGGCGCTGAAGCCGGAATTCCATCTGCGGGCCGACCGGTTCTACAACGCGCCCGACACCGAGCTGGATTTCACCGAGCAGGGCGGCCTGATGTGGGGCACCTCCGCGGTGGGCAAGCTGGTCACGGGCGCCGAGGCCGCTGAAGCCCGCGGTCGAGGCCTTCGTCGACGAGGAGGCCGGGCCCGACGTGGCCGAGAAGGTGCGCCGCCGCTTGCAGCACTTCATCGACCGCAAGGTCGCCGCGCAGTTCGAGCCGCTGCTCGCGATGGGCCGCGACGAGACGCTGACCGGCCTGGCGCGCGGCTTTGCCTTCCGCCTGGTCGAAGGCGCTGGGCGTGCTGCCGCGCGAGCGTGTCGCCGAGGACGTGAAGGCGCTGGACCAGGAGGCGCGCTCGGCGCCTGCGCAAGCATGGCGTGCGCTTCGGCCAGTTCACCATCTTCCTGCCGCTGCTGCTGAAGCCCGCGCCGACCCGGCTGCGGCTGGTGCTGTGGTCGCTGTGCGAACGGGCTGCAGGAATTCCCCGAAAGCCCGCCGCCCGGCCTGGTGACGATCCCCAACCTGCCCGAGGTGCCGAAGAGCCACTACACGCTGGCGGGCTATCACCCCGCCGGCGCCCGCGCGATCCGCATCGACATGCTGGAACGTCTGGCCGACATGCTGCGCGCCAAGGACAGCCGCGCGGGGTTCGAGGCGACGCCCGACATGCTGTCGATCACCGGCATGACGCTGGACCAGTTCGCCGACCTGATGGCCGGGCTGGGCTATCAGGGCGAGAAGGGCGAACGGGCCAAGGTGCGGCCGGAAGCGCCGCAGGCCTGCCGCCGCCGTCGCCGCCGAGGCGGCGACCGAAGGGCCTGCATCCGAAGCAGCGGACGTCGTGGCCGAGCAGGCTGACGTCGCAGACGAGGCTGCTGCGTCCGCAGAGATTGGCGAGGCCGCTCCGGCTGATACCGCGCCGGCCGAGGCGGTGACTGCCGAGGCCGCCCCGTCGAGATGGAGGCGTTCTACACCTTCACCTGGGCCCCGCGCCCGCGCGGTGGCGAGGCGCGGGGCCCGCGACGCGACCGCAACGAAGGCCGCGGGCGTGGACCGCAGGGCGCGACCGCCGACGGCCAGCCCGACGCGGCACGCCCGCCGCGCGCCGACCGGGCGTCCGAGACCCGCAGGGCGACCGCCCGGGCCGACCGGCCCGCAGGGCGAACGGCGCAAGGACGGACCGCCGCGCGAGGGCTTCAAGGGAAACAAGCCCAAGGGCAAGGGCGGCAAGCCGGGCGGCGACCGGCCTGACCGCGGCAACGACCGCGCCGCGCGACACGCAGCGCCAAGACCTTCGAGGCGCGCCCGCCGCGCCGAAAAGCCGATCGACCCGGACAACCCCTTTGCCGTGCTGGTGGCGCTCAAGACGCAGGAGTCTGAGTTGGCCGGCGCGCCGGCATGACGCGAGCCGCGTGTCGACCGTCGCGGCTGGACAAGTGGCTCTGGCAGGCGCGGTTCTTCAAGACGCGCGGGCTGGCCGACGGCCGAGGTCGCGTCGGGCCATGTGCGGGTGAACGGCGCCACGGTCGCCGAAGCCCGGCCGCGCCGTCGCCGCGGGCGATGCGCTGACCTTTCCGCAGGGCGCCCGCATCCGGGTGATCCGCATCGCTGCGACTTGGCGCTGCGGCGCGGCCCGGCGACCGAGGCGCAGGCGCTCTATCTCGACCTTGACGCGCCGGCCCGATGCGACGCCTCATCGCCGCTTGAATGATCCGCCGGCCTGCTCTAGCTAGCGCCAAACGTTCCGCATGCAGGAGCCTGCCCATGACCTATGTCGTGATCGACAACTGCATCGCCTGCAAATACACCGACTGCGTCGAGGTCTGCCCGGTGGACTGCTTCTACGAGGGCGAGAACATGCTGGTCATCCATCCGGACGAATGCATCGACTGCGGCGTCTGCGAACCGGAATGCCCGGCCGATGCGATCCGCCCCGATACCGAGCCGGACATGGAGAAATGGGTCGAGTTCAACCGCAAGTATTCCGAGATGCCTGGCCGGTGATCGTCACCAAGAAGGACCCGCTGCCCGAGGCCGAGGCCCGCGACGGCGAGACCGGACAAGCTGCGAGAAGTACTTCTCCGAAGCGCCGGGCGCGGGCGGCTGACGATTACGCCTGCGCGATTCGCCGGCCAATGATTCTGCTGATTCGGTGAAGAAACTCGGCGCTTTGCTGACATGACTGCACGGGAATCTGACGCTGCTGGCGACCCTGCGCCGCGGTTGGAATCAGTGCCGATTTTGTGCTATATGGTTGTTACAAACTGAGCACGGAAGCCTGACACCGGCCGCAGAACGGGCTGCTACGCGGCGGGGATTTCCACGTGCAAATCACGTTCGATCGCCGAGGCGGCAGTGCCTCGGACGGTGGATTTGTCGTGCGGAAGATGGCGGCACCTGGAGGAAGCGCCTGAATGACCAAAGTCCAAGAAGCCTGAGTTCCGTCCGAACGAGTTCGTCGTCTATCCGGCGCATGGCGTCGGCCAGATCATCTCGATCGAGGAACAGGAGATCGCCGGGCATTCAGCTGGAACTGTTCGTCATCTCGTTCGAGAAGGACAAGATGACGCTGCGGGTGCCCACCCACAAGGCGACCGAGATCGGCATGCGCGCCGCTGTCGTCGCCCGACGTGGTGACCAAGGCGCTGGACACGCTGAAGGGCAAGGCCAAGGTCAAGCGCGCGATGTGGTCGCGCCGGGCGCAGGAATACGAACAGAAGATCAACTCGGGCGACCTGCTGTCGATCGCCGAGGTGGTGCGCGACCTGCACCGCACCGACGACCAGCGCGAGCAGAGCTATTCCGAGCGTCAGCTTTACGAAGCGGCGCTGGAGCGTCTGACCCGCGAAGTCGCGGCGGTCAGCGGTGTTGACGAGGCCGGGGCGGCCAAGACGGTCGACGACGTGCTGGTCTCGCGCGCGGCCTGAGGTCTTCTGACTGGATCTTGACGAGCCGCGTCCCCAACGGGACGCGGCTTTGTCATGTGACCGTGGCGGCCAGTGCTGCCAGCGCAGCGGCATCGGCCAGTTGCTGCGACGCGCCCAGAATGTCGCCCGTCTGGCCACCGATCTTGCGATGCGCGACCAGGCCGAGCGCCAGCGTCGACGCGGCGACGGGCAGAAGCAGCAGAAACGCATCAGCCCCCAACGCCAATACGGCAATGGCCAGCGCCACCACCGCTCCGTTGCCTGCGGTGATGCGGGTTGGTCGCCCGACAGACTGTGACAGCCCCGCCCCCCGCGCATTGGGCAAGATCGCCATGAGAACGGCCATCGGCGCCCGGCTGAGGGCCCCAACGGCAATCAGCGCGGCCCAGGCCCCGCCCGCCGACAGCAGCGCCGAAAGCGCCGACCAGCGGACCAGCGTCACCAGCAGCAGCGCCAGCACGCCGTAGGTGCCGATGTGGCTGTCCTTCATGATGGCCAGACGCCGTGTCTTGTCCCAGCCGCCCCACAGTCCATCGGCCGTGTCGGCGAGCCCATCCTCGTGCAGAGCGCCCGTCACCATCATCTGCGCGCCCAATGCAACTGCAGCGGCAATCGCGGGCGGCAGGCCAAGCGCCAGTGACGCCGCCGCCCGCCACGCGCACCGACCGCGCCCACGACAGCGCCAGCAACCGGCCAGGCCCAGGCGGCGGCCGCACCCCGGCCTGCGGCACGCGCGCCATCGACCCGGATCGGCAGGCGTGTCAGCAGACCGAGGCCCGCCACGATATCGAAGCCTTGCGGGCGCGTCGTGTCGTCACTGCTCACCCGAATGCCCCTTCCATGCTGGCCACCAGCCTGGTCGAGAGGTAACGAAGGGGCCAAGTACAATCAACGAGGGATAACCCATGCCTGCGCCTTTTCAGAGCCTTGCCGACATTCCGCCGCCTGCTGAAGGATCTGCCGCAGCCCGATGCGGGCATGCGCAAGGCGGCAGAGGCGCGCAACGCGGTGCTGACGAAGCCCGCCGGATCGCTGGGGCGTCTGGAAGACATTGGCTGTGTGGGTGGCGGGCTGGCAGGGCACGGACCGGCCTGTCATCGAAAGCCCGCTGGTGCTGGTCTTTGCGGGCAATCACGGTGTCACCGCGCGCGGGGTTTCGGCCTTTCCGGCCGAGGTCACGGTGCAGATGGTCGCAAACTTCCGCGGCGGGGGGCGCCGCGATCAACCAGCTGGCGCGCACCTTCGGCGCAAGGATGGAGGTGCAGGCGCTCGATCTCGACCGACCGACCGCCGATTTCACTGCGGCGCCGGCGATGACCGAGGCCGAGGTGTGTCGCGGCGCTGGCTGCCGGATGGGACGCCGTCGACCCGGATGCCGATCTGCTGGTGACGGGTGAGATGGGAATCGGCAACACCACCTCCGCCGCCGCTCTGGCCTGCGCACTGTTCGGCGGTGCAGCTGCTGAATGGACCGGACGGGGAACGGGTATAGATGACAAGGGTCTGGCCCTGAAGACGCAAGTGGTGGCCGAGGGCGTGGCCCGGCACGCGGGCGTGGCACCGCTCGAGGCGCTGCGCTGCCTGGGCGGGCGCGAGAACTCGCAGCCATGGCTGGCGCGATCCTGCGCGCGCGGATCGAGAAGATCCCGGTCATCCTCGACGGGTTCATCTGTTGTGCCGCGGCCGCAGTGCTGGAGCGAGAGGTCCCCGGTGCGCTCGATCACGCGATTGCCGGGCCATGTCAGCGCCGAAGGCGCGCATCGCAGGCTGCTGGCCGCGTCTGGGCAAGGCGCCGCTGCTGGATCTCGGGCCTGCGCCTGGGTGAAGGCTCGGGCGCCGCGCTGGCCATCGGGGTGCTGAAGGGGGCGGTGGCCTGCCATTCGGGCATGGCCACGTTTGCCGAAGCGGGCGTGTCGGACGGCTGATCACGGCTGGAGGAGGAGTGGTGGCGCGCTATGTGGCGCGCCCCTATCCGCAGGAAACCTGCGCGAGAACTGGGCTGCGATCTGCCGGTCAGCCGCGCGGCATGCTCAGACGATGGGTCTGCCCGTTCTTGACGTAGCTGAGCTCGCGCTCCGATATCGCGGCGACGCGCCCGCCGTCGATCCTGTCACCGACCGAAACCTTGACGAACCGGCCACCCGGCTGGCGCACCATCGCGTAGCGGTTCGACGGGCTGCCGAAGACGCCGATCAGGCTGACTTTAGACATGTTCAGAGCATTGGCGAACGTGGCCTGCTTGGCGACGACCGAGCGTGTCGCCGTCGTCGCGGCGGTTCCACCGCTGTCGGGTTCGTCGATCTCGGCACGTTCCGTCTCGTCCGGCTCGGATTTCGAGAAGGTGGTCGGCTCGGGCTCGTCCGGCGTGGTCCGGGGCGTCGCCGGTTTGGCCGCAGGTGCAAGCGCGATCGCGGCGGGAGGCGGCTCGACCGGTGCAGGCGCAGCTGACGCAGGTTCGGCCAGCACGGGCGCCACGGCATCGGGCACCAGCGAGGCATCTGCCGCCGCGAGTTGAACCGCCGCCTCGATCGACCGGTCGATGGTCTGCGGGCGTGGCGCGGGCTTGCGCGACACGGCGATGGCAAGCGGACTGACAGTGCTGTCGGTCAGTCCCGCAACGAGCGATGCCGATGCAGACTGCGCGGCTGCGGAGGCTTCCGCCGTCTGCGCGGCAAGCGCCTCTTCGCCACGCGCGAAAAGTTCCGGCGGGCGGGCGCGCGGCTTCAGGCTCGCGATGCGCGGATCGACCGGTTCGGTGAGCGCGGCATCGTCATCGGCGGCCTGGGGGATCACCGGCGCAAGGTCTGCGGGGCGAAGGCGCGGTCGGGCACCGGCAAGGGCCGGGTCGGCAAAGAAGGGCTCCGTCACGATTTCTGCCGGCGTGACCTCGGCGGATATGGCGCCAACAGCCGGAGCGGCCGTGTCGGTCGTTGCAACCCCTGCTGCCGGAGTCGGTGCTTCCGGACGTGCGGGTGGAACACGCGGCGGCTTGCCTGCGACGAGAAGCACGCCCTCGGGCGTGACAATACCTTCGGCGGTCGGAACGATCCGTCCCTCGGCATCGAACTGATAGAGCGTGCCGAAGGGCGGAGGCAGGGGCTGCGCACCCGGAACCGCGTCGGTCGCTGGCGATGGGGGTGCCAATGCGGCGGCATCGCTGGTCGAAATACGCGCATCGACAAGCGCGAGGAAAATCTCGTCCTGCGGATCATTGCCCGGGCTGCGGTTCGCCTCCGCAGTTCCGGTGGCACCTGCCAGAGCCGACCCATCGACAGGGGCGGGTTCAGGCGCGGGCGCGACAGGTTCCGTGCGGGCGACAGTTGCAGGCGCTTCGGGCGTTGCGGCCGCCTCGACCGGTTCGGCTGTTGTGACAGCGTCTTCTTCGACAGGGGCAGTTACCGGTGCCGCCTGCGCGGGAGCATCGGTCGCAGAGGCCACTTCGGTCGCCGGGTCGGCTGCCTCGGCGTCATTCGGGACAGGCTCGGACGGCGGAAGGATGGCTTCTGCGGCGGCTGTTTCTTCAACGGCAGGCGCCGATTGTGCGGCGGCGAGCGCGGTCGCATCCTGGTCACGGTTCGCAAGGAAGATCGAGGACCAGATCCCGATTGCGGCAAGGATCGCAAGCAGGATGACGACGAGAAACAGGAACAGATAGCGCGGCTTGCCGCGTTGCCGGCTTTGGCGCGCCCCGAAAACCGTCATCGTTTCGGCCTCGGATCGCGACTTGCCTGCCTCGGATGGCACAGCCGAAGATGCGTCCGTCGGGGAAACGACGGTCAGTTTCCGGTCACGCGGCACAGCGATGGACGGTGCGGTGACGACGGGCCCGCGGCGGGCGGATTCGGCCTTGCCGCTGCGCGCGGCGACGGCGACACGCTCCAACGGCCACTCGGCTTCGGTCGGTGCGATGCGGGCTGCGCCGCCACCCCCAGGAAGGGCCGTCAACCGCGGCGGCGCGGCCGGTGCGCCTGTCCGACGCGGATCGGCGACCTTGGCGGCCTGCTTGCCCGGCCGGGCCTGTTGCGGTTTGGCGGGAGCAGACTTGGCAGCGTCGGCGCGCAGCGCGGCGGCAATCCTTGCGGGGGGAATCGGTGGAAGATCGGCGAGATCGCTGTCCAACGGGTCGATCCGGTCGTCGATCACACTGCCCGTCACACGGGCTGAAACGAGATCGGCACCAGAGCGGTCCAGTCCTTCGGACTTCGGGGCCTCAGCCGTCCGAGGCTCTGTCGCAGCCAAGCTGTCCGCCTTCGTGGCGCTGCCTGGTATCTTGCCGTTATCCGCCGTGTGGTCGGCGCGCGCGTCGGCCAGCGGTTCGGCGGGCACAGGTTTTTCGCTGTTCGCCTCTGCCTCAACGACTATCGGTGCGTCGCCCATTTGCGGCACGACCGGATCATCGGACAGCGTGGCAGTCGCCGCCGCCGCAGCCTCGACCGGATCGGGCACAGGCTCCTGCGGAGCGGGCAGGATCGGTTCCTTTGGGTCGCTACTGGGGGTGGCAGCCGCTTCCGGGACATTCTCTGTCGGTTCGGCAACAGCGGCCACGTCGTCTGACGGAGAGGCATCGGGTTTCGCCGACCTGCCAACGATATGGATCGGGTCCTGATCGCGCTCGACCTTTTCGCCATCTGTCAGAATGGTCGGGGCGAGTGCGGTCGGGCCGAACCAGGGTTCCTTGCCGAAACTGCCCGGCTCGGGAATTGCCACGAAGGACACCGGATTGAAGCGGTTGTCGCCGCGCAAAGCTTTCGGCTTCGTCCAGCGTCTCGCGGGCGACGATGGCGACCTGCACGGTCTTGCCCGTGCCGGTCCAGTCGAACACCAGTTCGTCCACCGGATAGGGAGTCTTGCCCTCCAGCCCGGCCTTGATCTGCGCGCGACGGCTTGCAGCGTCGGGGCCCGGGGCGGCGCAGCGTCATGTAGCGGATCTGGCTATTGGGGATGACCAGCTTGGTCGTGATTCCCCGCGGTTCAAGCCCGAGGGCGGAGCCGCGCAGATAGGCCAGAGCCTTTGGAAGATCGGGTTCATCTACCGGGACTGTCCCGACCTCCAGCCAGCCGCGCGATGTGCGGTGCAGAAGTCCGATGGACGTATCGGTAAAGTTCAGGGCAAAACTGGGCTTCATGGTTGACGGTCTAACACAGAACGTCGGGCGCCGGACAGTCCGAGCCTCGCTATCGCGTCTGCTTACAGCAGGAATTTGCCAAATAAAAGAAAAAGGGGTAAATGTCTGGCGGGGCTCGTCCGCTGAAGGTAGGAAATGTCAGATTTCGTAAAAGGAGGAAGAGCGATGCGTGGATTTTTCGCGGCCATGGCTGCGGTGTTGCTGATCATTCCGGTGATCGCCTCGGCAGATGACGCGGCACGGATAACCGTGACGGGCGAAGGGCGCGTCGAGGCAGCCCCCGATATGGCCACCGTGTCTCTTGGCGTCGTGACCGAAGGTACGACCGCCGCCGAGGCGATGGCGGCGAACACCATCCAGCTTGCGGCGGTGCTCGAGCAGTTGAAGATGGGTGGCATCGAGGATCGCGACATCCAGACCTCGGGCCTGTCGCTGAACCCGAACTGGCAGCAGACCGAGGCCGATCCAACCCCGCGCATCGTGGGCTATCAGGCCAGCAACATGCTGACGGTCCGCGTCCGCAAGCTGGATCAGCTTGGCACGGTTCTGGACAAGACCATCTCGGACGGAGCCAACAGCTTCAATGGCTTGACCTTCGGTCTGTCAGATCCCGCACCGGCGCTGGACGAGGCGCGCAAGCGGGCCGTGACCGATGCCATGGCGCGGGCGAAGCTGCTGACGCAGGCGGCGGGGCTGACACTGGGGCCGGTGGTGTCGATCAGCGAGGGCGGCGGCTTCGGCGGGCCGCAGCCGATGTACCGGATGGATGCGGCAGCAGCCTCGCCTGTGCCGGTCGCTGCCGGTGAGGTCAGCACCGTGGCCAGCGTCACGATGGTGTTCGAACTGGTTCAGTGAACGGCTGCCGCGCCCCGCGACAGGGGCGCGGCGCTATGCAGGCTCAGGCGGTGGCCTTGGCCAGCGCCTGATCGAGATCGGCGATGATGTCGTGCGCATCCTCGATCCCGATCGACAGGCGCACCACATTCGGCGCGGCCCCGGCCGCCACCTGCTGCTCGTGCTGACAGCTGGCGGTGGGTGGTCGAGGCCGAGTGGATGATCAGGCTGCGCGTGTCGCCCAGGTTCGCGACATGGCTGAACAGCTTCAGCGCTGTCGACCAGCTTCACGCAGGCCTCGTAGCCGCCCTTGATCGCGAAGGTGAACAGCGCGCCCGGCGCCCTTCGGGCAGATCATCTTGGCACGCGGTTGTGGTAGGGCGAGGACTTGCAGGCCGGCGATAGGTCACGTACTCGACGCGCGGGTCCTGTCTCCAGCCATTCGGCGACGATCTGCGGCGTTCTCGACATGGCGCTGCATCCGCAGGCGACAGCGTCTCGATCCCCATCAGCGTGTAATGCGCGCCCTGCGGGTTCATCGTCATGCCGAGGTCGCGCAGGCCGACGGCGATGGAGTGGAAGGTGAAGGCCATGGCGCCCAAGCGTCGCGGTGGAAGTTCAGGCCGTGATAGGCGGGTTCGGGTGCGCGAGAGCGAGGGGAACTTGCCCGAGGCCGACCAGTCGAACTTGCCCGAATCGACCACGACGCCGCCGGTGACGGTGCCGTTGCCGGTCAGGTACTTGGTGGCCGAATGGACGACCAGCGTCGCGCCATGCTCGATCGGGCGGCAGAGGTAGGGCGTGGCGGTGGTGTTGTCGACGATCAGCGGGATGCCGGCCTGGTCGGCGACGCGCGCGATGGCGTCGAGGTCGGTGATCGTAGCCGCCGGGGTTGGCAGATCGTCTCGCAGAAGATCGCGCGGGTGTTGTCGTCGATGGCGGCCTCGATCGCCGTCGAGGTCGTCGAAATCGACGAACTTGGCCGACCAGCCGAACTTGCGGATCGTGTTGGTGAACTGCTGGATCGTGCCGCCGTAAAGCCGGGTCGAGGCGACGATGTTGCGGCCCGGCTGCATCAGCGGGAACAGCGCCATGATCTGCGCGGCGTGGCCCGACGAGCAGCAGACCGCGCCCGCGCCGCCTTCCAGCGCCGCGACCCGCTCGGCCAGCGCCGAGACGGTCGGGTTGGTCAGGCGCGAATAGATGTAGCCGACTTCCTGCAGGTTGAAGAGCTTGGCGGCGTGGTCGGCGTCGCGGAAGACATAGGCGGTGGTCTGGTAGATCGGCACCTGCCGCGCGCCGGTGGCCGGGTCGGGCGTCGGCGCCGGCGTGGATTTGCAAGCGTGTCGAAGCCGAGGGGTCTGGTCATGGATCGTCCTCCCTGAAGATGGCGGGACGTTAGGCGGAAGAGCGGCGTCGCACAACGGGGCTGGAGCGCGAGACGGTCGCGCAATTGCCAAATGAAACGGGCCGCCCTGAAGCGGCCCGTCTGGTGGAATGAATCCCTCGCCCTCTGTTTTCCGCCGAGAAGGACCTTCTCCCGACCCGGTCCAGCAGCGACCTCAGCGCGAGGCTTTGTAGAGCTTCTCGGCGATCTCGAACATTTCCTCGGGCGCGTAGTCGGGCGTGAAGGCCGAGGGGACGCCGGTGAGCTGGTGGATCTTGCCGCCATCGGGCGCGCCCTCGACAACCTCGAGTTCGCCGGGCGGGTCACCGGGCAGGGCCAACTCGTCGGTGCCCCAGATGCCGGCCATCTCGGCATAGTCGGACGGGCTGAAGGTATAGAGCCGCCGGTGCGATCCCTCGGCGAGATACTTCTGGCACTCGGGGATGTTGCCGAGCGGGATGTTCGGCGTGGGCAGCATCTTCTCGATGGACACGCCGGTGATCTTCTTCAGCGCCAAGCGCATAGGCATGCGCGTGCACCGAGCCGCGCACCAGAAGGTAGCCGCAGACCTCGCGCCCCGTCGGATCGGTGAGCGATCTCGTAGACCCGCAGCTTGTGCAGGCGCGCACCGCATTCGAGGTGGAAGTTGTGCAGCAGGTCGACGATCACGTTGCCGGTGGTGGTCACGAAGTCGTTGTTCCAGCTCTGGCCGTTGCTGTTGACCGGCATCGCGCCGCCGCCATGCGAATAGAAGGCCGCAGCAAGCCGGATATCCTTCATCGCCTCATAGGGCGCGCCGGAGATGTCGCCGCCCATCTCTTCGTCCTCGTCGCTGTCCGGCCCGTTGGCCAGCATCGCGACGCCGTTGCTCACCAGTTCGACATGGCCAAGTTCCTCGGCCGTGATGCTGGCCACAAGGCTGTAGAACGGGCGGAGCTTGGATTTGCTGCGGAAGTTGAAGCTCTGGAACATGTAGTTGTTGAGCGTGGACATCTCGCCGTACTTGCCGCCCAGCAGTTCCTGAAGTGCTGCGGCGGCATTTGGGTCCTGTCTGACAGGGGCGGGCAGGGCGGTCTGGAGCTGGTCGATGCGCAGAAACATGGGGCGGTCCTCCGGGTTGGGCAGAGGGCCAACCGGTGGGCGGTGCGAATGTTCCGGGCAATGTCAGGCGCGGGCGTTCTTGGGCGAGCCCATGACGACATGCGTGGTGATGGCGGCGACCACGGGCACCGTGCCCAGCACGTCGGTATGGAAATGCTTGTAGGCGGCAAGATCGGCGCATTCGACGCGCAGGATGTATTCGATCGTCCCCGTCACGTTGTGGCATTCGCTCACCTCGGGCGCGAGGCTCATCGCCCGTTCGAAGGACTTCCTGTGCTGCCTTGGTGTGCAGCGAAAGGCCGACGGTCACGTAGGCCACAAAGCCGATGCCGATCCGGGCGGGGTCGATCACGGCGCGATAGCCTGCGATCACCCCGGCGCGCTCCAGTTCCTGCACGCGCCGCAGACAGGCCGAGGGCGACAGGCCGACGCGGTCGGCCAGGTCGAGGTTGGCCAGATCGCCCGTCGCGCGACAGCTCTCGCAATATCCGGCGGTTTATCTCGTCGAGCTTCGTCATTTGTTGTGAAATCTGCCCGAAGATTCGCATCTTTGCAATCTTTCACCGCGCAGATGCGGGCAAGGATTGCGCCATGACATGTGGAAACACTCTCGGCCCTTGCGCTATTCGCCTTCGTCACCTCGGTCACGCCGGGGCCGAACAACCTGATGCTGATGGCTTCGGGCGCCAATTTCGGGTTCCGCCGGACCATGCCGCACATGCTGGGCGTCGCGCTTGGGCTTCGTGCTGATGGCGTTCCTGGTCGGTGTCGGACTGGCCGGGCTGTTCCAGACCTATCCCGTGGCGGTGACGGTGCTCGAGGTGGCAAGCGTGGTCTACATGCTCTGGCTCGCGTGGAAGATCGCCCACGCCGCCGCGCCCAAGGAACGCGAGGCGACGGGCAATCCGATGACCTTCCTGCAGGCGGCGGCGTTCCAGTGGGTGAACCCGAAGGCCTGGGCGATGGCGCTGACGGCGGTGACCGTCTATGCGCCGGAACGTTCGCTTGGGGCGGTGGCGCTGGTGGCGGTGGTGTTCGGCGCGATCAACCTGCCCTCGGTCAGCGTCTGGACCGTGCTGGGCCAGCAGGTGCGGCGGGTTCTGACGACGGGGCGGCGGCTCGTGGCCTTCAACTGGACGATGGCCGTGCTTCTCGTGGCGTCGCTGGCCCCGGTGCTGTGGCACTGAGCGAAAGGTCGCGTGGCGCTGTCGACCGCAGTGCGATAAGGGTGTCCAAAGGAGTGCTGATTGATGCGGATGATCTGGAAGGCTGCGGTTCTTGGCGCGCTGGCATTGACGGGCCTCGCGGGCACGCTGGCAGCGCAGCAGTCCGCGGGCAACCTGCACGAAGTCATCCCCGGCGAGATGTTCCGCTCCGGGCAGCTTGATGCCGAACGCCTGGGGCGGGTTGCCGATGCCTTCGGCATCCGCAGCGTCCTGAACCTGCGCGGTGCGTCGGAGGGGGCCGAGTGGTATGAGGCCGAGCGCGCAATCAGTGCCGCGTCAGGGGTCGTTCATGCCGATTTCGCCATGAACTCGCGCGAGCTTCTGTCGGAAGACCGCGCCGTCGCCCTGATTGCGCTGATGCGCGACTTGCCGAAACCGATCCTCATTCATTGCGAACATGGCGCTGACCGCTCGGGTCTCGCTTCGGCGCTCTATCTGGCGGCGATCGCCGGGCAGGGTGAGGAGGCGGCGGAAGACCAGCTTTCGCTGGCTTTCGGGCATTTCTCGGTTCCGTGGCTCTCGGGCGCGTGGCCGATGGACGAAAGCTTCGAGCGGCTGGAGCCGATGCTGGGCTTTCAAGGACAGCTGATCAGCGCAGCCACAGCCCGGCGCGCTTGATGGTGTTCCGGATCACCTGTTCGCGGCGGGGCAGGTCGGCGCGGTCGAACATCGCTCGGATGTCGTTGCCCTTGCGCTGGTAGACGAGGCGCTTGAACGCCTCGCTCTCGCGCAGGACCTTCTTGACGGGGTTCGGGGCGGTCACGGTTTCAAGCACGTCAACCGCATGGTCGCTTTCGCGGGCGTAAAGCAGCGGCAGCGTGCGCCAATGGCAGGTCACGGCGCCGTCCAGACCGGCAAGCCCCGGGCCGGGGCGGCCGCCGCCGAGCGAATGGATCACCAGCGGCAGCGCGATCTGGTCGAGCCAGGGGTAGAGCGTTTGGCACACAAGCTCGGCCGGCGGGTCGTCGCGGATCGCGGTGGCATAGTCGAGAAACCGCTGGCCGAAGGCGCGGGGGCTTTCATGGAAGAACCAGCCCGCGTTGAAATAGAGGTAACGCTCCCAGTGCTCGTCCGGCTGTGTCAGGTCGAGCGAGCTGTGCGAAATCCAGACCGAAACGATCGTAAAGCGATTTCCACGTCGCAGTGTAACCCGGCCCGTAAAGCTCGATCTGCGGCCAGGTGCCTTCGCGGCGCATCGACGCCGAAGGGCGGGCGAAGTCGAAGGACACGTCGGCGAAGCTGCCGGTGACAAGCGTGTCGGTGTCGAGGAACAGGAAGGGTTCGTCCGGCAGCGCCGCCAGCGCCTCGATCTTGTTGCCTTGCGGATAGTCCGCCCCGAAGGCGCGGGAGTCGAAGGGCAGGAATTGTGCGCCCAGTTCGGACAGAAGCGCGCGGGTTGGCCCATGGGTAATGCGCGGGTCGGTGGGCCAGAGCGGACCGGGCTGCGGTTCGGCCAGATAGAGGGTGCCGGGGAAATCGGGGTCGCTGGCGCGGAGCGAGGCGGCGAGCAGGACAGCCTCGTATTGCAGGCGGCCGGACTGGGCGACGGCGAGGATGTTGAACCGCTGCCGCGCGGTCATGGCCGTGTGACCCGTCCGTCCGGCGTTGCGGGGCGTCCGCCGCCCGTCATGGCGACGGCGTGAAGCGCAGGCTGAGGCAGGACATGCCGCCGTCGAGCTTGGCGCATTCGCTGTTGCCGATCTCACGCACCTCGAAACCCGCCTTGGCGATGCGCTCGGCGGTTTTCGGAAAGCCGGCCGGCATCAGCACGAGGTCGTTGAACCGGATCGTGTTGGCCGCTGCCTCTTCGCCTTCGGCCACCGGGATGACCTTGTAGCTTGCGAAACAGCCCGAGGCGGCGAGGCGGTCGGTCGACAGGATCGTCTCGGCATCCAATAGCGAGCAATCGGTCTTGAAGTGCAGCACGCCCGGCGGTGTGTGGACTTCGCGCACCGTGTGGCCCCAGGGCGCGACCTTGGCCGCAAGCTCTGCGATCCCTTCGGCGTCGGTGCGGGCGGAACGGCCGACGAGGATCTCGGTCTCGGTCATCAGGATGTCGCCGCCCTCGATATGGCCGGGGCCGTCGATGGTGACGATCTGTCCATAGAGCGCGCGCAGGTGGGGGGCCATCTCGGCGGCCTCGCCGAGGCGTGAGGGCGCGCCGGGGCGCATGATGACCGCCCCTTCGGGCAGGCAGAGCGCGGTATCCTCGACAAAGACGCTGTCGGGATAGGCCTCGAGCGGGTCAAGCTCGATCACCGTGGCGCCGGTGGAGCGCAGCGCCGTCACGTAATCGGCGTGGTGGGCCAGCATGGTCGCAAGGTCGGGTGCCCCTGTGTCGACCGCGCGCAGGCCGCCGGTGATGCTTTGTCCCGGGCGGCGGGTGATGGCGTGGGTGAAGCGGTAGGAACGGTGGGTCATGCGGCGTCTCCGGTGCTGCCCTGCTGATAGCGCGGGGCGCTCGGGGCGTCGAGACGCGATCAGTGGAAGTCGCGGCTGGGAAACAGCGCCTTGGCCTGTTCGCGCGGGTGGTAGGCGCGGGGCGTGGTGCGACCCTGCACGGGACGGCGCGCCTCGTCGGCGCGGCCCTGCGTGGGGTCGATCGAGGGTCCGGCGACATGCCCCATCAGGGCAAGCTGGGGCGAGACATCCTCGATCTCTTCCGCGATCAGGTGGATCACCGCGCCTTCGCGCTGGATCGGGCCGGTCACGCGCAGCAGCCGCCCGCCCAAAACGGCGCGGCGGAAGCGTTCGTAGACGCGGGTCCAGACCACCACGTTGCTGACGCCCGTCTCGTCCTCGAGCGTCAGGAAGATGACGCCCGAGGCGGTGCCCGGGCGCTGGCGGGTGATGACGAGGCCGCAGACGGTGATGCGGCGGCCGGGGCGCTGGTCGGGCAGGGCGGAATGGGGCACGAGACCGGGCAGCCGGGGGCGCAGCAGTTCCATCGGATGGGCGCGCAGGCTGAGGCGCAGCGCGAGGTAATCCTCGACCACCGCCTCGCCGAGCGTCATCGTGGGCAGGGTGACGGATGGCTCGTCGATCCCCTCGCCGTCGTAGGAGGTGGCGAAGAGCGGCAGCGGCGCAGGGCCACGGATGGCGCGCACCTGCCAGAGCGCGTCGCGCCGGGCCAGGCCGATGGCGGCGAAGGCATCGGCCTCGGCCAGCCGTTCAAGGGCTGCGGGGGGCGCGCCGCTGCGCCGCCAGACGCTTTCGACATCGCTGTAGCCGTTGCCCCGCGCCGCCACGATCCAGGCCGCGTCCTCTTCCCGCAGGCCTTTCACCTGGCGGAAGCCGATGCGCAGGGCGAGGCTGCCGTCGGTCCGGTGTTCCAGCGTGTTGTCCCAGGCGCTGTGATTGACCGAGACGGGCCGCACCTCGACCCCGTGGTCGCGCAGGTCGCGCACGATCTGGGCGGGGGCGTAGAACCCCATGGGCTGCGAATTCAAGAGCGCGCAGCCGAACACCGCCGGGTGGTGGCATTTCATCCAGGCCGAGGCATAGACGAGGATGGCGAAGCTTGCCGCATGGCTTTCGGGAAAGCCATATTCGCCGAACCCCTCGATCTGGTCGAAGCAGCGGCTGGCGAAGGCTTCGTCATAGCCGTTGGCCAGCATGCCCTGCAGGAACCGCTCGCGGAAGGTGCCGATGGTGCCCATGCGGCGGAAGGTGGCGAGGCTGCGGCGCAGCCGGTCGGCCTCGCCGGGGTTGAAGCCCGCGCCGATGACGGCGATCTGCATCGCCTGCTCCTGGAACAGCGGCACGCCATAGGTCTTGCCCAGAAGCGCGTTGAGGGCGGGGCCGAGATCCTCGATGGGTTCAAGGCCCTGGCGGCGCTTGATGTAGGGATGCACCATGCCGCCCTGGATCGGCCCCGGTCGGACGATGGCAACCTCGATCACCAGATCGTAGAATTCGCGCGGGCGCATCCGGGGCAGGAAGTTCATCTGCGCCCGGCTTTCGACCTGGAACACGCCCACCGCATCGGCGCGGCAGAGCATGTCGTAGACCACAGGGTCCTCGGGCGGGATGGTGGGCAGCGTCAGGTCGATCCGCGCGTGATCGCGCAGCAGGTCCAGCCCCTTGCGGACGCAGGTCAGCATTCCCAGGGCAAGCACGTCGATCTTCAGGATGCCGAGCGCGTCGATATCGTCCTTGTCCCATTCGATGATGGTGCGGTCCTCCATCGCCGCGTTCTCGATCGGGCACAACTCGTCCAGCCGGCCCCGCGTGATGACGAAGCCGCCGACATGCTGCGACAGGTGGCGGGGAAAGCCCGTGATCTCGGCGATCAGCCGCAGGGTCTGGGCAAGGCGGCGGTCATCGGGGTCAAGGCCGATCTCGCGCAGTTTCGCCGGATCGGGGGCCGAGGACGACCAGCCCCAGGTCAGCCCGGCGATGGCCGCGACGATGTCCTGCGACAGGCCCATGACCTTGCCGACCTCGCGGATGGCCGAGCGGGTGCGGAAATGGATGACGGTGGCGGTCAGGCCCGCACGCTCGCGCCCGTAGCGGTTGTAGATGTGCTGGATCACCTCTTCGCGCCGCTCATGCTCGAAATCCACGTCGATGTCGGGCGGCTCGCCCCGTTCGCGCGAGATGAAGCGTTCGAACACCATGTTGATGCGGTCGGGATGCACCTCGGTCACGCCAAGGGCGTAGCAGACGACGGAATTGGCGGCAGACCCCCGGCCCTGGCAGAGGATGCCCTTCGACCGGGCGAAGACCATGATGTCATGCACGGTCAGGAAGTAGGGGGCATAGGTCATCTCGGCGATCAGGCGCAGTTCCTTGTCGACCTTCTCGCGCGTGCGGGGGCTGATGCCGTCAGGGAAGCGGGCGGTGTCGCGCAACCCTTCCTCGGTCAGCCGTTCCAGGCGGGCCTGCGGGGTTTCAACGCCGTCCTCCTCGTCGGGGTATTCATAGGACAGCTCCGACAGGCTGAAGGCGCAGCGGTCGGCGATTTCCAGCGTGCGGCGCAGGGCGGCGGGGTAGCGGCGGAAGAGGCGGGCCATCTCGGCGGGGCTTTTCAGGCGGCGCTCGGCATTGGGCAGGGCGCGGCGCCCGATGCGGTCGATCGTGATCCCCTCGCGCAGGCAGGTCAGCACATCGGCGAGGCGGCGGCGGGCAGCGCGGTGCATGAGCACGTCACCCATCGCGACAAGTGGCGCGCCGCATTGCTGCGACAGCGTGGCGAGGCGGTCGAAGCGCGGCTGGTCCTGCCCGTCATAGCGGGGGGCCGCCCCAAGGAAGGTGCGCCCGGGGCAGCGCCGCGCGATGCGCTGGATGTCGGCCAGCCCGCCCTCGGTCTGGGGCAGGGCGATCAGGATCAGCCCCTCGGCCCCGGCCAGCAGGTCGGCGCGCGTCAGGTGACATTCGCCCTTGGGCGCGCGGCGCTTGCCGAGCGACAGCAGGCGCGACAGGCGGGCATAGGCGGCCCGGTCGGTGGGCAGCGCAACCCAGTGCACCGGGCTGTCGGTCAGCACCAGCCGCGCGCCCACGATCAGGCGCGGCAGCGGGGGATCGGGCGGCAGTGGTTGCAGAGGCGGGGGCATCGCCCGGCTGCGCGACAGCCGGGCGGGCCGGTGCAGGTGGGGTCGTGGCCTCGGGCGAGGAGGAAGGGGCGGCCTGCATCGCGGCGACGGGCCGCGCGGGATCGGCCTGTGCTGCGGACATTGCGATGGTGCGGGGGGCAAGGCCCGGTTTGGCCTGCGCCGCGCCCCGTCGGGGCGCGGCAGGGGCGGCCTCGTCCATGGCCGCGCCGTAATCCTGCCGGCTGGAGGGGTCGATCCGGATGTGCGAGCGGACCTTGACCTGCGCCTCGCGCGCCTCGGCGCGCATCCGGGCCAGTTCGCGCAGCGCGCTATGGGCGCGCACCACCCCGGCCAGCGAGTTGCGGTCGGTGATGGCGATGGCGGCCAGTCCCAGTTCGGTCGCGCGCGTGACCAGTTCCTCGGGGTGCGATGCCCCGGTAAGGAAGGTGAAGTTCGAGGTCACGCACAATTCGGCATAATCCGCCGGAGGGCGCTGCCGGGCGGTCATGCGAATTCCCCCTGCACCGACCAGCCGGGCGATTGCGGGCTGTTGAACAGCCACAGGCGGCGGCCCTCGCGCGTCTCGACCTTCCAGTAGTCGCGCAGGCCGGTGCGCCATGCGGGATCGTCCAGCCACCATTCCGGTGCGATCCGCTCGGGCCCGGTGGCGCGCAGGGTGGTGAAGCTCATGCGCCGCCAGCGGAAGCGGGCGGGCGGCTCGGCCCCGCTGGCGCTGATGGGTTCGGGGGGAAAGACCAGCAGCGGGCGTTCCGGGTGGTGCGGCCAGTCCGCCGCAGGCTCGGCATAGGCGGCGGGGACGGTGAGGAAGCTTTTCTCGGGGATGTGGCTTTCCGCCGGCAGCATCCGCTGCACCGCGTCGAAGCCAAGCCGGTTGCCGAGCCGCGTGACAAGATCGGTCAGCTTGTCGGCCCCGATCTGGTGCGGCGCGTCCATCTGGCGGGGGGCGAGCGGTTCGGTGACGGGGGCGGACAGGCGCAACTGGTCGATGCCGAAGCCCGCGTCGATATCGCCCAGGGCATCGGCGAACAGCGCGGCAAGCCGGGCGGCTTCGTTCATCGGGCGGGCCAGACGGATCTCGGCCCGCACCGTGTCACGGTCGACCCGCCGCATTTCGAGCCGGACGAGGCGCGCGCCGTGGTGGTTGGCGGCCAGCGTGGCGCAGAGCCGGTCGAGCAGCCGCGCAAGGCCCGCCTGCACGTCGCTCAGCAGCCCGATCGGCTCGGGCAGGGTCAGGCGGACGCCGTAATGGGGTGGCTCGGGTTCGGGCGCGACGGGTTCGGGTTGCAGGCCAAGCGCCTGGTCGAGCCGCAGCATCAGCCCCGCGCCGAAGCGGCGGGCGAGTGGCGCGCGGGGCAGGGGCGCAAGGTCGCGGATCTGGCGCAGCCCGAGGCGGGCCAGCGCCTCGGCCGTCTCGGTGTCGATGCGCAGCGCGGCGAGGGGCAGGGGGCCGAGTGCCGTCAGCATCGCGCCCGGGGCCGCGATGCCGCCGCGTCCGTGGCGGGCCAGCGCATGGGCCGCGCCGCGCGTATCGGCCACGGCGGCGCGCGCGGTGATCCCCGCACGGGCGAGGCGGGCCGTCATGTCATGGGCCAGCGCCGCCTCGCCCCCGAACAGGTGGGCGACGCCGGTGATGTCGGCCAGAAGCCCGTCGGTGCCGTCGCGCGCAACAAGGGGGGAATAGCGCACCGCCCACCGGCGCAGCGTTTCAAGAAAGGCCGCCTCGGCGGCAAGATCGGCCGGGCGGGTGGCAAGCATGGGGCAGATCGCGCGGGCGTCGACCAGCGGCATCCCGCGATGCAGGCCCGCCTTTTCGGCGGCGCGGTTCAGGCAGTGCAGGTGGTCGGCATTGCCCGCCCGCAGGCTAAGCGCGAAGGGTCCGTCATGCGGGCGTCGGCGCAGCGACATCTCGCTCGCCAGCCGGGGTAACCAGAGGGACAGAATGCGCCGTGCCATGCCAGTGAACCGTATACTCGCCTAATGTTCCCTTTTTGTTCTTTGTAAGCGACCACAGCGCCCGAGTCGAGTCGGCCGCTTCGCCGGGCAGGGGGGCGCAGTGCCAGCGGGTCTCGGCGGCATTGGAGCCGCCATCTTCGCGGATCAGCAGCAGGCCCGTGGTGCGCCCGGCCTCGGCGGAAAGTTGCAGGCGGCGTCCGGCGGTCAGCGACAGCGGCTTTTCCGGGGCCGCGATGACGAAGCCCGCAGCACCCGAGCGCAGTGCTTCCTCGGTCGCCCAGAGCAGGTCAGCCTCGCCCTTCGCCTCGACGATCAGCAGGCGGTCGGGGGCAAGGAAGCGGCGCGCGGCCCAGGGCATGAGGCGTTCGGGGGCATGGGCCGGGCCTATCCAGATCACCGGGCCGCTGGCCAGCCCCGCCATCGTCAGGGCAAAGGCAGGGGCGGCAGGCCCTGCGGCTTCATGCACGCGGGCGGGGGCGAGTTGGGGAAGGGGGCGGGCGGCCGGCATGGATGAGAACATAGCGGAAACATCGTGCCGGGCAATGCGCGATGGCGGCCCTCCGTCGCGGGGCGCGGTTCAGCCGGGGCTGTCAAGAACCTCGACCGACAGGACTGTGGGCAGGTGGCGCGCGACCTCGTGCCACGTCTCGCCCTCGTCACGGCTGGCAAAGACCGAGCCGCTGTTGGTGCCGAAATAGACCCCGGCCGGGTTGCGCCGATCACCCGCCATCGCCTGCCGCAAAACGGTGAAGAAACACGAGGTCTGCGGCAGGCCTTCCCGCAGATCGTGCCATGTCCTGCCCCCCGTCGCGGCTGCGCCAGACCGCCGCCGCCGCCCCCGGCGGAAAGCGCCCCGCGCTGTCGCCGTTCAACGGCAGCGTCCAGACCGTGTCGGGGTCGCGGGGGTGGACGAGGATCGGGAAGCCGAAGGTCGAGGGCAGGTTGGCGGTGATGTCCTCCCAACTGCGTCCGCCATCGGGCGAGCGCCAGACGCCGTGGTGGTTCTGCTGGTAGAGCACGTCCTCGGTCCCCGGCGCGCGTCCGATATTGTGGACGCAATGGCCGGTCTCGCCATCCCGGGGACCGGCGGGATGATCGTGATGCCCGCAGGCCGCCACGTTCGACAGGCGGTTGCGCCGTTCCCATGTCAGGCCGCCGTCCTCGGTGGCGAAGACGCCCGCTGCCGAGATGCCCAGCCAGATTTTCCGCGGGTCGTCGGGATCGGCGATGATCGTGTGCAGCACCAGCCCTGCCGCGCCGGGGTTCCAGCTGTCGGAAGACGGGTGGTTGGCCAGGCTTTCGACCTCGGCCCAGGTCTCGCCGCCATCCATGCTCTTCAGCAGGCGGGCGGGCTTCGTCCCGGCATAAAGCGCCTCGCCGACCCGAGCGAGCGACCACACCTGCGAGAAGCCATCACCAAAGGGCAGGTCCGCCGCGCTCCAGCCGATCTGGTCGGCAAAGCCCGGGTCGTTGGCCGCCCAGTCGTCAAGCTTGCCCCGCGTCAGGCGGGCAAGCTGCCATGTCGCGCCGCCATCCCCGGATCGCCAGACCCCCGCACCGTTCCACTCGCCGCCGCCCCCCGCCCAGAGCGTGCCGGTGCGGGCGTCGCCGATGACATGGTTGATGGGCCAGCCGTCGCAATGCGGACCGCTGACGTTCCACTCGCTGCGAGCCTGATCGCCCGAGATCAGGAACGCGCCTTTCGTCGTGCCGACAAGGATCGTCACGCCACCCGCTGCCATGATGCACCCCTCCCCAAAGGTGGACAAAGGTTAACATGGCGCGGCCAAGTCTCACAGCGCGCAGAGGCGGACGCGGCGAAGGCTTGCCGCCAACTAGCCGCGGCGCAAGGCTGCGATGGCGCGGACGTGGGTCTCGAAGCCGGGGAACATGCCCTGCATCATGCCTGCGATCTTCGGCGGGGCCGAGGCGAGGGTGCCTGCGTCGAGGGGCGGTTCCGGGGCGTATTCGGCAAGCAGCTGGATCGCCTGCGCATATTCGGTGCCACGCAATTCCGCCAGCATCGCCAGCCCGAAGTCGAGGCCCGCCGTCACGCCGCCGCCCGTGAAGCGGTTGCGGTCCCGCACGATCCGCTCGGGCACTGCCTCGGCCCCGAATGCGTCGAGCGACGACAGCGCGAGCCAGTGGGTCGTGGCTTTGTAGCCGTCGAGCAGCCCCGCCTGACCCAGCAGCAGCGCCCCGGTGCAGACCGACGTGACATAACCCGCCTGCGCGCCGCGCGAGGCGAGGAAATCCACCGTCTCGACATCCTCCATGGCGTTGAGCGTGCCCGAAATTCCCCCCGGGACGAAGAGGATCGTCGGGGCAGCGGGTGCATCCGCAAGGATGATATCGGGCATGATGACCAGCCGCGTATCGGTCATCACCGGGTCCAGTGTCTTGGCTGCGATCTGGACGGTCGCGCCCCAGAGGCTGCCGAACATGTATTGCGGCGCCACGAGATCGAGCGCGGTCATGCCCGGGTAGGCCAGCATGACGACCTGCTCGTTCCCGGTCCAGTCGGATGGCCAGACGGACATGTCGTGAATCGGGTCGGCCAGTTTGGCGCGCACCGACCCTTCGGGCAGCGCCATCTGCGCGGAAGCCGATCGTGGCCTGAGCCCAAGCGCGCCAAGGGTAGCCATGAGCGTGAACATGCGACGGTCGATCATTGAGGTTCTCCTTTGCCGCCTGGAGGCGCGGCCTTGGGTGAAAACAATCGGGCGGGTCAGCAGGTTTCGCCTGCCCCGGCCCAAACGGTGGCCAGTGGCCGCGCAATCAGCGCGGCCTGTGCCGACGGCAGCGAGATCAGGGCGAGACGAGGCGGGCGAGCTTGTTCATCGCGCGCGCAGGATCCTCGCCATAGCCGATCGGTTCGACGAAGCGGCCCTTGGCGTCGAACAGCAGCAGGCTTGCCGAATGATCCATGGTGTAGCCGCCATCATCGAGCGGGACCTTGCTTGCGAAGATGCGGAAGGCCCTTATCGCCTTGGCGATCTCGTCCGGCGAACCCGATACGCCAACGACCCCCGGAACCCAGGACACGTAGTCGCCCAGCATGTCTGTCGTGTCCCGCTCGGGGTCGACGGTGACAAAGAAGACGCGAAGCTGTTTTCCCATGCCCGCCAGCTCCTCCTGCCAGCCCGCAATCTCGCCCAGGGTCGTGGGACAGACTTCCGGGCAGTGGGTGAAGCCGAAGAAGACGGCCGATGGCGCGCCACGCAGGCTCGCTTCGGTAAACTCGGTGCCATCTGTCGCACGCAGGCGATAGTCACCCTCGCCAAGCGTATCGGCGATGGATCGGTTCAGGCGCGGCTCGACGACCTGGGTCCAGAGGAGCGTGGCGAGGGCCAGCACCGCCAGCCCCCCCAGGACGACCATGCCAACGCGGAAGCGGCTGGCTGCGGACTGCGTCACGGTTGCGTTTCCATTGCGTCGTGGTTCCCGTGTCCGCCCTTGGCGTCGCGCGCCGCGATGACCAGCGGGATCTCGATCTTGCCCGCCCGTTCGAAGGTCAGCGTGACATCGACGGTTTCGCCTTCGACCAGCGGATGCTTGAGATCCATGAACATGACGTGAAATCCACCCGGCTTCAGTTCAACCGTCTGGCCTGCGGGAATCGGCAGGCCTTCGGCGAGTTCGCGCATCTTCATCACGTCGCCGTCCATCACCATCTCGTGCACTTCCATGTGCCCGGCTGCATCCGAGGCCGCGCCAATCAGGCGGTCGTCCTCGGTTCCTGTGTTTGTAACGGTGACGAAACCGCCCGCGACAGGGGCGTTGGGCAGGGTGGCGCGGGCAAACGGCGCCACAAGGGTCAGCGCGCCAAGCTGATAGGTCTCGCCTTGCATTGCGGCGGCATCGCCATGGCTATGCGAATGGCCGGTGCCTTCGGCGCTGGCCACGCCTGCGAGAGCGATAAGCCCGAAGGCTGCGGAAAGAAGTCTGGACATGATGTCTCCATTGGGTGCGAGCGTCCATCCGATGGATGGCTGCTTGAAGCTCGGCTGACTGATCGGAACAAACCGCATCCGCGATTGCGGAACGGTCCAGTTTGGGACGAGATCAGGCGAGCGGCGGTGGAGCGCGGGCAGAGACCTGGCGGGACCCCTGCTGCCGCCCGTGGGTCAGATCCACAAGCAATCGAACCCCGGAACCGAAAGACAGTTGCAGTGGCAGTGTCGCAGGAGCGGTGTCGGGTGAATCGGTCAGAAGGCGGCAGAACGGGCAGTGATGATCGTCACCCGTTACAGGATCGCCGCAGAGGTCGGACAACGCCCCACCTGCTGCCAGATAGGCCGAAACCGCGGGCTGGTCGGCGGCAGCGGGCGCCATGCTCGCCGCAGACACGACGCTTGCCGCCAGCACCATGAGGGCTGCCGCGAAGGCAAGGGCATGATGGCGCAAGTATCGGCGCATGAGACTATCTATCGCCATCCATGTGCCCGTGCAAAGACGCTGTTTGTCACAGCGGTCCGGCCGCGGCGGGACTCGCGTGTGTCTGGCAGGGCCCGCGCGGCGTCGGCAAGCATGGCCTCTTGGCCCGCCGCGCGCCACGGGATAGCCTGCACGTCTTGACGACTGGAAGCCTGATCCTTTCCGCATGCACGCGCCTTTCACCTTCGACGGACTTTGGCGCGGGATGCGGGACGGTCTTCCGTTGGGCCTTGGCATCTTCGTCTATGGACTTGCCTTCGGGTTGATCGCGGCGCAGGCGGGGCTGGCCCTGGAACAGGCGCTGGCGACCAGTGCGGCGGTCTATTCCGGGTCGGCGCAACTTGCCGCGCTGAACCTTGTCCAATCCGGGTCATTCACGCTTGTCGCGCTTGCGGCGACGATCGTGCTGATGAATGCCCGCTATCTGATGTTCGGCGCGGCCTTGCATCCCTGGCTCAGCCAGGCGAGGCCGCCGCTGGCCTATGGCAGCCTGCTGCTGCTCGGCGATGCCAACTGGATCGTGGTCATGCGCGCGATCGAGCGGGGTGAGCAGGACCGGGCCTATCTGGCCGGAACCGGCCTGCCCATGTTCGCGGGATGGTTGGCGGGAACGATGATCGGCGTGCTGTCGGGAAAGGTGTTGCCCGACCCGCACCTGCTGGCGGCCGACCTGATGCTTCCTGCCTTTGCCGCCGCGATGATGACCGCAATGATCCGCAGCCGGTCATCGCTTCTGCCTGCCGGGGTCGGTGCCGTGACAGCGGTTGTCGTCTCGCATTATGCTAATGTCGGCTCGGCGATCATCGCGGCAGGGGTGGCGGGAATGGTCGCCGCCGCGCTTGCCTGGCGCCCCGAGGCCGAGCGCGCGCGATGAGTTATCCGTTTTCCCTGCTGCTGGCAGTCATGGCCGGTGCCGCCCTGTTCTGCCGGTTCGCGGGCTATCTCGCCATGCGGTATCTGCCGACTTCGCCCCGCATCCAGGCCGCGCTGCGGGCGACGCCACTTTCGGTCATGGCAGGCATCGCCGCGATTGCGGTGGCGCAAGGTGGCCCCGTCGAGGCTGTTGCCCTTGCCGCGGCGGTCGGACTGACGCTCGTGATGGGAAACGACGTTCTCGCGGCGCTGATTGCCGTGGCTCTTGCCGCGATCATGCGGTTTGCGTTCGGGGGGTAACCTCGCCTGGTGGCCGTGCGCGGACACTTGGCCAAGGTTCTCGCCTGAATTCGGGAAAGATGGTGGGCGACCCTGGAATCGAACCAGGCATGGGTCTCCCCGGCGGAGTTACAGTCCGCTGCCGCACCTTGCAGCTCGTCGCCCGACGTGAGGCGGGTGGATAGCGAAGGCCCCATGGGGCGTCAAGCGCGAAAGCATCCGCGTCCGGCAGGGTCTTTGCGGCTTGCGGCAAGGCGGGACGCGCCGCATTGTCGCGCGCAACGAAACGGAGCCGGAAATGCAGAAACCAAGCCTGGGTGATCGACAAGGAACGCGCCCGGCGGAACGAGGCGCGCGAGACGGTCTGGCTGTTCGGCCTGCATGCGGTGCGCGATGCGCTGATGAACCCGGCGCGCGAGCGGCTGCGGCTGGTGCTGACCAAGAACGCCGCCGACAAGCTGGGCGAGGCGATCGCGGCCAGCGGCATGACGCCCGAGATCGTCGATCCGCGCCGCTTCGACGTGCCGATCGACGAAGGCTCGGTCCATCAGGGCGCGGCGCTGGAGGCGCGGCCGCTGCACTGGGGCGATCTGGAGACGGTCTGCACCTCGGGCCGCGGCGCGCCGCTGGTCGTGCTGCTGGACCGGGTGACCGATCCGCATAACGTCGGCGCCGTCCTGCGCTCGGCCGAGGTGTTCGGCGCGCGCGCGGTGATCGCCCCGCACCGCCATTCGGCCCCCGAAACCGGGGCGCTGGCCAAGACCGCCAGCGGCGCGCTGGAGCGCCAGCCCTATCTGCGGGTGCCCAACCTGGCCGATGCGATGGAGACGCTGAAGGCCATGGGCTATCGTGCTGCTCGGGCTGGATGGCGACGGCGACGGTGACGCTGGCCGAGGCGGTGGCCGAGGCCGGGACGCGGCCCATCGGCCTCGTGCTGGGGGCCGAGGGGCCGGGCCTGCGCGAGAAGACGCGCGAGACCTGCGACCGGCTGGTGCGCATTCCCTATCCCGGCGGCTTCGGATCGCTGAACGTCTCGAACGCGGCGGCGGTCGCGCTTTATGCGGCTTCGTCAGCGTCGCATGATGGATCACGCTTGCGCGACCGCTGCTTCACATCCGCGTGGCGGGTTCCTATGTCTTTCGAGGAATGGCAGATCGGAACACGCCATTTCACTCACTGTCCCTCGTTCCGCGACTTGCGCCCGGCCTTTGGCCCGGGCGCTTTTTTGTCTGATGAGGTCCGCATGCCGCTCGATGACGTGATTCCGCGACATCCTGTCATCCGACCCGGGTGATCGCCCTGGTCGGCTGGTCGCCCAACCCGGACCGCCCCAGCCACCGCGTCGCGCAGTTCCTGACCGCCCATGGCTATCGGGTGATCCCGGTCAATCCGGGGCAGGCCGGCGCAGATGGTGCTGGGCCGAGACCGTGCGGGCCAGCCTGGCCGAGATCGACGATCCGGTGGACATGGTCGATATCTTCCGCCGCTCGGAAGCTGGTCCTGCCGGTCGTGGAAGAGGCGCTGGCGCACTTGCCGGGGTTGCGGACGGTCTGGATGCAGCTTGGCGTCGAGAATGCGGAAGCGGCAGCGCTGGCCGAGGCGCGCGGCGTGCAGGTGGTCCAGGACCGCTGCCCCGCGATCGAAATTCCCCGGCCTGCGAGATCCGGACGCCCGCCGGCGGCTACTGACCGCGGGCTGCCTTTTCGGCGAGGCCCGAGCGCCCCTCGCGGCGTTCCAGTTCTGCCAGGACGTCGGCCAGCGACACGTCGCGCGCCGCGAGCATCACGAGAAGATGGTAGAGCACGTCCGCCGCTTCCGCCGTCAGGCGCGGCGCGGTCGCCCTTCACCGCCTCGATGATCGCCTCGACGGCCTCTTCGCCGAACTTCTCGGCGCATTTCTCGGGGCCTGTCGCCAGCAGCTTCGCCGTCCAGCTGGTCTCGGGATCGGCACCCTTGCGGGCCGTCGATGGTGGCGGAAAGGCGGTCGAGCGCGTTCATGTCAGCCTCATGGGAATGCCGGCGGCGGCCATGTGGGCCTTGGCCTCGCCGATGGTGAATTCGCCGAAATGGAAGATCGAGGCCGCAAGGACGGCACTGGCATGCCCCTCGGTCACGCCTTCGACCAGATGGTCCAGCGTGCCCACGCCGCCGCTCGCGATCACCGGGATCGAGACGGCATCGGCGATGGCGCGGGTGAGCGGGAGGTTGAACCCCGCGCGGGTGCCGTCGCGGTCCATGCTGGTCAGCAGGATCTCGCCCGCGCCCTTGGCGGCGACGGTGCGGGCAAAGTCGACCGCGTCGATGCCGGTCGGCTTGCCGGCCGCCATGGGTGAAGATCTCCCATTTGCCGGGGGCGACGGTCTTGGCGTCGATGGCCACGACGATGCACTGGCTTCCGAAGCGGTCGGCGGCCTCGGCCACGACGTCGGGGTTGGCAACGGCGGCAGAGTTGAAGCTGACCTTGTCGGCGCCCGGCCAGCAGCAGGGCGCGCACATCCTCGGGCGTGCGCACGCCGCCGCCCGACGGTGAGCGGCATGAAGCATTGCTCGGCCGTGCGGGTGACCAGATCGAACATCGTGCCGCGGTTCTCGTGAGTGGCGTGGATATCGAGGAAGCACAGCTCGTCCGCCCCCGCCGCGTCATAGGCGCGCGCGGCCTCGACCGGGTCGCCCGCGTCGATCAGATCGACGAAGTTGACACCCTTGACCACGCGACCGTCGGCCACGTCGAGGCAGGGGATGATGCGGGTCTTGAGCATGGCCGGTTCCTTTGGCCCTGTTTGTCCGGTTGGTCCGGAAAAGGGAAGGGGTGTTGGATGGCGGGTGACGGAATGGGCCTTTGAAAAGAAAGGAAAACCTTCCGCGATCCGACCCTACCGACAGCAGTTGTCCTTCAACAAGCGGCCGCTTTGCACTTGCAAGTCCTCAGGTCGGGGGCCGCCCCGTTCCCCCGGTCATCCCGTGACGGGCTTGGTCATCAAAATCCATTCGGTCGCGTCCACGGCCCAGTCGTCGCGGACGAGGGGGCGGCGGGCGCGTTCGCGGTAGCCTTTGGCGGCGTAGAGGCGGCGCGCGTCCAGGTGGGTATCGGCGGCGATCAGGCTGATTTCGGCGCGACCTGCGCGGCGGGCCACCGCCTCGGCGTGGGACAGCAGAGCGGAGCCGCAGCCTTGGCCGCGGAAGCTGTCATAGGTGGCAAGGACGTTGAGATACCAGGAACCGGGCGAAAGCGCCTCGAGTTCCAGAAGCGGCACGAAAAGTGCGGGCGTGCCGGGGTCGATCGGCTCGGGCGATGTTTCGGCGGGGTAGCCCAGAAGGCAGGCGGCAACCGCGCCGTCAACCTCGGCGAACCAGGCATTGCGGAACGAGAAGTTGCCAGTCTCGCGTGCGGCGCGCTCGCGCCCATAGGCCCAGGGGTCACCGTCCGGGCCGACCGACTTGCGCCAGAAATGCAGCGGCAGGTCGTCGGCTGCCATGTTGATGAAACGTGTCAGGTGGTCGGCGTCCAGCGCCGTCGCCTCGCGGATCTGCATGGGTCCTGCCTTCCCGATCATCCGGTGTCGCAGTGCAGAAAGCAGAACGCGGGATTTTGCGCAATCCATCTGCGGGGCAGGGGTGTCCTTGAACGGCTCAGGTCTTGCCACCCCGGCCGCCGGGCCATAGGACGGAGGCGATCCTTCAACGAGCCAACGGACGGTCCGACATGAGCGACACGGTTTTCCGCCTTCCTGCGCCGGGGCCTGACCCGATGCTGACCGACCTCGACGGCTGGACCAAGGTCGCGGGCGACCCCAGCATGAAAACCTGGGTGCAGCACACCTCGCAGGACGGCAATGTCATCAGCGGAACATGGGCGGCGACGCCGGGCACCTGGCATGCGCGCTACAAGTTCTACGAATTCGTCCACCTGATCGAGGGGCGGATCACCATAACGCCGGATGGCGGTGCCCCGGTGACGATTGGGGCCTGGCGATGCCTTTGCCGTCGAAGCGGGGTTCGAGGGCACGTGGACCATCGAGGAACCCGTGCGCAAGCACTTCTGCATCCGCCTCAAGTAAAGGTCCGTCAGCCGCGGAGTGCCGCGATGGCCGTGGCGAGGTCCAGCGCCCCGTCGTAAAGCGCGCGGCCCGAGATGGCCCCCGCAATGACGCCCGTGTCGCGCAGCGCCGTCAGGTCCGCCATGGACGAAACGCCGCCCGAGGCGATGACGGGAATGGCCACGGACCGGGCGAGGGCGGCTGTCGCCTCGACGTTCGGGCCAGCCATGGCGCCGTCGCGGTCGATGTCGGTGTAGATGATCGCGGCGACGCCCGCATCCTCGAAGCTGCGGGCAAGATCGGTCGCCATCACCTCGGTTTCCTCGGCCCAGCCACGCGTTGCGACACGGCCCTTGCGGGCGTCGATGCCGACGGCGACCTTGCCGGGAAAGGCGCGCGCGGCCTCGCGCACCAGAGCCGGATTTTCGACAGCCACCGTGCCGAGGATGACGCGGGCGAGGCCGCGCGCGATCCAGCCCTCGATCGTGGCCATGTCGCGGATACCGCCGCCAAGCTGGCAGGGGACCGAGACGCGGGCCAGTATCGCCTCGACTGCCGCCCCGTTCACCGGCTGGCCCGCGAAGGCGCCGTTCAGATCGACAAGGTGCAGCCACTCGCAGCCCGCCGCCTGGAACGCCGCGGCCTGTGCGGCCGGGTCGTCACCGAATACGGTCGCCGCCGACATCTCGCCGCGCAGCAGGCGCACACACTGGCCGTCCTTCAGGTCGATGGCGGGGTAAAGGATCATGGGCGGAGGCTCCGGTCTGGTCGCGCCGGTCTTTCGCATGACGCTGGTTGCTTGCCAAGACGGAAGGTCATTGCCGGGGCAGACCCGACGTCACGCTTGCCACGGCAAGGCACGTGCGCGGAAATGACCGCCACGAAGGGGAGGAGATACCATGAAACATCTGGCAGTCGTCGCAGCCATGCTGCTGAGCGCAACCGCCGCCCTGGCCGATCCGGTCGAGGGAACCTGGAAGACCAAGGCCGACGACAACGGACATTTCGGCCACGTCCGGATTGCGTCCTGCGGCCCGGCCTTTTGCGGCACGCTGATCGAGGCATTCGATGCGACCGGGGCCAAGATCGAGTCGCCCAACATCGGCAAGCAGATCGTGTGGGACATGGTCGCGCAAGGCGATGGGGCCTATGGCGATGGCAAGGTCTGGTCGCCCGACCGCGACAAGACCTACAACTCGAAGATGCAGCTCACGGGCGATGCCTTGCAGGTCTCCGGCTGCGTCTTCGGCATCTGCCGCGACGGCGGCACCTGGCGGCGGGTCGACTGACCTAGCCGAACACAGACCAGCCGGTGTGACGGGCGAGGCGTTCCATCGCCTCGGCCCCCAGCTTGGACGAGCCGCGCGGGTTCAGCCCCGGCGACCACACGGCGACCGAAGCGCGACCGGGCGCGATGGCGAGGATGCCGCCGCCCACGCCGCTCTTGCCCGGCAGGCCCACGCGATAGGCGAATTCGCCCGAGGCATCGTAATGCCCGCAGGTCATCATCAGCGCGTTGATCCGGCGGACCCGTGCCTGCGCCACCATGCGCGGCGCGCCGTCCATTCCGGCAAGGAAGCGCCCCGCGAGTGCCAGTTGCGCGCAGGTCATCTCGACCGCGCACTGATGGAAATAGACGCCGAGCGACAGTTCAGGCGCGTTGCGCATGTTGCCGTGGGCCCGCATGAAGCTGGCCAGCGACATGTTCAGGAACCCGGTCTCGGTCTCGGACCGGGCGACGGCCTCGTTGATGTGGATATCCGTGTCGCCCGCCGCGGTTCGGATGAAGCCAAGCAGTTCTGCCAGTACCTCGCGTGGCTTGCGCCCTTCGAGGATCGCGTCCGTCACGACGATCGCGCCTGCGTTGATGAAGGGATTTCGCGGCCTGCCCTTTTCGATCTCGAGCTGGAGGATGGAGTTGAAGGCTTGTCCCGACGGCTCGCGCCCGACCCGGGACCAGAGGCTGTCGCCAAGCCGGCCCAGTGCAATGGCCAGCATGAAGACCTTCGAGATGCTCTGGATCGAGAACGGGACATGCGCATCGCCCGCTGTCAGCACCTGCCCGTCAGGCAGCGCGACGGCGATGCCGAACTGGTCGGGATCGACCCGGGCGAGTTCCGGGATGTAGCTGGCGACCGTGCCGCGATCCGTCGCGGTCTGCATCCCGGACGCGATGTCGTCGAGGATGTCCTGCAACGCCACCTCAGGGCCGCCAGCGCAGGAAATTCGCGATCAGGCGCAGCCCGGCGCGCTGGCTTTTCTCGGGGTGGAACTGGGTGCCGATCACGTTGCCCGCGCCGACGATGGCCGTGATCGGACCGCCGTAGTCGACATGGGCCAGACAGATGCGCGGGATCGGCCACGCGGAACTGGTAGGAATGGACGAAATAGGCGTGATCGCCGGTCTCGATGCCCGTCGAGCACCGGATGCGGCCGGTCGATCACCAGATCGTTCCAGCCCATGTGCGGCACCTTGAGCGCCGGATCGGCGGGCGCGATCCGCGTCACCTCGCCGCCGATCCAGTCGAAGCCTGCGCGTCGGTTCGTATTCCAGCCCCCGTGTCGCCAGCATCTGCATGCCGACGCAGATGCCGAGGAACGGGCGGCCCTTTGGCGTGAACGGCCTCGACCATCGCCTCGAAGAGGCCGCCGCAGTTCGCCCAAGGCGCGGCGGCAGGCCGGGAAGGCACCGTCGCCGGGCAGGACGATCCGGTCGGCGCGGGCCACATCCTCGGGCCGTGACGGTGACAAGGATCTCGCCGCCGCCCGTTTCCGCGCCATGCGCTGGAAGGCCTTTTCGGCGGAGTGAAGGTTGCCGCTTTCGTAATCGACCAGAACCGTCAGGCGTCACAGCGCGCCCTTGGTCGAGGGGATCGCGCTGCCTGCGCGCGGGTCGGGTTCCACCGCCATCGCGCAGGGCGCGGGCGACGGCCTTGAACGCGGCTTCGGCGATGTGGTGGCTGTTGATCCCGTGGATCAGGTCGACATGCAGCGTGATGCCGCCATGCGTGGCGAGCGCCTGAAAGAATTCGCGCACCAGCTCGGTGTCGAAGGTGCCGATCTTGGCGGTCGGGAAAGCAACGTTCCAGACAAGAAAGGGCCGCGCCGGACAGATCGAGCGCGCACGCGCACCTGCGCGTCATCCATCGGCAGGCGGACATTCGCCATAGCGACGGATGCCGCGCTTGTCGCCCAAGGCCTTCGCCAGGGCCTGCCCGAGCGCGATGCCGCAATCCTCGACGGTGTGGTGGTCGTCGATGTGCAGGTCGCCCTTGGCGCGGACAGCGATGTCGATCAGCGAGTGGCGTGCAAGCTGGTCCAGCATGTGGTCGAAGAAGCCGACCCCGGTCGGCCATGTCGTGCGTTCCGGTGCCGTCTAGGGCGACCGACACGG
The DNA here is from genome assembly GCA_963736565.1 of uncultured Alphaproteobacteria bacterium. Classification (GTDB taxonomy): domain Bacteria; phylum Pseudomonadota; class Alphaproteobacteria; order Rhodobacterales; family Rhodobacteraceae; genus Aliitabrizicola. The sequence goes on from CAVTOW010000005.1 coordinate 677,382, forward strand.
TGATCGCCGTCTCGTTCGTGGTCCGGGTGATCTCTGCCAGCCGCATCTGGGCCTCCGCCTTGGGGTTCCGGGGCCTTATAGGCAGGGTGGGACGGTGTGGGAAGGGGTCAGGTCGCCCGCAGCCGGTGACGACCGAACGTCGCGGCGAGGCCGAGGATCACGCCAGAGACGACTGCGATCATCCCTGCCGCACTGACCGAGCCTGACAGCCCCAGCCAGAGCGGTCCGTAACCGGCAAGAACATAGCCCAGGCAGGCCGATAGGGCCGCAAGCAGCACGCTGAGCCCCACCTGGCGTTCCAGGCGGTCCGTCATCAGCCGGGCTGCCGCCGGGGGGCAGATGAGCATGGCGATGACGAGGATCGACCCCACGGCGGAAAATGCCGCAACGCAGGCCATGGCGGCCACCATGATCAGCGCGAGCGACAAGAGCCGGACCGGCATCCCCAGCGTCGCTGCGAAACCTTCGTCGAAGGTGGCAATCTTCAGCGGTCGCCAAAGCACGATGACAAAGACAGCGACGAGGGCCGCCACTACAGCCAGAAAGCCCAGTTCAGGCGGCAATCCCGCCAGCGCCACGGGGTCGAGAATCGAGGCCCAGCCCGTCGCATCGAACCAGATCAGGCTTTCGAGATTGCCGTAAAGCGCATGCTGCACGTCCAGATGCACGGCACTCGCGCCGGATCGTTCCAGCAGAAGCACCCCGGCTGCGAACATGGTCGTGAAGGTGACACCCATCGCTGCGCCCGGCTCGACCCGCCCCGCGCGCTGGAGCAGTTCCACCATCCCGACCGAAACGAGGGCTGCGAGGCCCGCGCCCAGGGTCAGCGCCACCCCGCCGACGCTGCCCGTCAGCAGGAAGGCCATCACGATGCCGGGCAGCACGACGTGGCTGATCGCGTCGCCCAGCATCGACTGGCGGCGCAACAGCAGGAAGTTTCCCGGCAGGGCGCAGGCGATCGCCGCGAGCGTCCCGATCAGCAGGGGCGGCAGGCTGAGCATCACGAAATCCTGGCCCATCATGCCCCCCGCGCCAGACGTGCGCGCATCCGCGCCCGGCCGAGGGCACGCGGGACAATACCGCGCGCCGTGCCGAACAGGAACGAGACCACGAACCCCGTGAAAGCCAGAAGAACGATGACCGGCCCCGTCGGCAGGTCCGGGGCGGCGGCCGAGGCGGCCGCGCCGCCATAGCCCGCCATCCCGCCGATCAGGCCCGCACCGGCGGCGACGACCCCGGCGCGGTCCGACCACATCCGCGCGGCGACGGGCGGAATGATGAGCAGGGCCACAATCAGGATCAGCCCCACGACCTTCAGGCCGGTAAGCGTCACTGCAAGGACAAGCGCCATGAGCATCAGGTCGGCACGGCCGGGGTCGATGCCGCGTGTTGCAGCATAGTCCGGGTCGAAGGCGACCATCAGTAGGGGGCGGCGGAACAAAAGGACCAGCAACGCGGCCAGCGCCCCGCCGAAGCCGATCAATACGGCGTCGGTCCACAGCATTCCGGCCGTCGCGCCCAGCAGAAAGCCTTCAAGACCCGCCTGGCGCCCCGATGACATGGTCTGGATCACTGTCAGGATGACCACGCCCGCGCCGTAGAAGACGGAAAGGACCGCCCCGATGGCAGCATCCTCGGGCAGGCGGGTGCGCCGCGTCAGGCCCTGGACCGCAAGCAGGCCCAGAAGCGCGGTCAACCCGGCGCCAAGCAGCAGGCCCGACAGGGCTCGTCCGTCGCCGCCAAGAGCCACCATGACGAGGAAGGCAAGGCCTACGCCCGGCAGCGTTGCATGGGCAAGCGCATCGGACATCAGGGCGCGCTTGCGCAGCGTAAGGAAAGTACCCGTCACACCCGCCGCAACCCCGAGCATGGCCGCACCAAGCGTCACCAGTGTTGCATTGTAGCCCGATTGAAGGAAAAGCGCCTCAAGCATGGCCCGGCACGACCACGGCACCCCGCGTGCCATAGGTCAGCGCGAGGTTCGCTTCGGTAAAGGTGGTGGCGACCGGCCCTTCGGCGACGCGTCGGCGGTTGAGCAGCAGCACCCGGTCAAAATAGTCGGGCACGGTCGAGAGGTCATGGTGCACGGCGACAATCGCCCGGCCTTCGTCGCGCAGCGCGTGAAGCACGCGGACGATGGCGGTTTCGGTCGCGGCATCGACTCCGGCAAAGGGCTCGTCGAGCAGGATCAGGTCGGCCTGCTGCGCCAATGCACGCGCCAGGAACACCCGCTGTTGCTGGCCGCCCGACAGCGCACCGATCTGCCTCAGGACAAGATCGCTCAGGCCGACACGGGCAAGTGCGTCGATGGCGCGCGCCTTGAGCTTGGGGCTCAGGCGCCCGAACAGACCCATTTCGCGCTGCATCCCCATGACGACGACGTCTATCGCTCGGGCGGGGAAATCCCAGTCCACCCCCGCGCGCTGCGGCACGTAAGCCACCCTGTCACGCATGGTCGACAGCGTCGCACCGAAGAACGATGCGCTGCCCGCGACCGAGGGGATGATCCCGAGCGACGCCTTGAGCAGGCTCGACTTCCCCGCACCGTTCGGCCCGACAATCGCTGTCATGGCCGCTGCCGGAAATGCCGCCGAGACATCCTCGACCACAAGCGTCTCGCCATAAGCGACGCTCAGGCCGTGTATGGCCAACGCCGTCGGGTGCAACGCCGCTTCGCCCTCGACCTGGCGCAGCGGGATCATCACGCGGCTCCGCCCAACCGGCCCGTCATGCCACGTTCGGGGGCAGTGCCGCCAAGCGCCCGGGTGATCGTCGTGACGTTGTGGTCGATCATTCCGATATAGGTGCCTTCATAACTGCCGTCCGGCCCCATCGCGTCGGAATAAAGCTCGCCGCCGATGGCGACCTCGTGGCCCTTGGCCGCCGCACCCTCGATCAGGGCGCGCATGGACCGATCAGATACCGAGCTTTCGACAAAGACGGCCGACACCTTGCGATCGACGAGCACGTCGACAAGTTCGCCGATCCGCGCGAGGCCCGCTTCGCTTTCGGTCGAAATACCCTGGATGCCAAGCACCTCGAACCCATAGTCGCGTCCGAAATAGCCGAATGCGTCATGCGCAGTGACGAGGACGCGCGTCGCTTCGGGGACGGTCGACAGAATGTCGCGGGAGTAGGTATCGAGTGCTGCGATCCGGGCCTGTTGGTCAGCCAGGTTCTTCGCATGGCGATCGGCGGCGTCCGGCGCAACGGCGGTCATTGCCTCGGCGACAGTCGCGGTGACGCGCGACCAAAGCAGCGGGTCCATCCAGACGTGGGGATCAAACCGGTCGGGATAACTGGGATCGGCGCGCAGCAGGTCATGCGGCAGGCTGTCTGCGACTGCGACCACGCTGGTCTTCTGGCCAAGCTGTTCGAGGAACTCCATCATCTGGGCTTCAAGATGCAGGCCATGCCACAGGACCAGATCGGCACGCGCCATGGCGGCGATGTCGCTGCGGGTCTGGCGATAGGAATGCGGGTCGAGCCCCGGACCCATCAGCGCCTGAACCGGCGCTGCGCCCACAACCCGCGCGGCGTCCGCGATCATTCCGGTGGTCGCAACGACACGCGGACCGGCATCTGCCCAGCCGGGACGGGCAAGGAAAGGTGACGCAAGAGCCATACCAAGGATCGAGCGGCGCGACAGGGACATGGGGCCTCCTCTGCTGATGACATGCGAAAGAAGATATGAGAGTCATTCGCAAAGTCAATGAGACTGAGAATAATTCGCAGTTCGGTGCAGGGGTGTGCTGGTTGGCCGAGATTGGACGACCGGCGCGGATGTTGGGGGCTTCGGCAGTTTCCGCAGATGATTCGTGTTGGCGATCTTGATGCGTCTTCGGACGCTTCGTTTGCGAGGTGGCGGAAACAATGAACCGCGACTGTATCGCAGACGAGGTCCGACTGCCGGGAAAAGACACGCGCAAGCCGAAATGCCTTCAACCGCAGAATGGCAAACGTGGCAAAGTCTTGACAAGATTGTGGCTTTGCTGTGTCAAGAGACAACGTCGAGAATAGTTTTCTAGCAGAAATTGAGTTTGTTCGGCCCCGAACCGCACCGTGTGTGGCGCCGGGCCGGAATTGGAGAGTGGGATGTTCCTTACCGCACAGTCGCCATTGTCGGCCGCCCTGTCGCACCGCTGTTTGACCACGACACTGACCGGCGGAGAGAAGTCATGACCGCGAGACCGCTTTACAGAAGCTTTGGGCTTCCGTCCCGGGACGAGGTGCTGTCGCGGGTCCGGGAAGGCCGGAAGAAGGCGCTTGCTTCGATCGAGATGCGCTTCACCGTGTCGTGCCAGGTAGAAGATGGCATTCGCGAGTTGGTCTTCGACCGCCAGCCAACCGCGCAGGATATCATCGAACAGATCGGCCACGATGCGGTCGTGGTCAGCATCGAAGCCCGACGCGTGCCGTTGCGCGAAAGACCCCGGATGTTCGACTAGTCTTTGCCGCCCGCAGATCGGCCTTGCGGCCGACCAAAAGGAAAAGGCGCCCGCCGGGCGCCTTTTCCTTTTCGATCCCAATTGGAGCGGGCGATGAGATTCGAACTCACGACCCTAACCTTGGCAAGGTTATGCTCTACCCCTGAGCTACGCCCGCATCCTTGGGTGGCGGTGATCTATAAAGTCCGGGCTGTGGGTGCAAGGGGGAAATTTCATAGTTCGCGAAAAACCCGCCTTCACGGCTCCAGTTCGACCAGCAGGTCCTTGGCGTCGATCTGGCTGCCGGGCTGGACATGCACCGCCTTCACGGTGGCGGCGCGGTCGGCGTGGAGGCCGGTTTCCATCTTCATCGCCTCGATGGTCAGCAGCAGGTCGCCCGCCTTGACCTTCTGGCCCGCCGTCACCGCGACGGACGGCGATCGACGCCCGGCATCGGCGCGCCGATATGGGCGGGGTTGCCCTCTGCCGCCTTGGGCTTGGCCGGCGGTCTTGGCCTTGACCGCGCGGTTCGGCACGCGGATCACGCGGGGCTGGCCGTTCAGCTCGAAGAACACCCGCACCTCGCCGTCCTCGGTGGTCTCGCCCACGGCCTGCAGCCGGATTTCCAGCGTCTTGCCGGGGTCGATCTCGGCGGTGATCTCTTCGCCCGGCTCCATGCCGTAGAAGAAGGTCCGCGTCGGCAGCACGCGCACCGGGCCATAGGCGCGGTGGCGGCCGCATGTAGTCGAGGAAGACCTTGGGATACATCAGGTAGCCGTTCAGGTCCTCGTCATCGATCGCCGTCGTCCTCGTCGCAGCTCAGCTTCGGCCAGCTTCGTGCGCGCCGCCTCCAGATCGACCGGCGGCAGTGACAGCGCCGGGGCGGTCGGTCAGCGGCGCCTCGCCCTTCAGCACCTTCTTCTGGATGCGCCTCGGGCCAGCCGCCGGGGGGCTGGCCGAGGTTGCCCTTCAGCATGTCGACGACCGAGTCGGGGAAGGCCACGTCGACGTCGGGGTCCTCGACCTGCGCGCGGGTCAGGCCCTGCGCCACCATCATCAGCGCCATGTCGCCCACGACCTTGGACGAGGGCGTGACCTTCACGATGTCGCCGAACATCTGGTTCACGTCGGCATAGGTCTGCGCCACCTCGTGCCAGCGCTCCTCCAGCCCCAGGCTGCGGGCCTGCGCCTTGAGGTTGGTGAACTGGCCGCCGGGCATCTCGTGCAGATAGACCTCGGAGGCGGGCGCCGGCAGGCCGCTTTCGAAGGCGGCATACTGGCGCGCGCACCGCTTCCCAGTAGTTCGAGATGCGCGCGGATCGCGGCGATGTCGAGCCCGGTGTCGCGGTCGGTGTTGCGCAGCGCCTCGACGATCGAGCCGAGGCAGGGCTGCGAGGTGCCGCCCGAGAAGGCGTCCATCGCCGCATCCACCGCATCCACCCCGGCGTCGCAGGCCGCAAGGATGGTGGCCGCCGCGATGCCCGCTGGTGTCGTGGGTGTGGAAGTGGATCGGCAGGCCGACCTCCTCCTTCAGCGCCTTGATCAGGATGCCGGGCCGCGGCGGGCTTCAGCAGGCCCGCCATGTCCTTCAGCCCCAGCACATGCGCGCCGGCGGCCTTCAGCTCCTTGCGCCATGCCGACGTAGTATTTCAGGTCATACTTCGACCGCGGTCCGGGTCGAGCATGTCGCCGGTGTAGCAGATCGTCGCCTTCGCAGACCTTGTTCGCCTCGATCACCGCATCCATCGCGACGCGCATGTTCTCGACCCAGTTCAGGCTGTCGAACACGCGGAACACGTCGACGCCGGTCTTGGCGGCCTGCGCCACGAAGGCCTGCACCACGTTGTCGGGATAGTTGGTGTAGCCGACCCCGTTCGAGGCGCGCAGCAGCATCTGCGTCATCAGGTTCGGCATCGCGCGCGCGCAGGTCGCGCAGGCGCTGCCAGGGGCATTCCTGCAGGAAGCGGTAGGCCACGTCGAAGGTCGCCCCGCCCCAGCATTCGACGCTGAACAGCTGCGGCAGGTTGGCGGCATAGGCCGGGGCGACGCGGATCATGTCGATCGACCGCATCCGGGTGGCCAGCAGCGACTGGTGGCCGTCGCGCATCGTGGTGTCGGTGATCAGCACCTTCTTCTGCGCCTGCATCCAGTCGGCGACGGCCTGCGGGCCCTTCTGCTCCAGCAGGTTGCGCGTGCCCATCGGCGGGTTCGGCCTTGAGCGCCGGGGGCTTCGGCTGCGCGCGCCTCGGCGGCGGGCTTCGGGCGGCCCGCGGTCTCGGGGTGGCCGTTCACCGTGATGTCGGCGATGTAGGTCAGGATCTTCGTCGCCCGGTCGCGGCGCTTGCTGAATGCGAACAGCTCGGGCGTCGTGTCGATGAACTTGGTGGTGTAGGTGTCGTTCAGGAAGGTCGGGTGCTTCAGCAGGTTATCGACGAAGTCGATGTTCGTCGCGACGCCGCGGATGCGGAATTCGCGCAGCGCGCGGTCCATGCGGGCGATCGCCTTCTCCGGCGTCTGCGCCCAGGCGGTGACCTTGACCAGCAGCGAATCGTAGTAGCGGGTGATGACCGCGCCCGCATAGGCCGTGCCGCCGTCGAGCCGGATGCCCATGCCGGTGGCGCAGCGATAGGCGGTCATGCGGCCATAGTCGGGGATGAAGTTGTTCTGCGGGTCTTCGGTCGTGACCCGGCACTGCAGCGCGTGGCCGTTCAGCGTGCACGTCGTCCTGCGCGCGCCACGCCGGTCGCCTCGGCCAGGGTCTTGCCTTCGTCGATCAGGATCTGCGCCCGCACGATGTCGATGCCGGTCACCTCCTCGGTGACGGTATGCTCGACCTGGACGCGCGGGTTCACCTCGATGAAGTAGAACTTCTCGGTGTCCATATCCATCAGGAACTCGACGGTGCCGGCGCATTCATAGTCCGACATGGGCGCAGATGCGGCGGCCAGCTCGCAGACCTCGTCGCGCTGCGCCTGCGGTCAGATAGGGGGCGGGGGCGCGTTCGACGACCTTCTGGTTGCGGCGCTGCACGGTGCAGTCGCGTTCCCACAGGTGATAGATGTTGCCGTGCTTGTCGCCGAGGATCTGCACCTCGACGTGGCGGGCGCGCAGGATCATCTTTTCCAGATAGCCCTCGCCGTTGCCGAAGGCGGCCTCGGCCTCGCGCCGGCCCTCGCGCACCTTGTCCTCCAGCTCGTCCTCGGGTCCAGTGATCGGCCGCATGCCGCGCCCGCCGCCGCCCCAGCGAGGCCTTGAGCATCAGCGGATAGCCGACCTCCGCCGCCTGCCGCTTGATCTCGTCCATGTCGTCGCCCAGCACCTCGGTCGCCGGGATGACCGGCACGCCCGCCTCGATCGCCACGCGCCGGGCACTGGCCTTGTCGCCAAGCGCCCGCATCGTCTCGGCCTTCGGGCCGATGAAGGTGATGCCCGCCTGCATCGCAGGCATCGACGAAATCGGGGTTCTCCGACAGCAGGCCATAGCCGGGATGGATCGCATCGGCGCCGGACATGCTTGGCCACGCGGATGATCTCGGGGATCGAGAGATAGGCCGCCGACCGGGCGCCAGCCCCTCGCCGATCCGGTAGGCCTCGTCCGCCTTGAAGCGGTGGAGGCGACAGCTTGTCTTCCTCGGCGATAGACCGCGACGGTCTTCTTGCCCATCTCGTTGGCCGCGCGCATCACGCGGATGGCGATCTCGCCGCGGTTGGCGATCAGGATCTTCTTGAACTCGGGCATCGGCGGCACTCCGTCGGCGAGACGCGCTCACTCTAGGCCCGCTGCAGTGCAGCGCAAGGCCCGCATGCGGCGCGGTGTGACGGATTTGCGAAGGAAACAGGCAGGTTTGGGCTGCCGGGGGCTGCGTCTGCCGGTTTTCCAGCCGGAGCGACCGGGATGGATCGCCGATGGCAGCTAGCGGTCAATGACGCCCCGGTCATGGGTAAGGCGCAGGGCATTTGACGAACCGATAAAACTGAGCGAACATTACGTGAACAGTTCTTTAACTTCCGGAACGGGCGCGCTACCATGAACGGAATGAGCAGGTTCGACGAAGACGATGCCTTCGAAGCGGCGGTGCCGCTGTCGCGCCGCGCCATGGCCGCGCGGCCTGCGCCCTATCTCGACGATCTGAACCCCGCGCAGCGTGCGGCGGTCGAGGCGCTGGACGGCCCGGTCCTGATGCTGGCGGGCGCGGGGACCGGCAAGACCAAGGCGCTGACGGCGCGGATCGTCGCATCTGCTGAACACCGGCAGCGCGCGCGGCCGAACGAGATCCTCGCCGTGACCTTCACCAACAAGGCCGCGCGCGAGATGAAGGAGCGCGTGGGCCGGATGCTGGGCGAGGCGGCCGAGGGCATGCCCTGGATGGGCACCTTCCACTCGCTGTCGCGTCAAGATCCTGCGCCGCCATGCCGAACTGGTCGGGCTGAAGTCCAACTTCACCATCCTCGACACCGACGACCAGTTGCGCCTGCTGAAGCAACTGATCGCCGCCGCGAACATCGACGACAAGCGCTGGCCCGCGCGGCATGCTGGCCGGGCTGATCGACGGCTGGAAGAACCGCGCCTGACGCCCGACAAGGTGCCGTCGTCCGAAGCCGGGGCCTACAACAACCGGGGCACCGAGCTTTACGAGCAGTATCAGGAGCGGCTGCGGACCCTGAACGCCGTCGATTTCGGCGACCTGCTGCTGCATGTGCTGACGATCTTCCAGACCCACCCGGACGTGCTGGCCCAGTACCAGCGCTGGTTCCGCTACATCCTCGTGGACGAATACCAGGACACGAACGTCGCGCAGTACCTCTGGCTGCGGCTGCTGGCGCAGGCGCATCGCAACATCTGCTGCGTGGGCGACGACGACCAGTCGATCTACGGCTGGCGCGGGGCCGAGGTGGGCAACATCCTGCGGTTCGAAAAGGATTTCCCCGGCGCCAAGGTGATCCGGCTGGAGCAGAACTATCGCTCGACCCCGCATATCCTCGCGCGCGGCCTCCGGCGTCATCGCCGCCAACGCGGGCCGTCTGGGCAAGACGCTGTGGACCGAGGAGAACGAGGGCGAGAAGGTGCGCCTGATCGGCCATTGGGACGGCGAGGAAGAGGCGCGCTGGATCGGCGAAGAGGTGGAGGCGATCCAGCAGGGCACGCCGCCGCCTGGCCCGAGAAAAGCCTGAACGACATGGCGATCCTCGTCCGCGCCTCCCACCAGATGCGCGCCTTCGAGGACCGGTTCCTGACCATCGGCCTGCCTTATCGCGTCATCGGCGGCCCGCGCTTCTACGAACGGCTCGAGGTGCGCGACGCGATGGCCTATTTCCGCCTTGCCGTCAGCCCCGACGATGATCTGGCCTTCGAGCGGGTGGTGAACACGCCCAAGCGCGGCCTGGGCGACAAGGCGCAGCAGACCATCCAGCGGATGGCGCGGGCCAATGGCCTGTCACTGCACGAGGGCGCGCGGATGCTGCTGGCCGAGGGCGGGATCGGCGGCAAGGGCGCGGGCGCAGTTGCGGGCCTTTGTCGAAGGGATCGACCGCTGGCATGCCGAGACGCTCGCCACGCGCCGCACCCATATCGAACTGGCCGAGACGATCCTTGACGAGTCGGGCTACACGACGATGTGGCAGGACGACAAGACGCCCGAGGCACCGGGGCGGCTGGAGAACCTGAAGGAACTGGTCAAGGCGCTGGAAAGCTTTGACAACCTGCAGGGTTTTCTCGAGCACGTCGCCCTCATCATGGACAACGAGACGGAAGAGGCGACCGAGAAGGTCAGCATCATGACCCTCCATGCGGCGAAGGGTCTGGAGTTTCCGGTCGTGTTCCTGCCGGGCTGGGAGGACGGCCTCTTTCCCAGCCAGCGCAGCATGGACGAAAGCGGCCTGAAGGGGCTGGAGGAAGAGCGGCGGCTTGCCTATGTGGGCATCACGCGGGCCGAGGAACTGGCGACGATCTCGTTCGCCTCGAACCGCCGCATCCACGGCCAGTGGCAATCGGCGCTGCCCTCACGTTTCATCGACGAATTGCCCGAAGACCATGTCGACGTGCTGACCCCGCCGGGGCTCTATGGCGGCGGCTTCGGTGCGGCGGGCATGGCGTCGAGCATGGAGGCCAAGGTGGCCAGCGCCGATGTCTACAACTCGCCGGGCTGGCGGCGGATGCAGGACCGTGCGGGCAACCGCCCCGTTGTGCAGCCGCGCGAGGCTAAGGAAATGGTGATCGACGCCACGGCAGTCTCGTCTTTCGCGATGGGGGATCGGGCGTTCCACGACAAGTTCGGCTACGGCGACGGTCGTGGGGATCGAGGGCGACAAGCTGGACATCGCCTTTGACAAGGCCGGCATCAAGAAGATCGTCGCGCGCTTCGTGCGCAGCGCGGCAGCAGCGGACGACGTGCCTTTCTAGGCGTTCACGCGGGTCTTGCCCGCTTTGCGGCCTGTTCCAGGGCAAAGATGCCCAGTCCGGCGACCAATCCCCAGAACGCAGCGCCAATCCCGAAGAACCCGACGCCCGACGCTGTGACGGTCAGGGTGACCGCGGCGGCGAAACGTTGGGGCGTATGGGCAAAAGCGCCCGTCAACGCGCCCGTCAGCGGTCCGAGCAGCGCAAGCGCCACGATGGCCGTCACGAGTGACGGCGGGAGCGCCGCGATCAGCGCGATGACCAGGGGGCCGAACAGCCCGAGTGCCACCCAGACAGCGCCATAGGCAAGGCTCACCTTCCACCGCTGTGCCCGGTCCGGGTGGACGTCATCACCAAGGCAGATTGCCGCCGTGATCGCCGCCATGTTGATCGGATGCGATCCGAACAGCGCGGCGAGGGCCGACAGACCGCCCGTCGCAAGAAGGGCGGGGCGCACCGGCGGCTCGAAGCCCGCCGCCCGCAGGGTAGCGAACCCCGGCAGGTTCTGCGAGGCCATGGTGACAAGGTAAAGCGGCACGCCCAGCCCGATCAGGACGCCCAGATCCCATTCGGGCGCGATGAACACGGGATGGGGCAAGGAAAACGCCATCTCGGGCGCAGGCCCACCCGCCAGGCCAAGCCCCAGACCGACGACCAATGCGGCGAGCACGGCAAAGGACGGGTTCCACAGCCGCACCAGTGCAAATGTCGCGATCACAGGCACCACAAGCCAAGGGTCCGCGTCGACCGTCGCAGCAAGGCGCAAGACGAACGGCAGAAGCACACCCGCGAGCATGCCCGCCGCAATGCCATCGGGGATCATCGCGATGACCCGCCCTAGGGGACGGATCGCCCCCGTCAGAGCAATCAGCGCGCCTGCCAGCACGAAAGCTCCGACCGCCTGCGACATCGAGATTCCGCTTGTGGCGGCGATCAGCGCCGCGCCCGGTGTGGACCAGGCGAGGACGACCGGCACGCGAGAGTACCAGCCGAGGAAAGCGCTTCCGACGGCCTTGGCAAGACAGACGGCCAAGACCCAGCTTGCCGTCTGCGCCGGGTCTGCGCCGACCGCAGCAGCAGCCGACAGCACCAGCGCAATGGTTGAACCGTAGCCCACCAGCGCCGCGACCAGCGCAGCAGAAATCAAGGATAAACGCATGGCCCCTCACGCTTTGGCGAGCCCTAGCACGGCTTCGCGAAAACGAAAACGGCGGCGTTCCGGGGAGGAGGAACGCCGCCGCTCGAGACGCCGGGTCAGGGAGGAGGAGAGACCCGTCGCATCGCGTTGGACCCGGGGAGGGGTCCGGATTTCGCAGCAGCACCCCAGGGAGGAGGAGGGGGCGCCGCCGCTCTGCAACGCCCGGCCGAGGGAGGAGGAGGCCGCGCGTGTTCTTCTTCAGGCGAGCGGGCGCAGGCCCGATGCCCGGTATTGGTGCGGCGACCCCAGGGAGGAGGACGGGGCCGCCGCTGGTCCGATCGGCCCCGGGAGGAGGTGGGGCCTTTGGACGCCGTGTCGAAGCACGCGGGCTTCGGAAGAAAGTGCGGCGGCACCAGGGAGGAGGAGAAGTGCCGCCGCTTTTGCTACGAACGCCCCCGGGAGGAGGTAGGGACGTCCCGCAAGAAACTCATTTGCCGTACGCAGCCTCATGCGCGATCGTTGCGATCAGCGAGCGGTGAATGCCGAGGTCCGACAGTTCGCGATCCGTCAGCGCGTTAAGTTCACGCAAGGTGGTCTGGTACTTCTGACGCCGCGAGAAGGACGTCTTGACCGATTTCAGCAACGCAGCCAGGCGCTCGGCGATGCTGCCGGGGGCGGCGCGGGAAACAGATGCATAAGCCATGTTCGTAGCCTCATTTCGTTGTCGGTCGATCCTGATCTGGCCGAACCGTTATCGCCAACATAACCCGATGCTGCAGATGCACAATGCGCCGATGGGGCAATGCTGCCATGCAGCATCTGCATGGCTGAAGTCATCAAAAATTTAAACATTTCCAGTTGGTTCGCCCGTTTCGTGGGCAATATGAAAACTCCCCCTTGCCGGTTGATCCACAAAAGACGACCTATGATTACAGAGAAGGCACAGGAGAAACGATCAATGCCCGTGACGCGCGAAAACGTGATCGAGGCGCTCTCGCGTCTGGCCCTGCCGGACGGGGGTGATCCGGTGTCGCGCGACATGGTCCGCGCGCTTGTCGTCGAAGAAGGCAGCGTGAGATTCGTTCTGGAAGCCGCCGATCCAGATGCGGCGCGCGCGCTCGAACCTGTGCGGGTGGCAGCCGAGGCGCGCCGTGCGCGCCTTGCCCGGTGTCGTTCAGGTGCAGGTCGTGCTGACGGCACACGGTCCGGCTGCGAAACCGGCGCCCCCCAGCCTCAAGATCGGGCAGCACCCTACACCGCAACAGGGCGGGCCGCAGCGCGTCACGGGCGTGGACCGCATTCTTGCGATTGCGTCGGGCAAGGGTGGCGTGGGCAAGTCCACGGTGTCGTCAAACCTCGCCGTGGCGCTGGCCCGGCAGGGGCGGCGGGTGGGTTTGCTCGATGCCGATATCTACGGCCCCTCGCAGCCGCGAATGATGGGTGTCAGCAAGCGGCCCGCCTCGCCCGACGGAAAGACGATCATTCCGCTTCAGGCGCATGGCGTCACCGTGATGTCCATCGGGCTGATGCTGAAGGAAGACGAGGCCGTCGTCTGGCGCGGCCCGATGATCATGGGGGCGCTCCAGCAGCTGATCACCCAGGTCGACTGGGGCATGCTCGACGTGCTGATCGTCGACCTGCCGCCCGGCACGGGGGATATTCAGCTGACGCTGTGCCAGCGCACCCACCTGACGGGCGCGATCGTCGTCTCGACCCCGCAGGACGTTGCCCTGCTCGATGCGCGCAAGGCGCTCGACATGTTCCAGAAGCTGAAGACACCCGTGCTTGGCCTGATCGAGAACATGTCGACCTACATTTGCCCGAACTGCGGCCATGAGGAACACATCTTCGGCCATGGCGGTGTAAGGGCCGAGGCGGCCAAGCTGGGACTGCCCTTCCTTGGGGAATTGCCGCTGAGCCTAGACGTGCGCGTGGCCGGTGACGCGGGCACTCCCATTGCGGCGGGCGACGGACCTGCGGCGCGCGCCTATGGCGAGCTGGCCGCCCGACTCGTCGCGGGCGGGATGGCCTGACAAGCGGCCTTCGGCGGGTGGGATTTCATGGAATCGGGGGGGTTCAGCCCCGCGCGAGCGCACCGTTCACGACGAATCACGCGCCCGCGACTGTGATTGCGGACAAGTCTGGATAAGCACCAACGCCGGAGTTCGTTGTCTGTTCTCCTCGCCGCGCGAGAGATGCAGCGGAAGTCTGCGCTGCATGGGAAATCGTGGGAACCCTCTGACGAACCCTGGTCCGTCTATATCTGGTAGTTCGTTTCGCTACGTCACCCATTTGTGCTGCGTGAGCACTCTTTCTCAAGGAATTCCTCATTCACATCCGCCGTCGCGTAGCGTCTCTGCGCCCATACAAACCCATTGCGTCCCATAATTTCCCGTGCCATCCCTTCTGCATCGAAGGCGGTTGGAACACGACAAGTGGGGCGAAGAAGACCCCGAACCAGGCGAAGTCAGGTTTCATACAGGCACCCGCCGCTTTCGGTACGACAAGATCCGGCGCGCACGCGAGCAGACATCCCCCCAGGTGGCGCGCGTAGCTGGACGGACCCAGTGATGGGACGAGGGCGGCGGATCGGGAATGGCAGCTTCCCGATCCGCCGTTGTTCGTTTCAGGGGTCGGCAACGAGGTTTTGAAGGAGCCGGACAGCCCATGGCTGAGGCGTTCAGAGGCGAGGTCAACCAGAAGGTTGACGGCAAGGCTCGGGTCTCGATCCCGGCTGCCTTCCGCCGCGTCCTTGAGGCCGGCGATCCCTCGTTTCCCGAAACGCCCCGGCCCAAACTGGTGATGGTCTACGGCGACGAACGCCGCAAGTTCGTCGAATGCTACTCGATCCACGAGATGCGGAGGGTCGAGGGCCTGATTGCCCGGCTGCCCAAGGGCGCCCCGCGCCGCCGCTTCCTTGAGCGCAACCTCATTACCCTTTCCGTCACGGTCGAAGTGGACGAGGACGGTCGCATCGTGCTGCCCCAGAAGGTGCGCGACAAGATCGGCCTGACGTCGGAACAGCTCGCGGAGGGGGCCGAGGCGACATTCGCGGGCGCTCTCGAGACATTCCAGCTTTGGTCGCGCCCGGCCTACGAGGCCGAGATCGCTGCACAGTCCGCCGCCGAATTCGAGGAACTCGCGGACGGGCTCGACATGCTCGCTCTCTTGCCCGACCCGGAGGCATAGGATGGCTGCGAGCGGCCAGGCTTCCGACCGCCCGCCGCATGTTCCGGTGCTGCTGCGCCCGTTGCTGGCTGCCGTTGCCCCCGTCACAGGTATCTGGGTCGACGGCACGTTCGGCGCGGGTGGCTATGCGCGCGGGTTGCTGGACGCAGGGGCCGATGTGGTCATCGGGATCGACCGCGATCCGCTTGCGCTTCAGATGGCACAGGGCTGGGCGCCCGGCTACGGCGCCAGGCTTCGCCTCGTGGCGGGAACGTTCTCGAACCTTGACCGGCTGGCAGGCGAGCCACTTGACGGGGTCGTGCTCGACCTCGGGGTGTCGTCGATGCAGCTTGACCAGGCAGAGCGCGGATTCTCCTTTGCGAAGGACGGCCCGCTCGACATGCGCATGAGCCAGGAGGGCGAGAGTGCGGCCGATCTGGTGAACACCACGGCGGAAGAGACGCTGGCCGACATCCTCTACCAGTATGGCGAAGAGCGGGCCTCGCGCCGCATCGCGCGGGCGATTGTCGCGGCGCGGGCCGTTGCACCGATCGTCACGACGCTTCAGTTGTCCGAGATCGTTTCGCGCTGCTTGCCACGCCCCAAACCCGGACAAAGCCATCCGGCGACGCGCAGTTTCCAGGCCATCCGCATCGCGGTGAACACGGAATTCAGCGAACTGGCCGAGGGGTTGATGGCCGCCGAGCGCGCGCTGAAACCGGGCGGCAGGCTGGCTGTCGTGACCTTTCATTCGCTGGAAGATCGGATCGTCAAGCGCTTCCTTCAGGTCCGGTCGGGTGGCGAGTCGAATGCCAACCGCTATGCCCCTGCAAACCAGACCGACGCCCCCCGCTTTACCTTGGTCAAGAAGGGTGCCATCGCGCCCGACGAGCAGGAAATGTCGGAAAATCCCCGGGCGCGCTCTGCCAAGCTGCGGGTGGCTGTGCGCACGAGTGCGCCCGCCGCCCCGGTCGACCCGGCATCGCTCGGGGTGCCCACCATCCAACGCAAAGGACGCCGCTGATGCGCACCGTGCTTTACGCGCTGTCGTTCCTGGCCGTGATGGGCCTTGCCTTCTGGGCCTATCGCGAGAACTACGCCACGCAGAAGTCCCTCAACCACGTCGAAGCGCTGCAGGACGAGATCGCGATGCTGCGCGATGCGCTGGCCGTTCAGCGGGCCGAGTGGGCCTATCTCAACCGCCCGGACCGCATCCGCGAGCTGGCCACGATCAACTTCGAGAGGCTCGGGCTGTTGCCCTTCGAGCCCGAGCAGTTCGGCCAGCCTGACCAGGTTTCCTTTCCGCTGCCCCCCTCGCAATTTCTGCCGGATGATCTGGGCGAGATCCGCACCATCGACCTGATGGGGGCAACTGATCCCGATGCCGCCAATACCGCCACCATCGTTCCCACCGACGAGGTTCAAGTCCCGTGACACGCACCCCCCTGCGCCCGCTGGCCCGTATCCTGTCTGCCCGTGAACGGGGCGAGAACCCGGATTCCATCGAACGAGAGAACATTCGTCTGCGGCAGGAACAGACCCGCGACAAGGCGCGCGCCCGCGCTGAGGGGCGCCTTTTGCTGCTGGGTCTTGCCTTTGCCATGGCGTTCACGGTGATTGGCGGGCGCATGGGCCTCATGGCCGCAACCGAACCGGTCGAGCCAAAATCAGCAGCCTCCGGGGCGCAGATTCTAGCCGGACGTGCCGATCTTACCGACCGCAACGGGCGGATGCTGGCCACGAACCTTCTCACCCATTCGCTTTACGCCCAGCCCAAGGACATGATCGACCCGACGCGGGTGGCCAACGAGCTTGCGCGTATCTTCCCCGATCTCGACCCGAAACTCTTGCTTGCCCGGTTCACGGATGGGCGCAGTTTCCTGTGGGTCCGCAAGACGCTGTCGCCGGAGCAGATGCAGCAGGTCCACGACATCGGCGATCCCGGACTTTTGTTCGGGCCGCGCGAAATGCGGCTTTATCCCAACGGGCGCCTTGCGGCGCACGTACTTGGCGGCGCGTCGTTCGGGGCCGAAGGCGTGCATTCCGCAGAAGTCATCGGGACTGCCGGCATCGAGAAGGCACTGGATGCGCAACTGCGCGATCCGGCGCTGGCGGGCAGGCCGGTGGCGCTGTCGCTCGACCTGACGGTCCAGGCCACGACGCAGGAAGTGCTCGAGGCGGGCATGAAGATGATGAACGCCAAGGGTGCCGCCGCGATTCTGATGGATGTCGATACGGGCGAGATCCTGAGCCTTGTGTCGCTGCCCGACTTCGACCCCAACGACCGCCCGCAACCACTGGTCAAGGGCGACCCGGCCGACAGCCCGCTGTTCAACCGGGCTGTGCAGGGCGTCTACGAGCTTGGCTCGACCTTCAAGATATTCGCAGCGGCGCAGGCGATGGAATTGGGTCTGGTCAATCCCGAGAGCATGGTCGACGCGAATGCTCCGATGATCTGGGGCAAGCACAGGATCAAGGAGTTCCAGAACAAGAACTATGGCCCGCTCCTGTCGGTGACAGACGTCATCGTGAAATCCTCGAACGTCGGAACAGCGCATATCGCGCTGATGATCGGGGCGGTCAGGCAGCAGGCCTTCCTCAAGTCGCTCGGCTTCTTCGAGCCGACAAAGCTGGAGCTGATCGAGGCGCCGGGTGCAAAGCCCCTCATCCCGGCCCGATGGGCCGACATCGTCACGATCACCACGTCCTACGGTCACGGCATGTCGGCCAGCCCGATGCATCTCGCGACCGCCTATGCGACGATCGCGAACGGCGGTGTCACCGTTACGCCCACGCTGCTGAAGCGCGATACGCCGCCTCAGGGTGTGCGCGTGCTGTCGGAGGAGAACGCGCGCCACGCCGTCGACATGCTGCGCGGGGTCGTCACGCATGGCACGGCGAGCCTCGGCGATGTCGAGGGGTATCAGGTGGCGGGCAAGACCGGCACAGCCGACAAGCCCCGGCGCGGCGGCGGCTACTACCACGACAAGGTGATCAACACCTTCGCCAGCATGTTCCCCGCCTCGGACCCCAAATACGTGCTGATCGTCACGCTCGACGAGCCTGTCGAAACGACCGGCCCCGAGCCGCGCCGCACCGCGGGCTGGACAAGCGTTCCGGTGGCCGCCGAGATCATCCGCCGGGTCGCACCGCTGCTTGGCGTCCGCCCGATCATTGAACCCGCCGCAACCGATGCGGTAACACTCGTCAACAACTGATCGCGGGATCGGCAGGGAAGGGGGCCTTGCATGGCGGAACGAACCGCAACACTGGCCTCTCTGGGTCTCAGGGGAAAGGCGGGGCGGGATGCCCTTGTGCGTGGGCTGGCGGTCGACAGCCGCGCGGTCGGCGAGGGGTTTCTCTTCGCCGCGCTGCCGGGTAGCGCCGCGCATGGCGCAAGCTTTATCCCTGCGGCACTTGCCCGGGGCGCGGGCGCCGTCCTGACTGACGCGGAAGGCGCGCGGCTCGCCGCCGAGGCGCTTGCCGGAACCGACGCGGCGCTGATCGTCGTCGAAGACCCGCGTGCGGCTCTGGCCGGTGCGGCGGCGCTGTGGTTCGGCCTGCAACCCGAAACGGTCGTTGCGGTCACCGGCACCAACGGCAAGACGTCGGTCGCGACCTTTACGCGCCAGATCTGGGTCGCGCTCGGCCATGCCGCCATCAACATCGGGACGACGGGTGTCGAGGGGTCGTGGGACGCGCCATCAGCCCACACGACGCCCGAACCGATCACCCTTCACCGCCTGCTCGCCGAAGCGGCGCAGGCAGGGATCACCCATGCCGCGATGGAGGCATCGAGCCATGGCCTCGACCAGCGCCGTCTGGACGGTGTTCGGCTCAAGGCAGCCGCCTTTACCAATTTCACCCAGGATCACCTCGACTATCACAAGACGTTCGAGGCCTATTTCGAAGCGAAGGCGGGCCTGTTTGACCGCGTCCTTCCCGAGGATGGCATTGCGGTCATCAACATGAACGATCCGCGTGGGCAGGAGATGACGTTTCGGGCGGCGGGACGGGGGCAGCGCCTGCTGAGGGTGGGCCACGGGGCGGAGGCCGACCTGCGCATTCTGGGACAAAGGTTCGACGCGACCGGGCAGGACGTGCGACTGCTCTGGCAGGGCCAGCCGCATCAGGTTCGCCTGAACCTGATCGGCGGTTTCCAGGCCGAGAACGTGGCTCTGGCCGCCGGACTCGCGATTGCGACGGGCGATGAGGCGACGGCGGTTTTCGGCGTGCTGCCGCGGCTCACCGGCGTGCGGGGGCGGATGCAGCTTGCCGCCACGCGCCGCAATGGCGCGTCGGTCTACGTGGACTATGCCCATACCCCCGACGCCATCGCCACCGCGCTCAAGGCGCTGCGCCCGCATGTGATGGGGCGCATCGTGATCGTCTTCGGGGCGGGCGGCGACCGTGACACCGGCAAACGCCCGTTGATGGGCAAGGCGGCAGCCGAGAATGCCGATGTGCTGTTCGTCACCGACGACAACCCGCGCTCGGAAAACCCGGCCGCGATCCGCGCGGCGATCATGGCCGCCTGTCCCGGCGCCAACGAGGTCGGTGACCGTGCCGAGGCGATCCTGATGGGCGTCGATGCCCTTGGCCCCGGCGATGCGCTGCTGATCGCAGGAAAGGGGCACGAGACCGGCCAGACGATTGCGGGCCATGTCTATCCGTTCGACGATGTGGAACAGGCCAGCGTCGCAGTCGCAGCACTGGACGGGCTGATATGACCCCGCTCTGGACCTCGGTCGAGGCCGCTGCAGCCACACGCGGCAAGGCGACGGCGAAATGGAAGGCGACGGGCGTCTCGATCGACACGCGGACGCTCCAGCCCGGCGATCTGTTCGTCGCGCTGAAGGATGTGCGCGACGGGCACGAATTCGTGGCACAAGCGCTGGCCAAGGGGGCCGCCGCAGCGCTGGTGAACCGCCGTCCGCAGAACGTCTCCAAGGATGCGCCCCTGCTGATCGTGCCCGACGTGCTCGCGGCGCTCAGTGACCTTGCCCGCGTTGCGCGGGCGCGAACACATGCCCGGATCGTGGGCGTCACCGGCTCGGTCGGCAAGACCTCGACCAAGGACATGCTGCGCACAGTGCTGTCCGGGCAGGGCAGGACACATGCGGCGGAAGCCAGCTACAACAACCATTGGGGCGTGCCGCTGACCCTTGCGCGGATGCCAGCGGATACCGAGTACGCCGTCATCGAGATCGGCATGAACCACCCTGGCGAGATCGCGCCGCTCGCGCGTCTCGCGCGGCTCGACGTGGCGATCATCACAACTGTCGCCGCGGCCCATCTGGAAGCGTTCGAGAGCATCGAGGGGATCGCCCACGAAAAGGCGTCGATCCTGCAGGGTCTGGTTCCCGGCGGCACGGCCATCCTGCCCACGGATATCGACACGGCACCGATCCTGACCGCTACCGCCGAAGGGCTGGGCGCGCGCATCATCCGATTTGGCGCGGACGAACGCGCCGATTGGCGCCTGACGGACATCCAGCTGACCCCGGATGCCACCGTGGTCCGCGCCAGCGCGGCGGGAACGCCGATTCTGTTCAAGGTGCGCACGCCGGGCCGACACTTTGCCCCGAACGCCCTCGCGGTTCTTGCCGCCGCCTCTGCGCTCGGGCTCGATCCCACGATCGCCACCTGCGACATCGGCGAATGGGCCCCGCCCGCCGGACGGGGCACGCGCGAGCGCATCGTTCTGGACCAGGTCGAGGATCAAAGCTTCGAACTGATCGACGACGCCTTCAACGCCAACCCGGCCTCGATGGCTGCAAGCTTCGACCTTCTGGCCGTCATCCCGCCGACCGACGGGGTCGGGCGGGTGGGTGCGGGGCGTCGCGTTGCGATCCTGGGCGACATGCTGGAACTGGGCCGGACCGAGCTCGAGTTGCACGAGGCGCTTGCCCGCCATCCCACGCTTGCCGCGATTTCGGTGGTCCATTGTGTCGGCCCCCGGATGCGGGCCCTTCACGCCGTGCTTCCGCAGCGTCAGCGCGGGCTTTGGGTCGAGACGGCGGCCGAGCTGGTGCCCCAGGCCCGCAGCCTTGTCGATGCGGGAGACATCGTGCTGGTCAAGGGGTCCAAGGGCATCAAGGTCTCGCTGGTCGTTGACGCGCTCCGCAAATTGGGGCAGGCGGTCGCCCTCGTGTCGAAAGGGACAGACTGAATGCTTTTCTGGCTTACCCAGTTCTCGGACGGAGGCGACTTCTTCAACCTCTTCCGCTACATCACCTTCCGGGCGGGGGCCGCGTTCTTTACCGCTCTGGTCTTCGGGTTCATCTTCGGTCGCCCGCTGATCGACATGCTGCGCCGCAAGCAGGGCAAGGGACAGCCGATCCGTGACGACGGCCCGCAGGGGCATTTCGTCAAGGCGGGGACGCCCACGATGGGGGGGCTGCTGATCCTGTCTGCGTTGACCTTTTCCACGCTGCTGTGGGCGCGTCTCGACAATCCTTACGTGTGGATCGTTCTGTTCGTCACGCTGGCTTTCGGCCTGATCGGCTTTGCCGACGACTTCGCCAAGGTGACCAAACAGAACACCAAGGGCGTCTCGTCGCGCGTGCGGTTCCTGCTGGGGCTGCTGATCGCGGGGCTTGCGGCCTTTGCCGCGGCCCGCTTTCATCCCGAGCCGCTGACGAACCAGCTTGCGCTGCCGTTCCTGAAGAATGTGCTGATAAATCTCGGCTACTTCTTCGTGCCGTTCGGGATGATCGTGATCGTGGGCGCGGCCAACGCGGTGAACCTGACGGATGGTCTGGATGGCCTTGCGATCATGCCGGTGATGATCGCGGCGGCGACCTTCGGCATCATCTCCTATGTCGTGGGCAACGCGAACTTTGCGGACTACCTGGGCGTCCATTCGGTGCCCCAGACAGGCGAGATCCTCATCTTCACGGCGGCGCTGATCGGCGGCGGCCTCGGGTTCCTGTGGTACAACGCCCCGCCTGCGGCCGTCTTCATGGGAGATACCGGATCGCTCGCGCTAGGCGGCGCGCTTGGCGCCATCGCGGTCTGTACCAAGCACGAGATCGTGCTGGCGATCGTCGGCGGTCTGTTCGTGGTCGAGGCGCTGAGCGTCATCATCCAGGTCGCCTATTTCAAGCGCACCGGGCGACGCGTCTTCCTGATGGCGCCGATCCACCATCATTTCGAGAAGAAGGGCTGGGCCGAGCCGCAGATCGTGATCCGCTTCTGGATCATCTCGCTGATCCTGGCCCTGATCGGGCTCGCGACGCTCAAGGTCCGCTGATGGCCGGTCCGGTTCGTGACCGCGCGGCGATGATTGCGGGCATGTCGCCGGAGCTGCAACCGGGCGTTTTCGTCTTCTGCTGCAATGCCGGTCCCGCGCACCCGGCGGCCATCGCAACGATGCGGGAAGCCGAGGGCCTGTCGCAGGTCCTGCCACTGGCCGAGGCGCAGGCATCGGGCTTCGATACGAGCCTGCCGATGGCGCAGATCACCCTTACCGTGAACTCGGCTCTCGACGGGGTCGGCCTGACGGCGGCGGTGTCGGCCGCGCTGGCCGATGCGGGGATACCGTGCAACGTGATCGCGGGCTATCACCACGACCATATCTTCGTGCCCGTCGCGCTGGCCCACAGTGCCGTTGCCGCGCTCCGCGCCGCCGCTGCGAAATGACTTCGTGCAGGACAAGAGGCGCCTCGCCAGTTCCGGCAAAGGCCGGCCGCGCCCGCCCCGGTCGCTTTCGGGCCGCAGCCCGTTGCAGAGCGCAGGGGCGACCTGCCGAAGCGGAACGGCCGCCGCAGACCCCACACAGCGCAAGGCGCGCTGCCGCGACATTCCGCCCCGCCGTGTCACGCAATCGTGCCTCGACAGGGTGCCCGACCCGACCCATCCTTGTCTTGTCCCCCAAAGCGTGACCAGTCTCTCCAACCACCGCCGCAGTGGCTCCGAGTGCCGCAGCGTGACCCTCAACCGATCCTTGAAAGCCGTCGATGTCCCATCCCCCTTCCGCGCCGCGCAGTCCTCATAACCCCAGGGCTGCACAGGACTGGGTCAAGGTGCTTGCCCGCTACCGCGACCCTGACCCGGCCCGCAGCGCGCTCGAGCTTGGCCTCAGCCTTTTCCCTTTCCTCGGCATCTGGGCACTCGCGTGGTGGTCGTTGCAGCTTTCCGGCTGGGTCGCCTTTTGCCTGGCCGTTCTCAACGCGGGGTTCCTGGTCCGGCTTTTCATCATCCAGCACGACTGCGGCCATGGCTCGTTCTTCGCCAATCGGCATCTCAGCGACTGGACAGGGCGCGCGCTCGGCGTGCTGACCCTTACGCCCTATGACGTCTGGCGGCGTTCGCACTCCATGCATCACGCCACTGCAGGCAACCTTGACCGGCGCGGCATCGGCGATGTGCTGACGCTGACGGTCGCGGAGTATGCGGCGCTGACCCGTTGGGGCCGGCTGCGCTACCGGCTCTACCGCAACCCTCTCGTGCTGTTCGGACTTGGGCCGATGTTCCTGTTCATGCTGCAAAACCGTCTGCCTATCGGATTCATGAACGAGGGCGTGCGCTACTGGACCAGCGCGATGGGAACCAATGCGGCGATCGCCGTCGCTGTGGGGCTGATCCTGTGGTTCGGCGGGTTGATGCCCGTGCTGCTGGTGTTCCTGCCGACCGTCCTCGTGGCGGCGTCGGCGGGTGTCTGGCTGTTCTACATCCAGCACCAGTTCGAGGATACCCATTGGGACCGCGAGCAGGATTGGCATCTTCACTCTGCGGCACTGGAGGGCAGTTCACATTACGTCCTTCCTCCGGTCCTGCGATGGTTCTCGGGCAATATCGGCATCCATCACGTGCACCACCTCTACAGCCGCATCCCCTTCTACCGGCTGACCGAGGTGTTGCGCGATCACGAGGAACTGGCCACGCACAAGCGCCTGACCCTGCGCGAAAGCCTGCGCTGCGCCCGTTTTCACCTGTGGGACGAAAAGCGCCATCGCCTGATGTCCTTTGCCGAGGCGCTCAGGCTTCAGCAGAGCCGCGAGTCCTAACTCATTTTCGGTCGCGGGACCGGATCGGCGCGGGCTTCTCGCTCCAGGTAATCGTGGACGTAAAGGCCCGATGCCAGGGTCAGCGTCAGCGCGGCAAGCGGTGTGGCAAGCGCAAGCCCGAGGATGCCGAACATGACACCCATCAGAAGCTGCGCCCCGATCACCAGCGCCGGGGGGAGCGAGACTTTCTCCTGCTGGATCAGAGGCGTGACGAGATAGGTTTCGATGGCCTGGACCACCACATAGACGGCGATCACCAGAAGCACCATGTTGCCGCCGCTGGCGAAGGCCAGAAGCAGCGCCGGAACGGCCGCGATCAGCGGCCCGATGTTGGGAATGAACGTGAGCAATGCCGAGATCAGCGCAAGCGCTGCGGCCAGGGGCAGCCCGATCAACCAGAGGCCCGCGAAAGTCAGCACGCCGACCACCGACATGGACAGAAACTGCGCGCTCAACCAGTTTCGCAGCGTCTGGCCAGACCGCGAGATCATCGCATCCGCCCGTGACCGCAGCGAGGGTGCCAGAAGCGCCAGCAGGCCACGGCGGTATGTGACGGGATCGAGCGCGCCGTAGATGCCGATGAACAGCATGATGACGAAATTCCCGAGCGCGCCGAACGTGGACGTCACAGCGGTTGCAGCAGGACTTGTGCCGTCGGCACTGGCAAGCACCCGGCTGGGACTGAGGCTGCGCAGCAGGGGTTCACCCCAGGAATAGGCTGCAATCCGTTCTCGCAAGGATGCGAAAGCGGCAGGAAGCTCGGCCGACAGCTCCTCGAACTGGTTCGCCATCTCGGGGGCAAAAGCCAAGACGGTTGCGGTGAGCGTCAGCAGGATTGCAAGGATGAACAGCCCGATGCCGGTGCGGCGGCCAAGGCCCGTCCGCGCCGCGATCCATTCGCCGCCGCCGCCCAGGAAGACCGCGAACAAGATACCCGCAAAGATCACGAGCACCACATCGGGTGCCAAGGCGAACAGCGCTAGCAGCAGTATCGCAATCACCGTGATCGAGACCTGCCGTCGGGAAATGTCGGATGCCATCATGGCGGGGGAACGTGATGTGGGCGGCAGAGGTTCCCGCCTTGCCGCCGCACCGCGTGCGACGCATTCTTGCATCTCGGATCACGAAGGACTGCCCATGCCCCGCCCGCTGCACCCGACTGCCCTTGTCACCGGCGCCAATCGCGGCATCGGTCGCGCGATCGCGGCGGGCCTCAAGGCGCGAGGGTGCAAGGTTACGCTCGGGGCGCGGTCGGAAGACGAGGGGCGCCGCGCCGCGGCCGAACTTGGCACCTCGTTTGCCCGCATTGATCTGGCTGATCCCGACAGTTGTTTCGATGCCGTCATCGCTGCAGGTGGCTTCGACATCCTTGTGAACAACGCCGGTATCCTGTCTGACGTGTCGCTTCTGTCGCCGCGAAGCGACTTCGCCGAGGCGATGGAGGTGATGGTCGCCGGGCCTCTCGACCTGATCCGGCTGAACGTGCCGCACTGGCGCGACAGCGGCTGGGGCCGGATCGTGAATCTCTCATCGGGCTGGGGCAGTTTTGCCGAAGGGCTGGAGGGGCCGGGCGCCTATGGCATCGCCAAGGCCGCGCTCAATGCGCTGACAAAGACGCTGCCGCGTGATCTTCCTCCAGGGGTAAAGGTGAACGCCGCCTGTCCGGGCTGGGTTGCCACCCGCATGGGCGGTGCGGAAGCGCCGCTTTCGCCCGAGCAGGGCGCCGACACGCCCCTTTGGCTTGCCCTGCTGCCCGAGGACGGCCCGACGGGGGGTTTCTTCCGCAACCGCAAAACGGTCGCGTGGTGACACTCAGCGGGATGCTGTCTCGCGCCGATAGACCGACGGCGTCGATCCGAGGCGGGCGCGGAACAGCCGGGTCATATGCTGCTGATCGGCAAACCCGCAACTCAGGGCAAGCAGGGCAAGCGGTTCGTCATTGCGCCGCAAAAGGCGCATCGCTTCGGCCAAGCGACGGTCGATGACGTAGGAATATGGGGTCTGGTTCAGGCACCGCCGGAACAGGTCGGTCAACTGCGTCGCGCTGCACCCCGATGCACGACAGATCTCGTCCAGGGAAATGTCCTGGGTGAAATGCGCCTCGATGAATTCTTGCGCGCGATGGAGGCGCCTGTCCAAGCGTTGGCCCGAGAGGTCGAACCTGCCGTTCAGATGTCCGGCAAGGGCCAGGGCAAAGGTGTGGAACAGGCTTTGCCGGAACAGGTTGTCACCCGGATCCGCGGCTACCACCTGCCGCGCCAGCATGCGTGCAAGATGCGCCATGTCCGAATTGACGCGGAAGTCGATCGCCGCATTCAGTGACAGCCTGTGTCGATGGACGAAAAGCTCGGGCGCCAGCGCAACCAGCGCCTTCGGATCCGTGTCTATGACGATGCAGGCTTTTTCGGGTCTTGCGCAGTTCCAGGCAATTCTCGCCTCGTGGTCGGCAGGGAAGAAGGCGACGCTGCCCGCTTCGGAGGGGCCTTCCATGGACTGTCTTGCAGCCGTGATCGTCCGACCGTCGGTGCCGCACAGGTCGACCAGGATAGCATGGCGCGAAGAATGGTAGTCGACGTTCCCGGTTGGCGAACGATCGATCATCACCCCGAACCCGCCGAAGTCGACGCGCTTTGCCAGCGATGTTGCGCTCGTGTAGCTGTCTAGGTCGGCCGCTTGTGTCATGGGCAGGTTGATCGCGGCGTTTTTCCTTCTGATCTTGTCGAAAATTCCGGTCTCGCCTTGTGCTTGGCCAGTGCCGCATCTTGCGGGCGACGATCGCTCCGCGCATGGTCTGCGGGCTTTGACGGAGGCGGGGGCATGATTGCAGTTCAGGGTTTCGAGGGTCGCAGGGTCGCGGTGCTGGGCCTTGGCCGGTCGGGCATGGCCACGGCCCGCGCGCTGGTGGCGGGGGGCGCGGTGCCGGTGCTGTGGGACGACAGCCCCGAGGCGCGGGCGGCGGCCGAGGCAGCCGGGTTCGCCACTACCGACCTGACCCGGGCCGCGGCTTTCGAGGGGATGGCGGCGCTGATCGTAAGCCCCGGCATTCCGCACCTTTACCCCCGGCCGAACCCCGTGGTCGCCCTTGCGCTGGAGGCGGGCGTGCCGGTGGACAATGACATCGGTCTGTTCTTCCGCTCGTTCGCGACATCCGGGTGGGAGGAGTTCGACCAGCCGCCGCGTGTCGTCTGCGTCACGGGCTCCAACGGGAAGTCGACGACGACCGCACTGATCCATCACATCCTGCAAGAAGCGGGTCGGCCGACGCAGATGGCGGGGAACATCGGGCGCGGCGTGCTTGACCTCGATCCGCCGCAGGATGGCGAGGTGATCGTGCTGGAACTGTCCAGCTACCAGACCGAACTGGCCCGCGCCCTGACCCCGGATGTGGCTGTTTTCACGAACCTTTCCCCCGACCACCTGGACCGACACGGCGGGATGGGCGGCTATTTCGCAGCCAAGCGGCGGCTCTTTTCCGAAGGCGGGCCGGACCGCGCGGTGATCGGGGTGGACGAGGTGGAGGGGCGCTTTCTGGCCAACCAGATGGCCGAGGGGGCGGGGGACGACCGGGTGATCCGCATCTCGTCGGGACAGAAGCTGGATGAGCATGGCTGGGCGGTCTTTGCGCGCAAGGGGTTTCTGGCCGAGTGGCGCAAGGGGCGGCAGGTGGCGGCGATCGACTTGCGCGGGATCGGCGGGCTGCCGGGGGCGCACAATCACCAGAATGCCTGCGCGGCCTATGCGGCGGTGCGGGCCCTGGGCGTGGGGCCGAAGCAGATTGAGGAGGCATTTCAAAGCTTTGCGGGCCTGCCCCACCGCAGCCAGCTGGTCGGAGAGCGGGGCGGGGTGCGGTTCGTGAACGACAGCAAGGCCACCAATGTGGATTCGGCGGCCAAGGCGCTTCAGGCTTTTCCGCGAATCCGCTGGATCGCGGGAGGGCTGGGCAAGGACGGCGGCATCGCGGCGCTGGCGCCATATCTGAAAAGCGTTTCAAAGGCTTACCTGATCGGCCACTCGGCGCGCGACTTTGCCCTGCAACTGGGCGACACGCCGCATGAGATCTGCGAGACGATGGAGCGGGCCGTGGCGCGCGCGGCGGCGGAGGCCGAGGCGGGCGAGGTCGTGCTGCTTGCCCCGGCGGCGGCGAGTTTCGATCAATACCCGAACTTCGAGAAGCGGGGAGAGGACTTCATGGAGCGGGTGAAGGCCGTTCTGGGGGATATGAAAGGCGTATGATTTCCATATGACTTTCGTATGCAGACAGAAAGGGTCGGGAATTCGGCGGGCGGCGAGTAGTGCTGGCGGGCGCTGATCCGCGCTCGGCTGCGGGTTTAGGCGCGGATATCGGGTTGGGGAACGGTGGTTGTTCAGGTGCCCGCGCGGCGGGACGACACGTTCAAGCGGGCGGCGCGGGAAGAGGATCGGGGGGCGCAGGGGGCGCTTGATTTGTAGCGTCTCGTCGCAGGTCGGCGGGGCCCCGGCCTGCGCCGGGGCGGGGACGGGGTGGCGGGGTGAACCCCGCCCTACGGGGATCGCGGGCGGAGAGGCGCGGCGAACCCCGGTGCGCTGAGGGGCGCGGCCGGAGAGACCTGGCGGGCTGGATCTTCCGCGAGGCGTCGATGGCGCAGGTGGGGTTCCGGCCGGTAAACGCCCCCATCAGGCGCACCGCGGGCCTAGCCACATCGCGGGAACTGCGCTAGCATGCGCTCACGATGCGGGGTGAACCCGTGCGGATGAGGCGGACGACCGGGGTCAACCCGGCGACAGAGCAGACAGGCGATACCCATGACTGAGATGGTCTATGGCTCCATGCCCGCGCGGGTGGGCGAGCCGGTGCTTCCGCGCTGGTGGCGTACGATCGACAAATGGTCGCTGACCTGCGTTCTGGTGCTGTTCGGGATCGGGATGCTGCTGGGGCTTGCGGCCTCGGTCCCGCTGGCCACGCGCAACGGGCTCGACCCGTTCCACTATGTGCAGCGGCAGGCGTTCTTCGGGGGCATGGCAATCGTCGCGATGCTGGGCACGTCGATGATGTCGCCGCAGATGGTGCGGCGGCTGGGGGTGCTGGGCTTTGCGGCGGCTTTCGTGGCGCTGGCGCTGCTGCCGTTCTTCGGGACGGATTTCGGCAAGGGCGCGATCCGCTGGTTCTCGCTGGGGTTCGCGTCGTTCCAGCCGTCGGAGTTCCTCAAGCCCTGCTTCGTGATCGTCTGCGCCTGGCTGATCGCGGCGAGCTATGACGTGAACGGCCCGCCGGGCAAGACGGCGTCCTTCGTGATCGCGCTGATCATCGTGGTGTTCCTGGCGCTGCAGCCGGATTTCGGACAGGCGATGCTGGTGCTGTTCGCCTGGGGTGTCATGTATTTCGTGGCGGGCGCGCCGATGCTGCTGATCGTGGTGATCGTCGGGCTGGCGGGCGTGGGCGGCATGTTCGCCTATAACGCGTCCGAGCATTTCGCACGCCGGATCGACGGGTTCCTGACGCCGGATGTCGATCCGCGCACGCAGCTTGGCTATGCGGCCAACGCGATCCAGGAAGGCGGGTTCTTCGGCGTGGGCGTGGGCGAGGGGCAGGTGAAGTGGTCGCTGCCCGACGCGCATACCGACTTCATCATCGCGGTGGCGGCCGAGGAATACGGGCTGATCCTGGTGCTGGTCATCATCGCGCTTTACGCGACCGTCACCGTACGCTCGCTTCTGCGGCTGATGAAGGAGCGCGATCCGTTCATCCGGCTGGCGGGCACGGGGCTGGCCTGCA
Organism: uncultured Alphaproteobacteria bacterium; assembly: GCA_963736565.1. Classification (GTDB taxonomy): domain Bacteria; phylum Pseudomonadota; class Alphaproteobacteria; order Rhodobacterales; family Rhodobacteraceae; genus Aliitabrizicola. The sequence goes on from CAVTOW010000005.1 coordinate 707,275, forward strand.
TGTTCGGGGTGCAGGCGATGATCAACATGGGCGTGGCGGTGCGGCTGCTGCCTGCCAAGGGGATGACGCTGCCCTTCGTGAGCTATGGCGGGTCTTCGGTGATCGCGGCGGGGATCACGGTGGGGGCGCTTCTGGCGTTCACGCGGGTGCGGCCGCAGGGCCAGATCGGCGACATCCTGTTCAAGCGCGGGCGCTGAGGCGTGGCCGCGCCGCTTCTGCTGATCGCCGCCGGGGGGACCGGGGGGCACATGTTTCCCGCGCAGGCGCTGGCCGAGGCGATGCTGGCGCGCGGCTGGCGGGTGCGGCTGTCGACGGATGCGCGGGGCGCGCGCTATGCGGGCGGGTTTCCCAAGGCGGTCGTGGTGGAAGAGGTGGCCTCGGCCACCTTCGCGCGGGGCGGGCTGATGGCCAAGGCGCTGGTGCCTGCGCGGATCGCGGCGGGCGTGGCGGGGGCGGTGATGGCGCTGCGGCGCGACCGGCCTGCGGTGGTGGTCGGGTTCGGCGGCTATCCGACGATCCCGGCACTGGCGGCGGCGGTGATCCTGAAGCGTGCCGCGCATGATCCACGAGCAGAACGGGGTGCTGGGCAAGGTCAACACGCGGTTCGCGGGACGGGTCGATGCGGTGGCCTGCGGGACATGGCCCACCGCGCTGCCCGAGGGGGTGGAGGGCATCCACACCGGCAATCCGGTGCGGGCGGCGGTGCTGGACCGGGGCGGCGCGGCCTATATCCCGCCGGGCGATTATCCGATGAGCCTGCTGGTCATCGGCGGGTCGCAGGGCGCGCGCATCCTGTCGCAGGTCGTGCCTGCGGCGGTGGCGCTGTTGCCCGAAGATGTGCGGCGGCTGTTGCGGGTGGCGCATCAGGCGCGCGACGAGGATGCCGAGGCGGCGCAGGCGGCATACGATGCGGCGGGGATCGCGGTCGAGGTGCAGCCGTTCTTCACCGACATTCCCCGGCGGCTGAGCGAGGCGCAGCTTGTGATCTCGCGCTCGGGGGCGTCGTCGGTCGCGGATATCAGCGTGATCGGGCGGCCGTCGATCCTGATCCCCTTCGCGGCGGCGACGGGCGACCACCAGACCGCCAATGCGCGCGGGCTGGTTGACGCAGGGGCAGCCATCCTGATCCCGGAAAAGCTGCTTGATCCTGCCGGGCTGGCGGGGCACATCGCCTCGGTCCTCGGCGATCCTGCGGGGGCGCTGCGGATGGCGCAGAATGCCTTGGCGCAGGGACGGCCGGATGCGACCGAGCGTCTGGTCGCGGTGGTGGAACGGCTGGCAGCGAAAGAGGCGGCATGAACGCGGCGACGAAACTTCCCCTCGAACTGGGGCCGATCCACTTTGTGGGGATCGGCGGGATCGGCATGTCGGGCATCGCCGAAGTGCTGATGACGCTTGGCTACCGCGTGCAGGGATCGGATGCGAAGGCGTCGAAGATCACCGACCGGCTGGTGGGGCTGGGGGCCGTCTTTTTCGAGGGGCAGCGGGCCGAGAACATCGGCGATGCGGCGGTGGTGGTGATCTCGTCCGCGATCAAGAAGGGCAACCCGGAACTGGAAGAGGCGCGGCGGCGCAAGCTGCCGGTGGTGCGGCGGGCCGAGATGCTGGCCGAACTGATGCGGCTGAAGTCGAACATCGCCATTGCCGGGACGCATGGCAAGACCACGACGACCACGATGGTGGCGACGCTGCTGGACAAGGGCGGGTTCGATCCGACGGTCATCAACGGCGGCGTGATCCATGCCTATGGCTCGAACGCGCGGGCGGGGGCGGGCGAGTGGATGGTGGTCGAGGCCGACGAGAGCGACGGCAGCTTCAACCGCCTGCCCGCGACCATCGCCATCGTGACGAACATCGACCCCGAGCACATGGAGCATTGGGGCACGTTCGAGAACCTGCGGCAGGGCTTCACCGATTTCGTGTCGAACGTGCCGTTCTACGGGCTGGCCGTGTGCTGCACCGACCATCCCGAGGTTCAGGCGCTGGTGGGCCGCGTGACGGACCGGCGCGTGGTGACGTTCGGCTTCAACGCGCAGGCCGATGTGCGGGCGGTGAACCTGACCTATGACAAGGGCGTCGCGCATTTCGACGTGGCCTTGCAGGGCGAGGGCGAGGGCAGCGTGATCGAGGGTTGCAGCCTGCCGATGCCGGGGGATCACAACGTGTCGAACGCGCTGTCGGCGATTGCCGTGGCGCGGCATCTGGGCATGAAGAAGGACGAGATCCGCGAGGCGCTGGCGGGCTTTGGCGGCGTGAACCGGCGCTTCACCAAGGTGGGCGAGGTGCTGGGCGGCGTGACGATCATCGACGATTACGGGCACCACCCGGTCGAGATCGCCGCCGTGCTGAAGGCGGCGCGGCAGGCGACGGCGGGGCGGGTCATCGCGGTGCATCAGCCGCACCGCTATACCCGCCTGTCGAACCTGTTCGAGGATTTCTGCACCTGCTTCAACGAGGCCGACGTGGTGGCCATTGCCGAGGTCTATGCGGCGGGCGAGGAACCGATCGCGGGGGCCTCGCGCGATGATCTGGTGGCGGGGCTGATCGCGCATGGCCATCGCCATGCCCGCGCGATCCTGGACGAGGCCGATCTGGAGCGGCTGGTGCGCGAACAGGCGCGGCCGGGGGATATGGTCGTCTGTCTGGGCGCGGGCACGATCAGCGCCTGGGCGAACGGCCTGCCCGCGCGGCTGGGGGCATGAGGATGGTTTACCTATCCGAAAGAGGTATCGCCAAGGGCTTGGCCCGCGCGCTACGCCTTTGGCTGGAGGATGCTCGCCCATGTCCGCAGCCCTGACCCTTGCCTGCCTTTGGGCCATCGCGGCCACCGTCGTGGCGCTGTTGCCGATGCGGTTGCAGATGGTACCCGGTCTGGCGCTGCTGGTTGCGGCGCCGGTGCTGATCGTCTGGATCGGGGTCGATCACGGGATCTGGTGGGCACTCGGCGCTACGGCGGGGTTCCTGTCGATGTTCCGCAACCCGTTGATCTATTTCGGGCGCAAGGCGTTGGGCCTGCCCGTGCGCGATCCGCGCGAGGGGCGGACATGACCGAACCGCTGGTTCTTGCGCTTGTCTGGCTGATCGTGGCGAACGTGATCGCGATGCTGCCCTCGCGCGATCATCACTGGCGGGCGGCCTATGTGCTGATCGCGATGGGCATCCCGCTCCTCGGCTGGGTCACCTATGTCAACGGGCCGCTCTGGGGCCTGCTGCTGCTGGCGGCGGGGGCGAGCGTGCTGCGCTGGCCGCTGATCTACCTGTGGCGCTGGCTGCGCCCCAAGCGGGACGAGCGGCAGGAGCCGGCGGAGTAGCGCCCGGATTGCCGGGGGCATCGGCTTGCGCTATCGGCGGGACGACTGGCAAGGCCCGGATGTGACATGACCCATCTTCCCCCCGTGCGCGGCACGCTGACCCCGGACCGGCCCCTGGCCGACCTGACCTGGCTGCGGGTGGGCGGGCCGGCGGACTGGCTGTTCCAGCCGGCGGACGAGGCTGATCTGAGCGGGTTTCTGGCGGCGCTCGATCCGGCGGTGCCGGTGTTTCCGATGGGGGTGGGGTCCAACCTGATCGTGCGGGATGGCGGGCATGCGGGCGGTGGTGATCCGGCTGGGGCGGGGGTTCAACGGGATTTCGGTCGAGGGCGACCGTGTGATGGCCGGGGCTGCGGCGCTGGATGCGCATGTGGCGCGGCAAGGCGGCGGAGGCGGGGCTCGACCTGACCTTCCTGCGGACCATTCCGGGCAGCATCGGTGGCGCGGTGCGGATGAATGCCGGGTGCTATGGGTCCTATGTGGCCGATCATCTGGTCGAGGTGCGGGTCGTGACGCGGTCGGGCGAGGTGGTAACGATCCCGGCCGCGGACCTGCATCTGCGCTACCGGCAGAGCGACCTGCCGGAGGGCGCGGTGATCGTGCAGGCGACGTTCCGGGCCGGGCCGGGCGACCCTGCGGCGCTGGAGGCGCGGATGGCCGAGCAGATCGCCAAGCGCGATGCGAGCCAGCCGACGAAGGAGCGCAGCGCGGGGTCGACCTTTCGCAATCCGGCGGGGTTTTCCAGCACCGGGCGCGCGGATGACCGCCACGAGCTGAAGGCGTGGAAGGTCATCGACGAGGCCGGGATGCGCGGCGCGCGGCGGGGCGGGGCGCAGATGAGCGAGATGCATTCCAATTTCCTGATCAATGCGGGCGGGGCGACGGCCGCCGATCTGGAGGAATTGGGCGAAGCGGTGCGAAAAAGGGTTTTCGATCACAGCGGTTTGACATTAGAGTGGGAAATCATGCGCGTCGGTGAACCGGCGCGCACTGATCCAATAACAACGGGCCGCAAAGGTCCGATCAGAGGCGGTGGCGGGCATGTCGAGCAGGGCAGCCCCCAAAGTGGCGGTACTGATGGGTGGGCTTTCCGCGGAGCGGGAGGTTTCGCTTGTCACAGGGCGCGAATGCGCGGCGGCACTGCGGGCGGCAGGATACGCGAAGGTGGTGGAGGTCGATTGCGGCCTCGACCTTGCCGCGCGTCTGGACGAGCTGAAACCTGACGTCTGTTTCAATGCCCTGCATGGCCGCTGGGGCGAGGATGGCTGCGTGCAGGGCATCCTCGAATGGCTGCGCATTCCCTATACGCATTCCGGGGTTCTGGCCTCGGCGCTGGCGATGGACAAGGCGCGGGCCAAGGACGCCTATCGGGCGGCGGGACTGCCGGTGGTCGAGAGCGTGATCGCCACGCGGGACGAGGTCGAGGCGGGGCATGTGATGGCCGCGCCCTATGTGGTGAAGCCGAACAACGAAGGCTCGTCGGTCGGCGTCTATATCGTGCGCGAGGGGGCGAATGCGCCGCCGCCTTGCCGAGACGATGCCCGAGACGGTGATGGTCGAGGCCTATGTGCCGGGGCGCGAACTGACGGTCAGCGTGCTGGGCGACCGGGCGCTGTGCGTGACCGACATCATCACCGACGGCTGGTACGACTACGACGCCAAGTACAAGCCGGGCGGGTCGCGCCATGAGGTGCCCGCCAACATGCCGCTCGAGTCATCGCGGAAGGCCTGCCTCGACTATGCGCTGCGCGCGCATCGGGCGCTTGGCTGCCGGGGCCTGAGCCGCACCGACTTCCGCTGGGACGAGGCGCGGGGCAGCGAGGGGCTGATCCTGCTGGAGACGAACACCCAGCCGGGGATGACGCCCACCTCGCTGTCGCCCGAACAGGCGGCGCATGTGGGGATCGGCTTTCCCGAGCTGTGCGCCTGGATCGTGGAGGATGCGTCATGCAACCGATAAGGCCGACGGTCCCCGCCATCCTGCGCGATCCGGCGCCCAGCCGGGCCGCCTACCGGATGCAGCGGCTGTGGCTGACCCCGATCTTCCGGGCGTTGCTGCGGGTGGGGCTGCCTGCCTTTGTCGTGGTGTTCAGCGCGGGGATGTATCTTTCGGACACCGGGCGGCGGGCCGAGATCTCGGCGGCCTGGGCCGGGACCTGGGACAAGGTGGAGAAGCGTCCGGAATTCCTCGTGCATCTGCTGGCGGTCGATGGCGCCTCGCCCGCGCTGGCCGAGGCGGTGCGGGCCAAGGTCGATCTGAAATTCCCGCTGTCGTCCTTCGAGATCGACATGGCGGCACAGCAGGCGAAGATCGAGGAACTGGATGCAGTCGCGCGGGCCGACCTGCGGGTGCGGGCAGGGGGCGTGTTGCAGGTGACGATCACCGAGCGTGTGCCGGTGCTGATCTGGCGCACGCCGTCGGAACTGTCGCTGCTGGACGGCGAAGGGATGCGCGTGGCGCGCATTTTTGCCCGCGCCGACCGCAGCGACCTGCCGATCGTGTCGGGCGAGGGGGCGAATGCCGCCGTGCCCGAGGCGATGGAACTGATCGCGGCGGCGGGGCCGATCGCGACCCGGCTGCGCGGGCTGGTGCGGATGGGCGAGCGGCGGTGGGACGTGGTGCTGGACCGCGACCAGCGCATCCTGCTGCCGGAACTGGGCGCGGTGCAGGCGCTGGAGCGGGTGATCGCGCTGGACAAGGCCGAGCAGCTTCTGGAGCGCGATGTGCTGGCTGTCGATCTGCGCAACGAGCAACGGCCGGTTTTGCGGCTGACCCCCGGCGCGCTGACGCGGATGCGCGAAGCGCGCGGACTTATTGAAACCGGAGCAAGTGATTTATGACCGACCTCTACCAGTCTCAGCGGGCCATGCGGAACATGCGTCGTGTCGCGATGCAGCGCGGCGTGATCGCCATTCTGGATGTGGGAACCTCGAAGATCGCCTGCCTGATCCTGCGCTTCGACGGGCCGGACCGGCTGCGCGAGGCCGATGGCGTGGGGCCGATGGCGGGTCAGTCGTCATTCCGGGTGATCGGCGCGGCGACGACACGGTCGCGCGGCGTGCGGTTTGGCGAGATCAGCGTGATGAACGAGACGGAGCGGGCGATCCGCACCGCCGTGCAGGCCGCGCAGAAGATGGCGAACGTGCGGGTGGACCATGCGATTGCCTGCTTCTCGGGGGCCGAGCCGCGCAGCTACGGGCTGGCGGGCGAGTGGGACCTTCAGGACAGCGTCGTGACGGAGCAGGACGTGGCGCGGGTGCTGTCGGCCTGTGACGTGCCCGACATCGGCGAGGGGCGCGAGGTGCTGCATGCGCAGCCGGTGAACTTCGCGCTGGATCACCGCTCGGGTCTGGGCGATCCGCGCGGGCAGATCGGCAACCGTCTGGCCTGCGACCTGCACCTGCTGTCGGTCGAGGCGAGCGTGATCCAGAACCTGCTCTACTGCATCAAGCGCTGTGACCTGGAACTCGCCGGTATCGCCTCGTCGGCCTATGTGGCGGGGTTCTCGAGCCTCGTGGAGGACGAGCAGGAGCTTGGGGCGGCCTGCATCGACATGGGTGGCGGGTCGACCGGCCTGAGCATCTTCATCAAGAAGCACATGATCTATGCCGACGCAGTGCGGCTGGGGGGCGATCATGTGACCTCGGACATCTCGAAGGGGTTGCAGGTGGCGGTGGCCACGGCCGAACGCATCAAGACGCGGCATGGCGGCGTGCATGCGACGGGCATGGACGACCGCGAGATGATCGAGATCGGCGGCGACTCGGGCGACTGGGAAAAGGACCGCCGCACCGTGAGCCGGACCGAACTGATCGGCATCATGCGGCCCCGGGTCGAGGAGATCCTGGAAGAGGTGCGGGCGCGGCTGGATGCGGCGGGGTTCGACCATCTGCCCAGCCAGCAGATCGTGCTGACGGGGGGCGCGAGCCAGATCCCGGGCCTTGACGGGCTGGCTGCGCGAATCCTCGGCCAGAGGGTGCGACTCGGTCGGCCATTGCGGGTGCAGGGTCTGCCGCAGGCCACGACCGGCCCCGCCTTTGCCGCCGCCGTGGGGTTGTGTCTGTTCGCCGCCCACCCGCAGGACGAGTGGTGGGATTTCGACATTCCGACCGAACGCATCCCCGCACGGTCGCTGAAAAGGGCGATCCGATGGTTCCGGGACAACTGGTAAACCCCACATCTGGCCCTTGTGGCGAAATCCCGCTGAGGGCGGCATTCATTTCCCCATATTTTGTGGGCAAACGGCGTTTTTCTCGTGACCTGCGGGGTCACTGTGGATAGAATTGCGGATAATCTGGGGACAACCCACCTGCGGCGCGAGCAGAGGCGCCTTGAAATTCTGCGCGGCCGGGGCAACGAAAAATAGGGCGGACAGACAATGACATTGAACTTCGTGATGAACACCGAGCGGGAAGAGCTTAAGCCCCGGATTACGGTCTTCGGCGTCGGTGGCGCGGGCGGCAACGCCGTGAACAACATGATCGACCAGAACCTCGAAGGGGTCGAATTCGTGGTGGCCAACACCGATGCGCAGGCGCTGATGCAGAGCCGCGCGAACGCGACGATCCAGATGGGCGTGCGCGTGACCGAAGGTCTGGGTGCCGGGGCGCGGCCCACGGTCGGTGCGGCGGCGGCCGAGGAATCGATCGAGCAGATCGTCGATCATCTGGCTGGTGCGCACATGTGCTTCATCACGGCGGGCATGGGTGGCGGCACCGGCACCGGCGCGGCCCCGATCATCGCGCAGGCGGCGCGGGAACTGGGCGTGCTGACGGTGGGCGTCGTGACCAAGCCGTTCCAGTTCGAGGGCGCCAAGCGGATGCGCCAGGCCGAAGAGGGCGTCGAGGCGCTTCAGAAGGTCGTCGACACGCTGATCATCATTCCGAACCAGAACCTGTTCCGGCTGGCGAACGAGAAGACCACCTTCACCGAAGCCTTCGCGATGGCCGATGACGTGCTCTATCAGGGCGTCAAGGGCGTGACCGACCTGATGGTGCGCCCCGGCCTCATCAACCTCGACTTCGCCGACGTGCGCGCGGTGATGGACGAGATGGGCAAGGCGATGATGGGCACCGGCGAGGCGCGCGGCGAGGACCGGGCGGTTCAGGCCGCCGAGAAGGCGATCGCCAACCCGCTGCTGGACGAGATCAGCCTGCATGGCGCGAAGGGTGTTCTGATCAACATCACCGGCGGGTATGACCTGACGCTGTTCGAACTGGACGAGGCGGCGAACATCATCCGCGAGAAGGTCGATCCCGACGCGAACATCATCGTCGGCTCGACGCTGGATACCAGCATGGAAGGCGCCATCCGCGTGTCGGTCGTGGCCACGGGCATCGACGCGAGCGCGTCCAACCGGGCGGAAACGCCGGTCGCGCGCCGGTCGATGGCGAGCCCTGCCGTTCCGGCCTATGTCCCGCCCGCAGCGCCCGTCGCAGCGGCCCCGGTTGCCGAGACGCGCCGCGACGCGCCGGTCGCCGAGTCCTTCGAGGCCGAGGAGCCGAGCCTGTTCGAAGGGCTTCAGCCCGAGGCGTCTGACGACAGCTTCTTCGATGACAGCGACGCGGACGAGTTGCCGCCCCCCGCCTATCGCCCGCAACCCGCTGCCGCACCTGCCGCGCGGATGGGCATGGCCGAGGATGATGCGAGTGCCTTCGTTGCGCCGCGCGCGCGCCAGATCGGCCAGCCATCGCCCGAGGCCCTGGCGCGGTTGCAGGCTGCTGCCAGCAAGTTGCCGCAGCGCGCCGCACCTGCCGCTGCGCCCGCCGCGCGCCCGGCAGCACCCGCGCCCCGCGCCGCCGAGAAGCCGCGCTTCGGGATCGGCTCGCTCATCAACCGGATGGCGGGCCATGGCGATGCCTCGACCGAGCGCAGCGCCGCAGCGCAGCGTCAGCAGCCGCCGGTGACCGGCTTTGACGACGAGGCGGAACTGAGCGCCGACGAGGAGCGCATCGAGATTCCGGCGTTCCTGCGCCGTCAGGCCAACTGAATTATTACCGAAGCGCGGTAACAAGATTATGACGAGGGCCCGGGAAACCGGGCCTTTTTTCTTTGTAAATCAACGAGATAACTGCGACAGGGCGGAAACCTGCCAAGCGGGGCGGGCCGTGTTACAGCCCGTTACAAAGAGTGAATTGTTCTTGCGGGGATGGGCGCTTAGCTGAACGTGGCGAAAAGCGGCAAGGGGAATGCCTTTGCAGCAAGCCCCATAAGAAACCTGAGGATCGTCGTGCAACATACGCTGAAATCTCCTGTGACCTTCACGGGCATCGGCCTTCACACCGGCGCCGTTGCGCGCATGGTGGTGCGGCCGGCTTCGGCGGATTACGGGATATGGTTCCGCCGCACCGACATCACCTCGGGCGATGCGCTGGTTCCGGCACGCTGGGACGCGGTGGTGCCGTCGCGCCTGTGCACCGAGATCGGCAACGCCTCGGGCGTGACGGTCTCGACGGTCGAGCACATCATGGCGGCGCTTGCGGGCTGCGGCATCCACAATGCGCTGATCGAGATCGACGGGCCGGAAGTGCCGATCCTCGACGGCAGCGCGGAGCAGTTCGTCACCGCCTTCATCGCGCGCGGACTGCGCGAGCAGGTCACGCCGGTTCGCGCCCTGCGCATCCTCAAGCGGGTCGAGGTCCGTGAGGGCGACGCGGTGGCATGGCTGGAGCCTGCGGAGATGCTGGAAATCCGGTTCCGGATCGAATTCGAGGATGCGGCGATCGGGCGTCAGGAAAAGACGCTCGCGATGGCCAATGGCGCGTTCGTGCGCGAACTGAGCGACAGCCGCACCTTCTGCCGCCAGCAGGATGTCGAGGACATGCGCGCGCGGGGCCTGGCCCTTGGCGGGACGCTGGACAATGCCGTGGTGGTCGAGGGCGACCGGGTGCTGAGCCCGGGCGGTCTGCGCCATAGCGATGAACCGGTGCGGCACAAGATGCTGGATGCCCTCGGCGATCTCTATCTGGCGGGCGGGCCGATCCTTGGCCGCTACACGGGAATCCGTGCAGGCCATGCGTTGACGAACCGCCTGCTGCGGGCGCTTTTCGCCACGGCGGATGCCTTCGAGATGGTCGATATCGGCCCGCTGGCAGGACGCAAGCTGCCGGGCGCGGGTGTCGTTGCGGCTGATCTTCCCGCCCGCGTCTGACCGGCGGCGGCATCCCCCGCCGGGGAGTGGAAAGGCGTTTTGCGGTCCGGATTTTTCTGTGTTAGGACACGGACAACGAGGCTGGCGCGCCCTGCGCGACCAGTGGACGGATCGGTCGAGGTGCAGTCTGATGACAGGCGGAAGAACCGGGGCGCGCTGGCTTGGCACCGCCATGCTTGTAGCGTTTCTGGCAGCATGCGGGGGCCAGACGCTCGACGACGAGGCGCTGGATAACCTGACGCCCGAGCAGATCTACCAGCGCGCCGAATACGAGCTTGAGACGCAGCGCCAGCCCGACCGTGCGATCCGCTATTTCTCGGAAGTCGAGCGGCTTTATCCCTATTCGGAATGGGCCAAGCGCGCGATCATCATGCAGGCCTTCTCCTATCATCAGGATGGCCAGTACGAAGAGGCGCGGGCGGCGGCGCAGCGGTATCTGGACTACTACCCGGATGACGAAGATGCGCCTTATGCGCAGTATCTGCTGGCGTTGTCCTATTACGACCAGATCGACGAGGTCGGCCGCGACCAGGGCCTGACCTTCCAGGCGCTGCAGGGCATGCGCGACGTGATCGAGCTTTACCCCGACAGCGACTATGCGACGTCGGCCATGCTGAAGTTCGATCTCGCCTTCGACCATCTGGCGGCGAAGGAAATGGAGATCGGGCGCTACTACCTGAAGCGCGGGCATTACACTGCCGCCATCAACCGCTTCCGCGTGGTGGTCGAGCAATACCAGACCACCAGCCACACGCCCGAGGCGCTGCTGCGTCTGGTCGAATGCTATCTGGCGCTTGGCTTCAACAAGGAAGCGCAGACCGCCGGGGCGATCCTGGGCTTCAACTATCAGTCCAGCCCGTTCTACGACGACGCCTATCGTCTGCTGACCGGCGCGGGGCTGAGTGCCGAGGCGCAGGAAGGTTCTGGCTGGTTGAGCAGCGTCTATCGTCAGGTCGTTCGCGGCGAGTGGCTTTAGGGCAGCGGGGGCAGGTTCATGCTCCGCGGCCTCGACATCCGCGATCTGTTGATCATCGATCATCTGAGCCTCGGCTTCGAGCCGGGGCTGAACGTGCTGACCGGCGAGACCGGGGCGGGCAAGTCGATCCTGCTCGACTCGCTGGGGTTCGTGCTGGGCTGGCGCGGCAGGGCCGACCTTGTGCGTGCAGGTGCGGCGCAGGGGGAAGTGACGGCGGTGTTCGATCTGGGCGCCGATCATCCGGGACGCGCGGTGCTGGACGAGGCGGGGATCGGCGCGGGGGACGAACTGATCCTTCGCCGGGTGACGACGGTCGACGGGCGCAAGACGGCGTGGATCAATGACCGCCGCGTGACGGGCGAGGTCTTGCGCGCGCTGTCCGAGACGCTGGTGGAACTGCACGGACAACAGGATGACAGCGGCCTGTTGAACCCGCGCGGGCACCGGGCGCTGCTGGATGCCTTCGCCGGGCTGGATACCGGAGCGCTGCGCGATGGCTGGGCTGCCGTGGGTTCCGCGCGGCGCGCGCTGGCCGAGGCCGAGGCGGCGCTGGCGGCGATCCGGGGCGAGGAGGAATATCTGCGCCACGCGGTCGGAGAGCTTGACAAGCTCGACCCGCAGCCCGGCGAGGAGGCGGCGCTGGACGCGCGGCGTCGGATGATGCAGGGGGCCGAGCGCATCCGGCAAGATATCGTGCGCGCCCACGCGGCCCTGGGCAGCGAGGGGGCCGAGCGGCTGGTGATCGACGCGCAGCGCTGGCTGGACGGGGCCGCAGACAAGGCCGAGGGGCAGCTCGACGCGGCGCTGGAGGCCCTGGGGCGGGTGCTGGCGGAACTGGGCGAGGCGCAGGCGGGGGTCGAGGCGGCGCTGCGCGGGCTGGACTTCGATCCGGGCGAGTTGGAGCGGACGGAAGAGCGTCTGTTCGCGATCCGGGCGCTGGCGCGCAAGCATGGGGTCCTGCCGGACGATCTGGGCGGGTTCGCCGAGGCGCTGCGCGCGCGGCTTCAGGCGCTGGACGGAGGCGCGCGGAACATGGCCGCGCTGGCGAAAGGCGTGGCCGAGGCCGAGACCGCCTATGACGTGCGGGCGGGGGCGGCGAGCGCTGTGCGGGTCGAGGCTGCGGGGCGGCTCGATGCCGCGATGGCGGCAGAGCTGGCGCCGCTGAAGATGGAGCGCGCCGTGTTCCGCACGGTTCTGACGGAGGGCGAGCCGGGACCGGAGGGGCGCGACGTGGTGATGTTCACGGTCGCGACCAATCCGGGCGCGCCATCGGGGCCGCTGAACCGCATCGCCTCGGGTGGCGAGATGTCGCGCTTCCTGCTGGCGCTGAAGGTGTGCCTCTCGCGGGGGCAGGGCGGGCAGGTCCTGATCTTCGACGAGATCGACCGGGGCGTGGGTGGGGCTACGGCCGATGCCGTGGGCCGACGGCTGAAGGCGCTGGCTGACGGGGCGCAGGTGCTGGTGGTGACGCATTCGCCGCAGGTCGCGGCGCGCGGCGCGCATCACTGGCGGGTGGAGAAGCGGGTCGATGGCGGGATGACCACATCGGTCGTCACGCCGCTTGGCCCTGAAGAGCGGGTCGACGAGATCGCCCGGATGCTGGCGGGCGATACGGTGACCGAAGCCGCACGCGAGGCGGCGCGGGCACTGCTGGCGGGGTAGCGCCCTGGGCTGGCGTCGGACTGGGGGTTTCACACCCCCCAGCCCGGCCAAGGGCCGGGCGTTCTTCGCTGAAACGCCCCACGGGGGCGTTTCCAGGCGCTCATCACCCCGTGGGATACTTGTGAACAGAAAATGACATGGGCCGTTGGCGCGGATCGGCGGATCGCGGGTTTGTCAGCCTGCGAGCGCCGAGAAATGCAGCATGGCGGCCTGCCAGCCGTCCGAGCGTGCCAGAAGGACGGCGCTGAGCATGGCGGCCACACGTCCCGCATCGCGGCCCTCGGCATCGACGAGGCCGCTGAGGACGAACCGCTGGCTGAGCAGCGCCGCACCCGGCCCCATCGGGCGCAGGCGACCCTTGCCGGTGACGAGGCGGGACTGGGCGAAGGCGCCCGAGAGTTCGGCCTCGAGCACTTCGGCGATGCGGGGACGCCCCTCGCACCAGAGGCCGGTGATCGACAGCATCTCGGCATCCTCGGCACAGAGCGAGGCGAGGCCGGCCGCATCGCGCTGGCCCCAGAGCACCACGAAGGCGCGGGTGAATTCGTCGGGGCGGATCAGCATGGGTTGGCTTTCGGCGCGGGGCGCGGTCAGAGTTGCTCGACCGTGACCTTTTCGGGATAGAAGGCGAGGTGGTCCTTGATGGCCGCCACGCCCTCTTTCGGGTGCTCGTAGGACCAGGCGGCGTTGTGGATCGTGCCGCTTTTCGTCACCAGCGAATAGTAGCTGGCCTGCCCCTTCCACGGGCAGGTCGAATGCTGCGGGCTGGGCTCCATCATCGCCATGGCGATGTCGGCGCGAGGGAAGTAGATGACGGGCGGATAGGGGTCTTCGGTCAGTTCCAGCGCGTTCTTGGTCTCGGCCAGCACTGCGCCGCCCGCGCGGATTGTCCAGATGCCCGGTGCCTTGCGGATCTTGATGTGGTCGGCCATGCCGGTGCCCCCTTGAATTGCCAGCGGCCAGAGTGGACCGAGTGCCGGGTGATTGTCAAAGCGGTGCGGTGGCTGCGGCGAGCCAGTCGCGGGCCTTGGCCGAGACCCTGCCGGAAAGTTTGGCGAAGGTTTCGGCATGGTAGTCGTCCAGCCAGGCCCGCTCGCCCGGGGCGAGCAAATCGGTGCGGATCAGGCGGCGGTCGAGAGGGACGAAGGTGATCGTCTCGAACGACAACTGGCGCGCGATCGTCGCCATGGGGCAGGGCTGGCGCATCTTGCACCACGATCAGATTCTCCAGCCGGATGCCGAAATGCCCTTCGCGGTAGTAGCCGGGTTCGTTGGACAGGATCATGCCGGGCTCCAGCGGCACTTCGGAGATGCGGCTGAGGCGCTGCGGGCCCTCGTGCACCGACAGGAACGCGCCGACGCCGTGCCCGGTGCCATGGTCGTAGTCCTGCCCGGCCATCCAGAGCGGGGCGCGCGCCAGCGGGTCGAGGTCGCGACCGGCGAGGCCGCGCGGAAAACGGATGCGCGAGATCGCGATCATCCCTTGCAGCACGCGGGTGTAGCAGCTGCGCGCCTCGTCCCCCGGATCGCCCAGTGCGACGGTGCGGGTGATGTCGGTGGTGCCGTCGACGTACTGGCCGCCGCTGTCGACCAGAACCAGCGCGTCCCAGCCCAGCCTGCGGTTGGTTTCCTCGGTCACGCGGTAATGCATGATGGCGCCATGGGGGCCTGCGCCGCAGATCGTGTCGAAGCTGATGTCGTGCAGCGCGTTGGTGGCGCGGCGGAAGCCTTCAAGCGCGCGGACCACGTCGATCTCGGTCAGCGTGCCGGCGGGGGCCGTTTCGTCGAGCCAGCAGAGGAATTCGACCATCGCCGCGCCGTCGCGCAGGTGCGCCTCGCGCGTGGCGGCGATCTCGGCCTCGGTCTTGCGGGCCTTGGGCAGGCGGCAGGGATCGTCGCCCCAGGCGATGGGTGTGCCAGCAGCCTCCAGCCGGTAGCGCAGCGCCAGCGGTGCGCTGGTGCGGTCGAGGCGGACGGGGCCGGGAAGCGCGTCGATTGCGGCGGGGAACGCCTCGGGCGGGGCGAGGGTCACGCCGTCGCCCAGATGGGCGCGGGTTGCGTCGTCGAACTTTGCGGGGTCGGCGAAGAGGGTGACGGACGCATCGTCGTGCAGGATCGCGAAGCCGTGCAGGACCGGGTTCTTCGGCACGTCCGAGCCGCGGATGTTCAGAAGCCAGCACAGGCTGTCGGGCAGGGTGATGATGGCGGCGCGCTGGCCCTCGGCGCGAAGCTGCTCGGCGAGGCGGGCGCGCTTCGACGCAGAGGTTTCGCCGGCAAGCTCGACCGGATGCGGGAAGGCGCGGCCCTTTGGCGGGGCGGGCTGATCGGGCCAGATCGCGTCGACGGGGTTCACGTCGAGCGGGCGGAGCGTGACCGCCGTATCCTTCAGAGCCTCGGTCAGCTTCGCGATCTCGTCCTCGGTATGCAGCCAGGGGTCGAAGCCGACGGTGCCTTGGGTCAGGTGTTCCCTGATCCAGTCGCCCGCCCGGGTTTCCGGCCAGGGGACCGGGGTGAAACGGGCAAGGTCGACCTGCGACTTTACCTGCGTGCGGTAGCGCCCGTCGATGAAGACGCCCGCGATGTCGGGCAGCACGATGCAGAACCCGGCGGAGCCGGTGAAGCCGGTCAGCCATTGCAGACGCTCGTCGCGGGCGGCGACATATTCGCCCTGATGCACATCGGCGCGGGGAACGAGGAACCCGGCGAGGCCCTGGCGTGCCAGTTCGGCGCGCAGCGCGGCAAGGCGGGCGGGACCGGCCGCGGGGTTGGACGTGGTTTCGAAGGTCTGGAACACCGGTGCTTTCCCCGCTGGCGGCGCGCCCGCCACCGGGGCGCGCCGGGACCCTAGCAGGGGGTCCGGTGGGGTTACAACGCCCTTGCGGCGCGTCCGTTGCAGGGGGTGACCTGGGAAGGTTCGGTCTGCCCTCAGCGCGCCGCGACGCGGGTCATTCCCAGAACGCGGGCGCGCTTGCGCGGGTCGCTGTCGAAGAGGCTGGCGAGCTGCTCGGTCATCGCCCCGGCAAGTTGCTCGACATCGGTGATGGTGACGGCGCGGTTGTAGTAGCGGGTCACGTCATGGCCGATGCCGATGGCGATAAGCTCGACCTGCTTGCGGCGTTCGACCATCGCGATCACGTCGCGCAGGTGCTTTTCGAGGTAGTTCGCGGGGTTGACCGACAGCGTGCTGTCATCGACAGGGGCACCGTCTGAGATGACCA
This sequence comes from uncultured Alphaproteobacteria bacterium, assembly GCA_963736565.1. GTDB lineage: Bacteria > Pseudomonadota > Alphaproteobacteria > Rhodobacterales > Rhodobacteraceae > Aliitabrizicola. The sequence continues at coordinate 723,593 of CAVTOW010000005.1, forward strand.
TCAGGATGCGCCGCGCCTCTGGGCGCATCGTCATCCGGCGGTGCGCCCATTCCAGCGCCTCGCCGTCGATGTTCTCCTTCAGCAGGCCCTCTTTCATCATCAGGCCGAGGTTCGGCCTTGCCCGCCGCCACGGCGCGTCGGCGGATTTGTAGATGATGTGGCGCAGGTCGTTCAGGCGGCCGGGCTGTTGCGGGCGGCCCGAGGCGAGCCAGCTTTCCCGGCTTTGTCCGCCCTTCCAGGCGCGGGTGGTGAAGCCCAGGATCTCCACCTTCACGTCGCAGCGTTCCAGCGTGCGGGCCAGCACATCGGCGCAGATCGCGGCAATGGAGATTGGGCGACCCCGCATCGAGCCGGAGTTGTCGAGCAGGAGCGTGACGCAGGTATCGCGGAACTCGGTGTCCTTCTCGACCTTGAACGACAGGGCCATCGTGGGGTTGGCGACCACGCGCGCGAGGCGGCCCGCATCGAGGATGCCTTCCTCGCGGTCAAACTCCCAGCTGCGGTTCTGCTGGGCCTGAAGGCGGCGTTGCAGCTTGTTGGCGAGGCGCGAGACGGCGCCCTTCAGCGGTTCGAGCTGCTGGTCGAGATAGGCGCGCAGGCGTTCAAGCTCGGCCGGTTCGGCAAGGTCCTCGGCGCGGATTTCCTCGTCGAAGTCGGTGGTGAAGACCGTGTAGTTGGGGTCGGCGTCGGAATAGGGCGCGGGGGGCGGCGGTTCGAGCGGAGCCTCGCCCTCGGGCAGTTCGGCCTCGTCGCCCTGTTCCATGTCGGCGCTGTCTTCCATCGAGACCTGCGCCTGCGCGGCATCGTCCTGTTCGTCCTGGCTCTGTTCCGGGCTGGCCTCGCTGTCTTCGGACTGGTCCTGATCGTCGCCCGCCGAATCGGGGCTTTCGGGATCCTGTTCGGCGTCGTCGCCAGCCTCGTCCTGGTCGTCCATGTCGGGGTCGTCGCCCAGCTGGTCGCCATAGCCGAGGTCGGAGATGACCTTGCGCGACAGGCGCGCAAAGGCCGCCTGGTCGGCCAGCACGTGATCGAGGTTCTCGAGCGTGCCGCCCGCCTGTTCCTCGATGAAGCCGCGCCACAGGTCCATGACGTTGGCGGCACCCTTGGGCAGGTCGCGCCCTGTCGAGAGATGGCGCACCAGATAGCCCGCCGCGGTCGCGAGCGGCGCGTCGGCGGCCTGGGTGATCTGGGCGTAGCCCTTGCGGTCGGCCTCGTGACCGATCTTGGCGTCGATGTTCCCGGCCGTGCCCGGCATGGCGCGGGCACCCACGGCTTCGCAGCGAGCGGTTTCCATCGCGTCGTAGATCTCGCGCGCGAGCTGGCCGGTGGGGGCGTAGCGGGCGTCGGTCGCATCGTCGTGGAACTTGCGGCGCAGCGCGAAGGCGTCGGCGGTGCCGCGGGCGAGCAGCACCTCGTCGCGGGTCATGCGGCGGCTGACCTGCGGCAGGCGGACGCCATCCTTGGTCATGCCAGGCGGATCGACCGAATAGGTCACGGTCATGTCCGGGTCATCGGCCATGACCTTGGTGGCCTCGGCGAGGGCCTTCTTGAACGGATCGGCGGGGTTGTCGGTGGGCTTTGACATGCCGCATTTGTCGCGCCGGACGCGGGCGAGGGCAAGGGTGATTGTCGCATCGGGCGGCGGCGGTTAGGGTGGGCGGAGGCAAATGGGAGGCAGTGGATGAAGCGTTTCCTGGTGGCGGTGGCGACCTATGGCATCGCGAACGCGGCAGCGATCCTGTTCGCGGCACTGATCCTTGGTCCGGGCTTCGAGGTGGGGTTCGTTGGCTTCTTCATGGCCGTCGTGATCTTTACGGCGGTCCAGGCGGCGGCGCGGCCCCTCTTCGAGAAGCTGGCGAAGGCGAATCTTCCGCAGATCATGGGCAGCCTGTCGTTGATCACGGTATTCTTCGGACTCTGGATGACCGACCTCGCCAATCCGGGGATGTCGATCGACGGCTTGTCGAACTGGCTCGCCGCGACGTTCCTGGTCTGGCTGGTAAGCCTGATCGTGGAGATCGTGCTGCCGCACATCTTCCGCTCGTTGCAGACGCCCGAGGTGTAGCCGGGTCTGTGCCCCTGCGCACAGGGGCCGCGCGCGGGTGCTTGTTTCATCGCGCATCCTTCCGGACGAGAGTGAACTGACAAGTTCACTTCCTCCAACCGAAGGATGGCCTCTCCATGACCAAACCCCGTATCGCCCTGATCATCGGCTCGACCCGCAAGACCCGGTTCGCTGACAAGCCGGCCCAGTGGATGCTGGCGCAGATGCAGGCGCGCGACGATCTGGAGGTCGAATTGGTCGATCTTCGGGACTTCGACCTGCCGCTGTTCGACGAGATGGCGTCGAACATGTGGATGCCGAGTGCCGATCCGCGTGCGGTGGCCTGGCAGAAGAAGCTGGCGGAGTTCGACGGCTATGTTTTCGTGGTGGCGGAATACAACCACTCGATCACCGGGGCGCTGAAGAATGCGCTCGACCAGGCCTATGTGGAATGGGTGCGCAAGCCGATGACGGCGATCGCCTATGGCTCGATGGGCGGGGCGCGGGCGCTGGAGCATCTGCGCGGCATCGCGGTGGAGTTGCAGATGGTGCCGATCCGGCATGCCGTGCACATCGGCGGGGCGGATTTCTTCAAGGTGCACCCCTTGGGCGGCAACGCTCCGATCAGCGAGATCGAGGCGAACCTGACAGGGCCGGCCACGGCGGCGCTGGACGATCTCTTGTGGTGGGCCAAGGCCACGAAAGCCGCGCGCGGCTGACCGTTCAGCCGAGCAGCAACGACTGGCACATCGCCAGCAGATCATCCGACCGCTGCGCCGAGCGCGCGGCGGTCGCCTCATTCGTGCCGAAGCGCGCGCGCGCCAGCAGGCTGGCCTGGGCCGCCTTTGCCTCGATCCGCCAATTGAGGGCGCGGGTGGCATCCTCGGGGCCCGCCATCGCCGCCACGAGCGAGAGCATCGACTCGCGCTGCCGGGCCGTCTGGTCCGAAGCGGGATCGGACAGCAACCACTGGTGTTCCATCAGCGCCGAAAGGCGGCCGGCGCAGGTCGCGAACAGGCGCAGGTCGGCGGATTGGGCAAAGACGGGAGGGGCCTGAAGCAGGGAGGTCAGGCCGAAGGCGAGCGCGATGAGAGTTTTCATACCGCACATGACTTCATCATGTAGCGAAATGTTCCGCTCATCAATAAGGCGAAATGAAAACTTTTATGCGTCGGCCCGACTGCCGCCGTGGGCTTAGCGCAGGTCGCGCGTCTCGGGCTGCGTGGCTGCGAAGGCGGCGCAATCGTCCATCAGCCTTTCGTAGATGTCGCGGCTTTGCCGGTCGTCGCCGTAGATATAGGCCTCGACCATGAAGGACATGATCGGAACCTGCTTCGCGATGAAGGCGTCGATGGCGGCGGCGTCGCGGGTGGTCAGGCGGTGGGCGACGGCGCGGAACGCCTCGCCCAGGGCAACGTCCTTCGGGTCTTGCGGCAGAAGCTTCGATTGCCGCGCGTAGTCATCCTGCCCCAGCCACAGCGCGGCGCATTGCGCGGCGGGATATTCGGCGGGGTCATCGGCGGCCCGGCAGGGCAGGGCAAGCGCCGCAGCGAGGACAAGCCCCGTCGCGGCCGCACGCATTTACTTCATCGCCATGCTGGCGGCGCTTTCGGGCAGTTCCTCGGCGAAGCAGCGCTGGTAGAACTCGGCGACGGTCTGGCGTTCCAGTTCGTCGCACTTGTTCAGGAAGGTCAGGCGGAAGGCGTAGCCCACGTTGCGGAAGATCTCGGCGTTCTGGGCCCAGGTGATGCACCGTCCGCGGGCTCATCACGGTCGAGAGGTCGCCGTTCATGAAGGCGGTGCGGGTCAGGTCGGCCACGGTGACCATCTGGTTGATGGTCTTGCGGCCCTTCTCGGTGTTGTAATGCGGGCTTTTCGCCAGGACGATCGCGGCTTCCGCGTCGTGGCTCAGGTAGTTGAGCGTGGCGACAAGGCTCCAGCGGTCCATCTGCGCCTGGTTGATCTGCTGGACGCCGTGGTAGAGGCCGGTCGTGTCGCCCAGGCCCACGGTGTTCGACGTGGCGAAGAGGCGGAAGCAGGGATGCGGCGTGATGATCTCGTTCTGGTCGAGAAGCGTCAGCTTGCCGTCATGCTCCAGCACGCGCTGGATCACGAACATCACGTCGGCGCGGCCTGCGTCGTATTCGTCGAAGACGATGGCGACGGGGTTGCGCAGCGCCCAGGGCAGGATGCCTTCGTGGAACTCGGTCACCTGCTTGCCGTCGCGCAGCTTGATCGCGTCCTTGCCGATCAGGTCGATCCGGCTGATGTGGCTGTCGAGGTTCACGCGCACGCAGGGCCAGTTCAGCCGCGCCGCCACCTGTTCGATATGGGTGGATTTTCCCGTGCCGTGATAGCCCTGGATCATCACGCGGCGGTTGTAGGCAAAGCCTGCAAGGATGGCGAGCGTCGTGTCAGGATCGAACTTGTAGGTCGGGTCGATCTCCGGCACGCGCTCGGAGCGTTCGGCAAAGCCCTTCACATGCATGTCGGTGTCGATGCCGAAGACATCACGGACGGAGATTTCTTCCGTCGGCCGCATGTTCCTGTCCAGAGCTCCGTCCATGGCCGCCTCGTCCCGCGCATTTGATCCGCCGCTTGATGGAACATAACGCGCGGGGGTGCAAGGGGAAGGCAGGCCGTCGCGGGGGGTAACGGCCGATCCCTTTCGCGTGAAGACCGCAACTTTCACGCGCGCCGCTGCGTAGGACTTGGCATGACAGTCGGCGGGCGGGGCCTGCACAGGAGGAGGACGCGATGATGACGCGACGCCATTTCGGAATGCTGGCGCTGGCCGGCGCGGGGCTGAGCTGGCGGGGATCACCCGTTCAGGCCGAGACGTTCGGGGTCACGATGACCGAGGCGGAGTGGCGCGCGAAGCTGTCGCCCGAGGCCTATGCCGTGTTGCGCGAGGAGGATACCGAGCGGCCCTTCACCAGCCCGCTGGAGCAGGAAAAGCGCGTGGGCGTCTTTGCCTGTGCGGGATGCGAGCTGCCGCTGTTCCCGTCGTCGACCAAGTTCGACAGCGGCACCGGATGGCCCAGCTTCTGGCAACCCCTGCCGGATGCGGTCGCGACCAAACCCGATCCCGGTCTGTTCGGCACACGGACCGAGGTGCATTGCCGCCGCTGCGGCGGGCATCTGGGGCATGTGTTCGACGACGGCCCCGCGCCGACGGGCCTGCGCTACTGCATGAACGGCGTCGCGATGACGTTCATCCCGGCGTGACTCACTCGCGGAAGTAGCGCAATTCCTTGATCTGGTCCCAGGCCCAGACCACCTCTTGCAGGCGTTCCTCGTCGTCGCGGTTGCCGCCGTTCATGTCGGGGTGCAGATCCTTGACGAGGCTCTTGTACTGCTTGCGGATCTCGGTCCGCGTCCAGGTGTCGCGGGCGTCGAGAATCTCCAGCGCCTTGCGTTCGGTCGCGGGCAGCTTGCGGGTGGCGTTGCCGGTGGGCTTGCCGGGGTTCTGCGTGGCTTTTTCGCCCAGGATCGAGATCGGATCGTTGACCCCGAGGCGCGACCAGGCGCGGCCTTCGTCGGGGCGCTTGCCGAAGGGCTGCGTCTCGCGGCCCCAGAGCCGGTCCTTGTCGAGGAACTTCTGGAATTCCTCATCGGTCTGGCCCTGGAAGAAATTCCACTTCAGATTGTATTCGCGCACATGGTCGCGGCAGAACCAGAAGAATTCGTCCAGCAGGTCGGGCGACTTCGGCGCGCGATACTGCCCCGCCTCCTTGCAGCCCGGATGATCGCAGGCGCGGGTCGAGGTTTCAAAGGCGCCGGACATGCCCCGACGACCGGTCTTGCGCCGTTTCTTGTCGGACGAGACGCGGATGTCGAATTCGAAGGGAGGGCGGTCTGCCATCGGACTTGCCTTTCTGACTCGGACGCAAGAGTTTAGATGTTCCGACGCGGGATAGAAGGGGGCAGGCACCTAAAATGCGGGTTGCGGACGAAATACAGGCGCGGCTTCAGGCCGCATTCGCCCCGACGGTGCTCGAGGTGGTCAACGAGAGCCACCTTCACGCAGGCCATGCCGGTGACGACGGGTCGGGTGAAAGCCATTTCCGCGTCAGGATCGGCGCGCCCGCCTTTGCGCCCATGACTCGGATCGCCCGGCATCGCGCGGTTCACGCGGCGATCGGGCCGGACCTGGTGGCCCGGATTCACGCGCTGGCGCTGGAAATCTCTGGGTGATTATTCGGCGGCCAGATCGCCGCCGCGCGCGGGCCCGAGGGCTGGGGCGGTAGACGGCGTCTCAGTGGGCGCGGGCAGGCGGGGCGGCGTGCCTTCGGGGGCGATCGCCGTCATCGCGGCGGGCGCCGGTGCGGGCGCCTCGGTGCGGGGTGTCTCGGCCCCGAGCGCGCGTCGGAACACGAGCATGTTCTGGAAGGCAGTTGTCTTGCCTGTCAGGCCGACCCGCTCCTCGCAGGGAAGTGTGTCGGCGCGCAGGTATTCCCAGCCGTCACGGCCAAGCTCGTTCATCACCTGGGTCAGCGCATGGGCGAAGCGGTCGGCCGTGGTCTTGGCCCCGCGGGTCTTCTCGCCCCGGCGGGGGGCAGGGATGACCTTGTATTCATAGATCGGCATCGGGTGACTCGCGCTGTTTCCGGGGGCGACCATAACGACAGGTGGCGGTGCTGTAAAACGGAGCGGCACCCGACAGCCTGAGGATCGGCGTCAATCGCCCGTCGCAAGGATGCAGGATATCCGCGGTCGTCGGAATCGAGGGGAATCAGCGGACCGCATTCAACCAGAGGGATTTCGGGGCTTTGCCGCTCATCCGGAGGATGTTCCCGTATTGTTTCGTCAGCCCGAGGGGTTGGCAGCAGAATCGACGACTGTCGTTCACGGGGAAATTATTCATTATAAATCATGCAATTAAGACATGGTTCTGCCGTATTTCCTTTGTGCCCGCGCGCTTTCGCAGTAACCTCACCCTATTGATAGTGAGGTAACGATTGATGCGACGGTTTTATGCGATTGCCGCGTTTGCGGCTCTTCTTGCCGCACCTGCCAGCGGTGCGACGATTGTCCAGAACGGAAGCTTCGAGGACTCTCCGAAATCCATCGGGTTCTATGATTATCTGACGTTCGAAGCCTTGCCGACCACCGGAAGCGGCTGGAACGTCTGGCGCAACCTGCCGGGCTGGAGCACGGTCTATGGCAAGGGGATCGAGGTTCAGACCGACCGGACCCTGACCACGATCGACGCCGCAGATGGCGACTACTATGTCGAACTCGACAGCCATCCGAGCCGCGGGTCCAACACGCGGATCGTGCAGACGGTGTCGCTGGCCAAGGCGGGCCACTACAGCCTGAGTTTCGCCTACAGCCCGCGCACGAGCGATCCGCTGACGAACGTGATCGGCTATTCCCTTGGCACGCTGGTGTCCGGGAGCATCGTCGGGCCGGGCGATCTTGGCAGTGCCGTGGGCAAGTGGACGACCGTTTCCAGAAGCTTCTTCCTTGCCGGGCCGAAGAGCGTCGACCTCAGCTTCTGGGCGGACGGCACGAAAGACACGTATGGTGGTCTTCTGGATGACGTGGCCATCACCTACGTCGCGCCGGTTCCGGTTCCTGCTGCGGGGTTGCTGCTGCTCGGCGCCCTTGGCGGGCTTGCCGCCCTGAAACGTCGCCGTCGCTCCTGACCGACGCGATTTCTCGGCAACAAGGGCGGCTTGCGGGCCGCCCTTTGTCGTTCAAAGACCCAGCTTGCGGGCAACCAGCTCGTTCACGGTGGCCGGGTTGGCCTTGCCGCCGGTCGCCTTCAGCACCTGACCGGTGAACCAGCCCGCGAGTTTCGGATTGGCCTTGGCCTTTTCCACCTGCGCCGGGTTGGCTGCGATGATCTCGTCCACCGCCGCCTCGATCGCGCCGGTGTCGGTGACCTGCTTCATGCCCGCGCTCGGCCGCGATCTGTGTCGGGTCGCCGCGCTTCGGTACCACAGGATCTCGAACAGGTCCTTGGCCATCTTGCCGCTGATCTCGCCACTCGCGATCAGGTCGATCACCCCGCCAAGCTGGGCCGCGGAAACCGGGCTGTCGGCAATCGTCGCGGCCTTCCTTGTTCAGGCGGCCGAAAAGCTCGTTGATGACCCAGTTGGCGGCCATCTTGCCGTCACGGCCCTGGGCCACGGCCTCGAAGAAGCCTGCGCTTTCAAGATCGGCGGTCAGCACGTTGGCATCATAGTCGGTCAGGCCGAAATCGGCCATGAACCGCGCCTTCTTGGCATCGGGCAGTTCCGGCATCGTGTCGCGGATGTGGTCGACCCAGGCCTGCTCGATTTCCAGCGGCAGCAGGTCGGGGTCGGGGAAGTAGCGGTAGTCATGCGCCTCTTCCTTGGACCGCATGCGACCGCGTCTCGTTCCGGTCGGGATCGTAGAGGCGGGTTTCCTGCACGACCGCGCCGCCATCTTCGAGAATGGCGATCTGACGGCGCGCCTCGATAGTCGATGGCCGCCTGGATGAAGCGCATGGAGTTCATGTTCTTGATCTCGCAGCGCGTGCCGAGATGGCTGAAATCCTGCGTGGCCTGGTATTTCTCGTACTGTCCGGGGCGGCAGACCGACACGTTCACGTCGGCACGCAGGTTGCCGTTCTGCATGTTGCCGTCGCAGGTGCCGAGATAGCGCAGGATCTGGCGCAGCTTGGTCACATAGGCCGCCGCCTCTTCCGGGCCGCGGATGTCGGGGCGGCTGACGATCTCCATCAGCGCCACGCCGGTGCGGTTGAAATCGACGAAGGACATGGTCGGGTCCATGTCGTGGATCGACTTGCCCGCGTCCTGTTCAAGATGGATGCGCTCGATCCGCACAAGCCGGGCAACGCCGGGGCCCATCTCGACCAGCACCTCGCCCTCGCCCACGATGGGGTGGTAAAGCTGGCTGATCTGGTAGCCCTGCGGCAGGTCGGGGTAGAAATAGTTCTTCCGGTCGAAGGCCGAGCGCAGGTTGATCTGCCGCCTTCAGACCCAGCCCGGTGCGCACGGCCTGTTCCACGCAGAACTCGTTGATGACGGGCAGCATCCCCGGCATCGCGGCATCGACGAAGGCCACGTTGGAGTTGGGTTCGGCGCCGAACGTGGTGGACGCGCCCGAAAAGAGCTTGGCGTTGGACGCGACCTGCGCGTGGATTTCCATGCCGATCACAAGTTCCCACTCGTGCTTTGCCCCGGAAATCACTTTGGGTTTCGGCGTGTCATAGGTCAGGTCGAGCATCGGCAACTCCTTGGCCACGGGTGGCCTGCTGGCGGCCTTTTTAGGGGCGGCGCGGGGATGGGGCAAGGGGGCGGGACAGAAGCGAAGCGAGCGGAAACCCGCCTATGCCCCCCAAGCGAAGCGGGCGGATCGCCGCCGACGCGCGGGCTGCGACAGCCCCGAGGGTTGCGCGCCGGGGAGGTTGCCGCCATCACCTGCCGGTCGCAACAGGATGTGCGATGCCACGCAGGGTAGGGTTGATGACGGTTTCGGCGATCAAGGCAACGGTTCTGGGCATGGCGCTTGCGCTTCCCATGATGGGATGTGTGAACACAGGCGCGTCTGCAAAAGGCGAATTGCCCCCGATGCGTTGGGACCACCGCCCCGAAGCGAGCATCTGGACCACCGAAGCCCTTGCTGCCGTCGACGCGCACCCTGCCGGGTTGCCTGCCGTGATTCCTGCCGACATCGCAACCTGGTGCCCCGGCTATGCGACCGCGACCGAGGACGAACGCGAGGCGTTCTGGGTCGGCCTGATGTCGGCGCTGGCCAAGCATGAAAGCACCTGGAACCCGCGCGCGTCGGGCGGCGGGGGCGCATGGATCGGCCTTCTCCAGATTTCGCCCGCGACCGCGCGCCATTATGGCTGCGAGGCGCGCACCTCGGCCGCGCTCAAGGACGGCGCGGCGAACCTCGACTGTGCCGTGCGGATCGCAGCCGTGCAGGTTGCGCGCGACGGCATGGTCGCAGGCAATGGCGCGCGGGGCATGGGCCGTGACTGGGCCCCGTTCCGCAACAGCTCCAAACGCGCCGACATGTCCGCCTGGACCCGCGCGCAGAGCTATTGCCAGAAGAAAGAGCGCAACGTGCTGTTCGGCGCGATGACACCGCCAAAAGCCGCCAACTCGGCGGGCTGAGGTCAGTCCTCCTCGCCCAGCATCCGCCCCGTCATCTCGGCCAGATCGCGGCTGACATCGGGGCGGGACCGCATCCGGCTCAGTTCATTGCGGATCAGGGCCTGCCGGTCGGCATCATAGCGCCCCCATGTCTCGAAGGCCGTGGACATGCGGGCCGCTGTCTGCGGGTTCACCGGGTCGAGACGGATCAGCCAGTCCGCCACCAGCCGGTAGGACGCCCCGCTGGCGTGGTGGAAGCCCGCATGGTTGCCCGAAATCGCCCCGATCACGGAACGGAAGCGGTTCGGATTCTTCCAGTCGAACAGCGGATGGCTTGTCAGGCGCGCGGCAATCGCGGCCGTGCGATCCGGGGCCGCGTAGGCGATCTGCAGCGCGAACCACTTGTCCATCACCAGCCGGTCATTGCGCCATTGCGCCTCGAACGCGGCCAGTTCGGACTGGCCCCGCCCGATGTCGAGCAGGCAGGCCAGCGCGCCGACCTGTTCGGTCATGTTGTCGGCGGCGCGGAAGGCGGCCTCGGCCCGGTTGCCGCCATCGACGCGCGACTGAAGCGACAGGAGCGCGAGGCGCAGCGCGCGGCGCCCGGCGGCGCGCGCCTCGGGCGTGAAGGGGCCTGGTTCCGCCATGCCGTCGATCAGGCGGGGCAGGGCGGGGGCAAGGTGCCGGGCGAGCGTTTCGGCCATCCGCGTGCGGGCGGCGTGGATACGGTCGGGGTCTGGCGTGACGCCCGCGTCGAACAGCGTTTGCGCCATGTCATCCTCGCCGGGTAGCCGCAGGGCCAGGGCGCGGAATGCGGGGTCGAGGCTGGCGTCCTGCGCGACGCGGGCCAGCGCATCCAGCCAGTCGGGGCCGGGTTGTGCATCTTCGGTCACCATCCGCGCCAGCACATCCTTGGCCAGCGCGCGGCCCGCCTCCCACTTGTTGAACGGGTCGGTGTCATGCGCCAGCAGGAAGGCGCGTTCCTCGGGCGTGCTTTGCCGCTCGAGGATCACCGGGGCCGAGAAGCCGCGCAGGATCGACGGGACCGGGCGGGTGGCAAGGCCGGGGAAGCGGAACACCTGCGTGGCCTCGGTCATCTCGAGCGTGCGTGTCGGCATCACCTCGTCGCCGTTGGGGTTGAGCAGGCCGACCGCGATGGGGATGACCTTGGGCCGCTTGTCGGGCTGGCCGGGGGTGGGCGGGTTCACCTGCTGGAAGGCCAGCGAATAGGTGCCGTCCTGCCAATGCTCGGTGACGGAAAGGCGCGGCGTGCCGGCCTCGGTATACCAGAGCCCGAACTGGCGTCAGGTCACGGCCTGTCGTGTCTTCGAACACCTTCAGCCAATCCTCGATCGTCGCGGCCTCGCCGTCATGGCGGTCGAAATAGAGGTCGAGCGCGCGGGCATAGTCGGCATCGCCCACGAGCCGCTTGAGCATGCCGATCACCTCGGCGCCCTTTTCGTAGACGGTCGCGGTGTAGAAGTTGTTGATCTCCTGGTAGTGGTCGGGGCGGACGGCGTGGGCGAGGGGGCCGTTATCCTCGCGGAACTGGCGCGCGCGCAGGGTCAGCACATCCTCGATGCGCTTTACCGGGCCTGACCGCATGTCGGCGGTGAACTGCTGGTCCCGGAAGACGGTCAGCCCTTCCTTCAGGCACAGCTGGAACCAGTCGCGGCAGGTGATGCGGTTGCCGGTCCAGTTGTGGAAATACTCGTGCGCGATGATGCCTTCGATGCGGTTGAAGTCGTCATCGGTCGCGGTTTCCGGCAGGGCGAGGACGTATTTGGAGTTGAAGATGTTCAGCCCCTTGTTCTCCATCGCGCCCATGTTGAAGTCATCGACCGCGACGATGTTGAACATGTCGAGGTCGTATTCCCGTCCGTAGGCCGTCTCGTCCCACCGCATGGATCGCTTCAGCGCCTCCATCGCATAGGCGCATTTGCCCTCGTCCCCCGGCCGCACCCAGATGTTGAGATCGACCGGGCGACCCGAGGCGGTGGTGAAGTGGTCGCGATGCGCGACGAGGTCGCCCGCCACCAGCGCAAAGAGATAGGCGGGCTTCGGCCAGGGGTCGTCCCATTCCGCCCATCCCTGGCCGCGGCCCAGGGGATTGCCGTTCGACAGCAGCACCGGCAGGTCGCTTTCGATGCGGACGCGGAACGGGGCCATCACGTCGGGGCGGTCGGGGTAGAAGGTGATCTTGCGGAAGCCTTCCGCCTCGCACTGGGTGCAATACATGCCGTTCGACATGTAGAGCCCTTCGAGCGCGGTATTGCCCTCGGGCGCGATCAGCACCTCGGTCTCCAGCGTGAAGCCGCCATCGGGAAGCAGATCGGCGGGGATGGTCAGGCCGGTTTCGTCGGGCACGACGGGCAGGGCGACGCCGTCGATCCGCGCGGCGACGAGCGACAGGTTTTCGCCGTCCAGCCGCAGGTCGTGGTGCCCGGGGCGGGCGGGGTTGGGCGAAAGCTTCAGCCGAGCCATGACGCGCGTCTCGGTCGGATGAAGGCGGAACAGAAGATCGACGCTTTCGACGCGGTGGGTGAAGGGGCGGTAGTCGGACAGGCGGATGGTCTCGGTCATGCGGGCACTCCTTGGGTCATACCCTATCGCGGCAGGATGCCGGTGCAAGGCGAGGCTTTACGAATCCGGCAGCCGTGCTACATCCGTGTTCCATGAATGTTCTCGTCTGGTTCAAGCGCGATCTTCGCGTGGCCGATCATCCGGCACTGGCGCTGGCCGCGGCGACCGGGCCGGTGCTGCCGCTCTACATCGTCGAGCCGGACTACTGGCGTTTGCCGGACACGTCGGCGCGGCAATGGGCGTTCACCGCCGAATGCCTGACGGGCCTGCGCGACGATCTTGGGGCTTTAGGCGCGCCGCTTGTCGTGCGGACGGGCGAGGCGGTGGCGGTGCTCGACGCGCTATGCCGACAGCACCGGATCGGGCGCATCGTGAGCCACGAGGAGACGGGCAACCTGTGGACCTATGCGCGCGACCGCCGGGTGGCGGCATGGGCGCGGGCGGCGGGGATCGACTGGGTGGAATTGCCGCAGTCAGGCGTCGTGCGTCGCTTGCCGGGCCGCGATGGCTGGGCGCGGCGGCGCGACGGGTTCATGGCCGAGGCGCTGGCCGAGCCGTGCGCGCTGGCGGCAGTGCCGGGGGTGGAACCCGGGCCCATTCCCACGGCGCAGGCGCTGCGGCTGGCCGCTGACCGCTGCACGCACCGGCAGGCGGGGGGCAGGGCGCGCGGGCTTGATCTGCTCGACAGCTTTCTGGGGCAGCGGGGCGAGACCTATCGCGCGGCCATGTCCTCGCCGGTAACGGGTGAGCGGGCCTGTTCGCGCCTGTCGCCCCATTTCGCGCTTGGCACATTATCGGTGCGCGAGGTGGTGCAGGCAGTGGCGGCGCGGCAGGCGGCGCGCCCGGGCGGACGCTGGGGCGGGGCGCTCGCGAGTTTCCAGAGCCGCCTCGCCTGGCGCGACCATTTCATGCAGAAACTGGAGGATCAGCCCTCGATCGAGACGCGCTGCCTCCACCGGGCGACCGAGGGCCTGCGCCCGCGCGTCCCGGATGCGGTGCGGCTGCAGGCATGGGCGTCGGGCGAAACGGGGCTTCCCTTTGTCGATGCCTGCATGCGCTATCTCGCGGCAACGGGCTGGCTGAACTTCCGGATGCGCAGCATGGTGATGTCGGTCGCGTCCTATCACCTGTGGCTGGACTGGCGCGCGACCGGGCCGGTGCTGGCGCGGCTCTTCACGGATTACGAGCCGGGTATCCACTGGCCTCAGGTGCAGATGCAGTCGGGAACGACCGGGATCAACACGATCCGCATCTACAACCCGATCAAGCAGGGCATGGACCAGGACCCGACCGGCGCGTTCACCCGGCGGTGGGTGCCGGAACTGGCGGCCGTGCCGGACGCCTTCCTGCAGGAGCCGTGGAAATGGCCCGGCGCGCGCGACCTGCTGGGGCGACGCTATCCCGAGCCGGTGGTGGATGTGGGGGCCGCGGCGCGGGCGGCGCGCGACACGGTCTGGGGCCTGCGCAAGGGGCCGGGCTTTGCCGCCGAAGCGGATCGGGTCGTGGCGCGACATGCGAGCCGGGCCGACGGGACGGGGCGGTTCGTGAACGACCGCGCGCCGGTGCGGCGCAAGGCTGTGTCGACGGCGCAGATGAGCCTCGATCTCTGATGGCGAAGATGGTGCGCAAGGGCGATCTGCCGGTGAAGACCTGTGCCACCTGCGGGCGGCCCTTCGCCTGGCGCAAGAAGTGGGAGAAGGTGTGGGACGAGGTGCGCTTCTGCTCGGACCGGTGCCGGGGCGAGAAGGGCAAACCGCGCAAGAGCGGCTGAGGCGGACGGGGGGCTGTCTGCCCCCCGCGCGCGTGCCGCGCGTCCCCCCGAGGATATTTCCGAACAGAAAATGGGGTCAGGCGGCGCTGCCGCCCACGGTCAGGCCGCCGATCAGCAGCGTCGGCTGGCCGACGCCCACCGGCACCCATTGGCCGGCCTTGCCGCAGTTGCCGATGCCGGGGTCGAGCGCCAGTCGTTGCCGATGGCGCGGATCTGCTTCAGCGCGGTGGCGCCGTCGCCGATCAGGGTGGCGCCCTTGACCGGCGCGCCGATCTTGCCGTTCTGCACGCGGTAGGCCTCGGTGCAGGAGAACACGAACTTGCCGTTGGTGATGTCGACCTGCCCGCCGCCGAAGCCCACGGCGTAGATGCCGTCCTTCAGGCTGGCGACGATGCCGGCCGGGTCGTCCGTGCCCGACCAGCATGTAGGTGTTGGTCATGCGCGGCATCGGGATATGGGCAAAGCTTTCGCGCCGCCCGTTGCCGGTGGGGGCCACGCCCATCAGGCGGGCGTTCTGGCGGTCCTGCATGTAGCCGACCAGGATGCCGTCCTCGATCAGCACGTTGCTGCGCCGAGGGCGTGCCTTCGTCGTCGACGGTGATCGAGCCGCGCCGGTCGGGGATGGTGCCGTCATCCAGCACGGTCACGCCCGGGGCGGCGATCGTGCTGCCCCATCAGCCCGGCGAAGGCCGAGGTTTTCTTGCGGTTGAAGTCGCCCTCCAGCCCGTGGCCGATGGCCTCGTGCAGCAGGATGCCGGGCCAGCCCGGGCCAAGCACCACGTCCATCATGCCCGCCGGGGCGGCGACGGCGCCGAGGTTGACCAGCGGCGATGCGCAGCGCCTCGCGCGACCATCGGCTTGCCAGTGGTCGCGGCTCCATCAGCCGGGCGAGGCCGTAGCGCCCGCCGCCGCCCGTGCCGCCCTGTTCGCGCCGGCCGTTCTCTTCGACGATCACCGAGATGTTCAGCCGGGCCATCGGGCGGATGTCGGACAGGCGCAGGCCTTCGGGGCGCAGGATTTCGACCTCTTGCAGCCCGGCCGCGAGCGTGGCCGAGACCTGCACCACGCGGGGGTCGAGCGCGCGGGCATAGGCGTCGATCTCGCGCAGCAGGTCGATCTTCACCGGGAAGGTGGCATCGGCCATCGGGTCGGCATCGCGCGTAGAGCGTGACGTTGGTGCCGCGCGGGCGGCGGCGGCCAGCGTGCCGCCGCCGTCGCCCACGGCGAGGCGGGCGGTTTCGGCGGCGCGGCGCAGCGCGCTTTCGGAGATTTCGGTGGAATGGGCGTAGCCGGCAACCTCGCCCCGCACGGCGCGCAGGCCGAAGCCTTCGGAGGCGTCATAGCTGGCGGTCTTGATCCGGCCGTCGTCCAGCACGATGCGCCTCGGACCGGCGGCGTTCGAGGAACAGCTCGCCATCCTCGGCGCCCGGCGGTCGCCTCGCGCAGGATCGCAAGGGCCGCCGCCTCGTCCAGATGGGTCTCGAAGGGGCGGAAGGGGGCGTCGGTCATGGGACTGTCCTTGATCTGGGTCAACGCGGCGTCGCTATGCCGCAATCGTTTCGCTTGTCGTGCATCGCCTAATATGGTTTCAGCAGGGCGCAGAAACAACGGGATTCCGGCGCGATGCCGGGCACGGAGTCCGACAAGGCGGCAGCGAAAGCCGCGACGGGAACGGGAAATGAACATGCGTCTCTGACCTCACTTTCGGCGCCTCGCGGCCGCATTGGCGCGCTGACGGCCGGTGCCGCGCTGGCGCAGGAGCGCTGGAGATCGATCGGCCAGCCGGTGCGACGGCGCGATGGGCTTCCAGCCCGCCGGCGACCGAACGTGGCCGCGCAGATCTGCACTGGCTGGACCACATGCTGCTGATCATCATCACGGCCATCGCGATCTTCGTGACCGGCGCTGCTGATCGTGGTCATCGTGCGCTACAACCGCCGCGCCAACCCGAACGCCGGCGCAGCTTCACCCACAACTCGCCGCTGGAAGTCGCCTGGACGCTGGTCCCGATCCTGATCCTGGTGTTCATCGGGGCCTTCTCGCTGCCGGTGCTGTTCAAGCAGCAGGAAATTCCGGAGGCCGACATGACGATCAAGGTCACCGGCAACCAGTGGTACTGGAGCTATGAATATGTCGACGAGGGCGTCGGCCTTCGACAGCTTCATGATCGGCTCGCCCGCGACTGGGCGGCGACAACATGCTGACGCCCGAGGTCGAGGCGCAGCTGGTCGGCGGCGGGCTACACGCAAGGACCAGTTCCTGCTGGCGACCGACACCGCCGTGGTGGTGCCGGTGGGCAAGACCGTCGTGATGCAGGTGACCGGCGCGGACGTGATCCATTCCTGGACGATCCCGGCCTTCGGCGTGATGCAGGATGCGGTGCCGGGCCGGCTCGGCGCAGCTGTGGTTCAAGGCCGAGCAAGGAAGGCATCTACTTCGGCCAGTGCTCGGAACTTTGCGGCAAGGACCACGCCTACATGCCGATCACGGTCAAGGTCGTGTCGCGAGGAGGCCTATGCGCCTGGCTCGAGAGGCGCGAAGGCCGGCGACGTGCAGCTGTCCTCGCTGGCCGATGCGGCCGGTCGAAGGTGGCTGCGGCCGACTGAGCGGCAGCGGGCGGCCCCGGCGCCGGCCCCCGCCCATCTGGAGACGACGATGACCGACATCCACGCCTTTGAGCAGACCGCAGTCCAGCCGGGCGAGGCGGGGTTCGGCGACTACGTGGCGCTGCTGAAGCCGCGCGTGATGTCGCTGGTGGTGTTCACCGCGCTGGTCGGGCTGCTGGTGGCGCCGGTGCCGGTGCACCCGGTGATCGGCTTTGCCGCGATCCTGTTCATCGCGCTGGGCGCCGGGGCCTCGGGCGCGCTGAACATGTGGTGGGACGCCGACATCGACGCGGTGATGCGGCGCACGCGCAAGCCGCCCGGTGCCCGCGGGCCGGGTCGCAGCCGGGCGAGGCGCTGGCGCTCGGGCTGGCGCTGTCGGGCATCGCGGTGGTGATGCTGGGGCTGGCGGCGAACCTGCTGGCGGCGGGGCTGCTGGCCTTCACGATCTTCTTCTACGCCGTCGTCTATTCGATGTGGCTGAAGCGCACGACGCCGCAGAACATCGTGATCGGCGGCGCGGCCGGGGCCTTTCCGCCGATGATCGGCTGGGCGGCGGCGACCGGCGGCGTGTCGGTCGAGAGCCGTGCTGATGTTCGCGCTGATCTTCATGTGGACGCCGCCGCATTTCTGGGCGCTGGCGCTGTTCATGAAGGACGACTACCCCAACGCCGGCGTGCCGATGCTGACGGTGACGCATGGCCGCAAGGTCGACGCGGGCGCATATCCTGGTCTACACGCTCGCTGCTGGTGCCGGTGGCGCTTGGCGCCGGCGTTCACCTCGATCGGCGGGCCGGTCTATCTGGCGGTGGCGGTGGTGCTGAACGCGTGGTTCCTGCTGCGGCGCCTGGCGCATCTGGCGGCGGGACGAGGCGATGGCCGAGGCCGACAACTATGCGCGTCGAGAAGAAGCGTTCTTCCGCTTCTCGCTGCTCTATCTGTTCCTGCATTTCGGCGCCTTCCTGGTGGAGGCGGCGCTGCAGTCGGCTTCGGCCTCGGGGGCTGGTAGATGGCGTTCCGCCCCGACCACGAGATGCACAAGCGGCGGCTTCGGCCGCAACCTTGGGCTCGGGCTGACGCTGGCCGGCCTTCGTCGCGCTGGTCTTCGCGCTGACGGTGGTCAAGGTGACAGCGGGTCGGCCCGATCGCAGGGCTATGACCACGTCGTCCAGCCCGCGACCTGTGCCGCAAGGAGGCGTCGGAATGAAGCTGTTCCCGCGGCTGCAGGGCACGAACCGGACGGCGGCCCAGCTGGCGGGCGTGGCGGTGGTGATGGCTGTCGCTGTCCTTCGCCGCCGTGCCGTTCTACGACTGGTTCTGCCAGGTCACCGGCTTTGGCGGCACGACCGGCGGTCGCCGACGGCCGCGCCGGACGCGATCCTGGACCGGACGGTGACGGTGCGCTTCGACGCCTCGCTCGAGCGCGGGATGCCGTGGGAGTTCACGCCCGGTCGCAGCGCGACGATGACGCTGCGCATCGGCGAGACCGGGCTGGCCTTCTACGAGGCCTACAACCCGACCGACCGGGCCGGTGGCGGGCACGGCCAGCTACAACGTCACGCCCGATGCGGCGGGCGGCTATTTCACCAAGATCGACTGTTTCTGCTTCGACCGAGCAGGTGCTGCAACCCGGCGAACGGGTGCAGATGCCGGTCACCTTCTATCGTCGATCCCGGCGATGGTCGACGGATCCCGAAGGCGCAGTTCGTGCAAGGAGATCACGCTGTCCTACACTTTCCACGACCGAGCCCTGCCCGACGAGCAGGCGGCGCTTGCCACGGCTGCCGGCTGCGCCGGTAAACTGACGACATGAACCGCTGACCAGACGAAGAAACCGAGGGAACCGCCAGCCATGGCCCACGCCAAGAACCACGACTACCACGTCCTGCCGCCGTCGATCTGGCCGTTCCTCGGGGCGGTCGGCGGCCTTCATCATGCTGTTCGGCGCGGTGCTGTGGATGCACGGCTACGGGCCCCTGGCTGGTCCTGATCGGCCTCGCGGTGGTGCTCTACGTGATGTTCGCCTGGTGGTCCGACGTGGTCGCACGAAAGCCAGGCCGGCGACCACACGCCGGTCGTGCGGATCGGCCTGCGCTACGGCTTCATCCTGTTCATCATGTCGGAGGTGATGTTCTTCTCGGCCTGGTTCTGGACCTTCTTCAAGCACGCGCATGTACCCGATGGGGCCGCATACAGCCCGCTGGTCGACGGCGTCTGGCCGCCCGCCGGGATCGAGACCTTCGACCCCTGGCACCTGCCGCTGATCAACACGCTGATCCTGCTGTGTTCGGGCTGCGCCGCGACCTGGGCGCACCATGCGCTGGTGCATGAGAACAACCGCAAGGACATGATCAACGGGCTGATCCTGGCGATCGTGCTGGGCGTGCTGTTCACCGTCTTCCAGGCCTATGAATACAGCCACGCGGCCTTCGGCTTCGCCGGCAACATCTATGGCGCGACCTTCTTCATGGCGACCGGCTTCCACGGCTTCCACGTGATCATCGGGACGATCTTCCTGACCGTCTGCCTGATCCGCGTCTACTGCAGGGCCACTTCACCCCCGAACAGCATGTCGGCTTCGAGGCCGCGGCCTGGTACTGGCACTTCGTCGACGTGGTCTGGCTGTTCCTGTTCGCCGCCATCTACATCTGGGGCCAGTGGCTGACGCCGGCATCCGCGCCTGACACAGGACAGCGCGGGCCGTCGGGCCCGCGCTTTTCGTTTCGGAGGGCCTGCCATGACGCGCCGCATGATCGTTCCGCTGCTGTTCGGCCTGTCGGGCGCGGCGATCCTGATCGGGCTTGGCGTCTGGCAGTTGCAGCGGCTGGCCTGGAAGGAAGGCGATCCTCGCCGAGATCGACGCGCGATGATCGCGGCCGCGCCGGTGGCGCTGCCCGCCGCGCCGGACCCCGAGGCGCGACCGCTACCTGCCCGGTGACGGTCAGCGGGCGCGCTTCACGGGCGAGGAGGCTGCATGTGCTGACCTCGAGCCGCGAGCGCGGGGCCGGGCTACCGGGTGATCGCGGCGCTGCGAGACCGACGACGGCCGCCGCATCCTGGTCGACCGGGGCTTCCTGCCCGAAGACGAGCAAGGCCACGCCCCGCCCGCGGCGCGGCGGTCGACGGTGACCGGCAACCTGCACTGGCCGGACGAGACCGACAGCTTCACCCCGCCGCCCGATGCCGAGACCGCGCCATCTGGTTCGCCCGCGACGTGCCGGCGATGGCGGCGGCGCTGGGGACCGAGCCGGTGCTGATCGTCGCGCGCAGCGACACCGGCGACGGGATCGACGCCGCTGCCGGTCGACACCGTCGGGCATTCCCAACGACCACCTGCAACTATGCGATCACCTGGTTTTGCCTGGCGGCTGTCTGGGCTGGGGATGACAGTGCTTCTGCTCTGGCGTATCAGGCGCCGGACGGTCTGAAGGCGGCATCGCATGCACTACATCTCGACCCGGGGCGCGGCCCCGGTTCTGGGCTTCGACGAGGCGATGATGACGGGCCTGGCCCGCGACGGCGGGCTTTATGTGCCCGAGACCGTGCCGGTGATGACGCACGGCCGAGATCGCCGCGCTGGCGGGGCTGCCCTACGAGGAGGTCGCGTTCCGCGTGATGCGGCCCTTCCTGGGCGACACCTTCGCCGACGACGAGTTCCGCGCGGCTGATCGCCACGGCCTATGCCGGGCTTCGACCACGCCGCGCGCGCGCCGCTGGTGCAGCTTGGCGCCGAACCATTTCCTGCTGGAGCTGTTCCACGGCCCGACGCTGGCCTTCAAGGACTTCGCCATGCAGCTGATCGGCCAGATGTTGCAGGCGGCGCTGGCGAAGTCGGGCGAGCGGATCACCATCGTCGGCGCGACCTCGCGGCGACACCGGGTCGGCGGCGATCGAGGCGTTCCGCGGGCTGGCGAATGTCGATGTGTTCATCCTGTTCCCGCATGGCCGGGTGTCGCGAGGTGCAGCGCCGGCAGATGACGACGCCGGTCGAGGCCAACGTCCATGCGCTGGCGATGGACGGCGATTTCGACGATGCCAGGCCCGCGTGAAGGACATGTTCAACGACTTCGCCTTCCGCGACGGGGTGCGGCTGGCGGGGGTGAACATCATCAACTGGGCGCGGGTGCTGGCGCAGGTGGTCTATTACTTCTACCTCCGCCGTGGCGCTGGGCGCGCCGCACCGGGCGGTCAGCTTCACCGTGCCGACCGGCAATTTCGGCGACATCTTCGCGGGCTACATCGCGCGCAGGATGGGCCTGCCGATCGACAAGCTGGTGATCGCCACCAACCAGAACGACATTCTGCGACCGGGCGCTGCGCGACGGGCGACTACCGGACCGACGGGGTGCAGCCCTCGATCAGCCCGTCGATGGACATTCAGGTGTCGTCGAACTTCGAACGCGCGCTGTTCGATGCCTATGGCCGCGACGGCGCGGCGGTGGCGGCGCTGATGGCCGAGCTGAAGGCGGGCGGCTTCCGCATCAGCCAGGGCGCATTGCAGACGCCTGCGCGCGACGTTCGCCTCGGGCCGCTGTTCCGAGGACGAGACGCTCGGCCACCATCGCGCCGCACCTGGCGCGCGACGGGCGAGGTTCTGTGCCCGCACTCCGCCGTCGGCGTGAAGGTGGCCGAGGAGCATCTCGGCGCCGACGCCGATGATCACGCTGGCCACCGCGCATCCGGCGAAGTTCCCCGATGCGGTGGAGGCCGCGAGCGGCATCCGCCCCGCCCTGCCGCCGCGCATGGCCGACCTTTTCGACCGGCCCGAACGGGTGACCGCGCGTGCCGAATGACCTTGCCGCGCTCGAGGCGCTGATCCGCGAAAGGACCGGCCGTTGACCCTTCGCCTGACACACGCTGCCCAACGGCTTCCGCATCGTCACCGAAGCAGATGCCGGGGCTGCAATCGGCCTCGGTCGGCATCTGGGTCGACGGCCGGCGGGCGGCACGAGCGCGCCGAGCAGAACGGCATCGCGCATTTCCTGGAGCACATGGCGTTCAAGGGCACCAAGCGGCGCACGCGCCCTGCAGATCGCCGAGGAGATCGAGGATGTGGGCGGCTACATCAACGCCTATACCAGCCGCGAGATGACGGCCTATTACGCCCGCGTGCTGGCAGGCCGACGTGGCGCTGGCGCTGGACGTGATCGCCGACATCGTGCTGAACCCGGTGTTCGACAAGACGGAGATCGAGATCGAGCGCCATGTGATCCTGCAGGAGATCGGGCAGGCGCTGGACACGCCCGACGACATCATCTTCGACTGGCTGCAGGAGGCGACCTATCCCGACCAGCCCTTCGGCCGCACCATCCTGGGGCCGGCCGAGCGGGTGTCGGCCTTCACGCGCGACGGATCTGACGCGGCTTCGTCGGCGAGCATTACGGGCCGGACCAGATGATCCTGTCGGCGGCGGGCGGCGTGGACCACGACGCCATCGTGGCGCAGGCCGACGGCGATCTTCGGCGGGCTGAAGCCGGTGGGCGCCGCGAGCGATCCAGCCCGCGCGCTTTCGCGGGCGGCGAGCGGCGCGAGGTGAAGGATCTGGAGCAGGTGCATTTCGCGCTGGCCTTCGAGGCGCCGGGCTACCGCGACGCCCGATGTCTATACCGCGCAGGTCTATGCGACGGCGCTGGGCGGCGGCATGTCGTCGCGCCTGTTCCAGAAGATCCGCGAGGAGCGGGGCCTGTGCTATTCGATCTTCGCCCAGTCGGCGCCTATGAGGATACCGGGCAGATCACGCTCTATGCCGGCACCTCGCGAGGCGGAGATCGGCGAGCTGACCGCAGCTGACGCTGGACGAGTTGAAGCGGGCCGCCGACGACATGACCGAGGCCGAGGTGGCCCGCGCCCGGGCGCAGCTGAAGGCGGGGCTGCTGATGGGGCTGGAAAGCCCGTCGGCCGGGCCGAGCGCATCGCGCGGCTGCTGGCGATCTGGGGCCGGGTGCCGGATGTGGACGAGGCGGTGGCGAAGATCGACGCGGTCGACGCCGGCCGACGTGCGCGGCTTTGCCGGCGGCCTGACCGCGGCGCCGGTCGGCGCTGGCGCTCTACGGCCCGGTCGCAGGCGCGCCGGGGCTCGAGGCGATCCGCGAGGGGCTTGCCGCCTGATGCTGGGCTTGCGGCGCCGCGTCCGGATCGAGACCGAGCGGATGACGCTGCGGCTGCCGCAGCATGCCGACTTCCGCGCCTGGGCGGCGCTGCGCGAGGCCAGCCGCCGAGTTCCTGACGCCGTGGGAGCCGGTCTGGGCCACCGACCATCTGGCGCGCAAGGCCTTCACCAACCGGGTCTACTGGGCGCACGCGCGCCGAGCGCGCAGGGCACCGCGCTGCCGCTGCTGCTGATCCGGCGCGAGGATCAGCGCGCTTCTGGGCGCGATCACGCTGGACAACATCCGCCGCGGCCCGGCGCAGGCGGGAACG
This sequence comes from uncultured Alphaproteobacteria bacterium, assembly GCA_963736565.1. Taxonomy (GTDB): domain Bacteria; phylum Pseudomonadota; class Alphaproteobacteria; order Rhodobacterales; family Rhodobacteraceae; genus Aliitabrizicola. The sequence goes on from CAVTOW010000005.1 coordinate 747,110, forward strand.
CTCGGCTACTGGATCGGCGCAGCCCTTCGCCCGGCAGGGCTACATGCGCGAGGCGATCCTGGCGGTGGTCCACCACGCCTTCACCGTGATGGACCTGAGCCGGATCGAGGCGGCCTGCCTGCCGGAGAACGCGGCCTCGCGCGGGGTGCTGGAGAAATGCGGCTTCAAGTATGAAGGCGTCGCGCAAAGCTATCTGCAGATCGCCGGGCGCTGGCGCAACCATGTGCTTTACGCCAACCTGCGCGGCGACCGGCGCGGGCGGACCGAGGTCGGCTGACCCCACGGTTCCGTGATCGCTGCCGGCGTGACGAAGCGGGCGGGCGGGCTATCCTAGGGATTGCAGGAGGTGCCCGATGCCCAGACCCCTGCTGCTTGCGCTTGCCGCCCTGTTCGCCGCGCCCGCCGCCGCGCAGGAAGGTATCCCCTCGCACTGCATTGCCCTGGCCGCAGCGACGCCGGGGGTCGAGGTGATCCAGAAGGCTGCCTTCGGCGAGCCGCTGGTGCCGGGCCGGGTGCGTCTGACCTATGTGGACCACGCGACCTTTCTGCTGGAAACGCCCGGCGGGCTTGTCGCGGTAACCGATTATACCGGCTATCTCGGCGGGCATGACGTGGTGCCCGATGTGGTGACGATGAACAACGCCCATTCCACGCATTGGACCGCCAACCCCGATCCGCGCATCCCCCATGTGCTGCAGGGCTGGGGCGAGGGCGAGCGGGCCTGCCGATCACCGCCTGGACCTTGGCGAGATGCTGGTGCGCAACGTCACGACCGACGTACGCGCGGCCGTTCGGCGAAGGCGCGCGGCCCGACGGCAATTCGATCTTCATCTTCGAGGTGGCGGGCCTGTGCATCGGCCATCTTGGCCACCTGCACCAGATCCCCAGCCCCGCGCAATATGCGATGATCGGGCGGCTGGATGTGGTGATGGTGCCGGTCGATGGCGGCTATACGATGCGCACCGAGGCGATGGCCGAGGTGGTGCGGCGGCTGCGCTCGTCGGTCGTGATCCCGATGCACTGGTTTTCGGGCGCCTCGCTCGAGACGTTCCTGACCGAGATGGCGGGCGCGTTCGAGGTGGTGCGCCCCGAGACCGACAGCATCGAGATCGTCGTTGAACGACCTGCCGTCGAGCCCGACGATCCTGGTGCTGGAACCGGGCTGGCTGAACTGGCCTGCGCGCGTCGCCGGGCTATGCACGGGCAGGCAGGAGGTGCCGATGCTGAACCCCGCCGACCCCGCCTTTCTTGCCGCGCCTTGCCGCGAGCCTGCCCGAAGGCACGCTGGCCCGCGCCCGAGCCGCGCTATCTGGACGAGCCGCGCGGCGCTGGCACGGGCAGGCCGGGGCGGTGGCCCGGCCGCGCAGCGTCGACGAGGTGGCGACGATCGTGCGCGCCTGTGCGGCGGCGCGGGTCGGGATCGTGCCCTGGGGCGGCGGCACCGGACTGGTCGGCGGGCAGGTGCATGCCGCGCGGGCCTGCGCCGCTGCTTGCTGTCGCTGGAGCGGATGGCGGCGCTGCGCGGCGGTCTATCCCGAGGAAAACGTGCTGGTGGTCGAGGCGGGGATGATCCTGGCCGATGTGCAGGCCGCAGGCGCGGGCGGTGGGGCGGCTGTTTCCCGCTGTCGCTGGCGTCCGAGGGCTCGGCCGGATCGGCGGCAACCTGTCGACCAATGCCGGGGGGCTGAACGTGCTGCGCTATGGCAATGCGCGCGATCTGTGCCTGGGGCTGGAGGCGGTGCTGCCCGACGGATCGGTGCTGCACGGGCTGAAGCGGCTGCGCAAGGACAACACCGGCTATGACCTGCGCCATCTGCTGATCGGGTCCGAGGGCACGCTGGGGGTGATCACGGCGGCCAGCCTGAGGCTGTTGCCGGTTCCGGCGCGGAGGGGACGGCACTGCTGGTCGGTGCCGAGCCCGGCGGCGGCGCTGGCGCTGCTGGCGCTGGCGCAGGCCCGGCTGGGCGGGCTGATCTCGGCCTTCGAGCTGATCGGCGGCATGGGGCTTCGACTTTCTGGCCGAGACGATGCCCGAGGTGCGCCAGCCCTTCGCACACCGGCCCGAGTGGATGGTGCTGATCGAACTTGGCCTGCCCGCGGGGCTGGAGCCCGAGGCGGCGCTGGCGCGGCTGTTCGACGAGGGGCCGATGCGCGGGCCTGGTGACGGACGGGCGTGATCGCCGCGTCCGAGGCGCAGCGGCAGGACTTCTGGCGCATCCGCGAGACGATCCCCGAGGCGAACCGGCGGATCGGCGCGGTGTCGAGCCACGACATCTCGCTGCCCCTGGGCGCGATCCCGGACTTCATCGCACGAGGCGGGTCCGGCGCTGGCGGCGCTGGGCGACGTTGCGGATCAACTGCTTCGGCCATCTGGGCGACGGCAACCTGCATTACAACGTCTTTCCCGGCGCGGGGCCGCAGCCGCGCGGACCATGAGACCAGCCGCGATCGCGATCAAGACGCTGGTGCATGACATGGTCCATGCGCATGGGCGGATCGGTCAGCGCCGAGCATGGGATCGGACGGCTGAAGGTCGACGATCTGGAGACGCTATGGCGATCCGGCGAAGCTGGCGGCGATGCGGGCGATCAAGGCGGCGCTCGACCCGGCGGGGATCATGAACCCGGGCGCGGTGCTGCGGCCGAGCAGGTTTGCCCCGCCGCAGGCTGAACTCGGCGGGGCGCTTGGGAGTGTGTGGGTCAAGCTGTGTGGTGCGAGCAGTCGGTCCGGGGGTTGGATGCCCGGACGGGCGACAAGGACGCTTAGGCGCGATTCCGCTTGACGCGATAAGGCGGTTCAGTAGCCCCTCGAAGGCGCAGAGCGCGTGGACGTCCATGCCCATCGCCTCCAGCTTGCTGCCGGCCGCCGAGGTCGGGCAGGTCGACCACGAAGGCGCAGCCGATCACCTCGGCCCCCAGCCGTTCGATCAGCCGGATGCCGGCTTCGGCGGTGCCGCCGGTGGCCAGCAGGTCATCGACCAGCAGGATCTTTTCGCCCGGCTGCATGGCGTCGTCATGCACCTCGACCACCGCCTCGCCGTATTCCAGCGTGTAGGCCTGCGCGATGGTCTGGCCCGGCAGCTTGCCCTTCTTGCGGATCGGGACGAAGCCGGTGGACAGCTGGTGCGCCACCGCGCCGCCCAGGATGAAGCCCCGCGCCTCGAGCCCCACGACCTTGTCGATCCGCATCCCGGCATAGGGGGTCAGCAGCTGGTCGATCGCACATGCGGAAGCCGCGCGGATCGGCGAACAGGGTGGTCACATCGCGGAACAGGATACCCTCATGCGGGAAGTCGACGATGGTGCGGATGTAGTCCTTGACGGTCTTCTGCATGGTCTGCCTTGGGCTTTCAGGGTCGGGGCGGATAGTGGAGGCGCAGGATCGCGGCGTCCTGCCCGGTGATGACCGTGACACTGTTTCGCTCCTGCGAAAAGATCGAACGGCGGTCGTAGGCCGGGTTGTCGATGTCGAAGACAAGCCCGAGGGACTGGGTAACTTCTTCCAGAACAACGGAATTCACCTGAAAGAGTGGAATGTCCGAGGAAATGAGGATCGTGGCGCCCACGATCCGGTCCGGTTCGGGCGGGGTGAACAGCACCATTCCCGCAGGCGCGCTTCGTGCCCCCCGACCCTCGGCGATCAGGCCGATGGTGGCAGGGCTGCGGATCGACAGGCGGATCAGGGCGGGGCTGTTGTCGGGAACGCGGCGGAGCGACAGGCCGCCGCCCGGCGCCGTTGATCTGGGCTATCGCCGCGTCGAGTGCGGCATCGACCTGGGCGGCGCGGGCAGGGCGGACGGGTTCGATGGCGGGCAGAAGCGTGATCGTCAGGTCGCGGGCGAGGGTGTCGGGCCAGCGGCGCGGGCGGGATCTGGCAGGCGCCGCCGGGGGGGCGGCCGCAGGTGACGAGGCGGTAGAAGTCGGCATCGCCAAGCGGGCCGGTGGTGCGGACGAAATCCTCGGCAGCGACCGGGGCCGCGAGGAGGAGCAGGGGCAGCAGGGCGCCCCGGAGTGTCATCCCAGCACGCGCCCCGCGACTGCGTCGAGCTTGGCCAGCAGGTCGGGGTCGCGCTTGTCGGGCGCGGTCATGATCGCAAAATCGAGTGCCCTGTCGCAGCCGTGGGGGCAGGGGTTGCGGTCTGCGCCCAGCAGGGCGGGCAGGCGGGCGACCATGCCGCGCGCCTTGGCGGCGTTTCCGGTGAGAACGGCGATGACCTGCGCGACATCGACCGCGCCGTGGTCTTCGTGCCAGCAGTCGTAATCCGTCACCATCGCCACGCTGGCATAGCAAAGCTCGGCCTCGCGGGCGAGCTTGGCCTCGGGCATGTTCGTCATGCCGATCACGTCGCAGCCCCAGGAGCGGTAGAGGCGGCTTTCGGCGAGGGTCGAGAACTGCGGCCCTTCCATGCAGAGATAGGTGCCAGTGCGGTGGACGGTGATCCCCTGCGCCTGCGCGGCCTCGGCGCAGGCGGCACCAAGGCGCGGGCAGGTGGGGTGGGCAAGGCTGACATGGGCCACGCAACCTGTTCCGAAGAAAGACTTTTCCCGCGCAAAGGTGCGGTCGATGAACTGGTCCACGATCACGAAATCGCCCGGCGCATATTCCTCGCGGAACGATCCGCAGGCCGAGACCGAGATGACATCGGTGCAGCCCAGACGCTTCAGCGCGTCGATGTTCGCGCGGTAGGGAACCGAGGTGGGCGAGTGGACATGGCCGCGTCCGTGGCGGGGCAGGAAGGCCATCGGAACGCCGTCAAGGCGGCCCACCAGAACCTCGTCCGAGGGGGTGCCCCAAGGGGTTTTCACCTTGACCCATGACGCGCCTTCGAGGCCGTCGATCTGGTAAAGGCCCGATCCGCCGATGACGCCGATCATGGTCTGCATGGGGTTCTCCTGCCGGTTGCCGGGGCGAGGATAGGGGCGGATCGGGGGGTATGGAAAGCATATGATTTCCATATGACTTTCGTATGCAGACAGATTGCCTCGGGAATTGGCATTGCCGCGTGGCACGGCGGGGCTCAGCGGCCTAGAACACCGCGTGTTCGCCCCGGTCGACGGTCGCCTCGCCCCGGATGAGCTTGCTGTAGAAGTCGGGCAGAGTCTCGGTCCCCGTCTCGGGTGTGGCGTCGGCGTTGTAGCGCCCGGTGGCGGGGTCGAGCACCAGCATCGACTCGGTCGCGTAGTAGCGCCCGATGCGGGCAAGCTCGGCCTTGGCCCGTGCCTTTGGGCTGATCTTTCCGGCGAGGCTGAGGCCGCCGATGATCGTGTCGAGCAGGGCGACGGGAACGGAGCGGAAGCGCGGTTCCCGCCCCAGCAGGCGGAACAGTTCCTCGCCCTGCGCGCGGGGCGTGAGGGCAGGGCCGGGGCCGCCGATGGGCAGGATGCGGTTCTGGCGGGCGGGATCGTCGAGGCAATCGGCAAGGTAGGCCGCGCAGTCATCGTCGCTGATCGGCTTGCAGGCGGTCAGCGTGCCGTCGCCGAAGATGAGGAAGGGCTTGCCCTGACGGACCCGCTCCACCTGCCCGGAAAGGGATTTGAAGAAGGCGGTGGGGCGGACGATGGACCATGTGAGGCCCGAGGCCATCAGCTCTGCCTCGAAGGCCAGCTTGGCGTGCTGGAAGGCGAGGAGCGGTTTCTGCACGCAGATCGCGGACAGCAGGACCATCTGGCCGACACCCGCCTCTGTCGCGGCAGCGAGGGCGTGGGACTGGGCGCGGTGGTCGATGGCCCAGGCGTCGGCAGGCGCGCCGGTGCGCGAGGCGAGGCAGGAGACAAGCGCATCGAACCGCTCGCCCGCCATGCGCGGCACGCAGCGAGGCCGGGTCGGTCACGTCGGCGCGGCGGCAGTCGATCCCGTCGATCGGGGGCAGGGTCTTGCCGGGGTTGGACCGGGCAAGGCTGGTGACCCGATGCCCCCGCGCGGCGAGGGCGCGGGCGGTGGCGCGGCCTATGGTGCCGGTCGCCCCAAGCATCAGGACGCGACGGGGGGCGGGGGAGCGTGCGGGCGGCATCAGACCTTCGGGGTTGCTGTGCCGCCCACGCTATCGCGCAAGGTCAGCCGGGGACAACCTCGGGCTGCTTCCAGGTGCCGTCAAGCACCGAGGGTTCCGGCAGATAGATGCGCTGGACCACCATGAAAGGGCCCTTGGGCGCGGGCAGCCAGTTCTTGGCCTTGTCGCCCTCGGGCTGGGTGGCCGAGAGGTAGAGGGTCAGGCTGCCATCCTCGCCCAGAACCAGGTCGGGCAGCATCGGCGAGTTGATCAGGTAGCGGTTGATCGGGTTCGCGACCAGAAGCTGCTGGGGCAGGTCATACATCGTCATCGACCAGAACGCCTTGGCGGGCGGGAACTGACCCTTTTCGTAGCGGATGGTGTAGGTCTTGTCGCCCGACAGGGCCGCGCCGGTCGAATCCTTGCCATAGAGGATGTAGTAAGCTTCTTCCTTGGAGTTGCCGAGGATGCCGCCCTGCGCGCCCAGGGCGCGGTTGAGGTAGTTGTTCTTCATGAATTCGCGGGTGCCGAACATATCGGCCGACGAGGTGGACTTGGCACGGGCGGCGTCGATTTCCGCCTGTCCGTCCGCGATGCCGCCTTTCAGCGCCTCGGCCATGTCGGGCGCGAGGGCGGCCACGTCGATGCTCTGCCCCGGACCGATGCCGATGGTCGCGAAGCGGTCGCGCAGGTCTTTCTCATCGGGCAGGACGGGCACGTATTGCAGGATGAAGGACAGCAGGTTGAAACCCTCGATCGAGGTGCGTTCCTCGGGCGCGGGCAGCGGGTTCGCGAAGGTGACTTCGGGTGCCGCAGCAGGGGCGGCGGTTCCGGCAAAGGCCGAGAGCGTCTTGAGCCCGAATTCCGCCTGGATCGCGCGGACCTTGTCGATGTCGGCGGGGTTGAAAAGCTGCGTGCGGTAGAGGGCGAGCACGAAATCGGTCTCGGCGGTGATGACCTTGTCGACGCCCTTCGGTGCCTCGCCCGTCCAGCCGGGACCGGCGATCATGAAGGTGCCGCCATCGTTGCCGGTGGCGCGGGTGCCGAGATAGGCGAAGTTGTAGGTGTAGGCATCGACAAGCTGGACCGAGTAGTAGCGGTTCGCCTCGATCTTGGGCAGCGTCAGGATGATGGGTTCTGCGCGCAGGTCGAGCCAGGCGAAGGAATAGGGCGTGTCCGAGTTCGGCGTCTGCACGGCGGTGTCGGCAGGGGTGAAGACGTTGGCCGCGCTCTGGATCGTGTTGGGCGGGCCCTTGTAGTCCTTGCCGCCCTTGTCGACGAAATAGGCCCACTGGATGCGGTAGACGTCGATCATCGGGAAGCCGTAGATGTAGGCCTCTTTCGCGATCGCGCGGGCTGGTCTGCGGTGGCGGTGATACCTGCAAAGGACGGATGTCCGAGAAGGCCGGTCGAGATCAGGGTCAGGAGAGAGGCGGAGGAGGCTGTAAAGCTGCGACGGGTGAGGGGCATGACACACTCGCTGATGTTGCGCCCGGCACGCTTGGCCGGATGGGGCATGAATGATGGCGGGGCACCTGCATGTCTAGCAATTCCGCAGGCATATTGCCCATTTCTGTTCAATCGAAACGGGCCGTGCGACGGGGGGCTGGAGATGGAATTGGCGACGGGTCTGCGGCGCCTTTCAGGCGAAGGCTGGCTGTCGCACACAGACCCCGCGTTTCGTGATCCGCTTCTTGCGATGGCGCGGTGGCACGCGCACCGGCCGGAACGCAGCTGACCGTTGCGGGTGACGAGGCGGGCGACCTGATCGGGGTGGCGGAGGGTACGATTGCCGTCACCATCGGCCTTGGCGTGGCGTCGAGCGCCGGTTATCCATCTGGCCCATTCGGTGGTCTGGCTGGGATATGGGCCGCTTGTGATGTCGATCAGCCGTCCGGTTGCGACTGTGGCGCGGACGCCGGTTTTCTACGCGACATTTCCGCAGGCCCGGGTCGCGGCACTGCTGCGCGAGCAGCCCGCGGGTTGGCAGGCCGTCGCGCGGTTGGTGGGCGAGTTCGCGCTTCTGGCCTCGGTCATCGCGGCCGACCTGCTGATCCCGGCGTCCGAACAGCGCTGCGCCGCCGTCCTGCTGCGCCTGGCGGGGCAGCGTTTTGCCAGCCCGCGCGACGCTGTAGAGGTGATGGTCCCGGTGACGCAGGAAGAACTGGCGGCGGCGGCAAACCTGTCGCGCAATTCGGCGGGCGCGATCCTGCGCGCTTTGCGGCGCGCGGATGGGTCGAGACGGGCTATGGCGGCATCCGGGTGCGCGCACCCGCCCGGCTGCGCGCGATCCTCGACTAAGGTTATTCGCCGGGGCGCTTCAGTTCAAACACGTCGCGCACCACGGTGTAGTCGCGGTAGCCGAGGCGGGCGACGGGGTGGAAGCGGGTGACGTCGAAGCGACCGTCCGCCACGCAGTCGTCGCGCAGGTGGATGCCCGTGACCTCGCCCACCAGAAGGAAGTTGTCAGGGCCGCGCAGCGCGATTTCCTGCACCAGCGTGCATTCCAGCGCGGCGGGCGCACCGGCCACGCGCGGGCAGGTGATGGTGGTGCACTCGGCGCGGGTCAGGCCCGCATGGGCGAACTCGTCGACCTCGCGCGGCAGGACGGCGGACGTCTCGCTCATCGGATGCAGCATCGCCTCCTCGACGATGTTCACGCAGAAGACATGCGTCTCGCGGATGTTGAGGAGCGAGTCCTTGACCCCGTTCGAGGCGAACATGACCTGCGGCGGCGTATAGGCCACCGCGTTGAAGAAGGAATAGGGCGCGAGGTTGTCGCCCGCGCTGCCGGTGGTCGAGATCCAGCCGATGGGGCGGGGCGTGACGATGGCGTTGAAGGGGTTGTGGCGCAGGCCGTGGCCGTCCGCGGGGCGGTAGAACATCGGGAACCTCAGCTTGGCGTTTGTGCGTGACGTAGCTGCGTGCTACCCGCGCTTCCAGAAGATTCGGCAAGGGACGGTCGGCCCGGTGTACCAGCTTGAAGAGGAAACCGACGCCGACTGGTGGGAGGTGGAGGCGCTTTACGACCTCTGCTTCGCGCCGGGGCGCACGGCGCTGTCCTCGTACCGGCTGCGCGACGGGGTGCCGCCGGTGGCCGAGCTGTGCCTTGTGCTGCGTGACGGCGACGGCACGCTGGCGGCGGCGATCCGGCACTGGCCGGTGCAGGTGGGCGGGCAAGCCGGTGCTGCTGCTGGGACCGGTGGCGGTTCACCCCACGCGGCAGGGCGAGGGGCTGGGCGGCTATCTGATCCACGAATGTCTGGCCGAGGCGCGGCGGCTGGGATGGAGCCGCGTGCTCTTGGTGGGCGACGCGCCCTATTACGGGCGCTTCGGCTTTCGCAAGCGCGCCGATGTCGTGATGCCGCCGCCGACGAACCCCGACCGGGTGCTGGGGTTCGATCTGGTTCCCGAGGCCTGGACGGGCGTCGCGGGGGCGGTGGAAAAGGCGGAACCCCCCTATACGGCGGCCTGAGGCATTGCGCGGGGGGCAGGGCGGCCCTACCTTCTGGACGATGGATCAGACCGCCGCCACCCCGCACCTGCCTGCCCTGCCCGACGACCCCGCGCCCGAGATCGCGCGGCTGGCGCTGCGCTTTCGGCGCGCGAACGGGCCTGTGATCGCGCTGATGAACCGGCTCGGCGGCAGCATCGAGGACAGGCTCGAGGCGATGCCTGCCGAGATGCGGGTACGGCTGAACGCGGTGACGCGCGCGGCGCTGGAGCGGGGTTATGCGGTCGCCGCCGGGGGGCGCCATGCCCCCGATCTCGGCCCCCGCGGACCGATGGCGCTGGTGGCGCTCACGGGGGCCGCAGGCGGGGCGGGGGGGCTTGCGACCTCGGTCGCCGAACTGCCTGTCACGATCACGGTCATCCTGCATGCGATCCGAAAGGCCGCGGCGGAAGAGGGCTTCGATCCCGACGATCCTTCGGTCCGGCTGGAAGCCCTGCGCGTCTTTGCCGCCGGAAGCCCCGTGGCACGCGATGACGGTGTGAACACGGCGTTCCTCGGCGCGCGGATGGCGGTGACCGGGCCGGCCTTGCAGCGGGTGCTGTCGGCGGCGGTGCCGAAACTCGCGGCGGCGCTTGGGCAGAAGCTGGTGGCGCAGGCGGTTCCCGTGCTGGGCGCGGTGGCAGGGGCGGGCCTGAACGCGGCCTTCCTGGGCTATTACCGCGAGATGGCGCATGTCCGCTTCGGCCTCTTGCGCCTGTCGGAGCGCCACGGGATCGAGCCGGTGCTGACGGCCTTCGGCGAGGCCGTGGGTCCGGCGCGGATCAAGCGGGCCTGACCACAGTTTCATTTTCTGTTCACAAATATCCCACGGGGGGTGCGGGGGGTGTGAAACCCCCCGCGTCCGACGCCCATGCCGCTCACTCCGGCAGGGTCGAGAGCCAGTCCGTCACCGCGGGGCGCACCGACTGGACGCCGGTCGCCATCGCGGCGTCGATCACGCCGCGCGCCTCGTGCAGGTCGACGCGGCGCAGGAGGCTCTTGACGGGGCCGATCGAGGCGGGGCGCATCGACAGCGTGCGGATGCCCATGGCGGCGAGGCAGAGCGCCTCGATGGGCCGGCCCGCATCCTCGCCGCAGAAGGAAAGCGGCGTCTCGCCCTCGGCGCAGCGCTGCACGATGTGGTCGAGGAAGCGCAGGAAGCCGGTGTTGAGCGTGTCGTAGCGGCGGCGCACAAGCTCGTTCTCGCGGTCGGCGGCGAAGAAGAACTGCTTCAGGTCATTGCCGCCGATCGAGATGAAATCGACCATCTCGAAGAAGTTGCGCGGCGCGTAGGCAAGGCTGGGGGTTTCCAGCATCGCGCCGATCTCGGTCTTTTCGGGCACGGGATGGCCAAGGGCCGCCTCGCGGTCGAGCGCGCGCAGCAGGTGGTCGCGGGCGGTGGTGAATTCGTCAAGCTGCGCGATGAAGGGGAACATCACGGTCAGCGGGCGTCCGTTCGCCGCGCGGATCAGCGCCTGAAGCTGCATGCGCAGCACGCCGGGCTTGTCCAGCCCCACCCGGATCGCGCGCCAGCCCATCGCGGGGTTCGGCTCGTCCTGCGGCTTCATGTAGGGCAGCACCTTGTCCGACCCGATGTCGAGCGTGCGGAACGCCACGCGGCGGCCCTTGGCGGCGTCCATCACGCGGGCGTAGAGCGCGGGCGAGTTCGGCGCGCTTGGGCATCTGGCTGCGCACGAGGAACTGCAATTCGGTGCGGAACAGGCCCACGCCCTCGGCCCCCGACCCTTCGAGGCTGGGCAGGTCGGCCATCAGGCCCGCGTTCATGTGCAGATGCGTCTCGGTTCCGTCGCGCGACAGCGCAGGCAGCCCCTTGAGCGAGGCATAGCGTTTCTGCGCCTCGGCCTGCATGGCGATCTTGTCGCGGAAGGCGCGGCTGACGGTTTCCTCGGGGCGCAGGTGGACGATGCCCTGATCGCCGTCGACAAGGATCGGGTCGCCGTTCAGCGCCTCGGACTTGATGCGCTCGGCGTGGATCACCAGCGGGATGGCCAGCGCGCGCGCGACGATGGCGGCGTGGGAGCCGACCGAACCCTCTTCCAGCACCACGCCGCGCAGCTTGCGGCCGTATTCCAGCAGCTCGCCCGGCCCGATGTTGCGGGCGACGAGGATGGGGTTCTCGGGCATCTCGGCCCCGGTATCCTTGCCCTGCCCGGTCAGGATGCGCAGCAGGCGGTTCGAGATGTCGTCAAGGTCGTGCAGCCGGTCGCGCAGGTAGGGGTCCGAGATCTGTTCCATCCGCGAGCGGGCGGTCGACTGTTCCTTTTCCACCGCGGCCTCGGCCGACAGGCCCGCCTCGATGTCTTCCTCCATCCGCCGGAGCCAGCCGCGCGAATTGGCGAACATGCGATAGGCTTCCAGAACCGCGACCTGATCCTTGTCGAGCGTCTCGACCGACAGAAGGTCGTCGACCGACACGCGCAGCTTGTTGACCGCGATGCGCAGGCGCTCGATTTCGGCCACGGGATCGTCGGCGACGGGGTTTGTCACCACGACGCGGGGTTCATGCAGCCAGACGCGGCCCTCGGCGGTGCCTTCCTGGCCCGTGCCGCCCCGGTACATGACGGGCTGCTTGTGCTTGGCCGACATGGCCTCGCCTTCGCCCGTGAAGGCACCAAGCTCGGCCATTTCGGCCAGCACCATGGCGACGACTTCCAGCGCGTAGATCTCGTCGTCGGAGTAGAGCCGCGCGTCCTTGGACTGCACCACGAGCACGCCCAGCCGTTCGCCGACGCGCTGGATCGGGACGCCGAGGAAGGACGAGAAAAGTTCCTCGCCCGTCTCGGGCATGAAGCGGAAGCCCTTTTCGCCGGGCGCGTTGGCGGTATTGACCGGGGTCGCGGTGCGCGCGACGCGGCCCACGAGGCCCTCGCCCAGCTTCATCCGCGTCTGGTGCACCGCCTCGCGCTTCAGCCCTTCGGTCGCGCAGAGTTCCAGCGTCTCGGGGTCGCGGAAGAGGTAGATCGAGCAGACCTCGGTGCCGATGGAATCCGCGATGAGGTGGGTGATCCGGTCGAGCCGTTCCTGGCCCTGCCCACGCTCGGCCAGAGTGTCGCGCAACCGTCTGAGAAGCTTGCGACTTTCGGTTTCGCTGCGTTCTGGCATCGGTCCTTCGGGCGGTTCGGGCGGGGGCGGGCCCGCGCGTCGTTCGGCGCAGCTTAGAACATATTGGTGCGGAAGTGGAAACGGGTTTGGTGGGTAGGGTCCGGGGGTGGGCAAGGAACGGATGTTGTAGCGGATGCTACGGTTGTGCTAAGGGACGTGTAGCGAGTGCTACGTAAAGGGAAGCGAGATGGTGGGTGTGCCGGGACGGATGGGGGCGCTGGTGGGTTTCGGGGTGGCGATCTGGCTGGTCGCCGCCCTCGGCCTGCAGATGATCGAGCCACTGGGGCTGCTGGTCGGCGGCATGCGGGTGGTGGGATACCTGCTGGCGGTGCCGCTGCTGGCCGTCACACTATGGGTGGGAGCGAAGCTGATCGGCTTTTCGCGGGCCGAGGCGTTCGGGGCGGTGTCGGTCATGACGATGGTGGCGATCTGTCTGGACGGGCTGGCCTTCGGGTTCTTCCCAGGGCTTTACGGGGCGGGCGAGGCGCATCGTCTGGGGGCGGCGGGCGTGGTGCTTTGGGGTGGTGGCGTGGGGATGGTGCTGGCCTATCTCTGGTCGCGCGGCGCCTGATCGAGGCCCACGGCGCGCAGCACCACCAGGCCTTCGAGGCGCTGGAAGAGCGCAAGCGACGCCGCGTTGCGCCGGTCGGGCGGGGCATCGAGTTGTGCCGCGATCCAGTCGTGGAAGCCCTGGCCGAGCGCGCGGCCGCGGTCGGCCCAGAACGGCTCGCCCCGCGCGGCGCGGGCGGCGATCTCGAGCCAGAGGCAGAGGTAGGGCCAGAGGGCCGGGTCGCGCGCCTGCGACGACAGGCGGTCCCAGAGCGCCACTTCCGGCAGCGGTTCGGCGCTGGCCGAGGCGAGCAGCGCCATCAGGCGCGCGGCGAGGCAATCGAGTGCCGAGGCCAGCGCATCGGCCTTGTCGGTAAAGTAGTAGAGCAGCATCCGGTCGCTGAGGCCCGCCGCGCGGGCCAGCGGGCGCAGGCTTGCGGCATCCAGCCCTTCGGCGAGAATGAAATCGGCAATCCTGCCGGTCAGTTCGGCGCGACGGTCGTCGGCCCGGCTCACGCCTTTTCGAGGGCGAAGGCGTCGTGCAGGGCCTGCACGGCCAGTTCCATGTACTTGCGGTCGATCAGCACCGAGATCTTGATCTCGGAGGTGGTGATGACCTTGATGTTGATGTTCTCGGCGGCGAGCGCCTTGAACATCGTGGCCGCGACGCCCGCGTGGCTGCGCATCCCGATGCCCACGACCGAGATCTTGGCAACGTCGGTATCGACCACCAGTTCACCGAAGCTGATGATGCCAGCGGCACGGGCATCGTCCATCGCCTTCTGTGCGCGGATCACCTGATTGGTGGGGCAGGAGAAGGTCATGTCGGTATAGGCGCCGCCATTCTCAAGCTCCGAGATGTTCTGCACGATCATGTCGACGTTCACGCCCGCCTCGGCCAGCGGGCCGAAGATGGCGGCGGCGATGCCGGGGCGGTCCTGCACCTTGACCAGCGTCATCTTCGCCTCGTCGCGCGAGAAGGCGACACCGGAGACGGCTTTCGATTCCATGATTTCATCCTCGTCGCAGACCAGGGTTCCAGAGGTTTCGTCGCTGTCCTCGAACGAGGACAGGACGCGCAGGCGCACCTTGTAGCGCATCGCAAGTTCGACCGAGCGGGTTTGCAGCACCTTGGCCCCGAGAGAGGCCAGTTCCAGCATCTCTTCGAAGGCGATGCGGTCCAGCTTGCGGGCCTTGGAGGTGATGCGCGGGTCGGTGGTATAGACGCCGTCCACGTCGGTGTAGATGTCGCAGCGTTCCGCCCCGAAGGCGGCGGCGAAGGCGACGGCGGTGGTGTCGGACCCACCGCGCCCCAGCGTGGTGATGCGATGCTCGGCGCTGACGCCCTGGAAGCCCGCGACGACGGCGACCTTGAAGCCTTCGGCGAACTTGGCGTCGATGTTCTCGCGCGGGATGTCGATGAAGCGGGCGGCGGAATGGGCCGAGGTCGTCTGGATCGGCACCTGCCAGCCCTGCCACGAGCGGGCGGGCACATCCATTTCCTGAAGCGTCAGCGCCATCAGCCCGGCTGTCACATTCTCGCCCGAGGACACGACCGCGTCGTATTCGCGCGCATCGAACAGGGGCGAGGTCTGCTCGACCCAGCCGACAAGCTCGTTGGTCTTGCCGGACATGGCCGAGACGATGACGATCACGTCATAGCCGCGTTCGACCTCGCGCTTGACCTTTTGCGCCGCGTTCTGGATGCGGGCGAGGTCGGCCACCGAGGTGCCGCCGAATTTCATCACCAGAAGCGGCACTTTTGTCTCCTGCGGCGCCGGATTTCGACCGTGCGCTTCTTAAGCGGGGCGGCGGAGCGGTGCAAGGGGTGTGGGCGGCGGTGCGCGGTTCAGAACAACGAGCCTTGATCCGGCGGGGTCTTGCCGCCCGGCTTCTTCGCGGTCTTCGGGCCAAGCGACAGGCGACCGTCGCGGAATTCGATTTCAAGGGATGTCGCGGCTTCGGCCGCGCCCTGGTCGTGACCACATGCCCGTCGCCGCGCACGATGGCGAAGCCGCGCTCCAGCGTTTCGGCATAGCCGAGCGTCTGGCGCATCCGGTCGAGCGCATCCAGCCGGTCGCCAAGCCGACGTGTCCGCTGCGCGAAAGCCGTGTCGAGGCGCGTCCCGAGCCTGTCGACGGACGTGCGGCCTTCGGTGGTCCGGCGGGCAGCCTCGGCCAGCATCCGGTGCAAGGCGGGGGCGAGGCGCGCGGCCAGCGCGTCGAGCCGGTCCGTGCGGCGCTCGTCGCGGCGGGCGCGGGCGGTGTCGAGCGCGCGGGCCAGTTCGGCCAGCCGGTCGCCACGCCGCGCGATCAGGCCGCGCAGCACATCGGGGCGCAGGCCCGCCGCCGTGCGGTCGAAGGCGCCGCGCTTTTTCGCCGCCGCCAGCCCCAGTGCGCCGCCAAGCCGCCCGGACCACACGTCGAGCCGTTGTGTCGCCTGCGCCGTCAGCGTGTCGAGACGTGGCAGGGCGCGGGCCAGATCGCGCAGCCGCTGGCCGCGCAGCGCCACGCCCTGCGCCACCGCCCGGCTGAGCCGCGCGCCCTGACCGTCGAGCGATGCGACAAGGTCGAGCCGCACGGGCACCGCCATCTCGGCGGCGGCGGTGGGGGTGGGGGCGCGGCGGTCGGCCGCGTGGTCGATCAGCGTGGTGTCGGTTTCGTGGCCCACGGCAGAAATCAGCGGGATGCGGCTTTCGGCAGCGGCGCGGACGACGATTTCCTCGTTGAAGCCCCAGAGGTCTTCGAGCGAGCCGCCGCCGCGCGCCACGATGATGAGGTCGGGGCGCGGGATCGGCCCGCCGGGTTCGATGGCGTTGAAGCCCCGGATCGCGGCGGCCACCTCGGGCGCGCAGGCCTGACCCTGCACGGCGACGGGCCAGATAAGGACATGGCGGGGAAAGCGGTCGCGCAGGCGGTGCAGGATGTCGCGGATCACCGCGCCCGAGGGCGAGGTGACGACGCCGATCACGCCGGGCAGGAAGGGGATCGGCTTCTTGCGGGCCGCGTCGAAAAGACCCTCGGCGGCCAGCGCCTGCCGCCGTTTCTCCAACAGCGCCATCAGCGCGCCCATGCCGGCCGGCGCGATATCCTCGACGATCATCTGGTACTTGGACTGGCCGGGGAAGGTGGTGAGCCGCCCGGTGGCCACGACCTCCATCCCCTCCTCGGGTTTCACCTGCAGCCGCCCGATCTGGCCCTTCCAGCAGATCGCGGCCAGAACCGAGCGGTCATCCTTGAGGTCGAAGTAGAAGTGCCCCGAGGCGGGGCGCGACACGCGCCCGATCTCGCCCCGCACCCGGACGAGGCCGAATTCCCCCTCGATCACCCGCTTCACCGCGCCCGACAGTTCGGAAACGGTGAATTCGGGGGCATTTCCGGCAGGGGCGGGGTCTTCGAACAGGTCGGACATGGATTCCTTTGGCGGCAAGCCTTGTGAACGCGTCTGCCCGACCCTAGAACGCGGGGCGACGAAGGCCAAGCGGGGCGCGCGCATGAACATCCTTATCCTCGGCGCGGGCGGGCGCGAACATGCGCTGGCCTGGGCGGTCAAGCAGAACCCCAAGACCGACCGTCTGATCGTGGCCCCTGGCAATGCGGGGATCGCGATGCTGGCGGAATGCGCCGATCTGGACATCCTCGACGGGGCGGCGGTGGTGGCGTTCTGCGAGGCGAATGCCATCGACTTCGTGATCGTCGGCCCCGAGGCCCCGCTGGCGGCGGGCGTGGCGGATGCGACGCGGGCGGCGGGGCTTCTGACATTCGGGCCGTCGGCGGCGGCGGCGCAGCTTGAAGCGTCGAAGGCCTTTACCAAGGAGATCTGCGATGCCTGCGGCGCGCCAACCGCCGCCTGGGCGCGCTTCACCGAGGCCGAACCCGCCCGCGCCCATATCCGCGCGCAGGGAGCACCCATCGTCGTCAAGGCCGACGGTCTGGCGGCGGGCAAGGGCGTGGTGGTCGCCACGACCGAGGCCGAGGCGCTGGCCGCCATCGACGACATGTTCGCAGGAGGGTTCGGCGCGGCGGGGGCCGAGGTGGTGATCGAGGAATTCATGGGCGGCGAGGAGGCGAGCTTTTTCGTGCTGACCGACGGCGTCGACGTGCTGGCGATCGGCACGGCGCAGGACCACAAACGCGCCTTCGACGGCGACCTTGGCCCGAATACCGGGGGGATGGGGGCCTATTCGCCCGCGCCCGTTTTGACTGATGCGATCGCGGCCGAGGCGCTGGAGCGGATCGTCAGGCCCACGGTGGCCGAGATGGCGCGGCGCGGCACGCCCTATCAGGGGGTGCTCTATGCGGGGCTGATGATCGAGAATGGCAAGGCGCGGCTCGTCGAATACAATGCCCGTTTCGGCGATCCGGAATGCCAGGTGCTGATGATGCGGCTGGGGGCGCAGGCGCTGGACCTGCTGCTGGCCTGCGCCGAGGGGCGGCTTTCGGGCGCGGCGGTAAGCTGGGCCGACGACCATGCGCTGACGGTGGTGATGGCCGCCGAGGGTTATCCCGGCACCTATCACAAGGGCAGCCAGATCCGTGGGCTGGAAGAACTGCCCGAGGACAGCCGCCACATGGTGTTCCACGCGGGCACGGCGGCGCGCGACGGCGGGATCATCGCCAGCGGCGGGCGCGTGCTGAACGTCACCGCGCGGGGTGCGACACTGGTCGAGGCGCGGGATGCGGCCTATGCGATGGTGGACCGGATCGACTGGCCCGGCGGGTTCTGCCGCCGCGACATCGGCTGGCGCGCGCTTTGATCGTCCGCGACAAGCCGGGGCCGCTGCAACTGCTGTTCGCCGTGCGCGGGTCGGTGCTGCCGCATATCGCGCCGACCGTGCTGGGGCTGATGGCGTTCTCCGCCGTCCTCGTGGTGCTGGATGCGACGGTGCTGCCGCTGAAGCATGTCAACGCGACGCCTTTCGCGGTCTTCGGCGTGGCGCTGTCGCTGTTCCTCGGGTTTCGCAACAACGCCGCCTATGACCGCTGGTGGGAGGCGCGCAAGCTGTGGGGCGGGCTGGTGGCCGACCTGCGGGCCTTCGCGCGCGAGACGGATACCTTCGTGGCCGACGACGCGATCCGCCGCCGCCTTCTGCACCTGTCGCTGGCCTTCCTGCACCTGCACCGGCTGAACCTGCGTGGCCAATCCGTCGATGCCCCGACCGAGGCGGCGCTGCGCGCGGCGCTGGCCAATATCGCGCGCACGCCGCACCCGCCCTGCGCGGCGCTGGACCTGATGGGCGCAGAGATCGCCGTGGCGCATCGCAAGGGCCGGATCGACGGCTTCGGCGCGCGCACGCTGACAGGGCGGCTGGGGAGCATTGCGCTGAACCAGGCGGGGTGCGAGCGGATCGCCACCACGCCGCTTCCTTACGTCTATTCGCTGCTGATCTTCCGCACCTCGTATCTCTATTGCCTGCTGGTGCCGCTGGCGCTGATCGAGCCTGCGGGCTGGATGACGCCGGTCTTCGTGGGGATCGTGGCCTATGTGTTTTTCGGGCTGGCCGAAGTGACGGAGGAACTTGCCCACCCGTTCGGCGATACGCTGAACGCGCTGCCGCTGGATGCGATCTGCCGGGCGGTCGAGATCAGCCTTGCCCCGCATCTGGGGCAGGACGCGCCCGCCCCGCTGCAACCGGTGGATTTCGTGCTGACCTGAAGCGCTGTCTCTCAGACGCCGAGGTCGGGGCCTGCGCAGGTCAGGGGGGTTTCGCTTTCCTCAACCGCCGCCAGTTCGGCCCCGTCCGGGTCGCCGCTGAACTTTGCGCGCAACCCGCCCGGACCGTTGAGGAAGCGCCAGCATTGCGGCGTGCCGTCATGGTCGTAGACGAAACAGACCTCGCCCGCCTGTTCGTACCAGAAGCCCCGCCTGCATTCCTCGCCCTTGAAGGCCCAGAGCACGCGGCGGCCCGGAAGGTATTGCTCGGCGCCATAGACCTCGCCGCCAAGCGCATAGGTCAGGGTCTTGCCGGTGGCGAAGGCCTCGAACTCGGCCGCGCTCATCGGCGCGTCGGCGGCCCAGGCGGGGGCCGCGCAAAGCAGGGCTGTGGCGAGAAGCAGGCGCATCGGACGCTCCGGCAGGGTCGGGTCAGACTGCCAGATCGGAGGGCGCCCCGCCAGAGGTCGGGCCTTCGCTTTGCCGTGAACGGGCCGCGAGCCGGTCGAGGCGCGGGTGCATCATGCGCCGCCAGAGCGGCGGGACCAGCGCGATGTTCGCCATCATCGGCAGGGAGCGCGGCAGGATCGGCGCATCCGGCGGCAGGCGCAGCGCGGGATAGGGGCGCGCGGGATGGGCGTGATGGTCGGAATGGCGCGGCGCGTTCAGCAGCATGGCCGCGCTGAAACGCTGGGGCGCGTTCCAGGAATGCCGGTCGCCCACCGGCTCGGGCCGGCCGTCGGCGCGCGGGGCGCGGGTCAGGCCGTAGTGCTGGACATAGTCCGACAGCAGAAGCTGTGCGGTTGCGTAGAAGGGCGAGCGCGACATAGGCGGCAAGGCCCGCAAGTCCGGCAAGTGCGAGCGAAAGCACGAGGCAGCCCGCCGCGCCGCCGAGGTAGATGGCGTAGGGGTGCAGCCTGCCTGCCGTCCGGCGTTCGGCGGCCAGCCCGGCGCGGAACGAGCCGATCCAGGCGCGGGGGGCGAAGCGGTAGAAGCTTTCGCCGCGCCGGGCGGTGTTCGGGTCATCGGGCGTGGCGACGTGGCGGTGGTGGACCAGCCGATGCGCCGAGGCGTGGTGCCCGAACATGAGCGTGACATAGACCGCCGTTCCGAGCGCCTGCATCGCGCGGCTGCCGCGATGGATCAGCTCATGCGCCGCAGGATTGGAGATCTGGCCGAAATGCAGCCCGAAGGCCAGGAACGCCACCCCCCGCTGTCCCGCCGACAGCCCGCTCGGGCCGCCAACCAGCCAGACCGCCAGTGGCATCAGGGCAAGATGTGCAAGGCCGAGGGTCACGAGCAGCGCATCGGCCGCCGGAAACTCCGCCGCGTCGCCGTTGCCGGTCAGTCGCGGCAACAGCCGGTCGAGAAGGGCCGCAAAGGCGGTCAGGTAGATCAGCGCGGCGATCAGCCAGCCCGGCCCCGACAGCGCGCCGAGGGCGAGCAGCACCACGGGCGCAAGGCTGGCCGCCGCGAAGGCGGACATCGGCAGGCGGTCGGGCTGTGTCGGGCGCGGTGTCGTCATCGGGCGAAAGACTAGCGGAAGGACCCTATCGGGAACAGGGGCGGCATCTGCAAGGGGTTCAAGCAGGGTGCAGGTTGCGCGTTGCAGGAGGATGGGGGGCGTGGGCCGGGCCTTCCCCTTTGGTACGGAAGCGACTAGGTGAAGGCGAAAGGCCCGGTGGTCGGGCGGGGGCGGGCGATGTCGTTCTTCAAGAAGCTGCGCGACCGGATGTTCAAGTCCTCGGACAAGATCGCGCAGGGTCTGGACAGTCTCGTGGATGACGCCGCGGGCGATGCCGAAGCCTCGCCTGCCACACCGTCGCCTGTCGCCCAGTCCCCCGCCGCGCCTGCTCCGGCCGTGCCGACAGGCCCGGTGCCGCAGACGCAGCCCGATGGATTGCCCGGCCCGGCGGCTGCCCCGGCGAAGCCCGGCATCCTGGGCCGTCTCATGGGGCAGGGGGCCGAGGTCCAGCGCCGTGTCATGGACGACGCGATGCTGGAGAGCCTGGAGGAATTGCTGATCCAGGCGGATATGGGCGTGGATACGGCGCTGAGGGTCAGCGCCAACCTGGCCGAGGGACGGATGGGGCGGCGCGTCTCGGCGGAGGAGATCAAGCAGGCGCTGGCCACCGAGATCGCCCGGATCATGGAACCCGTGGCCCGCCCGATGCCGCTTTACCCGAAGAAACCGCAGGTCGTGCTGGTCGTGGGCGTCAACGGATCGGGCAAGACGACCACGATCGGCAAGCTCGCGAGCCAGTTCAAGGCCGCGGGCAAGACGGTGGTGATCGCCGCTGGCGACACGTTCCGCGCGGCGGCGGTCGAACAGCTTCAGATCTGGGGCAACCGTGCGGGCGTGCCGGTGATGACCGCGCCCGAAGGGTCGGACCCTGCGAGCCTGGCCTTCGACGCGATGACGCGGGCCGAGGCCGAGGGTGCCGACCTTCTGATGATCGACACGGCGGGACGGTTGCAGAACCGCACCGACCTGATGGAGGAACTGGCCAAGATCGTCCGCGTGATCCGCAAGAAGGACCCGTCCGCCCCGCATAATACGCTTCTCGTGCTGGACGCGACGACAGGCCAGAACGCGCTTTTGCAGGTCGAGATCTTCCGCAAGATCGCGGATGTCTCGGGTCTGGTGATGACCAAGCTCGACGGCACGGCCAAGGGCGGGGTGCTGGTTGCCCTGGCCGACAAGTTCGGACTGCCGATCCATGCCATCGGGGTGGGCGAGCAGATCGACGACCTCGCGCCCTTCGATCCTGACGACTTCGCGCGTGCGCTGGTGGGGCTTGATGCCTGACGCCCCTGCATTTTCTGTTCACAAATATCCCGGGGGTGCGGGGGCAGCGCCCCCGCGCGACGGTGGAGGTTGCGATGGCTGAGACGAGGAAGGTGAACCCGATCCTGAAGCTGGTCCTGGAACTGGGGCCGGTCGTGATCTTCTTCGTCGGCTTCACGCGGCTGAAGGACCAGAGTTTCACGATCGGCGGACAGGCCTATGACGGCTTCATCGTGATGACGGCGCTGTTCATTCCGCTGATGATCCTGACCACGGGCATCCTGTGGAAGCTGACGGGCAAGCTGTCGAAGATGCAGCTGGCGACGCTGGTTCTCGTGATCGTGTTCGGGGGCCTGTCGGTCTGGCTGAATGACGAGCGGTTCTTCAAGGCGAAGCCCACGCTGATCTACGCGCTTTTCGCCGCCGTGCTGGGTTTCGGGCTGTGGCGCGGACAGAGCTATCTGCGGCTGGTGATGGACGAGGCGCTGCCGATGCAGCCCGAGGGCTGGATGATCCTGACGCGGCGGATCACCTGGTTCTTCGCGGGGCTGGCCGTGGCGAACGAGGTCGTGTGGCGCACGATGAGCACCGAGGCCTGGGTGAATTTCAAGACCTTCGGGCTGACGGCCGCGCTGTTCCTGTTCTTCATGACGCAGGGCAAGCTCCTGGAGAAATACGGGATCGACGAGAAGACGGACGGCGACGGCGCGGCGTGAGCCGATCCTGCTTGCGGCTTTCGGCTGCCTTGCCCGGTGCGTCGGGTGGGCGCGGCGCCTTGGACAGAGCGCCGGGGTGGGGGTTTTCCACCCCCTCCCCGGACCCCGCCCCCGAGGATATTTTTGAACAGAAAATGGGGGGGCGGGCGCCATGCGGACCGCTCGCGCGCCGGTGCTGGTCTTTGGCGCCGCAGCCTTGTCCTACCGCTTGAACAGGATTTCCTGCGCCTTGCGGTCGGTTGCGGCGTTGTTGCGCTTGTCTTCGGCCACGGCCTTGCCGCGCTGGAAGGCGGGGCGGGCGGCGCAGGCCTCAAGCCAGCGGGCGAAGTGGGGCTTGTCGTCGAGCGTCTGCTGCTGGCCCTTCCAGTTCTGCGCCCAGGGCCAGATCGCGAAATCGGCAATCGAAAGGTCGCCGGCCACGAATTCGTGGTCCGCAAGCTGGCGGTCGAGCACGCCGTAGAGGCGGCCGACCTCGCGCCGGTAGCGGTCCTTGGCATAGGGCAGGTCCTGCGGCGGGTCGAGGGCGGGGGCGTAGCTGAGGAAGTGATGCGCCTGTCCGGCCATCGGGCCGACGCCACCCATCTGCCACATGAGCCACTGTTCGATGGTGGCCTGTTCGCGCGGCGTCTTGCCGTAGAACTGCCCCGTCTTGCGGCCGAGATATTGCAGGATCGCGCCGGATTCGAAGAGCGAGATCGGTGCGCCGTCGGGCCCCTCGGGGTCGGTGATGGCGGGCATGCGGTTGTTGGGCGCGATCTTGAGGAAATCGGGGGCGAACTGCTCGCCCGCGCCGATGTTCACGAGGTGGACGGCATAGGGCAGGCCCATCTCTTCCAGTGCGATGGTGATCTTCCAGCCGTTCGGTGTAGGCCAGTAGTAGAGGTCGATGGGGGCGGGCATGGCGACTCCTGTCCGGTGCCCGGCCATCATGCCGGAACGCCGGTGAGAGGCAAGGCGGGGCGGTGCGGCCCGCCTGACGATTGCGCGACGGCCGCGCGGAGTTGCGCCGGGGCGAGGTCGCGCGCGAAGAGGGCGCGGTAGAGCGCGAAGAGACCGGGGCGCAGGTAGGGCTGCCAGTGGCAGATGCGGACCGAGGCCGGGCGAAGCGGGTAGCCGAGCCGCGCCAGCGCCGTTTCGGTTGCCGGATCGTCGATCGTCAGGTCCGTCCAGTTCTGCGCGGGCTTGGACAAACCCTGCGCGACACTGGTCTGCAACCGGGCTGACAGCAGGGTTTCCACACAGAAATCGAACATCGCGTTCGCGCGGCAGGTCACATTGACCACCTCGGCCCGCTGTCCGGCGGGCGTGGCGAGGGCCGCTTCGGCATGGGGCCGCAGATCAGCCGGGGACAGCAGCAGAACCCGCCCGACATCGCCGGGATCGAGGTGCTGGAGGGCTGCGAGCGTCACGCGCGCGCCGAGCGAATGGGCCATGGCATCGATGGGGCGATGCGGGTCGATCCGGCGCAGGGTGCGGATCACTTCGGCAAGCGCGACTGCCGCCGCGGGGGTGCGGGCCGCCGCCTGCCACAGCGTGCCGCGGGCATTCCAGCCGAAGCCGAGGGCGAGGCCGCCCGTCCGCTCCAGCCGCAGGTGGCGCGGCCAGCTGATCGCGCGCGGGCTGTCCCGGCGGGGAGAGAGCGACAGGATGTGCCGGTGCGGGCAATGACGGAGCGTGCCGGGGTTGAAACGGAAGCCGTGGACCATGACGACGACCGGTGCGCCGGGGGGCAGATCGGCCATCGCCCGTGCCAGTGCCGCATGGTCGAGGCGGGGCGTGGTGCCGTCGGCGTCGATTGGCAGGAGCATGGGCGCGCCCATATCTGGTGTCTCGACAGGACATTTACGCAAGGTCTGCGACAGGCGGATGATGTCGGCATGGCGGCCATGTGACAGCTGCGGGCAGACCCGTTGACGCGGCGCGCGCGCGGGCGTATGCCGCCTGTCGTGGCGCTTTGTTACCGGATTGCGGGCCACGTTAAACATTCCGCTAAAGAGGTCAGGGTCGTTCCGCCCCCGATGCCTCTTGGCCCGGGGGCTTTTTGTTGCGCGGGGACGCCCGCCGAGGGGACTGGGATGAGCAAGGACTGGAAGCGCCGGACGCAACTGGTGCATGAGGGCAGCCGCCGGAGCCAGTATGGCGAGATGGCCGAGGCGATCTTCCTGACGCAGGGCTTCGTCTACGAGACCGCCGAGGCGGCGGAGGCGCGGTTCATCCAGGCAGGTGCGGACGAGTTCATCTATGCCCGCTACGGCAACCCGACGACTCGGATGTTCGAGGAGCGGATTGCGGCCATCGAGGGGACCGAGGATGCCTTTGCCACGGCAAGCGGCATGGCCGCCGTCAACGGGGCGCTTGTGTCGATGCTGCGGGCGGGGGACCGCGTGGTGTCCTCGCGTGCGCTGTTCGGGTCGTGCCTTTACATCCTGGAGGAGGTGCTGCGGCGCTACGGGGTGGAGGTGGTGTTCGTGGACGGCACGGACCTTGACCAGTGGCGGGCGGCGGTGACGCCGGGGACGAAGGCGGTATTCTTCGAGTCGATGTCGAATCCGACGCTGGAGGTCATTGATATCGCCGCCGTTTCCGAGATTGCCCATGCGGCGGGGGCGCTGGTGATCGTGGACAACGTCTTTGCCACGCCGATCTTTTCGCGGGCGGTTGAGCAGGGCGCGGATGTCGTCGTCTATTCCACGACCAAGCATATCGACGGGCAGGGGCGCGCTCTGGGGGGTGTCGTCTGCGGCACGACGCAGTTCATCCGCAAGGTGCTGGAGCCCTACATGAAGCACACGGGCGGGTCGATGAGCCCGTTCACGGCCTGGATCATGCTGAACGGCATGGTGACGCTGGATCTGCGCTGTCGGGCGATGGCCGAGGGGGCGCTGGCGGTGGCACAGGCGCTGGCGGGCGACGCACGGCTGTCGCGCGTGATCTATCCGGGGCTGGCGAGCCATCCGCAGGCCGATCTGGTGGCGCGGCAGATGGGATCGGGCGGGACGCTTCTGGCGTTCGACATCAAGGGCGGCAAGGAGGCGGCGTTCCGGTTCATGAACGCGCTGGAAATCATCAAGATTTCCAACAACCTGGGCGATGCCAAGACCATCGCCACCCATCCCGCGACGACCACGCACCAGCGTCTGCCGGACGATCAGAAGCAGAAGCTCGGCATCACGCCGGGGCTGATCCGGCTGTCGGTCGGGCTGGAAGATCCTGGCGACCTGATCGCCGATCTGAAGGCGGCGCTGTCGATGGTGTGATCGCCCGGCTGCCGCTTTCCTGCCGGAAAATGCCCTGAAATCAAGCGATCCGCGCCCCGATCTCGCCGCGCCCGCAGGTCAGGCTTGTTCCTGTGACAGGCTTGGAGGGCTGGCCATGGAACGGATGACGATGATTGCGATCGGCGGGATGACGGTGCTGGCCGTGGTCGGGGCGATGATGGTGCCGCCGGGTGCGACGCCGGTCGGGCCCGCGAGTGCGGCGATGCTGAAGCACGCGCCGGTGCAACTGAGCGAGACGGAGCGCACGGTCGCGGCGGGCTGAATTCGCGCCTGCCGCATGATCCGATGTCGCGGGCGATGCGTAATCCTTCGGTAAGGGTGGACGGTGCGGGGCCAAGACCCCACATACTGTCTGCCGCGACCGTGAAGGGGCATCGCCATGAACATCCAGACACCGATCACCGAACGCAAGCCGAGCCGGGACGAGGCCGAGGCGGCGCTGTCCGTGCTGCGCCAGTGGGCCGGCAAGTCCTCGGACGCCGAGATCGCGACGCTGGATGCCAGCGTGGCCCTGCTGGTGCCGGGCAACGCCTATCCCGCGTTCCGGCGGGACTACCCCGAGGCTTTTGCCGTCGATGATGCCTACAAGGCCTCGCTGCCCGACCTTCAGAACGGCCCGGCGAGCCTTATCAAGGGTGCGAAGACGCAGATCCAGCATGTCGGCATCAGCAATTTCCGCCTGCCGATCCGCTATCACACGCGCGACAACGGCGATCTGCTGCTGGAAACGAGCGTCACCGGCACGGTGAGCCTCGAGGCCGAGAAGAAGGGCATCAACATGAGCCGCATCATGCGGTCCTTCTATGCCCATGCCGAGCGCAGCTTCAGCTTCGAGGTGATCGAGGCGGCGCTGGATGACTACAAGCGCGACCTGGAAAGCTTCGATGCGCGCATCCAGATGCGTTTTTCGTTCCCGGTGCGGGTGCAATCGCTGCGCTCGGGCCTGTCGGGGTGGCAGTATTACGACATCGCGCTGGAACTGGTGGACCGCGCGGGGGTGCGCAAGAAGATCATGCATCTCGACTATGTCTATTCCAGCACTTGCCCCTGCTCGCTGGAGCTTTCGGAACATGCGCGGCGCGAGCGTGGGCAGCTTGCCACGCCGCATTCGCAACGCTCGGTCGCGCGCATCTCGGTCGAGGTGGTGGGCGACCACTGCCTGTGGTTCGAGGATCTGATCGAGCTTGCGCGGACGGGCGTGCCGACCGAGACGCAGGTGATGGTCAAGCGTGAGGACGAGCAGGCCTTTGCCGAGCTGAATGCGGCCAACCCGATCTTCGTCGAGGATGCCGCGCGCAGCTTCTGCGAGGCGTTGCAGCGCGACCCGCGCGTGGGCGACTTCCGCGTGGTGGCCAGCCACCAGGAATCGCTGCACAGCCATGACGCGGTCAGCCTGCTGACGCAGGGTGAGACATTCGCGGCCGAAAGCCTCGATCCGCGTCTTTTCGCATCGCTGATCCACGCGGGCTGAGGCCGCTTCGCTTGGTCCCGCAGGGCGCGCCTTGACAGCCGCCGGGCACGGGGCCAAGCCTGCGGGCATGATCGACCTGCGCCCCATCGGGTATATCGTTGGCCTGATGGTCGCCGTGCTGGGCGCGCTGATGCTTATCCCGGCGACGGTGGATTGGCTGTCGGGGTCGAGCGATGCGTCGGTCTTCGTCAGTTGCGCCGTGATGACGTTCAGCGTGGGGGCGCTGACGGCACTGGCGAGCCAGAACGCGGCGGGCGAACCGCTGGGGATCCGTCAGGCCTTTCTGCTGACCTTCGCCATCTGGACCGTGATCCCGCTGTTCGGCGCCTTGCCCTTCATGCTGGGGGTGACCGATGCGCGCTTCATCGACGCCTATTTCGAGGCGGTGTCGGGCATCACCACAACCGGGGCCAGCGTGCTGATCGGGCTGGATGACCTGCCGCCGGGGATCAATCTCTGGCGGGGGATGCTGAACTGGCTGGGGGGGCTGGGCATCGCGATCATCGCGATGATCTTCCTGCCGGTCATGCGCGTGGGGGGCATGCAGTTCTTCCGCGCGGAGGGATTCGACACCCTGGGCAAGGTTCTGCCAAGGGCCACCGACATCGCGATGAACCTGCTGGCGGTCTATGCCGCGCTGACGGTGGCCTGTGCGATGACCTATCTGACGATCGGGATGACGCGGCTGGACGCGACGGTTCATGCGATGGCCACCATCGCGACGGGTGGCTTTTCGCCGCGCGATGCGTCCTTCGGCCCCTATCAGGGGGCGGGCGAGTATGCCGGGGCGCTGTTCATGATCCTGGGGAGCTTGCCCTACATCCGTTATGTGCAGCTTGTGAACGGGCAGGCGCGGCCGATCTGGCAGGATAGCCAGATCCGGGCCTATCTGCGCTGGCTGGCCTATGCCGTGCTGTCGGTGACGGCATGGCGGGTCTGGGCGCATGGTGGAGAGCTGGAGCCGACGTTCCGCGAGGCGCTGTTCAACCTGACCTCGATCATGTCGAGCACCGGCTTCTTCAGCGGCGATTTCGCCTCGTGGGAGGGCTACTCGATGGTGGTCGCCTTCGTCATCGGGGTGATCGGGGCCTGTTCGTCGTCCAGTGCCGCGGGGCTGAGCGTGTTCCGCGTGCAGGTCACGCTGGCGGCGATCGGCGCGCAGTTGCGGCTGATCGCCTCGCCCAGCCGAATCTTCGCGGTGAAGTACGAGGGCCGGACGGTCCAGGGCGAGACGCTGAACGGCGTGATCATGTATGTCTGGGCCTTCATCGTGCTGATCGGCGTGCTCAGCGTGGGCATGACGCTGGTCGGCGTCGATACGGAAAGCGCATTGTTTGCGGCCTGGACCTCGCTCGGGAATATCGGGTTCGGATATGGGCCGCTGGTGGAGCGCACGGGCACGTTCATCGACTTTCCCGATGCGGCCATCGTGTTGATGATCATTGCCATGCTGATGGGACGGCTGGGCCTGCTTGCGATCTTCGTGGTGGTGCTGCCCCGGTTCTGGGCGCGTTGAGGCAGCGTATACTGCGCACGGCCTCGCCGTCCGCAGGCGGTTGACAGGCGCGGGGCCGGTGCCCAGCCTGCGCGGATGATCGACCTGCGCCCCGTCGGATATGTGATTGGTCTGCTGATTGCGGCCATGGGGGCGATGATGCTTCTGCCGATGGCCGTCGACTGGATCGCGGGGAACCAAAACGCCTTTGCCTTTGCCAAATCCGCCCTGCTGAGCGGCGTCGTGGGGGGGGCGATGGCGCTGGCCTGTGCCAACGGGCGGGGAACGGGAATCGGGCTGCGGCAGAGCTTCCTGCTGACCACGGGCGTCTGGGTGTTCCTGCCGATGGCGGGGGCGTTGCCCTTCATGCTGGGGGCGCCGGGCGCGGGCGTGACCGACGCCTATTTCGAATCCGTCTCGGGGATGACGACGACCGGCACGACGGTGTTCGTCGGGCTCGACGCGCTGCCCGCCGGCACGAACCTGTGGCGGGCGATGCTGCAATGGCTGGGGGGGCTGGGGATCCTTCTGGTCGCGATGATCTTTCTGCCGATCATGAAGGTGGGGGGGATGCAGTTCTTCCGCACCGAAGGGTTCGAGACTCTGGGCAAGATCCTGCCGCGCGCCTTCGATATCTCGATGGCGTTGATCCGGGTCTACCTGATCCTGACGCTGGCCTGCATCGTGACCTTCCGGATGCTGGGAATGCCCGCCTTCGATGCGGCGGCCTATGGTCTTTCCGCGATCTCGACCGGGGGCTTTGCGCCCAAGGATGCCTCGTTCGCGCCCTATGCGGGCGTTCTGGAACTGGCTGCGGCGGTGTTCATGATCCTGGCGAGCCTGCCGTTCATCCGCTTCGTGCAGGTCGCGCAGGGGCAGGTCACGCCGCTCTGGCGCGATACGCAGGTCAGGGCTTATCTGCGCTGGATCGCCTATGCCACGCTGGCGGTGGCGGCCTATGAGGTGTCCGCCCGCGATGCCCCGATCTGTGCCGATGCTGCGCGAGGCGTTCTTCAATGTGGTCTCGACCTTTTCGGGGACGGGTTTCACCAGTGTCGACCTGTTGCTCTGGGGGCCGTTTTCCTTCGTGATCCTGATTGTGGTCGGGTTGATCGGGGGATGCACCTCATCGACCGCCTGTTCGATCAAGGTGTTCCGCTTCCTGATCCTGTTCGAGGCGATCCGCGTCCAGATCCGCCGCCTGCACCAGCCCCATGCGATCAACCGGCTGCGCTACGAGGGGCGGCTGGTGGAGGGCGAGATCGTGGATTCGGTGATCCTGTTCTTCACGCTGTTCATGGCGACGTTCGGCCTGCTTGGTCGTGGCGCTGTCGCTGACGGGGCTGGACGCGCGGGCGGCCATCACGGCGGCCTGGACATCGGTCGCCAATATCGGGCCCGCCTTTGGCGGGGGCGTCGGGCCGACCGGCGCGGTCGATGCCTTTCCCGTCAGCGCGAAGTGGCTGATGATCGCGGGGATGCTGGTGGGGCGGCTGGAACTGCTGGCCGTGTTCGTGCTGTTCCTGCCGCGCTTCTGGCGCGGCTGATCAGGGCCAGCATGACACGAGGACCGTCATCGCCCGTGCCCGCCGGGTCAGATCCTCGGGGGGCAGCGCGCCGGAGGCGGGGGCGATGCGCGGGGTGATGCCCTGCGCGCGCAGCAGCGTCTCGATCCCGGCGGCAGGAGCCGCAAAGGCGACATCGTCGGGCAGTTTGCGCGCGGGGTCGGTATCGGCGGGCAGGAGCATTCCGACGACAGCCCCGGTGCCGTCCAGCACGGGGCCGCCCGCGTCGCCCGGCCGGGCGGGCAGGCTGAGGCGCTTCACGCCCGCTTCGCCGTCGAGCCCGGTCAGGGCCGCAACCGTGCCGAAGGTCAGGGTGGGGGCGTTGAGGGCATCCTCATACGGATAGCCTGCAACCGACACTTCCGCGCCGGGTCGCTCGGCCTCGGCCTGAAACGCAGCGATGCCGGGCGGGGCGAGGGTGATTTCAGGAGCCAGCAAGGCCAGACCCGTCTTGGCGTCGGCGAGGCGAACCGACATTTCCTGATCGCCGTCGATGGTGATGCGGCCGCAGGACTGCACCAGTTCCACCGTGGTCAGCACGCTGCCCGTGTCGTCCACGAAAAAGCCCGAGCGCGACAGCGTGGGGCGGCGCACTTCGAGGCCGGAGAGCATGCCCTGCTTCTGCGCGGGGTCCATCGGTGCGAGGCCCGGATCGAGCGCGCGGTCGCCCGACGGGCGGAAGCTGGCCTTCATCGCCTCGATCACGCGGGTCATGCGGGGGGTATCGGCGGCGGGCCAGACGAGGGTGAAACCCTTGACCAGCCCGCGTTCCAGTTCGACCCGCGTGTAGCTTTCGATCCGGTCGTTGCGGCCCGAGATTTCGAAGCTGCGCTCGCCGCGCGTCCGCTCGCCAGTGGCGGGGACGATCTCGAGTGTCTGCATGATGTCATAAAGGCCGAACAGCGTACGTTCGTCGCCGGGCTGGCTGATGAGCAATGCCTGCACGCCGCTGCCGTCCTTTTCGCGATAGCGCACGAAAGGGGGCTCGTAGCGGTCGAATTCCACCATCGCGAGCGGCAGGTCGATGACGATGCCCGCCTCGGGTTCGGTGACGCGGGCGAGGCCAAGTTCGGCCAATCGCCGCCTGATGCGCGCTGACAAGGGCATTGCGCTGGAGCGTGGTCAGGATGCCGGTGGGTTCGGCGGCGTTCGCTTCCTGCCAGGCGGTCATGGCGGCGCGTGTGCCGGGGCCGAAGGCGCCGTCGATGGCCGCGTCGTAGAAGCCGAACCATTGCAGCGCGGTCTGCACCTCTTGCCGCGCGGCAAGGTCGAGCGCCGCTTCCGAGGCGCGGGCCTCGGCCGGGGTTTCGGCGGGGGCGGGATCGGGGGTCAGGGCGGCCAGCGCCTCGGGTTCCGGCAGGGGATCGACAGGGATCACGTTCTCGGTGGCTTCGGGCGCGGTGGCTTCGGGTGCTGCAGGCTCTTGGAGTGCCGGTTCGGTTCCGGCAGGGGGCCAGAACGGATCGCGGAAATTGCGTTCGAAGGCGATGAAGCTGTCGGAGGGGATCAGGCGTTCCTGCTTCAGGTCGGCAAGCCGGGCCGCAGCCTCGGTCCGGTTGTAGGGACCAAGCAGGATGCCATACCAGCCCGAGCGCAGGGCAAAGCCCTGAACGTCGGGAAAGGCCGAGGCGTAGGCGCGGGCGCGTTCCAGGGCCTCGGCGCGGGTCGGCTGCGCCTCGATCTGGACCCAGGCGCGGTCCTGGGCCTGGGCGGCGCGTGGCATCAGAAGCAGCAATGTCAGGATGAAAACTGCGACCAGCCCGGCGAGGCTGGCGGTCCGGCTTTTCTTCACGTGGTCCCCGTCTTTTGTTGGCGGCCTTGAAATTTGGCGCGGACCCTAGCAGAGCGCCGGGCGGATGCACGTCAATTCGGGTTGAACAGGGCGGGCTGCATTGACCCTCTGGCCGCGCTTGCCTATGGAGAAGGCGCTTTCGCAGGAGAGAATTTCCATGCCCGCCCCGCTTGCCCCCCCGCGCAGTTTCCAGGAGATCCTGATGCGGCTTCAGTCCTATTGGGCGGGCAAGGGCTGCGCCGTGCTGCAACCCTATGACATGGAGGTGGGCGCGGGCACGTTCCACCCGGCCACCACGCTGCGCGCGCTTGGGTCGAAGCCCTGGGCCGCGGCCTATGTCCAGCCCTCGCGCCGCCCGACGGACGGGCGCTATGGCGAGAACCCGAACCGCTTGCAGCACTACTACCAGTACCAGGTGCTGATAAAGCCCTCGCCCCCCGACATGCAGGAGCTTTACCTCGGCTCGCTCGAGGCCATCGGGATCGACATGGCGCTGCACGACATCCGCTTTGTCGAGGATGACTGGGAAAGCCCGACGCTGGGCGCCTGGGGCCTGGGCTGGGAGGTGTGGTGCGACGGGATGGAGGTGAGCCAGTTCACCTATTTCCAGCAGGTCGGCGGGCATGACTGCCGCCCCGTGTCGGGCGAGCTGACCTATGGGCTGGAGCGGCTGGCGATGTATGTGCTGGGCGTGAACCATGTGATGGACATGCCGTTCAACGACCCGCAGGCGCCGATTGCGCTGAGCTATGGCGATGTGTTCCGCCAGACCGAACAGGAATACAGCCGCTGGAACTTCGATCAGGCCGATACCGAGATGCTGTTCCAGCATTTCAAGGACGCCGAGGCGGAATGCGGGCGCATTCTGGGCGCGGCGCAGCCCGACAAGGCGGGGCGGGTGATCGTGATGGCGCATCCGGCCTATGACCAGTGCATCAAGGCCAGCCACCTGTTCAACCTGCTCGATGCGCGCGGCGTCATCAGCGTGACCGAGCGGCAGGCCTATATCGGGCGGGTCCGGGCGCTGGCCAAGGCCTGCGCGGACGCTTTCGTTGCGACGGAAGCGGGCGGCGGGGTGGCACCTTGAATGGCAAGATCATTGCGGGGGGCATCGTGCTGATCGGGCTGGTCGCGGGGATCGCGATGTACTGGCTGCAGGTCTATGCCTTCTACGAGGAGGCGCGGTTCACGCCGGGGGCCGAGATCACGCTGGTGCCCATCGGCAGCGAGGTGCCCGAGGCGATCGTGGCCGAGAATGTGCGGGGGATCGACGCCACATCCTCGCCCCTGCGGTTCCGGGCCTGCTTCACCACGCCGCTGACGCAGGCGACGCTGACCGAGACCTATCGCATCTATGACGCGCCGACGCCGCTGATCGCGCCGGGCTGGTTCGACTGCTTCGATGCCGAGGCCATCGGCGAGGCGCTGGAACGGGGCGAGGCGCTGGCCTTCCTGTCGCAGCCCGAGGTGGCGACCGGGGTGGACCGGGTGGTCGCGGTGTTTCCCGATGGCCGGGCCTTCGCCTGGCATCAGCTGAACGACACGTTGAAAGAGTGATCCCATGCCGGATGTGCTGATCGAGCTGTTCTCGGAAGAGATCCCCGCGCGGATGCAGGCGCGCGCGCGGGACGACCTGCGCAAGCTGGTGACGGACGGGCTGGTCGAGGCCGGGCTGACCTATGCCAGCGCGGGCGCGTTTTCGACGCCGCGTCGGCTGGCGCTGGCGATCGAGGGGCTGACGGCGGAAAGCCGGGCGGTGCGCGAGGAACGCAAGGGTCCGCGCGCCGATGCGCCTGCGGCGGCGCTGGAGGGGTTCCTGCGCTCGACCGGGCTGACGCGCGAGCAACTGGAACTGCGCGACGAGAAGAAGGGGCAGGTCTTCTTCGCCGTGGTCGAGAAGCCGGGCCGTCCCGCCGCCGCGATCCTGGCCGAGGTGCTGGAGCGGGTGATCCGCGAGTTTCCCTGGCCGAAGTCGATGCGCTGGGGGGCGGGGTCGCTTCCGCTGGGTGCGGCCGCTGCATTCGATCCTCTGCGTGATGAGCGACGAGGGCGGGGCGAGCGTGGTGCCGCTGGAGGTGGACGGGATCGTCGCCGGAAACGTCACGCGCGGCCATCGCTTCATGGCGCCCGCGCCGTTTTCTGTAAACAATTTCGACGATTACCGGGCGAAGCTGAAGCGCGCCTTCGTGGTGCTGGATGCGGCCGAGCGCGAGGCGCATATCTGGGAGGATGCCACGCAGGCGGCCTTTGCGCAGGGGCTGGAGGTGGTGCCGGATGCGGGGCTTCTGGCCGAGGTGGCGGGGCTGGTGGAATGGCCGGTGGTGCTGATGGGGTCGATCGGCGACGGAGTTCCTGGACCTGCCGCCCGAGGTTCTGCAGACCTCGATGAAGGAGCATCAGAAGTTCTTTTCGGTGCGCAACCCGAAGACGGGGCGGATCGAGAAGTTCGTGACCGTCGCCAACCGCGAGACGGCGGACCATGGGGCGACGATCCTTGCGGGGAACCAGAAGGTGCTGTCGGCGCGGCTGTCGGACGCCAAGTTCTTCTGGGAGAATGACCTGCGGGTGGTGAAATCCGTGGGCATGGAAGGGATGGCGGCGGGGCTGGCCAATGTGACCTTCCACAACAAGCTGGGGTCACAGGCCGAGCGCATCGCCCGGATCGAGGCGCTGGCGCGCGAGATCGCGCCGCTGGTGGGCGCCTCGCCCGATCTGGCGGCAGAGGCCGCGCGGGTGGCCAAGGCCGACCTGCAATCGGCGATGGTGGGCGAGTTCCCGGAATTGCAGGGCGTGATGGGCGGCTACTACGCGCGGGCGGCGGGGCTGCCCGAGGCGGTGGCGGCGGCCTGCAAGGCGCATTACTCGCCGCTGGGGCCTTCGGACGATGTGCCGAGCGAGCCGGTCTCGGTGGCCGTGGCGCTGGCGGACAAGATCGACACGCTGACGGGGTTCTGGGCGATTGACGAGAAGCCGACGGGGAGCAAGGACCCCTTTGCGCTGCGGCGGGCGGCGTTGGGGGTGATCCGGTTGGTGGTGGGGAATGGGGTGCGAGTTGAGCTTCTCAGTCTGCTTGGTCAATTCGAGCACTGAGCCAGATGCTCTGATGCAGAATCGGCGATGCTGGTGGCGATGACAAGCTCGATCTGCGAAGTGCTGGATTCGGCGATCGCTGAAGCTCACAGTTGGAGAAGCTTCAGTGGACGCAGCATTGATCGAGCATGCCGAATGCAAGTCGACGTTCGCTGACGATGCAGACGCAGCCGACCTCCTCGCCTTCCTCCACGACCGCCTCAAGGTCTACCTCCGCGATCAGGGCATCCGGCACGATGTGATCGACGCCTGCCTCGCCATGCCGGGCAATGACGACCTGACCCTGCTGGTGAAGCGGGCCGAGGCGCTGTAGCGCGGTGCTCAAGACCGAGGACGGGGCGAACCTGCTCGCGGGGTTCAAGCGGGCGAACAACATCCTGACGCAGGCGGAGGAGAAGGACGGGGTCGAATACTCGTTCGGGGCCGATGTGAAGTTTGCCGAAGGGGCCGAGGAAAAGGCGCTGTTCGCGGCGCTCGACCGGGCCGAGGCGATCATCACCCCGGCGATGGCGGCGGAAGACTTTGCCACGGCGATGGGCGCGATGGCCGCCCTGCGCGGGCCGGTCGATGCCTTCTTCACCGCCGTGCAGGTGAACAGCGACAACCAGATCGTCCGGCGCAACCGGCTGAATTTGCTGCACCGCATCCGCGCGATCTGCGCCCAGGTGGCCGACCTGACGAAGATCGAAGGCTAAGACAGGCGCGCCTGACAGCCCGCTTCGCTGAATGGTTAACGGGCACGCCCAAGCCACACTGGGGATTACGACCCTGGGATAAGACCATGTCAGGCTTGCCTGACAGGCATTTCACCGTCATGCTGCGCATGAACAAGGAATGCCGCAGTGCAGAAACACGACCCGATCCTCGACTATACCGAAGTCACGCCGACCGCCCGCATCGCGGCGGTGACGCATGGCTGGCGCGCGAAGTGCCTTCAGCGCCTCGTGCGGCTGGACCTGCCGGTGCCGGAAACGGTGGCGCTGCCCTCGGCGACTGTCCGGGGGATCGCCGCCGGAGGCAGCGTGAATTGCGAGGGCATCCTGAGCCTCTTTGGCGAAGCGCCGCTGGTCTCGGTCCGGCCCAGCCCGGAAAACCCCGACTGGGGCGGGCCTGCGACGGTGCTGAACATCGGGATGAACGCGGCCCGCCATGCGCGGCTGGTGCAGACCCATGGGGCAGAGGCCGCCGATACGCTGTGGCTGCGCTTCATCCAGAGCTATGCGATCCACGTCGCGCGGCTGGACCCCGACATGTTCGACGTGCCCGCCCCGAGCGCCGAGGCGATCCGCGACGCGCTGCGCGCCTATGAGGCCGAGATGGAGGAGGCGTTCCCCGAAGACCCGGCGCAGCAGCTTTCCGAAGTCCTGCGCTCGATGGCGCGGGCGTGGGAAGGCACCTCGGCCCGGCTCTTGCGGCAGGCCAAGGGCGCGCCGGAAAACGGCGGGCTTGGCCTTGTCGTGCAGGCGATGGCGCAGGGGATCGGGCAGGGAATTTCGGGTTCCGGGCGTGATCCAGTTCGTCGATCCGGTGACGGGCCAGCCGCAGGTGACGGGGCGCTACCTCGGGCAAAGCCAGGGGCGGGATGCGCTGGCGCGGCCGGGGGCGATCTACCTTACGCGCGACAAGCGCGGGCCGTCGCTGGAAGATGTGGCGCCCGAGGTCTTTGCCGAGTTGCTGGGCTATGGCGCGCGCTGCCGGGCCAAGCTGCGCGAGGAGATGCAGGTGGAATTCACCATCGAGGATGGCCGTCTGGCCGTGCTCGATGCGGTGAAGGTGGCGCGTTCGTCGCGGGCGGGGCTGCGGATCGCGGTGGCGCTGGCCGAGGACGGGATCATCACGAAGGACGAGGCGATCTTGCGGGTCGAGCCGCGATCCCTGCCGGAGCTTCTGCACCACCAGGTCGATCCGCGCGCGCCGCGCGACCGTGTTCGTCAGGGGCATCGCGGCCTCGCCGGGGGCCGCGACGGGGAAGATCGTGTTCTCGTCCGACGCGGCGCAGGCGAGCGCCGCGCGGGGCGAGCCCTGCATCCTCGTGCGGCGCGAAACCGCGCCCGAGGATATCCGGGGGATGCATTCGGCGGCGGCGGTGCTGACGGAACGTGGCGGCATGACCAGCCACGCGGCGGTGATCGCGCGGGGGATCGGGCTGCCCTGCGTGGTGGGCGCGTCCGACCTGCGGCTGGACGGGCGCGAGAAGAAGCTGGTCGCGCCCGATGGCCGGGTGTTCCGCGAGGGCGACGTCATCACCATCGACGGCACGGCGGGCGAGGCGCTGGCGGGGGCGGCCGAAATGCTCGCCCCGGCGCTGGACGATGCGTTCCGCAAGCTTCTCGGCTGGGCCGACGCCGTGCGCGACATCGGGGTGCGCGCCAATGCCGACACGCCCGCCGATGCGCAGACCGCGCGGAATTTCGAAGCCGCAGGGCATCGGGCTGTGCCGGACCGAGCACATGTTCTTCGAGGAAGATCGTCTGGTCGTGATGCGCGAGATGATCTTTGCCGACAGCCCGAAGGACCGGGCGGCGGCGCTGGCGCGGCTGTTGCCGATGCAGCGCGAGGATTTCATCCAGCTGTTCGAGATCATGCAGGGCCTGCCCGTCTGCATCCGCCTCTTCGACCCGCCCCTGCACGAGTTCCTGCCCCATTCGCGCGAGGGGCTGCGGGAACTGGCCGAGGCGCTGGACCTGCCGCTGTCCGAGGTGACCCGGCGGGCCGAGGCATTGTCGGAAGTGAACCCGATGCTGGGGATGCGGGGGGTACGGCTGGGCGTCGTGCTGCCCGAGATTTACGCCATGCAGGCGCAGGCGATCTTCGAGGCGACGGTCGAGGTCGCACGGCGCGGCGCGCCCGTGGTGCCCGAGATCATGATCCCGCTGGTGTCGGCGCGGCGCGAGGTGGAACTGGTCAAGGCGCATGTCGATGCGGTTGCGGCCACGGTGCGGGCGCGGACGGGCGAGGACTTTGACTACAAGCTGGGCGTGATGGTGGAAACGCCGCGCGCCGCGCTGCGGGCGGGCGAGATCGCGCAGCACGCAAGCTTCCTGTCCTTCGGGACGAACGACCTGACGCAGATGACCTATGGCCTGTCGCGCGACGATGCAGGGCGGTTCATGAAGACCTATGTCCAGCAGGGCGTTTTCCCCGAAGACCCGTTCCAGATCCTCGACGTCGACGGGGTGGGAGAGCTTCTGCTGATAGGTGCGGAACGGGGGCGAAAGACCCGTGCCGACTTGACTTTGTCGATCTGTGGCGAGCACGGGGGCAACCCCGAATCGGTGGCCTTCTGCCGCCGCGCAGGCTTCGATTATGTCTCGTGTTCGCCCTATCGGGTGCCGCAGGCCCGTCTGGCCGCCGCGCATCTGGCGTTGCAGGATCGCAACACCCCCCTTCAAGGCTGAGCTTTTTCGGGACCACTGGGCAAATGTCCTGCAACCGCAGGTTTTGCACTTCATGTGCGGTCGGCGGATGTTCGCGCAAGTGCTTGATTTATATGTGGCATTTTGGCCACCCACAGTTTACCCACAGAGTTCTTCCAGTCTATGTCCACAGACTGTCGTCCACGGGTGGGGAAATCCGGTCACGGGCGGCACGACGGAAACTGTACCGGGATTTTGATTCATGCGCCTTCATACCCTCGCTGCCGGGGGGCTGATCGGGCTTTGCTTTTTGGCCGGAATTGCCTTTGCCGATGTGCCCCGCGGGCTGCCCGCCCCGATCCTTGCCGGATATTCGCCCTATCAGGACAGCCTCGACGCACCCTTCAATCCGCGGGACGTGATGACGCCCGAACAGCTGGGCGTGATGCGCAGCGTGCTGCGCGGACCCGATCCGGCCCCTGCGCCGCAGGTTCCCGACTATACGCGCGCCTGGATCGACGCGCAGCCTGCCGCCGGGGGCGATGCCGAGTGGGAATGCCTGGCGCAGGCGATTTATTTCGAATCGCG
The DNA here is from genome assembly GCA_963736565.1 of uncultured Alphaproteobacteria bacterium. Classification (GTDB taxonomy): domain Bacteria; phylum Pseudomonadota; class Alphaproteobacteria; order Rhodobacterales; family Rhodobacteraceae; genus Aliitabrizicola. The sequence goes on from CAVTOW010000005.1 coordinate 786,055, forward strand.
CGGTGAAAGCATCCGGGGCCAGTTTGCGGTGGCCGAAGTGATCCTGAACCGGGTCGACTCGCCGCTTTACCCGCGCAGCGTCTGCCGGGTCGTGCGTCAGGGTGGGGCGGGCGGGTGCCAGTTCTCGTTCACCTGCGACGGACGCAAGGACCGCATCCGCGACCGCGACGCCTATGGCGTGGCGGGCAAGATCGCGCGGGTCATGCTGGATGGCGCGCCGCGTGCGCTGACGGACGGGGCCACCCATTTCCATACCAGGAACGTCCGTCCGCGCTGGTCGCACCGGATGCCGAAAACCGCCTCGATCGGCGCGCATCTTTTCTACCGCGTTGCCAGCGGCGGCTGATGTCGCCGCCCTTGCGCACGGTGCCGCGCGTGGGCTAGGGCCTTCGCGCGCCTGCCGTACACTTGGCGCAGTCCGACCCGGAGCGCCCATGACCAGCGATATCAGCCTCGCCTTCGCCCATCCCGAGGAGCGGGCCGAAGCCAGTGCCAGCGCCGATCCGCGCGACCGCATCAGCCTGCGCGGGCATGTGGTGGAGGTCGAGATCGGGGCGTTCCAGCAGGAACGCGGCACGCGCCAGAGGGTCAGCTTTGACGTTGTCGTCGAGGTGCGCCCCCATCCCGCGCCGCTGCAGGACGACGTGGACCGCATCCTGTCCTATGACCGCATCACCGAGGCGATCGCGGCGGAACTGGCCAGCGAGCGGCTGAACCTGCTCGAAACGCTGGCGGAACGCATTGCCGAGCGGATTCTGGCAGAACCACAGGCGATGCGCGCTTTCGTGCGGATCGAGAAGCTTGACCGGGGACCGGGCGCGCTTGGCGTCGAGATCGTGCGCTCGCGCGCCGAGGTGCCGGTGCGGAGCGAGGCGGACGAGGCGCTGCACCCGGTGGTCGTCTACCTCGACAATGCCGCCATCGCGGCGGGCGATCTTTCGGCGCGGCTCGATGCCTTGCAGGCGGGCGGGCTGCCGGTGATCCTGGCGGTGGGCCTGCCCGACATCGCCCGGCCTGTGACGGGGCACCGCCCTACGCAGCGCCGCGTGGACCTGCTGGCGATCGAGCAGAACGCCTGGGTTCTGGCCGCGCGCGATCCGCGCTGCGTGGTCGTGGCGACGCGGACCGAGATCGACTGGGCGATGAAGAACGGTCGGATGGTGGTGTGGGCCCCGTCCAAGCTGGTGCTGGACGCGGTGGATGGCCCCAAGGGCAGCGATCCGGTGGCGTTGGCGCTGTGGCTGGCCGAGACGTTGGCGGCGGCGCAGCTGGTGCTTCACGGCGATGTTTCGGTTCCGGCGGGAAGCCGCGTGCCGGTCGTGCAGGCCTGAGCGTGCGGCTTGCCAGCGGCGGCGGTGCGGGGCACTCAAGCGAAGCATGATGTATTTTCGTCCCCTCGCCATGACCGACGGCGCACGGCCTTCGGGTGCGCTTCCGCTGGCGGGTGGCTGGTGCTGGTTCACCCATGCCGAGCGGCTGGAGCGGGGTCGGGAAGGGCGGGTCGTTCCGGCGACCGAGATTCCGGCTGATCTTCTGATCCGCCTGACCGCACCGCGCCCCGCTTTGAGCGGCGTCGCACTCGACCGTCCGCAGATCATGGGCATCCTGAACGTGACGCCGGACAGTTTTTCGGACGGCGGGCGGTTCCTCGATCCACAGGCCGCGCTGGAGCAAGGGCGCACGATGGCCGGGGCGGGGGCCTCGATCCTCGACGTGGGCGGCGAGAGCACGCGGCCGGGGGCAGCAGAAGTTTCGGTGGCCGACGAGGTGGCGCGGACGGCCCCGGTGATCGCGGCGTTGGCGGACCTGGGCGTGCCGCTGTCGATCGACACCCGCAAGGCGGCGGTGGCGCAGGCGGCGCTGGCGGCAGGCGCCGGGATCGTCAACGACGTGGCGGCGCTGTCGTTCGACGCCGCGTTGGCCGGGGTGGTGGCGCGCTCGGGCGTTCCAGTCGTGCTGATGCATGCGCGCGGCACGCCCGCGACGATGCAGGACGATCCGGTCTATGAGGATGTGCTGCTGGACGTCTACGATTTCCTGGCCGGGAGGATCGCCTACGCCGAGCAAGCGGGGATCGCGCGCGACCGGATCGTGGTGGACCCCGGCATCGGTTTCGGAAAGACCGTGGCGCATAACCTTGCCCTGCTGCGCGGGCTGTCGCTGTTCCACGGTCTGGGTTGCCCGATCCTGTTGGGCGCTTCGCGCAAGCGTTTCATCGGGACAGTGGGCGGCGAGGCGGTGGCGGAACGGCGGGTGGCAGGATCGCTCGCCGTGGCCTTGACGGGGGCGGCGCAGGGGGCGCAGATTCTGCGCGTCCACGATGTGAACGAAACACGGCAGGCGCTTGCCCTGTGGCAGGCGATAACGCTGGGAGATGGGGCATGAGCAGGACACTTTTCGGCACCGACGGGGTGCGGGGCACGGCCAACACCTATCCGATGACGGCAGAGCTCGCGCTGCGCCTCGGGGCGGCAGTGGGGCGCTATTTCCAGACCGGGGGCGGCAAGGGCGCGCACCGGGTGGTGATCGGCAAGGACACGCGACTGTCGGGCTACATGCTTGAGAACGCCCTGACCGCGGGGCTGACCAGCACGGGGATGAACGTGCTGCTGCTGGGGCCGGTGCCAACGCCTGCGGTGGGGTTCCTGACACGCTCGATGCGGGCCGATCTTGGGGTGATGATCTCGGCCAGCCACAATCCGGCACCGGATAACGGGATCAAGTTCTTCGGGCCGGACGGCTTCAAGCTGTCGGACGAGGCCGAGGCGGCGATCGAGGCACTGCTGGACGGCGAGATGGCGCTGGCCCCGCCCGACCGGATCGGGCGCGCCAAGCGGATCGACGACGGGCGCGCGCGCTATGTCGAACGGGTGAAATCGACCTTTCCGCAGGGCTATACGCTCGACGGGCTGAAGGTGGTGATCGATTGCGCCAACGGCGCCGCCTACAAGGCCGCGCCCGAGGCGCTGTGGGAACTGGGGGCCGACGTGATCCCCGTGGGGACCAGCCCGAACGGTCACAACATCAACGACCGGGTCGGCTCGACCCATGTCACGACGGCTGCCGAGGCGGTGGTGGCGCATGGCGCGGATGTGGGGATCTGCCTGGACGGCGACGCGGACCGGGTGATGATCCTGGATGAGACGGGCCGGGTGGCCGATGGCGACCAGATCATGGCGCTGTTCGCGGCCAGATGGGCCGAGGAGGGGCGGCTGAACGATGGCACGCTGGTGGCCAGCGTGATGTCGAACCTGGGGCTGGAGCGGTTCCTGACGGGGCGCGGCCTGCGGCTGGAGCGTGCGCCGGTGGGCGACCGCTATGTGGTCGAGGCGATGCGGCGCGGCGGCTGGAACCTGGGCGGCGAGCAATCGGGCCATATCGTGATGACCGACTACGCTACCACGGGCGACGGGCTGATCGCAGGCTTGCAGTTCCTGGCCGAGATGGCGCGGACGGGTGCACCGGCGAGCGCGCTGGTGCAAAGCTTCGAGACCGTGCCGCAGATGCTGAAGAACGTGCGCTATGGGGCCGGGCAGGAGCCGCTGAAGGTGGCGGCGGTCCAGGCAGCGATTGCCGGGGCCGAGGCGCGGCTGACGGGCCGGGGGCGGCTGCTGATCCGCAAGTCGGGCACGGAACCGCTGATCCGGGTGATGGCGGAATGCGAGGATGAGGCGATGCTGCTCGAAGTGGTGGACGGGATCGTCGAGGCTGTGAAGCAGGCGGTCTGACGCCCCTGTCAGGTCGGCTGGGCCGGGGGCCTGTGACAGGGCGAGTTGAGGAATCGTTGTGGGCACCGCCGCTCTGCGCGGGGTGCCTTGGGGAACCTGCGGGGCGGGATGCGCATTGTGCAGGCGTAACCGCAAAGGAGGTTCCGATGGATTTCAGCTGGATCGTCCCGCTTCTCTCGCTGCTGACGCTTGGCATCGTTGCCGCTTTGGCGGCGGCGGGCAAACTTGCCATCGTCGCGCGCCAGCACGACCCGAGTATCCCGCCATCGACATTGGCGACCGACGGGCCTTTCGGTGGCGTCGGTTTCCTGCGCCCGATCGACCCGAGCGCCCGTCAGATCGCCCGGACCCCGCCGGTCCTGGAATAAGAAACGGGCGGCAATCGCCGCCCGTTTGCGTCTTTCGTCGCGCCCTTGCCTGCCGGTCAGGATATCCTCCACAACGGGCCTTGACGGCGGCCTTCGCGTCGTCAGGCAGCAGGAGCGATCCTGTAGGCCCGCATGCCTCAGGGCGTGCGGTTCGCCGCGATCGAGGCGCCTGCGGCCGCTCCTGCCACTGTCGCCACGGTGTTTCCGGTGCCGTTGCCGAACTGGTTCCCGATCACGCCGCCGATGACGGCACCGGTCGCGACGTTGGCTGTCTTGTTGTCGACACATCCCGACACCAGCATGCCGGATGCGAGCAGCGCACCGATCAGAAAAGCTTTCGTTCTCATATGTCCGTCCCCCGTCTGGTTTCGCTTACGAATGGCACGGTCGGCACGCGCGGGCAATAGGCTCGTGCCGACCGCTCTGGCATCAGTTCCGCGAACGGTCGACCATCTTGCCTTTCGAGATCCACGGCATCATGGCGCGCAGCTTTTCACCGACTTTCTCGATCTGGTGTTCGTCGTTGATGCGGCGGGTCGCCTTGAACATCGGCTGGCCGACAGCGTTTTCCTGCATGAAGTCGCGCACGAACTTGCCGGTCTGGATGTCCTTGAGGACCGCCTTCATCCGGGCCTTCGTCTCGTCATAGGGCAGGATGCGCGGGCCGGAGACGTATTCGCCGTATTCGGCGGTGTTCGAGATCGAGTAGTTCATGTTGGCGATGCCGCCTTCGTAGATCAGGTCCACGATCAGCTTCACCTCGTGCAGGCACTCGAAATAGGCCATCTCGGGCTCGTAGCCGGCTTCCACCAGCGTCTCGAATCCCATGCGGATCAGCTCGACCAGACCGCCGCAGAGCACGGCCTGCTCGCCGAAGAGGTCGGTTTCGCATTCCTGACGGAAGTTCGTTTCGATGATGCCGGACCGGCCGCCGCCGATGGCCGAGCAATAGGACAGGCCGATCTCCAGCGCCTTGCCGGTGGCGTCGTTGTGGACGGCCACGAGGCAGGGCACGCCGCCGCCCTTGACATATTCGCCGCGCACGGTGTGGCCGGGGCCCTTGGGCGCCATCATGATGACGTCGATGCCGGGCTTCGGCTCGATCAGGCCGAAATGGACGTTCAGGCCGTGGGCGAAAGCAATGGCCGAGCCTTCGCGCAGGTTGTCATGCACATATTGCTTGTAGGTCGCGGCCTGAAGCTCGTCGGGCATGGTGAACATGATCAGGTCGCACCACTTGGCGGCCTCGGCGATGTCCATGACCTTGAGGCCTTCCGCTTCGCATTTCTTGGCCGAGGCCGAACCGGGGCGCAGCGCGACGACCACGTTCTTGGCGCCGCTGTCGCGCAGGTTCAATGCGTGGGCATGGCCCTGGCTGCCGTAGCCGAGGATGGCGACCTTCTTGTCCTTGATCAGGTTGATGTCGCAGTCACGATCGTAATAGACGCGCATGGCGTTCCCCTTTGCAGTGATGATCTTGCGGGCACCATACGGAACGCGCTGCGAGAACCCGTGCAAAGTTTGACGGTTCTGCGGGTTTTCTGCGAAGGATCATTCTCTGTTTCGGCGTTTGGTGGATTTTTCATGCTCGATGACACAGACAGGCGCATCCTGCGCCACCTGCTGGCAGAGCCGGGGCTGGGCACGGCAGAGCTTGCCGGGCGCGCGGGCGTGACCACGGCGACCTGTTGGCGCCGGCTGGAGCGGATGGAAGGGGCGGGGGTGATCGGGGCGCGGGGCGCGGTGATCGACTGGCGCCGGATGGGTTACGAGGTGGAGGTCAGCCTGCGCTTCACGCTGGACAAGACCGACCCCCGCGCCTTCGACGAGTTCCTCGGCGCGGCGCGCGAGGTGCCGGAAGTTGTGGCGATCGAGACGTTCCTGGGCCGGGTCGATGTGCGGCTGAACGTGATCGCGCGGGATATGGGGCACTACCAGGAGGTCTATCGCCGCCGCATCCTGATGCTGCCGCATATCGCCGAGGTCGAGGCGCTGATGCTGGTCGCCACGATCAAGGACGAGGGGGCGCTGCCGCTGTGATCGACCTTGATGACATCGACCGGGCAATCCTTCGGGCGCTCGTCGCGGATGCGACGCTGAGTGCGGGCGAACTGGGGCGACGGTTCGGCCTGAGCCAGCCCGCCGCCTGGCGGCGGGTGCGGCGGCTGGAGGAGGCGGGGATCATCGCCGGGCGGCGGGTCGAGGTCGACCGTGCGGCGCTCGGTTTCGGGGTGACGGTGTTCCTGGGGGTGAAGCTCGCCACGAAGGGCCGCGTGAGCCTGGAGGATTTCGAACGCGCGGTGACGGCCATTCCGGAAGTGCAGGTCGTGCAGCACGTGCTGGGGCTGTTCGACTACCGCCTGCGGGTGGTGGCGCGGGATATCGCGGATTTCGAGCGGGTGCTGCGGCGGCGGATCATGACGCTTCCCGGCGTGGGGCAGGTGGAGGCCAACGTGCTTCTGAGCGAGGAACGTCGGCCGGGCCCCATCGGCTGAGGGCGGAGCGGGCGGAGAGGCCGGGGAGAGGGCCGTCTGCCCTCTCCCCGGACCCCTCACCCGAGGATATTTGGAAACAGGAAATGAACAGGGTTCGCCCTTTGGGCGGGCCGTGCTAGATCGGGCCGAAATCTGAGGAGATGCGCCATGCCCGCCTTGCTGCCTGATGTCGACCCGGACGGGTTGCAGGAATTTTCGGTCGTGTTCACCGACCGGTCGCTGAACCACATGTCGGCGAAGTTCCAGCATGTGATGCGGGATGTCTCGGCTTTGCTGAAAGAGGTCTACACGGCCCATGCCGTGGCAGTCGTGCCGGGGGGCGGCACCTATGGGATGGAAGCCGTGGCGCGGCAGTTCGCGGGCGGCAAGCGCGCGCTGATCGTGCGGAACGGATGGTTTTCCTACCGCTGGACGCAGATCCTGGAGATGGGCGGCTTCGCTGCCGAAACTCAGGTGGTGATGGCGCGCAGCGCAGGCGGGCGGACGGGGTATGCGCCGCCCCCGCTGGACGAGGTCGTCGCAAAGATCCGCGAGATGCGGCCCGATGTGGTCTTCGCGCCGCATGTGGAGACCAGCGCGGGGATCATCCTGCCTGACGCCTATGTGGCGGCCATTGCCGCGGCGGCGCATGAGGTGGGGGCGCTGTTCGTGCTGGACTGCATCGCATCGGGTTGCGTCTGGGTGGACATGGCGGCCACCGGGGTGGACGTGCTGATCTCGGCCCCGCAGAAGGGCTGGTCGGCTTCGCCCGCGGCAGGGCTGGTGATGCTGTCGGAGCGGGCGGAGGCGCGGCTGGCCGAGACGACCAGCAATTCCTTCGCGCTGGACCTGAAGAAGTGGCGGGCGATCATGGCGGCCTATGAGGGCGGCGGGCATGCCTATCATGCCACGATGCCGACAGATGCGCTGACCATCTTCCGCGATACGATGCTGGAGACGAAAGCGCATGGTTTCGGGCGGCTCAAGGAAGCGCAATGGGCCCTCGGCGATGGGGTGCGTGGCATGCTGGCGGCAAAGCAGGTGGCGAGCGTGGCAGCGGACGGCTTTGGTGCGCCGGGGGTGGTGGTAAGCTACACCGACGACCCGGAGGTGCAGAACGGCAAGAAGTTCGCGGCGCAGGGCATGCAGATCGCCGCAGGCGTGCCGTTGCAGGTGGGCGAGGGGCCGGAGTTCAAGACTTTCCGCATCGGGCTGTTCGGGCTGGACAAGCTTTACGACGTGCCGGGGACGCTGGGGCGGTTGCAGGCGGTGGTCGACCGGGTGTTGTGAGCGGGTTTGGGTGGGTGTCGCGTGCGAGTACGTACCCTCCTTAGCCGCGACATGCGGGGAACGCCGGGGCGGTTGCAGACGCTGGTCGACCGGGTGGTGTGAGCGACGCGGTTGGATGGTGCGTGCCAGCACGCCGCCTACCGATGTTCTGAGGACGCCGGGCCGTGCGAATGTGGACCGGATCGCGCCTACCGGACCCCCAGCCCCGCCTTCATCAGCGTCTTGCGCACGGGCGCGACGGAATAGAGCGCGTTCAGCGCGGTGGCGCGCAGGTCGCGCCAGGCGGGGTCGGCGAGCATCGAGGCGCGGTTCAGCGCGTCGATGCCGGTGATGCGGGCCTGCACTTCCCAGTGGCGCTTGCGATGATAGGCGTCGAGCATCCGGGCACTGCCGATGCCGTCGGGGTCGGCCTGGGCGAGGTCGAGCAATACCTTGAGATCGGCGAGGCTCATGTTCAGGCCCTGCGCGCCGATGGGCGGCATGACATGGGCCGCTTCGGCCATCAGGGCCGTCCGTTCGCCTGCCATGCGCTCGGCGACCTGGCTGATGATCGGCCAGACCATGCGGCGGCTGGCGAGTGACAGCGGGCCGAGGACGCCGCAGGAGCGGGTGTTCATCGCGGCCTCGAACTCGGGCACGGGAAGGGCTGCGAGGCGCAGAACCTCCGGCCCGGTTTCCATCCAGACGATGGCGGAGGAGGGCTGGCCGTCGCGGTCGGGCAGGGGGACCAGCGTGAAGGGGCCGCCGGAGCGGTGGATCTCGGTCGAGACGTTGCGGTGCGGCTCGGGGTGGGTGACGGCGAAGGCCAGCGCCTTCTGGCCGTAGCGGGTGGTCTTCACGGGGATGCCGAGGGCCTGACGTATCGTGGAATTGCGCCCGTCGGCGGCGATGACGAGGCGGGCCGCGACGCGTGAGCCATCGGACAAGGTGACAAGTGCCTCGCCTTCGCGGGTCAGCAGGCGCGCGGTGGCGATGCCGGGGCGGAAATCGACGTTCGGCAGCTCGTCCAGGCGGGCGACCATCTCGCGCCGCAGCAGCCAGTTGGGAAGGTTCCAGCCAAAGGGTTGGTCGGAAATGTCGGCGGCGTCGAAATCCTTGACGATGCGGGGTTCGGCAGTTGGCCCCCCCGCGTCGATGATCCGCATGATCTGGAGGGGGGCCGCGTGGGGTTCGAGGCGCGCCCAGAGGCCCGCGGCCTGAAGCACGGCGATCGAGGGCTGGAGGAAGGCCGTGGTGCGCAGGTCGGCACCTTCGCTGTCACGCTCGGTGATCGGCGGTTCGGGATCGACGCAGATCACGTGAAACCCTGCTGACCCGAAGGCCGCCGCCGCGGCAAGACCCGCGACACCGCCGCCGGAGATCAGGACATCAGTGGTCGTGCGGGTCATGCGCGCCTCCCTCGCCCCAGAGATAGGCCGGGGCGGGGCGCGGGGCCAAGCGACAAAACGCCCCTGCCTAGCCTTGCGTGATCGCGATGAGGATGACGAACATGACCGGCACCATTGCCACGGCGGTCAGGGTGAGCGCGACGAGGCCCCAGGTCTTGACCGCGAGGACGAGGATCGTCAGCAGGATGACCAGCGCATACCAGATGCTGTCGGGATCGCGCACGATGTCGCGGGCGATCCAGCCGACGACCGGGATACGGAAAAAGCCGCGGGACAGGGTGGCACTGGTCATGGATCGCTCCTCGTTACGGTTGGCGCTGACATAAGGCTTTGTTGCGTCAGGACAAGCGGTGCTTCAGCACAACGGGCAACACGAGGTCTTCCTCGTCGTCGAGATGGCGTGCCAGCAGCCGCTGGAATTCGGCCAGATCGCCTGCGAACCGCGCCGCCGCCTCGCGCCGCGTTGCGTCGCGCGCTTCGGCCAGCGCGGCATTCGCGCCCGAGGCGAAGCGGTCGATCAGCCCGTGCAGCGCGTGATGGTCCTGGTCCAGCAGGTCAAATCCCCGGGCGATGCGCGGCTCGAGCGCGGCAAGCTGGGGGAAGTAGGCGTCATCCTCGATCTGGTGATGGCCGACGAGGTCGCCCAGAAACCGCGAGCCGAGTCGCACGAGGCGCTGGCCCCAGTCTTGCGGGTCGATCCTGCGGTCGATCAGGGCATCCGCGTCCGCGCGCAACAGGCCCATGACCTTGCGAAACCCAAGATGGCGGTCAAGCCAGAACGCGGCGAGGCCGTTGAAGTCGGGATGCGTGGGCCAGTCGGCCCTCGGATAGTCGGCCAGAAGGAGGCGATACTCGGCAGGCAGGTCCGTGCGCGTGGCCAGAGAGAGCGGATCGTGGTCGGGAGGGTCGGCGGGCATGGTCCGAGCCTCGCAGTCCAATGCGGGATGTGCAAGCGGGCGATTGGCGCTGGACGGCGCCAGAGCGATCGGGTTCATTCGCCGGGTGAACCGATCCGTTCACCTGGGAGCGAGACCATGATCCACGACATCACCATTCCGCCGCTGACCCGCACACTGGGCGCGCTTGCGAATATCCTCACCAAGGCCGAGGCGCATTGCACTGCCAAGGGGATTGATCCGCAGGCCATGCTGGCCTTTCGCCTTTACCCCGACATGTTCCCCTTCACGCGGCAGGTGCAACTGGCCTGCGACTTCGCCGCGCGCATTCCGCCGCGCCTGGCCGGGGCCGAGGTGCCGTCCTATCCCGATACCGAGACGAGTTTTGCCGAGCTGCAGGCGCGCGTCGCACGGGTGACGGCCGATATCGCGGGCTTTGGCCCCGACAGCTTTCCGGGCGCGGCCGAGCGGCAGATCACGATCAAGACGCGGGCGGGCGAGCTGAACATGACCGGGTTGCAGTTCCTGTCGCAATACGCGCTGCCGCAGTTCTACTTCCATGTGACGACGGCCTACACGATCCTGCGCCACAACGGGGTGGAGCTGGGCAAGCGCGACTACATGGGCGTGTGACGGCTCAGGCGGCGGGCACCGCGTCCGCCGCGCCGATCCGGTCTGCGGCGGCGACGCGTGCGGCCAGCGCGGCAACGACGATCAGCAGCAGTGCCAGCACGCCATAGGTCATCCGGTAGCCGACATGCTCGGCGGCAAAGCCTATGGCCGAAGGTGCGATCAGGATGCCGGAATAGCCCATCATCGTGACGGCGGCGATCCCGCTGCCCGAGCTGGCGCCGGGGTGGTTGCCTGCGGCGGACAGCACGATCGGCACCATGTTCGCGATGCCGAGGCCCGAGAAGGCGAAGCAGGCGATGACGAGCCAGTCGGTCGGCGCGACCGCCGCCCCGAGCATCCCCGCCGCCCCGATCAGGCCCGAGACGCGCAGGGTGGCGACCGCGCCGAAACGGTTGCGCACCGCGTCGCCCATGAAGCGCACGATCGCCATTGTGCCCGCAAACATTGCGAAACCGAACGAGGCGGTGGCCAGCGAGGAGCCATGTTCCTTGGTCAGGTAGAGCGCGGCCCAGTCGAGCACGCCGCCCTCGGGCACCATGCTGAACAGGGCCATCATGCCGAGGATGTAGATCGGCCAGCCCCGGGGCCAGCTGCTTGCCCGTTTCGCACCGTGAACCGGTGCGGCGGTCCGTGGCTCGCCGATCAGGAACGGCATCGCGCCCAGCATGACCACCAGCGCGGCAGCCGTCGCCAGCAGGGCGTGGGTATGCGCCCCGGTCTGCGCGATCACGAAGCCGCCGAGGCCACCGCCGATGAAGCCGCCGAGGCTCCAGAATCCATGGGACGAAGACATGATCGCGCGGTCCAGCCGCTTCTCGACCTCGACCGCGTTGGCGTTCATCGCCACGTCCATGCAGCCGAGGAAGGCGCCCATGACGGCCATCGCGACGGCAAGCGTCGGCACATCGGGCGAGAACACGACGAGGGCGAGCGTGCCGACGGCCAGCATGGCGAAGATCCGCAGCGCACGGCGCGATCCGATGCGCGCGATCACTGCGCCGGAAAAGGCCATCGCCACGACCGCGCCGACCCCCAGCCCGAAGATCAGAAGACCGAGCGTGCCCTCGGTGATCCCATGCCGGGGCAGCAGCAGCGGAATCTGCGGGGCCCAGGACCCGAAGAGGAACCCGTTGGCAAGGAACATGGCGGCGACGGCCCAACGGCCCCGCTGAGCGGCAATCTGATCGGAGGTCACGGAAAGAATCCTTCTCGGTCTTGCGCCTCTCCTACGGAAAAAACCGTGGAAACGGAAGCAGGGCCCCGCCTGGCATCCCGCTACTTTCTGCATCTCTGCGAAACAGAGGCCGTCATTCCGCCGCATTGTTTCGGAATCATGGGCGGACTTGCACGCAGGGCCACCGTCGGGAATGCTTCCCGCAACGTTGCACCGCTTGCCGCCAAACCGGAGACCTGACCTTGGACGCGACCCCGCCCGATCCTACTGCGCCGCTTCCGGCCTCGGCCCGAGTCGGCAGGGGCCATGTGAACCTGACCGACCTTGCCGACCGTTTCGGGTCCGACAAGGGGTCGAGCAAACATCGGTACTCCGAACTCTACCAGATGCTGTTCCTGCCCTACCGGATGCGGGCGATCCGGTTTCTCGAAATGGGTCTGATGATCGGCGGGCCGGAACATGGCGCATCCAAGGATCGCGAGACGACCGACGCCCCGTCGATCCGGATGTGGCTCGAATACTTTCCCAAGGCGAAGATCTTCGGGCTGGATGTCTCGGACTTCTCCTGGTTTCAGGACCCGCGCTTTTCCTTCCTGCGCTGCGATATGGACGCGCGCGAGAACCTTCGTGCCGTCGCCGGAGTGCTGCCCGCGCTCGACATCATCATCGACGATGCCTCGCATGCTTCGCACCACCAGCAGAACGGGTTTCTCGAACTGTTCCCGAAACTCGCCTCGGGTGGGCTCTACATCATCGAGGACCTGCGCTGGCAACCCGACGCCTATGAGCAACCGGGCATCACCAAGACGGCCCCGCTGTTTCGGGGATTTTCAGAGCATGGGGTCTTCCGGCACAGTGATCCGGCGACGGAAGCCGAGTTCAACGCGCTCAGGGCCGACATCTCCGGCTGTTTCCTGTTCCAGGTGCGCTACGACAAGACGCGGCGCGACCAGGTGGCGGTGATCCACAAGCGCTAGGGCTGCCCTTCAGGTTCCGCGCGGCTTGGCCCGCAGGGTCGGCTCGGCCACAGTGGGGTCTTCGGGCCAGGGGTGGCGCGGATAGCGCCCGCGCATGTCCTTGCGCACATCCGCATAGCTTGACGCCCAGAAGCCCGGCAGGTCCATGGTCACCTGCACCGGCTTGCCGCCGGGCGAGAGCAGCGTGATGCGCAACGGGGTCCGGGCGGGCCCCACCGTGGGATGGCGCGTCACCCCGAACATCTCTTGCAGACGAACCTCGATCGACGGGGCTTCGCCCTCGTAGTCGATCGGGATGCGACGCCCCAGCGGCGTCTCGAAATGCGAGGGGCAAAGGCGGTCGACGGTCTGCACCTGCTCCCACGTCAGGGCGGCGCGCAGCGGTTCGGTCAGGTCGAGCGCACGCAGGTCGGCCTCGGTGCGGCGCGTGGTGAGGTGCGGCAAGAGCCACGTCTCGGCGCGCGCCATCAACCCGGCATCGGTGCAGTCGGGCAGGTCCGCGCCGCCGCCGCGCGCGAGTTCGATGCGTGCCCGCAGCCTGCGCGCCGCATCGGACCAGGGCAGGCCGATGTCGCGCAGCCCTTCGAGCGCTGCCCGCGCCATGGCCTCGGGCGGCGCATCGCGCCAGGGCTGGTCCGCCAGCACCAGCGCGCCGAACGTCTCCTGTCGCCGGGCGACGACCCGACGCTCGCGCCGTGACCATGTACAGACGTTCCGCCATGAGATTTCAGGTGCAAACAGGTCGCGCAGGTCGGCTTCGTCAAGCGCGACCGCCTGCCGGACGCGCGCTTCGCGCGCATCGCCATCCAGATCGGTGGCCACGATCAGCCGCGCGCCGGACAGGGGCTGGCCCGGGTCCATCACGGCGCCCTTACCGCCTGACAGAAGCCAGCGCGGCGCGTCGCCGGGACGTCGCAGCCCGATCCGGTCGGGATAGGCCAGCGCCGCCATGGCGGCGAGCGACAGGTCTGTCCCCTCAGCTTGGACCGCCCGCGCAAGCCGCTTTGCCTCGGCGCGGATGCGCTCGATGGTGGGGCGATGCACCGCCCAGGGATGGTCGGCCTCGAATGCACGTGGATCGCGCAGCGCCATCATGCGCAGCGCAAGATCGGGCGGCGCGCCCCGGACCGGGTCGCGTTCGGCCAGCAGGGCGGCGACAGGTGCGCCGTCTGCGCCGGATTTCAGCAGCATGTGTCCCAGCCGGGGGTGCAGCGGCAGCGCCACCAGCGCGCGCCCATGATCGGTGATCCGCCCCCCTTCCAAAGCCCCGAGCGCGGTCAGCAGCGCCTGCGCTTCGGTCAGCGCGGCGGGCGGCGGCGGCGTGAGAAACGCCAACGTGTCGGCGCTGCCCCAGAGCGCGAGTTCCAGCGCAAGACCGGTCAGGTCGGCCGCTTCGATCTCGGCAGGCGGAAAGGCGGCCAGCGCCCCTTCTTCCGCCGCGGGCCCAAAGCCGGTAGCAGACGCCCTCGGCCACGCGTCCGGCGCGGCCCCGGCGCTGTTCAGCCTCGGCGCGCGTCACGCGTTCCGTCACCAGCCGCGACATGCCGCTCGACGGATCGAACCGCGCCCGCCGCGCGCGGCCACCATCCACCACGACGCGGATATCGGGCAGCGTCAGCGAGGTTTCGGCAATCGACGTGGCCAGCACGATGCGCCGTCCCGATGCGCACGGGTCCGGTTGCTGCCCGCTGCGCCGCGAAATCCATCGCGCCGAACAGGGGGGCGACGAAGCAGTCCGGGGGTAGGCGACCCTTCAGAAAGTTCTCGACCCGCCGGATCTCGCCCTCGCCGGGCAGGAAGGCAAGCACGCCCCCGGTCGGGCATTCCCCGACGGCCTGAACGATCAGGTCCGCCATCGCCCCCTCGAAGCGTTGCTCGCCCAGAGGTCGCGGCAGCCAGCGCGTCTCGACCGGAAAGGCGCGCCCTGCCGAGGTCACGACCGGCGCGCCCCCCATCAGGGCCGCGACCGGTGCCGCGTCAAGCGTGGCCGACATGACGAGCAGCACGAGGTCGTCGCGCAGCGCCCCCTTGACTTCGAGCGCCAGCGCCAGCCCGAGATCGGCATTCAGGGAGCGTTCGTGAAACTCGTCGAAGATCAGCGCGCCGACGCCCTCCAGCCCCGGATCGCCCTGGATCATCCGGGTCAGGATGCCTTCGGTCACGACCTCGATCCGCGTCGCGCGCGATACGTTCGCCTCGCCCCTGATACGGTAGCCGACGGTTTGGCCCACCGCCTCGCCCAGGGTGGCCGCCATGCGTTCGGCCGCCGCCCGCGCGGCAAGGCGGCGCGGTTCGAGCATCACGATACGGCCTTTGGCCAGGCCGGCGTCCAGCAAGGCCAGCGGCACGCGTGTGGTCTTGCCCGCGCCGGGCGGGGCTTGGAGCACCGCCTGCCTTGCGCCGCGCAGCGCAGCGATCAGCCCCGGAAGGGCATCGTCGATGGGCAGCGGATCGGTGGTTGCGTGGCTCACGCCCGCCTTATCGGCGCTTCAGGCGGGCATTTCCATAGATGCTTTCCATCCGCACTTCTGCGACCCGCATCAGCCCGCCCTCGGCAGGAACCATGTAGACCGTGAACGGAAACCGCGACCGCTCGGCCATGTCGTCGGGCGAAAAGCCTTCCAGCCGCCGATACTCTCCCGCACAGGTGACCCCGCCGTCGGACGGCATCGGTGGCCCCAGCGAGACCTGGCTGCGCCGCTTGCCGTCGAAAAGCGTCAGCGCGATATTGCATTCCTGCCCCTTGGGCACATCGCGCAACGTCGCGAACATCGCCGTCAGAGGGTCGACCGTTCCGCCCTGGCGGGATGGATCGAGGCCGCCGTCCTGTGCCTCGCGTGGCGGATTGTAGACCTTTACCTGCGGAACGCCGCGTTTGTATTCCATCACCGCCTCGGACACGCGCGTGCCGGTATCGGCCTTTTCGACATAGCGCGCGGGGGTATAGCGCCCCGCCCGGTGTGATCCCTGCGCCTGCCCGTCATAGCGCACCGACCGGATCAGGCCGACAAGCCCCGCACTTTCGAGCCGCCCCGAGACGCTGTAGCGCCGATCCGTCACCTCGCCCGAGAACGTCAGGGTGCCAGCCCGAACACCACGGACAGAGAAATCAAATACCGCCTGGTCGACCTGTGCCGTGGCCGGTGCGCCAAGCCCTGCGACTATCGCCGCGGCCAGTAGCCGCCTGTGCCATTCGCCCATCTGCAATCTCCGCCATGTGGGACATCAGTAAGACGCGACTTCGACGCCATGAAAAGCCTGCAGCTGTGACAGGGCGTTGACATTCGCGTGCCCGCGCGCGCCGATGCGCGGAGGATTGCCGGAGTGGCCCGATGGATGTTGCAGACCTTGGCCGAGGCGTGATCGCCGGCGACCGGCGGGCGCTGGCGCGCGCGATCACCCTGGTCGAAAGCGCGCGGGCCGACCATCGTGGCGCAGCGCAATCGCTGCTTGCCACGCTTGCCCAGACCGGGCGCGAGGCGCTGCGCATCGGGTTGTCGGGCACGCCCGGCGTGGGCAAGTCGACCTTCATCGAAAGCTTCGGGCTGATGCTGACAGGGCAGGGGCTGCGCGTGGCGGTCCTTGCCGTCGATCCGTCCTCTGCCCGGTCGGGCGGGTCGATCCTGGGCGACAAGACGCGGATGGAACGTCTGTCGCCGCGATCCGCTGGCCTATCATCCGGCCCTCGCCCAGCCAGACCCATCTGGGCGGCGTGGCCCGCCGGACCCGCGAGGCGGTGGCGCTGTGCGAGGCTGCGGGGTTCGACGTGGTGCTGATCGAGACGGTCGGCGTGGGCCAGTCCGAAACCGTGGTCGCCGATCTGTGCGACCTGTTCATCCTGCTGCTCGCCCCGGCCGGGGGCGACGAATTGCAGGGCGTCAAGCGCGGCATCATGGAGATGGCCGACCTCATCCTTGTGAACAAGGCGGATGGCGACCTTGAAACCCGCCGCGCTGCGCACCTGCGCCGATTATGCCGGCGCGCTGCGCCTGCTGCGCCGCCGCCCGCAGGACCCGGAGGGCTTACCCCAAGGCCATGACCGTCTCGGCGCTCGAGGATCGGGGGCCTGACCGAGGCCTGGGCGGACATGCAGACCCTGGCCGCCTGGCGGCGCGAGCAGGGCCATTGGGCGCCGCGCGCGCGCGCTCCAGGCCCGCCGCTGGTTCGAGGCCGAGGTGCGCCATGGGCTGCTCGCCGCGCTGTGACCGGACACGGCGAGCGCCGAGATGGCGCGTCTGGGACGGCTGGTCGAGGCGGGGCAGATGACGCCCGAGGTTGCGGCGGCCGAAATGCTCGCGGCCCTGCGCGCCCGGTGACGATGTGCCGATGGCGGCTCCGGTTCGGATGCCGCTGGCCGGTTTGGTTTGGCGCGCCCTCTGGGCCGAATTGCGCAGGTGAATCGCTTGACGCCGCCCGTCTTTGCCCCTAAACGCCCCGGATGGAATTCGGATGGCACCCCTCTGGCGGTGCCCTGTCACGTTTACGATCGAAGGAACACGACCATGTCGCGCGTCTGCGAACTCAGCGGTAAAGGCCCGATGTCTGGCAACAAGGTCAGCCATGCCAACAACAAGACCCGCCGGCGCTTCCTGCCGAACCTGAACGAGGTCACGCTGATCTCGGACGTGCTCGGGCAGTCGTTCAAGCTGCGCATTTCGGCGGCGGCGCTGCGCTCGGTCGATCACCGCGGCGGGCTGGATGCGTTCCTCGCCAAGGCCAAGGATGACGAGCTGTCGGACAAGGCGCGGAAGATCAAGAAAGAGATCGTGAAGGCCCAGGCCGCCGCCTGATCGTCACGCTTCGCTGAACATCAAAGGGCCCTGCCGGGATGTTCCGGCAGGGCCCTTTCGTTTTCATCCGGCACGGTTCGGGCCGGTCAGCCCGCGCAGAATGCCTCGGCGGTCTGGCCGAATTCCTTGTAGCGGTCCCAGAATGCCTCGTCGCTGCTGCGGTCCGACATTCGCACGCGCTGGACCTCGTCAGGGTCGTTGAACATCTTTGCCGCACGGCGCTGGTCGTTGCCGCGCAGCGTCATGTCGGCGGCCTGCTGGATGCAGCTGCAGACCGAGCGGGTCGCGCCGCCGCGATCCGAATTCAGACAGGCCCGCTCGACCGGGCCTGCGTGGGCGATCGTCATGGAAAAGGGTAGAACAACTGCGGCCACCATCGTGGCGAGCAACCGGTATCTCATCTGACTGCCTCATGTCCCCGCGGGTTGATCCCGCGACTTTGTGCCACGCAGTATGACGATTCGGCGATGGTTTTTCAATTCCGCCCGAACCCTGCGCGACACTCTGTCCACCGCCCCAAGCCCTTGCGGCGGTGATATCCGCGCCGCACCACCGGCAGCGCAGCGGGCCGCAGGGCGGCCGCGCTTGACCGCCCCGCGTTTCCTGCTCATATGCCCGCCATGACCCAGCTTTCCCGCATCCGCAACTTCTCGATCGTGGCGCATATCGACCACGGAAAATCCACCCTGGCCGACCGGCTGATCCAGTCGACCGGCACCGTGGCCGAGCGCGACATGAAGGCCCAGTTGCTCGACAGCATGGATATCGAGCGCGAGCGCGGGATCACCATCAAGGCCAACACCGTGCGTCTCGACTATGTCGCGAAGGACGGGCACGCCTATGTGCTGAACCTGATCGACACGCCCGGCCATGTCGACTTCGCCTATGAGGTCAGCCGCTCGATGCGCGCGGTCGAAGGCTCGCTTCTGGTGGTGGACGCCAGCCAGGGGGTCGAGGCGCAGACGCTGGCCAACGTCTATCAGGCGCTCGATGCGGGGCACGAGATCGTGCCGGTCCTGAACAAGATCGACCTTCCGGCGGCGGAGCCCGACCGCATCCGCCAGCAGATCGAGGATGTGATCGGGCTGGATGCGTCGGACGCGGTGCTGATCTCGGCCAAGTCGGGCCTCGGGATTCCCGATGTGCTGGAGGCGATCGTCACGCGCCTGCCCGCGCCCAAGGGCGACCGCGAGGCGCCGCTGAAGGCGATGCTGGTGGACAGCTGGTATGACGCCTATCTGGGCGTCGTCGTGATGATCCGCGTCATGGACGGCGTGGTGAAGAAGGGCGACCGCATCCGCATGATGCAGACCGGGGCGATCTACGGGATCGACCGGCTGGCCGTGCTGCGCCCGCAGATGGTCGAGATCGACCAGCTTGGGCCGGGCGAGATCGGCGTGCTGACCGCCAGCATCAAGCAGGTCCGCGACACCCGCGTGGGCGACACCATCACGCATGAGCGCAAGGGCGCGTCCGAGGCGCTGCCGGGCTTCAAGCCCGCGCAGCCCGTGGTGTTCTGCGGCCTGTTCCCGGTCGACGCCAACGATTTCGAGGATCTGCGCGACGCCATCGAGAAGCTGGCGCTGAACGACGCCTCCTTCACCTATGAGATGGAAACGTCGGCGGCGCTCGGCTTCGGCTTCCGCTGCGGGTTCCTGGGCCTGCTGCACCTCGAAGTGGTCCGCGACCGGCTGGAGCGCGAGTATGACATCGACCTGATCACCACCGCGCCCTCGGTCGTCTATCACATCCACCTGCGCGACGGCACGGTGATGGAGCTGCACAACCCCGCCGACATGCCCGACCTGACGCTGGTCGACCATATCGACGAGCCGCGCATCAAGGCCACCATCATGGTGCCCGACGAATACCTGGGCGATATCCTGAAGCTGTGCCAGGACCGGCGCGGGATACAGCTTGACCTGTCCTATGCGGGCAACCGCGCGATGGTGGTCTATGACCTGCCGCTGAACGAGGTGGTGTTCGATTTCTACGACCGGCTGAAATCGGTGACCAAGGGCTATGCCAGCTTCGACTACCAGATCACCGGGTATCGCGAGGATTTCCTCGTCAAGATGTCGGTGCTGGTGAACGACGAGCCGGTGGATGCGCTGTCGATGATGGTCCACCGCGACCGGGCCGACATGCGCGGCCGCGCGATGGTGGAAAAGCTGAAGGAACTGATCCCCCGCCACATGTTCAAGATCCCGATCCAGGCGGCCATCGGCGGCCGCGTGATCGCCCGCGAGACGATCTCGGCCATGCGCAAGGACGTGACGGCCAAGTGCTACGGCGGCGACGCCACGCGGAAGCGCAAGCTGCTGGACAAGCAGAAGGCCGGCAAGAAGAAGATGCGCCAGTTCGGGAAGGTGGAGATCCCGCAGCAGGCGTTCATCAATGCGTTGAAGATGGATGGGTGAGGGGCGCCCAAAGATACCAGAACCCTTGCAAAGGGCAGTTCGGCAACACTGCGGATTTGGCTGCGCGGTCTGTGGCAGCATTCCAACCACTATTGAGCACATAATCCCGTGGAGCGAGTGCAAGGAGCATCGCTTCGAAAATCTTGTGCTGCTTTGTCCAAACCACCAGCAAGATTCTTCGGCTGGTTCATTGTCTCTGGGTTTCTTGATGAGCTGTCGCGAGAATCCGTTTTCTCGCAAGAATAACAGTGCGCGTTACGATTTTAACTTAGAACCTGTAGGTCATGTTATGGTTGCAGGCCATATGATAATCGTCAGGCAAGACATGACGATCGACTTGGTTCGCCTTAATTCTATGCGGTTATTCTCGATTGAAATCATTGATGGAGTTCCATATTATTCCATTTCTTTAAGAGATTTTTCAGGGCACCCCACGTTTTCTATGAGCAGGAATCGTATTTGTCTGGCATCAAACAGGCTTTGGGATGCTAGCAAGAGAGGTCCGTATTTTCGTGTTTTATTCGGGAGTTGCCGCTCAGTTGTCTGTATAAAGATAGCACAATCCACCTTGGAGGTGCGGCATGTTCGGATGGCTGAGTTTGGTTACGCAGTAGAGATCACAGAAAACAGGTTAGAGGTTCTAGCGAAACCAGGCTTACCTCCCGGTTCAATGGCTGGTATGTTGGAAGTCCCTGGAATTCCTCACTTTTCGCTATTGTCGCTTGGATACGACGACGATTTCTCAAAGTTTCGCCTCGGTCAGCCAGGCGAGGTCACTCGGAATGATGCCGACAAATGGCTTTGGGGCAATAGGCGACGAGTGGGCTAATCCGGTGCAAGCCGACGAAATTCTGGCTACCTCGCAGTTCACCCCCCTTGCCGGATTTGTCCCGCGACAAATCCGGCCGCGCCTGCCTGCCCGTGGCAGGCGCGTTGCCGCGCCCGCCCAGTCAGGCGCGGCCGGATTGGCAGCGTCGAGGCCAGCGGAGAGCCCCTTGCCTGCGCGCTCGCGCGCTCCGGCAATCGGATCGCGGAAACGCTCCACCGGAGCGTTTCCGGTCGATCCTCTGACGCCCACAGGTAGGGCGGGGTTCACCCCGCCGGGCGTCGTGATGGCGGGGTGAACCCCGCCCTACGGGGACAATCGATCTGGTGCCCGGTAGGCTGACCCCCCGCAACGGGAACATTCGCCCCGCTGACCGCGTTGACCCCTGTTCACCGCAACCGCAGACAGGGGAGGGCAGGTCATGTCCGTTGCCAAGGTCATCGAGATATCCAGCACGTCCGAACAGGGGTTCGAGGATGCCATCGAGCGCGGCATCGCGCGGGCGGCCCAGACGATCAACAACATCGCGGGGGCCTGGGTGAAGGAGCAGGCGGTCGAGGTCGAGGGCGGGCAGATCGTCCGCTACCGGGTCAACCTGATGGTGACCTTCATCCTCGACGGCGCGATGGACGACTGACGGCCCGCACGTCGAAGCGTCGACGCCCGCAAATCGGCGGCACCGCCCCGCCTGCGCGGCGCTCATCGCGGCGGCAGGGGGAACCTTGCGCCCCGGCGGCGGTTTCCCCAGTCCACCCCCTCAAAAAGGACCGACCCATGCCCGACCCCGACAAGCTCGAGACGAAATTCTGGCGCGCGCTGCGTGCCGACATGACGGTGATGCTGGCATCCTCCGGCCCCGCCGAGGTGCTGCCGCGCCCGATGACGGCGCAGCTTGACGGTGACGCCGATGATGGCCCGATCTGGTTCTTCACCTCGAAGGACAGCGAACTGGTGCAATCGCTCGTCGGCACCGCCCCGGCCTGGTTCACCTTCGTGTCGAAGGGCCATGACCTGTTCGCCACCGTGACCGGCGGGCTGGCGATGTCGACCGACCGCGCGGTGATCGACCGGCTGTGGAACCCCTTCGTCGCCGCCTGGTACGAAGGCGGCAAGGACGACCCGCAGCTTGCCCTGCTGCGCTTCGATCCCGACAGCGCCGAGATCTGGCTCGACGGCTCCAGCCTGCTGGCGGGGTTGAAGATGCTGCTCGGGTCGGACCCGAAGAAGGACTATGCCGACAACGTCGCCAAGGTCACGCTGTAAAAGAAAGCGCGGCGCACCGGGGGGGATGCGCCGCGCGAGGCTTTCGACCGGAGGGACGCGGTCAATAGCCCGTCTGTGCGTCCTGCGCCTCGTCCGTCACGACGGCACCGGCGGTTTGAAGATCACGCCCCGCGCCTTCGACGGTTTCGCAGGCCGAAACGGCCAGCAGCGCGAGCAGCGGAAGCAGGACAAAGGGGATACGCATTGAAACTCTCCATAAGATGTTGTGCCGACAGAACGCGGCCCGCGGGAAATTGTTCCACCGCGCCTCGTTATTCCTGACGGCGGGCATTTACCGCTTGTTAACGGGCGCGGCGCAGGCTGCAGGCCATGCGTGCGCTCGTCCTTCTTGTCTTGCTGGCGGCCTGTGACAGCCCCGCCCCGGCCATGCGGGGTGCGGAACGGGACGAGGTGGTGCGCAACGGGCGGACCTATGTGGTCTACCATACGCGCGACACGGTCGAGGTGATCCGCATGGGCTATGCCCGGCGCGGCGAGCAACTGGCGATCCGGGCCGAGATGATCGACATGGTTCCGGTCGTCACCGGCTGCCGCCTCGTCGAAAGCTCCATCCGGGGCGACAGCGGCGAGGTGCGCGGCAAGATCAACTGCCCGGGCGACTAGCCCCGTCGTGGCATCTGCGCAATCTCCGTGCATTCGCGGGTGAACCCGGCTATGCTGCGATGCAGCAAAGGGGGTGCCGGGTGGGCAAGGTCATCACGATCGCACAGCAGAAGGGCGGATCGGGCAAGACGACGCTGGCCGTCAACCTTGCCGTGGCGTTCAGCCGGATGGGCCATTCGGTCGCCCTTCTCGACACCGATCCGCAGGGCAGCCTGGGCCGCTGGTTCCTGGCGCGGCGCGAACGGATGGGCGATCCGGGGATGGAATTGTCGACGGCGAGCGCCTGGGGCGTTTCCTATGAATGCGAAAAGCTGCGCAAGATCCATGACTTCGTGATCGTCGACACGCCGCCCAAGGTGGATGCCGACCTGCGCCCGGCGCTGCGCGAGGCGGACCTGATCCTGGTGCCGGTCGCCGCCAGCCATGTCGACCTCTGGGCGGTCGAGGGGGTGCTGGACCTGGCCGCGCGCGAGCGCAAGCGCACGACGATCGTGCTGAACCGGACCAAGGCGGGAACGCGTCTGGGGGAAGAGGTCGCGGCTGCGGCGGCGGCACTCGACACCGAGGTGGCCGAGTCGCGGCTTGGCCAGCGCGTCGTCTTCGCCGAAACGCTCGGAACCGGGCTTGGCGCGCAGGAGCCGGGCAAGTCCGCCGCCTCGGCCGAGGTTCAGGCGCTTGCGGACGAGGTCATCGGGCGCCTCTAGCTGCGCGTCGGGCCTTTCACGATCAGCACATAGAAGGCATAGGCCCCGACCGCCCCGAAGGCGAGCGCCCAGCCCGCGTTGCCCGCCGACAGTTCGAACAGGGCCCAGATCAGCGGAAAGAGCGCGGTCACCCACCGCCGCCACGCCGCGGCGAAGAAGGGATGATCGGCATCGAGGAATTTGCGGTTCATGGCGCGCTCATTGCGAGAAGGATGCCGACAGCTCGGCCTTTTTCGTGACCTTGTCATAGACGCAGGCGAGGCGGTCCTCGCCCCAGTCCGCCTTCACCGTGATCAGGGCCACTCCGTAGCTTTCCGTGCCGAAGGGATTGACCTCGATTGTGACGGTGCCCTGGTCCTGCACCAGCGCAAGGCAGGCGCGTTCGACATCGGCGCGAAACTCGGCCCAGGCATCGCCGGACGAGGCGGCGGCGGGTGTGGCGAGCAGGGCGAGGCAGGCAAAAAGGCGCATCGGAGTCTCCATCGACGCTTGCAGACTCGCATATCGGGGCGGGGGCCTGCAACCGTTGAGCGGTTGTATGACCGCGGCGACAGGTCTACGGTCGCGTGACACGGGGCAAGGGGAGTTTCGGCATGGGTCTTGGTAGTCTGTTGGCGATGCTGATCATCGGTGCGATTGCGGGCTGGCTGGCCGGCAAGATCGTGGCCGGTTACGGCTTTGGCGTGTTGGGCAACATCGTCGTCGGCATCGTGGGAGCCGTCGTCGCGGGGTTCATCCTGCCAAGGGTCGGCTTCTCGATGGGCGGCGGCACGCTCGCTGCGATCATCCACTCCACCATCGGGGCGGTGATCCTGCTGGTGCTGATCCGGCTGGTGAAACGCGCCTGAGCGCGCTTTTCGCCGTGATCTGTGGCAGGATGATCCGAGGGAGGATCATGCCATGCCGGATATCACCGCGAGTTTCGACGGCCAGACGGTCATCACCACCTTCGAGATGACGCCGGGGACGGCGGCCGACCTGATGGAGGCGCTTCAGGCGGCCTATGCCGAATTCATCCGCCACCAGCCGGGTTTCCTGGGGGCCGGGCCTGCACATGAACGACGCACAGACCCGGATCGCCAACTACTCGCAATGGCGGCGACGCGAGGATTTCATGGCGATGCTCCGCACCCCCGAAATGCGCGAGCGGAACCGGGTGATCGCGGGCCTCTGCGCGCGGTTCGAGCCGGTGATGTATGATGTGGTGGGGGTGTATTGAGGATTTCTGTTCGGGCCAGTCAGCCTCGAGCCAGCTTGCCTCATACATGCCCAGATCGTTGCGCATTGTCCTGATGGTCTTGCTAGGATCGTTAGCGGTGCGGAAGTACAAGTCTCGTCCAAACGTGGTCTATCTGGACAACTATAACAGGACCACTGGGCAGCCTGCCAAAGTGCGGCGGTCAATCTCGGCGTCTTGGCTCAAGAACAATCTTCCTGAGATTGCGCTTGTCGTTGTTGCAACGGCGATTGTTGGCTTCGGGTTGTGTACGAGCAAATGGGACGCACTGACGACGTTGCATCACTGGTCAGCCGCCCCAAACTGCGAAGCCAGCTCGCTTTGTTGGCCTTGCCCCAAGTCGGCGCGGTCTGCCAGGGTACTACAAGCGGCACGATGCAGACGGCGACGGGATCGCATGCGAGCCGTTCTATGGAAGATCGCGGTTCGTCAGCCCGTAAAACGCAATCTCATCTCCGCCCCCCGCGCGACCGCTTGCCGCCCCGCATCCCGCCGCGACCGCCGGTGGAGCGGCCCCTGACCGAGACGGCGGCATCGACCGCCTCCTCCACCGCCGACTGCCGCGCCAGCGGGTCGTCGGAGATCGCCAGTTCCACCGCCTCCAGCCGCTTGACCTCGTCGCGCAGCCGCGCGGCTTCCTCGAACTCCAGGTTCTCGGCGGCCTTGCGCATGGCGGTGCGCAGGCCGTCGAGATGGGCGGCGAGGTTCGCGCCGACCATCGGCTTGTCGACCTTCGCCGTGACGCGCGACATGTCGGTGTCGCCCTGGAACAGGCCCGCCAGCACATCCTCGACGTTCTTGCGGATCGTCTGCGGGCGTGATGCCGTGCTTCAGGTTGTAGGCCACCTGCTTTTCGCGCCGCCGGTCGGTCTCGCGCGATGGCGCGCTCCATGCTGCCGGTGATCCGGTCGGCATACATGATCACCCGGCCGTCGGCGTTCCGCGCCGCGCGGCCGATGGTCTGGATCAGCGAGGTTTCCGAGCGCAGGAAGCCCTCCTTGTCGGCGTCGAGGATGGCGACCAGCCCGCATTCGGGGATGTCCAGCCCCTCGCGCAGCAGGTTGATGCCGACCAGCACGTCGAAGGCCCCAAGCCGCAGGTCGCGCAGGATCTCGATCCGCTCGATCGTGTCGATGTCGCAGTGCATGTAGCGCACGCGGATGCCCTGTTCGTGCATGTATTCGGTCAGGTCCTCGGCCATGCGCTTGGTCAGGGTCGTGACCAGCGTGCGCAGGCCCCCGGCCGCGACCTTGCGCACCTCGTCCAGCAGGTCGTCGACCTGCATCTCGACCGGGCGGATCTCGACCTGCGGGTCGACAGGCCGGTGGGGCGGATGACCTGTTCGGTGAAGACGCCGCCGGTCTGTTCCAGCTCCCACGCGGCCGGGGTGGCGCGAGACGAAGACGGACTGCGGGCCGCATCGCGTCCCATTCCTCGAACTTCAGGGGGCGGTTGTCCATGCAGGAGGGCAGGCGGAAGCCGTGCTCGGCCAGCGTGAACTTGCGCCGGTAGTCGCCCCGGTACATGCCGCCGATCTGCGGCACCGAGACGTGGCTTTCATCGGCGAAGACGATGGCATTGTCGGGGATGAACTCGAACAGCGTCGGCGGCGGCTCGCCGGGCGCGCGGCCGGTCAGGTAGCGCGAATAGTTCTCGATCCCGTTGCAGACGCCGGTCGCCTCCAGCATCTCGAGATCGAAGTTGGTGCGCTGCTCCAGCCGCTGCGCCTCCAGCAGCTTGCCCTCGTTCGACCAGCTGGTCGAGGCGCTGGCGCAGCTCGTCGCTTGATGCCCTTGATCGCCTGCTGCATCGTCGGGCGCGGGGTCACGTAGTGGCTGTTGGCGTAGATGCGGATCTGCTTGAAATTGTCGGTCTTGGCCCCGGTCAGCGGATCGAATTCGAGGATCGCCTCAAGCTCCTCGCCGAAGAACGAAAAGCGCCAGGCGCGGTCTTCGAGGTGGGCGGGCCAGACCTCGAGGCTGTCGCCCCGCACGCGGAAGCTGCCGCGCTGGAACGCCTGATCGTTGCGCCGGTATTGCTGGGCCACCAGCTCGGCAATCACCTGCCGCTGGTCGTAGCGCTGGCCGACGACCAGGTCCTGCGTCATCGCCGAATAGGTCTCGACCGAGCCGATGCCGTAGATGCAGGACACCGAGGCGACGATGATCACGTCGTCGCGCTCCAGAAGCGCCCGGGTGGCCGAGTGGCGCATCCGGTCGATCTGCTCGTTGATCTGCGATTCCTTCTCGATATAGGTGTCCGAGCGGGCGACGTAGGCCTCGGGCTGGTAGTAGTCGTAGTAGCTGACGAAGTATTCCACCGCGTTGTCCGGGAAGAAGCCCTTGAATTCGCCATACAATTGCGCGGCCAGCGTCTTGTTGGGCGCAAGGATGATGGCGGGGCGCTGCGTTTCCTCGATCACCTTGGCCATGGTGAAGGTCTTGCCGGTGCCGGTCGCGCCCAGCAGCACCTGATTGCGCTCGCCCGACAGGACGCCGTCGGTCAGTTCGGCGATGGCGGTGGGCTGGTCGCCCGCGGCCTGGAACGGCGTCTGCAGCACGAAGCGCCGCCCGCCTTCCAGCTTCGGGCGGGTCAGCACCTCGGGCCGGGGCGACAGGGCATTGTCGTTGTTGTGGGGCATCGGATGATTCCTTCCGTCGGATCAGATTTGATCCGTTTTTGTTCCCAGACAAGGCGACATTGCGCGCCCTGCCGTCCTGCTCGCGCGCGGGGCGGTTCCCCTTGCAAGTTCCGGCGGATTTCCGCAATAACGAAGGCGGTCAGCCCGGAGGTTCCCATGTCCGCCCGCATCTTCCAGCCCGCCCGCACCGCGATGCAGTCCGGCACCGCCAAGACGCAGGACTGGGTGCTGGAATTCGCGCCGGAAAGCCCGCGCGAGATTGACCCGCTGATGGGGTGGACCTCGTCCTCCGATACCCAACGCCAGGTGCGCCTGACCTTCGAAAGCCGCGAGGCCGCCGAGGACTATGCGCGCGAGAAGGGCATTGATTATGTGGTGCTGCTGCCCAAGCCGCGCAAGCCCAACATCCGCCCGCGCGGCTATGGCGAGAATTTCGCGACCGACCGCAAGGGTGCCTGGACGCACTGATGATCACGATCGAAGCGGAAAGCCCGCTCGGCGCCGACCTGCGGCTGCTGATGGACCGCCACACCGCCGACATGCATGCC
The DNA here is from genome assembly GCA_963736565.1 of uncultured Alphaproteobacteria bacterium. Lineage (GTDB taxonomy): Bacteria > Pseudomonadota > Alphaproteobacteria > Rhodobacterales > Rhodobacteraceae > Aliitabrizicola. The sequence goes on from CAVTOW010000005.1 coordinate 814,036, forward strand.
GACACCCCGCCCGAGAGCATCCACATGATGGACGCCTCGGCTCTTGCTGCGCCGGGGATCGAGTTTTTCGTGATGCGCGATGTGGGCGTGCCGGTGGCGATGGGGGCTTTCAAGCGCATCGACGACAGCCATGCCGAAATCAAGTCGATGCATGTGCTGGTGGAACGGCGGGGGCAGGGCCTGTCTCGCCGGATGCTGGACCACCTGATGGCGGAAGCCAAGGCTGCGGGCTACGCGCGCCTCAGCCTCGAGACGGGATCGCAGGACATGTTCCGCCCGGCACGGATGCTCTATGCGCGCGCCGGGTTCGAGGAATGCGGCCCGTTCGAGGGTTACACGCTCGATCCGAACTCGGTCTACATGACCAAAACGCTCTGAAGGCTTGCGCGCCTTCACCGCCTGCCGCAAAAGAGCGGAAGCGGCCCCGTAGCTCAACTGGATAGAGCAAGGACCTTCTAAGTCCGAGGTTGAGGGTTCGATTCCTTCCGGGGTCGCCAGAAATTGCCTGTCGCCGCGGCCCTTAGCTTTCGCTCGGCGCGCCGCCCTCGAAGCGGTTGCCGTGGCGGTAGTCGCAGGGGGCTTCCTGCATCTCCAGATGCAGGCCGGTGCCGGTGATAGGGGTGGGCGCGGGCGAGGTCCTCGTCGAAGTCGATGCCAAGGCCGGGGGCTTCGGGCGGCAGGATGTAGCCGTCTTCCCATTTGATCGTGTTGCGGATCAGCGCCAGGTGGAAGGCGCCGCCGGTCTGGATCGTCTCGGCCATCAGCAGGTTCGGGATCGAGGCGGCGAGGTGGATGTTGGCCGCCCATTCCACCGGACCCGCGTAAAGATGCGGGGCCATCTCGGCGTTGAAGACCTCGGCCATCGCGGCGATCTTCTTGGCCTCCCAGATGCCGCCCACGCGACCGAGGGCGGGTTGCAGGATCTTCACGCCGCCGAGCGCGCAGCAGCGTGCCGAATTCGGCCTTGGTCGTCAGCCGCTCGCCCGTGGCCAGCGGAATGCGGACCTGCCGCGCGACTTCGGCGAATTCGGGCAGCATTGTCCGGCGGGATCGGCTCTTCGTACCAGAGCGGGTTGTAGGGTTCCAGCTCGCGCCCCAGCCGGATCGCGCCGGGGGTGTTGAACTGGCCGTGGGTGCCGAACAGCAGGTCGGCCTTGTCGCCCACCGCCTCGCGGATCGCGCGCAGAAGGCGACGGAGCGGGTGATGTCGGACATCGCGGGCTGGTGGCCGCCGCGGATGGTGTAGGGGCCGGCGGGGTCGAACTTGACCGCCGTGAAGCCCTGCCGCACGCAGCGCGCCGCGGCCTCGGCCGTCATGTCGGGGTTCGACCCAGAACTCGGCGGCATCCTCGCCCGGTTCGGGGTAGAGGTAGGTGTAGGAGCGGATGCGCTCGTTGATCCGCCGCCGAGCAGGGCCCAGACCGGGCGGTTGCGCGCCTTGCCCAGAATGTCCCAGCAGGCGATCTCCAGCCCCGAGAAGGCGCCCATCACGGTGGGGTCGGGGCGCTGGGTGAAGCCCGAGGAATAGGCCCGGCGGAACATCAGCTCGATCTCTTCCGGCGAGGTTGCCCTGCATGTGGCGTTCGAACACATCCTCGATCACCGCGTTCATCGCCTTCGGGCCGACGGTCGAGGCATAGCATTCGCCATAGCCGCGATGCCGTCGTCGGTCGTCAGCTTGACGAAGGTCCAGTAGCGGCCGCCCCAGCCCGGGGCGGGCGGCGCGACGGTGAAGATCGTCAGGTCCTTCAGGCGCATGGCACGGGCTTTCGTGATGGGGCGGGCGGGTTCTGCCGCTGCCGCAACCCTATTGCCGCGAAACCAGGGTCCGCGCGTGGGTGCGCGACACCGATTGCGACGCAAGCGACGTCAGTCGTCATGGCCGGTCCGGGGTGAGATGCCCGATCTCGGCAAGAAACGTCGCCAGCGTGGCGGCAAAGGCATCGGGGCGGTCGACGGGCGGCAGGTGGCCCGTGCGGCGCAGAAGCGCGAAGCGGCTTCCCCGGATCAGGTCCGCCGTCTCGCGCACCAGATCGGGTGGGGTCGAGCCATCCTCGCTGCCCGCGATCGCAAGCGTGGGCAGGGTCAGGGTGGCCGTCGTCGTGTAGAAATCCGTTCCCGCAATGGCCTCGGCCGCGCCGATCCAGCCGTCGACGGGCGTCGCTTCCAGCCGTCGCCCGCCATGTCGCGGCCTCTGGCGTCTCGCGGAACGGGCGCGGGAACCAGCGCGCCAGCGTCGCTTCCGACACGGCGGCGAGGCCCCCGGCGCGCACGGCGGCGATCCGGTCCTGCCAGACCGATGGGGTGCCGATCTTGGCTGCCGTGTTCGACAGCACCAGCGCGCGGATCAGGTCCAGCCGCTTCACCGCCAGCCCCTGCGCGATCAGCCCCCCGATCGAAAGCCCGACGAACACGGCATCGCGCACCCCAAGCGCGTCGAGCGCACGTTCCGCGTCGCGCACCAGCGCCCCCATGGCATAGGGCGGCGCGGGCACGTCGGACTGGCCATGCCCGCGCATGTCCAGCCGGATCAGGCGCAGGCCGGGTGGCAGCAGGGGCAGGACGTCGTCCCACAGCCGCAGGTCGGTGCCGAGCGCATGGGCAAAGACGACCGGCGGGCCGGTCCTTGGGCCGTCATCGGTGTAATGCAGGCGCAGGTCGGGCAGGAAAAGAAGCGGCATCGCGCGTCAGCCCCCGAACCGGTCCAGCGCCATGCGGAACACATCCGGGTCGACATTGCCGCCCGATGCAACGGCGATGACCGCCGCGCCCTCGATCTCGGCGGGCCGGAACAGCGCCGCAGCCAGCGCGACGGCGCCGCCCGGTTCCAGCACGATCCGCAGCCGCGCAAAGGCCAGCGCCATCGCGTGCAGCGCCTCGTCGTCGATGACGACCAGGCCGGGGCCGCAGAGCCGCTGCAGGATGCGGAAAGGTGATCCGCCCCGGCTCCGGCGTGACGATGGCGTCGCAGATCGAGCCTGTCGTGGCGGCATTGCGCAGGATCGTCCCGGCCGCGAGGGAGCGGGCCGTGTCGTCGAAGCCCGCAGGTTCCGCTGGCCGCGCGCGCAGCCCCGGCGCATGGGCCGCCAGCGCCAGCGCGATGCCCGAGGTCAGGCCACCCCCGCCGCAGCAGACCAGCACATCGCCGCTGGTCACGCCCTCTTCGGCGGCCTGTTCGGCGATCTCCAGCCCGGTCGTGCCCTGCCCGGCGATCACCAGCGGCTCGTCGAAGGGCTTGATCAGCGTCAGGCCCCGTCGCGCGACAGCGCCGCGCCGATGGCATCGCGGTCCTCGGTCGCGCGGTCGTAGAGCACGACCTCGGCCCCCAGGGCGCGGGTGTTGTCGATCTTCACGCGCGGCGCGTCGGCGGGCATCACGATGACCGCAGGCACGCCATGCGGCGCGGGCGGCCAGCGCCACGCCCTGCGCATGGTTGCCGGACGAGAATGCCGATCACCCCCCGGGCGCGGATATCGGCCGGCAGCGCCGAAACCGCCGACCAGCCGCCGCGGAACTTGAAGCTGCCGGTATGCTGCAGGCATTCGGCCTTGACCAGCACGCGCCGCCCGGCGATCTCGTCGAGGAAGGGCGACGACAGCAGCGGCGTGCGCCGGACATGGCCCTTGCAGCCGCGCGGCGGCGGCCTCGATCATGGCAATGTCGGTCATGCTTTCAGCCTCTCAAGGAACGCGCGGATCGCGGCAAGGCTTTCCGGCTCGTCCAGAAACGGGATATGGGCGCGGTCCGGCACCTCGGCAAAGATCATGTCGGGGCGGCGGCGGCGCATCTCGTCTGCCGTTTCCCGCGACAAGCAGGTCGGAATTCGCGCCCCGGATCAGCGCCAGCGGCAGCCCGGCACAGGCGTCGAACAGCGGCCAGAGGTCTTGCGGCGGCCCCTCGAAGGCGGCGAGGAAGGCGTCGCGCAGCGCGGGATCGTAGGTGATGCGCAAGCCCTCGGGCGTCTCGCGGTAGTGCCGCCGCACCTCGGCCAGCCAGCGGTCGGGCGGCACGTTGGCGAAGCCGGGCGAATGGCGCGGCATCGCGTCGGCCAGCGCGGCATGGGTCGGGGCCGACGGGTTGCGCCCGACATAGTCGAAGATCCGCTCCAGCCCGCTGCGCTCGATCACCGGGCCCGACGTCGTTCAGGCACAGGCCGAGCAGCCGGTGCTTGGCGACGGCCGCCAGCAACATGCCGATCAGCCCGCCGCGCGAGGTGCCGAGGATCGCCGCCTGCTCGACGCCCAGGTGATCGAGCAGCGCCAGCGCATCCTGCGCCTCTTGCGGCACGGTATAGGTCGCGGCCCCGGTCCAGTCCGACTGCGCCGCGCCCGCGATAATCCATGCGGATCAGCCGCAGCGGCGGCAGGTGCGGGGCCAGATCGTCGAAATCGCGCCATCGTCCGGGTCAGGCCCGGCAAGGCACAGCAGCGGCACGCCCTTCCCCCTCGTCGGAATAGGCAAGGCGGGCGCCGTCGGGGGCGAGGAAGCTTTTGGCGGTCATGGCAGTCCCGCAATGTCTGCAAGCGTGCTCAGGTCGCGGGGCGATGTGGTGCGGGGCCGATGGGCAGGCGGTCGACGGGCAGCCGGTTGCGGTTGATCCAGACCGTCGTAAAGCCGAAACGCGCTGCTCCCGGCCACGTCCCATCCGTTCGAGGAGACGAACAGTACCTCGTCGCGCGCGTGCCCCCAGATGACGGGCAACCATGCCATAGACCGAGGTGTGGGGCTTGTAGACGCCGACCTCCTCGACAGACAGGAGCGCCGCGAACCGCGTTCCGATCCCTGCCGCGCGCGTTGCCGCTTCGGCCAGCATCGCAGGCGTTCCGTTGGACAGGATGGCGAGCGTCGCGCCCCGCGCGGCCAGGCGGTCGAGCGCGTCGGGAACATCGGGATAGGCGGGCAGGTGGTCGTAAAGCGCCAGCAGCCGCGCGCGAAGACCCGCGTCGGCAAGGCCCGCCGCCTCCATCGCCCAGTCGAGCGCATCGGCGGTGACGGACGCGAAATCGGCATGGCAGCCCATGATCGCCCGGAGCCAGGTGTATTCGAGCTGCTTGCGCCGCCAGTCTTCGGCAAGGCGCGGCCAGACCGCCGCCAGCGCCGACTGGCCGGGTTCGGTTGCCGCAAGCCGCGCCGCACCGGCCACGTCGAACAGCGTTCCGTAGGCATCGAAGACGATGGTGCTGATCGGCATGGTGTCCTCCCCGGATCGGACCGTGGCATGCCGTTCGGGCGGGGAAGAGGGGGCACGGCTGCGACAGCGGGGCCGGGGACGCGGCAATCGTGCCGCTTGCCCGTCGCAGCGCCACCGCCTACACCGTCCGGCGAGTCACGGGGGGCGACCGGCACGCATGGCGCAGACGACGGATCAGGCGGGAAGAGCGCAAGCCTTCCCGAAAGGTCGGCGCGCTGCGCGGACTGGTGCCGTTCCTGCGGCCCTATCGCGCGCTGGTGGTGCTGGCCGGCCTGGCGCTGGTGCTGACGGCGGCGGTCAGCCTGATCCTGCCGCTGGCGGTGCGCCGGGTGGTCGACGGGTTCAACTCCAGCAATGCCGCGCTGCTGGACCAGTATTTCGCCGCCGCCCTGGTCATTGCCGCGCTGCTCGCGCTTGGGACCGGGCTGCGCTACTACCTTGTCACCCGGCTGGGCGAGCGGGTGGTGGCCGACATCCGCCGCGCGCTGTTCGACCGGGTCGTCGGGCTGAGCCCGGCCTTCTTCGAGCGGATCATGACCGGCGAGGTGCGTCAGCCGCATCACCACCGACACCACGCTGATCCTGTCGGTGATCGGCTCGTCGGTCTCGGTCGCGCTGCGCAACGTGCTGATCCTGGTGGGCGGGCTGGTGCTGCTGTTCTTCACCTCGGCCAAGCTGACCGGGCTGGTGCTGCTGATCGTGCCCGCCGTGGTGGTGCCGATCATCGTGCTGGGCCGCCGCCTGCGGCAGCTTGAGCCGCGAGAACCAGGACTGGATCGCGGCCTCCTCGGGCACGGCGTCCGAGGCGCTGAGTGTCGGTGCAGACGGTGCAGGCCTTCACCCACGAGGCCGCAGACGCGCGCCGCCTTCGCCGAGGTGACCGAGAAATCCTATCGACTCGGCCCAGACGCCGCATCGGCACGCGGGCGGTGATGACGGTGATCGTGATCTTCCTGATCTTCACCGGCATCGTCGGCGTGCTGTGGATCGGCGCGCGCGACGTGCGGGCCGGCGCGATGACGCCGGGCGAGCTGATCCAGTTCCTGATCTACGCGGTGATGGTGGCGGGCGCCGTCGGCGCGCTGTCGGAGATCTGGGGCGAGTTGCAGCGCGCCGCCGGCGCGACCGAGCGGCTGGCGGAGCTTCTGGCGACCGACGATCCGGTGCAGGACCCGCCCGCCCCGCCGCCGCTGCCGCGCCCGGTGCGGGGCGAGATCGCTTTCGAGGATGTCATCTTCCGCTATCCGGCACGGCCCGAGACCTCGGCGCTGAACGGGGTCGACCTGCATGTCGCGCCGGGCGAGACGGTGGCGCTGGTCGGGCCTTCGGGCGCGGGCAAGACCACGATCCTGCAGCTGCTGCTGCGGTTCTACGACCCGCAGTCGGGGCGCATCACGCTGGACGGCATCGACCTGCGCGACATGGCGCGCGGCGATTTCCGCCGCGCCATCGCGCTGGTGCCGCAGGACCCGGTGATCTTCGCCGACCTCGGCGCGCGAGAACATCCGCTTCGGCCGCCCCGACGCCACCGATGCCGAGGTCGAGGCCGCCGCCCGCGCCGCCGCCGCGCATGACTTCCTGACGGCGCTGCCGCAGGGCTATGACACCTATCGTGGGCGAACGCGGCGTGATGCTGTCGGGCGGGCAGAAGCAGCGCGTCGCCATCGCCCGCGCCATCCTGCGCGACGCGCCGATCCTGCTGCTGGACGAGGCGACCAGCGCGCTGGATGCCGAAAGCGAGCGCGCGGTGCAGGAGGCGGTCGAACGGCTGTCGCGAGGGCCGCACGACGCTGGTCGTGGCGCACCGGCTGGCCACGGTGAAGCGGGCCGACCGGATCGTCGTCTTCGACCAGGGCCGGATCGTCGCGACACGGCACGCATGACGCGCTGGTGGCCGAAGGCGGGCTTTACGCGCGCCTGGCCCGGCTGCAGTTCACCGACGGTCAGGCCTGAGCCCAACGGCCTGACGTTGCGTTTTCTCGCCGTCCGATCGCTTGCGAGACGACCGGACAAATCCCCATGTTCGGTGCAACAACGAACCGCCGGCCAACGGCAGGGCGATCAGGGGAGGAGACTGCCGATGGGCAGCTTCGCGACTGTCGCCGACCGCGACGCCATCGAGGCCGAGGCACGCCTGGGCCGACCGCGGCGTCGCCCGCACGATGTATGAGTTCCTGAGCCGCGCCGCGCGCGACGCATGGCGCGCGCCCGGCGATTTCGCTACCAGCTGCTGTCCGGGCCCGAGGACAAGGCGGTCACGCTGACCTGGGCCGAGCTTGCAGCGCCGAGGTCACGCAGGCCGCCAACCTGTTCCGCAGCCTCGGCATCGGCGAGACGGACGTGGTGGCCTTCGTCCTGCCGAACGCGCTGGAAACGGCGGTCACGCTGCTGGGCGGGACGGTGGCGGGGATCGTCAACCCGATCAACCCGCTGCTGGAAGCCGAACAGATCAGCGCCATCCTGCGCGAGACGAAGGCCAAGGTCGTCGTCACGCTGAAGGCCTTTCCCAAGACCGACGTGCCGCAGAAGGTGGCCGAGGCGGTGCGCTACGCGCCGAACGTCAAGACGGTGCTGGAGGTCGATCTCGTGCCGCTACCTCACCGCCGCCGAAGAAGCTGGATCGTGCCGCTGATCCGGCCGAAGAACCCGACGTCCAGCACACGCGCCGACGTCAAGGCTTTCCGCGCCGAGATGGCGCGGCAGCCCGCCGACCGGCTGACCTTCGCCGACCCGCCCGAAGACCGCGTCGCCGCCTATTTCCACACCGGCGGCACCACCGGCATGCCCAAGGTGGCGCAGCACAAGGTCTCGGGCATGGTCTACAACGGCTGGCTGGGCCATCGGCTGCTGTTCACGCGAAACCGACGTGGTGATCTGCCCGCTGCCGCTGTTCCACGTCTTTGCCGCCTATCCGATCCTGATGTCGATGATCGCCTCGGGCGCGCATGTCGTGTTTCCGACGCCCGCCGGGCTATCGCGGCGAGGGCGTGTTCGACAACTTCTGGAAGCTGATCGAACGCTGCAAGGTGACCTACCTGATCACCGTGCCGACCGCGCTGGCCGCGCTGATGCAGCGCCCGGTCAATGCCGACATCTCGAGCCTGCGCGGCGCGTTCTCCGGCTCGGCGCCGCTGCCGGTCGAGCTTTACAACCGGTTCGAGAAGGCGACCGGCATCAAGATCATCGAAGGCTACGGCCTGACCGAATGCACCTGCCTCGTCTCGATCAACCCGCCCGACGGCGAGAAGAAGATCGGCTCGGTCGGCCTGCCCTTCCCCTATACCCAGGTGCGCATCCTGCACCATCGAGGGCGCGATGGCGGCGTGTCCGCGAATGCGCGGTGGATGAGGTGGGCGAGATCTGCGTCGTCGAACCCCGGCGTCTTCGAGGGCTCGACCTATACCGAGGCGGACAAGAACCGCGAGCTTTTCGCCGACGGGCGCTTCCTGCGCACCGGCGATCTGGGGCGGATCGACGCGGACGGCTATCTGTTCATCACCGGCCGGGCCAAGGACCTGATCATCCGCGGCGGCCACAACATCGACCCGGCGATCATCGAGGAGGCGCTGATGCGGCCACGAGGCGGTGGCCTTCGTCGGCGCCATCGGCCAGCCCGACGCCCATGCCGGCGAATTGCCCTGCGCCTATGTCGAACTGGTCAAGGGCCGGACCGCGGCCACGTCGACGAGCTGCTGGACTTTGCCCGCAAGCCACATCCACGAACGCGCGGCGGTGCCCAAGCATATCGAGATCCTGGCCGAACTGCCGAAGACCGCCGTCGGCAAGGTCTTCAAGCCCGACCTGCGCCGCCTGGCCATCACCCGCGTCTACGACGCGGCGCTGGCCGAGGCCGGGCGTCGCGCGCGTGTCGTCGAGGTGGTCGAGGACAAGAAGCGCGGCCTGGTCGCGCAGGTCGCGCGGGGTGGATCGGTCGACGAGGCCGCGGTGACCGAAGGTGCTGGGCGAGTTCACCACGGCCTGGGACTGGGTCGTCGTGACCGTCAGAGCGCGGCTAGTGTCCATCCAGATCGTGACCGGCCCGTCGTTGACGAGGCTGACCGCCATGTCGGCGCCGAATCCGCCGTTGGCCGTCGGGATGCCTTCGGCCCGCGATCCGCGCGGTGAAGTAGTCGTAGAGCCGCTTGCCCTCGGCCGGGGCGGCGGCGGTGGAAAAGCCGGGGCGGTTGCCGCGCAGGTCGGCGGCCAGGGTGAACTGGCTGACGACCAGCGCCGCCCCGCCGATGTCGCGGATCGACAGGTTCATCTTGCCCTGCATCGTCCTTGAAGATCCGCAGCTTGGCGATCTTGGCGGCCAGCCTGTCGGCCTCGGCCTCGGTATCGCCCTGCATGGCGCAGACGAGGATCAGCAGGCCCGCGCCGATCTCGCCGATCACCGCGCCATCGACGCGTGACCGAGGCGCGGCTGACGCGCTGGAGGACCGCCCTCACAGTTCGTGCGACCAGGGCGGGTTCGCGCCGGGCGCGCTGACACGGTGATGGCCGCCGCGCGGGTGCCGAGCGACAGCGCTGCGTCAAGCGCTGGCGTCCGACAGGCCGGCGCACACCGGCCTTGGTCAGCAGCCCCGCCGCGATGCAGCGCCGCCAGAACGCCCGCGTTGAACGTGTCGCCCGCGCCGACGGTATCGGCCACGTCGACCTTCGTGGCGGCGACGAAGCGGTCCTGCGTGGCGGTGACGGCCCGCGCGCCCCTGGCGCCTTCGGTGATGAAGACCACCTTCGGCCCGCGCGCCAGGATGCCGCGCGCCAGCGCTGTCAGGTCGCCCTGCGCCTTCCAGCCAGTGCAGATCCTCGTCCGACAGCTTCACGATGTCCGCCGGCGCGATCATCCGCTCGATCCGCGCGCGGTACGCGGCGCTCGTCCGGCGATGAAACCGGGGCGGATGTTGGGGTCGATCATCGTGACGCGGCGCCGCCGCCTCGCGGGCCTGCAACGCCTCGTAGGTGCAGGCGGCCGGGTCGTTCACCAGGCAGATGCCGCCGAAGAACAGCGTGCCGACGCTGTCGCGGCAGGTCGGGCAGGTCGGCTGCCGACAGCATCCGCCCGGCGGTATTCTCGTCGTAGAAGGCATAGGTCGCCTGGCCGTTCACCAGCTTGACGAAGGCCACCGTCGTGGGCCGGTCCGACCGGGCGCAGATGCGGCGTATCGACCTTGGAGGCGTCAAGCGTCTCGGTCCAGGATTTCGCCCAAGCAGGTCAGTCGAAAGCGCCCGAGAAAAATGCCGACGGCGCGCCCAGGCGGCCCAGCGCGATGGCGGTGTTGAAGACCGCGCCGCCGGCGTAGGGCGCAGAAGCGGCCTCGCCCAGCGTCGTTGTCGCGCGGGCAGCATGTCGATCAGGGCTTCGCCACAGCTGAGAATCATCGCGGTCTCCGTTTCGGGTCAATGGCAGCTTTAGTCATGCCGCGTCCTTCGGGTTAGCGCAACCGGATCACGCGGCAGGCGTCAGGCGACGAACCACGGGGCGAGGTTGGCCCGGATCCGGTCCAGCGGCGTCGCCCCGGTCATGTCGGGAACGAAGGTCTGGCCGGTGATCGCCTCGATAGGCGTCGATATAGACCTGTGCGGTGGCGGCGATCATTTCAGGCGGGATTTCGGGAATCGGGTCGTTGTAGGGATCGCAGCGCGCCGCGACCCAGGAGCGGATCACATCCTTGTCGAAGCTCGGCGGTCGGGTGCCCGCGTCAAAGGCCGCATCGTAGCCGCCGGCGATCCAGTAGCGGGTGGAATCCGGCGTGTGGATCTCGTCCGCCAGCAGGATGCTGCCCGTCTCGTCGGTGCCGAATTCGTACTTGGTATCGACCAGGATCAACCCGCGTTCGGCCGCCATCTTCTGGCCGCGCGCGAAAAGCGCCAGCGCCTCGCGACGAAACCTCGTCCCACTGGGCGGCGGTCAGCAGGCCCTGCTCGACGATCTCGGTCGCGGTCAGCGGCTCGTCATGGCCGCCGTCGAAGGCCTTCGACGTCGGCGTGATGATCGGCGCGGGCAGGACCTGGTTGTCGCGCATCCCGTCGGGCAGGGTGTGGCCGTACATCTGCCGCGCGCCCTGCTTGTACTGGGTCAGGATCGAGGTCCCGGTGGTGCCCGCCAGATAGCCGCGCACCACGACCTCGACCGGCAGGATCGTGACGCGTCGGCCGATCACCACGTTCGGATCGGGATAGGACAGCACATGGTTCGGGCAGAGGTCCGCCGTCTGGTCGAACCAGAAGCGGGCCGTCTGGGTCAGCACCTGGCCCTTGAAGGGGATCGCCGCAAGGATGCGGTCGAAGGCCGAAATCCGGTCGGACGAGATCAGGATGCGCCGGCGGGTTCGGTGGCGGTCGCGGGCAGGTCGTAGCAGTCGCGGACCTTGCCGAAATAGGGGTTCGGCAGCTCGGGGATCCGGGCGTGGTCGAGGACGCGGGTCAGGTCGGTCATGGGGCCTCCGGTCGGGTGGGGCCTTTTCGGGCGGGGTGCGGCGCGTGTCAACCATCGCGGTGCTCTGCACTGCCGTTGTGAGGCGCGGGTCGGGGGAACAGGCATCTGCGAAATGGCGCGAATGGTCCCCGGTCGTTCGTCGCAGCGGCGGTTCGCTGCCATCTTCATGTTGCGGTGCAAGGGCTGTCGCGGAGACGGGTTTGCCGATGCTCGGCAATGGGGTAGCTTGGCCGCAAATCGAGCAAAGACGGTGGGCAGCATGCAGGCGACGAGACGGGCAGTATTGGCGGGACTTGGTGCGGTTGGGCTGAGTGCCTGCGTCGGTGGTGGCGGGTCGGGCGCTGCGGTCAGCCGGGGGCCTGAACCGGGGATGACCCCTGTGGCGAATGCGGGCTGGGACGCGTGGGTCGCCAGCTTCCGGGGTCGGGCTGCGGGCCGGGGTATTTCCGCTGGGACGCTGGACATGGCATTCCGCGATGCGGGCTTCCTGCCCGGGGTGATCGAGAAAGACCGCAACCAGACCGAGTTCACGCGAACGCTCGAGGACTACCTCGCCATCGCCGCCTCTGAAGAGCGGGTGTCCAAGGGACGCGCGGCCATGCGGACATGGGGCGGAGTGCTTTCCGAGATCGAGGCGCGGTTCGGGGTCGAGGCGAATGTCGTGGCCGCTGTCTGGGGGCTGGAAAGCTTCTACGGCGAGCGTCGGGGAAACATCGAAGTCATCTCGGCACTTTCCACTCTGGCCTACGAGGGGCGGCGGGGCGAGTTCTTCGAAAGTCAGCTCGTCGCTGCGCTGAAGATCCTCCAGAACGGCGATACGACACCTGTCCGCATGGTGGGAAGCTGGGCAGGTGCGATGGGGCACACGCAGTTCATCCCGACCTCATATCTCGCCTACGCGGTCGACTTCCGGGGCGACGGGCGGCGCGACATCTGGGACAACGATCCGACCGATGCGCTGGCTTCGACCGCGAATTACTTCAACCGTTCGGGCTGGACAAAGGGCCAGCCCTGGGGAGTCGAGGTTCGCCTGCCTGCGGGTTTCAACACGGGCCAGACAGGGCGCGGCACGACGCGCAGCCCCTCGGACTGGGCCGCGCAGGGGGTGCGGGACATGAACGGGCGGGCGGTGCCGGACTATGGCGCGGCCTCCATCCTGATACCGGCGGGGGCAGGGGGGCCCGCCTTCATGATCTTCCGCAACTTCACGGTCATCACGCGCTACAACAATGCCGAAAGCTATGTCATCGGGATCGGGCACCTGTCGGACCGGCTGGCGGGCGGTCCGCCGATCCAGGCGAGTTTCGGGCCGGACCGGAACGGCATGACCATCGCCGACCGGCAGGAGATGCAGCGGCGGCTGACCGCAGCCGGTTTCGACACCGGTGGCGCTGACGGGGTGATCGGCAAGAAGACCGAAGCGGCAATCGGGGCCTTTCAGGCAAGCCGGGGGATGGCCGTTACCGGGCAGCCCTCGATGGACCTGTTGCTGGCCTTGCGGTAGGGCGTCCGCCCCTTCCGGGGCGGATCACGCCGCAGATGGCGGGGTCGAGATCGCGGAAGATGGAGGATCCTCGGTCGGTGGGGTGATCTTACCGAAACATGCGGGACTGGCGGCGCGCCGCGCATCGGCTTGCCGAGGTCACACGCGAACGGTTTTGTCCCCGACAGGACTGACTTCGACCGGCGCGGCCTCACCGAACTCGATCCGGACACCGTCAAGATTGATCGCACCGTTCTCCTCGGCGACATAGGCCGCGATCCCGATAAGCAAGACAGCCAGAAGCACGGCGAGCAGGATCTTCCAGATCGACCAGGGGCGCTGGCCCTGGACCTCGCCCGTCTGCCCGTTGACAAGGAAGAGATAGCTCTTGCCGTTGTACTTGTAGGCGGCAGTCCAGACCGGCAGCAGAATGTGCTTGAAGGTTTCGGCTGAATGGCGGGTTTCCACCGCCTCGATGCGCTGCTCGTCACCGCCGATATGCGCGGCCACGTCGCGGCGAATCACGGCGTCCATCCTGGCGCGCGCGGTCTGGTGGCCCTGGGCCAACGGAATGGTGTAGCCCTCGGCCCGGAACCCGGCGAGGTAGTCGGGCTGATAGGCCACCAGATCGTTCAACCCCCACGGCGTCAGCTCGTCACCATAGGGCTGGGGCAGGCTGGCCGAGGCCGTTACAAGCACATCGTCAAAGCGCCGTGCCACGGCGCCAGAGGCAGGAAACCAGCGGGTGCGTCGGACCTGCTGCTGGCGCTGCTCGCGCCGACCGTTGACCACGACCGTGACCATTTGGGTCTCGTAGTAATAGACCCCCCGCTGCCCGCGGTAGCGCGAGGCTGTGTCGGCATCGAAGGTCCAGTAAGGCACATAGATGCCGTTCAGCGCGCGACCCTTGCGGGTGTATTCGACAAGCCCTGATGGCGCGAACCACAGACTGCCGAGCCAGTCTGTCATCGCGGCGCGGGCCTGCTTTTCCGTGAGGTGAAACGGGACGAGCGCCTGTGGTTTGATGAGCCGCTGCGCGCCGGGATCGGTGACGACGGGCGAGGCGCAGAAGGGGCATTCGGTGGCGAACGTCGCGCCGTCGAATTCGAGGCTCGCCCCACAGCTGCGACAGGTGCCCGTGCGCACTTCCTCCATCGCAGCGACCGGCAGATCGTCACGCAGCCCCGAGGCGAGATCGAGTTCCTGCAAGGCGCGCGCCGTCGTGCGGGGCGCCGCCTGGGGAATTTCCTGCACGTGGCCGCAATGGACACAGACCAGCTGGGTCTGGCCCGGCGCAAAGCGCAGATCGGCCCCGCAACTGTCGCAGGGCCAGTGGCGTTCTGCCGTTGCAGCCAAGGTTTACGCCCCGGGCAGCGGCGGAGGCAGTTGCGCGAACAGCGGCGATAGCGCGGTATCGGAAGCGGGCAGCCAGCCCGACTGTCCGGCCGTCCAGACAAGGCTGGCAGGCGTCAGGGTGCCTGCGCCCGCCATGGCAACCAGCGTCGCCTGCGGGAAAGGACCGGTGGCCGCCCCATTCTCGGCCACGTGCCACAGCGGCCCCTCGACCGGCGGCGGGGGCGGTGCGGACGGGCGTGCGCCCCAGGGCCCGGCTTGCGCCGCCATGCCCATGCCTATGCCCGCGCCCATCCCCGTGGCCATGGCCTGCCCGGCGGCACTGGATGGATTGCCCATCGCCTCGGCGGTGTTGAAATCCATGTATTTCTTCAGATCGCCCGCGACGCCGGCCGAGGTGCGCTTGTCGAGCACCTTTTCCACATCCTCGGGCAGCGAGATGTTCTCGATATAGAACTCGGGCAGGGCGAGGCCGTATTCGGCGATTTGCGGCGCGATGGCCGTTGTGATCAGCGTGCCGAGGTCCTTGGTGTTCGCCGCCATGTCGAGCACCGGAATGTTCGACGAGGCGAGCACGCGGCTGACCTCTTGCAGGATCACGTTTCGGATCTGGAAGCTGATCTCGTCGGCCGTGAATTCGCCGTCGGTGCCCACGATCTCGGTCATGAACTTGCCGGGGTCGATGACACGCATCGAATAGGTGCCGAAGGCGCGCAGGCGGACAGGCCCGAATTCGGGATCGCGCGTCATGATGGGGTTCTTCGTGCCCCATTTCAGATCGTTGAATCGGGTGGTGTTGACGAAGTAGATCTCGGATTTGAAGGGCGACTGGAAGCCGTGGTCCCAGTGCTGGAGCGTGGTCAGGATCGGCAGGTTGTTCGTTTCCAGCATGTAGAGGCCGGGACCGAACACGTCGGCCAGTTGGCCCTCGTGGATGAAGACGGCCGCCTGGCCCTCGCGCACCGTCAGCTTTGCGCCGTACTTGATCGCATTGCCGCGGCGCTCGAAACGCCAGACCATCGTGTCGCGCGTGTCATCCGTCCACGCGATGACATCAATGAATTCGCCCTTGAGAAAATCGAAGATCATGGCCGTCCTCCGGTTTGGTCGGTTCAGCTTTCGCCGCCCATGACGGCGGCGGCAAGGGGGGTGACGAGCGGGCGCGCCTCGGTCTCGGTCATTCCGGCGGTCAGGCGCGGACTGTAGAGCATCTTCAGCATCAACTCGTCCATCGGCGTCAGCAGCGCGAATTCCTCGTCGTCGTTGAAGATCGACGGCCGGGCCAGCGGACTGTCATTGGCAAGCCCAAGCCCTTGCGTGATCTCTTCATGGATGCAGGACAGGCGCATGAGATCAGGGTGTTCCGACCGGATCACGGCGAAGGCGGTGCTGTAGGTGCTGCCCTGGCCGGGCGACAGCGCATAGACCAGACAATAGGTCGAGCGCGGCATGTCGGTGATGCCCGCGACATCGGCCGCGCTCAGCCCCGGCAAGGTTGACCGGATGACCGGACCAAGGGCGCGCCTTTCATCCTCATTCACGATGTAGACGAAGAAGTTGGGTGAGGCGTCCGACAGACGGATCGGATGCCCCGTGATCCGCTGAAGCCTTGAAAGGAAGGACGCGATGCGGGCACGGTCGGTGGCCTGACGGTCCGCGGGAACGGAAGCGCCGAAACGCAGTCCCACACGAACGGGCTGTTCCCAACGGCGCAGGCGGCTTTGCGTCGCGTTGGCCACCAGCCCCTGCGACGAGCGGGTGTATTCGTCGTAAAGCGCGATCCGGACGAAGTTCTCGGCCAGCATCGTGTCGGTGAAGGGCGCATCGCCCGAGCCGCCGTCGGTCCGCATAAGGCCCCGGCCCAGCAGGTCGGCCTGCACCTTCGCGTAGTGCTGGCGGACCGCCTCGCTCGCGGCCGACGGCGGGGGTGGCGCAGGTTCGGCAGCTTCCGGCGCCTCGGGGATCGGTGTTGGCGCCACCGTAACGGTCGGCGCGCAGGCGGTAAGCCATGCCAGCATCAGGACGAGGGGCACCCGGACCGGGTGCGCGCGAAAGGCGGGCATGGCTGCGGCGTCGCCTCCTCAGGCCGGGTTGGCGGGCGCTGCGGGGCGGCGCGAGCGGGCGGCGGCCAGCGTGTCGCGCAACTCGGCCTCCAGCTTCACCAGATCGGCCTCGGCGGCGGCACGGCGGGCCTTGCCCTCGTCCGCGATCTGAAGACTGTCCTCGATGGTGGCGATCAGGGTGGCGTTGGCGTGTTTGACGGCCTCGATGTCGAAGACGCCGCGCTCCATCTCTTCGCGCACCACGCGGTTCGACTCGCGCAGGTTGTCGGCGTTGGACCGCAGCAGATCGTTGGTCAGATCGTTGGCCTCCTTCACCGCCTCGGCGGCCTCGCGCGAGCGCTGGATGGTGACCGCCTGCGCCAGTTGCGTTTCCCAGAGCGGGACGGTGTTCACGAGAGTGGAATTGATCTTGGTGACAAGGCTCTTGTCGTTCTCCTGCACAAGCCGGATCGAGGGCAGCGACTGCATGGTGACCTGACGGGTGAGCTTCAGGTCATGCACGCGGCGCTCAAGATCGTCGCGCGCCGCACGCAGATCGCGCAGTTCCTGCGCGCGCATCACCTGGTCGGTCTCGGGCGCTGCCTGCACGGCGGCTTCACGGGCGGGAATAATCGTGGTGTCGATCTCCTCCAGCTTGGCTTCGCCCGCCGCGATGTAGAGCGCGAGCTCGTCGTAGAAGTTCAGCGTCTTGCCGTAGAGCAGGTCGAGCGACTTGATGTCCTTCAGGAGCTTGTGCTCATGGGTCAGAAGCTCATCGGTGACCTTGTCGATCTGTTCCTGCACCTTCTCGAACTTGGCCACGAATTCGGCAAAGGGGGCGGCCTGGCCGGTCAGCCATTCCCACCAGCTTTTCTCGCGCCGCACGTCGAGCTCTTCGGACGAGAAACCGCGAAGCGTGCTGACGATCTTGCGCAGCGCATCGCCTGCCGGGCCCACGTCCTTGTTGCGCACGTCTGCCAGCATCGACTGGCTGATCACCTGAAGCTCCGACTGGGCGGACGACCCGAAGGCAATGATCGACTGGGTATTGGTCAGGTCAAGCTCGGCCATGCGTTGACGGATCGCCTCGGCCTTGGGGGCAGGGGCGGCGTCGAGGGGGACAACCTCGTTCGCGGGCAGTGGCAGCAGCGCGGCCGTCACCTCTTCGGCGGCGGCGAGGGCGGCCTGGGCCTGGGCGCGTGTGGCGTCGGACATGGATCAGTCTCCCTTGGTCGAAAGCGGGGTGGCGGAAATGGGATCGGGAAGGCCGCGCGGACCCTCAAGCCTGAGGCGCTCGCGCAGGACATCGATTTCTATGTCGAGGTCGGAATGGTCGTTGGACAAAAGCGCATCCTTGCGCTTCTCGAAATGCGCTTCGAGGTCGGTCAGCAGCTGCTCGTAATCCGCCCGCGCCTTCGCGCTGCGGGTCTGGGCATAGAGATCGGCAAACTTGGCGGTCGCGTCGCGCGCGCCCATCAGAAACACGCCGATGTCCTTGCGTGCCGCATTCAGGTCGCGCGGATCGCCCTCGATCGTGCGGAACAGGCTGCGGGCCGACGCTGCGAAGCGGTCCACCCGCGCCTCGAGCGTGCGATCCTGAGCGCGCAGGATGGCGTCTTTCATCGCGGCCAGATGCTTCTCGGCCTCGTCGACGGCGCGGGCGACACGGTCGGTCTGGAAGGTGTCCAGCCCCTCGGTTCCCTTGTCGCGCATCGGATCGGGACCGAAGGACAGATAGTGAAGCACCGTTCCGATGACCCCGAAAAGGATCGGGTTCAGAAGACTGGGTGATGCGACAAGCCCCCCCACGAACAGCCCCGCACCGGTCAGGACCGAGCCGAACAACTTGCGCGGAATCGCAGGACGCTTGGCGATGCGGCGCGCGTCATAGGCTTCCTGCGCAAGAATGCCCTCGCGCGTCAGGAACGCCGCCGCGATGAGCAGCGCAAAGGCCCCGAGGTTGAGGGCGAGCGCCGTCGGATCGCCGGTAAAGGCGCGCAGGACAAAGATAAAGGGTGCCGCGAAAAGCAGGTTCACCCGACCGCCCGCGCGTGAGCGGCGCTTGCCCTGGAACGGACCCGGTGGCACGGGGGTGCCATCGGGCAAGCGGGGCGTCGGGCTGTGCTTGCCGCCGTAGCGCTGCGCCATCACACGCCCCCGCCCGAGGCCGCCACGTAAACGATCAGGCCAAGCAGCAGAAAGAATGCCACCTTCTGAAGCCCGGTGTCAGTCATCCGCCCCCCGCTGCGCCGTCGCATCGTTTCCAAATCGCAACCTGACTATAGGCGAAGGCGAAACACCTTGCCAGTCGATAGGTGACAGTGAAACCGCTATTTGCCGCGCTGCGGCGGGGGTTTGGGGGTGTTCCTGCTGGGTGCCGTACCCTTGGGTTTCACCTTGCCGCGTGGGCGCGGGCCACCGGGGGGCGCCGCCCCGTCGCGCATTGCGCGTGCGGGTTTGGCATGGGCCGGTCTGCTCGAAGCTGCGCTTTCGGTTCGGGTCGTCGATGTGGCCAGCTTCGCTGTCGAACGCGGGGTCTTTCCCGCTTCGGCCCTTGCCCTGTCGGGCCTTGATGCGACCTGCTTGTCGGCCCCGGCGCGCCCGCTGCGGGCCGTGGCAGCGCCTGACGGCTTGCGATCAAGGGCGGGGCCGTCACTGGGCGCGCGGCGCGGTTGTGAGGGTTTTCCGCCTGGCCGGGCGGGGCGCGTCCGGGCATGGGCGGTGCCGGTCGCCTCGTCATCCGAGGGAGAAAGACCGAGCTGGTCGCGCAGAACCTTGCCCCGCACTTCCTCGACAGCGCCCGGTTCAAGGTCGCCCAGCCGGAACGGCCCGTAGCTGACGCGGATCAGCCGGTTGACGGTCAGGTTGATCGCCGACATGGCGCGGCGGATCTCACGGTTCTTGCCCTCGCGCAGCCCGACTGTCAGCCATGCGTTGGCGCCCTGCACACGGTCGAGCGAGACGCTCATCGGCTGGAACCGCTCGCCCTCCACCGTGATCCCCTTGCGCAGCGGCTCCAGATCGGGGTCGGTGGGGTTGCCCTTGACGCGGACCCGGTACTTGCGAAGCCAGCCCGTCGACGGCAGCTCGAGGCGGCGCTTGAGTTCGCCGTCATTCGTCAGCAGCAAGAGCCCCTCGGAATTCAGGTCAAGCCGACCCACGGACATCACGCGCGGCAGTCGGGGGGCAGACGGTCGAATACCGTCTCGCGCCCCTTCTCGTCGGCCGCCGAAGTGACAAGGCCCTCGGGCTTGTAGTAGAGCCAGAGGCGTGCCGTCTCCGGCTCGCCCACCGGCTGGCCCGCCACGGTGATCTTGTCCTTTGCCGTGACATTGAGCGCGGGGCTGGTGATGACCTTGCCGTTCACGGTGACCTGCCCGAGTTCGATCATCCGTTCGGCCTCGCGGCGCGAGGCGATGCCTGCGCGGGACAGCACCTTGGCGATGCGCTCGCCCTCGGCGGCATCGCCGGCGGGTTTCGGGCCTGGCATCGGTCGGATCGGGCGGGCGGGTTTATCGGACATGGGCGCGCGGACTTTCGGCCGCGCGAGGGGCGGCTGGCCCCGGGGGCCGTCTGCCCCCGGACCCCCGAGGATATTTGGGAACGGAAGAAGGGACAAGGAAAGCTTGTCATCCGGGCGGCAGGGTTGCATCACGGCAAAATGATGTTCCGCAGCCACATGGACATGGCGCTCGACGAGGCGCGGGCCGCTGCCGAGCGCGGCGAGGTGCCGGTCGGGGCCGTGGTCGTCTCGCCCGAGGGGCGGGTCGTCGCGCGCGCCGGGAACCGGACGCGCGAAATGGCCGACCCCACGGCCCATGCCGAGATTCTGGCGATCCGGGCGGCCTGCCGGGCCACGGGGTCGGAACGGCTGGTGGGGCATGACCTTTATGTCACGCTCGAACCTTGTCCGATGTGCGCAGCTGCGATCTCGTTCGCCCGGATCGGGCGGCTTTACTACGGGGCCGCTGATCCGAAATCGGGCGGGGTGGCGCAAGGCGCGCGGGTCTTTTCGCACCCGCAGTGCCACCATGCGCCCGAGGTCTATGACGGGCTGTGTGCCGCCGAGGCGGAAGCGCTGCTGAAGGTCTTCTTCGAGGCGCGGCGGACGGTCTAGGCGCCCGCCGCGCCCGTGGTTCAGAAGCTGATCGGTTCGAGGACTTCGGGTTCGATCACGGTGATGCCGGGCGGCAGGCCACGGCGCAGCGCGTCGGCGTTCTGTTCGAGCGCCGAGAACGTGCGGTAGTGGCAAGGGATCACGGTGGTGAAATTGAAATACTTCCGCGCGGCCCAGGCAGCCCGCGCCATGTCCATCGTATAGTGGCCCCCCGCCGAAAGGATGCCGATGTCGGGCTGGTGAAGTTCGGCCATCCACGCCATGTCGGCCATGATGTCGGTATCGCCCGAGACATAGATCGTATGCCCTTCGCCCGCGATCATGTATCCGGCCTCGGATCCCACTGCGACCGGCCCGTCGGGGCCGCCGACGGACGAGGAATGGCAGGCGTTGACCATCGTCACCTTCGCCCCTCCCAGGGTGACGGTGCCGCCCTTGTTGAAGCCAAGGGCCTCGACCCCTTCTCGCGCCTGATACCACGAAACGAGGTCGTAGATCCCGACCAGCGGCAGGGCTTTTTCCTTGCAGATCGCGGCGGCGCTGCCGGAGTGGTCGCCATGCCCGTGCGTGAGCAGCACATGCGTTGCCCCGTCCAGCGCCTCGGCGCGTCTCTCGGCCGGGAACATGGGGTTTCCGTCGAGCCAGGGGTCGATCAGCAGGACGGCGTCTTCGATCTCGATCCGGAAGCCGGAATGGCCAAGCCAGGTGATTTTCATGGCGGCGTCTCCTTTTCTCACTATCTCCGGTTCTAGCCGACGACGCGGAGAAGGAAATGGGCTGGTTCGAACAGGTGGACGGCTATTGCGAGAGGCTTGGACCGGGCTACTGGGCGGAACCGGTCAATGCGGTGACGAACGCGGCCTTCCTGCTGGCGGCGATCTGGGTCTGGCCGCGCACGGCGGGCGTGCCGCTTGCCCGTGCCCTGGCCGTGGTTCTGGCGGTGATCGGGGTGGGGTCCTACCTGTTTCACACCCATGCGACCCGCCTGACGGGGCTGATGGACGTGTTGCCGATCCTCGCGTTCATCCTGCTGTACGTTTTCGTGGCGAGCCGCGACATGCTGGGGTTCAAGGGATGGCGGGCAGGGGCGGCGACGCTGGCCTTCCTGCCCTATGCCGCAGCGACGGTGCCGCTCTGGTCGATGGTGCCGGGGCTAGGGTCATCGGCCGGCTACATGCCGGTGCCGGTGCTGATCCTGTTCTACGCCTGGTTGCTGTGGGACCGGGCAAGAGATACCTCGCGCGGGCTGGTGATCGGCGCTTGCATCCTGCTGGTGTCGCTGACCTTCCGCACGCTGGATGAACCTCTCTGTGCGGTCCTTCCCGTTGGCACCCATTTCCTGTGGCATGTGCTGAACGCGACGATGCTGGGCTGGATGATCCTCGTTTACGTGCGTCATGTCCGGGGGGTCAGCCTGTCAGGCGGGTAAATCCCCAGACAAGTCCGATCAGCACGGGCTGATGGACGAGATAGACCAGCAGGCTGTGTCGGCCCGGCCATGTCAGGCGATGCAGGATCGGCCCGGACGGGCGACTGAGTGCGGGCCAGAGCGATGACGCTTGCGCCAGCTTCGTGAGCGCCATGCCCGCAAGGAAGGGGGCGAGCCAGGGAAAGAGCGGCTCGAAATCCATCGCCTGTGGTGGCGTCGGGGCAAGGCCAAGCCAGAGAAGGGCGGGCGACTGGAACAGCGGGTCCGTCCAGAGCCAGGGCAGGGCAAAGACAGCGGCCGCGACAATCATGATGATGAGCGGGGGCAGCCGCAGAAATGCGAGACCGATGACGCTGAACGTCGCGATGGCGTGGAGGATGCCGAAGAACACGAACTGGTCCGGCAGGGCGGCATAGGTGCCGACCGTGATCGCCATTGCAGCGGCTGCGAGTATGGCGAGGCGGCGCAGGAAGGACCGCCACCTGATACCCTGCCCATGCGCGAGCACGAGGCTGACGCCCGCGAGAAAAATGAAGCTGCCTGCAACGAGGCGCGCGAAATAGGCCCAGGGACCGGGCATCGCCACCGTCCCCGGGGGAAGATGGCCGAACATCTCGAGATCGAAGATGAAGTGGAAGAGCGCCATGCCGATCAGCGCGGCGGTGCGGGCGATATCGACAAGGGCGATGCGGTGAGGTGTCGGAAGCGTCATGCGCGTGAGCATGACGCATTATCGCGCTGGGGCAAGGTGGCCGCAGTTCAGGCCGCAGAGTTACAGCTTGTCGCGCGGTCAGCCTGCGATGGCCTGCCGGATCAATGCAAAGTCGGCGCGCAGGCCACGCCATACGAAGCGCGAGACCAGCCGCAACTTCCGGCGCAACGGAAGCCAGTCGAGCCTGAGCATCGCGGACAGATATTGGTCCTCGTACAGACAGCGGCGGCTGGCATACCAAGGTTTCAGCCCGGTGACAAAGTGCAGAATCCCGAGTTCGCCAGTCCGAGGCGTGTCAGGAAGATGGAGCGAGGTCCCCACGATCTGAGTATTCCATCGGGGCGGAAGCTTAACCCAATCGTCTGCAACGGCGAGGTTGAGCGCGTCCTGATCGTGCAATCGGATCAGGTCGGGGTGTTCCTCGAGCAATTCCAATGCCCGCTCCGAGATGCGGCGGTTGCGCCAAGCCTTCATGTTCAAGAGGATGACGCCCGCGTTGAAATACCCTGCGCCCTCCGGGATGGCGGCTGCGGGGAAACTACACCGCAGCCGCGACATCTCGCGATGGCCGGACCGGTCGGCTACGGCGCCGCAGACCTGGTCGCCGAGATCGGTCGCAAAGAGCGGGGACACATCTTCTGTCACCAGCACGTCGAAGTCGAGATACAGGACCGTAGCCACGTCGGGCGGGACACAACTGGGTAGCAGGAGCCGCAGATAGGTTGCCGCCGAAATCCGCTTGTTGCTTGGCAGCGCGCTGATCTCGGTCCGATCCGCGCTGACAAAGTGAATGTTGGCATCGGGGCGTACCCTTGTGGCGTTGGCCCTGATCCGGTCCAGGCTGGCTGCGCTCATTCCTCCGTCGATTACATAGACTGCAACTGCGGACGCAGCAGGCAAGTGGCGCAGGGCAGAGGTGAGGGCCACGGTAAGATAAAGCGCGAATGCCTCGTCGGCGCCAAGTGCGAGCACCACTCTGGTTGCGCCCCGGTCGATGAGGCTCTGCTCAAAGTGATCACTGTCGTTGAGCTGCACTTCTGCCCACCCGACTAACACTGTACCGGTGCAAAGTTCCTTAGAGCGGGTCTGCTGTAAAGCAGAATTGGCCAAGCAGGGCTGGATGGTACCTGCGTTACGATCTTGCCTATCTTTCAGGCGATGCCCGACCCCGCCTGCCTGACGGTAGGCGGCGGTACCGCTAGTTCCCATCCCGCTTGCAGGCCTTCCCCTGCCTCGCTAAACGGGGCCGATCGTTTCGTGAGGGGGTTTTCCCATGTCCATCGACATCGACACCGCCCGCAAGGTGGCGAAGCTGGCCCGGATCCGGGTCGAGGAAGCGGACCTGCCTGCGCTGGCGGGCGAGCTTTCGGGCATCCTGACCTTCATGGAGCAGTTGAACGAGGTGGACGTGACGGGCATCGAGCCGATGACCAGCGTGACGCCGATGCGGCTGAAGCGGCGGGCCGACGTGGTGACGGACGGGAACATCCAGGCGCAGATCCTCAAGAACGCGCCGGACGCACGGGAAGGCTTCTTTGCAGTGCCGAAGGTGGTGGAATGAGCGGGGCGAACGGTCTGACGATCGCGGCAGCGCGGGACGCGCTGCGCAAGGGCGAGCTTACGGCAGTCGACCTGACGATGGCCTGCCTGACCGCGATGGATGCGGGTGACGATCTGAACGCCTTTGTCCACAAGACGCCCGACATTGCGCTTGCGCAGGCACGAGCGGCGGATCAGCGGCTGAAGGCGGGGGATGCGCCCTCGCTCTGCGGGATACCGCTGGGGATCAAGGACCTCTTTTGCACCAAGGGCGTGCCGTCGCAGGCGGCATCGAACATCCTCAAGGGGTTCCGGCCGGAATACGAAGTCGACCGTCACGAGCCAGCTTTTCGATGCGGGCGCGGTGATGCTGGGCAAGCTGAACATGGACGAATTCGCCATGGGGTCCAGCAACGAGACTTCGTGCTACGGCAATGTGGTAAACCCGTGGCGGCGCGGAAATGACGAGACGGCGCTGACGCCGGGTGGTTCGTCGGGCGGCTCGGCGGCAGCGGTGGCGGCGGACCTTTGCCTTGCGGCGACCGGGACCGACACCGGCGGGTCGATCCGTCAGCCCGCCGCTTTCGTCGGGATCACGGGGATCAAGCCGACCTATGGCCGCGTCAGCCGCTGGGGGATCGTGGCCTTCGCCTCGTCGCTCGACCAGGCGGGGCCGATGACCAAGTCGGTGCGTGATGCGGCAATCCTGCTGGCGGGCATGGCGGGACATGATCCGAAGGATTCGACCAGCGCCGACCTGCCGGTGCCGGATTTCGAGGCGGCGCTGACGGGCGACATCCGCGGCAAGACCATCGGCATTCCAAAGGAATACCGGATGGACGGGATGCCGGACGAGATCGAAAAGCTCTGGGCCGACGGCACGGCGATGCTGCGCGACGCCGGGGCGAAGATCGTCGACATAAGCCTGCCGCACACCAAGTACGCGTTGCCCGCCTATTACGTGATCGCACCCGCCGAGGCGTCGTCGAACCTCGCGCGCTACGACGGGGTGCGCTATGGACACCGCGCGGCGCTGTCGCAGGGCGACGGCATCACCGAGATGTACGAAAAGACCCGCGCCGAAGGCTTCGGCAAGGAAGTGCAGCGGCGCGTGATGATCGGCACCTATGTGCTGTCGGCGGGCTTCTACGATGCCTATTACAACCGCGCGCGCAAGGTGCGTGCGCTGATCAAGCGCGATTTCGAGCTGGTCTTCGCGGCTGGCGTCGATGCGATCCTGACGCCCGCCACGCCGTCCTCGGCCTTTGGGCTGGGCGAGATGGCGAATGCCGATCCGGTCGAGATGTACCTCAATGACGTGTTCACGGTGACGGTGAACCTTGCGGGCCTGCCCGGGATTGCCGTCCCGGTCGGGCTGGATCGCAAGGGCCTGCCGCTTGGGTTGCAGTTGATCGGAAAGCCCTGGGAAGAGGGCGATCTGCTCAATCACGCCTATGTGCTGGAGCGCGCGGCGGGCTTTGTGGCAAAGCCGGACAAATGGTGGTAAGGGCGGCGGCTGACGGATGGGTCGGGGGTTGACGATGCGTTTTGCACTCATGGGAATCGCGCTGCTGGGGGTTTCCGCCTGTGCGCCGGAGGTCCCCGAGTCTGGCGTCGGGTTCGACAGCTATCAGAGCTATTCGGCCGACCGCGATGCGCAGCTTCAGGGCTTGCCTCCGCCATCGACCGTGCCGCCTGCAACTGGCTTCGATCCGGCCCGTGTCGGTGCCGCCATCGACGCCGCCGAGCAGGGCACGACGGTGCCGCAATCCGCTCCGCTGCCGCTTGCCCCCGCTACCGGGACGGGCGCGCTTGTCGGCGGATCGGCAGCGCTTGATGCCAACCGGCCCCGTGGCAACGCACCTGCGGGCATCGCCGAGACGACCAGCGAAATGGCCGGCGTCGGTTCGCCCGGCATTTCCGATGAGCAGGACTTCAACGCAGTCGCGGCCCGCGAAACGATCGAGAGCGATGCCGAGCGGATTGCGCGGAACAAGGCACAGTACCAGGTCGTCGCCCCCACACCGCTGCCGCCGCGCGAGGGCAATACCACACCGGTTCTGGTCGAGTATGCCCTGAGCACGACAAACGGCGTGGGCGAACAGGTCTACACCCGGTCTGGCATCCGGCTGAGTTCCTACGATGCCGCCTGCAAGCGCTACCGCTCGCCCGACCTTGCACAGGAAGCTTTCCTCGGGTCCGGCGGTCCGCGGCGCGATCCCAAGGGGCTTGACCCGGACGGCGACGGCTTCGCCTGCGCCTGGGACCCGCGGCCGTTCCGCGCGGCGCTGCAATAGGTCAATGGTGCGCCTGACCCATCCCTCGCCGAACTTCGGCGAGCGGAGGAACGGGGCGAGGCCTGACCTTGTCGTCATTCACTACACCGCCATGGAAAGCTGCGCGGCCGCGCTGGAGCGGCTTTGCGATCCTGCAGCGGAAGTGTCGTCTCACTACCTGATCTCGGAAGTGGGCGAGGTGCTGTCGCTGGTGCCGGAAGAGGCGCGCGCCTGGCACGCTGGTGCTGGTAGCTGGGGGGCGGTGACGGATGTGAATTCGCGCTCGATCGGGATCGAGTTGGCAAATCGAGGAGCCGAGCCCTTTCCAGCCACGCAGATGTTGGCGCTTGAGCATCTTCTGGGTGATGTCATGTCGCGCTGGCGAATACCGCCTGAACGCGTGATCGCGCATTCCGATATGGCACCCGGGCGCAAGGGCGATCCCGGCGCGCGGTTCGATTGGCGCAGGCTCGCGCTTGCCGGTCTGTCGGTCTGGCCGGAAAGCGGGCTGGGCCATCCTGAAGAATTCCGGGTGGCGGCGCGGGCGTTCGGATATCCCGACGTGGACGACGCTGCGCTGCTGGCCGCAGTGCGGCTGCGGTTCCGACCCTGGGCGCGGGGGCCGCTCGATGCGGTCGATGCCGGTATCGTGGCAGACCTTGCGCAGTCGCTTTCCGATTGACGCGCAAGGGGGGCGCGCCTAAGTCGGGGCGGCGCGGATGGCTGGATGACCGCGGCCCCGGAGCAGTCCGGGGGCGAGGAAAGTCCGGGCTCCATGAAGCAAGGGTGCCGGGTAATGCCCGGCCGGGGAAACCCGAGGGAAAGCGCCACAGAGAAGAGTCTGCCCCGAGCTTTCGGGGTGATGGTGAAACGGTGGGGTAAGAGCCCACCGCGGACCGGGCAACCGGGACGGCACGGCAAGCCCCACCCGGAGCAATGCCGAATAGGGGCCCCGCGCGGGCTGGTCCCGGACTACGGTCCGCGATACCGCCGCAGGGATGCTTCAGCCCAGGGGCCCGGGTTGGCAGCTTGAGCCCGTCGGTAACGGCGGGCCTAGAGGAATGGTCATCCAGGGGGCGCAAGCCCCCGGACAGAACCCGGCTTACAGGCCGTCCGCGCGCTATCATCGCTGCCGCGAGGCGTCGCCTGGGCAGTACCCCCGTGCCCGTTGACCCCATTGGGGCGCGGGACCTCAGGGGCTTCGCCGGGGTATTCGGACCAAGACGAGGCGAGGGGTCGGCAGGCCTGCGGGCCGCGGCGGAAACGGTTGCAGGGTTGCGGGGAAACGGGTGCTTTCGCTGTTGACTCCGCGGCCTGCCTCGCTAAAAGGCGGGCTTCAAGGATTTCACCGGGTCGCCCTAGGCGCTTTCCCGGCTACTGGAGAGACGACTATGGCGAAGCCGACGACGATCAAGATCCGTCTGAACTCGACGGCGGGAACGGGCCACTTCTATGTGACCAAGAAGAACGCCCGGACGATGACCGAGAAGATGAGCGTACGGAAATATGACCCCGTCAAGCGGGAGCATGTCGAATACAAGGAAGGCAAGATCAAGTAAGATCGCCAGACCTTTTTTCGATGATGGGGCCGCGCCGCAAGGACGCGGCCTTTGTCTTTTCACGGACCCCGCCATGACCGAATCCCTGACGTTCCGTCCCGCCGTGCCGTCTGACCTGTCAGGGGTGGATGCGCTGCTCGCGCGCAGTTATCCGAAGCTTCTGGCAGCGGACTATGCTCCTTCGGTGCTGGTGACCGCGTTGCCGCTTATCTCGCGCGCACGACCCGAATTGATGCGCTGCGGCACCTACTGGGTCGCTGTCGAGGCGGGTGGCGCGATTGTCGCAGCAGGTGGCTGGACGATGGGCGCGCCTGACGGTGCCGGAGTGGTGGCATCCGTCGGCCATGTCCGTCATGTCGTCACGGATGCCACCCGCGTCCGGCGCGGGATCGGTCGGACGCTGATGGAGCGGGCGATGGCGCAGGCGCGGGCGGCGGCAATTG
Source organism: uncultured Alphaproteobacteria bacterium (assembly GCA_963736565.1). Classification (GTDB taxonomy): domain Bacteria; phylum Pseudomonadota; class Alphaproteobacteria; order Rhodobacterales; family Rhodobacteraceae; genus Aliitabrizicola. The sequence goes on from CAVTOW010000005.1 coordinate 842,619, forward strand.
TCCGGCTCGATTGCCTGTCGACGCGGACAGCGGTGCCATTCTATGCGGCCCTGGGGTTCCGGGTCGTCGGCGAGGTGGATGTTCCGCTACGCCCCGGGATCGTCTTTCCGGCTGTGCAGATGGTGTGCGATCTGGCGCCCGGCGCTTGATCTGGCGCATGGCCGCGCCGCCGAGGTTGTGTTCGGGTGATTTGCACATCGGAGGTCGGCGCCATGGCGAAACAGATTGAACAGCATTTTTTCGAGCGGATCGGGTGGTTGCGCGCCGCTGTCTTGGGCGCGAACGACGGGATCGTCTCGACAGCGAGCCTGATCGTGGGTGTGGCGGCGGCTGCGACAGGCCGCGCGGAAATCCTGGTTGCAGGCGCGGCAGGGCTTGCCGCCGGGGCACTTTCAATGGCTGCGGGTGAGTATGTCTCGGTCAGTTCTCAGGCTGACTCTGAAGCTGCTGACATAGCGCGCGAGCGTTTGGAACTCGCGGCATCGCCCGATGCGGAGTTGCAGGAACTTGCCGACATTTACGTTGCCCGGGGCGTCTCGGCGGAAACCGCCTTGCGCGTGGCGCAGGAACTGAGCGCGCATGATGCCCTTGGTGCCCATGGTCGGGATGAACTGGGGCTTGCCGCGCATTCCGCCGCACAGCCGTTGGTGGCAGCGGTCGCCTCGGCGCTTTCATTTGCGGTCGGAGCGGCTTTGCCCCTGGCCGCCGCAATGCTCGCGCCCGAGGCATGGCTGATCCATGGGGTGACGGGTTTGTCGCTCTTTTTTCTGGCCGTGCTCGGCGGCGTCGGCGCTCGGGCTGGTGGGGCGCCGCCCGTTCGCGGCATACTCCGAGTCACCTTCTGGGGGGCAATCGCCATGGCGGTGACGGCGGTCGTCGGCGCGCTGTTCGGCGCGGTCGTCTAGGGATGACAAACCAGAAGGGGCCGGTCTTGCGACCGGCCCCTGTTTCCGTCTCGGATGATCCGTTCAGATCACTCGCGGTTGCCCATGAACTGCAGCAGGAACATGAACAGGTTGATGAAGTCGAGGTAGAGCTGCAGCGCGCCCATGATGGCGGCCTTGCCCAGCCATTCGCTGTCGCCCATCTGCGCGTGCTGCAGATAGGTGTTCTTGATGTTCTGCGTGTCATAGGCGGTCAGCGCCGAGAACAGCAGCACACCGATCACCGAGATCGCAAAGGCCAGCGCCGAGGAGGCGAGGAAGATGTTCACGACCATGGCGACGATCAGACCGATCACACCCATCATCAGGAACGTGCCGAAGCCCGACAGGTCCTTCTTGGTGGTGTAGCCATAGAGCGACAGACCCGCGAACGCGATCGCGGTGATGAGGAACGTCTGCGCGATCGACACGCCGGTGAAGGCCATGAAGATCCAGGCGAGCGACAGGCCCATCACGGCGGCGTAGGCGTAGAAGAACAGCTGTGCCGCAGCGGTCGACAGGCGGTTGATCACCGCGCCGAATGCGAAAACCATGATCAGGGGCGCGAACATCACGGCCCAGCCAAGGATGGTCATGCCACCTTCCGGCGTGCGCAGCACCTGCATGAGCACATCGCTTGTGCCCACGGCCCAGGCGACGGCGCCGGTGATGATCATGCCCACGGACATCAGCCCGTAGACCTTGTTCATATGGGCGCGAAGGCCCTCGTCGATCACAGCGGTCCGACTGCCGACACCGGCCGTGCGGATCGTTTGGTATTCAGCCATTGAGAAGCCTCCGATGTTGTCCCGTGGGGCGGCCCTGTTGATCAGACCGCCCTGTGCCCGCAATATCGGTAGAGCCTACACGGTTTTCAAGGACTTCGCCCGTAAAACCGAACGGGCTTGTGCAGGTTCAGCGCAGCCAGGTCGGCGGCACGTCCCAGACCGGGCGACGCGCCTCGGCAAGGGCCTGGTCGCGCGAGACACCGATGTCATCCAGCAAGCGGTCATCGGCCTGCGCCAGAGCGCGCCTTTGGGCGCGGGCGGCAAGGGCGAGGCGAAGACGGGCCAGCAATCGGGTGGGGTGCGCCGACCTGCCGGGCAGGCGGGCCGAGGTGGTGGCGGAGCGCAAGAAAGCCATGGACTGTCCTTTCTGTATGATCTTCGTGTGTGATGGCGGCTTGGCGTTCCATCACAGCATGCAATATGTTTGACACAGCTTCGGCCATATGAAAAATGAATGAATGTTGGATGATGAATCAGGAATCGTGATATGATGCGAAATCTGGACATGACCGCCCTTCGGTCGTTCGTGGCAGTCGCGGATGCGGGGGGCGTGACCCGGGCTGCGGGCTTCCTGAACCTGACGCAATCGGCCGTTTCCATGCAGATCAAGCGGTTGGAGGACGTGCTGGGTCTCGAGTTGCTCGACCGGACGGGCAGGCGTGTCGGTCTGACGGCGGCAGGCGAGCAACTTCTGGGCTATGCGCGCCGCATGCTGGCGCTGAATGATGAGATTTTTGGCCGCCTTACCCATGATGCCTACGAGGGCGAGATTGTGTTGGGTGTGCCCCATGACATCGTCTATCCGGTCATCCCGGGCGTGTTGCAGCGGCTTCATGCGGACTATCCGCGCATGAAGGTCAACCTCATCTCGTCCTTTACCCGGATGCTGAAGGACCAGTTCGCGCGCGGGGCCTGCGACATCATCCTGACGACGGAAGACACGCTCGAACCGGGCGGCGAGACATTGGTCGAGCTTCCGCTCGTCTGGATCGGGGCGCCTGGCGGATCGGCCTGGAAGCAGCGCCCCCTGCGGCTGGCCTATGAACATAACTGCATCTTCCGCCAGGGCGTCCAGGCGGCTCTGGACGCTGCCGGGGTGCCTTGGGAAATGGCGGTCGAATCCGACAGCACGCGGGCCATCGAGGCGAGCGTCAGTGCCGATCTTGCCGTCCACACGGTGCTTGCGGGCTGCGAAGGGCCCTATCTGGAACGCGTGAGCCATGGCGGCGCGCTGCCCGAGCTTCAGCGCAAGAAGATCAACCTCTACGTCGCAGACCCGGTTCACAGCCCCGTGGTCGAGGTGCTGGCGGGTCTCATCCGTCGCGCCTATGCCGTCCGCAGCGCGCCGGAACTCGTCAAGGCAGGGTGACGACGACTTTTCCCGTTGCACTCCGGCTGCGCAGCAACTCCAGCGCCTCGTCTGCACGGTCAAGCGGCAGGACGTGGCTGACATGCGGCCGAAGCCGCCCCTCGGCGTGCCAGGCAAACAGTGTTGCCATGCTCTCGGTCAGGGCTTTCGGATTGAACTTGAGGTATCCGCCCCAGTAGAGGCCGATCACCGTCAGGTTCTTCACCAGCAGCAGGTTGGCAGGAATCTGGGGCACCTCGCCGCCCGCGAAGCCGATGGGGATCAACCGGCCTTCGGGCCGCGTGGCGCGCAAGGCTTCCATGAAGGCGGGGCCTCCGACGGCATCGTAGACGACATCGACGCCGCCAAGCGCCTTGAGCTGGTCGCGTAGGCCGGGCGTGTCGCTGTCGATCAGGTGCTGTGCCCCGGCCGCGCGGGCAATGGCAAGGCGGTCCGCGCCACGGGCCGAGGCGATGACAGTCGCGCCCAGGCATGCGCCCACCTCGACCGCAGTCAGACCGACCCCGCCCGCCGCGCCGAGGACCAGAAGCGTCTCGCCCGGTTGCAGTTTCGCTCGGTGAGCGAGGGCGAGATGGGACGTGCCATAGGCAATCTGGAAACTGGCTGCCACGACGTCAGTCATCGTCTCCGGCAAGGGCACGCAGCGCGCGGCAGGGACGCAGACATATTCCGCCATGCCGCCCTGTCCTGGCACCGCCGCGACCCGCGTTCCGCAAGGCGGACCAGCGCAATCCGGGCCGAGCATGTCGACGACGCCCGCCACCTCCATCCCCAGGGTAAATGGCGGGGCCGGGGTTTCCTGGTACTTTCCCTGGACCATGAGCAGGTCAGCAAAGTTAACGCCGCAGGCCGACACCCTGATCCGCACCTCGCCCGCTCCGGGCACCGGGCGGGGTACATGCCGAACCTCCGGTGGAGCACCGGCCTGGGGGACTCCGAACGTCTGCATGAGGGCATTTTCCTGCATGCATACGTTGTAGCGATACTGAACTGACCGTTCTAGCGCGAAAATCGTTTCGTAATGCAATGTTTTCTCGTGTTGTCATCGCAATATGGAATGCAAAATGGAACTCGCCCTATGCGCGAGTGGCTGGTGAGTCAAGAACGTGATGGGTGTTCGACGCCTCTATTTGCTCATCTGTATAATTGGACATATCCGAAAAGACAGGTTTTGAATGGTTAACAAGGATTACTGTGGACAACCGGGGGTGGCGAAAAATTGGCATGAAAATTGCTTATATGAGGGCAGGGGAAGCTACTTTTTGAAAGAAACCGGAGATACATATGAAACACCCTGTTGATGCTCATGTTGGCAAACGCATCCGTCATCGCCGCTGGATGGTCGGGATGACCCAGCAGCAGCTGGCAGACAAGGTCGGGATCAAGTTTCAGCAGATCCAGAAGTACGAGACCGGCATGAACCGCGTCAGTGCGTCCCGCCTTTGGGACATCGCGGATGCGCTTGGCGTCGGCATCAACTTCTTCTTCGAAGGTCTCGACGAGGCGAGCGCGACATTGCGCGCGACCGAAGGGGATATCCTTGGCGACAAGGAAGCGCTGGAACTCGTCCGGTCCTACTACTCGATCCCCGAAGCGCAGCGCCGTCGCCTGTTCGATCTGGCCCGCGTGCTGAGCGACGCCGCCGCTTGAAAGGACGGACCCGAGCTTGACGCCCCACCCCCGTCGCGTTAGCGCGGGGTGCGTCGAGAGGGGATCGGGTATGTCCGGACTGACACAGGCAGAGGCGAACGACATTTTCGCGGTCGCCTCGGAAGTTGCCGATGCGGCGCGGGTGGCGACATTGCGCCATTTCCGCGCCGCAGGTCTCACCGCCGACAGCAAGGAAGACGCCCGGTTCGATCCGGTGACCGTCGCCGACCGGCTGTCGGAAGACATGATGCGCGAGATCCTGGCGCGTCGCCGTCCGCAGGACGGTATTCTTGGCGAGGAGCGGCCTGCGGTTGCCGGGACCAGTGGGCTTACTTGGGTCCTCGATCCCATCGACGGGACACGCGGTTATCTGTCGGGCACGCCGACTTGGGGTGTTCTCATCTCCGTGGCTGATGCGCAGGGTCCGATCTACGGTCTGATCGACCAGCCTTTCATTGGCGAGCGTTTCGAGGGCGGGCTGGGCCGAGCCGAGGTCAACGGGCCGATGGGCCGGTTCCCCTTGCGGACGCGCGGGCCAGGGCCGCTGTCCGAGACGATCCTGTTCTCGACCTTCCCCGAAGTGGGCACACCGGAAGAAGGGGCCGCGTTCCGGCGTCTCGTGCCGCAGGTCCGGCTGACGCGCTACGGCATGGATTGTTATGCCTATGCGCTGATCGCCGCCGGACAGATCGACCTTGTCGTCGAGGCGGGATTGCAGACCTACGACGTGATGGCCCCGATCGCGGTGATCGAGGCGGCTGGCGGCATCGTGACCGACTGGGAAGGTCGCCCGGCCCATCAGGGGGGCCGGGTGCTGGCAGCGGCGAATGCCGAAGTCCATGCGGCCGCCTTGGCGGTCTTGCGCGGCTAGGCCGGTTTGATCCGGTTGGCGGTTTCGCTCAACGCAGGACCACCGCAGGGAGCAACTCCGAAGGGCGCTTGTCGGGCGAGCACATGTCGTTGTCGGCGGGGCGCCGGCCAAACCGCAGCCCCGACCCGTCCAGCGCCAGCAGGTCGTGGTCCTGTCCGCATTCCGCCACCGGTTTCCATGCCGCGCAACCCGTGGCCGATATGTCGGTCTCCAGATTGGGTTGCAGACCGCACTCAGCCATCCCCATTCCGGCGATGACCTCGGGGATCGCGGTCAGCAGGGTGACGTGTTTCCAATCCTCGTCGAAAGTCGCCTCGAATGCGCCGGGCACCGTGGCTGAAGGTCCGGTCACGGCATAGCCGCCGCCGGTACGGAACTGAAAGGTGCGCTGCGTCATCGCGGGGTCGAGCGCGTGGGTGAAGATCAACTGCCACTGGCCGTTGTGGAAGATGAACTCCCGCGTGCCAAAGCCGCCATACCACTCCTCCACCTTCGGGCTGACATAGGTGCCGCTCAATGCGGCCAGGGTTGCGGCATCATCGGCGCGGGCGGCGGGTGCGAGGGCGGTGCAGAGGGCGAAGATGGAAAGCAGTCGGTGCATCGGGTTTCTCCTGTCCGGGGCCGGCCATTCCGGCCCGACAGGGTGAAGACGACCGTGTGGCCGGATTTTCGACAGTCACGCGAAGGATTTTCATGCAGGCGGGCGCTTGCCGCAATGGCGCTGTCGCCGCTAGCGTCGTTACCGCAGGTGGCCCCGAGTTCTTCACCCCCTTCTGTCGGCCCTGCATCCCGGTCCAGCGAAGGGGCGATGGAGGCGAAGATGCACGAGATGCTTTTGCGCGGTGCCGAGGCCGTGGTGACGATGGACGGTGCGCGGCGCGAGATCGCCGGGGGCGATGTGCTGGTTCGCGGGGGCGTGATCGCCGCCGTGGGGCAGGGGCTGCGCGACGACGGGCGATGTGATCGACGCTCGCGGTTGCGTCGTGACGCCGGGGCTCGTGAACACGCACCACCATCTCTACCAGACACTCACCCGGGCCGTTCCGGGCGGGCAGGACGCGCTTCTCTTCGGCTGGCTCAAGACGCTCTACCCGATCTGGGCGCGCTTCGGGCCCGAGGAGATGTTCGTCAGCGCCCAGGTCGGGCTTGCCGAACTTGCGTTGAGCGGCTGCACGATGACGTCCGACCATCTCTACCTGTTCCCGAACGGCGCGCGGCTGGACGATACCATCGCGGCGGCGGCCGAAGTGGGACTGCGCTTCCACCCGACGCGGGGGGCGATGAGCATCGGGGAATCCGCCGGAGGCCTGCCGCCCGACAGTCTGGTCGAGCGGGAAGCGGCGATCCTCGATGACTGCATCCGGGTCGTCGACGCCTTTCACGACCCGCGTGAGGGTGCGATGGTGCGCGTCGGAATTGCGCCCTGCTCGCCATTCTCGGTCAGTCGAGAGCTCATGCGGGATGCAGCCCTTCTGGCGCGGGACAAGGGCGTGATGCTGCACACCCATCTGGCCGAGAATGACGAGGACATCGCCTATTCGCTCGCAAGGTTCGGCTGCCGACCGGGGCAGTACGCCGAGGATCTGGGCTGGACCGGCGACGATGTCTGGCACGCGCATTGCGTCAAGCTCGATGCGTCCGAGATCGGGCTTTTCGCCCGCTCGCGGACCGGCGTGGCGCATTGTCCTTGCTCGAATTGCCGCCTGGGGTCGGGCATCGCGCCTGTGCGGGCGATGCGGGACGCGGGCGTGAAGGTCGCCCTTGGCGTGGACGGGTCGGCCTCGAACGATGCGGGCTCGCTGATCGGCGAGGCGCGGCAGGCGATGCTTCTGCAACGCGTCGCGCGCGGCGCCGACGCGATGAGCGCGCGCGAGGCGCTGGAGATCGCGACACTGGGCGGGGCGCAGGTGCTGGGGCGGCCCGACTGCGGTTCGCTCGAGGCAGGCAAGCGGGCGGATATCGCCGTCTGGGATGTGTCGGGCATCGAGGCGGCGGGGGCATGGGACCCTGTCGCGGCGCTGCTGCTGTGCGGGCCTTCGCGGGTCCGCGACCTGTTCGTCGAGGGGCGTGGGATCGTGCGCGATGGCCGGATGGCGACAATCGAGTTGCCCCGCGTGATCGAACGCCAGCGCGCGCTTGCACAACGGCTCGCTTCCTGAAGGCCGCTGCACCGCACGGAACGGACGATCCGCCTCCCGGAAAGACGTGGGGGAATCGGGTGGGGCGCGCTATCCTACCAGCATGCGTGTTCTCGCCCTTGGTCTGACGCTCTGTCTTGCCACCCCCGCGCTTGCGGATCGCATCGGGTCTTGGCGGCTTGGTCAATGGTTTTCGGGCGGATTCGGGCCGCGCTCCGCTGGTCGAAAGCCCGGCCGCCACACGGGCGGCGGAAGCCCATGCCGCAGACATGGCAAGCGGGGGCTTCTTTTCGCATGAGGGATCGGATGGCTCGACAGTCGGTGACCGTCTGGCCCGCGCCGGATGCCGCTGGACTGCAGTTGCCGAAAACATCGCCAAGGGCCAGCGCAGCGCCGCTGACGTGGTTGCGGGATGGGCAGGATCGCCCGGTCACAGGCGCAACATGCTGGGCCGCTACGGCGTTTATGGCGCGGCGCGGGCGGGCGACGTCTGGGTGCTGGTTCTCGGTGCGGGCTGTTAGGGGCGCGGCCTGCCGTTCACCCAGACGGCGCGGATCGCCCTGTCGTCGCCCATCATGATCGTCGGGAAGACCGCTTGCCAGATGTCGTCCGCCCGACGCGTGGCCTGCTCGATCGCCGGCGTCGAGGCGAGATCGACGACGACGAGGTCGGCCTCCATCCCCGGTGCGATGTTGCCGATGCGATCATCGGCATGAAGGGCGCGGGCGGAGCCCTGTGTTGCAAGCCACCAGAGTTGGGACGGATGCAGCGCCTGGCCCCGCAATTGCGCAACCTCATAGGCGGCGGCCATCGTGCGCAGCATCGAGAACGACGATCCGCCGCCGGTATCCGTGGCAAGACCCACGCGCAGATGCCGGGCCAGACGCCATGTCGAACAGGCCGGAACCGATGAAGGTGTTCGATGTCGGACAGTGCACCAGACTTGCGCCCGCCTCGGCCAGACGGTCTTTTTCGCGCTGCGTGAGGTGGATCGCGTGGCCGTAAAGCGCGCCCTCGCGCAGCAGCCCCTGCGCCTCATAGGTGTCGAGGTAGTCGCGCGACTGCGGGAAAAGCTCCTTCACCCAGGCGATCTCGTCGGTCTGTTCCGACAGGTGCGTCTGCATCAGGCAATCGGGATGCTCGTGCCAGAGCGCGCCAAGCGCCGCCAGTTGTTCGGGCGTCGAGGTTGGCGAGAAGCGCGGGGTGATGACGTAGGACAGGCGGTCCACGCCGTGCCATTTCTCCAAGAGCGCGCGGCTGTCATCGTAGGCTGATTGCGCCGTATCGCGCAGCCCTTCGGGTGCGTTGCGGTCCATGCAGGTCTTTCCTGCGTAAAGCCGCTGACCGCGCGCCTGCGCCGCTTCAAAGATCGCGTCCACGCTGGCGGGATGGATCGTGGTGTAGGTGCAGACGGTCGTGGTGCCGTGTGACAATGTCAGGTCAAGATAACGGTTCGCGATCTCGACGGCATAGGCCGGGTCAGCGAAACGCATCTCCTCGGGAAAGGTGTAGCTGTTCAGCCAGTCGATCAGCCGCTTGCCCCATGATCGCGATGATCGCCGTTTGGGGATAGTGGACGTGCGCGTCGACGAACCCGGCCGAGATCAGGGCGTTGCCGTAGTCGGTGACGCGCGCCTGCGGATGCGCGGCGCGAAGCCGGTCCGCCGGTCCGACAGGCGACGATCCTTCCGCCATCGACAAGCACCGCTCCGTGGCTGTCGTGCCGCGCGGTGTCTTCATCGCGGAAGGGGTCGCCCTCGAACCGCAGAACCTGTCCCAGAAGAAGATCGGCCATCCTGCCCCCCTGACTTTGGACTTGAGCCTAGGTGTTTTGCACTGCGGCGTAAATTTCCGTGGCAAGCCTGTTTCTTTGAAACACCTTTCGCTAAGGTCGCGCCAATCTCGCAAGCGCGGATCGGGGGCGGCATGGTCGAAAGTCTGGCAGAACGCGGCGAGGTCGAGGAGGAACTGATGGGCCTCGACCCTGCACGCGTCGAGGCCATTCTGGAGGCGGTCGAGCAAGACGACCGCGATCGGCTGACCGACCTTATGGCCCCGCTCCACGCGGCCGACATCGCCGACCTTCTGGAACAGATCGGCACGACCGAACGCCGCGACCTGCTGGCGATGTGGTCGGGCGAGATCGATGGCGAGATCCTGTCCGAAATCGACGAGGTCGATCCGCGAGGAAGTCATCGACGTCGCTGCCGCGCGACCTGCTGACCGAGGCGGTGCGCGAACTCGAAACCGACGATGTCGTCGACATTCTGGAGGACCTCGAACAGCCCGCAGCAGGACATGATCCTGAGCGCGCTGGAAGATGCCGACCGGGTCGCCGTCGAACAGGCGATGACCTATCCGGAGTATTCGGCCGGACGGCTGATGCAGCGCGAGGTCGTCGTGGCGCCCGAGCACTGGACCGTGGGCGAGGCGATCGATTTCCTGCGCACCACGGATCACCTGCCGGACCAGTTCTACCACGTCGTTCTGGTCGATCCCCGAATGAAGCCGCAGGGATATGTCACGCTCGGGCGCATCCTGTCTTCCGGCGGCGACGTGAAGCTGCGGACATCGCGAGGAGGACTTCCGGACGATCGAGGTGACCCAGGACGAAACCGACGTCGCCTATATCTTCAACCAGTATCACCTGATTTCCTGCCCGTGGTCGACCACGACGGACCGGCTGGTCGGCGTCATCACGATCGATGACGCGATGATCGTGCTGGACGAGGAGCATGAGGAAGACATGCTGCGCCTTGCCGGGGTGAACGACGAGTCCAACATCTCGGACAATGCGTTCGCGACGGCGCGGCGGCGGTTGCCGTGGCTCGTCATCAATCTGTTCACGGCGTCCATGTCGGCTATCGTGATCTCGCGGTTCGAGGACACGATCGCGACATTGGTGATCCTTGCGGCGCTGATGCCCATCGTCGCCTCGACGGGCGGGATCGCAGGGACGCAGTCGCTCGCCGTTTCGGTGCGGGCGCTGGCCACCCGCGATCTGACCAGCGCGAACGCGCGGCGCGTCGTCTTGCGCGAACTGGGGGCGGGTTTGCTCAACGGGTCTGGCGCTTGCGGTCGTCCTCGGGCTTGCGGGGTATGCGATCTTCGGCGATGCGATGCTGGGGGTGGTGCTGGGGCTGGCGATGATCTGCAATCAGGTCGTGGCGGCGCTCGGGGGCGTGCTCGTGCCGCTGGCGCTCGAGCCGGATGGGGCTGGACCCGGCGCTTGCCTCGGGCACCTTCGTGACGACGCTGACCGATGTGATGGGTTTCTTCGCCTTCCTCGGCTTCGCGACGCTCTTGCTGCTGTGACGCTCGCTGCGATCAAGGCCGAGTCGCGCCGCGCCGCCTACGCCGTTCGCAAGGCGGCATTCGCGGCGGGACAGGGTCAGGCGGCTGAACTGCTGGCCGATTTTCTTGCCCCCCACGCAAACAGCATCCTGTCGGGCTACATGCCGATGCGGACCGAGATTGACCCGCTTCCGGCAATGTCGGTCCATCAGGGGCCCGTGTGCGTTCCGGTCATTCCGGGCCGCGACCAGCCGCTGCGTTTTCGTGAATGGTCGCCCAGCTCGGCGATGGAGGCGGGTGAGTTCGGCGCGCTTGTTCCCGCCGAAGGGGCGTGGCTGGAACCGCAGGTCCTGATCGTGCCGCTTCTCGCCTTTGACCGTCGCGGCTATCGGCTGGGCTATGGTGGCGGCTTCTACGACCGCACGCTGGAGCGGCTGCGCGCGCGTCACCCGGTTCTGGCCATTGGTTTCGCCTTCACCGCACAAGAGGTGGATAAGGTGCCGACCGAGCCGACAGACCAGCCTTTGGATGCTATCGTGACCGAAGCGGGCCTGATCGACCTGCGCAGCTAGGGTTGCGCTGGATCTGCCATGGGTTGCGCGACCCGTGAGGCGTCGCACGCTCGGCCCTTGCCCCGGGCGCTTCAAGCCAATATCCCGTCAGGATGAAACTTCTCTTTCTCGGCGATGTCATGGGGCGGTCCGGCAGGGCCGCGATCACGGCACGCCTGCCGTCACTGCGCGCCGACTGGGGCCTCGATTTCGTCGTCGTCAATGGCGAGAATGCCTCATCCGGTGCCGGTCTGACGCCCGACCACGCGAGGCTGCTTTTCGCGGCGGGCGCGGATTGCGTGACCTTGGGTGACCACGCCTTCGACCAGAAGGACATGCTGTCGTTCATCGAAAGCGAGCCGCGGCTGATCCGCCCGCTGAATTTCGCCAAGGCAGCGCCGGGGCGCGGCGCGCGGCTGTTTCCCGCGACGAACGGGCGCAAGGTGCTGGTGGTGCAGGCACTTGGGCAGGTGTTCATGAAACGCCCGTTCGACGATCCGTTCTCGGCCGTCGAGTCGGTGCTGAAGGCGCATCCGCTCGGGGGTCTTGCGCAGGCGTCCATCGTCGACATCCATGCCGAGGCAACGAGCGAGAAGATGGCGATGGGGCATTGGTGCGACGGGCGTGCAAGCCTTGTCGTCGGCACGCATACTCATGTGCCCACGGCAGATGCGCAGATCCTGTCGGGCGGCACGGCCTATCAGACTGACGCGGGGATGTGCGGCGACTATGACAGCGTGATCGGCATGGACAAGCTCGAGCCGCTGCGCCGATTCATCACCGGCATGGCCAAGGCCAGGTTCGAACCGGCAACGGGCGAGGCGACATTGTCGGGTGTCTATGCCGAGACGGATGACCGGACGGGCAAGGCGACGCGGGTGCGCATGATCCGGCTGGGCGGGCGGCTGGAACCCTCGCTGCCATGACCTTGCGCCAAAGGCTGGGCTACGTCGCTGTCCTGCTGGGGCTGGGTGTCGGCTGGGGCAGCACGCAGTCGCTTGGCAAGATCGCGATTTCCAGCGGGCACGGGCACTTTGGCCTGATCTTCTGGCAACTGGCGATCGGGGCGGCGATGCTTGGCTTGGTCCAACTGGTTCGCCCGCGCGCCTTTCCCGTCAGCGGGGCCGCCCTGCGCTTTGCGACCATCATCGCGGTCATCGGCACGCTCATTCCGAACACCACCTTCTATCTTGCCGTCGCCCGGCTGCCGGCCGGGATCATGTCGATCCTGATCTCGACCGTGCCGCTTCTGTCATTTCCCATCGCGCTTTGGCTTGGCATGGACCGTTTCAGCACGCTGCGGCTCGCGGGGCTTCTGTGCGGTTTTGCGGCGGTCTCGCTGATCGCGCTGCCGCAGGCCGAACTGCCGGCGGGCGTCGGCCCCGTGTGGCTTCTGATCGCAATGGTCGGTCCCTTCTTCTATGCGATGGAAGGGAATATCGTGGCACGCTGGGGCACCGCGGGGCTGGACCCGGTACAGGCGATCTTTGGTGCCTCGGTGGTGGGAATGGTTCTTGTCCTGCCGCTGGTGCTGGCGTCGGGCCAATGGATCGACCCGCTGGCGGCCTTCGACGCGCCGGAAATTGCTCTGATCCTGTCGGCGGTCGTCAACACGCTGATGTATGTCGGCTACATCTGGCTTGCCCGGTCCGCCGGGGCGGTCTTTGCCGCGCAGGTGGGCTACGTTGTGACCATCGCCGGGGTGTGCTGGGCGATGGTGCTGCTCGGAGAACGCTTCTCGATGCTCATTTGGGTGGCAACTGCCCTTCTTCTGGTCGGTCTGACCCTTGTGCGGCCCCGGTCCAACGCCGTCCTGCCTTGATTTGCACATAATCTCAGGTAAGACAGTCGTGATTTTCTACGGATGGTCCGATGATTGGAATTGAATTCTCCCAGACGGAGCAGTCGCTGATTTCGCTCGCGATTCTTGCAGTGATGTTCGTGATGTTCGTCCGGGAAACCTACCCGGTCGAAGTCACGGCGATCGCAGGGGCCGCCGCGATGATCGTCCTGGGAATTCTGCCCGTACCTGACGCCGTCTCTGTGCTGTCCAACCCGGCGCCTTGGACGATTGCCCTGATGTTTCTCGTCATGGGCGGTCTGGTGCGGACTGGCGCGGTCGAAATGGTGATCGGGATGGCCGAGAAGCACGTCGGCAATCGTCCGAAGATGACGATCGCCGTCCTTTTCGGCTTCATCGCCATCGCATCGGCCTTCATGAACAACACGCCGCTCGTGGCCGTGATGATCCCAGTGGTCATGCAGATCGCCGTCCGGCTGGGCAAGGCGCCGTCCAAATTCCTCATCCCTCTCAGCCACATGGCCGTTCTGGGAGGGATGATTACCTTGATCGGTACTTCGACCAACCTTCTGGTCGATGGGGTCGCGGTCAAACAGGGTCTGGAGCATTTTTCGCTGTTCGAGATTGCCCCCCTCGGACTTGCGGTGACGCTTGTCGGTGCGCTGTTCCTGGTGCTTTTCGCGAACCGCCTGTTGCCGGACCGACAGTCGATGGGGACCTTGCTCGGCAATCGCAAGCGGATGAAGTTTTTCACCGAGGTCGCGATTCCCGAGGGATCGGTGCTGATCGGATCGCCCGTCTTGGACGTGGCGCAGTTCAAGCGCAACGGTGTCAGGGTCATCGACGTGTTGCGGGGTGATGCTTCGCTCCGCCGGGATATGGCTTCGGTGACACTTGATGCGGGCGACCGCGTGGTGCTGCGCACCGAGATGTCGGAACTGCTGGGAATGCAGGGCGACAAGGACATCCGCATGGTCGACAAGCTGTCCTCGGTCGAGACCGAGACGGTCGAAGTGCTGATAACGCCCGGATGTCGGCTGGTCGGTCGGCGCTTGGGCGAGTTGCGGCTTCGGCGGCGCTATGGGGTGTATGTTCTGGCCGCGCATCGTCGCAGCCAGAACATCGGGCGACAACTGGACGACCTGATCGTACAGGTGGGTGACACCTTGCTGCTGGAGGGTGCGCAGGCCGATATTCGACGGCTGGCCGATGACGTCGAACTGGTCGACATCAGCCATCCGACGCACAAGGCCTATCGCCGCAACAAGGCCCCCATCGCGATCGGGGCGCTTGCCTTTGTCGTCATCCTTTCCTCGCTGGACGTCGCGCCGATCCTGGCGCTTGGCTTTCTTGCGGTCGCAGTGATCCTGCTGACCCGCTGCATCGACACGGATGAAGCGTTCAATTTCGTCGATGCGCGGCTGATGGCGATGATCTTCGCGATGCTGGCTGTGGGCGAGGGGCTGGAGCAGTCGGGGGCGGTCACCCTGATCGTCGACGCGGTGCGTCCCTGGATGGAGGGGCTGTCGCCTTTTGCAATGATTCTAGCGGTTTATCTGCTGGGGTTGATCCTGACGGAATTCCTGTCGAACAATGCGGTCGCCGTGATTTACACGCCAATCGCGATCCAGCTCGCCCATTCCCTGGGGGTTGATCCCCGCCCGTTCGTCGTGGCTGTCATGTTCTCGGCGACGCTCGCGTTCGGAACGCCCATCGGATACCAGACCAACATGATGGTCTATGGTCCCGGGGGGTACAAATTCCTCGACTTCACGAAGATCGGTGTTCCGCTGAACATCATCACCTGGCTCGTCTGCTCGGCGCTGATCCCGCTGATCTGGCCGCTCTACCCCTGAGGCGGCCCGGGGTTGCGGGCGGGCCCGGGGCTGGGATATAGGGGCGCGATCTAGCGAGACGGACGATCGGAGTAGGGTCATGGCAGGCCATTCGAAATGGGCGAACATCCAGCACCGCAAGGGCAAGCAGGACAAGTTGCGCTCGAAGATGTTTTCGAAGCTGGCGAAGGAAATCACCGTCGCGGCCAAGATGGGCGACCCCGATCCGGACAAGAACCCGCGTCTGCGGCTGGCGGTGAAGGCGGCGAAGTCGCAGTCGATGCCCAAGGATGTGATCGACCGCGCGATCAAGAAATCGCAGATGGGTGATGCCGAGGACTATTCGGAAATCCGCTATGAAGGCTACGGCCCGAACGGGATCGCGATCATCGTCGAGGCGATGACCGACAACCTGAACCGCACCGCGTCCAACGTGCGGAGCTATTTCACCAAGGGCGGCGGGAACCTGGGCCAGACCGGATCGGTCAGCCATTCCTTTGATCGCGTTGGGGAAATTTCCTACCCAGTCAGCGCGGGCGATGCCGATACGGTGATGATGGCCGCCCTGGACGCGGGCGCGGACGACGTGGAGTCGGACGAGGACGGGCACTGGATCTATTGCCAGGTCGAGGATCTGTCCGACGTGTCGGACGCGCTGGAAAAGGCGTTGGGCGAGTCGACGGAATCGAAGCTTGTCTGGCGGCCGCAGACGCGCACCGAGGTCGATCTGGACACGGCGCAGAAGCTGATGCGGCTGATCGACCTGCTGGAAGAGGATGACGACGTGCAGACCGTGACGCACAACTTCGACATTCCCGAAGAGGTCGCGGCGCAGCTTTGAACCGCCCGTTCTGCGATATGAAAAGCATATGACTTCCATATGACTTTCGTATGCAGAGCGAAACCGTAGGGAATGTTGAGAGCGGCGGCGGCTCTCGCCTGTCCATCTGGTCAGGTGGCCGCAGCGAAGCGGTGATGTTAGGGTGAAGTTGATCATGCCTGACAGGGTATCGCCTTCATGGCCACCGAGCCGCCCGACCTGATTTACCGACGGAGCGGACGGCGCGCCGAGACGCTCGCGGCGCTGATCGCCTGTGTCCTGTTCCTGATCCTGGCGCTGGCCTGGAAGGCCCCGGCGATTTTCTATGGGCCGATTGCGCTGGCGATTGCCGTGCTGGGGGTCGTGCTGAAGCGCAACCCGGTGCATGGCATGCGGCTGACCCCGACCGAGTGGCAGCTTTCCATGGCCGGGACCGAGACCGTGGTGCCGCTCGCCGCGCTGGAGGCTGTGCGCTTCACGCGGTGGAGCGATGGCGCCCCGTCGGTCACGCTGCGCCACAAGGACGGGACGGAAGAGGAGGTTTCCTCGCTCGGCCTGCCCCCCGCTGCCGTGCTGGCCGAGGCGCTGACGGCGCGCGGCGTGGCGGTGGAGTGGCGATAGCCTAGTCCCTGTCCATTCGCGCCAGCGATGTGGCGAGGACGGCGAGGATGCGCGCGAAGAAGGCGGCGTCGGGCGAATGGGCTTGCGGGGTCGCGCTGCCGTAGCCCGACAGGAAGCGGCAGGCCGCAAGGCGATCCGGCGTCAGGGCGTCGCGCCCCAGCGGACCGGCCTGCCGCAGCGCGTACCAGTCGGCAACGAAATCGCTCATCGGATAGTCGGCAAGCGTGCCTGCATCGAACCCGAGGCGTGCGGCGCGGGCCGCCACGGCGGGTTCGCGCGCCGGGTCGGGTGTAAGGCTGGGCGCACCTTCCATCAGCGTGGCGAGATCGAGGGCTGTCGCGGTGGGCACCGCCACCGCGATCGCGCGGGGCCAGTCGCGCGGCAGGACCCGGTGGATTGCCCGGCGACGGGACTGGGCGAGGAGGAAGTGAGTGTAGTCCGGCGCGCAGAGCATTTCCGGCGAGTCGTCGCTTTCGGCGCGGTAAAGCGCAATCAGCGCGGGATCGAGGGGCAGGGGCGTGAGGGGGACAGTCTCCACGTCCGGCCCCTGCGGCGTGGCGCGGGCGATGACGAACCCCGGAGGCCACGAGACGAGCGAGGGCACGGCGACATTGGTGAGTTGGCCTGCCGGAGTTTCGACAGATCGCAGTTCCCGCAGAATGGATATGGCCGCTGAAATGCAGCGTCACGCCCGCACCGGCAAGCGCTGCTGCGACTGGCGGGGCGGGGCGGCGGCGGGCCGTCTCGGTTTCGCCGAACAGGGTGCGTTCCAGATCGCCCGCATCCTCATAGGGGTCGAGCGCGGGGTAATGCGACAGGGTCAGCAGGCCTTTGCCCTGCGCCTTTGCGCGGGCGGTGACGCTGGCGATCCATGGCAGCAGGAAGGGTTTGACACGCAAGAGGGCCGTCCATCCCGCCGTGGAGGGGTCGAGAAAGGCGCGTTTCTGGCGTTCGTTCCAGTCGCCGTCGCGCGGCTCGAAGATGTTGGCGTCGATCATCAGAAGCCACAGGCCTGCTTCGGGTTCGACGAGGTAGGAGGCATCCATCAGGCGGCGCGTGGTGCGGCCATCCGCCGAGCGGGCGTCGTACTGGCGGTCGGCCACGGCATCGGACAGCCCGAAGGGGCTTTCCCAGTGCAGGTAGTGCGGCTGGCGGAACAGCCCGAACGCCGCCATCGGCGACAGGCCCATAGGCTGGCCCATGCAGCGCAGCTTTGGGCTGAGGACTGCGGCATGACGTTCCTCGGCGGCGAGCGTCGGGTCCGAGGTGACAAGCTGGGTGCCGGTTTCGGTGCGGAACCGCGTCGCGGTGTGCTTGCCGAAGGGGCCGAACACGTCGTGATTGCCGGGAATGGCGTAGAAGCTGAGGTCGTGCGCCGCGTGGAGACGGGCAGCGAGCCGGTCAGTCGTCTCGACTTGCCCGTCATCTGTATAGTCGCCCAGGAGGACCACATGGCGGATGCCGCGCGCGCGGATGCTGTCCAGCGCCGCGTCGAAGGCCATGCCGCTTTCGTTGAAGGCGCGGGCCGAGCGGGCGGTGTCGTGCCAGCTGCGCAGGGTCGCGCGGCGGCCGTTCAGGATGACGCCCGCCGCATCGTAGTCGCCGTGGATGTCGTGGACATGCGCATCGGCCAGAATGGCAACCGGAATGCTCACGCCTTGATGATCTTGTCCGAAGCGATGCCGTGTCGCGCAAAGACGTTGCGGGTATCGACCAGCAGCGGGGCATGCGCGGCAAGCGCAGCGTAGTCGATGCCGTCATGGTCGGTGGCGATCAGGACGGCGTCGAAAGCCTTCGATCGCGTCCTTCGTCAGCGGAACCGAGGCGCGGCCCATCAGCGCGCCATAGGCGCGGGTGCGGGGGATGCGGGGCACGAAGGGATCGTGATAGGCGGCCTGCCCGCCGCGTTCCTCGATCAGTTCGATCAGTTTCAGCGACGGGCTTTCGCGGATGTCGGGGACGTTCTTCTTGTAGGCCAACCCGATGACGAGGATGCGCGAACGGCTCAGCGCGCGGCCAAGCTGGCGGTCGAGCGCCTCGGCCAGACGGTTCACGACATGGCGCGGCATGGCCGAATTGATCTCGCCCGCCAGTTCGATGAAGCGGGTCGTCAGGTCGTATTCGCGCGACTTCCAGGTCAGGTAGAACGGGTCGATCGGGATGCAGTGCCCGCCGAGGCCGGGGCCGGGATAGAAGGGCATGAAGCCGAAGGGCTTGGTCTTGGCGGCGTCGATCACCTCCCACACGTCGATGCCCATGGCGTCGTAGATGACCTTGAGTTCGTTGACGAGGGCGATGTTGACGGCGCGAAAGATGTTCTCGGTGAGCTTCACCGCCTCGGCGGTGGCCGGGGTCGAGACGGGGACGACGGTCTGCACGACCGCGCCGTAGAAGGCCTGCATCAGGCGGCCCGCCGCGGGGCCGTCGCCTGCGACGACCTTGGGGATGGTGGACGTGTCGAAAGCCCGGTTGCCGGGGTCTTCGCGTTCGGGCGAGAAGCCGAGGAAGAAGTCGGTGCCCGAGCGCAGGCCGGTGCCTTCGAGGATGGATTTCACGGGGCCGTCGGTGGTGCCGGGATAGGTGGTGCTTTCCAGCACGACAAGCTGGCCGGGGCGGAGCGTGGCCGCGATGTCGGCGCAGGTGCGGGTGACGAAGGACAGGTCGGGTTCGCGGTGGCGCGTGAGCGGCGTGGGCACGCAGATCACGATCACGTCGCAGGCCCCGAGCGTCGCGAAGTCGGCGGTGGCGGACAGGCGGCCTGCAGCGACCTCGGCGGCGAGGACGGGCTGGGGCACGGCCTCGATATAGCTTTCCGATGCGGCGATGGCGGTGATCTTGGCGGGGTCCACATCATACCCCGTCACCGGAAAGCCCGCGCGGGCGGCGGTGACGGCGAGCGGAAGTCCGACATAGCCCAGGCCGATGACGCCGATGCGGGCGGTGCGCGCGGCGATCAGGGTGTCAAGCGCGGCATCGGGGGATGGGGTGGACATCGGGGCGCCTCGCTGGGGTGACTGGGTTTCAGTCGGGAAAATCGGGGGGGCTGTCAAGCGGGGTGGAGGGGCGGGGATTTTCCTGCTCGCCTCTGGCGGCGGTTTTGCCTAGTTTTCGCAGGGATCGGAGACGGGCAGGATGAGGCGCTTGGTGGGATCGGTTTTGCTTGGACTGGCTGTGATGGCCCAGGATGCGGCGGCGGACCCTGCCAGGATGGTGCTGCGCGACGGCTTCGACGGAACGGATTTCGCCGAGGAGGGGGGCCTCTATTACCGCGAGAATGCCGAGCAGGCGGCGGGCCGCGTCGAGTTCCAGCGCGAGGTCACGCGCGACGGCACCGGGGGCGCGCTGCGCCTGTCGGTCAATGCGCTGTGCAACGTGACCGCCGAGCGCTGTTCCGAGAGGGCGGAGATCTGGGAGAAGACCGCGCTGCGCGTGCCCTACGAGACGGGGGTGTGGTACGGCTTTTCGGTGAAGTTCGCCGATCCGGTGCCGCAGGACGATCACCGCTACCTGATCGCCCAGTGGAAACGCGAGATCGGGCCCGAGGCCGATGGCGATTTCAGCCCGTTCCTCGCGTTGCGCATGACGAACGGCAAGCTGTTCGCGACGGTCGAGACGAACCACTACCCGGCACCCGAGGGGGCGGCGGGTACGAAGGCCTGGCTGCGCCCGGCCACAAACCAGACGCGGATGGTGGTCGCGGCGGATGCGGCCTTTACCGAGGCCGACGATCCGCGCTTCACGGATCTTACCGACCGCACCGTCGTCACGCCGCGCGGTGCAGCGCTGCCACGACCGGGCGACGGATGGATCGACTTTGCCGTCTATACCCGACCGGGGCCGAACGGGGACGGGCGGATCGAGATCTTTGCCAACGGCCAGTGGGTCGTGTCGGTGACGGGGCATATCGGGCACAATGACCATGGTCTCGGCGCGCACCAGTATTTCAAGTTCGGCCCCTATCGCGATGGCGCGCCGGATGAGTGGGTGATGTATTACGACAACTTCATCCGCTCGCCCGATTGCCGCGACCTGCTGGACGAGGCGACCTGCCGGATGCTGGGGATGTAGCGGGCGGCATGGACATCGCCTTTTACGCGCCGCTGAAGTCGCCCGGACATGACGTTCCCTCGGGCGACCGGCGGATGGCGCGGATGCTGGTGCGGTGCATGGAGGCCGCCGGGCATCGCGTGACGCTGGTGTCGGAGTTGCGGAGTTATCTGCGCGACCCGGAGGACGCCGGGGGATGGGCGGCGATCATGGCTGCGGCGGAACACGAGCGCGCGCGCATCGCCCCCGGTTGGGCCGGGGCGCGGCCTGATGCCTTTGTCTGCTACCATCCCTATTACAAGTCGCCCGACCTGATCGGCCCCGCTCTGTGTGCCCGGTTCGGGGTGCCATATGTGACGGTCGAATCCTCATGGTCGGCGCGGCGCGATCACGGACTTTGGAGCGTGACGCAAGGGCTGGTGCGCGACGGGCTGGCGCTGGCTGCGGTGAACATCTGTCTGACGGGGCGGGACCGGGCGGGTATCCTCGCCGGGGTGCCGGAGGCCCGGGTGGCGATGCTGGCGCCGTTCATCGATGCGGGGCCGTTCGGTGCCGCGCCCGCGCCGGAGGCGGGCCATCTGGTGGCGGTCGCGATGATGCGGGCGCGCGACAAGATGGACAGCTTCGGCCATCTGGCGGCGGCGCTGCGGCGGGTGCCGGGGAACTGGCGGCTGTCGGTCGCCGGGGACGGGCCGATGCGGGCCGAGGTCGAGGCGCTGTTCGCGGGGATGCCGAGGGCCGGGTGGCGTGGCTGGGGCAGATCGAGGCAGGCGACGTGGCCGCGCTGCTGGCGCGCGGGGCGGTCTATGTCTGGCCCGGCTGCGGCGAGGCTTACGGGCTGGCCTATCTGGAGGCGCAGGCGGCAGGCTTGCCAGTGGTGGCCTTTCGCACCGGGGGCGTGCCCGAGGTCGTGGCGGATGGCGAGACGGGTCTGCTGGTCGATCCGGGCGATGATGCAGGCTTTGCAGCGGCGGTCGGGCGGCTGCTGTCGGATGAGGCGTTGCGGGCGCGGATGGGGCTCGCGGCGCGGGCGAGGGTGCGGCGCGACCACGACCTGCCCGGCGCAGTGGCGCGGCTGGATACGATCCTGCGGGGGGTGGCGTGATGGAACGGCTGGTGCGCGTGCTGGACCGCTGCGCGGCCGAGGGGCGGCCCGCGCGGTTCTGGCTGCGCGACGATGACGCGGTGGAGCCCTCGGCGGCCTTGGACCAGTTGCTGGCGGTGACGGAAGGGCTGCCGCTGACGTTGGCGGTGATCCCCGCCTTCAGCGGCGACAGCGCTGGCCGCGCGGCTGGCCGATGCGCCGGGCGTGACGGTGGCAGTGCATGGCTGGGCGCACCGCAACCACGCGGGGGCGGGCGAGAAATCGCAGGAGCTGGGCGCGCATCGCCCTGTGCAGACGGTGCTGGCAGAGTTGGGACAGGGGTTCCGGCATCTGGAAGGTTTGCACGGGCGGCAGTTCGTGCCGATGCTGGTGCCGCCGTGGAACCGGATTGCGCCGCAGGTTGTCGCGGGTCTGCCGGGGCTGGGGTATCAGGCGCTGTCGGTCTTCGGGCCAGAGCGGGCGGGGCCGATCCACGAGGTAAACACGCAGGTGGACGTGATCGACTGGCGCGGCACGCGGGGCGGGCGCGACGAGGGCGTTCTGCTGGACGAGATGGTCGCCCGGATCGCGACAGGCGGGGCGGTGGGGCTTTTGACGCACCACCTCGTGCATGACGCGGCGGTGTGGGGGTTCCTCGGTCGGCTGGTCGCGGCGACGCGCGGGCATCCGGGGTGCCGGTGGGTGGGAGTGGCGGAGTTGATGGGGAGTGCGCGCCACTTGCGAGATTGACTTGTACCAAATTCTGTCCATATGTGTGGCAACGAGGAGAATGCCATGGACGTTATGACCTATACCGATGTGCGCGCGTCGCTGAAGGATGTGATGGACCGTGTCATCCACGACCGCATCGAAGTGATCGTCACGCGCAAGAATCGCGAGGCCGTCGTGATGTTGTCTCTCGACGAATACAACGCCATTCAAGAAACGCTTCACCTTCAGAAAAGCCCCGCCAACGCCCGTCGCTTGCAGGCCTCGATTGCTCAGTTGAATGCCGGCGATGGGACCGAGCGCGATCTCGAAGGGTGAAGCTCGTCTTTTCTGATCTGGCGTGGGAGGACTATCTCTGGTGGATTGCCTCGGCGAACCCAAAGGGTCTGGATCGGGTCAACGAACTTATCAAGGCCACCAAAAGAGACCCTTTCCGAGGAATTGGGAAACCTGAACCGCTCAAGGGCGCCCTGGGCGGCTGGTGGTCGCGACGGATCACCGACGAACACCGGATCGTCTATCGTGTGAGCGGCGCAGGCGAGGCGCAAAGCCTCGAGATCGCACAGCTGCGCTATCATTACTGACGGGTGCAGTCCGGATAACGACATACGCGTCCGCGCGTAGTTGTAGCCTACCAGCTTTTCCACCCGATCAGCAGGCCCGCGCCCCGCACTTCGGCGCTGGCGCGGAGGGCGGCGACGTCGGAGGCGGGGGCGCCGCGTTTGAGCGTGGCGGCGACAAGCGTGGCGTCGGCGAGCGTCAGGCTGCCCATGCGGGCCATGAGGGTGAAGATCAGCGGGCCGGTGGACCACCAGGCGGGCGCGCGGGGCATTTCGGCCAGCACGGCAGGCAGGGCCGCGTTGAGGCGCGCGAGCACGGGGTGGCCGGGCGGGGCGGCGATGAAGGAATTGGCGAGCAGCAGCGACCCCGCGCCGGTGTTGCGGGGGGTATCCTCGGCCAGCGCGGTCAGGCCCAGAAGCGGCATCAGGTCGTGAAAGCCGATATCGTCGCGGGCCGGATACCAGTCGCAATCGAGGTAGATGCCGCCCTCGCGTTCGAGAATGGCGTAGCGGGCCACGTCGACCGCGCCGGGGTAGTCGTCGCGGGCCAGCATGTCGCGGTAGGCGGGCGCATCCATCAGGCCAAGTGCGGCAAGATCGGCCTCGCGCCAGAGGCGGTAGGCGTAGCCCTGGGCTGTGGCGTGGGTGGCCCAGGCCTGCGTTGCGGGGGGCGGGGCATGGGGGCCGATCCAGATCTGGTGGATCGTGCGGGGCACGGGCTGGCGGTTGGCCCCGGTGATCGCGCGCCTTTCGGCTGTGGTGGCGCGGGCGAGGGCGGCGAGGCGGGTCGGGTCGGGGACAAGGTGGAACTGGTAGCCGATGCGCGCGATCAGGTCGCCTTCGGCCTTGGCAAGGCGCAGCATCGCGGCGTGAAGGCGGCGGGGCAGGCCGAGCGAGGTCCTCTCGCCCAGGGTCGCTGCGTCGGGATGCGCGGCCAGCGCATCGAGAAGCGCCCGCGCGCCTGCGAAATCGCCCGCCTCGCGCAGGGCGGCGGCGGCTTCGAGCGCGTCGGTGGCATGTTTCCTGGCCGTCATCTGACTGTCGCGCCTTTCGTACAAGACTTCCCGACCGTGCCCTGATCCAATGCCCCGGGACGTGCGGCGCAATCTGCGTAGACAGACATTTGGGGCTGCGCTACGGTCACGAAACGTTGAACAGGCATATCACTTACGATGCGGGAGAGGTCCATTTTGGAACGAGGGGACCACGTCGGATGAGCGTGGGCAAGGACCTTCTCCGGATCGAGAATCTTCGGGTTTCGTTCCAGCTGCCAAGTGGCAGACTTGACGCCGTGCGTGGGGCCAGCCTGCGGGTGCTGCCGGGCAAGGTGACGGCTCTGGTGGGCGAGTCCGGGTCGGGCAAGTCGATCCTGTCGCAGACGGTCATGGGCTTGCAGCCGCAGGCGGCGACGGTCAGCGGACGGGTGCTGTTCACCGACCCCGAGGGCGACGGCACCGCAATCGACATGCTGACCCTGCCGCGCGACGGGCGCAAGATCCGCTCGATCCGGGGGCGGCGGATGGGGATGATCTTTCAGGAGCCGATGACCTCGTTCTCGCCGCTGCACACGGTGGGCAACCAGATCGAGGAGGCGCTGCGCATCCATTCCGTGCTGTCGCGCCCCGAGCGGCGCGACCGCTGCGAGGAGATGCTGGGCATGGTCGGGTTCCAGAACCCGTCCAAGGTGTTCGACATGTATCCGTTCGAGCTGTCGGGCGGGATGCGGCAGCGGGCGATGATCGCGATGGCGCTGATCTGCAAGCCCGCGCTTCTGATCGCGGACGAGCCGACGACGGCGCTCGACGTGACCATCCAGGCGCAGATCCTGAAGCTGATGAAGGACCTGCAGCAACAGTTCAACATGGCGATCCTGCTGATCACGCATGACCTTGGCGTGGTGGCCAACATCGCCGACGAAGTGGTGGTGATCTATCAGGGCGAGATCATGGAGGCGGGGCCGGTGGAGCCGCTGTTCCGCAATCCCCAGCATCCGTATCTCAAGGGTCTGATGCAGGCGGTGCCGCATTTCGGGATGAAGCCGGGCGACAGGCTGAAGCCGCTGCGCGATATCGCGGTGGATCATCACAGCCTGATGCATGGCGTGGGTGCGCGGAAAGTGGCTGCGGCAAGTGCGCCCGAGGTGCTGCTGTCGGTGCGCGACCTGAGCAAGACCTTCGCCACCCGCAAGTCCGACTGGGGCTTCGGCGCCAAGGCGGCGGCCCCGGTTCCGGCGGTGGACGGGGTGAGCTTCGACATCAAGCGGGGCGAGTGCCTTGGGCTGGTCGGCGAGAGCGGCTGCGGCAAGACCACGGTCAGCAAGATCCTGATGCGGGCGGTGACGCCGGATGCCGGGTCGGTCATCTACGACGATGGCGGCGGGCCGATCGACGTGCTGGCCGCCAAGGGCGCGCAGTTGCAGGAACTGCGCACCGACATCCAGATGGTGTTCCAGGACCCGGTTTCTTCGCTTTCACCGCGCATGACGGTGGGCAATATCCTGGCCGAGCCGTTCGAGATCCATGACCGGGGCGATGCCAACCAGCGGCGCGAGGCGGTGTCGGCGCTGCTTGCGGGCCATCGGGCTGGACCAGTCGGCGCGGCTGCGCTACCCGCACAGCTTTTCGGGCGGGCAGCGCCAGCGGATCGGCATCGCGCGGGCGCTTGCGCTGGCCCCGAGCCTGGTGATCTGCGACGAGCCGGTATCGGCGCTGGATGTCTCGGTGCAGGCGCAGATCCTGAACCTTCTGAAGGACTTGCAGAAGGATCTTGGGCTGACCTACCTGTTCATCTCGCACAACCTCGCCGTGGTCGACTACATGGCGGACCGGGTTGCGGTGATGTGGGCGGGGCGGATCGTCGAGATCGCGTCGCGCGAGGTCATCATGACCGCGCCGGTCCATCCCTATACCAAGGCGCTGTTGAATGCGGTGCCGTTCCCCGACCTTGACCGGCAGCTGGATTTCGCAAAGGCGGGCGAGACGAGCGCGCTGGCCAGCGGCAACTGGAACGCCGCCTTCCGCGACGACGAGGCGCGGGGCGCGCTGGCGCCTGCCGACCTTGGCGGCGGGCATTTCGTGCTGGCCCGGCGCAGCGCCGATATCCGGGAGTTGCAGCCGTGATCACACGCCGCACCGCGCTTGGACTGCTTGCGGCCTCGGTCGCGATGCCGCGCGGTGCCTTTGCTGCGCCCGAGGCCCCGCTCTTCGAGGCCGATGTCGCATCCGGCGCGCTGCCGCCGATGGCGGACCGCATACCCGAAGAACCCGCGCGTGGTGCCGCTGGCGGCGATGGGCCGCAAGGTCGGCACGCATGGCGGGTCGATGCGCACGCTGATCGGCGGGCAGCGCGACATTCGCCTGATGCCGATCAACGGCTATTCGCGGCTGGTCGGCTATGACGAGCGGCTGAACCTGCAACCCGACATCCTCGCCTCGGTCACGGTCGAGGGCGACCGGATCTACACGCTTCACCTGCGCGAGGGGCATCGCTGGTCGGACGGGCATCCGTTCACCTCGGCCGATTTTGCCTACATGTGGGACGACGTGATCAACAACACCGACCTCTACAAGGGCGGTCCGCCGACCGACCTTCTGGCCGACGGGATGCCGCCGCGCTTCGAGGTGCTGGACGAAATCACGGTGCGCTACAGCTGGGATATCCCGATGCCGGATTTCCTGCCCCAGCTTGCCGCGCCCGCGCCGCTGCTGCTGGCGCTGCCTGCGCATTACATGAAGCAGTTCCACGGCAAGTATCAGTCCGAGGAAAAGCTTGCCGAGTTCATCGAGACCTACCGGGTGGACGACTGGGGCGACCTGCACACGAAGCTGTCGCGCCAGAACCGCCCCGAGAACCCCGACCTGCCCACGCTGGAGCCGTGGCGGCCACGCACCGCGCCGCCTGCCGAGCAGTTCATTTTCGAGCGCAATCCCTATTTCCACCGGGTCGACGAGCGCGGGAACCAGTTGCCCTACGTGGATCGGTGTGTGCTGAACGTCAGTTCGTCCGAGATCATCACGGCCAAGACGGCGACGGGTGAGAGCGACCTTCAGGGGCAGGGCATCTCTTTCTCGGACTACACGCTTCTGAAACACGCCGAGCAGACCTATGCGCAGAACGTCGCCCTGTGGCGGCGCACGCAAGGGTCGGCCGTGGCGCTTCTGCCGAACCTCAACTGCCGCGACGACGTCTGGCGCGCGCTGTTCCAGGATGTGCGGGTGCGCCGCGCGATGTCGGTCTGCATCGACCGGGCCGAGATCAACAAGGTGATCTTCTTCGGCCTTGCCCGCGAAAGCGCCGATACGGTGCTGCCCGAAAGCCCGCTCTTCAAGCCCGAATATGCGTCGGCCTGGGCGCAATACGACCCGGACCTCGCGAACCAGCTTCTGGACGAGGCGGGGCTGGCCGAGCGCGACATTTCCGGGCGGCGCTATCTGCCCGACGGGCGTCTGGCGGGGATCATCGTCGAGACGGCGGGGGAAAGCACGCTGGAGACGGACGTGCTGCAACTGATCGTGGACCATTTCCGCGTGGTGGGCTTGCAGCTTTACGTGCGCACCTCGCAGCGCGACATCTTCCGCAGCCGGGCGCTGGCGGGCGATGTGCTGATGGGGGTCTGGCAGGGGATCGACAACGGCGTGCCGACCGCCGACATGGCGCCCGCGCAGCTTGCGCCCACGTCCGAAGACCAGCTTCAGTGGCCGATGTGGGGGATGCACTACATGTCGGCCGAGACGCAGGGCAAGCCGCCCGAACTGCCCGAGGCGCAGGAACTGGTGGCCTTGCTGAAAGAGTGGCGTCAGACCAGCACGACCGAGGCGCGCAAGAAGATCTGGGCGCGGATGCTGGAAATCAGGGCGGATCAGGTGTTCTCGATCGGGACGGTCAACGCCTCGCTGCAACCGATCGTGCGGTCGCGCAGGCTGCAGAACGTGCCCGAGGATGCGCTCTACGGTTTCGAGCCGACGAGCTATTTCGGGGCCTACATGCCCGACACGTTCTTTTTCGACGCGGAGGGCTGAGGGATGCTGCGCTACATCTTCCTGCGCCTGCTGGCGATGATCCCGACACTGTTCCTGATTTCGGTTCTGGTCTTTGTCATCATCGAGCTTCCGCCCGGCGACTATTTCGAGAGCTATGTCAACGAGTTGAAGGCGCTGGGCGAGGAAGCCGACCTGGCCGAAGTCGAGGAGTTGAGGGCGCAGTACGGCTTCGACCAGCCCGCGCCGATCCGCTACCTGCACTGGGTCGGCGGGATGTTGCAGGGCGATTTCGGCTATTCCTTCGAATACCGCCTGCCGGTGAACGAGGTCGTGGGCGACCGGCTGTGGCTGACGGTGCTGCTGTCGGTGGTGACGATCATCTTCACCTGGGCGATGGCCTTTCCCATCGGCATCTATTCGGCCACGCACCAGTACAGCTGGGGCGATTACGGGCTGACCTTCCTCGGCCTCTTGGGGATCGCCGTGCCCAACTTCATGCTGGCGCTGGTGATGATGTATTTCGCCAACGTCTGGTTCGGGGTGTCGATCGGCGGGCTGATGGACCGCGAATTCGTCGGGCAGGAGATGAGCTGGGACAAGTTCAGCTCGATCCTGTCGCATATCTGGATACCCGTCGTCATCATCGGCACGGCCGGCACGGCCGGCATGGTGCGGCGCTTGCGCGCGAACCTGCTGGACGAGTTGCAGAAGCAGTATGTCATCACGGCGCGGGCCAAGGGTCTGCCGCCGGGCAAGGTGCTGCGCAAGTATCCGCTGCGCATGGCGCTGAACTTCTTCATCTCGGATATCGGGTCGATCCTGCCCGCGATCATCTCGGGCGCCGAGGTGACGGCGATCGTGCTGTCGCTGGAGACGACGGGGCCGATGCTGATCAAGGCGTTGCAAAGCCAGGACATGTATCTGGCGGGGTCGTTCCTGATGTTCCTTGCATTCCTGACGGTGGTGGGGGTGCTGGTGTCGGACATCGCGCTGGCGCTGCTTGATCCGCGCATCCGGCTGGCGGGGGGAAGCACCAAGTGAGCACCCGCAACTCCGGCAACCCCCTGAGCGAACCCGGCGCGCCGATGGCGCATTACGTGTCGTCCGCGCCGTTCGACCCCTATGCGGCCGAGAAGGCGGCCGATGCGGCGGGTGTGGGCCAGGCGTCGCAGATGCGGCTGATGTGGTGGCGGTTCCGTCGCCACCGGATCGCGGTGATCTCGGGCATCTTCCTGATCTTCATGTATGCGACCACGCTGATCAGCGAGTTCCTGGCGCCCTATAACCTGCACAGCCGCCACATCGACCACATCTACGAGCCGCCCCAGAGGGTGCGGCTGTTCCATGACGGCAGCTTCGTCGGGCCCTTCGTCTATGGCCGGACGATGGAGCTGGACATGGAAACGCTGCGCCGCGTCTATACCGACAACCCGGATGACGTGCAGCGGCTGCGCTTCTTCTGCCGGGGCGACGAGTACCGGTTCTGGGGGCTGGTGGATGCGAACCTGCATCTGGTCTGCCCGGCCGAGGATGGCCACATGTTCCTTCTGGGCACCGACCGGCTGGGCCGGGACGTGCTGTCGCGGATCATCTACGGGGCGCGGATCAGCCTGACCATCGGCATCATCGGCGTGGTCATCAGCTTCGTGCTGGGCATCATCATCGGCGGCATTGCAGGCTATCGCGGCGGCTGGTTCGACCTCTTGACGCAGCGGGTGATCGAGGTGTTGCAGTCGATCCCGTCGATCCCGCTGTGGATGGCGCTGGCGGCGATCATCCCGGTCACGTGGAGCCCGATCCTGGTCTACATGGGGATCACGGTGATCCTGGCGATGCTGGACTGGACGGGGCTGGCGCGGGCCGTCAGATCGAAGCTGCTGGGACTGCGCGAAGAGGATTACGTGCTGGCCGCGCAACTGATGGGTGCGAGCGGCGGGCGTATCATCGGGCGGCACCTGATACCGGGGTTCATGTCGCACCTGATCGCGAGTGCGACCCTGACCATTCCCGGCATGATCCTGGGCGAGACGGCGCTGTCGTTCCTGGGCATCGGCCTGAGGCCGCCGATCACAAGCTGGGGCATCCTGCTGACCGAGGCACGGAGTGTGAGCATCATCGCGCTTTACCCCTGGCTGATGTTCCCTGTCATTCCCGTGATCCTCGTCGTTCTGGCTTTCAACTTTCTCGGTGACGGGTTACGCGATGCCGCCGATCCGTATAAGTGAGCGGTGCGGCCCGTGCGGCCGCTGACGATCCAGAGTTCTTCGGCCGCCGACGTGGCGAGGTGCAGCGCATGACCCACCGCTTCGACAAGGCGCGGATCCTGATGTACAGCCACGACACGTTCGGGCTGGGCCATCTGCGCCGCTGCCGGACCATCGCCCATTCGCTGGTGCAGGATTACCGGGGGCTGAGCGTTCTCATCATCTCGGGCTCGCAGATCGCGGGGGCATTCGACTATCGCGCGCGGGTGGATTTCGTGAAGATCCCCAGCGTCATCAAGCTGCGCAACGGCGAATACACCTCGATGTCGTCGCACATGGATGTGCAGGACACGATCGCGATGCGCCGCTCGATCATCCGGCATACCGCCGAGACGTTCGAGCCCGACATCTTCATCGTCGACAAGGAGCCGATGGGCCTGCGCGGCGAGATCGAGGAGACGCTGTCGGACCTGAAGGCGCGCGGCACGACGCTGGTGCTGGGCTTGCGCGACGTGATGGATGCGCCGCATCTGCTGGACGCCGAGTGGAAGCGCAACGACGTGATGGGCAAGATCGACCACTTCTACGACGAGATCTGGGTCTATGGCCCGCCCGATTTCTACGACCCGCTGACCGGGCTCGACGTGCCGGAAAGCGTGCGCGCCAAGATGGAGTTCGTGGGCTTCCTCCAGCGCCGGGCGCTGCATGACGCGCTGTCGGTGAACCGTCTTGCGGGCGATTACATCCTTGTCACCACAGGCGGCGGCGGGGACGGGGGCGAATTGGTGGATCAGGTGATGAACGCCTATCTGCACGACCCGACGCTGACCCACCGGGCGCTGGTGGTGCTTGGCCCCTACATGCCGGGCGAGCAGCGGGCCGAGTTCCTGCGCAAGGGCCAGTCGATCCCGCAGATCGAGGTGATCGAGTTCGACACGCGGATGGAGGAACTGATCGCAAGTTCCAAGGCCGTCGTGGCGATGGGCGGCTACAACACCTATTGCGAGATCCTGTCCTTCGACAAACCCGCGCTGATCGTGCCGCGCACCATGCCGCGCGAAGAGCAGCTTCTGCGGGCGCGCCGCGCGGCAGAGCTTGGCATGATCGACATGCTCTTGCCGGAAGAGGCGGCGGACCCGGCCCGCATGGCCGCCGCACTGAAGGCGCTGCCGAGCCGCAACCTGCCGTCCCACGGCACGACGGGTTTGCAGCTTGAGGGGCTGGTCAACATCTCGCGCATCGTGGGCGAGGACCTGCGGGTGCGCGCGCGCAGGCTGGCGGCTGTCGGGAAGGCGCGGTGAAGGCTGGCCCGCGCCGCAGGATCGCGGTGGTCGTGAAAGGCTATCCGCGGCTGTCGGAGACCTTCATCGCGCAGGAATTGCGGGGGCTGGAAGAGGCGGGGCTGGATCTGGTCATCGTCTCGCTGCGCCACCCGACCGACCGCAAGCGCCATCCGGTGCATGACCAGATCCGCGCGCCTGTGATCTATCTGCCGGAATACCTGTATCAGGAGCCGGGGCGCGTGCTGCGCGGGCTGTGGGCGGCGGTTTGGCGGCGGGGGTTCGGGGCGGTGTTGCGCGGCTTTCTGGGCGACCTGCGGCGCGACTTCACGCCCAACCGGGTGCGGCGGCTCGGGCAGGCGATGGTGCTGGCGCGGGAATTTCCCGAGGGCTGCGACTGGATCTACGCCCATTTCATCCATACGCCCGCGTCGGTGGCGGATTATGCCGGGCGGATGCTGGGGCTGCCGGTCAGCGTGTCGGCCCATGCCAAGGACATCTGGACGCTGCCCGACTGGGAGCTGGCGGGCAAGCTGTCGCGGGTCCGCTGGGCGGTGACCTGCACGCGGACGGGGTATGAGCATCTGCGCGCGCTGGCGGCCGACCCCGCGCGGGTGCATCTGAGCTATCACGGGCTGAACCTGACGGCCTTCGGGCCGAACCCTGTTGAGCGCCCACCCCGCAACGGCGCGCGCGCGGACGATCCGGTGACGATCCTGAGCGTGGGGCGGGCGGTGCCGAAGAAGGGCTATGACGTGCTCTTGCGCGCGCTGGCCTTGCTGCCGGGCGATCTGCACTGGCGTTTCGTCCATATCGGGGGTGGCGAGGAACGCCCCGCGCTGAAGGCGCTGGCGACGGATCTGGGGCTTGGCGACAGGGTGGTGTTCGACGGTGCGATGGACCAGTCCGAGGTCCTGGCGGCCTATCGCGCGGCCGATCTGTTCGCGCTGGCCTGCCGGATCACGGCGGATGGCGATCGCGACGGGCTGCCCAACGTGCTGGTCGAGGCGGCGAGCCAGCGCCTGTGCTGCGTAAGCACGACGATCTCGGCCATTCCGGAGCTGTTCACCGATGGCGAGAACGGGCTTGCTGGTGCCGCCCGAGGACCCTGCGGCGCTGGCGCTGGCGCTGGAGCGGGCGATCCGCGATCCGGACCTGCGCGAGCGGCTTGGCGCAGCCGCCGAGGCGCGGGTGCGCGCGACGCTGGATTATCACCGCAGCATCGCCCAGCTTGTCGGGCTTTTCGGCGAGGAGGCGGCATGAGCGGGCGGCGCGTGATGTTCTATGTCCAGCATCTGCTGGGGATCGGGCATCTGGCGCGGGCCAGTCGTATCGCGCGGGCGATGATCGCCGCCGGAATGGAGGTGACGCTGGTCACGGGCGGGCGGGCGGTGCCGGGGTTTCCGGGGGCGGACATTCCGAACGTGGCGCTGCCGGGCATTGCGGTGGCGGATGGCGGCTTCAAGGGGTTGATGGACGATGCCGGTCGGCCCGTCGATGCGGCCTTTCTCGATCACCGGCGCGACCTGCTGCTGGAGGCTTTCCATCGCCTGCGGCCCGATATCGTGATGATCGAGGCGTTTCCCTTTGGCCGCAGGCAGGTGCGGTTCGAATTGTTGCCGCTGATCGACGCGATCGAGGCGGCGGTGCCGCGCCCGCTTCTGGTCTGCTCGCTGCGCGACATTCTGCAACGCCACGGCAAGCCCGAGCGCGACGCGGAAACGGTCCGGCTGGTGAACGCACATTTTGACCGGGTGCTGGTGCATGGCGACCCGGCCTTTGCCGCCTTGGGCGACAGCTTTCCGCTGGCCGACCAGATCGCGGACCGGGTGGTCTATACCGGGCTCGTCTGCGGCACGCCGCCCGAGGCGCCGCAGGAGCGGTTCGACGTGGTCGTGTCCGCCGGGGGCGGTGTGGTGGGCGGCGCGCTGGTCGAGGCGGCGATCGGGGCCGAGGCGTTGTTGCCGGGGATGGGTCGCTGGGGCGTCATCACGGGGCCGAACCTGCCGCAGCCGGATTTCGACCGGATTGCCGCCAAGGCTTCGGCCAATGTCGCCATGATGCGCTTCCGCAGCGATTTCACGGGGCTTCTGTCGGTCGCGCGGCTGTCGATCTCGCAGGCGGGCTACAACACGGTGGGGGATGTCTTGCAGGCCGGGTGCCGGGCGCTTCTGATCCCCTACAGCGAGGGAGGCGAGACGGAACAGGGCGACCGCGCCGCGCGCCTTGCGCGGATCGGGCGGGCCGTGGTGCTGGAGGAGGCAGACCTGTCGGCGTCGACGATGGCGGATGCGGTCAAGCGCGCGCTTGCACAGGACGTCTCTCGCGGCGCGCCGGGGATCCTGACAGATGGCGCTTTTCGCACTGCACAAATCCTGACAGACTTGTAACTTCGTCGCGCAGTGCCGAGATGTAACTGAACGCATCGGTTCAGATGTTGGCCACACCGGGCGCAACGCCCGGATCAGAAGAAGTCACGCATGGAACCGAGTTTCCAAAAGTACATCTGGACCCACACGCGGCGGCAGCAGATGTGGATTCTGTTCATCGTCGCCGTGTCGATGCTGCCCTATTACCTGGCCTTCGACCTGCCCAAGCAGATCGTCAACGGCCCGATCATGGGCACCGGATTCGAGATGCCGGGCGCGACGCAGTTGTTCAATCCGACGACGATCGACATTCCGTATTACGGCACGGTCAGTTTCGTCGGCGGGATGGAGCTTGACCGCATCCAGACGCTGGTGGGTCTCAGCCTGGTTTTCCTGGGGCTGGTGATCGTCAACGGCCTCTTCAAATACTACATCAACACCTACAAGGGCCGGCTGGGCGAGCGTCTGCTGCGCCGCATCCGTTTCGAACTGGTGGACCGCATCCTGCGGTTCCGGCCCGCCTATTTCCGGCACGTCAAGGGTGCCGAGATGTCCAGCATGGTGAAGGACGAGGTGGAGCCGCTTGGGGGCTTCACCGGCGATGCCTTTGTGCAGCCAGCGCTGCTGGGGGGGCAGGCGCTGACGGCACTGGCCTTCATCTTCGTTCAGAACCTGTGGCTGGGGATGGTCGCGGCTTTCATGGCGACCGTGCAGATCCTGGTCATTCCACCCCTGCGCCGCCGCCTCATCATCCTTGGCCGCGAGCGGCAGCTTTCGGCGCGGCTGCTGGCGGGCCGGGTGAACGAGCTGGTCGAGGGGATCAACACGATCCACGCCAACGACACCTCGAACTACGAGCGCGCAGATGTCTCGGCGCGGCTGGGGCACATCTTCAGCATCCGCTACGAGATCTACCAGCGCAAGTTCATGGTGAAGTTCCTCAACAACTTCCTCGCGCAGGTCACGCCGTTCCTGTTCTACCTGATCGGGGGCTACCTGACGATCAAGGGCAGCCTCGACGTGGGGCAGCTGATCGCGGTCATCAACGCCTACAAGGAACTGCCGGGGCCGCTGAAAGAGCTGATCGACTGGGACCTGACGCGGCAGGACGTGCAGGTGAAGTATGAGCAGGTGGTGGAGCAGTTCAGCAACAAGGAACTGCTGGACCCGGCGCTGCACGCGCTCGACCCCGGCAACGCGCCGGCCATCGTCGCGCCGCTGGTGGTGCACAACCTGACGGTGGACGACGACAGCGGCGTGCGGACGCTGGATCATGTCTCGCTGAAGGTAGAGCGGGGCGAGACGGTGGCGGTGGTCGGCGACAGCAACAGCGGGGCCGAGGCGGTTGCCGAGGTGCTGGCGCGGGTGGTCTGGCCGTCGAGCGGCAAGGTGACGGCGGGCGACGAAGACATCTTTGCGCTGCCCGAGGCGCGGACGGGACGGCGGATCACCTATGCCTCGTCCGACACCTATTTCTTCTTCGGTTCGCTGCGCGACAACCTGCTTTACGGGCTGAAACATGCCCCGCTGAAGGAACCCGAGTATACGGGCAAGGCGCTGCGCCACCGGAAGTGGGAGTTGAAGGAAGCCGATCTGTCGGGCAACCCGCGCTTCGATGCCTCGGCGGACTGGGTGGACCTGAGCGCCGCAAATGCGGTGGACGGGCCGGAAGGCCTGCGCGGGGCGATCCACGACGTGTTGCAGGTGGTGGGGCTGACAGAGCAGGTCTATGAATTCGCCGCCTATTCGACCGTCGATACGTCGAACGATCCCGAGTTCGCGGCGCAGATCGTGACGCTGCGCCACCAGTTCCATGACGAGTTGCAGCGCAATGGCCTGAAGAACCTTGTCGTTCCCTTTGCCGCCGGAAGCTACAACAGCGAGGCGAAGGTGGTGGACAACATCCTGTTCGGCGTCTTTACCAACGTGCGCGACGAGGCCGGGATGGCCGAAGGGACGGCCTATTTCAACCGAATGATCGTCGAGACGGGCCTGGGCGAGATGCTTTACGGCATGGGCCTGTCGATTGCCGAGACGACGCTGGAGCTGTTCCAGGACCTGCCGCGCGACCACCCGTTCTTCGAGCGGCTGAGCTACATGGAGCCGGACGACATTCCGAAGTTCCAGGCGCTGGCGCAGCGGCTGCGCGGCAAGACCTTTGAACAGGCCAGCCCCGAGGACCGCATCGCGATCATCCGGCTGAGCTTCCTCTACATCGAGCCGCATCATCGCTTCGGGGTGCTGGACGAGACGCTGATGCAGAAGATCGTCGAGGTGCGCGAGATCTTCCATCAGGGCATCCCGGCCCATCTTCAGTCGCTGTTCGAACGCTATGATCCCGACCGCTACCTCGCCTCGGGCAGCCTGATCGACAACATCATCTTCGGGAAGGTCAACCTGCGGTTCAATGACGCAGAAAAGCAGGTGCGGGCGATCATCACGCGGCTGGTCTCGCAGCAGCCGGGGCTGGCCGCGCGGATCTTCGACGCAGGGCTGGACTACAACCTTGGCGGATCGGGACGGCGGCTGACACTGGCGCAGCGCCAGAAGCTGAACCTGGCCCGCGCCTTGCTGCGCAGGTCGGACTACTACATCTTCAACCGGCCGCTGTCGGGCCTCGACCCCGGACAGCAGGAGCAGATCCTGATCCACACCATGGAATTCCTGCGCCGCGAGGCGGACGACCCTGCCATCGTGTGGGTTTTGTCGTCACGTAATTTCGCGAAACATTTTGACCGTCTGGTGCTTTTCAGAGATCGCACCATATTGGAAGATGAAGAAACGGCTGAGACAGAGACGGCGCCGGATGCTATAAGTAAAAATGTCGTGGGCCTTGCGTGAGAGGTCCGGGGCTGAACTTGCGAAAGCGACTTCACCGATGATGCTGAAAGACGAATTCAACATCCTGCGTTCTATCCCGTTGTTTTCCGGGATGGAGGCGGCGAAGCTTAAGCTTCTGGCCTTTGCCTCGGATCGGGTGAACTTCGAGGCGGGCGAGACGATTTTCCGGCAGGGCGACAACGCGGACGCCGCGTATGTGATTCTGTCCGGAGAGGTCGAGGCGTCGATCGAGTCGTCCCACGGAGTCGTCAACCTTGGCACCGTCGGGGCGCAACAGGTGGTCGGCGAAGTTGCGATCCTGTCGGAATCGCCCCGCATGGCGACGGTCAAGGCCAAGACCTCGGTCGAGACGCTGCGGATCACCAAGGATCATTTCCACAAGCTTCTGGCCTGCTGCCCCGGCACCATGGCCGAGATCATCCGCGTCCTGGGCGAGCGGATGGCGAAGGTCGGCTAGGCCGACCGTATCAGGACATCTGAAGCTGCCGCCCGGATTGCGCGCGTCACAGGGGCGATCGCCTCTGCCGTCAGGCGGCTGAACTGCCAATGGAGCGGGGTATCGAGCGGGCTGTCGGGCGCAAGCTCGACCAGGCGGCCTTTTGCGAGGTGATCGGCCACGAGCATTTCGGGATTCATGCCCCAGCCAAGCCCGGCGAGGGCCGCATCCACGAAAGCGTGGGTGGATGCGAGGCGATGTGTGGGAAAGTCAATTTTGCGGCCTGTCTGCCGCTCTGCCCAAAGCATTTGCAGACGGTCCTTGTCGGAAAATGTCAAGGCGGGCGCGGTGGCCAGCGCGCTTGGAAGTCGGCCCTTCCGGCATCCAGCGGGCAAGATAGGCGGGGCTTGCCGTCGCGCGATAGCGCAGCGCCCCCAGCGGTATCGTATCGCAGCCTTGCAGCGGGCCCGGCATGCGACGGTCACAGCGGCGGCGACCTCGCCCCGCCGCAGCCAAGTCCTGCGAATGATCCTGATCGTCGATCACGATATCGAAGAGGATGCCGTCCACCGCCGCCAGCGCGGGGATCAGCCAGGTCGCGAGGCTGTCGGCATTGACCGCGATGCGCAGGGTCGCCGGGCCTGCGGCGGGGCCGGGAAGGTCGCGCGCCAGCGCCTGTTCCAGCAAGGCCACCTCGTCATGGTGGCGGATCAGGCGCAGGCCGGCAGACGTTGCCTCGCATGGCTGGCCGCGCCGGATCAGCAGGCAACCCACACGGTCTTCTAGCGCCTTGATGCGCTGCGAGATGGCCGATGGCGTCAGACCCAGGATCGCCGCCGCGACCTCGAAACTGCCGCGCCTGTGGACGGTCGCAAGTGCCTGAAGCTGCGGGTCGATGAACATAAGCGAAACTGATCCAGCGACAGAAAGATTAACTCGACTAATCCCGCGCCCCCTCGTTAGTCAAGCAGGCACATAGAGGGGGACGGTATGGGTGGCGCAGCGGTAGCGGGTTTTCTGGTGTCGCTGAGCCTGATCCTTGCGATCGGCGCGCAGAACGCCTTTGTCCTGCGCCAGGGGCTGCGGCGCGAGCATGTGGGCGCGGTCGTGCTGGTCTGTGCGCTGTCGGATGCGGTGCTGATCGTCGCGGGGGTGGCGGGGTTCGGCGCGCTCTCGGCGCGACTGCCCTGGCTGGGCGAGGCGATGCGGCTTGGCGGGGCGGCCTTTCTGCTGGTCTATGGCGCATTGCGGTTCCGCGCGGCACTGCGCGGGGGCGCCGCGCTGGTGCCCGCCGCGACGGCGCCTGCGCCGCTGGCGCGGGTGCTGGGAACGGTGCTGCTGCTCACCTGGGCGAACCCGCATGTCTATCTGGACACGCTGATGCTGATCGGGTCGATCTCGGCGCAATATGCGCCTTATGGTGCGGCGTTCGGGGCGGGGGCGGTCGCTGGCTTCGGCGGTGTTCTTCGCGGCTCTGGGCTATGGCGCGCGGCTGCTTGCGCCGGTCTTCGCCCGGCCCGCTGCCTGGGTCGTGCTGGAGGTCGTCGTGGGGCTGACGATGTGGGCGATTGCGGTCGGGCTGATCGTGCGGGGTTGAAGCCCGACGCCGCTTCGGGTCATCTCGGCCCCATGTCAGCCGCGCCCGTCCCCGTCGCCTCGCGTCCCGTCGAGGGCATCCTGTGGATGCTGGCAAGCGGGCTGTGCTTTGTCGCGGTGAACGGGATCGTGCGCTATCTGGGCACCGACCTGCCCGCCGCGCAGTCGGCCTTCCTCCGCTTTGCCTGGGGCGTGCTGTTCCTGCTGCCGACGTTGGGTGGCGTGCTGCGGCAAGGCCTGCCGCCGGGAACCGGGCCGCTGTTCCTGGGCCGGGGTGTGGTGCATGGCTTTGCGGTGATCTTCTGGTTCTACGCGATGGCGCGCCTTCCGGTGGCCGAGGTGACGGCCATCGGCTATCTGAACCCGGTGATCGTGACGGTCGGCGCGGTGGTGTTCTTTGGCGAGCGGCTGGCGTTGCGGCGCATCCTGGCCATCGTGGTCGCGCTGCTCGGGGCGCTGATCGTGCTGCGTCCGGGGCTGCGCGAGATCCTGCCGGGGCATCTGGCGCAGCTTTGCGCGGCCTCGCTGCTTTGCCGCGTCCTACCTGTTCGCCAAGCGGCTGAGTGCGATGGCCGGGGCGGGGGTGGTGGTGGCGATGCTGTCGCTGGCGGTGACGGTGGTGCTGGCCCCCTTTGCCTGGGCGGTCTGGGTGCCGGTCGGCTGGGCGCAACTGGGCTGGCTGGGGCTGGTCGCGGCCTTTGCGACGGTCGGCGCATTACTGCATGACGCGGGCGTTCCGCGCGGCACCGCTGAGCGTGACGCAGCCGGTCACCTTCCTGCAGCTGGTCTGGGCGACGCTGCTGGGCAGCCTGGCCTTCGGCGAGCCGGTCGATCCGTTTGTGCTGCTGGGGGGCGCGGTGATCATCGGGGCGATCAGCTATATCACCTGGCGCGAGGGGACGGCGCACAAGCGCGCGGTCACCCCGCCGCCCGAGGCGACCAAGCTGTGAGCGACAGGCAGCGTTTGACAGTGTTGCTGCATCTGCATAGTCCTGCGCAGGGAATTTCGACAGCAAAGGTGCCGTTTCCATGAAGATCGCGATGATTGGCACGGGCTATGTCGGGCCTTGTTTCGGGGGTGTGCTTTTCGGATTTCGGGCATGACGTGGTCTGCGTCGACAAGGACCCGGCCAAGATCGAGAAGCTGAAGCGGGGCGAGATCCCGATCTTCGAGCCGGGGCTGGACGTGCTGCTGGCCAAGAACGTGAAGGCCGGGCGGCTGACCTTCACGCTGGATATCGCGGCGGCGGTGGCGGGTGCGGATGCGGTCTTCATCGCGGTCGGCACGCCGACGCGGCGGGGCGACGGCCATGCCGACCTGACCTATGTGATGGCGGCGGCGGCCGAGATCGGCGCGCGCGCTGACGGGCTATGCCGTGATCGTCACCAAGTCGACCGTGCCGGTGGGCACCAACCGCCAGGTCGCCGAGGCGGTGGCCGCGGCACGGCCCGACGGCGGAGTTCGACGTGGCCTCGAACCCCGAATTCCTGCGCGAGGGTGCGGCGATCGACGATTTCATGCGCCCCGACCGCGTGGTCGTGGGCGTCGAGAGCGAGCGCGCGCAAGGCGGTGATGGCCGACATCTACCGCCCGCTTTTCCTGCGCGATTTCCCGATCGTCTATACCGGTCTCGAATCCGCCGAGATGATCAAATACGCCGCCAACGCCTTTCTGGCGACCAAGATCACCTTCATCAACGAGATCGCCGCGCTGTGCGAAAAGGTCGGCGCCGACATCAAGGCGGTGTCGCGGGGCATGGGGCTGGACGGGCGGATCGGCAACAAGTTCCTGCATGCCGGGCCGGGCTATGGCGGGTCGTGCTTTCCCAAGGATACCAAGGCCCTGGCCCGGATCGGGCAGGAACATGCCGTGCCCATGCAGATCACCGAGACGGTCATCAAGGTGAATGACGAGATCAAGCGGCGGATGGTCGACAAGATCGTCGACCTCTGCGGCGGCGAGGTGCGCGACAAGACCATCGCCGTCCTGGGCGTCACCTTCAAGCCCAACACCGACGACATGCGCGATGCGCCCTCGCTGACCATCGTGCCTGCGCTGGTCGGCGCCGGGGCGCGGTGCGCGTGGTCGATCCCGAAGGGCTTCCGCGAGGGCGAGCGCGCTTTTGCCCGGCGTCGACCTGGGTCGAAAGCGCCTATGACGCTGCGGCGGGCGCGGATGCCATCGTGATCCTGACCGAGTGGAACGAGTTCCGCGCGCTGGACCTGTCGCGTCTTGCGGGCGCGATGGCGGTGCCGCGCCTGGCCGACCTGCGCAACATCTATTCGGCAAGCCAGGCGGTGGCAGCGGGCTTCAGCGACTACGTCGCCGTCGGGCGCTGACCGTCACGCCCGGCCGACAAGGGCTGCGGCCAGGAGCGCGGCGGTGCCGAGGCGCGTGTCGCGGTGGAGACCGTGGCGCATCATCCGCAGCGGACCCGGCCGCTCGCCCAATGCCGCAAGCAGCGCCATCGCCGGAGGGGCCAGCACACCCGAGGCGGCGAGCGCCCGCCGATGGGCGCGGCCCCAGGCCGCGTAGGTTCCGTCCGCGATCATCGCCGCCCGACGAAGGGCGGCCCCCGCGCTGCCTGCGGCGCCGAGCGCGTTGGCGCCATGCTGGCGGTAAAGCGCGACCGGCAGAGGATCAAGCAGCACACGTCCGCCCGCCCCGGTGATTAGCTGGTAAAGCCACCAGTCGTGAAACGCGATGCCGGCCGGGATGCCCGCGCGGCGCACAAGGTCGCGCGCGGCCGGGTTCAGCACGATCGTGTGGCCCGCGCACAGGTTCTGGACGAGCGCGTTGGCAAAGCTGGGTGCGATACAGGGCGGGCGCGATGCCTGCGGGTGCGACAGGTCGGCGCGGCAGCGCCAGCTTTCGGCGGCGTAGAGCACAGGGATGTCCGACGGGCTCGGCCGCGATCCGGCGCAGGGCGCGGGCCAGTTTGCCGGGCAGCCAGACATCGTCCTGATCGCAGAGCGCAACAGGCCCCGGCGGCAGATCGGGATGGCAGAGCAGATGCAGGAAGTTTGCCGCACTTCCCAGACCCGGCCCGTCCAGCAGACGCACATGGCGGTCCGGATGGGCGGCCGAGAATGCGCGCAGCAGAGCGCGCGTGTCATCCGTCGAACCGTCGTCGCCCGCCCAGAGGCCCCAGTCCGCATGGCTTTGCGCCAGCAGGCTGTCCAGTTGCCGGGGCAGGTGGGCCGCACCGTTCCGGCAGGCCATCACGATCGTCACGCCAGGGGTCATCGCCGCCCCCCGATTGCGCGAATTTGAACGAGATTGTCTGCAGGGCGTAACCGGGCGCTGACGCGGGCGCGCGACAGTCCCCGCGGGCGCGAGCGCATGATCCGGGGGCGGCGGCGGCAGTGACATTCCAGGTGATCGACACCTTCCGCAACGGTCCGGCAGCATTTCTTGCCGGCATCACCGATCTTGACCTGTTCGCGGCGGATGGAGAGCTTCGGCTTCTGTCCACCACGCGTCCGGGTGGCGGCATCCTGTCGGTCGCGCTCGACGGGGCAATGCGGATTCTCGACCAGCAGAGTCTTGCAGTCGTCGCAGCCGTTCCCGCGCCGGGGCGCCTGACGCTGATGACGGTGGGGGGCACGGAGACGCTGCTTGCCACGGGCGGCAGCGCGGCGCGGG
This sequence comes from uncultured Alphaproteobacteria bacterium, assembly GCA_963736565.1. Lineage (GTDB taxonomy): Bacteria > Pseudomonadota > Alphaproteobacteria > Rhodobacterales > Rhodobacteraceae > Aliitabrizicola. The sequence continues at coordinate 885,051 of CAVTOW010000005.1, forward strand.
TATCTGGCTATCGGCTGGAGGGCGGCGGGCAGATCGGTGCCGCGACAAGCGTCTCGGGAAGCCCGCAGGGTGCCATCGCCGCCATCGAGGTGGTGGAGTTCGGCGCAACCCGCCTCGTCTTCACGAGCCAGCTCGGGACGTCGGCGATCACCGCCTCGCGCGTGATGGAGAACGGGTCGTGGGCGGAGGCGCGCGTGACCTCTCTCGGCGCGTCGTGGCAGGGCGTGGACATTGCCGATCTGGCGCAGGTGACTCTTGGGCGGGCAGGTCTATCTGCTGGCGATTTCGGTGCGGCAAGAGGCGGTGATCGCCTTTCGCGTTGCCGAGGACGGGTCGCTTCAGCAGGCGGACAGTCTGGGTGCGGCAGGTGGGCTTGGTCTGGCGGCCCCCGCGGATATCGAGATCGTGTGGCTGGGCGGGGTCGCGCATGCGGTGGTCGCGGGTGCCGGGTCGTCCTCGATCAGCGTCGTCGTCTTGGGTGCGGGGGGCACGATGGCGCTTGGCGACCACGTCATCGACAGCCTCGAGACGCGGTTCCAGGGGGTGCAGGCGCTGGCCTCTGCCACCCTGGGCGACCGTGTGTTCCTGTTCGCGGGCGGCGGCGATGACGGGATCAGCGCCTTCACGCTGCTGCCGGGCGGGTATCTTGTGCTGCTCGGGACGGTCGAGCAGGCCGTGGACGGCGCGCTCGAGAACATCACCGCCCTCGACGCGCTGGCCTGGGACGGGCGCATCGAGGTGATCGCGGCGGGCGAAGGCGTGGGGCTGACGCGGCTGCGCTTCGATCCCGGTGCGCTGGCGCCCATGCTGACGGGCGGTGCGCTGGCCGACCGGCTGACCGGGGATGCGCGGGGCGACCTGATCGACGGGGGGGCAGGGAACGATACGCTGGACGGTGGCGCGGGGGCAGACATCCTGATCGATGGGGCGGGTCAGGATGTGATGGCGGGTGGCGCGGCTGCCGACCGGTTCGTCATGGCCCGCGACGGTGTCGCGGACACGATCACCGATTTCGAACGCGGGGTCGACCTGCTCGACCTCAGCGCCTGGGGCCGCATCTACTCGATGGACGCGCTGGATCTGGTCAGCACCGCGACAGGTGCGGTGATCCGCTTCGGGTCCGAGACGCTGACGATCCTCAGCGCCGACGGGCGCTCGCTGGCAGCGGGCGACTTTCGGCCTGACATGTTCGCCCTGACCCATGCCGGGGGCACGACCGTCGCGCCGGGGCGGCGGATCGAGGGGACGCCGGGCAACGATACCCAGCAAGGCGGGGCGGGTGACGACGTTCTGGCAGGCTCGCCCGGCGCGGACCGGATGGAGGGGGGGCGGGGTTCGACTTTGCCGACTATTCCGAAGCGCGCGGCAGCCAGCGCATCGACCTGCTTGCCCCGCAACTGAACACCAACCTCGCGGCAGGGGATGTGCATGTCGGGATCGAAGGGATCATCGGCGGCGCGGGGGCGGATAACCTGCGCGGCACGACCGGCGACAACGTTCTGCGGGGCGGCGGAAATGTGGACTGGCTTTATGGCAGGCGGGGCAATGATCTGCTGGAGGGCGGCGTCGGTGACGATGTTCTGCTGGGCGGGCCGGGGATGGATACGCTCGACGGCGGCGCGAACCGGGACCGGGCGCAGTATTCCGAGGCGCTTGAGGGGCTTACCGTCGATCTTCAGTTCACGCAGAACAGCACGGGCGAGGCGGCGGGCGATGTCTTTGTCTTCGTCGAGGACCTCGCCGGCAGCAGCCATGACGACCGTCTGTTCGGTGATGCCGGGGCCAACCGCCTGTTCGGGCGCGACGGGGCCGACCTGCTGGTCGGGCGCAACGGGGCGGATTATCTGAACGGCGGGTCGGGCCGCGACACGCTGGACGGCGGGGCGGGCGACGACACCCTGCGCGGCGGCACGCAGGCCGATGTCTTCGTGTTCCGCGGCGGGCGCGATCTGGTCGAGGAGTTTCGCCGCACCGACGGCGACCGGCTGGAACTGGACGACAGCATCTTCGGACCGGGGTGGGAGGTGGCCGATCTTGTTGCAACCTTCGGACGGGTCAATGCAGGGTCGGTCAGCTTCGACTTCGGTTTCGACAACGTGGTGACGCTTCAGGGCGTCTCCAGCCTGTCGGAGCTGAACGGACTGGTCTGGATCGTGTGACGGGATCATTGGCGCAGCGCCGCCTCGTGCCGGTCGATCGCCTCTTCCAGATCGTCGAACCAGTGCAGACGGCCCTCCTCGATCAGCAGGGCGGCGTTGCAGAGTTCGCGCAGCTGACCCATGGCATGGCTCACGACGATCGCTCCCGCCGAGTCCAGCCGGGCCTGCAGCAGCGCGGCGCTGCTGGCGCGAAAGGCCGCGTCGCCGACCGCCGTCACCTCGTCGACCAGATAGGTATCAAAGGCGATGCCCATCGAGACGCCAAAGGCGAGGCGGGCCTTCATCCCCGACGAATAGGTGCGGAACGGGGCGTGGAAGGCGGGGCCGATCCGGGCGAAGTCGCGGGCGAAATCCACCAGCGCGTCGCTGTCGACGCCGTAGATGCGCGCCACGAAACGGGTGTTCTGCGCACCAGACAGATCGCCATGGAAAGAGCCCGCATAGCCCACCGGCCATGACACGCTTCCGGTCAGGCGCACCCGCCCCGCAGTGGGCGCCATGGTGCCCGCGATCAGGCGCAGCAGGGTGGATTTGCCCGCCCCGTTTCGCCCCAGCAGGGCGATGGCGCGGTGCGGGGGCAGGGTGATCGTTGCGTTGTCGATCACCGGTCGGGAGCGCCCGCGCAGACGGAATGTCTTGGTCAGCGCCTCGAGATGAATCATCGCCGGTCGCGCAGAGCATAGGCGACAAGGGCGATGGTGCCCCAGAGCAGCAGGAGGAACACCGTGATGGTGCCAAGCAGGACCTCGCGCTGCGGAAACCGCGCGCTTTCGGCCCGCGTGGGCGCGATATGGGCGGCGAGGTAGCGGCCCTGCCGCCGTGCCTCGGCGAGGGCCGCATCGAAGGCCGCACGCGCCGCGTGATAGCTTTCCCCCGCGAATTCCACATCGGTCTGAAGGCGGTCGTATTCGCCCACGACTTCGGCAAACACCGCCGCATCGCCGCCGCCCGCGCCAAGACCGAGTTTCTGGCGTTCGGCGGCGATGCGGGCTTCGATCACCCGCACCCGGGCTTCGGCCTGAAGCAGGCGATGGTCGCCCGCGGGCATCGTCGGTGCCATCAGGTCGACGGTGATCAGCGCTTCGGCCAGTTGTTCCTGCAGCTTGGCGAGAAGCCCGGTCTGGCCTGCGACATCCGCCGTAGGGTCGACGACCTGGGTTCGGTTGCGGAAGCCGGTCATCGCCGCGCGCGCCTCGCCGAGCCGCGCCTCGGCCTGGGCCAGATCCGTGCGGGCGTGGCGTATCGTATCCTCACGCGCGATGTCCGAGAGCGCGTTGATCATCTTCCCCGACCGGGTGAAAACGGCGCGCGCGATGCGCTGCGCATCGTCGGGGTCGAAGGCCAGAACCCGCACCTCGATCAGGTGGGTGCCGCTGTCATAGGAGATGCGCACCTTGCGCTGCCAATGGTCGACCAGATCCTCGATCGTGCCCGGCGCGGCATAGGCGAACACGGGATCGCCCGGTGCCTTCGACCAGATTGCACGCAGGTCAAGTTCGGCGTCGATGTCGGCCACCAGACCGGGGCTCTGCATGTATTCGTAGAGGATGTCGGTATCGGCCGAGCTTGACCCCGAAATCGCGGCAAGGCCGCCGATCAGGTCAAGCGGCGATCCCGCCTCCTCCTTGCGGACCGAAAAGCCGACATAGGACGCATACTGATCCGCCGCGCGCGCCCAGAGATACCAGCCGCTCACCGCGACGGGCAGCACGACGAAGGCCAGGAAGCTGAGGATCAGCGCCCAATGGCGGGACCGCAGCGAACTGGCGGGCACCGGCGGCGGCAACGGGGCGGGTGGCGGAACCGCGCTGACCAGCGCCGGTCGCGGGCCTTGGGCAGCAGGTTGAGGTGGGGCAGGCACGAGTCCCTGGATCATCGTAAACGTTTCCTAAAGGCTTCGGTGACAGGTTCGGGCGCGGCCGCCGGGCGGCCGGTGCAACTCCGAGGCCGATCGTGACCGAGACTGCCCGCCCCCCGCAGCGCCCCGTCTTCGGCCACCCGCGCCGCGCCCGCCGCCTGGCCAGCCTCCGCGCGATCGCGGCGCTTGCGTTGCGCGAAATGGCGACGAGCTATGGCCGCTCTCCCGGCGGATATCTCTGGGCGGTGGTGGAGCCGGTTGCGGGCATTGCCCTGCTGTCGATGGTCTTTGCCCTTGGCTTCGCAGCCCCGCCCCTTGGCCGCAACTTCGTGCTGTTCCACGCGACGGGGCTGGTGCCGTTCCTCGTCTACACGACGGTTTCGGGCCGGGTTGCGCTGGCCCTGCTGTTCTCGCGCAGCTTGCTGGCCTATCCGGCCGTCACCTTTGCCGATGCCATCCTTGCGCGGTTCGCGATCACGGCTGCGACGCAGATCCTGGTGGCCTACCTCGTCTTCGGCGGCATCCTTCTGGTGTTCGAGACGCAGGCCGTGCTGTCGCCGGGACCGATTGCGGCAAGCTTCGCGCTGGTCGCGCTGCTGGCGCTTGGGGTGGGCACGCTGAACTGCTGGCTCTTCACCCGCTTTCCCGCCTGGCAGACCATCTGGTCGATCCTGATGCGGCCGCTCTTCCTGGTGTCGGGGGTGTTCTTCACGCTCGACCAGGTGCCGCAACCCTTTCGCGACTGGCTTTGGTGGAACCCTCTCAATCATGTGGTCGGGCTGCTGCGTGCGGGGTTCTATCCCGGCTACAGGGCCGACTACGCCGAACCGCTCTATGTGATGGCCGTGGCGCTCGTGCCGCTGATCCTCGGCCTTCTGATGCTGCGGCGCGACGCGCGCGACCTTCTGCATGACTGATCGCATTCAGGCCGAGACGGCGCGGCGGGCGAGCAGGTCGCAGTCGCGGTCCACGAAGTCGTCGATCCGGTTGCGCGCGGCATCCGTCTCGAACGCGGCCAGCAACCGTGGCCAGCGCGGCTCGCCCCGTCTGTCGCCTGCGTTGTCGTAGCGCCCGCTGAGGCGCAGCGCGAAGCTGTAACGCTCGGCCATCACCGCCTCGAGCGCCCGCAGATCATCGGTGCGGAAGACACCGTCCAGGCTGGCGAGGCCGTGGCGGGCATGGGCGACGGCCTGGGCCCGCGGCAGTGCCCGGAACGCGGCAGCCCCGCGAACGCGCCGCGTGCCGAAGTAGGAGCAATAGAAGTTGTCGAAGTGGTCGCGGACGAAGGCCTGCCAGGCATCGTCACCGCCGAAGAAATAGTCGTCGGCGCTCCACTTCAGCGCGTTGTGCCGGCCGACATTCTCGGGCTGGGCCAGCACCTCGGGCGACAGCCGCTGCGCCTCGCGGCGCAGGAACAGATAGAACGAGGCGATGCGTTCGCGCGGATCGCGCAGGATGGTGAAGGTGAAGCGCTGGTCGGGAAGCGCGCCGATCCCGTCCCAGTCGATATGGCCGGAGTAGAGCGCATACCCGGCCGGAAACTGTGCGGCGCCGGGCCCGGCCTGGGTATGGACACGCACCGGCGAGACGCGGGCCGGGCCGACGGCTGCGGCCAGCGCGTTGTGGACGGTTTGCCCCGCCGTCTTGGGCAGGTGCAGAAAGACGATCGGATGGCGGATAAGGTCCATTATCCCGTGTTCCTCAAATCCAGGGTGGTTGGGCAGAAGGGCGCGACCTGATCCATCTGGAACACGCCGGCCGCAAAGGCTTCGGGCCGCGCCGGGTTCAGATGAGCAAGTTGCCAGGGGGCGAAGCGCCACCAGCGGCAGCGCAGCATGGGCGAGATCAGTTGCGGGGGCAGGCGAAACTTCTTGATGACCGCCGGGTTGCCCGCCACGACGGCGTAGGGGGGCACATCGCGCGATACGACCGCGCCCTGTGCCACCACGGCCCCGTCGCCGATTGTCACGCCCGCGACGACCGTCGCGCCGTGGCCGATCCACACATCGTTGCCGATCGTCGTGATGCGGGCGCGGGTTGGCGGCTCGCCCGCGTCGATACGGTAGCGATGCCAGTCGCCCGCGCCCTCGAACCCGCCATCGAGGTCGAATGTCGCCGCGTGAAGGTAGAAGGCGGGGCTGGTCGAGGCCCATGTCGTCGGATGGTTCTGCCGGCCGATCTGCACATCCTCGCCGAACGAGCAATAGCGGCCGATCCGGGCCGCCGTGCAGAAGCCGGACACCTGGTAGGAAAAGGCGCCCAGTTCGAGGGAATGGCCGAACTGGGTCCATTTGAGGCTGGCCGGCGCCTCGATCACGCTGTGGGCGGGCAGCATCACCTGCGCGCCCTGGCCGGGACGGCGGAGCACCTCGATCCCCGTGGCGCGCAGATCGGCAATGGACAGCGTGCGCGCGGTCACGCGATGGCCCTTTCGGTCGGTGCAGGGGCCAGAAGGGCCGCAAGCAGCATGTCCATGTCGGGCGCGCCGTCGACAAGGGGGAGGGTGCCGCCCGGTCGCCCCGCCCGCGTCGCCGCGCGCACCGCCTCACCCTGCGCGCCGAGGTCGAAGCACCAGACGGGCAGCCCCGTCGCCAGCGCCTCATGCGTCGCGTAGGAAAACGTCTCGGGCCAGATCGAGGGGATCAGCCAGCGGTCGATGCCGTAGCGCGCGGCAAGTGTCGCGATCTCGGCCCGGTCGTAGCGGCCATGGATGCGGGTATCGGGCGACAGGGTGTAGGCCGGGTCGAGGCTGCCAATCAGCACGAGCCGCGCATCGGAGTGCTGGAGCCTGCGGCTGAGTTCGGCCATCACGGCGGCGCCCTTTGGCTGACCGATATTGCCGAGCACGCCGATGACCGGCGGGCCGCTTGTCCGCGCGACGCAGGGCGGAATGTCGGCCAACAGGCGGTGCGGGCGCAAGTGGAGGGTCCTGCTGGCCTGGGGATAGACGCCAAGCATCAGGCGATGGCTGTCGCGCGAGAAGACCGTCACCTTATCGGCCGCCTCGATCAGTCGGCCCCAGTCGCGCTGCCAGCGGGCGAGGGGTGTTCCCCGGGGGCTGTGGGCGGGATCGTCGCCCGCAGGGTCGGGCAGGCCGCGATGCCGCCCGTCCGCATCCATCAGCGTATAGGACGGGCTGACGGGGAGGTAGTCGTGCATAAGAACCTCAATCCGGTCGCCGGGACCCTGCCGCAGGGACAGAAGGCGCGCCGGAAGCTCGGCGGGGTCGGGGTGGCCCACCCCGCAGGAATAGACGATGTCGCGCGCCTTGATGGGGGCCAGCAGGCGCTGCACGAAGGCAAAGTCGTCGGTTCCGCCGGATAGCGTTCCCTGCGGCAGGTGCAGTTCGACGTGCCAGCGCAGCGCGCCGCCCACGCGCAGGACCACCGCCGCGCCCGCACCAGCAGGCTGAAGGTCGCCCGCCAGTCTTGCGCGCAGGTAGTCCTCGGCCCCGCCGCCAAGGCTGTGCGCCAGGTAGATGGGCAAGTGGCCGCGCGCGCGCCCTGCGGCAAAGGCGAGGCCCAGGGCGAGGCGCGGAGTCACCAGGGGATCGGCCTTAAGGAAGGCCTGCACCTCGGCATCGAAGCCGGGGTGGCGGCGCGAGATCTCGGCATTGTTCTGCGCGATGAGGCGCAGCTTTTCGGCGGACCCGAACGAGGTGCCGCCGCGATGTTCGACGAACAGCCCTGCGGTGGCAAGGTGGCGCCCGCCAAGCATGCGGACCTTGCGGCACCAGTCGACCTCTTCCCCGTAGCCGCGTCCGAAGGCTGTATCGAACTGCGGGACGCGGCGCAGCCAGTCGCGCCCCATCGCCATGCAGAAGCCGACACCTGTCGGCACATCGGCGAGGCCCGCGTCGGGGTGGATCGCCGACGCGACGCGGTCGAGGGCGTCGGCCTCGGACATGCGCAGGGGCGTGCGCTGGCACATCACCGGGAGGGTCAGGATCTCGGCATCGTTCGACAGCGGCGTGACCGAGGCAACGCGGTCATGCGCGAGGAACGGGCGCATCAGGCGCGAGGCCCAGCCGGGCGGGACGAAGGCGTCCGAGTTCAGCAAGACGACATCCTCGTTCCGCCGGGCGGCGATGGCGAGACCGGCGTTGACCGAGCGGATGAAACCCCGGTTCTCGTCATGCTCGATCAGCGTGATCCTGCCCGGTGACACGGCTTCCTGCCGCGCAACCCATTCGCGCAGCCAGGGCCGCAGGGCGGGATCGGTCGAGGCATCCTCGATCACGACCAGATGCCAGGGCAGGTCGGTGTGGCGCAGGATGCGGTCGAGCACCTCGGGCAGCAGGTCGAAGGCGTTGTGAACCGGCAGCACGATGGTCACGGGAAGCTGCGACAGCGCGGCCGGTGCAAGCCGTGCCCGTTCGGCCGTGCGGGCGCGTTCGGGCAGGGCCGCGAGGCTGTCATCAAGGAACAACAACGGCTCCAGCCCCCGCGGCGGGCAGGGGTCCCCAAGCCTGAGATGGCGCTTGATGCTGCTGCGCAACCCTGCGTCGCGTGTCAGCAGCCAGCGGAAAAGGGCCGGTGTGGCGCGGGCGGTATCGCGCAGGAACACGGGAAGCAGGGCCGCCCGTGCAAGGGCGATCCGCGCCGGGGCGGGACGCGGCAGCGGGTAGAGCAGGCGCGTGTCACCCAGCCGCAGGCCGAGCATCGCCGGTTCCGGACCGCCCGGCAGATCGACCAGAAAACCGGGGTGCGGCTGGCTGATCGCGGGATGGGCGTGCGCCACATCGGGCCGGGGCAGCGAGGGCGCGCGTTCGGTGCGCGACGCGCCCCGGCACAGGCTGATTGCCTCGGCTGTGGTCCAGCCCTCGACAATCAGGCGGCCCTGGCGCAGCGACAGACGGTCGACCTGACCCACGATGCGCCCCCCTTCGTCCCACAGAGGTTGACCCGGCAGGGTCAACGCCAGATGGGCGGCGGCATAGCGGCGAAAGAGTGCGGCGATCCTTCGGGCGGGCATCGATGCTCCTACTTGGCAAGCGGGTGAACGGAACGATCCCTCTGCCGAGGGGGGCTGCAATTCGGGTCATGTCGCGAGGCGGCGGGGTGCGGGCGGGCGGTTTACCCTTTTTGTATCCAGCGTTTTGCTTAAGACAGGGTTACCGTTGACTGGCGGCTGCATTTCGGTTGACGGCGACCGCGCGGCAGTGGAACGGCTGTGCCGGGTTCGGGGTTGGATCAGGCAGGGCGCCGCCCCGCCCGATGCGAAGGAGAATGGAAGTGGTCGAACACGTTCTGGTCACCGGAGGTGCGGGCTATATCGGTTCGCACGCCTGCAAGGCGCTTCACGCCAGCGGTTTCGTGCCCGTGGCTTTCGACAACCTTGCCACCGGATGGCGCGAGGCGGTGCGCTATGGTCCGCTGGTCGAAGGCGACCTGATGGACCGCGCCAGCATCGAGGCGGCGCTGGCGACCTATCGTCCCGTGGCGATCATGCATTTCGCCGCGCTGTCGCTGGTGGGCGAGTCGATGACCGATCCGGGGCGCTACTGGCGCATCAACGTGACGGGCGCGCTGAACCTGATCGAGGCTGCCGTCGCCGCCGGGTGCGGGGCCTTCGTCTTTTCATCGACCTGTGCGACCTATGGCGATCAGGACGGCGTGGTGCTGGACGAGGACACGCCGCAGCGCCCGATCAATTCCTATGGCGCATCGAAGCTGGCGATCGAGCAGATGCTGGGCAACTTCCGCGCCAGCCACGGGCTGCGGAGCGTGATCTTCCGCTACTTCAACGTGGCCGGAGCAGACCCCGAAGGCGAGGTGGGCGAGCAGCACCGACCCGAGACGCATCTCATTCCGCTGATGCTCGACGCGATCGCGGGCCGTCGTCCGGCGCTGACGGTGCACGGGTCGGATTATGACACCCCGGACGGCACCTGCATCCGCGATTATGTCCACGTGATGGACCTGGCGGAGGCGCATGTGCTGGGTCTGCGCCAGTTGCTGGAGGGTGGCGAGGGCGGGGTCTACTGCCTGGGAACGGGAAGCGGGTTCTCGGTGCGCGAGGTCATCGCCCATGCGGCCACCGTCACGAACCGCGACGTGCCGATCATCGAGGGGCCGCGCCGCCCCGGCGATGCGACCCGGCTCGTGTCGGGTTCGGCACGCGCCAAGGCGGTGCTCGGATGGGAGCCCCATCGCTCGACCCTGCCGCAGATGATCGCGGATGCCTGGCGATGGTCGAACGGGCCGGGCTACGGCGCGTGAGGCGGGTTTTCCTTGCCGCGCCGGGCCGCTAGGGTTGCGGCGAATGGCAGGGGAGTATGCGATGTTCCGGGCGCTGGTGGTCGAGAAGGACGATGCGGGCAAGACGTCTGCCTCGGTGCAGGAACTTGATGACGGGCGTCTGCCAGACGGCGATGTCACGGTCGCCGTCGAGTATTCCACGCTGAACTACAAGGATGGGCTGTGCCTTGGGTCGGGCGGCGGGCTCGTGCGGGTCTGGCCGCATGTGCCGGGGATCGATTTCGCGGGAACGGTCGAGCAGTCGTCGGACCCGCGCTACAAGCCGGGCGACAAGGTGGTGCTGACCGGCTGGCGGGTGGGCGAGGCGCATTGGGGCGGCTATGCCACCCGCGCGCGCGTCAAGGCCGACTGGCTGGTGCCTCTGGTTGACGGGCTGACGACGCGGCAGGCGATGGCCGTCGGGACGGCCGGTTTTACCGCGATGCTGGCCGTGATCGCGCTGGAAGATCACGGGCTGAGCCCCGATCAGGGCGAGGTGCTGGTCACGGGGGCCTCGGGCGGCGTCGGGTCGGTCGCGACGGCGATCCTTGCAAAGCTTGGCTATCGCGTGGCTGCCGTCACAGGGCGGCCCGAGACCGAGGGTTATCTGCGCGACCTCGGCGCAAGTCGGATCGTGCCGCGCGCGGAGCTTGCCGAAACCGTGAAGCGGCCGCTTGAAACCGAGACCTGGGCCGGGTGCATTGACAGCGTGGGCGGTGCAATGCTGGCGCGCGTGCTGGGGCAATTGAAGATGAACGCCTCGGCTGCCGCCGTGGGGCTTGCAGGGCGGGTCCGACCTGCCCGCCTCGGTCGTGCCGTTCCTGCTGCGGGGGGTGAACCTGCTGGGGATCAACAGTGTTTTCGTGCCCTATGCGCCCCGCCTCGCGGCGTGGCACCGGATCGCGCGCGACCTGCCGCTGGAGAAGCTCGAGGCGGCGATCCGCCCGGCGGGTCTGGGTGACCTGCCGGCTTTGGGGGAAGCCATCCTGAAGGGGCAGGTGCAGGGCAGGGTGGTCGTCGACGTGGCCCGCTGACGCGCGAGCGTTTAGCCCGCGTCCAGCATCCGGTCGGCGCTGGCGTCGAACAGGCTGCGGGCATAGGCGGTCGTCATCCGTCGCGCCGGCCAGATCGTCGCGCGACAGCTCCTCGACCGCGCGGCCGTGCTGCATCACCAGGATGCGGTCGCACATGTGGTCGATCACGGCGAGGTCGTGGCTGACCATCAGGAAGGTCAGCCCGCGTTCGGCGCGCAGCCGGTCCAGAAGGTTCAGCATCTCGGCCTGCACCGAGGCGTCCAGCGCCGAGGTCGGTTCGTCCAGCAGCAGGATCTGCGGGTTCCAGCATCAGCGCGCGGGCGATGGCGACGCGCTGGCGCTGCCCGCCCGACAGCTGGTGCGGATAGCGGAAGCGGAAGCCGGTGGGCAGGCCCACATCGGCCAGCGCCTGCACGACGCGGCGTCGCGATCGCCGGCAGCCGTGGATCGCCAGCGGTTCCGACAGGGTGCGGTCGATGGTGTGGCGGGGGTGCAGGCTGGCATAGGGGTCCTGGAACACCATCTGCACCCGCCGGCTAGAAGGCGCGCGCCGCGCGGCGTGGGCAGCGGCTCGCCCGCGATGCGGATCGTGCCGCCGGTGACCGGGGCCAGCCCGCAGATCGCGCGCAGGATGGTGGATTTGCCCGACCCGCTTTCGCCGACCAGGCCGAAGCTTTCGCGCGCCTCGACCGCCAGGCTGACGCCTTCGACCGCGCGCACGTCGCGGCCCTTGGCGCGGAAGGTGACGGACAGGTTCTCGATCTCGATCAGGGCCATGTCAGCAGCGCCCAGTCCGCGTCGCGGTCAAGCGCCGGCAGCGGCTCGCGCGCGCCGCCGATGCGGGGCAGGCAGTTCAGCAGGCCCTGCGTATAGGGATGCTGCGCGCGCATCAGGTCGTCGCGCGGCCAGTTCCTCGACGATGCGGCCCTTGTACATCACCAGCACCCGGTCGCAGAAGCGCGCGACCAGCCGCAGGTCGTGGCTGATGAAGATCAGCCCCATGCCCCGGTCGCGCACCAGCGCGTCGAGGATCGACAGCACCTCGGCCTGCACGGTCACGTCCAGCGCCGAGGTCGGCTCGTCGGCGATCAGCAGGTCGGGTTCGGGGATCAGCATCATCGCGATCATCACGCGCTGGCCCATGCCGCCCGACAGCTCGTGCGGATAGGCCTCCATCACGCGGTCGGGGTCGCGGATCTGCACCGCCTCCAGCGCGGCGATGGCCTTGGCGCGCGCCTCGGCCCGGCCCAGACCGGTCGCGCTGGCGCAGCCCTTCGGTCAGTTGCGCGCCGACCGTCATCACCGGGTTCAGCGAGATACTTCGGGTCCTGCATCACCATGGCGATGCGGGGGCCGCGCAGGGCGCGCATCTCGCGTTCGGTGGCGCGCTGTCAGGTCATGCCCGTCGAAGGTCATCTCGTCGGCCGCGATCCGCGCCCGGCGGGCGGATCAGCCGCAGCACCGAGCGCCCGGTCATCGTCTTGCCCGAGCCGCTTTCGCCGACGATCCCCAGCCGTTCGCGCCCGAGCGAAAAGGACACGCCGCGCACCGCCTCGACCGGGCCGGCCTCGGTGTCGAAGGTCACGCGCAGGTTCTTGCACCGTCAGCAGGCGTCATCGGCCGGCACTCCGCGGGTCGAGCACGTCGCGCAAGCCGTCGCCCAGCAGGTTGAAGCCCAGCGAGACGATGAAGATGGCAAGGCCCGGCATGGTGGCGACCCACCACTGTTCGAACAGGAACTTGCGCCCCGCCGAGATCATCAGCGCCCCATTCCGGCAGCGGCGGCTGCACGCCAAGGCCAAGAAAGCCAAGGCCCGCCGCGATCAGGATCACGCCCGCCATGTCGAGCGTCACGCGGATGATGACCGAGGGCAGGCACATCGGCACGACATGGCCCCAGATGATCCGCGCCGCGCCGGCGCCCTGCAGCCGCACCGCGGCGATGTAGTCGGAGTTGCGCACCGTCAGCGTCTCGGCCCGCGCCACGCGGGCATAGGGCGGCCAGGAGGTGAGCGGCGATGGCCAGAACGGCGTTCTCCATGCCCGGCCCCAGCACGGCGACCAGCGCCAGCGCGAGGATCAGCTGGGGAAAGGCCAGGAAGATGTCGGTGATCCGCATCAGGACCGCGTCGATCCAGCCGCCGAAATAGCCCGCGACCGTGCCGATCAGCAGGCCGAACGACGGGCGCGGTCAGCGACCACCAGCAGCGACGATGTACAGGGTGATGCGCGCGCCGTAGATGATGCGCGACTCAGGATATCGCGGCCGAAATCGTCGGTGCCCAGCCAGTTGCCGGGGGTGCCGGGCGGCAGCAGGCGGCGCGACAGGTCCTGCGCGATGCGGGTCATGCGGCGCGATCCAGCGGCGCGAAGGCCGCCATCAGGAGCAGCGCCGCCGACGATCGCCAAGCCCCGACCATCGCCAGCGGTTGCGGCGCAGGCGCAGCCAGGCCAGCCAGGTCTGCCCCAGCCGCGCCTGCCGGCGCGAGGCGGGGTTCGGGTCGCGCAGCCAGGCGCGTCAGCGCCGTCATGCCGCGCGCCCTCGGGTCGACCAGGCGGTAGAGCATGTCCGACAGCATGTTCAGCGCCGATGAAGACCACGCCGACCACGACGGTCCCGCCCAGCACCGCGGGCATGTCGGTCGACCAGCAGCGCGTCGGTGATGTAGCTGCCAAGGCCCGGCCAGGCAAAGATCGTCTCGGTCAGCACCGAGCCTTCCAGCAGGTAGGCGTAGGACAGCGCGATCACGGTGATCAGCGGCACCAGCACGTTGCGCATCGCATGGACCCAGATCACCCGCCGTTCGGGCATGCCCTTGACGCGGGCGGTGGTGATGTATTCCTGCCCCAGTTCGTTCATCATGAAGCTGCGGGTCATCCGGCTGATGTAGGCCATCGAGACATAGCCCAGAAGCCCGGCGGGCAGGATGATGTGGCTGAACGGCGTTGCCGAACATGTCCCAGGCGCCGTTCAGCGCGGTGTCGATCAGGATCATGCCGGTGTAGCTGCGTCAGATCTCGAATTCCAGCATCATGTCGATAGGCGGGGTCCAGCCGCCCCGGCCCGCCGACCCAGCCGAGCTGGCCGTAGAACACCAGAAGCCCCATCAGCCCCAGCCAGAAGACCGGCATCGAATAGCCCATCAGCCCCACCAGCCGCACGATCTGGTCGGCGAGCTGATCCGGGCCGGGTCGCGGCCAGCACGCCCGGCGGGCACGCCGACCAGCGACGCCGATGATCGTGGCCAGCGTGGCCAGTTCCAGCGTGGCGGGGAAGTAGCGCGCGATCTCGTCGCAGCACCGGCTCGCCGGTGCGGATCGAGGTGCCGAGATCGCCCTGCACCGCGTCGCCGACATAGATCGACGAACTGCTGCCACAGCGGCACGTCCAGCCCCAGCTTCGTCGCGCACCTCGGCGATCTGCGCCTCGGTCGCGCGTTCGCCGAGGATCGACAGCACCGGGTCGATCGGCACGACGCGGCCGATGACGAAGGTGACGAGCAGAAGGCCGAGGAAGGTCGACGACCAGCGTGACCAGCACGCCAGCCGACCTGCGCGCGACGGTGCACGAGGCGCGACGGTTGCGGAAGGCGGGGAGGTGTCGGTCATCCGGTGAAACGGGCCGCGCACCGAACCCCGGCGCGCGGCCCTGTCGCTTACTTGGTCACGAGCCAGTAGGCGGCCGAGTCGATCGCCCCACCGGTGTAGAAGCCCGTCGACATTGGCCCGCATGCCCGTCTGGCGCGCCTGCTGGAACATCACGATGAAGGGCGAGGTTGTCGCGGTGCACCGTCTGGATTTCCTCGTACATCGCCTTGCGCTTGTCGGTGTCCTGCTCCACCACGGCGGCTTCGGTCATCGGCGTGTCAGCGCGCCCGGATCCTAGGCGTTGCGCCAGGCCAGGTAGCCGGTGTTGTTCGCCTCGTCCGAGTTGTCGGGGTTCATCGGCGAAGGTCGAGGCGTTGGTGTGCGGATCGGGATAGTCCGGGCCCCAGGTCTGCAGCGTGCCGTCATGCTGGCGGGCGCGGTAGTCGCTTGAGCTGTTCCGCCCCTTCGCCCACGTTCAGCTCGACCGTGATGCCGACCTGCCCGAAGGTGTTCTGGATCGACTGCGCCATGTCCATCCGGTCGGCGGCGTTGCGCACGGTCAAGCACGATCTTCGGGGTTCGGTGATGCCCGATTCCGCCATCAGCGCCTTGGCCTTTTCGATGTCGAGCGTGTAGGGCGTGTCTTCCAGCGCGCCGAGATAGCCCTTCGGCAGGAAGGCCTGATGCACCACTCACGTGCCCTTCAGGAAGCGTGTCGGTCATGCCCGTGTAGTCGATCGCCCAGCGCATCGCGTCGAGGAACTTCGGGTTCTTGTAGTTCTCGTTCTTCTGGTTGAACGACAGATAGTAGATCTGCCCGCCCACGTCGTTCTGGATCTTGACATCGGCATTGCCCGCCATGCCCTCGATGTCGGTCGGGGTCAGTTCGCGCGCGATGTCGATGTCGCCCTTTTCCAGCTGCAGGCGCTGCGTCGCGGCTTCCGGGACGTGCTGCATGAAGACGTTCGCCATCTTGGCATCGCCGCGCCAGTAGCCCGGGCGCGCCTCCAGCACATAGCCTTCGTTCGGCTTGAAGGATTTCAGCACATAGGCGCCGGTGCCGGCCGAATTGGTCTTCAGCCAGGCGTTGCCCATGTCGCCGTCGACCTCGTTCGCCATGACCGTCTTCATGTCGACGATGAGGCGACGCCCGCGGTCAGGCAGTTGTAGAGGAAGGACGGCGCATAGGCCTTGTCGGTCTTCATCGTCACCGTGTCGCCGTCGACGGTGATCATCTGGTCGACGTTCTCGGCGGTCCAGCCGAACTGGTTCAGGATGAAGGCCGGGCGTCTTGTTCAGCTTGACCACGCGTTGCAGCGAAAAGGCCGCATCTTCGGCCGTCACCGGGTTGCCGGACGAGAAGGTGAGGCCCGGACTTCATCTTGAAGGTATAGGTCATGCCGTCTTCCGACGACCGCCCAGCTTTCGGCCAGACCCGGCACCAGCTCGCCCGGCTTGCGTCGGGTCAAGCTCGATCAGCCCGTCATAGGTGTTGTTCACCACGTCGAGGCCCGAGAATTCGTAGGCCTCGTGCGGGTCGAGCGACACGATGTCGTCGATGGCGTCGGCGATCACCAGCGTGTCGGCGGGGGTTTCGGCGAAAAGCGCGCCGGGGGCGGCGCCCAGCATCAGCGCGGCCAGCGCGGCGGCCCCGAACCCTGTCAGCGTCCGTTCCATCTTCATGGGTAGTCTCCCTGTCCTGATTTGCTGGGTTGCCTGACCGGACCAATGCGGACGGCAATCCTTGACCGATTGGGCAACTTCTGACTTCTGCTGTCAAGGAACCGTATCCCAGCGTATGCAGAAATCGGCATCAGCGGAACGGCCTGCCTGTCCTGTGCCATCTTACGGAGCCTGACCATGAGCGATGCGACACCCGTTTTCGACGCGCTGAGACAGGCGGCGGGCGTCCGGCTGTTCACGATCACCGTGGTCGACCGGGAAGCGGGGCTGGCCCGGCGCGCCTACAGCTCACATCCGGTGGACTATCCGGTGACCGGCACCAAGCCCATCGGTGATGACGGGTGGAGCAGGCAGGTGCTGGGGCAGGGGCAAAGCTTCGTCGCCAACACAACGCCTGAATTCGCGATCTATTTCGGCGACCACGCGCTGATCAACGCGCTTGGCTGCCAGTCCGCCATGAACATCCCGGTGCAGCGCGAGGGCGTCGTGGCGGGCACGGTCAACCTGCTGGACGTCGAAGGGCATTTCACGCCAGAACGCGCCGCGGAACTGGAACGCATCGTGGCAGAGGCGACGCCCCGCCTGCTGGCGGCCTTTGCCACGATCAGGCTGTCCTGACCGGTCAGTAGCCGATCGCCTTGAACTTCCGCGTCTGCTCGGTCAGCGCGATCTCGGTCGGAAGGCGTTCCATCGACGAGGCCCCGTAGAAGCCGTGGCAATGCCGCGCGTGGCGCAGCATGAATTCCGCGTCGGCGGGTTCGGCGACCGGCCCGCCATGTGCCAGAACGATCACATCGGGGTTCACGGCCAGGGCGGCCTCGGCCCAGGCGTCGAGCAATGCCGGGCAATCTTCCAGCTTCAGTGCGGTATCCGCCCCGATCGCGCCGCCCGTGGTCAGGCCGAAATGGCACACGATGATGTCGGCCCCCACAGCCGCCATCGCCGCCGCCTCGGCCGCGTTGAAGACATAGGGCGTGGTCAGCAGGCCCTTCTTGCGGGCAAGACCGATCATCTCGACCTCGAGCTGATAGGACATGCCGGTTTCCTCGAGATTCTGGCGCAGCACACCGTCGATCAAGCCGACGGTCGGAAAGTTCTGCACGCCCGCGAAGCCCTTGGCGATGACCTGATCGAGAAACTCGTCGAAGATGCAGAACGGATCGGTGCCGTTCACGCCTGCCAGGACCGGCGTGTGCTTCACCACGGGAAGCACCTCGTGCGCCATCTCCATGACGATCTCGTTGGCGTTGCCATAGGCGAGGATGCCTGCCAGCGACCCGCGCCCCGCCATCCGGTAGCGCCCCGAGTTGTAGATCACGATCAGGTCGATCCCGCCCGCTTCCTCGCATTTGGCGGAAAGCCCCGTCCCCGCGCCCCCGCCGATGATCGGAATGCGCCGCGCCTTCATGTCCTGAAACTTCGCCATCAGCGCCGCACGGTCGAACTTCGGCATCGGATCCTCCTCGCGGGCCAGCCCCGGTGGCACTCTTTCCGCTCGGCACGCGCATTGCAACTGCCGTGGCGGCGGTGGCCGAACGGGCCGGGAACAATCCGCCCCGATCAGTCGTTCGATGGCAACTCACGGCGGCGCAGTGGCGACCGTCCCTGGCGGTCCCGACCGCCGCATTCGGAAAGGATCACAGCGATGACGAAACAGTTCTACATGACGACGGCCCTTGCCGCCCTTCTGGCGCTTCCGGCGCTGGCGCAGACGACGACCGAGACGGGCACAGGGGCGGGTGCCGAGACCGGCGCGCAGACCGAAACCCAGACAGATCAGGGCACAGGGACCGGCACCGATACCGGAACGGCGACCGAGGGCGCGATCACCGGAAGCGAAACCGGAACGACGACCGAAGGTGGCACGACCACCGGCACCGATAGCGCGCACGTCCTCGGCGGCAACGGACGGGGCGGCGACGTCTTCCACGGGCATGGGGGGCGGGGCCAACTGGCCTGTGTCGGTGACGACCGTGTTCTTCAGCGATCCCGAAAGGACCACGCTTCGCTCGGCCGACGAGGTTCGGGCCCAGTGGGATACTTTGTCGGAAGAAGACCGCGAGGTCGTCCGACGCGATTGCACGGCGATGACGACCGATGCCTCGACAACCGGTGGCGCTGCTTCGGGCGGGCTGAACGACAGTGCAACAGGCACTGCGGCCACCGGGACCAGCGCGACGGGAACGGCGACAGACAGCATGACCAGCAGTGGAACAGAAAGCGATGTCGGTGCCTCGGATGGCGGCTACGATCGGGCAATGATCTGCTAGCGGCAGGTCAGGTCGATCAGGGTAACGACGGGATGATCGGCAACGACGAGGATGCGGCTGCTTCGGTTGGAACAGAGACCAGCGACCGGGACGGGCGCGGGAGCGGACAGCACCGATGCAACCGCTGGCTCCACCATCACGACGGGCGCCGGAACCGAAGGCACCACAGCCACGACCGGGACAGAGAGCACTGTAGCGACCGGCACCGACGGCACGGCAGCTTCGGGCATGACCGACACCGTTTCCAACGGCGGTACAGATGGGATGATCCAGCAGGCCGACATGACCCGCATCTGCGCGATGGTCGAAACGCTCTGACGCGTCCCATCAAGACAGTGTCGCGCGGCTGGACCCGCGCGACACGCCCCAACCCTACTGCCGAGGTTCGTGATGACTCAGAGGATCGATACCACCCATGCCGCGCTCTACGCCGCGGCCGCGCTCGTGCTTGGCACTCTGGCGGTCTTTGGCGTCCGGCGCCTGTCCGGGTCCGGCGCGGCACCCCAGTTCACGCCAAGGATCAGGCCGTCGGGACCCGAGGCGATGGCAAACCCGCCGCGAAACTGGGATGTCATCGACGAACAGTCGGATCAGTCCTTTCCGGCAAGCGACCCGCCGGGCAACTACTGACCTTGCAGGCGCTGCGTCACCCGAACAGGGCAATGCAGGCAGCCGTGCCGCCGGTCGTCCACAAAGCCAGCACGAGCCACGTCGTCAGGCTGCTGCGGCGCTCTTTGTCGCCAGTATCTTGCGATCTGGCGAACACCTCGAGGAAGTGGTGATCGAAGCGCCCGTCAAGCATGGCCCGCATCCTTCGCGGCAGAATGATTTGCGTCCACGCCTGCTTCCGGCGTCAGCGGCGGAATGAGAAGCTCGGGCGCCGCTACCAGCGCAAGTGCCAGCAGATAAGCGGCCACGAACAACGCGAGCGCGACATAGTCGCGAAACTCGGGCAGGGCGCGGCGGAACAATCGGTTCATATTGCGACCCTCCGGTCGGTGCTGGTCAGCAGCCCTTGCAATGGGCCAGCGTGCGATCATCTCGTCGCGCAGCAGCTTGCCCAACGGCCAAGGACCAAACCCCGAGGCGACATTGATGTGACCGGCCTGTCCAAGATCGACCAGGCTGCTGCCCCAGGCTGTCGCCAGATGCGCCGCCCGCCTGAACCCCATCCAGGGGTCGTTGCGGCTGGCGACCACCGTGGTCGGGCAATCGAGCGTCAGCTCCGGGATCGGACCGAACTGCCCGATCCGGTCGTGGCCAACGGTTTCGGCCGGCGCCACGAGCAACGCGCCGCGCACCCTCAGATGGGGCCATGTCGCGAGCAGACGGGCGATCAGCACCGAACCAAGCGAATGACCCACAAGGATGCTGTCGGGATGCCGCAGGATCATCGAGGCCAGCTCGATCTCCCACAGCTCGGGATCAGGTCGCGCCGGGGCGCTCAACTCTACAAGGTGGGCGCGCGGATCGGTGGCGGCCCACCAATGCTGCCAATGCGGTGACGGCGATCCATCCAGCCCGGGTACGATCAGCGTCTTGGTCATGTCGATGCCTCCGAGTGACGGCCTTCGAACAAACTCTACAACGGTTGTCGTGATTTTATTTCCAAAGCTGCATCGCAGAGAGAAGATATTCCGCGCCGGCTCCGGCTGCGCGAACCAACGATGATATGCCCGCCCTCAGCGCGGCATTGCGAAAACGCGTTATTGGGAGCGCAGCCGGGGCCTGACGCCGCTTGAAGCAATTGAAATGGCATCGATGCAGCAGAACAGGCTCGTCCATCCCGCTGAAAAACTAGGCGTGTCCGTGCGGGCAAACCTCAGCTAGGCGGCCAGATCGACCGATGGTCAAAGGTTCCGGCGGCTGCGGAAGACGCTTAAGCGCAAGATGCTTGCTTGCTGGGCAAACTCAGGCATCGTCGCGATCACGCGGTAAGTGATTTTTATGCTGGTTGATGTGAGTGGAGAGTGCCATGCCGCCTGATCCTGTCCTTGCACGCCGATGGCGGATCGCGATCTCTGCGATGTTCCTGCTGAACGGGGCCATCCTGGGGTCCTGGGCGCCACAGATTCCCTTGCTGTTGCCGCGCCACGGCATAACCGAGACGGTGCTGGGGCTTCTGATCTTCGGAATGGGGATCGGGGCGATGGCGGCGATGTGCCTGTCGGGGCGATTGATGGCACGTCATGGATCGCGGGCGATGGTGCGCGTGACCGCGGTTTGCTGCGCGCTGGCCTTGCCGGCGGCGGTACTTGCGCCGGATGTCGCGACGCTCGCCGTCGCAATGGCAGCGATGGGGGCAAGCATCGCCATGATGGATGTTGCGACAAACGCCAATGCGGTCGAGCTGGAACATGCGACGGGGCGGGCGATCCTGTCCTCGACGCACGGGTTCTGGAGCGTCGGCGGCTTTCTGGGCGGCGCGCTTGGCGGGCTGGGTATCGCGGTTTTGGGCAGCGGCGGTCATGCCGCTGGTGGTATCGGTGCTTTCCCTTGCGATCGTGGCGCTCGGCTGGTCACGGCTCGCTGGCGCGCCGGTGGCAGAAGATGCCGCGGATGCCGGAAAGGGGCCCGGACTCTGGCGGCAGGGTTGGACGATCTACCTGATCGGGGTGATGGCGCTTCTGGCATTCGTGCCGGAAAGCGCCGTGCTTGACTGGAGCGCGCTTTACCTTTCATCGGACCATGGCGCCGGCGTGGCGGCGTCGGGAATGGCCTTCGCGCTTTTCTCGGCCTGCATGGCGGCGGTACGGTTCTGCGGCGATGCGGTGCGCAACCGGTTGGGCGCGGTGCAGCTTCTGCGCGCTTCGGGCGTCATTGCCGGTGCGGGAATGGCGCTGGCGGCGCTCGCGCCCTCCAGCGCGCTCGCCTCGGCAGGTTTTGCACTGGCCGGGATCGGGCTGGCGAACATCGTACCCATCCTTTTCTCTGCCGCCGGGCGGCAGGGTGGCACGAACCCCGGCGCGGCAATCGCGGCGGTCTCGTTCATCGGGTACGGCGGGATGCTGACGGCCCCATCGGTGATCGGCGTGACGGCGGAACAGGTCGGATTCCCGGCGATCTTCCTCGGGCTCGCCGCGCTCCTGCTGGCGATCGCGGCGCTTGCCCCGGTGGTCGCGTTCCCCGGCGAAAACGAGCGCAGGCCAACGCCCGCAAGTCCGACGGCATGATCGCCGGTCCGGTCGTATACACAACGCGGCTTGCCGGCACGGCGGGTTGCGCTGGCCCGATTTGGATCTGATAAAGGCCTCGATTGTGCGTAAACCTTGACTTGAGCCATGGTCTCACAAGTTGCTCGACAGAACATACTGGCGTGCAGCCCTCGATGGTACAAGTGCAGGCTTTCCGGCAAGAGGCCCAAGTGTTCACGCCGAAACCGGAAAATGGTGCTGCAAGAGAGGATTGAACTCTCGACCTCTCCCTTACCAAGGGAGTGCTCTACCACTGAGCTACTGCAGCGCCGGGTGATGCCCGAGGCTCACGGGCGGCTGATTAGACGCAATCCGGCATCGGTGCAAGGCCAATTCTCCGGGCAATCTGGACCCTGCCGCGCGGCTGCGGTAAAGACATTTCATGACAGGCAAGCCCGAGGTTCCCGGGGCGCCGCGCGCGCCTGAACGTCCGGCGGCGGTGACGCGCGCCGAGCGGCAGAAGGCGGCCTTGAAGGCGAACATGGCGCGGCGCAAGGCGCAGGCCCGGGCGCGTGCAGAAGACGGGGTGGCGGGTGACGCCACCGGACAAGACGACCAAGCCGGCGGCGACCGGCGCGACACAAGCGATTGAGGGCAGGCAAATGGATTCCATTCTGGTGCGGGGCAACGGCCCCCTGAAGGGGCAGATCCCGATCGCAGGGGCCAAGAACGCCTGCCTGACGCTGATGCCGGCCACGCTGCTGACGGATGAGCCGCTGACGCTGACCAATGCGCCGCGCCTGTCGGACATCCGCACGATGACCCAGCTTCTGCAATCGCTGGGGGCCGAGGTCGCCACGCTTGCAGGACGGGCAGGTGCTGGCGCTGTCGTCGCATGACCTGAACAACCATACCGCCGACTACGACATCGTGCGCAAGATGCGCGCGTCGATCCTTGTGCTCGGGCCGATGCTGGCGCGCGATGGCCATGCGATCGTCTCGCTGCCCGGCGGCTGCGCCATCGGCGCGCGTCCGGTCGACCTGCACCTCAAGGCGCTCGAGGCGATGGGGGCGGAACTGGACCTGCGCGAAGGCTATGTCCATGCCCGCGCCCGACGGGCCGGCTGAGCGGCGCGGTGTTCGAGTTTCCCTTCGTTTCGGTCGGGGCGACCGAAAATGCGCTGATGGCGGCCACGCTGGCGCGCGGCACGACCGTTCTGAAGAACGCCGCGCGTGAACCGGAGATCGTCGATCTTGCCCAATGCCTGCGCCGCATGGGCGCGCAGATCGAGGGCGAGGGGACCGGCACGATCACCATTCAGGGTGTCGACGCGCTTGGCGGGGCGACGCATCCGGTCGTCGCCGACCGGATCGAGTTGGGCACCTACATGCTGGTTCCCGCGATCTGCGGCGGCGAGGTGGAATGCCTTGGCGGGCGGATCGACCTTGTGGGCGCGTTCTGCGAGAAGCTGGACGCAGGCCGGGATCAATGTCGAGGAAACGCCGCGCGGGCTGAAGGTGTCGCGCCACAACGGGCGCGTGACGCGCGGTGAACGTGGTGACCGAGCCGTTCCCCGGCTTTCCGACCGATCTTCAGGCGCAGATGATGGCACTGCTTTGCACCGCCGAGGGTGTCTCGGTGCTCGAGGAGCGGATCTTCGAGAACCGCTTCATGCACGCGCCCGAACTGACCCGCATGGGGGCGCGGATCGACGTGCAGGGCGGCACGGCCACGGTCACGGGTGTCGACAAGCTGAAGGGTGCGCGGGTGATGGCGACGGATCTGCGCGCCTCGGTGTCGCTCATCCTCGCGGCGCTCGCCGCCGAGGGCGAGACGGTCGTCAGCCGCGTCTATCACCTCGACCGGGGCTATGAGCGGGTCGAGGAAAAGCTGTCGGCCTGCGGTGCCCTGATCGAAAGGATCGCTGCCTGATGGCCGACGCGCGCTTCGAGGACGGGGGCGAGGCGCCGCTTCATCTGGTCGCGCAGGACGCGAGCCGATCTGGGCGTGCTTGCGGCGCTGGTGCAGGATGCGGTGTTCCCGATCACCGAGATGCGCTGGCAAAAGGCGCGCCGCCGCTTTGCCCTGCTGGTCAACCGCTTCCGCTGGGAAGACCGCGAGGCGGCAGACCGCGCGGGCCGATCCTATGAGCGGGTTCAATCCTTGCTCGTGGTGGACGAGGCGATGGCCGTGCGCACGCAAGGCATCGACCGCGCCGACCGCGACACGGTGCTTTCGCTGCTCGACATCGGATGGGAAGCGGGCGAGGACGGCACAGGCCGCGTGCTGCTGACCCTTGCGGGCGACGGGGCCATCGCCATCGAGGTCGAGGCGCTGGACGTGACGTTGCGCGACGTGACGCGGCCCTATCTCGCCCCCTCGGGCAAGGCGCCCAATCACCCCGCCTGAGATGTCGCCCTTCGCCGCCCCGCTTCGGAGTTGAGCCGCCCGGCGCGGCGCGCTACATGCGTTCGGGCAAGGAGTGCTGCCTGATGCCTGTCTTCCTCTCGACCACCGATTCCGGCTTCGAGGCCGCCTTTGTGCATCTTCTCGGTCAGAAGCGGGAAGAGGCAGAGGATGTTGATGCCACCGTCGCCGCGATCATCGCCGATGTGCGGACCCGCGGCGATGCGGCGGTGCTCGACCTGACTGCGCGCTTCGACCGGCTTTCGCTTACGGCCGACCGCATGGCGTTCTCGAAGGCCGAGGTGGATGCGGCGATTGCCTCCGTCGACGCGGATGACCGCGCCGCGCTGGAACTGGCTGCGGAGCGGATTCGGGCCTACCACGCCCGGCAGCGCCCCGAGGATGCCGCGTGGACCGATGCCCAGGGGGCAACCCTTGGCTGGCGCTGGACTGCGGTGTCTTCCGCCGGGCTTTATGTTCCGGGCGGCACGGCATCCTATCCGTCGTCTGTATTGATGAACGCCATTCCCGCCAAGGTGGCCGGGGTCGAGCGGCTTGTCATCTGTTGCCCGACGCCCGATGGCGCGGTGAACCCGCTGGTCCTGCTGGCCGCCCGACTTTCCGGCGTGGATGAAATCTACCGTATCGGCGGCGCGCAGGCGATTGCGGCGCTGGCCTATGGCACGGCAACCATCGCGCCTGTCGACAAGATCACCGGCCCCGGCAACGCCTTTGTGGCCGCCGCCAAGCGCCGCGTCTTCGGACGGGTCGGCATCGACATGATTGCGGGGCCGTCCGAAATCCTCGTCATCGCGGACCGCGACAACGATCCTGACTGGATCGCGCTGGATCTGCTCAGCCAGGCCGAGCATGACGAAAGCGCGCAGTCGATCCTGATTACTGATGACGCCGCCTTCGCCCGGTCGGTCGCCCGCGCCGTGGAGGACAGGCTTGCCACGCTCGAGCGCCGCGAGATTGCCGGGAAAAGCTGGGCGATGCACGGCGCTGTCATCGTCACCCGCGATCTGGCAGAGGCCGCGACGCTGTCGAACCGCATCGCGCCCGAACATCTGGAACTTTGCACCGCCGATCCCGAGGGGCTTTCGGCGCAGATCACCCATGCCGGGGCCATTTTCCTTGGGGCATGGACTCCGGAAGCCATCGGCGATTACGTAGGCGGGCCGAACCATGTGCTGCCCACGGCGCGTTCGGCACGGTTTTCCAGCGGGTTGTCGGTCATGGATTTCCTCAAGCGCACCACCATCGCCCGCATGACACCCGAAGCGCTGGCGGCAATCGGACCGGCGGCGGAGCGACTGGCGACCTCGGAGTCGCTGCAGGCGCATGCGCTGTCCGTCCGGGCGCGTCTCGACCGTCTTAACGCCACGCCATTCGACGGGACGGAGGACGCATGAACCGCCTCTGCCATGTCCAGATCGACGAGCGCGGCCTTGCGCGCCCCACGCCCGAGATCGAGCAGGAGCGGCGCGTCGCGATCTTCGACCTGCTGGAGGACAACAGCTTTGCCCTGCCGATGCGCGAGGATCGCCCGGTTCCCCCCGGCCCCTACCGCCTTGGCATCGCGATCCGCGACAACCGCCTCGTCTTCGACATCGCCGACGAGGGCGAGACGAAGGTGGGAGAGTTCCATCTGTCGCTCGGACCCTTCCGGCAGGTGGTGAAGGATTACTTCCAGATCTGCGAAAGCTATTTCGAGGCGGTCAAGCGCCTGCCGCCCAGCCAGATCGAGGCCATCGACATGGCGCGGCGCGGCATCCACAACGAAGGGGCGCGGGTGTTGCAGGAACGGCTCGATGGCAAGGCAGTGGTCGACATCGACACGGCGCGGCGCCTGTTCACGCTGATCTGCGTTCTGCACTGGGGCTGATGTGGCAGCGGATTTCCCCACCTCGGTGCTGTTCTGCTGCGACCACAATGCCGTCCGCTCGCCCATGGCCGAGGGGCTGATGAAGCAGATGTATGGCCAGCGTGCCTACGTTCAGTCAGCCGGCGTGCGCAACGATATGGAGGTGGACGGCTTTTCGGTCGCCGTCTGCAAGGAAATGGGGATCGAGCTTTCCCGCCACCGCTCGCGCAGCTTCGAGGAGATGCAGGAATGGGGCGATGACCTGTCGCAGTTCGACCTGATCGTTGCGCTGTCGCCGGCCAGCCAGAGGCAGGCGCTGGAGCTGACCCGCTATAACCACCTCGAGGTCGAATACTGGCCGATCCTCGACCCGACGGGCCTTGGCGAAAGCCGCGACGCGAAGCTCGCTTCGTACCGCCAGGCCCGCGACCAGATCCGCGCCCGTATGCTGGAACGCTTCGGGCCGCCCACCGAACCCGCCCCTGCCAAGGAAAAGACCGGATGACCGACACCACCCACGACCTGATCGCCCGCTACTACACCGCCTTCAACGCGGGCGACGCCGCCGGAATGCTGGCCTGTGTCAGCGACGATGTGGAGCATCGGGTGAACGAGGGCGGTATTCGCCGGGGCAGGGCGCTGTTCGCCGAGTTCTGCTCGCATATGGGCGTCAGCTACCGCGAGGAGTTGCGCGACATCGTGATCTTCACCGCGCAGGGTGGCACCCGTGCCGCCGCCGAGTTCACCGTCCACGGCACCTACCTTACGACCGATCCGGGCCTGCCCGAGGCACGCGGCCAGGTCTATACCCTTCCCGCAGGGGCTTTCTTCGACGTGGCTGCGGGCCGCATCACCCGCGTGACCACGTTCTACAACCTTGCGGATTGGGTGCGTCAGGTCTCGGCATGACGCTGGCTGTCCGCACCCTGACCGGCGCGGACCTCGACGCGGCGCTGGATGACGTGGCGCGCCTGCGGATCGCGGTATTCCGCGACTGGCCCTATCTTTACGACGGCGATCTGGACTACGAACGCCGCTACCTTGGCACCTATCGCGACAGCGCCGGGGCGATCCTTGTGGGGGCTTTCGACGGACGGCAGTTGGTGGGTGCTGCGACAGGCACGCCGATGGAGGATCATGCGGGCGACTTCGGGGCGGCCTTTGCGGTGACAGGACTGCCGCTTGAGACGGTGTTCTATTGTGCCGAGTCCGTCCTTTTGCCGGCCTATCGGGGGCAGGGGGTCGGTCATCGCTTCTTCGACGAACGCGAAGCGCATGCCCGCAGGCTGGGCCGCACGCATGTCGCCTTTTGCTCCGTCAAGCGTCCCGCAGATCACCCGCTGCGGCCCGAGGGCGCACGCAGCAACGACGCCTTCTGGCGAAAACGGGGGTATGCGCCGCTCGCTGGCGTGATGGCCGACTTCGCGTGGCGCGACATCGGCGAGGCCGACGAGACGAAGAAGCCCCTGCAATTCTGGCTGCGTCCGCTTCCTGCCGCCTGAAATGCGTTAACAGGCCAGCGAGGTCACTTCCAATTGCTGCTTTCGGCCAGCCAGCCGCTGAACCGATAGACGCCGTCGGGCGCATAGAGGATGTCGGCGATCCTCAATCCTCCGTCGACGGGCACCAGCAGCAGCTGGTCGCGCCAGACAGCGTCCGGTGCGCCCGCCGGTGCGTAAGTCAGCACGACCGACTCCGAGGTGGCTTCGCTGACCGTGCAGCTTTCGGGATAGTCTTGAAAGGCCGTCAGCCGCAGACCATCGCCCAAAGGTGGCTTTTCGGTGGGCGATGCGCTGCGGAATTCGGCGTCTGAAGTACGAAGGGCGGCAACAGCGGATTGAAGCTCGGCCGTCATCAGGGCTTCTGCCGCCGCCTCGTCGCTGGCGCGGACGGCGGCGCAGAACGCCTCGCCCACCATTGCGCCCGTCACTTCGGCGCGGGCCGGGTAGGGTTGCATGAAGACCGCCGTTCCCAGCATTAGCACCACTGCGCTTCGCATTCGTCACCTCGTCCCGTTTGCAAGCCTAGTTACCGCGCGTCGCGCTTTGGGGCAATTGACTGCTCACACAGCTGCACGTCCTGAGCATGAGGCCGTAGTGATCGAATAAATCAAGAGCAAACAACGATTTGCACCAGATGGGCACCCTGCGCTCCTGCGGGGGTTAACGCATTCACTTTTCGCTTGAAAAAGTGCCCCCACAGGCGCATTTACGCCCCGGACCCGCGCTTGACGCGGGCAAACGCGTTTATGGAGAGACCATGGCCAAGGAAGACACGCTCGAATTTCCCGGTGTCGTCAAGGAACTCCTGCCGAACGCGACATTCAGGGTCGAGCTGGACAACGGCCATGAACTGATCGCGACGATGGCAGGCAAGATGCGCAAGAACCGCATCCGCGTCCTTGCAGGTGACAAGGTTCAGGTCGAGATGACCCCCTACGATCTGTCGAAGGGCCGCATCAACTACCGGTTCAAGTGAAGCTGATCCTCGGTTCGGGCAGCCCCCGCCGGAAGGAACTTCTGGCCCAATTGGGTCTTGTGCCCGACGCGATCCTTCCCCCCGACATCGACGAAGACCCCCGCAAGGGCGAGCTTCCGCGCCCCTATTGCGCGCGTCTGGCCCACGAAAAGGCGATGGCCGTGCCCGGGGACGATGACGATATCATTCTTTGTGCCGATACCACGGTGGCACTTGGCCGCCGGATCATGGGCAAGCCGCGCGACGCGGGCGAGGCCGCCGCCTTTCTCGTCGCGCTTGGCGGCCGCAGGCATGAGGTCATCACGGCAGTCGCAGTGCGCAGGGGAAGCCGGGTCTGGACCCGCGAGTTGGTCAGCACGGTCAAGATGAAGCGGCTTTCCGACGTTGAACTGAACGCCTATCTCGCTTCGGGCGAGTGGGAGGGAAAGGCGGGCGGCTACGCGATCCAGGGCATGGCGGGAGCTTTCATTCCGTGGATATCGGGCAGCTTCACCGGGATCGTTGGCCTGCCTCTGGCCGAGACCGCCGCCTTGCTGGCGTCTGCCGGGCTTCCCGTCTGGAGCCGCCCATGAAGGGCCGGGTCGTTGTTCTCGACGAAATCCGGGGCCGTCCTGCTGCCGCGCTGATGGTCGATGGTCGGCTTGAGGATCTGCTTGTCGATCCGGCGGACGAGGCGCCCCGTGTTGGTGCGATTCATCGGGCGACCGTCGACCGTCCGATGAAAGGGCAGGGCGGCGTCTTCGTGAAACTGGCCGGCGGAACAGGGTTCCTGCGGCAGGTATCCGGGCTTGCCCCCGGTCAGCAGGTGCTCGTTCAGGTCAGCGGGACGGCGGAAGCTGCCAAGGCTGTGCCCGTCTCGACGCGACTGCTGTTCAAGAGCCGCTATGCCATCGTGACGCCCGGTGCGCCGGGGCGCAACATCTCGCGCCGCATCCGCGACGAGGATGCGCGCGCTGTGCTTGATGACCTCGCCGCCGAGACGATGGCAGGCGCGGCACCGGACCTTGGGTTGATCCTGCGCTCGGCCTGCGAGGGCGCGGAGCCAGGCGACGTCGCCGAGGACATCAGGGCGATGCGCGACCTCGCCGAGGCGGTGCTGGCCGATGTGAAGCGGCCCGCCCGAGCTGCTGGTCGACGGGCCCGACGCGCATGAGGCGGCGTGGCGGGACTGGGCCGACCCCCCGCCCGACGAGGTGGCCGAAGGCGCAGGTGCCTTTGCGGCGTTCGATCTGCCCGACCTGATCGGGGCCCTGCTGGAGCCGAAGGTGACGCTTCCGGGCGGGGCCCACGCGATGATCGAACCGACCCGCGCACTGGTCGCAGTTGACGTCAACACCGGCCCCGACACCTCGCCCGCGGCAAGTCTGAAGGCGAACATCGCCCTGGCCCGCGATTTGCCCCGGCAGCTTCGCCTGCGCGGCCTTGGCGGGCAGATCGTCATCGACTTCGCGCCGATGCCCAAGAAGGACCGCGTGACGCTGGACCAGGTCCTGCGCGCAGCCTTCAAGGGCGAGGGCGGCGAGACGAGCCTTGCCGGCTGGACGACACTCGGCCTGTTCGAGATGGTCCGCAAGCGAGACAGGACGCCGCTGGCCGAGGTGCTGCGATGACCTGCCCGATCTGCCGCAAGCCCTCGGATCCGAAGTATCGGCCCTTCTGCTCGCGCCGCTGCGCCGATGTGGATCTCGGGCGGTGGTTGACTGGCAGCTACGCCATTCCCACGGACGAGGCGGAAACCGACGACCCTGCCACTCCACCGCGCCCCGCAGACGACTGACACCTGCCGGGGGTCAAAAAAACCGACCCCCCCCTCTGGACAGCCAAGGCGCCCTCGCTTAAGACGCCTCTACCCGAGCGCCAAGTGCGCAGGACCGGGGCCCAGATAGCTCAGTTGGTAGAGCAGCGGATTGAAAATCCGCGTGTCGCTGGTTCGATTCCGGCTCTGGGCACCACTTAAACTCTCCCAAGAAGAGCTTCCTCGGTATTGTTGGACAGGTTGCATCACTCCGTTGCTCTGGCTTCGTAAGACTGTGCTTCAATTCAGTCGCGACACCCGATTCGCCAGGAGCACGTTCGGCCGCATTTTGCGGCAGCGGCCTTGGTTGGCGATCTCCTCGTCAGGGCGAAGCACGTCCTGAGAAACGGCATCGCAGGGAACTATCTCCCGGCAAGCTGGTTATCGATTGGATCACAATCCGAGAGGGATCAGATGGCATCGCTCAATTTGGCGCATCCCGGCGCTCCCGCCTGGGCGCCATTTCCTGGTCAGGAGACAATGACGTTTTTTGCAGCGGCTTTCTTTACGCTGACCTTGCTCACCGACTGGGCCTACATGCAGACCACGGTGCTGATGTGGAAGGACTTTTCGGCGTGGCTTCTGTTTGCGGGGATCGTCGCAGGCGGACTGGCTGCGCTTCTTTGGTTTGTCGGCTTTCTGATCCATCGCGGGCGGCCTCTTTGGCTGGTGGTCGGCGTGAATGCCCTCGTCCTGGCAACGGCCTTCGTCAACAACCTTGTTCACGCCGGAGACGGTTGGACGGCCATCGCGCCCTGGGGCATCGGGCTGTCCCTGTTGACCTGCCTGCTCATGCTCGTCTCGGCGACGCTGCGCCGCATGGCACTACAGCCGCTGCAACGCGCCTGAGAGGAGATCCAAAATGCAAGCCAAGACACTGCCGATGCGTGCGATCCTGTTGACCGGGGTCGTGCTTGCCGCAATTCCCGCCACCTTGGCTCAGGCTCAGGACGGCGATTTCGACATCTCCAGCCAGATCGGACCGGACCCGGTGCTTCCCGAACCGGTCTACGGCGACTCTTTGGCCCGGGATGAATGTCGGCAAGGTCATCGGATGGAAGGAAGGCGAGACGCCATCGGTTCCGGAAGGCCTGACGATCACGGCCTATGCGACCGAACTGGTGAACCCGCGCACGGTCCACACGCTGCCGAACGGCGACGTGCTGGTCGTGCAGTCGCGCGCGCCCGAGGGCAAACCGAAGTACCGTCCAAAGGACTACATCCGCGGCTGGATCATGAGCGTGGCGGCGGGAGGCGGGTCAGGTCCTGCGCCCGAGAGCAACCTGATCACCCTGCTGCGCGACACGAACCGCGACGGGGTGGTCGACGAACGCCACGACCTCTTGACCGGCGTTGCATTCGCCCTTCGGGGTGGCCTGGATCGACGACACGCTTTATGTCGCGATGGCCGATGGGGTTGTCGCCTATCCCTACGCACTCGGCGAGACGTCGATCACTGCTGAACCGGAGCTGGTCACGCCGCTTCCCGGCGGTCCGCTCAACCACCACTGGACGAAGGATCTGGCACTCAGCCCGGATGGGACGATGCTCTACGCCTCGGTCGGTTCGAACTCGAACGCAGCCGAGAACGGGATGGAGGCCGAAAAGGGCCGCGCCGCGATCTGGCAGATCGACCGAGCGACGGGCGCATCCAAGCTTTTCGCCACGGGCCTGCGCAATCCGAACGGGCTGATTTTCCACCCCGAGACCGGCGTTCTCTGGGCCGTGATCAACGAAAGGGACGAACTGGGGCCGAACCTTGTCCCCGACTACATGACGTCGGTCGTGGAGAATGCCTTCTACGGCTGGCCCTACAGCTACTACGGGACACATGTCGACGAGAGGGTCCGTCCCCAGCGTCCCGACCTTGTGGCCTCAGCGATCAAGCCGGACTACGCGCTGTCCAGCCATGTGGCTGCCTTGGGCCTGGTTTTCACACATGGCTCGGCGATGCCCGAGGAATTTGCCAATGGCGCCTTTGTTGGTCAGCGGGGCAGCTGGAACCGCGAGCAGTTCAATGGTTACAGGGTGTCCTACGTTCCTTTTCGGGACGGCGTGCCGGACGGCAAGGCACAAGACGTCGTGACAGGATTTCTGCTTGAGGATGAAGAACAGGTGCGTGGGCGGCCCGTGGGGCTGGGGATAGACGGTACTGGTGCGCTTCTAATTGCCGATGACGCAGGCAACACCGTCTGGCGCGTCGCGGCGGCGGACGGGCGAGTTAGCGATGCCCCGGTCGAGACAGATCGCGTGGCGACCGACGGGCGCGCGGCGGCAGATACGACACCAGAGGATGCGCCACAAGACGCAGCAGCGCCCGTAGCCCCTGCACCCGATGCCGTTTCGCCTGCCGAGGACGGCGGCACGACGCCGACCAATCCTGCGCCCACCGACGCCCCGGCGGAACCGTCTGTCGACTAGACGCAGACGGTTATCGCGAGCACAGGAAGCGCAATCCAAAGTGCCGCCCCGAGGGCCGCGGCACCGAGACACGCAGTTGTGGTTTGCAGGAATTTCGATGGCGCGGGAGTGGTGAGGATCACCGCGAGAACCAGCGCCTGCGCCATGACGAACAGGGCGGCCGCGGCGATCAAGACTGTTCGCGCATCGAGCCCCTCGGGCCAGTGGCGCGAGCAGGACAGTCCTTGCAATGCGTAGACCGCGCTGAATCCAACAAGCCAGAGCGTGAAGGGCAGCGACAAGCGCAGGACGTGTGTCATCCGAGGGCTCCCGGTAGCCATGCCGCGCCAAGAGCCACGAGCCCGGTCGCGGCGGTGAAATCGGCCCAAAGCTGGACGATATGCGCTTCGCCAATGCGAAGCCGATGCCCGGTGACCCTGCGCATCGCGAGATAGCCGAGCATGATCAACGTCAAAACCACGTGGAAGACCACATGGCCCGCCAACAGCCACAGCGTCGCGTCATAGGCATGGTTCGTGGGGGTGGGCCGCGCGAGCATCACTGTGCATGCGGCCGCGGCGAGGGCGGCAGAACCGACTGCGGCTGTGAGCAGCGCGATCGAAGGTTGTTTGCCCAGCCTGAACGTTCGCGCGGCGAGGCGGGGTCCCGCGACGAGCGCGCCGGCTCCGCCCAAAGCGACAAGAACGGCCCAGAGTTCCGGCCTCAGGTAGGACGGGCGGCGGCCAGTTCGGGGCGATGGTCCAAAGAAACGCATAGCCGAAAAGCAGCGATCCGAAATGCACGCCATCGGCGAGCAGCAGGAACAGCGAGCCCCACCAGCCGGGCGGGTCGGCGCTCTCGGACGCGAGCGGCAGCCGTCACGCCGTGACCGATGTCGACCAGCCCCTCTTCCTTTCGGGAGCAAGCCGCCAGACCCAGATCAGTGCGACGATCACGACGCCCACAAGAGCAACGAGCGACAGCCATGTAGGCATCGAAGAGCGGGGCAAGAAATGACGTGCTGGTGACCACAGCCAACAGGAAGGGCAGGACCGAGTTCCCCGGTAGCACGGCGAGTTGCAATGGTTCTCCAGTGCGGTGTGACGATCAGCGTCTCCCGACGGTTGCGGGAGAAATCAGCGAGGTAACCCTCGCCCTTCGCGATGCGGACAGGCAGGTCAGGGTCCTTCGACAGCGGGTAGCGACCATCGACGATGGGGATCGATGCGAAGCCATAGTTGGGTGAGGGATTGGCCGCTGCCCATTCCAGCGTGGTGGCGTTCCATGGATTGCGGCGGCCCCGAAGCCCCGCAAACGTGTTGATCGCGACATCCAGGATCACCAGCGCGAAGCCGATCGCCATCACGAATGCCGCGAC
This sequence comes from uncultured Alphaproteobacteria bacterium, assembly GCA_963736565.1. Taxonomy (GTDB): domain Bacteria; phylum Pseudomonadota; class Alphaproteobacteria; order Rhodobacterales; family Rhodobacteraceae; genus Aliitabrizicola. The sequence continues at coordinate 919,341 of CAVTOW010000005.1, forward strand.
CGAGGCGACAAGGTTCAGAACTTCCCAGCCCTGCCCCGCGTCATAGGTCCAGGTCCGGCGCCGCTGGCCAAGAAGGCCCGCGACGTGCACCGCCAGGAAGGTGACGTGGAACGCAGGTACGATCAGCCAGAACGCCGTCTCGCCCAGACGGAAGAAGCGCTGTCGGCCCGTCAGCAGCGGCTGAAAGTAGTAGACCGCGGCGATCATCGGGAAAGACATAGCCGCCGATCAGGACGTAGTGCAGATGCGCCACGACGAAATGCGTGTCGTGGACCTGCCAGTTGAAGGGCACGATGGCCAGCATGACCCCGGTCAGCCCGCCGATCACGAAGGTCGCGAAGAACCCCGTGATCCAGAGCATCGGCAGCTCCATCCGGACGCGGCCCTTCCAGCAGCGTGCCGATCCAGGAAAAGATCATGCACCGAGGTCGGAACCGCCACCAGCGTCGAGGCGGCGGAGAAGAAGGCGAGCGCCCAGGTGCGGGATGCCGGTCGTGAACATGTGGTGGACCCAAAGCCCGAAGCTCAGGACCGCCAGCGACACCGCCGCCGCCACGACCCAGCCGTAGCCCAGCAGCGTCGTGCGCGCCATCACCGGCAGGATGGTCGCGATCATCCCGGCCGCGGGCAGGAAGATGATGTAGACCTCGGGGTGGCCGAAGAGCCAGAACAGGTGCTGCCACAGCAGCGGGTCGCCGCCGTTTTCGACCTGGAAGAACGGCCAGTCGCAGCGCGCGCTCCACCTCCAGCAGAAGCGAGCCGAGGATCATCGGCGGAAAGGCGGTCAGGATCATCACCGACGACGACGAGGATGTACCAGGCGAAGATCGGCATCCGTGACAGGCTCATCCCGGCGGCACGGTAGCGCAGGACAGTCACGATGACCTCGATCGCCGTGGCGATGGCCGACACTTCGATCGAGGTGATGCCCGAGCAGCCAGACGTCCGCTCCGATGCCGGGCGAAAAGGCGGCCGAGGACAGCGGCGGATACATGAACCAGCCGCCGTCGGGCGCAAGGCCCATCAGCATGGCGATGATGACCGCACTGCCGCCGAAGATGTAGACCCATAGCCCGTAGGCACCGAGCCGCGGGAAAGGCGAGGTCGCGCGTGCCCAGCATCCCGGGCAGGAGACAGCATCGACATCGCCTCGAAGAAGGGGATGGCGAACAGGAACATCATCACGGTGCCATGCATCGTGAAGACCTGGTTGTAGGCCTCGGCTCCCATGAAGGCCGATCCGGGCGTGGCAAGCTGCGCCCGGATCAGCATGGCGAGGACGCCGCCGATCAGGAAGAACACGGTGGCGACGATCAGGAAAAGCCGACCGATGTCATTGTTGTTGCTGGTCGTGAACCAGCGGCGCAAGCCCGGGGTCCGGCGCCCATATCGGGGCCAGCGCCTTGTGCAGGCGCAGCGCCGTGGCGCGGGTAGGGGGCGGACTGCTGGTCATGGCGCGCCGTCCCGCAAGAACCGGTCCCAGTCCGCCGGATCAGCGCCTCGACGGTGAAGACATGCTCGCGGTAGCCGCTGCCGCTGAACTCGGCGCTCTGGCCCGCATAGGTGCCGGGTGCGGCTGCTTCGAGACGCAGGACATTCGATGTGCCCGGGCATCGCGTCGAGCTTGCCCGCAAGACGCGGCACCCAGAAGGAGTGGAACGACGTCGCGGCTGGTGATCTGCACATCCACCGGACGGCCGGCAGGGATGTGCAGGACGCCTTCCGTCGCAAGGTCGGGCGCATCGGCGTAGCCGAAGGTCCAGGCCCATTGCCGCGCCTCGGCGCGGACCGTCACCAGATCGGGTTCTGCGCGCGGCAACAGACGTTCGCCGATCAGCAGGCCATAGACGGTCAGCGCCGCCAGGGTGACCAACGGAAAACCAAGACCCAGACCGCACGAGCCACAGGCCAGCGCGCGTTTCGTCAGTTCCGGATGTCGGCCGCCGCAACAGCGCAAAGACGAAAAGCCCCAGCACGATGACGAAGATCGACTGTCGCTCCGATCAGCATGACCCACCAGATCTCGGCGATGGCCTCGGCGGCCGGACCGGCTGGATGAAGGATCGACAGGCGGTCCTCGCAACCGGAAAGCGCCGAAAGCGTTGCCCCGAAGGCGATGATCGGAAGGAGACTCAATGATGACCGAGACCACGACGAAGAGCGGCGGTATGCCCGACGATCCTGTCGTCAGCCATCCCGACTTCAACCGGACCGAAACGCGGATGGCGATCCTCGGCCATCCGCTGCACGCCATGTCGGTGGCCTTCCCCGTGGCGCTGACCTTCTGCGCCTTCGGGGCGGACCTCTTCTACTGGTGGTCGGGCGAACAACGCTGGGCCTGGGCTGCGCTCTGGGCGACGGGCACCGCTTTCCTTTTCGGGCTTCTGGCCGGCGCCTCCGGCACGCTGGAGCTGCTGATGGTGCCCGGCATTCGGATGCGCGCCGCCGCATGGACGCATTTCGTGATCGCCGTGATGCTTCTGTCGCTTCTCGGCCTCAACTGGGGTTGGCGTTTGACCGGATATGAGACGGCAATCCTGCCCTGGGGCCTGCTCATGTCGGGCTTCGCGGTGCTGATGGTGATTGCGACGGGCTGGCATGGCGGCAAGCTTGTATTCGATTATGGATTGGGAACGGCGAAAGGTAACTGACGTCCCAACGGGGCCGTTAGCCATGCAGGCATCGCCAGCTCTTCCAGTTCTGGCTTCGCAAGGACAAGCAGCAGAATGCCGAGCACAAGGGCGCAGATGACCAGGTCGGTACCAGCGCGCCGGGGGGAGCCTGCCTTCCTTCTCTTTCGGCGATCTGGACGATCGTATGCCCGATCCAGGCATGCACGGCGACCAGCACCGGCCACGAGCACCAGCTTGGCGAAGATCCAGACCGTGAAAACGTCGCGCAGGAAAATCAGAACAACGCCGGACGCGATGGCCACGACTGCCATGGGAGTGATGGCCCAGATGTAGCCATAGTGCGTCGCCCGCCGGATGCATGCCGTATTGCGCCTGGACCAGACCACCATTTGTCAGGGCGAGCATTCGCGGAAGGGCGAAAAGCCCCGCGATCCATAAAGCAATGAAGCTCAGGTGCAGCGCCTTGAGATGCGGAACCAACGCGTCGGCCCAACTCATGGCGCGGTTCCGGCGAACCAGGCGCGGCGGGCCAGAAACGCGCCCCAGAACGCAAAGGGCAGTCCGGCCGGCATCCACATGACCAGCCCGCCGAGCTGCTGGTCGGCAAGCGCGGACATGCCCCAGGCAAGCGGTGCCGTCGCATGGGCGGCATACAGGGCGTCGGGCGTCAGCGTCAGGATCGCGCCCAGCAGGCCCATGGCGAGATAGGCCGCGAAGACCCAGCCGAGGCCCGACGCCTGCGGGTTGCGAGAATGTTGCGCGCCAGAAGGCCCACAGCCGAACCAAGCAGGCTGCCCTGCATCAGCCAGTAGAGCGCCATGTCTGACAAGGCGGCGTCATACGCTCGCGGCAGGTGCCACAACCAAAGCAGCGTCGTTGCGACGCAGAAACGGCAAGCCCACGCCCGTTTCGCTCCGCGCCGGGCGGGCGAGCGCAAGCAGCGGGGCCGCGACGACGACGAGCAGGACGTGGTGCAGCACCCGCGCCGAGAAAAGCGCCGAGGAAAGCGCGCAGAGGGGCGACAGGAAGATCACCGCCAGAACGAAGCTCGCCGCTGCACCCGGTCGATTGCGCCCAGCCCAGAACGCCAGAACAGCGATCAGCGACATCGCCCAGGGATCGAGGTTCCAACGCATCAGGATTTCTGCCGGAGCAGGCGCGGGGCCGCAGTATATGCCTTCCCAGCCAGTCACGAGACGGCGAAACGACCGCTGGAAGCCATGCGACAGCGCGTCGCCATTCAGCAAGCGGGATCAATGACAAGGAAGCGCACGGGAAATCCCTCTACAAGAGATTGTGCAACGCGCACTGCCGCTGTCCGTTCCCGCCGCGCCCTCACGGGCATATCTGCGATGTGGCAAATGAGGGGGACGGCTGGATCTGTCTGCCCAACTTGTTCGGGGTCAGATGTCGGACGAGGAAATCCAGCCCTGTGTCGACATCAATCGCGGCAAGGAAAAGGGCTGTTCGTTCCGTCCCCCGACACCGAATGTTCGGGCGAGTTTCTGGCAGGGCAAGAGCTTTTGTTATCTGGAGCAGCGCGGCGGCGGATGGGTCGTCGGCGCGATAGGCGGCATCCTTGCAGCCGAGACGGCAAAAATGGGGGCCGCGCCCGTTCGGCGCGGCCCCGGATGATGGTCAGCGGTAGGGGTAGCCCGCCTTTTCCATGGTGTCGGCGTATTTCTTGAACGCCTCGACCACCTTCGCCGAACGGGGCGACGACGCTGCGACCTCGTCCCAGAAGCCCTTGGAGTCCGTCAGGACCTGCGCCCATTCCTCGGCCGGGCAGCGAGGTCAGTTCCATCTTCTCGCCTTCGACCCGAAGCTTCGCCTCGCCGCCCCAGTACCAGACGTTCCGGTAGTAGTGCGACTGGTCGATGGTGATCATGAACAGCTCCTGCAGATGCGGCGGCACCTTCTCCCAGCTGGCGGTGTTGGCGAAATAGCTGCCGAACCAGGCGCCCGTGACCGAGTTGGTCAAGCGCATAGTTGCAGACATCGGCCCAGCCCACCTCATAGGCTTCGGTAAAGCCGCACCAGGCGACGCCGTCCAGCTCGCCGGTCTGCATCGCGACTTCGACGTTGTCCCACGGGATCGTCACCGGGATCAGGCCGTAGTTCGACAGGAACTTGCCCGCCGTCGGCACGCCGAAGACGCGCAGGCCCTGCATGTCGGCCAGGCTGCGGATCGGCTTGTCGACGGTGAAGATGTGCAGCGGGTCCCAGGCCCCGGCGGAAAGCCAGGTCACGCCCTCGACTTCGGAATAGGCTTCTTCCCAGATTTCCTTCAGCCCGTAGTAGCGGAACAGCGCCGGCACATCGAGGCTGAAGCGGGTGGCAAACGGGAAGTAGCCGCCGAAGACCGAGATATCGACCGGCGAGGCCATGGTCGCCTCGTCCGACTGGACGGCGTCCAGCGTGCCGTTCTGCAGCGCGCGGAAAAGATCGGCCGTCGGGACCAGCTGGTCGGCGTAGTAAAGCTCGATCTCCATCTCGCCATTCGCCGCCGCGTTGAAGGCGTCGATCTGCGGCTTGATCACATGGGCACCAAGCGGCGCGCCGGAATAGGTCTGCAAGCCGCCATTTGATCGGTGCGCTTTGCGCGTTCACGTAGGGTGCGGCAAGCGTCGCCCCGGCGACGGCCCCGACGCCGACGCCCGCCTGGCGCAGGAAGTTGCGCCGGGTGGCAAGGATCGCCTCGGACGGGCTTGCGGTTTGCTGTGGTCGGTCATGTGCTTCTCCTGTTGTTGTGGGCTTCTGTCGGCCCGGTGGTCGGTTGGTCGTCAGCCCTTCACGTTGATCTGCTCGGGCAGCCAAAGCGCGATCTGCGGGAAGATCATCAGGATCACGATGGTCAGCATCATGATCGCGGCAAAGGGCCAGATCGAGCGGTAGATGTCGCCCAGCGAGATCTCCTGCGGCGCAAGCGATCGCATGAGGAACAGGTTGTAGCCGAAGGGCGGCGTGATGTAGGCGATCTGGCAGGTGATCGTGTAGAGGATGCCGTACCAGATCAGCTGGTTGTCGAAGCCCAGGTCCAGCGTGCCGACCAGCGGGATGTAAAGCGGCGCCACGATCACCAGCATGGCGGTGTCGTCCAGGAACATGCCCAGCAGGATGAAAGCTCAGCTGCATCATGATGATGATCGTCCAGGGTGACAGGTCCCACTGGGTGATGAACAGCGTCTCGATCGCCTTGACCGCGCCAAGCCCGTCGAACACCGACGCCGAAGGCCAGCGCCGCCAGGATCAGCCACATGAACATGCACGATACCGCACAGCGTCTTCATCGAGGTTTCGCGGATCAGCCGCCACGAGAAGCGCCCCTTCAGCACCGCGGCCAGCGTGGCGCGGTGGCGCCCACGGCCGAGCTTTCGACCAGGCTGGTGATAGCCCGACGACGAAAAGCCCGGTCATGAAGAAGAAGATCGCGAAGGGAATGATCCCGGCCTTGGCCAGCGCCAGCTTCTCGCGGAAGGGCATGTTCAGCTCTTCGTCCGGGACCGGCGGGGCAAGCTTGGGGTTCAGTTTCGCCCGGATCAGGATGTAGACGATGAACATCGCCGCCATCAGCAGGCCCGGCAGGATGCCCGCGAACCACAGCTTCGACACCGGCTGCCGCGCGATCATGCCGTAGAGCACCAGCACGACCGACGGCGGGATCAGGATGCCCAGCGACGATCCGCCCTGCACGACGCCCGAGATCAGCACCTTGTCATAGCCGCGCCGCAGCATTTCGGGCAGCGCGATGGTCGCCCCGATGGCCATGCCCGCGACCGACAGGCCGTTCATCGCCGAGATGATGACCATGAGCAGGATCGTGCCGATGGCGAGGCCGCCCGGGATCCGGCCGAACCAGACATGCAGCATCTTGTAGAGGTCTTCGGCGATCCCGCTCTCGGCCAGGATGTAGCCCATGTAGATGAACATGGGCAGCGTCAGCATGGCGTACCAGTTGAACAGCTTGAACACCTGGTTGTACGGCAGCTCGATGGCGCCGTTGCCGTAGAGCAGCAGCGCCGCACCCGCGGCGACGAAGCCGATGGCGGCAAAGACCCGCTGCCCGGTCACCAGCAGCAGCGCCATCGAGGCGAACATCAGCAGCGCGATCATTTCGTAGGACATTCAGAGGCGCTCTCCGCGCAAGGTGGCGATGTGCTTGAACACCAGCGAGAAGGACTGCAGCAGCATCAGGACAAGGCAGACCGTCAGCAGCGCCTTGATCGGAATGACCGACGGGTTCCAGATCGAGAAACGGCGTTCGTTCGTCTCGATCGCGTATTGCAGCGAGGAGATGCTGCCCACCAGCATGACACCGAGATAGAAGATCAGGCACCCGACGGTGCACAGGTCCAGCTTGGCCTTTCCGCGGTCGGACAGGTTCGCGTACCAGAGGTCCATCCGGACATGGTCGTTGTTCTTCAGCGTGATCGGCCCGCCCATGAAGTAATAGGCGGCCAGCGTGAACTGTGTGAGTTCGATCGCCCAGTGGACCGGCATGTTGATGACGTTGCGCGTGACGGCGTCGAACAGAAGCGTCGCACCCATGAAGAAGATCAGCGAGGCCGCCAGATAGCCCACGTAGTCCGACATCCTGTCGACCACGCGCACGTAGTTTCTTATCAGTTGCGGCATGTCATCCCCACCTGCCCTTGGCCGTTACATCCACACGTCCACTCCCTTGTCCTTCAATGCGCGACCGTGTGCGCACGGTCGATCTGCGCGTCGCTGATGATGAGCGCGATGTCTTCGATGGCGCAGACCGCATAGGCCGCATGGCGACCGAATTTCGTGGCATCCGCCAGAATGGTGACTGTTCGGGCATTGCGGATCATTGCGCGGGCAACCTGCGCTTCATCAAGGCTCGCATCCATCGCGCCCTGATCCGCGTCGATTGCTGCGACGGTCAGGATTGCCCGGTCCGCGCGGAACGCCTGAAGCTGCTCGATCACGGCGATGCCCGTCGTCTGCGCGTTGTCGGCCCCATAGCGGCCGCCCAGCAGGTGGATCGTCGTGTCGCCACGCGCAGCGCGGCCCACCCTTTCGGCCAGGCGGCAGGAATTGGTGATGATCGTCAGGTCGGGAATCGCGGCCAGCGTCCTCGCAGCGGCAAGGGTTGTCGATCCGGTGTCGATGAACAAGCGTCTCGCCGGGTTCGACGAGGTCTGCGAGGCGTCGTGCCGATCGCTTCCTTTGCCTCGGCCGCCGTCGTCTCGCGTTCTTCATGGCTGGGTTCATGGATCAGGCGTGCCCGCCGTGCGCCGCCATGCACCTTCTGACCCGGCCAAGCTCGGCCAAGAGTTCCCAGATCGCGGCGGATCGTTTCGGACGATACGTCGAACCGTGCTGCAAGCATCTCGACCGAGACTTCCCCTTCGCGTCGGATGATCGCCTCGATCTGAGGCTGTCGTTCGTGCGGCTTCATGACTTTCCCCACCCCAGCCGACCGCGCAGCGCTAGGTCAACATTTTCATTACCATACGGTGACAATTGATCACCGATCTCGTGGCACATCTTGACGGGAATGACCGAATAGTCAATTAGTGATGAAAACCACATGGTGACGAAAATGGAACGCGACGGCCTGCAAGGCGATGCTGCAAGCTTCGATGTCGCGGTGATCGGTGCGGGCGTCGTCGGTTGCGCCTTGGCCCGAGCCTTCACGCTTGCCGGGGCGCGGGTTGTTGTTCTGGAAAAAGCGGTCGACGTGCTTGACGGCGCATCGAAGGGCAACAGCGCCATCCTGCACACGGGTTTCGACGCGCCGGCGAAGTCTCGTCGAACTTGCCTGCATTCGCGAAGGCTATGCCCTCTATCACGACGTGCATGCGCGGCTGGGTCTGCCCCTGATCCGGGCGGGCGCCATGGTTCTGGCCTGGACCGAAGAGGAACAGGCGGCTCTTCCGGCGCTGATGGAGCAGGCCGTCGCCAATGGCGTGACGGATGTCCATCCGCTGACCGAACGCAGATGCCCGAGACTTGGAGCCGGAATCTGTCACCATCGGTGCGCGCCGGCTTTCGCGTTCCGGGTGAACATCTGATCGACCCGTGGTCGGCGGCGCATGGGTATCTGTTGCAGGCGCTGGCGAACGGCGCCGTCCTGATGCGCGGTGCCGAGGTTCTGTCCGGTCTAAGGCAAGGCGATTCCTGGCATCTGACGACCACGACCGGCACGGTTTCCGCCGATCTGGTCATCAACGCCGCCGGTCTGTGGGGAGACGAGGTGGACCGTCGCGTCACCGGGGAAAGCTGGTTCACGATCAAGCCTCGCAAGGGACAGTTCGTCGTCTATGACAAGACCGCTGCGGCGCTTGCCCGGCACATCCTGCTGCCGGTGCCGACCAAGATCACGAAGGGAATCGTGCTCTGCCGCACGGCCTTCGGCAACCTTCTGGTCGGGCCGACAGCCGAAGAGCAGGATGACCGCGACCACGCGACTGTCGACCGCGACGACCTTGCAGGCCCTCATGCGCCGCGGGCAAGAAATCCTGCCCGCGCTGGCGCGAGCACGAGGTGACGGCCGTCTATGCCGGCCTGCGCCCCGCGACCGAGGAAAAGCACTACCGCATCCGCACCGATCTTGCCGCCGGCTACATCTGTGTCGGTGGCATCCGTTCGACGGGGCTTTCGTCGGCCCTCGGGATCGCGGCTCATGTCGTGCGGCTGGCCGGTCGCAGTGATGCGCCGCCTGCCGATGTCTGTCTGGCCGAAGATGCCCAACATCTCGGTGAATGGATCGCGCGACTGGCAATCGCCCGGCCATGGCGGCATCGTCTGCCATTGCGAACTGGTGACCCGCCGCGAGATCGACGCGGCAATGACCGGTCCGATGGCCGCCGGAAGTCTCGCCGGGCTGAAGCGGCGGACACGGGTGACGATGGGGCGGTGCCAGGGGTTCTACTGTTCGGCAGAGCTTGCCCGGATGACGCGAAGGGCGTCTGGCGCAGCCGATGCTGGAGGCGACGGATGACTGATCCGGACGTCATTGTCGTTGGTGGCGGCCCTGCGGGGCTGGCGGCTGCGACCGAACTCGCGCGGGCAGGGCGCCGCGTCACCGTTCTGGAGCGCGAGCGCGACGCGGGCGGCATCCCGCGCCACTGCGGCCACTACCCGTTCGGCATGCGCGAATTCCACCGGCTCCTGCGCGGGCCCGACTATGCGGCGCGCCTACGGGATGCGGCCGTCAAGGCGGGCGTGACGCTTCGCACCCGCACGACGGTGACCGCCCTGCTGCCCGATGGCGTGGTCGAGATCACCGATGACAGCGGCCCGTCGCACGCTGTCGGCCCGGGCTGTCCTGCTGGCAACCGGCGTGCGCGAGACCAGCCGCGCGGCCCGGCTGATCGGGGGCGAAAAGCCGGGCGGTGTCATGTCGACGGCGGCGCTTCAGGGTATCGTCTACCTCAACCATCAGCGCCCCTTCCTGCGCCCGGTGATTGTCGGAACCGAACTGGTCGCCTTTTCGGCGTTGCTGACCTGCCGCCATGCCGGGATAAAGCCGGTGGCGATGATCGAGGCAGGCGACCGGATTACCGCGCGAAGCCCGATGATCTGGCTGGCCCGATTGATGGGGGTGCCGGTCTACCTGCGGTCCCAGGTCACGGCGATTCTCGGCCGCGACCCAGGTCGAGCGCGTGACCATCGCCGGTCCGAACGGAGAGATGGACATCGCCGCTGATGGCGTGATCGTCTCGGGCGGGTTTCGCCCGGATGCGGCCCTTCTTCTCGGCAGTCATCTCGATGTGGACCGGGCGTCCGGCGGGCCGGCCATCGACCCCTGGGGGCGGTTGTCGGACCCGGCCTATTTTGCGGCAGGCAACCTTTTGCGGGGGGTAGAGACGGCTGGCTGGTGCTGGGCCGAGGGCCGCGACACGGCCCGTTCCATTCTTCAGGCTCTCGCGGGGCGACTGCCGGAACGCGAAAGCCATCGGCTGTCGCTCGGTCATCCCGCCCTTCGGCTTGCCGTGCCGCAGGTGATCTGCGCGGGCATCGACGGGGATGCGACCGCATGAGCATCTGCAAGTCCGTCTGAACAGCGCGGCGAAAGGGCAGTTGCGGCTCGTGCAGGGCGAGCACACCCTGGCTGCTGCACGGATCGACAGCCGCGCGGAGCGCCGTCTGTCACTGCCGCTGCCAGCCAGACTTGGCGATGGACCTCTGACACTGCTGATAGACGAGGCAACATGAGAATCGCCGCCATCGATCAGGGCACGACCAGCACGCGTGTCCTCATCATGGACGAGGGGGGGATGCTTCACCCCCTCCTGTCGCTGTCGCATGGGCAGAGCTATCCCTGCACCCGGGCATGTCGAACAGGACGGTGCAGAGCTGCTTGCGAACGTCCGGCGTTGCCTGGATGAAGCAAGGCCGGACATCGTCGGGCTCGCCAATCAGGGCGAAAGCTGCCTCGCCTGGGATGCGCGCGACGGAACGCCCATCAGCCCTGTCATTTCCTGGCAGGACGATCGCACAGCCGGGGTAACGGCCCGGCTGGAGCGCGATGGCGCCGGAGCACTGGTGATGGAGCGGGCGGGCCTGCCGCTCGACCCCTATTTTTCCGCCTCGAAGCTGGGCTGGATCATGCAACATGTTCCGCAGGCCGCAGACCTGGCTGCGCGGGGCCATCTGCGACTGGGCACGACCGATGCCTTTTTTCGGGACTGTCTGACAGGTCGTTTCGAAACCGATGTCGCGACGGCATCGCGGACGTCGCTGATGAAGCTGGCAACCGGGCAATGGGATGAGGACCTGTGCCGGCTGTTCGGCGTTCCTGTCGAATGCCTGCCAAGGATCGGGCCGACATCCGGCGATCTGGGTTTGTTGCCGGGCGGGGCGCGGCTCGCCGCCTCGATCGTCGACCAGCAGGCGGCGCTCTATGGTCATGGTTGCCGTGCCCCGGGCGCTGCGAAGGTGACGTTCGGAACCGGGGCGTTCGTCCAATGTGTGACGAAAACGCTGACAAGGCCCGACCGTCCGGGACCGCTGCCGACTGTTGCCTGGCAGGCCACGGGCGAGCCCATGACCTATGCGCTTGACGGTGGCGTCTACGCGGCGGCCTCGGCGGTCAACTGGGCCGGAAGCCTGGGGCTATACGAGACGGTTGCCGAGATCGGGTCGTTCGAGAGAACGCCCGCGATTGATCGCGGAATAGCCTTTGTGCCCGCGCTTGCGGGCCTTGGTTGCCCCCACTGGAACCGTGCTGCCCGGGGCGCCTGGATGGGCCTGTCGCTGGCAGACGGAAAGGCGGACATGATGCAATCCCTGCTCGAGGGGATCGCCCTGCGCACGGCCGAGGTCCTTGGTGCGATGGAGGCCTTGCATCCGTTCGCCGGACCGATCTCTGTCGACGGCGGACTGTCGGGGAACCGCTATTTCGTCCAGTTCTTCTCGGAAGTCGCAGGCAGGGAGCTGTTTCTGCCAGACGAGACGGAACAGACCGCTGCCGGACTTGCCCGGATGGCTGCCGAGGCCTTCGCGCTGGCCCTGCCTGAACCCCGGCCCGGTCGGACCCTTGCCTCGGGACCGGAGAAACGCGGTCAGAGAGCCGCCCGCTTCGCGTCGGCACGGATGGCTGTCGAAGCCTATGCCGCCAAGGCTGGGGCCTGAGCCCGCAATCTGGGACGGCTGCACCCCAAGCGCGAGACGCGCTCGGGCGATATGACGGTGCGCTGCCGCAGTCAGGAGAGCCGCTGCGCAACCTTCTTCAGGTAGGCCCCGTAGTCGTTCTTGCGATAACTCTCGGCCAGTTCCATCAGCCGTTCGCGGCTTATCCATCCGCGTTCGAAGGCGATCTCCTCGGGGCAGCCGGACTGCAGCCCTTGGCGCGATTCGAGCGTGCGCACGAAGTTTCCCGCGTCCAGCAGGCTGCCATGCGTGCCGGTGTCCAGCCAGGCATAGCCGCGCCCCATGCGCTGAACCGTCAGCAGCCCATCGGCCAGGTACATTTCCAGCAAGCGTCGTGATTTCCAGCTCGCCCCGCGCCGAGGGTTTGACCCTGCGCGCCCGCGTCCGGGGCGGTGCCGTCAAGGAAGTAGAGCCCGGTCACCGCAAAATTCGACGGCGGCATTCTCGGGCTTCTCGATGATCGACACGACTTGCCCCGTGCCGTCGAAGGCCACCACGCCATAGCGTTCCGGATCGGCCACCTGATAGCCGAAGACCGTGCCGCCCTTGCCCTGCGCATCTGCCTCGGCAAGCAGTTCCGGCAGGCCGTGGCCGTAGAAGATGTTGTCGCCCAGCACCATGGCCGATGGCGCGCCTGCCAGGAAGTCTTCCGCCAGGATATAGGCCTGCGCCAGACCGTCGGGCGAGGGCTGTTCGATGAAGGTGAACTTCACGCCCCATTGCGACCCGTCACCCAAGCGCGCGGCGAAACTGTTCGGCATCCTGCGGGGTGGTGATGATGGCGATGTCGCGGATGCCCGCCAGCATCAGGACCGACAGCGGATAATAGATCATCGGCTTGTCGTAGATCGGCAGCAGCTGCTTCGACACGGCCACGGTGATCGGATAAAGCCGGGTGCCCGACCCGCCCGCCAGAATGATGCCCTTGCGTGTCGGTCATGCGCGATCTCCCAATTCCTTCAGGACCTGTGTCAGGCTGTTGCGCCAGTCGGGCCGGGGAATGCCGAAGACGACTTCGGTCGTCCTGCAATCCAGCCGCGAATTGTGCGGCCGCCGCGCCGGGGTGGGGTAGGCCTCGGTCGGGATGTCCACCACCTGCGTGCCCAGTCCGGCCTGGCGGAAGATCTCGCGGGCGAAATCCGGCCCAGTGACACGTCTGGCGCGCCCGCAAAATGATATGTGCCCGGTGCGCCGTCGCCCCGAGCCAGCAGCCGCGCCATGTCGAGCAGTGCCGCCGCAATGTCGGCGGCTGCCGTCGGCCCGCCGACCTGGTCGGACACGACCGTCAGGCTGTCGCGCGTCTTGCCCAGGCGAAGCATCGTCTTCACGAAGTTTGCGCCATGTGCCGAGAACACCCAGGAGGTCCGCAGGATGGCAAAGGTGCCGCCCGCCGCATGTACCGCGTGTTCACCGGCCAGCTTCGACGCGGCCATAGGCACCAAGCGGCCCTGTGGCATCGTCGGGGTGCCGGGGCGTGTCGCCGCTGCCGTCGAACACATAGTCGGTCGAGACATGGAGGAACGGGGTGCCTTTCGCCGCAGCCGCGCGCGCCAGTGCCCCCGGGGCCGTGGCCGTTGACGAGTGTGGCCATCGCCTCGTCGCCTTCTGCCTTGTCGACGGCGGTATAGGCGGCGGCGTTGATGATCGCATCGGCCCCAGATGCCGCGACGATGGCGGCACAGGACTGCGGATCGGCAAGGTCGGCATCATCGCGCGACAGGAAGGTCGCATCGGGACGCAAGCCGGCGCAGTTCCTGCGCGACCTGGCCGGTCGAGCCGAAGACCAGCAGTTTCATGCCTTTACCCCCAGCCGGGTTCCGACGCCCTGTCGTGCCTGCAGCGGTCGCCACCAGTCTTCGTTGTCCAGATACCATTGCACGGTGCGCGCCAGCCCTTCTTCCACGCGTGACCGAAGGCCGCCAGCCCAGTTCCGTGCGGATGCGGGTCGGGTCGATGGCATAGCGCAGGTCATGGCCGGGACGGTCGGTCACGAAGCGTGATCTGATCCGCATAGGGGGCTGGCTTCGGGCGCTTCTCGTCAAGAATCGCGCAGATCGTCCGCACAAGATCGATGTTGCGCCGCTCGTTCTCGCCGCCGATGTTGTAGGTGCGCCCGATCTCGCCCTTCGCCAGCACCGTCAGCAGCGCATCGGCGTGATCCTCGACATAAAGCCAGTCGCGCACGTTCTCGCCGCGTTCCGTAGACCGGAATCGGCTCGCCCGCGAGCGCGTTCAGGATCACCACCGGGATCAGCTTTTCGGGAAAGTGGTAGGGGCCGTAATTGTTCGAACAGTTCGTCACCAGCACCGGCAGGCCGTAGGTTTCGTGCCAGGCGCGCACCAGATGGTCGCTGGCAGCCTTTGAGGCCGAATAGGGCGAATTCGGTGCATAGGGCGTGTCTTCGGTGAACTGCCCGACCTCGCCGAGCGAGCCGTAGACCTCGTCGGTCGAGATGTGGTGAAAACGGAAGCCCTCGGGCCTGCCCTTTCGCATCCAGTGTTCGCGGGCGGCTTCCAGCAGGTTGAAGGTGCCGGTGATGTTCGTTTCGATGAAATCGGCCGGCCCGTCGATGCGACCGGTCGACATGGCTTTCGGCCGCCAGATGCATCACCGCGTCAGGCTCATGCGTGACGAAGATGCGGTCCAGCGCCGCGCGGTCACGAATGTCGGCATGTTCGAAAACGTAAAGCGGGCTGTTGGCGACGGGCGCAACGTTGGCAAGGTTGGCGGCATAGGTCAGCGCATCGAGATTGATGACCGAATGCCCCGCGCGCACGGCATGGCGCACGACGGCCGATCCGATGAACCCTGCACCGCCGGTGACGAGAATCTTCATGGCGTGGCCTTGTAGATGAAAGGAGATTTGAACTGCGACAGATAAGGGGCGGCTGCGTCCTTGTCGCTGAGCGTAGGGGGGCCAGCCAGTCCCCAGTCGATCCCGATGGACGGATCGTCAAACCTGATCGCCCCGTCGGCCGAAGGCACGTAGTAATCCGTGCACTTGTAGACGATCTCGGTATCCGGCTCGCGCGTGGCGAAGCCGTGCAGAAACCCCTCGGGGACAAGAAGCTGCTTGCCGTTCTCGAAGCTCAGCTCGATCCCGAACCACTTGCCGAATGTCGGGCTGCCCTTGCGCACATCAACCGCCACGTCGAACAGCCGCCCGCGGCCGCAACGGACGAGCTTGGCCTGCGCGTGGGGCGGGGCCTGGAAATGCAAGCCCCGCACGGTGCCGACCCTGGCCGAAAGGGAATGGTTGTCCTGAACGAAGTCGAGGGAAATGCCGTTGTCTGCCAGAACCTTGCGGTTCCAGCTTTCCGAGAAGAACCCCCGTTCGTCACCAAACCGGCGCGGCGTAAGGATTTTCAGGCCTGGCAGGCCTGTCTCTTCTATCAGCACAAGGCGCGCTCCCGCTGTTTCGCGCCTTGGGCATAGCAAGTCGAACCGGGACTGTCACGTCTGCTTCGCCTCTGCCCTCACGGGGCCGTCAGAACCACCGTCCGACCGCCAGCGCGCGCAGCGTCAGTGCCGCCGCCTTGGTCACGGTCGACATGACCCGCAGGTTTACGGCGGTGACGCCGGGTGTTCCTGCGACCAGCCAGCCATCGCTGTCATCGACATCCCCCGTGACGACAGGTGAAGCGGCGAAGGCTGCCGGAAATGTCCAGCCGACATCTGCCGACCGAAACAGGGCACCGCTTGCGGTCGAGGCGTTTGCGGCGCTCAGGTTGGTGCGGGTACAGATCTGGGTGCCGTCGGCAAAACGCACGAACTCGCCGTTCGCCCCTGTACCGCGCTCGATCACGGCGCCCGTCGGCACGCCCGCGCTTTGCGAGACTGCGCCGAGCAGGGTCGTCTGGTTGTAGATCAGCGCCCAGGCGGTCCAGATGCCGCCCGACGCCCTGCGCTGCCAGCTCCGTGTCGCGCTGTCGGCTGAGGTCGCTGTCCATCTCTGGTGGATCGTGTCGCCCCCCGCGCCGTGAAACACCTCGAGCAACCCCGATGAAGCCGAGGCGGGAAGGTTCGTCGTCGTCGTGTCGGTGCGGTAAAGACCCGTAACCGTCACGCCGTTTGCTGCCGTCACGACCGGGCCAAGACTTGCGCCCTGCCCAACCCCCCAACCGAAGATTCCCCCGGTGGCGAACACGCGCCCCAGCCGTCCTGCGGTTGCATCGTGGCTGGTTGCCTGCACCGCGCTTCCGGTGGCGGGCACATCAATCTGAAACGCAGTGCCGGACAGCGCCGCCCGCTGCACGCCCCCTGTGACCAGCGCAAGGGTACTGGTCGCGGGGCGGGCAAGGCCCGTGCCAGCGTCGGAGGCAAAGCGCAGGCCCGGCGCGGCCGGGGTTCCATCGGACAGCACGGCGCCGTTTGGCAAGCTGACCGCGCCGTCGGGCGCAATCCGCACCCCTTCGGCGAACACCGTGCCGTCGGCGCTGACCTTGACCGAGAAGGCGTCGTTCCCGGCAAGACCCATCTCCGCCCGCCCCGAAAACGCCGTCTGGAACAGAAGGCTCGCGGTGTCGACCGGCGCGGCCTTGTTGATCTTCAGTTGGTGGCCCGCCCCCGCATGTGTCAGAAGCGTCGCCGCCGAGGAAACGGCCAGCCTGTTCGTTGCATCGGCCGAGGTGTTGACCCCGATCTGGCCAACCGATTGCGGCAACTGGTTCGCACCATTCCATGCCGACCCGTCGAAAACCACCGCCGCGCTGTCCGCCAGAACCTCGGCCCGCCACCCCGCCTGCGGCGGAAAGAAGACCCAGCCCTCGATGTCATAAACCGCGATCTGGTTGTCCTTGCCCGCCCATTCACCCACGGCCCCCGCCGCCACGATGTGCCGGTCGCCGATCACCGGGCTGGCGGGGGCCGCCGTCCGCGTCCTGTCCGAGACCGCAAGCTGCACGATGACGTCGAGCACACGGATTGCCTCGTTGTGCGTGACGTGCTTCTGCGCTTGGGCGGGCAGGATATAGGGCAGGGCCAGAACGGCCGAGACATCGGACATGGGGTGCTTCTCCGGGATGCAGGCTCGGCGGCGACGCTAGGCAGAAGGCGTCACCACCGCCTTGCCGCAGCGCGCGCGGGGATCGCCCCGCGGCGCAACGCTACTTGCCGCCGCCCGCCGTCTCGGACCCGCCGCGGGTCAGGTAATAGGCCAGCAGGATCGGGATGAAGGTGGTCACGAAGACCACGATGGCGACCACGTTGGTGACCGGGCGCTGCCGCGGGCGGACCAGTTCGTTCAGCATCCAGATCGGCAGGGTCGATTGCTGGCCGGCGGTAAAGGTGGTCACGATCACCTCGTCGAAGGACAGCGCGAAGGCCAGCATCCCGCCCGCCAGCAGGGCCGAGCCGAGGTTGGGCAGGATGACATGGCGGAAGGTCTGGAAGCCGTTCGCGCCAAGGTCCAGCGACGCCTCGACGATGCTGCCGGACAGCCGGCGGAACCGCGCGACGGCGTTGTTGTAGACGATCACGATGCAGAAGGTCGCGTGGCCCAGCACGATGGTCCAGGTCGAGAACGGGATGTCCATCACGTCGAAGGCCGACCGCAGCGACATGCCGGTGATGATGCCCGGCAGGGCGATGGGCAGCAGGATCAGCAGCGAGATCTGGTCGCGCCCGAAGAACCGCGCCCGGCTCATCGCGGCGGCGACCAGCGTGCCGAGGATCAGCGCCAGCAGGGTCGAGATCGCCGCCACCTTCAGCGACAGGTACAGCGGCGGCCAGATGTCGGCCCGGTTCCACGCGACGGCGAACCACTTCAGCGTCAGGCCGGGCGGCGGAAACTGATAGGTCCGTTCCTCGGTCGTGAAGGCGTAGAGGAAGATCAGCAGGATCGGCAGGTGCAGGAACAGAAGGCCAGGATCGCCGCCGATGCGTCAGGCCCAGGGGCGGGCGAGGTTCAGAGTGCATCGAACGCCCCCATCCGCTTGGCCACGGCCAGATAGACCAGCATCACGACGATGGGCACCACGGCAAAGGCGGCGGCCAGCGGGATGTTCCCGGCCGTGCCCTGCAACGGTATAGACCGCCTGCCCGATGAACAGGCGCGACGAGCCGATGATCTGCGGGATGATGTAGTCGCCCAGCGTCAGCGAGAAGGTGAAGATCGACCCGGCGATCACCCCCGGCAGGGCCAGCGGCAGGATCACCGTGCGGAAGGTCTGCGCCCGCGTCGCGCCCAGGTCGGCCGAGGCCTCCAGCATCGAGGTCGGCACCCGCTCCAGCGCGGCCTGCATCGGCAGGATCATGTAGGGCAGCCAGACATAGACGAAGACAGGAAGGTGCCGATATAGCGAGGTGGACAGCGAATTGCCCCCGATCACCGGCAGGGCACAGGACCGCGTTCAGGATCGCCGAGGCGCCGATGGCGTCGGCGGCCCAGGTGACGATGCCTTCCTTCGCGAGGATCAGCTTCCAGGCATAGACCTTGACCAGATAGCTCGACCACAGCGGCAGCATGACGCCCAGGTAGAACGCGGCCTTCCAGCGGCCCCGCGCGTAGCGGGCGGCGATAATAGGCGATGGGAAAGGCGATGACGGCGCAGCCGAGCGTCACGGCGGCGGCCATGCCGACCGTGCGCAGGATGATGTCGAAATTCGACGGGCGCAGACAGCTCGGCATAGGTCTTGAGCGTGAATTCCTCGACCAC
Source organism: uncultured Alphaproteobacteria bacterium (assembly GCA_963736565.1). Classification (GTDB taxonomy): domain Bacteria; phylum Pseudomonadota; class Alphaproteobacteria; order Rhodobacterales; family Rhodobacteraceae; genus Aliitabrizicola. The sequence continues at coordinate 938,255 of CAVTOW010000005.1, forward strand.
CATGCCGGAGAATTCGTCGATGGAATAGAAGCTCTGCAGCAGCAGGGCGGCGAGCGAGCCAAGATAGACCACGCCCAGCCACAGCAGCGGCGGGGCAAGCAGCAGCGCCAGCAGCACATTGGGCTGGCGCCAGAACAGGCGGTCAGCCGGTCGCCCCAGCCCCGCTCGGGCAGCGTGACAGGTCGCGCGTCACCCCGCGTCCTCCATCACGTGCAGGGCGTCCTGCGTCGAAAGCCGAGGCCAACGGTGGCCCCGGTTTCGGGCACGGGCTGGCCGGCGGGCACAAGCACGGCAAGCTCGGTTCCCCGCGCCGTCGACGACGACCCGGGTTCCAGCGCCCAGATAGCGCAGGGCGCTGACCGTGCCCGACAGCGCCGCATCCGGCGGCGGACGTCAGGCGCAGCGCCTCGGGGCGCAGGCTGGACCAGCGCGGCGGGCCGCCCAGGCGCTGCGTCAGTCTCGGGCGGCAGCACGTTGGACGAGCCGACGAAATCCGCGACGAAGCGGGTGCGGGGCGGCCGTAGACCTCGTTCGGGCGTGCCGACCTGCGCGATCTTGCCTTCGTGAACACGGCGACCTGATCGGCCATGCTCAGCGCCTCGCCCTGGTCATGGGTCACGAAGACGAAGGTGATGCCGCAGACGCTGCTGCAGCGCCTTCAACTCGTCCTGCATCGCCTCGCGCAGCTTCAGGTCCAGCGCGCCCGAGCGGTTCGTCCAGCAGCAGCACGCGCGGCTCGTTCACCAGCGCGCGCGCCAGGGCCACGCGCTGGCGCTGGCCGCCGGACAGCTGCCCCGGCTTGCGGTCGCCGTAGCCGTCCAGCTTGACCAGCGCCAGCATCTCTTCGGCCTTGGCCTGGCGCGGACCGCCCGGTCCACGCCCTTGACCATCAGCCCGTAGGCCACGTTGTCGCGCACGTTCATGTGCGGGAACAGCGCGTAGTCCTGAAAGACGGTGTTCACGTTGCGCCGGTTCGGCGGGATGTGCGCCGACATCCTCGCCGAAGATGCGGATCGCGCCGCCGGTCGGCTTCTCGAACCCCGAGATCAGCCGCAGGCAGGTGGTCTTGCCCGAACCCGGAGGGCCCGAGCATGGCAAAGAACGACCCTTCGGCGATGGTCAGGTCGACCCCGTCGACCGCCCGCACCGGAGCCGAAATGGCGCGAGACGTTCTGGAATTCGACGGCAGCGGTCATGCAGATCACCGAGACTTTCCGCCCGGGCGATGCCCGGCGAGAGGGAGAAGGCGGCCCGCGGAACGCTGCCCGGGGCCTGCATCGGTTCAGCGATCAGCGCCCGCCGATCACGCCGATGTAGTCCGACACCCAGCGGTAGTAGGGCACGCAGGCACCTTCGCCCTGCGAGCAGTTGGCGACCGGGGTGGTCCAGAAGCGGATCTTGTCGAAATCGTCCATGCCGTTCGTGGTGCAGCCTTCCGCCGTCTGCATGCCGCGCCCGTCGGTGCAGGCCGCCGGAACCGACGGGTTGGCCCCGAACCAGACCGCACAGGTCGGATTGCAGGTTCGACGACAGCGAATGCTCCATCCACATGTAGGCGCAGTTCGGGATGTTCGGCATCGACATGCATCATCGACGTGTCGGCCCAGCCCGTGGCGCCTTCCTGCGGGATGGTCGAGGCGACCGGGAGCCTCTCGGCCTGCAGCAGGTTCACCTGGAACGGCCAGGAGCCCGAGGCGACGACGCCTTCGTTCTTGAAGTCGTCCATCTGGATGAAGGCGTCGTGCCAGTAGCGGCCGACCAGCTCGCGCTGCGCGCGCAGCAGGTCAAGCGCGGCCTTGTACTGGTCCTCGTTCAGCTCGTAGGGCGAGGTGATGCCCAGTTCCGGCTTGTGGAACATCAGGTATTGCGCGGCGTCGGCGATGTGGATCGGGCCGTCATAGGCCTGCACCCGGCCCTTGTTCGACTGTGCCGTCGGGCAGGGTCATTTCTTCGAACACGACGTTCCACGAGGTCGGCGGCGCTTCCTTGAACACCTCGGTGTTGTACATCAGCACGTTCGGGCCCCACATGTAGGGCACGCCGTAATGCACGCCGTCGACCGTGTACCAGGGCGCGTCCTGCAGGCGGGGGTCGACCGTGGCCCAGGACGGGATCAGGTCGGTGTTGATCGGCTGCACCCGCTTGCCCGCGATCAGGCGCAGCGAGGCGTCGCCCGAGGCGGTGACGAGGTCGAAGCCGCCCTCGTTCATCAGCGCCACCATCTCGTCCGAGGTGTTGGCGGTCTTGACGTTGACCTTGCAGCCCGTCGCTTCCTCGAACTTGGTGACCCAGTCGAAGGCCTTGTCGGTCTCGCCGCGCTCGATATAGCCGGCCCAGGCGACGATGTTGACCTGACCCTCGCCGGGGCCGATTTCCGTCACCTGCGCCAGCGCCGGGCCCACGGCCAGCGTTGCGGCAAGGGCCGTGGTCGCGGCCAGCCTGAAATGAGTAAAACTGAAGTTTATCATCGACGTCTCCCTGTCATGCAGCCCGCTTGGGCGGACCTTTTCTTGTGCTCCAAGCGTATGCTTCGCTTGTCGTGTTCGGCAATACGAAAACGTGAATGGGACCGTCGGACTTTGCTGCTGCCCTGGCGAAGCCAGTCGCGGCCTGGCTCCGGGCCGTTCGCGGCAACGCAACCGCGCGTCAGCGCGTGCTTTCCCGCAGCAAGAGGGCAGGGCGAATCTCAACCACCGCAGGCGCTGCTTGGCGGCCCGCCCTGACCTTCAGGATCAAGTCGGCGGCCTGCGCCCCGATCTCGCGCGGGAAGGGGTTGATCGTGGTCAGGCTTGGCACGCAGATCGCGCCAATCTCGAAGTCTCCGAAGCCGGCGATCGAGATTCGCTCCGGCACCGGCACGCCGCGCCTCTGGCACTCGCTCAACGCCCCGAATGCCGACAGGTCCGACACGCAGATCACCGCTTCGGTGTCGGGCATTCCGTCCAGCAACCGTCCCATCGCGTCGGCCCCTTCGCGCATCGAGATCGGTGGCGGACCCGCCGCGATCAGCCTTCCCGCATCCAGACCCTGCGCCTCCATCGCTGCGATGAACCCCGCCCGGCGGTCCGCGCCCCGCGTGTCGCGGCTGCCGTCGCCGCCCAGAAAGGCGATGCGGGTGCATCCGCGCGCGACGAAATGATCGACCATGCCGCGCACCGCAGCCGCATTGGAAAAACCCACGACATGCCCGATCGGCTCCGTCGGCAGGTCCCATATCTCGATCACCGGAATGCCCGCGTTGTCCAGCAGCCTGCGTGCCCGTTCGGTATGCCTTCCGCCCGTCACGACGATCGCTTCGGGCCGCCGCCGCAGAAGTTGCTCGATCAGCCGCTCTTCCTCGTCGATGTCGTAATTCGTGTAGCCCAGCAGGATCTGAAGCCCCTCGGGTTTCAGCCCCTCCGAAAGACCGCGCACCGTCTCGGCGAAGTTTGCGTTGTTGATCGAGGGGATCGTGACCGCGACGAAATCCGTGCGTTGCGACCGCAGGTTCGAGGCGCGGCTGTCGAATACGTAGCCCAGGTCTTCAGCCGCCTTCAGCACAGCTTCCCGCGTCGCCTCGCTGACCGACGTGTCACGCTTGAACGCGCGCGAAACGGTCATGGGCGAAACCCCGGCACGCCGGGCGAGGTCTGCCATGGTGGGGGATTTGCCCGTGTCCGCCATCGCCGCGCTAGGTCCGTTCAACTGGCTGCGCTGCCGCGCCGAGCCGGGCTGCGATCTCCTCCACGAGGCTTCCGAGTGGCTGGTCGATATTCACCGTCACCGACTGTTCGTCCTGCGCCGGAGGTTCCAGCGCGGCGAACTGGCTGGGCACGAGCGAGGCTGGCATGAAGTGATTTGTCCGCGCCGCCATCCGGGCCTCGATGACCGCCCGCGGTCCGGCCAGATGCACGAAGGTGACGTCCGCCCCGGCCTCGTCCCTGATCTGGTCGCGGTAGGCGTCGCTTTAGCGCCGAGCATCCGACGATCACCGGTGCCTCGCGCCGAAGTGTCTGCCCCACGGCGGCAAGCCAGGGCCAGCGGTCGTCGTCGGTCAGCGGCCTCGCCCCTGGTCATCTTGGCGATGTTCGCGGGCGGATGCAGGTCGATCGCCGTCGCGATAGGGGATGCCAAGGCGCAAGGCCAGCGCCTCGCCCACCGTGGTCTTGCCGCAGCCCGCGACGCCCATGAGCACCATGCGGTGCCGTCACAGCGAGGCCGTGATGCCGCCATCGACATAAAGGATGTGCCCGTTCACGAAGGTCGCGGCGTCGGAGGCCAGGAAGACGCAGGCCCCGACCAGTTCCTCGACCTTGCCCCAGCGGCCGGCCGGGGTGCGCTTTTCCAGCCAGGCCGAGAAGGCCGGATCGGCCACCAGCGCCGCGTTCAGCGGCGTGTCGAAATAGCCCGGCGCGATGGCGTTGCAGTTCAGCCCGTACTTCGCCCAGTCGGTCGCCATGCCCTTGGTCAGGTTGCCGACCGCCCCCTTGGTCGCCGTGTAGGGCGCGATGGACGGGGCGGGCCAGGGCGGTCTGCACGCGAGGCGATGTTGATGATCTTGCCCCGCGCCCCGCGCGATCATGTGGCGGGCGCACGGCCTGGCCGACGTTGAAAACGCTGGAGATGTTGGTCTGCAGCAGCCGCTCGAAGGCGTCGGGCGGGAAACTCCTCCAGCGGGGCGCGGTGCTGCATGCCGGCGTTGTTCACGAGGATGTCGATCGGCGCCGATCTCGGCCTCGAACCGGTCCACCGCGCGCGCGGACGGCGGCATGGTCGGTGGCGTCGAAGGCCAGCATCACGCGCACCGGGAATTGCCGCCTGCAGCCGCGTGCGAGTTTCGCCGGGGTCGCGCCCGTTCAGCACGATCTCCGCGCCGGCGGCCGCCAGTCCCTTCGCCAGCGCAAACCCGATCCCTTGCGACGAACCGGTGACAGCGCACGCCGCCCCGTCAGATCGAACAGCGCAAGGCCCACAGGAAAGCTCATCCACGTCTCCCTTCGTCGCCCGGCGGTTTTGTCTCGACAGCCGGATCGCGCAAGTTTATGTTATCGATAACATAAGCTGTCAAGCAGGACGGGCGGCCATTTCAGAAAAGCCGCTCGCGCCGCCCTTGGCAATGCGGGAGTTTCCGCTTCGATGCGCGCGATTGTCATTCACGCCGCCAAAGACCTTCGGATCGAGGACCGTCCCGAGGAAACGCCCGGTCCTGGACAGGTGCGCCTGAGGCTTGCCACCGGCGGGGTCTGCGGTTCGGACCTTCATTACTACAATCACGGCGGGTTCGGCGCCGTCCGGCTGAAAGAGCCGATGATCCTTGGCCACGAGGTGTCGGCCCATGTCGAGCAGCTCGGCCCGGGCGTGACGGGCCTTGCGCCGGGTCAGCTTGTCGCCGTGTCGCCCTCGCGTCCCTGTGGCGCCTGCCGCTATTGCCTCGAAGGGCTGCCGAACCAGTGCCTCGCCATGCGCTTCTACGGCTCGGCCATGCCCTTTCCCCATATCCAGGGCGCGTTCCGCGAGGTGCTCGTGGCCGACGCAAGCCAGTGCGTCGACGCGACGGGCCTGACGGCGGGCGAGGCGGCCATGGCCGAACCGCTTGCCGTCGTGCTTCACGCGACGTCCCGGGCCGGAACGCATGGTGGGGCGAGCGGGTGCTGGTGACGGGCTGCGGTCCCATCGGAATGCTTGCAATCCTTGCGGCCCGCCGTGCCGGGGCGGCCGAGATCGTTGCGACTGACCTGTCGGACTTCACGCTTGCGATGGCGCTCCGGGTCGGCGCCGACCGTGCGATCAACATGGCGACGCACGCCTGATGCGCTGGCTGCTTATGCCCCCGACAAGGGGTATTTCGACGTGCTTTACGAATGTTCAGGTGCCGCGCCCGCGCTGGCGGCAGGCATCGGCGCGATGCGGCCACGCGGGGTGATCCTGCAACTGGGCCTCGGCGGCGACATGACGCTTCCGATGATGGCGATCACGGCCAAGGAGCTTGAACTGCGCGGCTCGTTCCGCTTCCATGCCGAGTTTGCGCTTGGCGTCGGGCTGATGCAGAAAGGTCTTATCGACGTGCGCCCGCTGATCACCCAGACGCTGCCGCTGGATCAGGCCGAGACGGCATTCCGTCTTGCGTCTGACCGCAGCCAGGCGATGAAGGCGCAGATCACGTTCAACTGACCCCGGGGGAGGGGAAAGCCATGTCGTTCTACGAGGTCTTCGATCCGCAGTTTTCCCGGTTCGTCATGTTCAACGCGCCGCTGAAAAAGCTGGCGGACGGCTTCGACTGGGCCGAGGGTCCGGTTTGGTTCGGCGATGCCGGGTGCCTGCTGTTTTCCGACATTCCGAACAACCGCATCCTGCGCTGGACCGAAGAGGGGCTTACGACGTTCCGCATGCCCTCGAACTATTCCAACGGCCATACCCGTGACCGTGAGGGGCGGCTCGTCAGTTGCGAACACGGCACCCGCCGCGTGACACGGACGGAACTGGACGGGCGCATCACCGTGATCGCTGACAGTTTCGGCGGCAAGCGGTTGAACTCGCCCAATGACGTGGTGGTGAAATCCGACGGATCGATCTGGTTCACCGATCCGCATTACGGGATCATGACCAATTACGAGGGCTTCCACGCTGACGAGGAATTGCCCTGCCAAGTCTACCGGGTCGATCCCGATGGCACCATCGAGGCGGTGCTGACGGATTTCGCCTGCCCCAACGGGCTTGCCTTCAGCCCGGACGAAACGCGGCTCTATGTCGCCGACACGGGCCGGATGTTCACAGCGACGATCCGCAGCATATCCGGGTGTTCGACATGGCATCGGGGCCGGCCCAGGGGCGGCGAGGTGTTCCATGCCATTTCTCCGGGCTGCGCCGACGGCATCCGCTGCGATACCGATGGCAATCTGTGGAGCTCCGCCGGCGACGGCGTCCATTGCCTTGCCCCGGACGGGCATCTGATGGGCAAGATTCTGGTGCCCGAGACTGGTGTCCAACATCTGCTTTGGCGGACGCGCGAAGCATCGGCTCTTCATCACCGCGACGACCGGACTCTACTCAGTGGTCCTGAACCGCATCGGCGCACAGGCCCCGTGACCCTCGCCGGAGGCACGGCTGGCCGGAACCTATGATTTTCAGCGACAAGGCACTGAATAGTATATGTAAATTCGGATCGTCGCGTCGGGCGCGGTCGGGTATCTCCTCTTTCCGCCCCTCAATGTTATCGATAACTTTTTTCTTGACACCATGCCCTTCCAGACCCCACGCTGTATCCCTGAAGGACGGTGAGCCTGCCCACAGAGGCAGGGCCGGGGAGGGAGATCGCCATGTCCGCCAATGCGACCGCCCCCGGGGGGTTGGTCTTTGACACGATCGTGAAATCCTTTGGCGGGACGCAGGCGCTGCGGGGCGTTTCGCTGACCGTTGACCGGGGCGAGATCGTGGCGCTTCTGGGCGAGAACGGCGCGGGGAAATCGACGCTGATCAAGGTGCTGGGCGGCATCTACCGCCCTGACGCGGGCAGCGTATCGATCGACGGCGTGCCCTACGCCCATGTCGCGGGACGCGCGGGCGGGCAGGCGGTGGCCTTCATCCATCAGGACCTGGGCCTGATCGAATGGATGACGGTCGCCGAGAACATCGCGCTGGCGCTGGGCTACCGGCGCCGGGGCCGCCGCATCGACTGGGCCGCGACCGAGGCGCATGGCCGATGAGGCGCTGCGCTGGTCGATGCCGATTTCGACCTCGACGATGCGGGTCGGGCATCTGAGCCGCACCGAGAAATCGCTGGTCGCCATTGCCCGCGCGCTGGCCGCGGACTGCGATTTTCTGGTGCTGGACGAACCGACGGCCAGCCTTCCCGCCGACGAGGTGGAGCGGCTGTTCGCCGCGCTGCGCCCGCTGAAGGCGCGCGGCGTCGGCATGATCTATGTCTCGCACCGGCTCGACGAGATCTTCCGGATCGCCGACCGCGTGGCGGTGCTGCGCGACGGGCAGATGGTCGGGGTCCGCCGGATCGACGAGACCGACGCCCGAAGACCTCGTCAGCCTGATCGTCGGCCGGAAGATGCGCGAGATCAACCGCCCGCCGGTCCATGCCGGGCCGGAGATCCTGACGGTCCGCGACCTCGCGACGCCGCATGTCGGCCCGGTCAGCCTTCAGCATACGACGCGGCGAATTGCTCGGGCTCGTCGGGCCTGCGCGGGGCAGGGCACGAGGATATCGGCCGCGCGCTGTTCGGCGCCATGCCCCATCGCGGCACGGTCACGCTGGACGGCGCCGCGCCCGACCTTGCCACGCCGCAGTCCGCGATGCGCTCGGGCATCGGCCTCGTCGCGCGCGACCGGGTGCACGAGAGCATCGCGCCCGGCCTCACGATCCGCGAGAACGCCTATCTCAACCCGTCGGCCACGGGCCGCGCGCTGCTGTCCTTTCTCGCACCCCGGCGCGAGACAGGCGATGGCGCGCGCGATGGGCCAGCGACGTCGGGCTGTCGCCCAACGATCCGACGCTGGCGATCGAGGCGCTGTCGGGCGGCAACCAGCAGAAGGTGGTCGTCGGGCCGCTGGCTCGACGCGGACCGTCGCGCTGCTGATCGCCGAGGATCCGACGGCAGGCGTCGATGTCGGCGCCAAGGCCGAGATCTATCACCTGCTGTTCGAGGCGCTGGCCTCGGGGATGGGCGTGCTGTATCGTTTCGACCGATTTCGAGGAGATCGCCAATATCTGCCACCGCGCCATCGTCTTCAGCCGCGGGCTGCTCGTGGCCGAACTGACCGGCGCGCGACTGACCACCGAATCCCTGATCCAGGCCGCTTCGGCCGGCGAAGCCGCCTGAGGATCGCCCATGCCCTCCATCGAATCCAACGCCGCTCGAACCGACCCGGACGAACTGGCGGGCCTGTCGCTCGGCCAGAAGCATCGGACGGCTGATCCCGGTCTACGGGCTGGTGATCCTGATGTTCGGGCTGATCGTGCTGTTCTCGGTCCTGCTGCCGCAGCACCTTTCCGACGCTGCTGAACCTGCGCTCCATCCTGTCCGACAAGGCGATCATCGCGCTTCTGTCGCTGGCCGCGATGATCCCGATGGTGGCGGGGCGCATCGACCTGACGGTCGGCTATGGCATCGTGCTCTGGCACATTCTCGCCATCAGCCTGCAGACGAATTTCGGCCTGCCCTGGCCGGTCGCGGTGCTGATCGTGCTGGTGCTGGGCGCGGTCGATCGGGGTCCTGAACGGCCTGCTGGTCGAGGTCGCGCAGGATCGACAGCTTCATCGCGACGCTCGGCACCGGCACCGTCCTCTACGCGCTGGCGCTCTGGCACACCGGCGGGCGGCAGATCGTGGGCGTGCTGCCGGACGGGTTCTACGCGCTCAACGGCACCTTCGTCTTCGGCCTGCCGATCACCGGCTACTACGTGCTCGTCATCACCTTCGCGCTGTGGATCGTGCTCGAATACACGCCCGTCGGCCGCTACCTCTATGCCATCGGCGCGAACCAGCGCGCGGCGGAACTGAACGGCATTCCCGACGCGGAAATTCGTCATCGGCGCTTTCATCACCTCGGGCCTGCTGACCGCGCTGGCCGGCGTCCTGCTGGCCTCGAAGCTGCGCATCGGGCAGGCCACGGTCGGCCTCGAATTCCTGCTGCCGGCGCTCGTCGGCGCGTTCCTCGGCTCGACCACCATCAAGCCGGGCCGGGTCAACGTCTGGGGCACCATCATCGGCGTCATCATCCTCGCCGTCGGCATTTCCGGCATCCAGCAATTCGGCGGCTCGTTCTGGGTCGAGCCGATGTTCAACGGCGCTGACCCTGCTCGATCGCCATCGGCATCGCGGGCTATGCGCAACGCAAGAAGGGCGCGAAGCGCCCGAAATGACAACCGAGCATTCAACGGGAGGAACCTACCATGCTGAGACGAACCTTCACCCTGTCGGCGCTTGCGCTGGCAGCCAGCGCTGCCCGCCTTCGCCGACGCCGTGTCGGACGCGATGGCCGACGTGCAGAAATACGCAGGCCAGAAGACGGTCTGGGACGGCCCGACCACCGGCCCCGACGGCCGCCGAAGGCAAGACGCATCGTCGTGCTCGCCGGCGACATGAAGAACGGCGGCATCCTCGGCGTGACCAACGGCGTCGAAGAAGCCGCGGGCAAGATCGGCTGGGAGGTGACGCGTTCTGATGGCGCAGGCTCGGTCCAGAGCCGGGCACGGCGGCCTTCGGCCAGGCCCTGGCGCTGAACCCCGACGGCATCATCATCAACGGCTTCGACGCGGTCGAACAGCAGGCGGCGCTGGATCAGGCCAAGGCGGCGGGCATCCCGCTGGTCAGCTGGCACGCGGGCCCGGTGATCGGCCCCGATCCGGCCAAGCGGCATCTTCGCCAACGTCTCGACCGACGCGATGGAAGTGTCCGACGGCGGCGGCGAAATGGGCCTATGCCGATGCGGGCGGCAAGCCGGGCGTCGTGATCTTCACCGACTCGACCTATGCCATCGCCATCGCCAAGGCCGACAAGATCAAGGAGACGATCGAGGCGCTTGGCGGCACCGTGCTGGAATATGTCGACACGCCGATCGCCGACACCTCCACCCGGATGCCGACGCTGACCACGGCGCTGCTGCAGAAGTACGGCGCAAGCTGGACCCATTCGCTCGCCATCAACGACATCTACTTCGACTTCATGGGCCCGGCGCTGGCCGCCGCCGGCATTCCCGGCGACGGGCGCGCCCAAGGCGGTCGCGGCGGGCGACGGTTCGGAAAGCGCCTATCAGCGCATCCGGTCGGGCCAGTATCAGGCGGTGACGGTGGCCGAGCCGCTGAACCTGCAGGGCTGGCAGCTGGTGGACGAGCTGAACCGCGCGATGCAGGGCGCCGAATGGTCGGGCTATACCTCGCCGCTGCATGTGGTGACGGCGGCGAACATCAGCTTCGACGGCGGTGACAAGAACATCTTCGATCCGGGCAACGGCTATCGCGAGGAATACACCAAGATCTGGGGCAAGTGATCCGGCGTTAGTCCGGTCGTTTCAGGGCATCGCGGCGCGGGGAATGATCGCGCCGTGATGCCCGATGACGGCCGTCGCGAGGCGGTGCGCCGCCTGCACCGCCGCGTCGACATCCGACCCCGCCAGCCGCGCCGCGATGTATCCGGCGTTGAAACTGTCCCCGGCGCCCGTGCTGTCCACAACCGCCGTCGCGCTGTCCAGTCGCGGGCGCACGAGGCCACCCGAACTGCGTGCGAGCACACCCGCCGCACCGTTCTTCAACACAACCTCGCGGACGCCCATCGCCCAGAGCCGTTCGACCGCCGCTTCCGGTGTTTCGCCGGGATGGAGCCTTGTCTCGTCATCGAACGACGGCAGGCCGATCGCGGTGCATCGCCACATTTCCGTGAAAGCGTCCCTCGCCGCTTGCGGGCTGCGCCACAGCCGGGGCCGATAGTTGCTGTCGAACACGATGGTCTTGCCGGATCGGCCCAATTCGGCCAGCCGTCGGGTCAACTTCTCGCGCACGCGCGTGGGAAGGATCGCGAGCGTGATCCCCGACAGGTAGATCACATCGAAGCCCGACAATGCGTCCAGCGACACGGACCTGTCCGAGAACAGCCGCCGTGCCGCCGAGCGGTCCCGCCAGTAGTGGAACGACCGCTCGCCCGCCGGATCGACCGTGATGGAATAGACGCCGGGCAGGCGGGTCGGATGGCGGCCCACACAGGAAACGTCCAGCCCTTCATCCGCCATCATGCGCAGCATCTGGTCCGAAAAGGCGTCGCGACCGACAAGCGTCACGTAGCTCGTGTCGAACCCCAGCCGCGACAGGTAGACGGCCGTGTTCAGCGTATCGCCTGCGAAGCCGAGCCGGGCCGTCGCGTGGCTCAGATCGACCTGGCTCATTTCTATCATGCATTCGCCGATGCAGCAGATCCGCGCCCTTTTCGTCATCCGCAATTCCTCGTCGGGCAAAGTCCCGATCCTGCAGTCACCATGGGGCAGGGGAGCCTTCCGCTGCCTTGGCACCAGTTTGCGATACCAGAACCGGGAACCGCACGCGCACCAACAGGCCGCGCTCGGGTCCTGACACAAGCTCGACCGTCGCCCCGAAGATATGCGCGATTTCCCGGACGATGGACAGGCCAAGGCCATGCCCGCCTGCGGCCATTGCGGCCTCTCCGCCGCGGCGACCCTGGCGGAGCGCCTCGAGCTTGTCCGGCGGCACGCCCGGTCCGTCATCCTCGATCTCGAGCACGGGCGTATCGCCCGCGATGACCCGGACCGTCACCGTCGCGCCCGCGCCTGCATAGTTGATCGCATTGTCGATGAGATTGCGCAGAAGTTCTTCCAGCAGCACCGGCTCGCCTGCGACAATCGTGGCGTCCGAGCCCGCAAACCCAAGGTCGACCCTCGCCCGATCAGCCTGGGGGATCATGTCTGCCGTAATGCCACGCGCCAGATCGCACAGGTCGAGTTGCCGTGACTGGATCTGTCCCGCCGCACCATCGACCCGCGCCAGCATCATCAGCTGTCCCAGGATACGCTCGGCCTTGACCAGTGCCGTATCGGCCTTGGCCATCGCGTCTTCGGCATGCGCCGCGTCCGTCGCGCGGCGTGCCAGCGCCAGTTGCGCCCGCACGACGGCAAGCGGCGTGCGAAGCTGATGGCCCGCATTGCCCGTGAAGTGGCGCAGCGCCGCCAGCGATGTGTCGAGCCGGCCCATGAACGAATTCACCGCCTGCACGATTCCTTCCACCTCGGTCGGGGTCGCCTCGCGCACGGGGCGCAGGTCGTCGGGCGAGCGTTCCGAAATAGCGTCGCCCAGCCGTCGCAGCGGGCGCATGGCCAGCGTAACCGTCACCCACACGATAAAGGCCGCGCCCCCGATCATCAAAGCAAGGCGCAGGGCGGAACGCGCGAGGATGGCCTGCGCAAGCGCGACCCGTGCCAGGGTGGACTCGGCCACCGTTACCGAAAACTCGAGCGGATCGGCCCCCGTCGGTATCGCCCGGAAAAGCGTGGCGACCCGGATCGGCGTGTCGCCATAATTGGCGTCGGCGAAGGTGATCCCTTCGGCGGACGGCGGCAGTGTCTGCAGGGTGTCGTACCCCGTCAGCATCACGCCGGATGGCCCATCGACGCGGTAGAAAACCTGGTCCTGCGCCGGCGATGTCAGCATCTCGAGGGCGGAGTAGGGGATGTCCACCTGCACGCCGCCGCCTTCGTCCAGCGTCACCCGTTCGGCAATCGCCATCGCCGCGCCCGCAAGAACCCGGTCGGACACCGTGGTCGCCGTGCTCAGCGCCTCGCGCCAGGTATCGATCAGCGCAAGCCCGCCAAGGACGGCGGTCGAGATCAGCAGCCAGAGCAGAAGCCTGCGCCGAAGCGAAAACGGAGTCATGCGAGATCGGCCGCCCGTTCGACGTAGTAGCCGATGCCGCGCGCGGTTCGCACGGTGACGCCGTGCGGTGCCAGCCTGCGCCTGAGGCGCGAGGCGTATTGTTCGATAGCGTTGTCGCTGAGGATATCGTCCAGCGCGGTAAGCGACTGGACGATGGCGTCCTTCGTCACGACCTTGCCCTGCCGCATGAACAGCAGTTCCAGCAATGCGCGTTCCCGCGACGGCAGGTCGATCACCTGATCGTCGACGCGGAATTGTCGCGACACGAGGTCAAGCGTGACGCCGCCCACCGTGACAACGGACGAGCGCAGCCCCGCGCGGCGGCGCAGAAGCGAGCGCAGCCGCGCCTCCAACTCGCCCGCATCGAAGGGCTTCATCATGTAGTCGTCCGCACCCAGATCGAGCCCACGCACCCTGTCCTCGGGGGCGCCGCGCGCGGTCAGGATCAGCACGGCTGCGGGATTGTCGCGCGCGCGCATCGCGCGCAGAACGCTCAACCCGTCCATTTCCGGCAGGTTGAGGTCGAGGACCACCAGATCGAAGCTTTCGGTTGCCGCAAGGTGTTCGGCGGAGGCGCCGTCATGCACACAGTCAACGGCATATCCCGCCGCCGACAGCAGTTCCGTCAGCGCATCGGCCAGAGGCAGATTGTCTTCGACCAGCAGCAGGCGCATCGCCCAGTTCTCCCCGATACGATCCTAGGCGCTGTTCGGATCGTTGTGAACCGTGCAGCGTTGGGGCATCATCCACTGATGCGCCCCCAGGTGTTGGCCCTCTTACTCCTCCCGGCTTTGCTGGCCGGTCCTGTCGCCAGTGCCGAGGCGATCCGCTTTGGCGCGAAGCAGGACGAGCAGGGCGAATTGCGCATCTACTCGTCCCTCGACGCGCGCCTCGCTGAGCCCCTGATCGAAGCCTTTCAGACGGGACATCCCGACGTGGCGGTCATCTACGAGGATTTGCTCTCGGGCGACATTTCCTCGCGCATCGTGTCTGAAACCGATGATGGCCAGCCCACTGCGGATATCGCGTTCTCATCTGCGATGGATTTGCAGATGAAGCTGGCGAACGACGGATATGCGGCCGCCGTCTCGGTCCCCGAAACACGGGCTTGGCCCGAATGGGCCAACTGGCGAAACTCGGCCTTCGCGATCACGTTCGAACCGGGCGTCTTCGTCTATCACAAGCCGTCCTTCCCGGATGGTCCGCCCGATACACGGATATCCCTGATGCGCTGGCTCGACAGCCGCGGTCCAGACGCGACGGGGCGCATCGGAACCTATGACATCGAACGGTCGGCGGTGGGCTACCTCTATCTCGCGCGGGACCAGGAACATTTTCCCGATGTCTGGTCGCTTGTCGCCCGAATGGCGGATGCTGGGCTGGACACCTTTTCCACCAGCCAGGAGATCATCGAACGTGTCGCGGACGGGCGGCTCTTGCTCGGCTACAACATCCTCGGCTCCTATGCCGCAGACCAGGCGCGGCTGAACCCCGATCTGGGTCTTGTGCTGCCGCGCGATTTCACTGTCGTGATCTCGCGTGTCGCGCTGGTCCCGAGGGCTGCGGCGCGGCCCGACCTCGGGGCGCAGTTCCTGTCGTTTCTGATGAGCCGTGAGGGGCAGACCATCCTTGCCGAGAAGCTGCGCCTTCCGGCAGTAAGCCTCGAGGTGTCCGACGAAGGCAGCGCGCGCGCCATGCTGGAAGCCCTCGGGGCGCAGTTGCGGCCCGTGGCGGTCAATCCCGGGACTGCTCGTCTATCTCGATCAGGCCAAGCGCAGGGGGTTCGTTGCGCGCTGGCGGCAGGCTCTGGCGGGTCAGGCGGGGAACTAGCTCGGTCGGGACCCGTCCGCCCCCACGTGTCAGCTACATGACAGCTTCATGTGTAAACTCAGGGGCAGGGCAGCGCAGGGAGGCGTCGCCTTGCCGTCGCGGCTTTGGTCGTGGCTGCAGATCAACGGGAGGATATCACAATGAAGCACGTCATTCTTGGCGCGGCCCTTTCGGCTGCCCTCGCCATTCCGGCGTTTGCGACCGACTACACGATCATGGCACCGGCAAGCCCCGGCGGCGGGTGGGACCAGACGGCGCGCACGATGCAGGAAGTGCTGCAGGCCGAAGGCATTTCGGGCAATGTTCAGGTCCAGAACGTGCCCGGCGCGGGCGGAACGGTCGGCCTTGCGCAGTTCGTCTCGACCGCTGCGGGCGATCCGTCACAACTGATCGTGGGCGGCTATGTGATGGTCGGCGCGATCCTGACCAATGCTTCGCCGGTTTCGCTGGCCGACGTGACGCCGATTGCCCGCCTGACGGGCGAAGCGGTGGCGATTGTCGTTCCGGCTGCCTCGCCGATCCAGGATATCAACGGCCTGGTCGAGGCGCTGAAGGCCGACCCCGGCGCGGTCAGCTGGGCGGGCGGGTCCGCCGGCGGGGTGGACCACATCACCGTCGGTCTGCTCGCCAAGGCGGCGGGCGTCGATCCGACCAAGATCAACTACGTCGCTTTCTCCGGCGGTGGCGAGGCGCTTGCGGCGATCCTGGGCAACCAGGTGACCGCCGGGATTTCCGGGCTGGGAGAGTTCCTGCCGCAGGTGCAGGCGGGCACGATGCGTCTGCTCGCCGTCTCGTCGGGCGAGCGGATCGAGGGCGTCGATGCGCCGACCCTTGCCGAGTCGGGCTATGACGTTGTGGTGCAAAACTGGCGCATGGTCGCCGCGGCCCCCGGCCTGACGGATGAACAGAAAGCGGCGGTCACCGCCGATATCGAGAAGCTGAACGCCTCGGCAGGGTGGCAGAAGGCGCTGGCGGACAAGGGCTGGGCGAACACCTTCCTTGCCGGACCGGAGTTCGACGCGCAACTCGCCAAGGACATCGAGGCGACGAACACCATCCTCAAGGACATTGGTCTGGTCCAATGACCCAGAACAGCGGACGCCGCCCCGACGGGGCGGCGTTTGTCATCGCGGTGGTGCTGGCAGGCTTCGGACTATTGCTGGTCTGGGAAGCATCCCGCATCCCCGACAAGGCGGGATACTCGGGCGTCGGCCCGGGTGACATTCCGGCGCTGGTCGGCTGGGGCCTTCTGCTGCTGGCGGGCTGGACGGCGCTGGCCGCGTGGCGCGGGGAATTCGAGCCGCGTCCCCGGCAAAAGGTCGGACCGCTCGCCTGGGTACTCGGCGGGCTGGTCCTGCAACTCGTGCTGCTTCATCCGGCGGGGTTCTCGATTGCGTCGGGGTTGCTTTTCGCCTGCACGGCGGCGGCGTTCGGCAAGCGCAACCTCTTGCTGACCATTCCGGTGGGCATTGCATTCGCGCTTGTCGTCTATGGCATCTTCGATGGCCTGCTGAGGCTGAACTTGCCCGCAGGTCCGATTGAAACGCTGATCTTCGGGGGCTGAGATGGGCACCTTCGACTTCCTGCTGCAGGGCCTCGCCGTCGCGCTCGATCCCATGATCCTGCTTTACGCCCTGATCGGCGTGACGCTGGGGACAGCGGTCGGCGTGCTGCCCGGCATCGGCCCCGCGCTGACCGTCGCGCTCCTTTTGCCCGTGACCTACGGCCTCGATCCGGCCGGGTCGCTGATCATGTTCGCCGGCATCTACTACGGCGGGATGTATGGCGGATCGACGACCTCGATCCTTCTGAACACACCCGGCGAAAGCGCGTCTATCGTGACGGCGCTCGAAGGGAACAAGATGGCGCGGTCGGGCCGGGCCGGACCGGCGCTGGCGACCGCCGCCATCGGCAGTTTCGTGGCCGGTCTGCTTGCGACGCTCGCCCTTGCACTCATCGCGCCCACCGTCGTGAAGTTCGCCCTCGTCTTCGGTCCGCGCGAGTACTTCGCTCTGATGGTCCTGGCCTTCGTGACCGTTTCCGCAGCCTTCGGCGACAGCACCTTGCGGGGGCTTACGTCGCTCTTCATCGGGCTCGGGCTGGCGCTTGTCGGGATCGACGGGCTGACCGGGCAGGCGCGCCTGTCGTTCGGCGTGCCGCAACTGCTGGACGGCATCGAGGTGACGACGCTGGCCGTTGCCATGTTTGCCGTGGGCGAGGCGCTCTTCGTCGTCGGGAACGGGGCCACGGCGGATGAGCAGGTGCTCAAGGTCAAGGGGTCGGTCTGGATGACCCGGTCGGACTGGGCAAGATCCTGGAAATCGTGGCTGCGCGGTACGGCCATCGGCTTTCCCATCGGCGCAATGCCTGCGGGCGGGGCCGACATCGCCAGTTTCCTGTCCTACGCCACCGAAAAACGCGCGAGCCGCCACCCCGAGGAATTCGGGAAGGGCGCGATCGAAGGCGTGGCGGGTCCGGAAGCCGCGAACAACGCCGCCGCCGCCGGGACGCTGGTGCCGCTGCTGACGCTCGGCCTGCCGACGACGGCGACCGCCGCGATCATGCTCGCTGGCTTCCAGCAATTCGGGCTGCAACCCGGCCCGCTGCTGTTCGCCACGAACCCGCAACTCGTCTGGGGACTGATCGCATCGCTGCTGATCGCCAACGTCATGCTGCTGATCCTGAACCTGCCGCTGATCGGTCTTTGGGTGAAACTCTTGTCGATCCCGAAGCCCTGGCTCTATGCGGGCATCCTGCTGTTCGCGACGTTGGGGACAATCGGGGCCAACCCCTCGCCGGTCGAGTTGTCGATGCTCTTGATCTTCGGGGTGCTGGGATACCTGATGCGGCTGTTCGGCTATCCCATCGCGCCGGTCGTCGTCGGCCTGATCCTCGGCCCGATGGCCGAGCAGCAGTTGCGCCGTGCGCTGGCCATCAGTCAGGGCGATCCGATGACGCTGGTGTCCACGCCCATTGCCGCCGGGCTGCTGCTTCTGGCGGCGGTGGCGCTGATCCTGCCGCTGATCCTGCGCAGCCGGGGCAAGGGAAAGATCCTGGCGCAGGTCGCCGGAGACGAAGACTGACCGTTGTGCTTGCGGCATGGCGGCCATGCCGCGATCAGGGCTGGTAGCTGCGTGGCGAGGGGCCATGTTTGACGGGTGCAAGACAAGGAGCACCCTGAAATGTCCGTCCTGTTCGCGAAGATGAAAAGTGCCGTCGAAGTTTTCCGCGCAGCTCTGGCTGCCGCTGCCGCCGTTCGCGCACATCGGCAACCGGCCAAGGGCGATCTCGCGCTTCTTGGCATCCGTGCCAAGGATTTTCCCAAGTCCTGGTAAAGGCAACGCGGGACCGCCGCTGTCCTAAAGGATGAGCCGCGCCTTCAGAGGTAAATGGTCTGACGCGCGCCGGGCAAGCGGCGTGTCATGGGGCTGAAGGTCGCTGATCCGCGCGCGGTTGCACGACATGATCCGATCCAGCGCCAGCATCGGTGCGCGGGCAGGGAATGTCGCAACATGGCCGCCCGTGTCGAAATGCGTCCCAAGATGACCCATCGCGCGCCCGCTCCGGCGCCACTCGTTCAGGTCGCCCATCAGAAGGGTGGGCCGGTCGTCAAGCTCTGCGATCCGTTCGACCAGCAGCTTCGTCTGCAGGGCGCGAGACTGCGGCAACAGCCCCAGATGCGCGCCCACGACCCGCAAGGCGCGGCCCCCGACGGTCAACTCGACCATCAGCGCCCCCCTGGGTTCCAGACCCGGAAGTGTCAATTGATGGACATTCTCGATCTCGGCCTCGCGTAGCAGGATCAGGTTGCCGTGCCAGCCATGGGCGGGGCCGATGCCTTCCGATACGGGGGCCAGACCATGCTCGGCCTTCAGCGCCTCGAGATTCAGAAGCCCCCGGCGGGTGCCGAACCGGGTGTCGACCTCCTGCAACGCCAGAATGTCCGCGCCGATCTCGCCGATAACGGCTGCGGTGCGGTCAAGATCGCGGCGACGGTCGCCACCCACCCCCTTGTGGATGTTCCATGAGGCGACCGTGAGGGCTGGCTTGTCCATGACGCCTCAGAGGATGGGTCCGACGACGGCGAGGGCATTGTTCCACAATCGGGTGGGCCAGCCCCAGGCCGCAACCTCGTCTATCGTGATCTGCCTGCTCTGTGCCAGATAGGCGTCCTGCCGCTGCCGCACGAGGCGCGTGACGGTCGGATCGCAGATCAGCATGTTGTTCTCGTAATTCAGATCGAAGCTGCGCCGGTCCATGTTGGCCGAGCCGATCAGGGTGACGGCGCCGTCTATCGTCATCGACTTGGCGTGCAGAAGACCGGGGCTGAATTCGCAGATCTTCACCCCTGCCTTCAGAAGATCCTCGTAATAGCTCCGGCTCGCCGCCTGGACCGCGAAGTCATCATTGAGGGCCGGAAGGATCAGCGTCGTGTCGACACCCCGGTTCGCTGCTGCCCGAAGTGCGGCCTGAAGCGAGTCGACCGGCACATAGTACGGCGTCGAGATGACGAGCGAATTCCGCGCGCTGTACATCAGGCTTTCGAACATCTCGGGCGCGGCCGAGGCGCGGGCCGTCGGGCCGCTCGCAATGACCTGTGCCGTGAAGCCGCCCGTCGTTGGTTGCAGCGGCTCGTTTACCATGCCGGTCAGGTCTTCGCCCGTCTCGACCATCCAGTCGACTGCGAACAGCAACTGGTTCTGTCGTGCGATGGGGCCCGTGATCCGCAACACGATGTCGACCCAGGGGGCGAAACGGGCCTTGATGAGGAATGCGGGGTCGGCGCAGTTCTGGCTGCCGCAATAGGTGATGTCATTGTCGATGACCGCGATCTTGCGGTGGTTGCGCAGGTCAATCCTGCCCGTCACGATCCGAACAAGCGGATTGCCGATCTGCAGGGCGCGCCCCAGCTTTACCCCGGCCTGGTCGAGCTGCGACCACAGGTCCGACTTGATGAACCGGCGCGAGCCCAGATCGTCGACCATCGCGCGACAGGTGACGCCACGGCGCGCCGCGCGCATCAAAGCCTCGGCTACCTTCGTGCCGTTATTGTCGGGAAGCCAGATGTAGAAGAGCAGGTGGACATGCCGTCTCGCCGCGTCGATATCGGCTACGAGATGGTCGATGGTCGCATCGGAGTCCGCCATCAGCGTCGCGTGGTTGCCGCCGACCGGGCTGAACCCGCTGATCGACTGACCTACCTGGAAAAGGTGACGGTGGGTTTCCGAAATCTCGGGCGGCACCGTTCCCGGCCCCAGCTGCGCCACGGACGACGGCGCGGGCAACCGGGCCACGGCGGCCGACAGCCTCTCCTGCCGGTGCTTTCCGATGCGCGTCTCGCCAAGCAGCAGGTAGGCCAGGATGCCGAGGACCGGCAACGAAAGGATCACGGCTACCCAGGCGACGCGCGATGCCGGATCACGGTTCGGACGCAGCAGTGCGCGCAGGACGAGCCCGATCTGCACGGCGATGTGAATCCAGACCAGCACGCGATTACGCCTTCCCTTGCTCAAGCCACGAGCCATGGCTTCAGCCAGCAATAGGCGAAGTCAGGCGGGGCGGAAAGTGTCCGATGTGACGGACGATCACCGCAGCAAAAATCACCCCGGAGAGCGAAGGGGGCAGTCGCTCTCCGGGGATTATGGGGACAAAGGGATGCAGAAATCGGAACTGCCATATCTTGCTGGCCCCCGCGAAACGCACGTGAACGAAAGTTGTTCCATCGCGGCGAAGGTTTTTTCGCGTCGCTCGTGCGGTTGAAGGAACCGCTTCGCTCGCCTGGCGTTTCATCTGTGCCGTCCGAGACAGACCGTCAGGACAAGAGGAAGGGATACGCGCAATCCCCTTGGCCACCTGCCGGAGCGACCGATGACTGAGCCGACCGTCACGATGGAGGAAACGGCCTCTGGTCCGCGCCTGCGCCTTGGCGGACCGCTGACGCTACCTCACCTGACCGCTCTTGCCCATGACATCCGGGATCGGGCGCGGCGGGGGCCTGTCACGGTCGATATCGCAGAGGCAACGGTGCTGGACACCGCGGGCGCTTGGCTGCTTCTCGACACGATCCGCAGGTTGGGCGGCGATGTTGTCAACGCGACTGCGGCACAGACCTCGCTCATCGAGACGGTGTCGGGCGCGCTTGCCGACAGGGGCGAGGCCGCAAAGGGGTCAGGTCACATGAGCGCCCTCGAACGCCTCGGGCGCGGAACCGTCGCCGCCGGTCGCACCACGGTCGAGATCGTGGGGTTCCTGGGCTTGGTGATGCTGCGCCTTGGCCGGACGATCCTTGTGCCGAGGCGGCTTCGGCTGACTGCCGTCGTGTCGCATATCCAGCAGGCGGGACTGAACGCGGTGCCGATCGTGGTCGTCATGGCACTTCTGATCGGTGTCGTGCTGGCCTATCAGGGCGCCCAGCAACTGGCCCAGTTCGGCGCCGAAGTGTTCGTCGTCGATCTGGTGGCGGTGTCGATCCTGCGCGAACTCGGCGTGCTTCTGACGGCGATCCTTGTCGCTGGCCGGTCGGCCTCGGCCTTCACGGCGGCCATCGGTTCGGCCCGGATGAACGAAGAAGTTGACGCCATGCAGACCATCGGCCTCGACCCTATCGAGGTTCTCGTCCTGCCGCGGGTTCTGGCGCTGGTCATCTTTCTGCCGGCGCTCGTCTTCATCGCCGACATTGCCGGGCTGGCTGGCGGCGCCTTGATGGCCTGGGCTGAACTGGGCGTCTCGCCGGGCGTTTTCCAAACGCGCCTGCTGGATGTCGACGTCTCGCATTTCCTGATCGGCATGGCCAAGGCACCGTTCTTTGCCGCGATCATCGGTGTGGTCGGCTGCTTCCATGGCATGAAGGTCGAAGGCAATGCGGAATCGCTCGGCAGGCTGACATCGCGGTCTGTGGTCCAGGCGATCTTCGCGGTGATCGTGGCCGATGCCGCCTTCTCGATCCTCTTCGCGGCGGCCGGATTGTGAGCATGGCTGAACCAGTGATCCGGGTGCGCGGTCTCGTAAACCGCTTCGGAACGACGACGGTCCATGACGGCCTCGACCTCGACCTGCGAAAGGGCGAGGTCCTGGGGGTCGTCGGCGGCTCTGGCACCGGAAAGTCGGTGCTGCTGCGCTGCATCGTGGGGTTGCGCCGCCCCGATGCAGGCGAGGTGACCGTGCTTGGCACGACACTGGGAACGGCAACGGATGCCGCAATTGCGGAATGTCGAGCGACGCTGGGGCGTCATGTTTCAGGACGGGGCGCTGTTCTCGGCCCTGACGGTGCGCGAGAATGTCGAGGTGCCGCTGCGCGAACAGGCGCGCCTCGCCCCTGACCTGCGGCGGTCGCTTGCCGAGATGAAGATCGCGCTCGTCGGGCTTCCGGCGCGGGCGGCAGACCTCTACCCGTCCGAGTTGTCGGGGGGGATGCGCAAGCGGGCGGGCCTCGCACGGGCGCTGGCCCTCGACCCCGAAATCCTGATGCTGGACGAGCCGACGGCAGGTCTCGATCCGATCGGTGCGTCCGAGTTCGACGCGCTGATCCGCTCGCTCCAGAAGGCGCTCGGGCTGTCGGTCTTCCTCATCACCCATGATCTCGACACGCTTCATGCCACCTGCGACCGCATTGCGGTGCTGGCGGAACGCCGGGTGCTGGTCACCGGCACGATGCGGGAAATGGCCGAGGTCGAGCACCCCTGGGTCAAGTCGTATTTCCATGGCCCGCGCGCGCGGGCCGCCGATGCCGCAGCATCCTGAGGACGAGGCATATGGAAACCAAGGCGAGCTATGTTCTGGTCGGAACGGTCACATTGCTGGCGATCATCGCCGGGTTGGGGTTTTTCCTCTGGCTCGCCAAGGTCCAGATCGACCGCACCTACGCGCGCTACGACATCCTGTTCGACTCGGTTGCAGGTCTGGGCAACGCCAGTCCGGTCCGGTTCAACGGCGTCGACGTCGGACAGGTTCTGTCCATCGACCTGAGCCGGTCCGATCCGTCGCGCGTTCGGGTCAGCATCGAGGTTTCCGCCAACACCCCTGTCCGGCAGGGCACGATCGCCCGGCTTGAATCGCAGGGTGTGACGGGGGTGTCGTTCGTCGGGCTTGAAGGCGGTGTGCCCGATGCGCCTGCGCTGGACCGCGATCCGCTGACCGGTGTGCCGGTGATCCCGTCCGAGACGTCGGTCGTCCAGGGCCTGATCGAAGACGCGCCCGATCTTCTCGAAGAGGCGATTTCGCTTCTCAAGGACCTGGGCAAGTTCACGAGTGAAGAGAACCGCAAAGCGGTCGCGGACATCCTGAAGAATGTCGATGCGGCAACCGAACGGCTGGACGTGGCTCTGGCCAATGTCGACCAGATCACGCAGGACATATCGAAGGGCGTTGACCAGATCGCGTCGTTCACAGGCCGCCTCGATTCCGTTGCGGACAAGGCAGAGCTTGCCCTCGGCACGGCTGATCGCGCCTTGGCGCGCTTCGAGGCGTTCGGCGCGACCGGTCTTCCCCAGGTCACCGACGTCACGGCAGACGTGTCGCGGCTCGTCGAGGCGTTGCGGCGCCTCGTCAACCAGATCGAACGCGACCCCGCCCGTTTCCTGCTCGGCAACCGCACCCCGGAGTATTCGAGATGAGATCGTTCCTTATCGCAACCTGTCTGACTGCATCCCTGGCCGGATGCGGGGCGCTGACCGCCGTTTCGGATGCATCGAAGCCGCTCGATGCCTATACGCTTGCCCCGCTTGCCCCGGCGGGTGCGCGCACGGGGCAGGGCCATCTCGTCGTGCCGGTGCCCTCGGCGTCGGGCGCGATCGCGACGGACCGCATTCTGGTGAAGCCGAACCGGCTACAGGCCGAGTATCTGCCTGACGGGCGGTGGGTCGACCCTGCGCCCGTCCTCGTCCAGTCGCTTCTCGTCAGTTCGTTGCAAGGCAGCGGCAGGTTCCGGCTGGTCGGGCGCGATGATGCAGGGTTGATTCCGGACCTGTCGCTGCTCGTCGACCTGACCGATTTCCAGGCCGAGACGCCCTCGGTGGCGGGGCAGCCCTGGACGGTGCGGGTCGGGATGGTGGCTTCGGTGGTGCGCGAGGAGGATAGAAGTATCGCCGCGACCCGTCGTTTCGATTCCGTGGTCGCAGGCCACAAGCGATGCGCCCATTGCCATCGTCGCCGCTTTCGACGCGGCAACCACGCAGGTGTTGGCCCAGGTGAGGGAATGGGTGCAGGCCCAGGCACGCTGAGGAGGGATCATGCCGACCAAGTCCGACGAACCACGCATCGCGAACATCAAGATCACCAGCGCCGAGCGGCTGGTTTTCGATGACCCGCCGGTGACGAAGCTCGAGGTGGCCCGATACTACGCGGACTGGTCCGACCGGATCCTGCCGTTCCTGCGCAACCGGCCCGTGTCGATGCTGCGCTGCCCGGAAGGCACGGCGAAAACCTGTTTCTTCCAGAAACACCGGACCGATGGAATGACGTCGGCGATCAACGTCGTCGAGGTGCAGGGCCGGGAAGAGCTGGAAGAATACATGACCCTTTCGACGCAGCGTGGTCTGGTCGGCGCGGCGCAGATGGGCGTTGTCGAATTCCATGGATGGGGCGCACGGAACGACAATCTCGAGCGGCCCGACCGCCTGATCTTCGATCTTGATCCGGACGAAGGGCTCGATTTCGAGTTGGTCCGCAGCGCCGCCCTTGCGGTCCGTGAACGGCTGGACGAGCTGGGACTTCCCAACGGACCGATGCTGTCCGGGGGGAAGGGTATTCACGTCGTGGTTCCGCTGCGCGCCTCTGCCGAATGGCCCGAGGTCAAGGCCATTACGTCCGGCCTGGCGCGGGCGATGGCACGCGATGCCCCCGAACAATTCACCGCCACCATGTCGAAGGCCAAGCGCGAGGGTCGGATCTTCATCGACTGGCTGCGCAACGAGCGCGGCGCGACGGCTGTCACGCCCTATTCGCTTCGCGCAAGAAAGGGGGCCACCGTCGCGGTCCCTCTGGAATGGCCTGAACTGGCGCAGGTCTCCTCGGCCGGCGCGTATGACATTCATTCGGTCGCTGCGCGGTTGGAGAGGGAGTGCCCTATGGTCGCGCTGCGCCGAAAGGCGGTGAAACTGGGTCCGCGGCTGCTGGCCGAAGCGAGGCGAAGGTGGCCCGCTGACGATTGACGTCTGAGCAACCGGGAACCGCCAGCACGGTGACCGTGTTGAAGGATCATGGCGGTGGCCGACAGGCGGGAGGAAATGATGCAAGACGGAATGGATTCGATCCTGCGCGTGCAGCGCATGTCGGCGGCCCTGCGCGGGCGTTACAGCGAATTGAAGCAGAGGGCGCCCGATCGTGCGACCGCGCGCCTGCTTGACGATCTGTCGTCGCAACACGGGCGACATGCCAAGGAAATCACCGTTCTGCTGGCAGATCACAGCCGTGACCACAGCCACGCGCCGGGGGCGGGGGACGGTGCCGCTGGCGATGAACACCTCGTCCCGCCAAGCCTGCCTTATGGCGTGCCTTTGACGATAGACCGCATCCTGTCCGGCATTCTTGCGGCTGAGGCAGACATGCGCTCGGCCTATGGCATAGCAATCGACAGTGTCTCGCCGAATTCTCCGTTGCGCTCGACGCTCGAACGGCATTCCACGATGATGGCAACGACCCTGTCGCGTGCCGAGGCCCTGAAATCGCTGGCATGAGACGCCGGGCTGCCGCTGCGCAGCACCGGCTTGTCCTGCGAGCGCACCCTTGCAGAGGCTGGCCGAAGTGGCGACCGGCCAGACGCCAGTCATTGTAACTGATCGCGACGCAAGACCGAAGAGGTCCGCCGAAGCGTCAGCCCCCCGACGGTGCTACAGGCTGGGCGCCGGTCGATGCGGGCACATCCGTGGTGGACACGGCGGGTGTCGGGGTTGTGTTCGACGCCTGGCTGGCTTCCTCGAACAACCACCACGTGATCAGCAAGACGCCGAACACGACGACCAGCGCCATTCCGATGAGCGGGCCGCGATGCCGCCTGCGCTGTTTCTCGATGTTCGTCTGAGGTGCGGACATTGTGGTTTCCTTGTTCGTAAGGTTGAACAAGCGCGCAGCCCGAAGAATGTTCCAAACCGCACGGCAGGAACAAACTGCGACCCGGGCGGTTTCCACATCGAGCAACACGACCGTGTATCAACCGGATACGGCGATACGTGACATGAGGACGGTTTTTCCGGTTTCCCGCCTCTGCCGTGCCATCACGGATCACTCACTGTCTCGTCCACGGTCGTGTTGTCTCGCTTGCCTGTGATCGGAACCGGTGCGCGATGCGGGGGTTCACCTGCGCAACCGGTAGGAGTTCAGTGTCGATGCAGCGTTTCCAATGCCCGAATTGCGCGCAGGAGGTCTACTTCGAGAACTCCGTCTGCCTGAACTGTTCCAGCACGCTCTTCTACGACCCTGTAAGCACTTCGCTTGTCGTCGATGCCATCGCTTGCGCGAATCGCGACAGCATCGGGTGCAACTGGACCGCACTGAATGATGGCCAGTTGTGCGAGTCCTGCGCGATAACCGAGGTCATTCCGGACCTTTCCGTGCAAGGCAACGTGACCCGCTGGCGCAAGGTCGAGATGGCCAAACGCAGGCTGATCCATGCACTGCGGGACCTATCCCTTCCGCTCGATGCGCCCGGTGACAGACATCTGCGCTTTTGGTTCATGGCGGATGGCGAAAGCGCGGCGGTCGACGGGCCGGTCCTCACCGGACATGACAACGGGCGGGTGACGCTGAACATTGCCGAGGCCGACGATGCGACGCGCGAGGCGACGCGCATTGCGATGGGCGAGCCGTACCGGACCCTGCTTGGGCATTTTCGCCACGAATCCGGGCATTTCTATTGGGACGTGCTGGTGTCGGATGCCAACCGGACAGAGGCCTTCCGCGAGGTTTTCGGGGATGAACGACAGGATTATGATGTGGCGCTCGCCCGGCATTATGCCGAAGGCAGCCCTGCCGACTGGCAGGAACGCCATGTTTCGGCCTATGCCGCCGCCCATCCCTGGGAGGATTTCGCGGAAACCTGGGCCCACGCGCTGCATATCCTCGACGCGCTGGAAACCGCACGCGCCTATGGGCTTGCAGCCGCCCCCGGCGCTACTGGTGGCGATGATCCCGACATGATCCTCGCCGACTGGCTGCCGCTGTCACTTGCGATGAACGCGATGAACCGGTCGCTGGGGCATCCCGACTTCTACCCGTTCCAGACAGCGCCCACGGTCGGGCGCAAGCTGGGGTTCGTGTTGCGGCTGCTCGGCCCATCCTAGCGGGAGGCCATGTTCTCCAGCGCGTCGGCACCCAGTTCATCCATCACCAGCCGCCGGGCGCGGTTGACCCGGCTTTTGACCGTACCGATGCCGACGCCGCAGATCTCGGCTGCATCCTGATAGCTTTCCCCCAGCATCACCACCAGGATCAGGATCTCGCGGTAGTGGTCGGGAAGGCGCTCGATTGCTGCGATCACGCGCTTGCCTTCGATCACCCTGTCATGGTCGGGCATCGAAGTCAGAAAACCCGACACGCAATCCTCGGCGCCCGGCCGTTCGCGTGCACGCTTCTTGACGTTGGTATAGAACGAATTCCGCATGATCGTGAAAAGCCACGCCCGCATGATCGTGCCGGGCTGGAAACTGTCGATGTTGGAGAGCGCCTTCACCAGCGTTTCCTGGACAAGGTCGTCCGCATCGTTGACGTCCCGGGTCAAGGCTCGCGCATAGGCGCGAAGCCGCGGGATAAGGTCGAGAACCTCATCGGAAAGGCTTGGATTCGGCGCGGATGCCATGGCCCACTCATTTTCTTTTGCAATCACAGGGGAAACGCCCCGCCGTTTGAACGGTTCCTCGCACTCGGCCCCGTCATCACGCCGCGCCGGAACTTCCTTCGGCGCGCGACGTTCTGAGAGGGACACCAGAGCGAAGGATTTCAAGATGAAGACGATCCGGATGATCTTTGTTGCCTTCCTTGCGACCGGAGCCACGGCTTCTGCCCAGGATGCCCCTCCGCCGCCCACGGGTGCCGACTGGAGCGATGCGATCCGCGACGTATTTCTGCCAGCCGCATCCGCCACCAGCCTACGAACCGAAACGGACATTGCCGCGCGATGGTTGGAATTGCCTCAGGCCGAGCGTGAGACGGTAAAGGCCGATTGTGCCGCCAGCCGCACGAAGGACGACTCGACCGAGGCCGACCAAGCCACCGCCGCCAACCGAAGACGATGCGCAGGCATCGGAGCAGGGCGGGGGGCAGGATGACGCGGGCGGGGTCGATCTCGCTGACCCAGGTCGTCCAGATTTGCCGCGTTGTCGATGGCCTGAGCTGACTCAGGCAAGGTAGGCGAGAACGATCAGCAAAAGCAGCGCGACCAGTGCCGTGGCGATGAAGGTGCGCGACAGCTTGTTACGGCGGTGCCTTTCCGAGGGCCCGAACTTGCCGGGCGTCTTGTGCGCCGACGAATGAAATCCCGTTTCCTTATCCAGACGTCGGTCAGTCACGTTGCATCGCTTTCCTGCGCGACCGGTCCGGTCTGCGATGCGGTAAGTCTCGCTTGCGCGTCAGCTACGGCATCGGCGAGCGGCTGATGCACGGTTCGCCCGGACGGCAACGCTTCGTGGCCGAAGAGGCCGCTGGGGCAGATGCGCCCGTCGTCCCAACCGATATGGTTGACGACAGGATAAAGGCACAACCCTTCAACCGGCACACCTAGCCGCCGGGCGGCCAGCGCCTCATCCGCGATATAGGTGAACCAACCCGCACGCCTGTCACCTTCGATGCCTGTTTCCGCGATGGTCACGGGTCGACCGTAGCGGGCGTAGGTCTGCGTCAGCAATGCACTGAAGGGTATGTAGCCGGGATCACCCGGATAAAGGTGCGGTCCATCCAGATGCCACTGGTTCTGGACGTAATAGTTCAGCCCGACGATATCGAGAAATGACGGATCGCCCCCCAGCTGGGGCCACAGGCGACCCGAGATCAGGTCGAATGCCTGAAACTGCGCCTCGTTCAGTGCGGCGGCCTCGTCGCGCCGCGATCCGTCAACCGCGGGGTGAATGACGATCGACGGTTCGCAATGGACGAAACGTGCGCGCGGATCGACGTTGCGCAGCTCGGTCATCGCCGCGATTGCCGCCCGTGCCAGTTGCACCTTCAGTTCGAACCCCCGCCCTGTCTGAAACGGGTTCAGGTATCCCACATCCCCGCCACCCCAGGAGTGGAAGGAGATTTCATTGATCGGGCACCAGAAGGGGACCGAAACGGTCGTCTCGCGCACCTGCAAGGCGACCTCACGGGCGAAGCGCGCGAAGCGGGCGACAAAGGCGGGGCCAAGAATGTCGATATCGTCGGGCACACCGTAGTGGAGCAGGTCCCAGATCACCTGCGTGCCCGTCCGCCGCGCGGCGTCAAGCGCAGGGGTCAGCGACGACCAGTCGAAACGCCCCGGCGATGGCTCGACCAGATGCCACCGAACCCCGTCGCGCACCGTGGCAAGGCCATGCGTCCGAAGCTGGGCGTAGTCCCGTTCAAACGCCCCGTCATGCCCTGTCGCAGCCACCAGATCGAGCCGGGTGCCGTCACGCAGCTTTTGGGTGGAACACTCGAAACCGCCCTGAAAGAAACTCTGGAACACGGACGCCGGGCGCAGACCCGTGGAATCGAGCATCGCGGAACTCATCGTATTGTTGAATGGAGTCGTGCCACGGCCGTATCCGGCCGTGGCAGCGCAACTTACGCGGCTTCGAGCGCCGCGTCGTTCACCGAGGTTTCGGCAAGCTGCGTCAGGTTTTCGTCTGTCTGGGTCTCTTCAGCCAGCGTCTGCTCCAGAAGGGCAGCCGCATCTGCCATGCCGAGCGAATTCGCCCATGCACGCAGCGTGCCGTAGCGTGCCATCTCATAGTGCTCGACGGCCTGGGCAGCGGCCACCAGACCCGCGTCGAGGGCAGGCAGGCCCTTGAACGAATCCATCACCTCTTCGCCCTCTTCGATGATGCCGTCGATCGCGGGGCAGGTCTTGCCTTGCGCGCGCTTGCCCATCATCTCGAAAATCTGCTGAAGCCGCTCGATCTGGCCCTCGGTCTCGTCCTTGTGCTTCTCGAACGCGGCCTTCAGGTCGGGCGACTGCGCGCTGCGCGCCATTTTAGGTAGCGCTTTCAGGATCTTGCGCTCGGCATAGTAGATGTCCTTG
Organism: uncultured Alphaproteobacteria bacterium; assembly: GCA_963736565.1. Classification (GTDB taxonomy): domain Bacteria; phylum Pseudomonadota; class Alphaproteobacteria; order Rhodobacterales; family Rhodobacteraceae; genus Aliitabrizicola. Next base: position 968,634 of record CAVTOW010000005.1, read on the forward strand.
AGGGTTTCGTGAAAGAGGCCCTCGAGTGTCGAGTTCTTCATCATGGTGTCGCTCCGTTGCTTGGAACTGGCAGGCTGCTCAGTACCGAAACGCAACTTGCGAAGGCGGGGAATGTTCCTGACGGATCAGGCTGGCGGGCTGTCTTGCGAGACGCTTGCCGAACTCTGCAGGGCACGTTCCAGCTCTTGCGCCAGACGGCGGATGCGCTCTGGAACCGGCTCGCCTTCAATAGCCACAAGAAGCGACCGCAAGGCGGTGTCCACTTCCGGCAGCCCCTTCTCCATCTCGCCCGAGTCCCGCACGCCAACGCTCCTGATGATGCGGAACAATGACGCGATTGAGACGGATTGGCAAGAAACCCGCTGGCCGGAGGCTTCGTCCGGCCAGCGGAAGTGGGTATCGGTCCTCAGATGCCGTTGCCTTTTGGTGTCGGCGTTACGGTCCGTCCCGACGACTCGGTCTGGGACGAGCCTCCGTAACTTGTTTCGCCCGATTGGCCCGAGGTCTTGACGCGCAGGTTGTTCTGAACGTGACGAACGCCCGCAACGTGATCGACGCAATCCTCGGCCTGCCGTTTGGCCTGCCGCGACGAAACCTCGCCCGACAGGGTGACTTCGCCGTTCTCGACGGTGACGTCGATATCCGAGGCGTCGACCATCGGGTCGTCGCTCAGCTTGTCGCTGACATCTTCGCGGATCCGGTCATCCGAGCGGGTATAGCCGCGCGGGCCCTTGCCGCGATGATCGGCCTCGCGGCGGCGCCGCGCCTCGTCATCCCCGAACCACGACGACACCTCGTCACCGGCGCGCTCGAGGAAACCGCGATCATGACCGCGCTCGCCCCGGTTCCAGTCGGAGGAGGTCCAACCCTGATCCGACCCGCCGTAGCCGCCCGCCTGGCGATTTCCGCCTTGGCCCATGTAGGGGCCACCGTAGCCCGCACGCCCCGACTGACCGAAAACTCCCTGTCCGGTATCGCCATAGCGGCCTTGGCCATAACCCCCTTGGCCCAGCTGGCCGTAGCGCATGTCGGACTGGTCACCACCAGAACGCCCCTGCTGGCCATGACCGCGCGAGGCGCCGTACTGATCGTCGCCGAAGCCCGATCCATAACGTCCTTGGTCCGAGGCCCGGTTCTCGCCCCACTGCCGTCCCTGGTCTCCCTCGTTGCGGCCCGAGGACGATCTGTTCGTCTTGCGAACGGTTGGCATTGCCGTAGCCGCCCTGCTGGCGACCACGGCTACCGCTCTCCCAGTCCCGGAAGTCGCGACGCTCGCCGCCCTGGGCTGCTGAACCTTCGGTGTCGTTTTCTTTGTAGCGTGACATGCGAGTGTCCTCCATCTGGCCGTTGTCTGCGGCCTCGCCGTTTCGGCGGGCCTGCCCCGGTCCAACCGCCTCTGCAGTCCGATTGTTCCCGCCCTCGGCGGGCGGATCGTGGCTTATCGGAACAAGCGGGCTTCACCACCGTTCTTCTCGGCAGACGCAAAAAAGGAGAAGGACAATGGACAAACTCGCATGGCAGGCAGTGGACCTGCCGCCCCCGGGCCCCGACAATACCCCCGATCCCAGCCCGCCCCAGCCCGGCCCGGATACGTTCCCCCAGCCGATGCCCGACCCGACGCCGATCCCCCAGCAGGACCCCGATATCCCCCGGCCCGGCCAGATCACACCGCCCATCGTGTCATAGGGAAACGGCCAGCCCCTCGGGGCTGGCCGTTCATTGATGCCGCCGCTTCGAAGCGACTATCAGCGCTTGTTGCGGGATTTTGCCTGCTCGGAACCGCCGATCGCTTCCTCGGCATCGGCCATTTCCGGATCAACATGGGCTTTCGCCTCATCGACCGCGGCTTTCGCCACATGCTCGAGGCGCTCCGCAATGGTGCTGTCGCCCGTGGGCAGCAGGCCCTCGTCCCGTGCCGTCTCGACAGCCGCCCCGTAGCTTGCCTTGGCAGTCTCGACGGCGCGGTCCCGCACCTCGCGCGTCGCGGATTTCGCCTGATCCATCAGCATCTGCTTCTGCGGACCGAGAACACGGTCTTCAACCCTGGTGCGGGGCAGGGCGCTGCCGACGATGGCTCCGACCACGACGGCGACCGACCCCAGCAAGAGGGGCTGGTTTTCCAGCCGCTGCTTGAACCGGGCGCACCGCGCGCAGAACCTGTTCCTTGCTGCCATCGACGGCCTCGCGCACGCGGCCTGCAGCATCGCCCGCGTAGTCCTTCACCGACTCTGCCGCGTGCTGGACCTTGCTTCCGACCTTCCCTGCCAGATGCGACGCCTGTTGATCGGAGGTGTCATCGTAATTCCCGCCATATCCGACGGGCGTGGCACCGCTGTAACGCCCGTTCGACCGCTCATACGAAGATTCGTCAGAACCCGATTTCGACCCAAGTACCAACCAGGCGAGACCGGCACCGATAAGGCCAAGGGCCAGCGGGTTTTCCCGCACCTGACGGCCGGCCGAGCGCAGCGTGCCCTTGACATCGTCCATCCCGACGAAGTTTCCGACCTCGTCCACCAGCTGGTCAACGGACAAACGGCTTTTCAGCCGGTCGAGCGTCCGTTCGACCCCAGCCCGGCGGGCTTCGACTTCGCGTTCGATTTCTTGCGATGTATCGCTCATCAGAGTGTCTCCTTTGCCAGGCGGATATCCCGACCTGTTTGTTCAATGGTGCGTTCCGGAAGCAGATTGGTGACCGCCATGGCCTTGCGACCACGGACAACCAGCAGGGCGCCAATGGCACCAAGCAGCGCTGCAACGATGCATGCGGCCCATCCCGGACCGACAAGTTCTGCCAGTCCGATCACCAGCGCCTGAGCCAGGACGATGAGCGAGACGAGCAGAAGGATTGCCCCGGCCACCATCATTTCGCCGCCGACCGCAATGGTCCGTGCAGCTTCGGTCAGCTCGGACCGGATCAACCGACCCTCGCTTTTGACGAGCCCGGCCAGATCTCGCACGAGGTCGCCAAGGAGATCGGCGAAACCGCCGGGAACCTGGCCGCCGGTGGATGTGCCAGCCCGTGTGGGTCCGCTGTCAGTCATTGCGGCCCTCCCGGAACGCGAAGCTGTCGGGCGTCAGGTCGGATGCTTGGCGCGCCTCGCCGCCGACATCGTCAGGGCCAAGCTCGTCGGAAGACGCATAGCGACCAAAGTCGCCCGTGGCGCCGCCGCCGGTATCGCCCGTGTATCCCGAGGTGCCGGAATAGCGATAATCCTGCGAGCCGTCGTCCTGCCAACCCTCTGCCTCGGCTGAATCAGAGGCGACCAGAAGCCGTCCCGCCAAAACGCCCGTCGCAAGGCAGCCGAGCATGAAGAGCATCGGGTTTTCGCGGCCGAACTGCGACAGGCTGTCGCCAATCTGGCGGGCGGACTGACCTTCAAGCCGATGCGACACGTCCTCGATCAGATCGATGGCGGGAGAGAGCAGGCGGGGGGCCTGCGAGTTCTCGTCCTGTCCAGCGGTCGCATCGCGCATCTTTTCCGCCAGTTCCTTGAGACCCGAGCCCAGATCGGCGGCGCGCCGGTCCAGTTCGTCCATCACAAGTCCGCTGACCGTGCTGCCCGCGTTCATGGCTTCGTGTTTCACCCGCGATGCCGCGTCGGACAGACGGTTCTTTGCGTCTTCCATCTCCAGTCGTGCGGTTTCGGTAATGTCAGCGGTTTCGGTGTCCATCTGCATGTTCAGGCCCTCATGTTGCTGAATGTGTCGGGCTGCCCCGTCTGGGTGCCGTCCGGTCCTGAACGCGCTGCAGCCCGTTTTGTTCGTCTCGTCTCCAGAAAATCTTTGGCGGCCGCGGCGTGGTGCCGCTGCGGCGGAACAATCGGTCCCGGCTTCGGTTGGAGGAAGGCGTCGGCAAGGGCGGCTTCGCCTGCCCGTCGCGCTCAACAGAAGATGAATAGGGAAAACTCAGATGTACAACATCATCTATCTCGTCGGTCTGATCGTCGTTGTTCTGGCGATCCTGTCCTTTGTGGGCCTTGCCTGAGACGGCACTCGAGCCCCGTCCGCCGCGCTTCGCAGCAGTCGAACCGGCCATCGGAACAAAACGCGCCGGTCCAAGTTTGCGAAACCACAGGCACCGTTGCCCGCACGCATAGCGACGACGGATGCCGGCTTTTTCTAGGAGATCGAGATGAACAAGGCCGTTCCGCCGTCAGAACTGGTGCCTGCGCCACTGCTGCTTGTCTTTTCCCATCTTCGTTGGGATTTCGTCGTGCAGAGACCGCATCATCTGCTGAACCGCGCGTCAAAGTCCTACCGGGTTGTCTATTTCGAGGAACCCGAGTTCAGGGACATTCCGATGTGCCGGCTCGATATCCGGTCTACCTCGTCGGGCGTCAAGATCGCTACTCCCGTCCTGCCCCACGGCTTCCCCGATCATGTCGGTGCGTTGCGCGACATGGTCGACCGGATCGTGAATGCCACACCGAACGAAGAGCTGATCACCTGGTATTACACCCCGATGGCGCTGGCCTTCAGCGACCACTTGCGCCCCGATCTTTGCGTCTATGATTGCATGGACGAGTTGGCGGCCTTCAAGAATCCGCCCCCCGGCCTGCTGGAACGCGAAGAGGCGCTGTTTCGGCCGGGCCGACATCGTCTTCACCGGCGGACGCAGCCTCTACGAGGCCAAGCGCGACCGCCATTCGAGCGTCTTTTGCTTTCCCTCGAGCATTGACTTTGAACACTTCCATTCGGCGCGCCTGCCCAAGGCCGATCCCGCCGACCAGATCTCGATCCCGTTCCCCAGGGTCGGCTTCTTCGGGGTGATCGACGAACGGATGGACCTGGAGCTTGTGCGCGGCGCGGCCGCAGCGCTGCCGGACGTCCAGTTCGTCTTTCTGGGGCCGACTGCCAAGATCGACCCGGTCGATCTGCCGACGGCGCCCAATCTTCACTGGCTTGGAAGCAAATCCTACGCCGAACTGCCGCACTATCTTGCCAACTGGCAGGCGGGCTGGATGCCCTTCGCGCTGAACGAGGCGACGCGCTTCATCAGCCCGACGAAGACGCCCGAGTTCCTTGCGGCGGGACTGCCGCTCGTCTCGACGGCGGTGAAGGACGTGGTCAAGACTTACGGTCAGGCGGGCGTCGTCGCTATCGCCGACAGCGACACCATCGCGGACGCCTTGCGCGACGTGCTGAAGCCGCACCCCGAGGGCTGGCAGGCGAAGGTCGATGCGCTGCTGGCCGAGACGTCCTGGAACCGGACCTGGGGCGCAATGGACCGCCATATGCGCCGCGCGCAGTTGGCACGCGCGCGGGTGCGCACGGCGCTGCGCGATCTCACCGAAACGGTATCTGCCCCAAGCGGGAGCGTCTGATCATGTATGACTGGCTTGTGGTAGGCGCCGGGTTCGCCGGCAGTGTCGTGGCCGAACGACTGGCATCGCAGCGCAACGAACGGGTTCTGGTGATCGACCGGCGCCCGCATGTCGCGGGCAACGCCTACGATCATCTCGATGACGCGGGTATCCTGATCCACCGCTACGGACCTCACATCTTCCACACCAATTCCGACGCGGTCGTTGACTACCTGTCGCAGTTCACCGAATGGCGGGACTATGAGCATCGCGTGCTGGCGAATGTCGACGACAAGCTTGTCCCGATCCCGATCAACCTCGACACGGTGAACACGCTTTACGGCCTGAACCTCACGCCCGAGGGCATGGAAGATTTCCTCGCCCGCCGTCGCGTTCATGTCAGCAATATCGTCTCGTCCGAGGATGTCGTGGTGTCGACCGTTGGGCGCGAGTTGTACGAGAAGTTCTTTCGTGGCTACACGCGCAAGCAATGGGGTCTCGATCCGTCGCAGCTATCAAAGACGGTCACGGCCCGCATTCCGACCCGCACGAACCGCGACGACCGGTACTTTACGGATACGTTCCAGAAGATGCCGAAGGACGGCTACACCCGGATGTTCGAAAAGATGCTCGATCATCCGAATATCGAGGTGCGGCTGAATACCGATTATCGCGACGTCCGCCACAAGGTCGGCGCGCCGCGCACAGTGTTCACTGGCCCGATCGACGAGTTCTTCGATTTCCGACTGGGCAAGCTTCCCTATCGCTCGCTTCAGTTCGAGCATGTCACTCAGGATCGCGAATGGGCGCAGCCCGTGGCCGTCATCAACTACCCGCAGACTGAACGCTATACCCGCGTCACGGAATACAAGCACCTCACCGGGCAACAGCATCCGAAGACCAGCCTGAGCTACGAATACCCTTCGGATACCGGCGATCCCTACTATCCGGTCCCGCGACCGGAGAACCAGGAGCTCTACAAGCGCTATCAGGCGCTGGCGGCACGTACGGATGGTGTCTGGTTCGTCGGCCGGCTTGCGACCTACCGGTACTTCAACATGGATCAGGTGGTGGGCCAGGCGCTGGCGGTGTTCGACCGGATAAACGCGACGCGTCCGCCCACGCGGAACGCACCTGCGGCCCAGCCCGTGAGGGCAGCCGCCAGGGTGTAGGCGTGTCGTGGGGAGTTGTCGGTCGCGCCACAGCCCCGGATGGTTGCTTCGATTGCCTTGTCGCGCGGCAACATGGCGCGCGACACACCATCTATCGAGACACGGGAACCACCCGCCACTTCGCTGCGTTCACGCTCATCCTGCAAAGGGGGAGACGACCGCATGCCAGCAAAATCCAAGGCCCAGCAGAAAGCGGCCGGTGCCGCCCTGTCCGCCAAACGGAAAGAAACACCGAAATCGGCGCTGAAAGGCGCTTCGCGGGAAATGGAAAGCTCCATGACGGAGAAGGAGCTTGAGGATCTCGCCGCGACCAAGCGCAAACCCCTTCCCGAACGCAAATGACGGCACGCGCACCGCTCTGGTTGCAGACTTGGGACTTTTCAGGTGACATTGAATGGTGCTTCGAAGGGCGGCTGACGTGAGGCTGGTCTTCGGGTTTTTCGATTTTGGAAGAGTCCGGTGTCGCGCGCGCGCAGTCCTATGGTTGTGATCAGGCTGACCGGTCTGCTGCTGATCGCAGCATTGATCCTGCTTGCCGCGGTCCTTGCGGTCGTCCAGTTCAACGCATCGCGCGAAAAGACCGAAATCAGTGCCCTTCGCGGGGCGCATGTGGTGGCCACGCATTTCGACTGGGTGTTCGAGGCCAGCTCGCAGGCGCTGCAACGGATAGACGAGCAGATCGACGGTACGGCCCTGTCAGCCACCACGGTCCGCAACATCGAGGATGCGGCGCGGGACTTGCCCGAGGGGTATCAGTATTCCGTCTATAACGAGCGCGGCGATCTTCGCTATTCCAGCCTGTCACCGGTGTCGCCCGTGTCGGTCACCGACCGGGACTATTTCAAGCGCCTTGCAGCGGGTGAGGAATTCGTCATCTCGCCCCAGATTGTTGAGCGTGCCTCGGGCGAGGCCGTATTCGTCGTCGGCCGCCGACTTGAACTTGACGGGCGCTTCATCGGGGCAGCGACGGTTGCCATTCCCCAGGCCGTGCTAAAGGAACTGTCCGAACTTATGGGTGCGCCGGGGGCGGTGAATGTCAGCATCGTCAGGCTGGACGGCATGCTCATATCGCGCGAACCGCCGATCGAGCCGATGAATCTTCAGGGGACCGCCCTGTTCGATGCGCTGGCCGAGCGGCCCTATGGCACCTACGAAACCGTCTCGCCCGCCGATGGCGTCAAGCGCATCGTAGGGTACTGGACGGTCGAACACTGGCCCGTCGTCGCGATCGCCGGGTTCAGCAAGGATGCGGCGTTCCGCGACTACTGGCGCCACTTCGCCTTGGTGTCGGTGCTGCTTCTGCCGGTTGTGGCACTGTTCCTCTGGCTGGTGCGCAGGCTTGTGAACACGATGGGACGCGAGCAGGCGCGACAGGCCGAGCTTGAAGTGGCGAACGAACGTGGCGCCTTCCTGCTGCGCGAAATCCATCACCGCGTGAAGAACAATCTTCAGACCGTGCTTTCCCTGATCCGGCTGGAGCGGCTGCCAGCCGAGACGAAGCAGAGCCTCTCGTTGCAGATCGAAGCGATGGTCAAGGTTCACGAGGAGATGTATCGCTCGGACCACTTCGACAGGGTGAACCTGCACTCCTACCTGACCCGCGTGATCGAGGGTATTGCGGCCAGCCATCCCGTGCCTGTTGATGTGACGCTCGATCTCGCGCCGGTCGAGATTTCGGGTGACCGGGCCTTGCAACTTGGCATTCTGGTCAACGAGGCCGTCTCGAACGCGTACAAGCACGCGTTTGGGCCACGGAAGTCGGGGGCCCTGACTGTGAGCCTGTCCGAGCCTGAGGCGGGGCAGCTTCGCCTTGTCGTTCGGGATGACGGTCCGGGCTATGCGCGCCACGACACCCCGGCGAACATGGGGACGCGGCTGATCGAGGGCTATGCAAGCCAGCTTGGCGGGACGCTGACGATTTCAACCGATGGCCGGACCGAAGTCTGCCTCGACTTTCCGCTGCATTACGGCACCCCCGACGCGCCGGGCCATTGATGCGTGCAAGTCACATCACCGTTTTCTGAAACAGAAACGATGTTTTTCCGGAGCCTTTTCAAGCCTTGGCGGTTCTTCGCAGGCAAAGGCGGGTCAGCCGTCACAGGCAAGGAATGGGAATATGACGTTCTTTTACAAGGAAGATGAAAAGCCGGTCATCGACAATCTGTTGCGTGCCTATCGCATCCCGCAGCAGGGACACGCGAATGCGCCGGATTTCCCCGAGTTGCTGGCGCGCTTGCGTGTGGCGCTCGACAAGCGCAGCGGCCATGTCGACGACCGCGACGGATCGGCGCGAAACTAGGCCGCTTCGAGGCGTCTTATGACCTGCGCCGTCAGCGCCGCTGCGCGCGGCTCGGGCAGTTTCGGTCGGGCGACGGCATCCGCGATCGAGAATGCGTCGGCTCGTTCCAGCGTCGCAAGCTCGTCCCAGCTCACCGGCACCGCAACCGCCGCCCCCGGCCGTGCCCGAAGCGACCAGGGGCAGATCGCCGTCGCCTGTCGCTGGTTGCGCAGCCAATCCACAAAGATCAGCCCGCCTCTGGCCCGTTTCGAAAGGTTTGCCGTGAAGCGGCGGGGTTGCTCCTCCGCCAGCATCAGCGCGAACAGCTTCGAGAACAGCTCGACCGTCTCGGTCGTCGCCACACGACCAAGGGGCACGACGACATGCACGCCTTTGCCGCCCGTCACCAGCGGCCATGACGGAAGACCCAGAACATCCAACCGCTCACGCAGATCGGCCGCCGCCTGTCGCACGGTGGCGAAGCCGACCGAGGTATCGGGATCGAGGTCGAATACCATGCGATCGGGCTGGGCTGGCCGATCCGCGCGCGTGCCACGGATATGGAATTCGATCGTGCCCACCTGAACGGCTCCCAGAACACCCTCTGGGCGGTCGATCAGCAGCACCTTGTCGCCCCCGACCTCGGCGTTGCGCAGCGCGGGGGGAAAGCCGGGCGCGCCGTGCTTCTGGAAGAAGCCCGGTTTGGACAGGCCGTCGGGATGCCGCACAAGGCTGAGGGGGCGATGGCGAAGATGCGGAAGCATCCTGTCCGCAACGGCATCGTAGTAGGCGGCGATGGCTGCCTTTGTCAGGCCGACATCGGGAAAGACAATCCTGTCGGGCGAGGTGATGGACTGCCCCCTGAACACCGCTGGGGTTTCCAGTGCCTCTGCCTGAACCTCGGACGCGGGCTTGTCCTCGCGCAGTCCCTGGAACACGCCGTGCCGGATCCGCCCGTCAGCCGTGAATTCTGCAAACGTTACCTGCGCGACGAGGAGGGGCTTCACCCACCGAGCGCCCCGCGCCTCGGCCGGAACGGGGGCGAAAGGGCTGTCCCGCGTCGCAAGCGGCGCCATGCGCCGGGCAAGCTCGTCGAGCATCTCACCGTCGAAACCTGCGCCGACCTTCCCGCGATACACAAGGCGCCCCCCTTCGTTCGTCGCGAGCAGGATCGAGGCGAAGGGACGGGTGGGGCTGTGCGACGGGGCGTGGCCGACGATCACGAATTCGGCGTCGTGGCGGCATTTCACTTTCAGCCACGACGTGCCGCGACCGCTTCGATAGGCGGCGTCGGCCCGCTTGGCCACGATCCCTTCGCCACCCGCCGCGCAAAGGCGCGACAGCACATCGGGGGCCGAAGTCCCGATCTTGGGGCTGAGACGCATCGCGGTCGGTGCCCCCTTGAACAGCGTTTCAAGCAGCGCGCGTCGCTTTGCAAGCGGCTTGCCCCGCAAGTCCTGTCCATCCAGGTGCAGCAGGTCGAAGGCCACGAAGACCAGCGGCGCACCTGTCTTCAACGCAGCCTGAAGGTCCGAAAAGCCCCCTTCGGCAGCCATTGCCTCGCCGTCGATCAACGCCGACCGGCAGCGCAGTTCCTGCGCGGGCGCGACAAGGGGCGCGAAGCGGTCGGTCCAATCCGCCCCGCTGCGGCTGTAGAGGCTCACCCCGCCATCGCCCAGGGCGATCTGCGCGCGGTAGCCGTCTATCTTGACCTCATGCCACCATCCCGATCCGTCCGGGGGGGCGTCGGCAAGCGTCGCGAGCTGGGGTTTGACGAATGCCGGTCGGGGCAGGGTGAAGGCTTGCCGGGTGCGGCGGACGGGAGGGTCCTTGGCGCGCGGCTTTGCCGGGGAAGCAGCCGATCGAGCGCGTGGCTTCCTGCCAGCCTTGCCTGCCGCGATCTCGGCTATCGTCCTGCCGGTCGTCACGCTGGTCTCGAAGGTATCGACAAGGCGATTTTCCTCTTCGGTCGCGCTGTCATCGCGTTCCTTGATGAGCAGCCAGTTTTCGCGCTTCGCGTCCGCTTCAGATTTCGGCTTCATCCGGACCAGCGTCCATCCGCCTGTCATCCGTTTGCCCTGCAGCGTGAATTTCAGCTTGCCCTCTGCCAGCCCCTCGGTGACCGAGGTGCCCGCAAGCGGCTCCCATGTCCCCTGATCCCAAAGCTGCACGGTGCCCGCGCCATAGTTGCCGGGATCGATCACCCCCTCGAACTCGGCGTAATCAAGCGGATGGTCCTCGGTCCGGACGGCCAGGCGCCGCGCGCCCGGATCGTCGCTTGGTCCCCGCGTCACGGCCCAGCTGAGCAGCACCCCTTCCCATTCAAGGCGGAAATCCCAGTGCAGCCGCGTCGCATCGTGCTTCTGCACGACAAACGACAGGGGGTTGCCTCGTCTGGGTCGGGCGACGCGGCCCTTTGGCTCGGGCGTGTCGTCGAAGCTCCGCTTGGCGTTGTATTGCGACAGCCGTGCCATCACCCGGCCTTTTTCCTGGACCCGCCTCTGCCTGTGGTTTTGCCGCCCGCCTTCGGCTTTTCGGTTGCTTTCAGGCTTTGCTTCAGCGCTTCCATCAGGTCGATCACGTTCTCGCGCCCGCCGCCCCCGCCCGTGCTTCCGCCGCCCTCCTTCGGGGCGCGGGGCGTCTTGCGGTTGCCCACCTTTGCGGCGACCAGTTCCTGCAACGCCTCGGCGTAGTGGTCGTGAAACTTGGCGGGATCGAAGGGCGATGTCTTTCGGTCGATCAGCGTATGGGCGACCTCGAGCAGATCGGCATCCACCGCGTCATCCGCGATCACGGAAAACAGCGGATCGGCGCGGTTGATCTCGTCCTGGTAGACCAAGAGTCTCCAGCAGCAGGCCATCCCCGCAGGGCTTGACCGCGCAGAGATACTCCTTGCCGCGCATCGTCAACTGGCCGAGCCCGATGCGCTTGCTCTGACGAAGCGCGTCGCGCACCACCCGATAGGCGTCCTGCGCCAGCGTGTCGGTGGGCACCAGGTAGTAAGGCTTGTCGAAGTAAAGCGGCGGGATGTCGGCGAGATCGACGAACTGCACCAGCTCCAGCGTCTTTCGCGTCTCGAGCCGGATCTGGTCGACCTCCTCGGGCGGGATCAGGACATAGTCGCCGTCCTCGGTTTCGTAGCCCTTCAGGATATCATCCGTCTTGATGGGACCAAGCCCCGCCACCGTCTTTTCATACTTCACCGGTTTGCCGGATGGGCCGTGGATCTGGCGAAAGCTGATGCGCGCCGTCGATTTCCGGGCGGCATGAAGCTCGACGGGGATCGAGACGAGCGACAGCCGAAGCTGTCCCGACCAGATGGGCCTTGAGGCCATATCGTGCGTCCCCCTTTGATAGGCCGGGCGCGGCAGTCCGCACCCGGCATTCAGATCAGCAGGGTGCAATCACGCGCTGGCCGCGAGAATCGCGGTAGACGCAATTGCCGGGGCTGTTGGACGGGCCAAGCAGCGTCGCCGCCGCGATCCCTGCCGCGCCGCCAAGTGCGGCACCCGCCAGACGGTCATCGTCATCGGCGACCGCAGCCCCGATCAGGGCGCCGGTCGCGCCTGCCGCAGCGGTGGTCGTGCCCTGGTTCGAGTTGACGCAAGCGCCGAGCGAAAATGTCAGTGGCAAAAGAAGCAGAAGATTTTTCATCGGAAGTCTCCGTTTGGACCGGTGATGAACCGCCAACTTCCGCAAAAGTTCCGCCTCGCTTGGGTGATGCAGAGCCAGTCGGCAGTCCGCCGCCTGATACGCCTTGGAACCTGCTGAGCGACGCACGTCGGAACAAAACAAACCGCAGCGGTGTTCAGGACCCAAGCGTGAAAGCGCTCAGTCGATACGACCGAACCAACTTCCTGAAGGAGAAACACGATGAAGAAGCTATTGCTTTCGACCGCCATCCTCGCGTCAGCGGCAGGCGCCGCTTGGGCGCAGAACGCGGCAACCGACCTGTTCCGCACCGAGATGTCGCAAGGCGACGTGCTTGCGTCCGACCTGATCGGAGCGCGCATCTACGCGACCGAAGCCGAGGTTTCCGGCGACGCGGCGAATGGTGTGCAAGAGGGCTGGGAGGACATTGGCGAGGTGAACGACGTGATCCTTTCCGCCGATGGTTCGGTGCAGGCCGTGCTGGTCGATATCGGCGGTTTCCTCGGCATGGGGGAACGGCAAGTGGCCGTGCAGATGCCCGCACTTCGCGTGATGCGTGACGATGCCACCGATGTGGACGACTTCTTTCTTGTCATGAACGCGAACCGCGGCTTGCTGGAAGAGGCCCCCGCCTATGGCATGCCCGGTGACGGTGCCCAGGCCGACCCCAACCAGACGGGCGTGACCGCAGGCGATACGGCGACCGCGAGCGGCACGACGAACGAGCAGACCACTTCGACGGGCGGTCTGTCGCAGACGCAGCAGGAAGCGACGGCCGAAGGCGGTCTGTCCGACGATCAGCCTCCTGTCCAGGCGGAAGATCCGACCATGACCGATCAGGCTGGGTCGAACCAGGCCGCAACCGGCACCGCGACCGAAGATGCCGCAGGCGGAACCAGCGAAATGGCGGGCGAAGTGCTCGGCGAAGGCCAGGGCACGCCGGATGCGGTTGAAGGCGCAGTGCCCGGCACCCGTGACGGCTATGCATCGGCAACGCCCGAGATGCTGACGGCCGAAAATCTCACCTCTGCCGAAGTCTTTGACGCGCGGGATGAGCGCATCGGCGAGATCGCTGACCTGATGCTCGATGACCAGGGCAAGATCACCGACGTCGTCCTCGATGTCGGCGGATTCCTTGGCATCGGTGAAAAGCGGGTCGCCCTGCCGATGAACGAGGTGCAGATCATGCGTGCCGAAAGCAATGGTGCGCTGCGGGTCTACGTGTCGCACACGGAGGAACAGCTGGAACAGCTTCCCTCGGTCGAGATCGAAGGCTGATCGCCTCAACTTGCAGAACACAAAAGGCCCGCGCGTTGCGCGGGCCTTTTCCATTTCAGCGGCGTTCCGATGAAAAAAGGGGGCAAGAACGGCCCCCTTTCTTCCATCGTCTTCGGAAGTCAGCGCTTGCTTGATGCACTGCCGCCCTTGCGGCCTGCTTCCGCCGCGCGCTGCGGATTGTTCTTGAAATTGCCGCCCAACTCCTGGCCGCCCTTTCGACCCGCTTCGGCGGCTCGCTGCGGATCGTTCTTGAAGTTTCCGCCCGAATGCTGGCCGCCGCGGCTCCGGCCCTCCGACGCTTTGCTCTTTTCCATCAGACACTCCTCTCGCATTCGCTTATCCCGGGTCCGGGAAGCACGAAGGTTCAACGCACTCCGTCGCGCTCTTGTTCCGTTTCCTCGACAAATTCCCGTTCTCCTCGGCAGGTGTTCGGCAGACATGAAAAAGCCGGCCCCGAAGGACCGGCTTGCTCAGGTTTCGCGATCTCAGAACGTGTCGACCATCGCGCAAAGCGCCGTCATGTTGGTGGTCGAAATGGCGTCCATGGCCGTATCGACGGTCGGCATCGGGGTCGCGGCGTCATCGCGGTAGCGCTGGCAGTCGGACTCGACGGTATTGCGCTCTTCCGCGGTCAGCGAGGTCCAACGCTGCTTCGCCTCTTCGGGGCTGCGCAGGTCGCTGTAGCCTTCGGCGAACAGCGCGTTGCCGGTCGCCGAGCTCCACACGCCCTGGCTGCCGATGGTCGCGTCGCTGCCGCCCGTGTCATCCGATCCGGCTGCGCCCGCAGTCCCTTCCGTGCCGCCAGCGGCATCACCGCCCGACGCGTTATCGGTCTGCGCAAACGCGCCACTGGCCAGCAGGGCAATCAGGGGCAGAGCGAGAAGCGGTCTGGTGAATTCCTTCGTCATGTCTGTTCAATCCTTGGCGTTTGCCCGTCACGGTTCATCGCACGGGGGTTACAGGGCCGCGCCCGGGGGCACGGTGCCGACCCACCGAAGCAGGTAGCGACGCGAGAAGAAGCGAAAGGGTGTGACTTTTGTTCCCGCGCCGTGCGGGGCGCGCGTCAGGTCCGGGATTGACCCAGGGGGCGCTTCCCAAGTGCCGCGCGGGTTGACCTGGCGATGACGCCTTCTTCATCGGTGGGGATCACGCGGATCTCGATGGCTGATCCCTCGGCACTGATCACCGGGGCGGGCAAGCCGTTCCGCGCCGGGTCGAGCGTGGCACCAAGCCAGGTCAGGCCCGTGCAGACCTCGGCGCGGATTCGGGCCGAGTTCTCTCCGATCCCCGCAGTGAAGACGATCCCGTCGATCCCGCCCAGATCGGCGGCGAGTGCCGCAATTTCGCGCCGGATCCGTGTCGTGAAATAGGTGATCGCGCGCTCTGCCGCATCGCTCGCCGCAGCTTCGAGGACACGCATGTCCGGCGACAGGCCGGACAAGCCCAGCAGGCCCGAACGGCGATAGAGCAGGTCCGACACCTCGTCCGCCGTCAGCCCTTCCTGCTGGAGCATGTAAAGCAGGACACCGGGGTCGATCTGGCCCGGCCGGGTGCCCATCGGCAACCCGTCGAGCGCCGTGAACCCCATCGTGCTGGACACCGACCGACCGTCGCGCAGCGCGCAAAGCGATGCGCCATTGCCCAGATGGGCCACCACCACCCGCGACAGATGCGGCGCCGTTGCAGCCAGCGTCTCGGCAATCGACTGATAGCTCAGGCCGTGAAAGCCGTAGCGGCGGATACCCTTGTCGAAATACTCCCCCGGCAGGGCATAGGCGGTCTGCGCAAAGGCATGGCCACGATGGAAGGCCGTGTCGAAACAAGCGACTTGCAGGGCATCGGGGAAGGCGCGCGTGGCGGCCTCGATCCCGGCGATGTTGTGGGGCTGGTGCAGCGGTGCGAAGGGAACGAGGGCGGAGATGCGTGAAAGGACTGTCGGGTCGATGGCGGTCGGCCCTTCGAACTCCATACCGCCATGGACCACACGATGCCCGACTGCCACGATGCTGCAGCTCGGAAACGCTGCACCAAGCCCATGGAGCACCGTCTCGAGAGCCTCTGCATGGGTCAGCAAACTGCCCTGCGGCACAACGATGTCGCGGCCAGCCGTATCGCGCAGGCGCAGCGTCGCCTGCGGGCCGATACGGTCGACAAGCCCCGACGCGAGCAGGCTGCACCGGTCATCGTAAAGGCCCAGCTTCAGCGACGACGAGCCAGCGTTCAGCGTCAGGATCGCGGTCACGGCGGTAAGCTTCCCTTGGCCACCTAGGGCCGCTCGCCCCGCCGCAGCGCGCCTTCGATCTCGTCGAGGACGGGATCGAGGTCCGCCACCGAGTCGATGACGTAATGCGCGCCCGCGCGCGTCAGCCGCGCATAGGCCGCATCGCGCATCCGGTGGAAGCTGACGCTGTCAAGCGCCTCGGTCTCGGCCGGGTTCAGACCGAACACGTTGCCTGTCATCGCGACGCCGACCGTCCAGCATCCCGCGTTCAGACCCCTCGGCAATACCGACTTCGGTATCGTCCACCTTCACCACGCCCGCAGCTGGCCAGACGCCCAGATCGAGGAAGGTGCGGTACATCATCAGCGGCGAGGGGCGGCCCTCGGCCAGATCGCCCGCGCAGACCAGATTGTCGGGTGCGTACCCTTGCGCCTCTGCCAGCGGCAGGAGCGGGGCCATGATCTCGCGGATGTAGCCGGTGGTGGAGCCGATCTTCAGCCCACGCTCGCGCAGCCGTCCGACCAGTTCGGGCACACCTTCGATCAGGGTCGCATAATCGGTCACGGCGGCCACGTTCATCGGCACGAACACCTCGTAGACCGCGTCGATGTCGGTCTCGCCCGGCAGCCGTTCCATGGGCCGACTTCCAGGCAGCCGCGATGCGCGGCATGTTCAGCAGCGTCTTGATGTGGTCGCGCTTGGCCATGCCCATCGGCCCGCGCGCCTCGTCGACCGTTATGTCCACGTTGAACTGCTTGAATGCCTTGACGAACACGCCCATCGGGGCCTGCGAGCCATGGTCGATCATCGTGCCGGCCCAGTCGAAGACGACGGCCTGTAGGGTAGGGGTAGTCATGTCAGTCTCCAAACAGATCGGCGATGGTTTCCTCGCCGATGGCAAAGGCCGTGCTGGCCCCGGTTCCCGAGGTGACGATCACCAGCCGGATGTCGGGATCAGGCGCGTCGCGGATCATCAACTTGTCGGGCAACGAGGCATAGGTTCCCATCCAGCGCTCGGTCACGACTGCGCCGGGAAGGCGGAGCGTGGCGTGCATCTCCTCCAGCATCAGGTCGTCCACCCTCGCTTGCGCAAAGGGCGAGGGCGACCATTCGTAGTGATGGCTGTCGCCGACGATGAGGCCGCCGTCGGCCCCTTGAACCGCGATCAGGTGGATGCCCTGCGCCAGATGTTCGCGGCTGCTCGCGCTTCAGCCGCGCCAGCAGCGAGGCCGCCTCGGGCAGTTCCGCATAGCCGAGGTAACGTACCAGCGAAAGGTCGGTCATCACCGAGCCGGGCAGCCGGAAGTTCCGGTCGGCGGGCATCACCTTCATCATGTGCAGACGGCAGCGCGTGATGCCGAGCGCCGCGATGCGTTCGGGAAACAGGGTCAACAGGTCATCGCCCGGACAGACCACGATGCGCTTCCCTTGCACGGTGCCTTCGGTCGTTACCACACGGCCGGGTTCCACCGCCTTCACCAGGGTACGACGATGAAAGACGACCCCCATCGCGGTTTCCAGCCACGCCGCAAGTCTGCGGAATGGCATGTCGGCTTTCGACGCGGCGTTCATGCGGGCTCCACAGCGCGCCCTCGAAGGGCGCGTCCGACAGGATCGCGCCGTGGTCGCGGCGCAGTTCCGAGGCAGTCAGCAGCGCGCAATCCGCGCCCATCTCTGTCGCCTGGAACGCTTCGAGCACCGCCATCGCCTCGGGGCGCCGGGCGGCGACGAGCAATCCCTGATGTTCGATGGCGATACCCGCGCGTGGCGCCACCTCTTCCCAGACGTCGCGCGACCGCATGGCGCGGCTCCAGCATCGGCCCGCCTGCTGGCCGGTGACGGTGACGAAGCCGAAGTTGCGCACCGAAGCCCCGATCGCCTCGGCCTCGCGGTCCACGATCGCGACGGACAGGCCGCGGCGCCGCGCGGCGAGGGCATGGGCCAGTCCCACGATGCCCGCGCCGACGACGACGAGATCATAGGTCGCTGTCATGCCGCCCCCCGGTGTATCGTGCCGACATTGGCGCGCGGCGGGGGATTCTTCCAGTGGCAAACGGAGGTCAGGATCGCGCGTCGGCAACGAAGGCAGGGCGCCCGCCCCTGCGCGATGGAACGCGTGGCGGGGAAGCGAGTTGGTCGGTTGCGGAGGGGCGGGTATCTCGCCTTCACGCCTCGGCGCCCGGACAATGACAGGGAAGGACAAGGCCATGGCCGTAGCCAAGAATACGATCTGTCTGTGGTATGAGCGCGAAGCGGAAGCCGCAGCCCGGTTCTATGCCGAGGTATTCCCCGACAGTTCAGTCGACGCCGTGTTTCACGCCCCGTCAGACTACCCCTCGGGCAAGGCGGGCGATGTGCTGACGGTCCTGTTCACGGTATTCGGCATCCCCTGCATCGGTCTGAATGGCGGAACCGCCTTTCGCCAGAGCGAGGCATTCTCGTTCCAGATCGCGACCGACGATCAGCAGGAGACGGACAGGTACTGGAATGCCATCGTCGGCAATGGTGGACAGGAAAGCGCCTGCGGCTGGTGCAAGGACCGCTGGGGCGTGTCGTGGCAGATCACGCCCCGCGTGCTGACCGAAGCGCTGGCCATCGGCGGCGACGAAGCCCGTCGCGCGTTCGAGGCGATGATGCAGATGGGCAAGATCGATGTCGCCGCAATCGAGGCCGCGCGGCGCGGCTAGCCGTCACCCGGCCGGTTGGGGACCGTCGATCATCAGGTAGCCGGTGGTGTGGCACTGGCCCAGCCCGCATTGCACGACCACCGAAACCAGGTTGACCGCACAAAGCGCGATGACAAGCGGGCCGAGGATGCGGCTCGCCCCGGCGATCAGCGGAAAACTTGCGGCGGGGTTGTCCTGCAGGTGGCGATCGCCGCCGAGCACGGCAAGTTTCAGGGCAAAGCCCAGAAGCAGCGCCAGCGCGATGACGATGGACCAGACCGGCATGTGCAGGCCGAATACCGCGCTGCCGATATATTCGTGTCCCGGCCGGGGATAGATGTCGAGCAGGGTTTGCCGGGTCGAGACGATCAGCAGGAACAGCGCGGCCAGCAGGCTGAAGCCCGTGTTCTGATAGGAAAAACCATCCCGCATCTGCAACAGGATGCCGAAGCAGACGCCGAACATCGCGGCCCGTTCCAGCAGGCAGAGCGGGCAGGGCAACTCGCCGTTCAGGTATTGAAACCCCATCGCGGCGATCAGGATGGCGCACATCACCGCAAGCATCGCAACCAGCGCCAGCCAGTTCAGAAGCGCGAGCTTGCGGTCGAGCGATGCGTCCATCTATGCCGTCCCCAAGGGTTGCGACAGGTCAAGCCGCGTGTCGATCCAGGGCATCCGGTAGCCGTCGGTCGGCGAATAGATCTCCCACTGGAAAAGCCAGATCGCGCAGCCAAAGCACAGCGCCGCGCAGGCGATGGCCAGGCGGCGGTGCCCGGTCCAGCCCGCCACCAGCGCCGCCAGCATCGTGAGGAAAATGGCCACCATCATCGCAGATCGGTTCCGTGCCCATTTTGTCGCCGCCGACCGCCCGGCGGACGCCCGGTCATACTCTCAGTTCGCGTTCTGCGTGACATAGCCCGCCACCACCTGCAACAACTTGAAGGCGGTGGCGGGATCGTTCTGGACGACCGAAAGGAAGGCCTCGGCGCTGATGCGCAGCGCGACGATATCGGTATGCGCCTTCATCGTCAGCGAACGCGGCACATTCCGGATCAGGCCAAGCTCGCCCACAAGGTTGCCCTTCTCGGCCTTGGCGATCAGCTGTTCGTTGCCGTTCAGGTGCGGGAGATAAAGCCCCGCCTCGCCTTCGGCGATCAGATAGGCGCCGTCTGACGGATCATCGTATTTGTGGAACACATAGGTGCCCGCAGGCGCCGAATACCAGCGTGCGCCAAAGGCCAGCAGGCGTTGCTGCTTGCGGTCGAGGCCCGCAAACAGGTCGGTCGTCTCCAGCAGTCGCAGTTTGCGGGTCAGGTCGGCGCTGGCGGTATTGTCGCTTTCGTCTTCCGCCTGGGTTCCGGCGCCGACGATCTGCGCATAACGGATTTCAAAGTGGAGATCGTAGAGGCTCGGGTCCTCGGTGCGCGACAGAAGGTGGATGATGGTGGCATCGGGCAAGAGCTTGCGAATGCGGGCATTGGCTGCATCACGCCCGGCCGCATCGAAACTGGCGAGCGCCTGATCCAGGACCAGAACATCCGGCTTCTTGATGACCGCCCGGCTCAGGTCGAGCATTTCGGCCAGAAGCGCCGTCAGGTTCTTGCCGCCAAGGTCGGTCGGCATGTCGAACATCAGGTTGGTGACGGCACGGCGAAGGCCCGCTTCCTCAAGCACGCGCAAGACGATCTCGCGCAACTGGTCCGTTCCGGTTCCGGCGCTCTCGGAGATTTTGCCGAAGATGGCGTTCTCCAGCACGGTCAAGCCTGGCGAGAATTCCTCGGGATCAAGCGGGGCGTAAAGACCTGCAACCTCGGTCTTCAGGAAGCTCGCCGCCTGCTGGCGCAGCCTGACGATCCGGTCCTTCATCTCGTCCGAAAAGGCGGGGCCGATCTGTTCGGCCGAAACCTGGAACGGAACGGACAGCAGAAGGGCAAGGTCGGTATCGCTGAGGGATTCGACCGATGCATCGCTGGTCCGGTCGAGGAGGCTGACAGCGGCGCTGTAGATCTGCGGGTCGAGGCGCAGCTTGCGGAACAGCGGGTGGTCGGTGCCGTCCAGACCAAAGGTCTGGCTCAGCATCTCGATCACGTCGCGCGACAGGTGGAGCAATTCCTTCTCGAGGTGAAGCTGGCGCAGCAGTTGCAGGAACGAGCTTTCGCCCGCCAGCATCTCTTGCGTGATCTGGTCCTTTGGCACGGCGAACAAAAGGTTCCCCGCGACGGGCAGGGCCGGGTTGTAGCGGTCACGCTCGAACCTGAAGAAGATGGTCTCGAGGCCCGCATCCGCCAGCCGCCGTGCAATCTCGGGACGCAGCTCGACCAGTTTCTGGGCAAGCTCCGGGGCGTCGGTGGCCGAGAACTTCTGGTCGAGGCCCCGGATGAACAGCATGCTGTCGGTATCGATGGCCTCGGTCAGACCGAGCCACCAGTCGCGCACCTCGCTGTCCGACCCGAGCCCTGCACGCTGCGGGTCGATCCAGTCGACGGACAGCGGATCGGTGGAGTTGCCCGACCGGACAGCCTCGCGCGATTCCGTCTCCAGCCGCTTGGTCTTGGCGGGGTCCGCTGTCGGCTGCGGGTAGACCATCAGCGGGGCCATCACGTTCGCACCGAAGCTGCCCTGCACGACGAAGGGGCGCGAACTGGCGTAGCCGATCCGTGCCGCGATCACGCCCTGATGCAGGCGCGCCATGTCATGCCCCGCCACCGTGACCGACCCTGCCGCCGGGGTGATCTCGCGCGTCAGCAGCTCTGCGACTGCGCGGCGGTCCTCCTCGTTCTCGACCGACAAAGCGACCGTCGCGCCGGCGGGAATGGTCAGGGTGATATCCTTCAATACCACCGTCCCTTCAGCGCTGCGCAGCGTCACGTCGTTCAGCTCGATGTTCCCGGCAAGGCGCGGTATCTCGGCAGGCTCACCCTCGAAGATCGCCTCGTCGATCATGCCGGGCGGTGCAAAGCGCTCGGTCACGATCACCCACCGCAGGGCGTTCTCCTGGATCTGGTTGTAGTAGTTCAGAAGCTCGTTCCACGGGGCCGACAGATCCTTGTGTGCAGCCAGTGCCGCGACCAGCGCCCCAAGCGTGAGGTTCCCCTTGATGACGAGGTAGCCGCCGAACGCATAGAAGATCAGGGGCGTCAGTTGCGTGATGAAGTTGTTCACGAATTTCATGAAGAACTTCTTCTGGTAGATGTCGAAGCGGATGTAGAACAGCCGTGCCAGCCTGTCCGAGATCAGCGCAGCCCGGTAGCGCGTCGCGCCCGACCGCCGCAGATCGACGGCCCCGGCAGCACTTTCACCGATCTCTGAGGCAAGCTTGCGCACCTCTTTCACGCGTGAGCGGTTGAGCAGGTTGATCTGGCGCTGCATCCGGGGAATGAGCCAGGCCTGCAACGGGATCAATGCCACCGCCGCAAGGGCGAACCAAACGCTCTGCATGAACAGGAACGCGAGGATCGTCAGCATCTGGCCCGCCTGAAAGACGGGAAGCGAGATTGCGTCGCCCATCATCCCGCCAAGCTGTTCGGACTCGGCCGTCACCATCGAAACCAGCTCGCCCTGCGAGGTTCGCTGGAAATAGGACTGCGGAAACCGCATGATGCGCGTGATCAGCTGGTAGCGCAGGCGGCGCAGCATTCGCTCGGCCAGCACGCCCTTCATCGTGTTGACCTTCATCTTCATCACGCCGTTCAGCACGACCGAGGCGAGGAAGGCGACGCAGAGAATGGCGAGGAAGCTCACCTGTCCGATCTGGAAGCCCAGGACCGTGACCGGATCGCTTGTCGCACCAATCGCATCGTTGATGATGCGCTTGGGAAGTTCGAGCGTCAGGTAGAGCACGGGGAACATCGCCCCGGTCAGAATGAGCAGGACGATCTGCTCTTTCTTTGAATACTTCCAGATGAATGCGAAGAGGGACCGTTCGATTTACTTGTTCCCGAAACTGTCCGGCGACGCGCGATCTTTGCCGCGCGGTCGTTGGGGAAGCAACTGTTTTCTAAGGCGCGCCAATGGGTGCGCTCCCGTGCGAGTGTCACCGCGCCGTTACAATTCGGGGCACCCGCCCGGCCGGTGGCGTGTTGCGGCTGCGCTCGCTGCGCACCACACCGTCGATGACCGTCATGCCCACGCCGGGAAGGTTCCCAAGCTGCACGGACTCGAGGATCGAGCGACCGGGCGCGTGTTGCGCCTGGTCGAGGAACACGAAATCCGCGGCATAGCCGGTGGCGATCATTCCGGTATCCAGTTCGCGCTGGCGGGCCGTGTTCCCGGTGCCGAAACAGAAGGCGATCTCGGCGGGCACATTGCCAAGCGACGACAGCATGGCGATCATTCGCAGGATGCCCAGGGGCTGCACGCCCGAGCCCGCAGGCCCGTCGGTGCCAAGGATGATGCGTTCGATCTGCTTCAGTTCGCGCGCCGTGTTCAGCGTCAGCAGCGCGGCGCGTTCGTTGCCGTTGTGAACGATCTCCAGCCCCTTGGTGCAGTTCTCGCAGATGCAGATGATCTGGTCGTCGGGCAGGGCGGAATGGCCGCCATTGACATGGCCGATCACATCCGTCCCGGTTTCCAGCACCATGTCCGCGTCGATGAGGCCCGAGCCGGGGATCGAGGGGCCTCCGGTGTGGATCGTGCTTTGAATGCCGTACTTGCGCGCCCAGTCGACCATCTGCCGCGCCGTCTTGCCGTCCTTGACCGTGCCGAGACCGACCTCGCCCAGCAGCGTCACGCCAGCGGCGGCCAGATCGCGGAAATCATCCTCGACCATGCCGTGTTCGATGATCGGTGCCCCGGCCCGGACCTTGACCCCCGAGGGGCGGAAGTTCTCGTACCAGCGCTGCGACGCGATCGCCATCGCCTTCAGTCCCACGATGTCGCGCGGGCGGCCCGGCATGTGGACCTCGCCCGCCGAGATGAGCGTGGTGACGCCACCATGAAGTGTCGAGTTGATCCAGTTCAACTGCTGCTGGCGCGGGGTATAGTCGCCCACGACCGGGTGCACATGGCTGTCGATCAGGCCCGGGCACAGCGTGCATCCGTTCGCGTCGATCACCGTGGTCGCGCCTTCGGTGTCGATATCCGCTTCGCGTCCCCAGCTTGTGATGCGGCCATTGTCGGCAATCAGACAGTCAGCCTCGAGGATGGGTTCCTCGAGCCGCCCCGACAGCATCAGTCCGACATTGCGGATGACGAGCTTTGTCGGACCCTCGGTCGCGGGAGTGGGATCATGCGCCATGGCCGGTCTCCATGCTGAATTCGTTTGCAGGCTAACAGATGGTCGGTGCGGTTCAAGCGCGCCCCGGAGCGTGGAAAGGGATAGTATTTGACAGAGCTTCGCGAGTTGCCGTTTATTTGTATACGAACAATTCTGGCAGGCACGTCCGATGACCTACCACGCGCCCGAGACGCTTGAGGCTGCCTTCGACGCGATGGCAAGGGACGGGGCGTCCCCGATCGCGGGCGGGACCGACTGGTATCCGTCGCGGGGCGAGCGGCTGACGGGCGAGGCGATGCTCGACGTCACGCGCCTGCCCGGTTTCCGCGGCATCTCGCGCGGACCGCAGGGCTGGCGGATCGGCGCTGCGACGCGGTGGACCGACCTCATCCGCGCCGACCTGCCCCCCGCCTTCGACGGGCTGAAGGCTGCGGCCCGCGAGGTCGGATCGGTGCAGATCCAGAATGCCGGGACAATCGCCGGCAATCTCTGCAATGCCTCGCCCGCCGCCGATGGCGTGCCGCCGCTGCTGACGCTGGATGCCTCGGTCGAGGTGCTGTCGCGTGGCGCCACCCGGATGGTGCCGCTGGAGCATTTCATCACCGGCGTCCGGCGGACGGACCTGCGGCCCGGCGAACTGGTCGGCGCCATTCACGTTCCGGCAACCGTGGCGGGGCAGGGTGGCTTTCGAAAGGCCGGGGGCCGGAGGTACCTGGTCATCTCGATTGCCATGGTGGCCGTGCTGGTGCGGGTTGAAGAAGAACGTATCGCCGAGGCGCGGGTGGCTGTCGGGGCCTGTTCCCCCGTGGCCTGCCGCCTGCCTGCGCTGGAAGCCGCACTGGCAGGCAGCAACGTGCAGGCACCCCTGCCTGACGTCACGGCCGAGCACCTCGCCCCGCTGGCGCCGCTCTCGGATATCCGGGGAAGTGGCGAGTATCGCACCGAGGTGGTGGCCGCGCTGATCGCGCGTGCGCTCACGGACGCCATTGGCGGGATGGCGGTATGATGGATGGAACCGCAGGTCGCAGCGGGGTCGGCTTCACGCTGAACGGAACGCCCGTGGTGGCCGACCCGCTTCCCGGTGAAAGGCTGTCCCATACCCTGCGTGAGCGCCTTGGCGCGCGTGAGGTCAAGATCGGCTGCAATGCGGGCGATTGCGGCGCCTGCACCGTGCTGGTCGCGGGCGATCCGGTCTGCGCCTGCCTGATGCCCGCGCACCAGGCCGAAGGTCGCAGCGTCGAGACGGTGGCGGGCCTGCACGCTGATCCGCTTGCCGCGCGACTGGCAGAGAGCTTTCAGGATCATCAGGCCGCGCAATGCGGCATCTGCACTCCCGGCATGATGGTGGCGGCCATCGCGCTGTTGCGTGCCGTGCCCGTCCCGACCGAAGCGCAGGTGCAGGACGCGCTTGGCGGCGTGCTGTGTCGTTGCACGGGATACCGCAAGATCATCGACGCAGTCGTGGGTGTCGGGGCGGGTTGGGTGCCGCCCGCAGGGTCCGGCGCGGTCGGAACAGCCGTGCGCCGGGTGGACGGCGCGGCAAAGATCGCCGGAACCGAGCGGTTCGGAGACGATGTCGCGCCCGCCGACGCGCTGGTCGTGCGGGTCATCCGCTCGCCCCATCCTCGCGCGTTGTTCGACTTCGGCGATCTGGATGCCTGGGCGTGCGCGACACAGGGCATCGTCTGCGTCCTGACGGCAAGGGACGTGCCCGGGCGCAACGCCTTCGGCGTGATCCCGGCCTTCGTCGACCAGCCGGTCTTTGCCGAAGGTGAGGCGCGTTTTCGTGGCGAGGCGGTTGCGGCAGTGGTGGGCGACGCCGCTGCGATGGCTTCTTTCGATTCCGCAGACTTTCCGGTCAATTGGACAACGTTGCCCGCTCTGTCGGGCGTGGAAGACGCGATGGCTGACGGAGCGCCGCTGCTTCACCCGGACAAAGCCCAGAACATCATGTGCGGCGGGTTCGTGTCTTGCGGTGACGCCGAAGCGGCGCTGGCAAGGGCTGACGTGGTCGTCGAAGGGCGTTTCCGCAGCGGGTTCGTGGAACATGCCTATATCGAGCCAGAGGCGGGATATGCCGTCTTTCGCGATGGCCGCGTGGAAATCCACGCCTGTACGCAGGCCCCGGTCATGGATCAGGACAGCATGGCCGACATTCTGGCCTTGCCACGGGATCGCATCCGGATCGTGCCGACAGCGGTCGGGGGCGGCTTCGGCTCGAAGCTTGACCTGTCGGTTCAGCCCTATCTGGCACTCGCCGCGATCAGGACGGGCCAGCCGGTGCGGATGGCCTATTCGCGGACCGAGTCGATGCAATCCACGACCAAGCGCCACCCGTCCGACCTGCGGGTCAGGGTCGGCGCAACACGGGACGGACGGCTGTGTGGCATGGTGTTCGAGGGCGACTTCAATACCGGCGCCTATGCCTCGTGGGGGCCGACCGTGGCAACGCGGGTGCCGATCCATGCATCGGGGCCCTATCGCATCACGGATTACACGGCGCGGTCCCGCGGCATCTACACGCACAACCCGCCCGCCGGGGCCTTCCGCGGTTTCGGCGTGCCACAATCCGCGATCGCGCAGGAAAGCCTGTTCGAGGCGCTGGCGCTGAAGTTGGGGATGGACCCGCTGGAGTTCCGCATCGCGAACGCCCTTGCGAATGACGTGCCGACGGTCTGCGGGCAGGTGTTCGGGCAAGGGGTAGGTATCAGGGCCTGTCTTGAGGCACTGCGACCGGCCTGGGCTGCTGCAAAAGCCGAATGCACCGCCTTCAATGCCAAGAATGCGGTGCTGCGGCGCGGGGTAGGGGTGGCTGCGGGCTGGTATGGCTGCGGGAATACCTCGCTCGCCAACCCCTCCACGATCACCTGTGGCATCACCGCAGGCGGCGCGCTCGTGTTGCATCAGGGCGCCACGGATATCGGGCAGGGGTCGAACACGGTGATCGCGCAGATATTCGCGCAATCCGTCGGCCTGCCACTCGAACAAGTGACGCTGGTCGGGCCAGATACCGATGTCACTCCGGATGCGGGCAAGACCTCGGCGTCGCGGCAGACTTTCGTTTCGGGCAACGCGGCGCGGCTGGCGGGACAAACGCTGCGTGCGGAAATCCTTCGGCTGTGCAACCTGTCAGATGCGGCAATCCTCACGCTGATGCCCGGCCGGATCGAGGCGCGCGACGGGACTGACGCCCGCACGCTCGATCTGTCACGCCTTGCGCCGGATGCGCGAGGTTATGTCCTGACCGCGACCGAGACCTATGATCCGCCCACCCGACCGCTGGACGCGAACGGGCAGGGTGCGCCCTATGCCCAGTTCGGCTATGCAGCCCATCTGGCGGTGGTCGAGGTAGACACGCAACTCGGCACGGTCCGCCCCCTGCGTTTCACGGCGGCGCATGACGTGGGTCAGGCGATCAACCCGCTGCTGGTCGAGGGACAGGTGCAGGGCGGCATCGCGCAGGGGCTGGGGATGGCGCTGATGGAGGAATACATCCCCGGCCGCACCGAGAACCTGCACGACTATCTGATCCCGACCATCGGCGATGTGCCCCCGATCGAGACCATCATCGTCGAAGAACCGGACGCGCATGGCCCCTTCGGCGCAAAGGGCCTGGGCGAACATGTGCTGATCCCCACCGCGCCCGCAATCCTGAACGCGATCCGCCATGCGACGGGCGTGATGGTGACGCAGGTTCCGGCAACGCCTTCGCGGCTGCGGGCGGCGCTGAAGGAGGCGGGGTGGGCATGAGAAACGTGGTTGGGCAACCGGACTTTGACGGTTGCCGCGTGGTGCCGTGATCTTTGGGCGTTTCCGCGATCCGATTGTCGGAGCGCGCAATTGCGGAGGCAAGGGGCTTTCCGCTCGTGTGACGCTGCCAATCCCTCAAGACCCGGAGCTTCCTCGGGTATCGGATGGGCGCACCCATGACCGCCCCCACTCCGCCGCGCCCCGACAAGATCCGCTGCGACGCCTGCCCGGTGCTCTGCTACATCGCCGAGGGCCGCTCGGGTGCCTGCGACCGCTATGCGAACCACGACGGGGAACTCATCCGCCTCGACCCGCTTACCGTCATCGCGTCCGGCGCGCCTGCCGTGCCGTTTCTCGATGGCGCCGAATGGGATGGCGACATCGTGCAGGGCGCGCGCCCCTTCATCACCGCCGTTGGCGCAGGCACGACCTATCCCGACTACAAGCCCGCCCCGTTCATCGTCAGCCAGGAGGTCGACGGGGTGGATATGGTCACAGTCGTGACCGAAGGCATCTTCAGCTACTGCGGCGTCAAGGTGAAGATCGACACCGACCGTCACATCGGCCCTGAACGCGCCGTCGTCCGGGTGCAGGGCGAACCGGTGGGCCATGTGATGACGGGTGAGTATGGCAGCCAGATGCTGTCGCTTGGCGGTGTGGAACATCTGACGGGCGGTTCCAAGGCCGAAGGGCGGGCGACCTGCGACGCGCTTCTGAAGCTCTGCAACCGCGAGGCGGTGGAGGTGCAGATCGACGATGGCGCGACGGTGGTCATCCAGGCGGGCCAACCGCCCGTCGTCAACGGCGTGCGCGAAAAGCTGATGCGGGTCGGCTGCGGATCGGCCACGATCGGAATGTTCGCAGCCCAGTGGCTCGGCCATGCGGACGAGGTTGTCGTCGTCGACGATCACATCACCGGTGTGCTGTCGGAACATCAGGCCGGCAAGCTGCTGGACGTGCCGCCCACCGGCATAAGGATGAACGGCCGCCGGTCGACACCGGGACGCTATTTTCAGGTCGCAAGGCCCGGCACCGGCTGGGGCGGAACGGATGTCGAGGATCCGCTGACGATCCTGAAATCCTTCGATCCCAAGGTTGCCTGGCCGGGACTGCGGATGCTCATGGTCTCCACGACCGGCGAGCAATGGGCCTATTTCGAGTTGGACGAGGCGCTGGTGCCCCGCCCGGCCGAGGCCTCGCCCGCGCTGCGCGCCTCGGCTGAACGGATCGCGGAGAATTGCGAACCTTCGGTCTGTTCGGTGCTGTTCATGGGGGGCGCAGGCGGGTCGCTGCGCGCGGGCGTCACGACCAATCCGGTCAAGCTGACACGTTCGGTGAAAGACGCGCTGACCCATGTTTCCTGCGGCGGGGCCAAGGCCTATGTCTGGCCGGGCGGCGGGATCACGGTGATGGTGGACATTCTGCAAATGCCGACCAACGCCTTCGGATATGTGCCGACCCCCGCGCTGGTCGCGCCCATCGAATTCACGCTGCGACGCGAGGATTATGCCGCCCTCGGCGGGCACATGGACCGTATCCGTCCGGTTGCAAGTGTTCTCGCGCCTGGCGTTCGCACCGTGTCGCCACCCGAGGGCGAGATATCTCCGCAGGACGCGCGCCACTTCCGGTGGGGGGGCTCTGCCCCATGACCGGTCCTGTCGCCCGACTGCTGAGTGGCGACCGGTTGCATCTGCAACACGGGCCCATCGACCTTGTGATCGGGGCGGACGGTCAGCGCGACCGGGCCTTTGCGGCGGCCAGACGGCGGTTCGCAACCGTGCTGGACGAGTTGGTGGCGGAATTGGTGCTGCTTCGACGTCCCGTCGGCGAGCAGGTCTCCGGTTCGGTCGCGCGCCGCATGGTCGCGGCCTGTGCCCCGCATGGGCCGCAGGTCTTTGTGACGCCGATGGCCGCCGTTGCCGGAAGTGTGGCGGACGAGGTGCTGGCGGCCATGCTTGCTGAGGCCGAGCTGACCCGGGCCTATGTCAACAATGGCGGCGACATCGCGCTCCATCTGGCCCAAGACAGCCGCTATCGCGCGGCGATTGCCCGCCCCGATGGGGTCGGTCTCGGTACGGTCGAGATCGCAGCCGCCGATCCGATCCGGGGCATTGCCACAAGCGGGCGGGGCGGGCGCAGCTTCTCGCTCGGCATCGCCGATGCCGTGACGGTGCTGGCGCGGTCCGGCGCCGAGGCGGATGTCGCAGCCACGCTGATCGGGAATGCGGTCGATCTGCCCGGTCATCCTGCGATCCGCCGTTTACCGGCGCAGGACCTGCAACCCGACAGCGATCTGGGCCACCGCCTTGTCACCACCCATGTCGGGCGGCTGACCGGGGCGGAAATTGCGTCGGCGCTCGAGCGTGGCGCGGCGGCGGCGGCGAAGCTGCTTGCGTCCGGCCACATCCTGTCCGCCGCCCTGTTCCTTGGCGACCAATCGCGCAGCCTTGGGCAGGCGCGGCTCTCGCCCCACAAGAAAGTCCTGCTCGATGCCTGAACGTCTTTCTTCGCAAACTGGCCACCACGGTCGAGGAAATCTTCCATGAGGGCGGCCCGCCCTCGAATGTGCCGCTGCGCCGTGCCGCCGCGCTGGCAGTCATCCGCAACCCCTTCGCGGGGCGCTATGTCGAGGATATCCAGCCGTTCATGGAAGACCTCAAGCCGCTCGGGCTCGACATGGCCCGACGGCTGCTCGCCCTGCTGGGCGGGGATCCGAAGGTTGTCGAGGGCTATGGCAAGGGTGCCATCGTCGGCGCGGCGGGCGAGGTTGAACATGGCGCGCTGTGGCACGCGCCCGGCGGTTACGCGATGCGCGAGATTCTGGGCGATACCCGCGCCATCGTGCCGTCGACGAAAAAGGTGGGCGGTGTGGGTGCGCGGCTTGACGTGCCCGTGACGCATGTGAACGCCTCATACGTGCGCAGCCATTTCGATGCGATGGAAGTCGGGCTGAACGACAGCCCGCGCGCGGACGAGATGCTGCTGGCGCTGGTGATGACGACCGGGGCGCGCATCCACAATCGGGCAGGCGGGCTGGCGGCAAATGACATCAGGGGCGAGGACGGGCTGAGATGAGGGCGCAGATCCGCAAGCTGGCCGTCACGGTCGAGGAAACACATACCGAGGCCGGGCGCGCCGTCGTGCCGCCGACCCGCAAGGCGGTGGCCGTGGCGGTCATCGCGAACCCGTTTGCGGGGCGCTATGCCGAAGACCTGTCGGACCTGATCGAGATCGGGGCGGAGCTTGGCGCGCTTTTGGGTGCGCGCTGCGTCGCGGCCCTGGGGATCGAACCGGGGCAGGCGCAGAGCTATGGCAAGGCTGCGATGGTGGGCGAGGCGGGCGAGTTGGAACATGCAGCGGCGATCCTGCATCCCAAACTTGGCGCGCCCCTGCGGCTGGCGGTCGAGAAAGGCGCTGCACTGGTGCCATCGGCCAAGAAGATGGGCAGTCCCGGCCAGCCGCTGGACGTGCCCCTTGGGCACAAGGACGCGGCCTTTGTCCGCAGTCATTTCGATGCAATCGAGGTGCGGATGAACGATGCGCCGCGCGCGGGCGAGATCCTCGTGGCTGTCGCGATCACGGATTCGGGCCGTCCGCTGGCGCGCGTTGGTGGGCTGACCCATGCCGAAGCCGAGGGCAAGGACGGGTTGCGCTAGGCGACCGGGCCTCGGGATGGGCGTGTTTTCGGCGAGGGTGCCCCGCGTGGCAATGAGCGTAAGGCAACGCCCCTGTAGCGTGTTCTGGCAGACAACTTCCCACCTCTTGCTGGGCCACTGGCGCGACACCCACGCCTCGGCCCGGTGAGGGCGAAGGTCGCGCTCAGGGCGCGCCGCCGCCGATCCGGTCGAGCAATCCCAGCAACTGCGCAACCTCGCCTGCGTTCAGGCCCGCCACGGTCTGCTCCGAAACCGCCCGCGCGCGCGGCAGCATCGCGCGGACAAGCTCCGCACCCGCCGGGGTAAGCGACACTTCGAGCCGTCGGCGGTCGCTGTCCGAAGGGCGGCTTTCGACCAGCCCCTTGCGGCGCAGACGGTCGATCACGCCCTTCGTCGTCGCCGCGTCCATCGCCACCAGCCGACCGAGGTGGTTCTGCGACAGCACCCCGCCTTCGGCCAGCTTCACCAGCGTCGAGAACTGCGTGGGCGTCAGGTCGGGCAGGGCGGTCGCGAACAGCTCCAGATGCCGTTGCATGGCGATGCGCAGCCGGAACCCGATCTGGTCTTCCAGCACATAACCGTCGATCCCCGCCACCGGACACGCTCCTGCAATCCTCCGCCAAGCCTTTCACGGGGCAGGCGAAACGTCCATATCCAAGGGGCCGAGCCACGCTTCGAGCAAGGCGATGCAGGCAGCGCGCCCGGCATCCGCCGACATCATTTCCGGATCGATGCCCTGCTCCAGCCACACCCCGTCCAACAGCGCGATGAACATCACCGCCACCTGCTCGGCATCCACCACCCGTCCGCGCGCCTCTGCCTCTTGCGCAACGGCGGCGACCACGCGGGTACGATACCGACCGTAAAGCTTCCGGTGCGCCTGCCGCATCGCATCGTTCTGTGCGATCTCGCCCCAGAGGGCGAGCCAGATGCGCAGGCTTTCCGGGTTGAACACCTCGGGTGCGAAACCCGCATCGACGACGGCGCGCAAGGATTGCGCCGGTTCCAGCGCCGCCATCACCCGGTCGTACATCGCGCCGTAGCAGGCGGCGAGCAGCCCATCCTTCGATCCGAAGTGATGGGTGATCAGCCCGCGCGAGGCACCGGCCTCGGCGCAGATGTTGTCCACCGTAAAGGCCTGGATGCCGCCGCGCGCAAGGCAGGCGAGGCCCGCCTCGACCAGCATCGCGGCGCGCGTCTCGCTGGGGTAGCGGCGGTAGCGCGGCGTGGTCACAGGTGGTCCCGGGCGATGCGCTCGTCCCAGCGGCGGCGGAACACCTCTTCGCCCCGCTCTCGGATGACAAGGTCCATCTCGACACGGAAATGCGAGGCGTCGCAGCTGAGAACGCCGACCGAGTGGTGCTCGATCACCGTGTCGGCCCGCGCGACCTCGACCCGGTAGTCGGTGACCGTCCGCGCCGAGAGCGGGTCGCCATCGGTGATCTCGTGCCGCACGACCCCGGCCGAGGTGTAGGTCTGCCCGATATCCGGCATCTCCTTGGCTTCGGTCCAGCGCCCGAATTCCACGGTCATTCTGCCCGACATGAGGTCGCGGGTGATGCGGCGGGGCGTTTCCTCGACCGGGAGATAGCGGTGGGGCGTGGTCTGGCGCCGCCTCGGGCGGGTCGAAGGCGCGCAAGTTTGCGTCCTCGGGCCGCGCGGGGCGCACCGGCAGCTCCAGCCAGCTTTCCCCGCACTGGACGGTCAGCGTGACGAGGTCGGGAGAGGGCCAGGCGACGGGCCAGTAGGTGGTCGAAAGGGCCACGGCGATGCGGTGCCCGGCCTCGAAGGCGTGGGCGATGTCGTCCATCTCGACCACCGCCTCGTCCGTCGCGCCGGGAACCAGTGCCCGGGCCGCGCCGTGGCCGTGGCGGTGCGTCAGGTTCAGCAGGCCGAGCGTCACGCGGGTGGAGCGGCCATCGGGCCAGACATCGTTCAGCCGCGCGGCTACCAGCGCGAGGGGTTTGTCGCTGGCGAAGGTCAGGTGCACCTTCGGCGCGCCGAGGATTTCGAGGCGCTCGGTGCAGCGGCTCGGACAGGAAGACCAGCGATCCGCCGTCATCCTCGCGCTGGTCGCCGGGCCAGTCGGCGTCGCCGCCATAGCGCCCTATCTCGCCTGCGTTCAGCCCGACCCAGAGCGGCGAGCAGACCGTCGCTGTGCCCTTGCCGGGTCCGCCCAGAATGCCACCTGCGCCAAGCGGCAGGCGGCGCGCCTCGATCCGTGGCGAGGGCCAATGATCCTCGCCCACCCAACGGCCCGGGCGTTCGGTGTAGCAGGTCTGCGGAGGCACCCCCTCCTGCATCCAGACGCGGTAGAGCGGTTCGTCCATGATCCCGGTATCACACCCCTTCATCCAGTGGTCGCACCAGCGGACGACCTCTTGCAGCCAGCCGATGGCGGGCTCGACCGCGACCTTGTAGGGAAAGGAATGCGCCCAGGGGCCGACCAGCCCACGGCAAGGGGCCGTCAGACCCGCCAGCAGGCGCGGCACGGCTTCGGAATAGTTGTCGGCCCAGCCCGAGACGGCGTAGACCGGCACGGCGATCGGCGTGAAATCCTCGCAGACCGAGCCGCGCTGCCAGAAGGCGTCGCGCTGCTGATGGGGCAGCCAGTCGAGGATCCAGGGCCGGTTCGCGTCGATCCGCTGCCGCCACATCTCGCGCCAGCGCTCGCCCACGATGGCCGGGTCGGGGGGCAGGTCGTTCGAGGCGAACATGGTCGAAGACCAGTCGAAATTGTCCTTCGACAGGCAGCCGCCGATCCAGTGGATGTCGGTGGCATAGCGGTCGTCGGTGAAGCCCACGGCGATCACCGTCTTCAGCGCGGGCGGCTGGCGGGCGGCGATCTGCAGGCCGTTGAACCCGCCCCATGACAGGCCGATCATCGCCACTTGCCCGTCGCACCAGCCCTGCGCCGCGATCCAGGCGATGCACATCGCAGCCGTCGGACAGTTCGGTCTCGGTGTATTCGTCGGTGATGATGCCGTCGCTTTCGCCCGTGCCCCGGATATCGACGCGCAGACAGGCGTAGCCGAAGCCCGCCAGATAGGGGTGGTGGTGGGCGTCGCGCGTCCGGGTGCCGTCATGCTTGCGGTAGGGCAGGTATTCCAGGATCGCAGGCACCGGCCCGGCGCCTTCGGGTCGCCAAAGCTTCGCGGCCAGGCGGGTGCCGTCGGGCAGGGGGATGAACAGGTTTTCCGTCACCGCCACTTTGAAGGGAAACTCCGTCCGCACCTGCATCGCATGTCCTCCGTTGTTGAACGACCATGCAACAAGCTGAGGGCGGGGCGCAATGCTTCCTTGACCGGGCCACGCGCAGCGTCTTACTGTACGTTTGTTCAACAAGAGGTGTCCCATGCCCCGCAACCCCCGCTACGACATCCTGTTCGAACCCGTCCGCATCGGCCCGAAACTTGCCAAGAACCGGTTCTTCCAGGTGCCGCATGCCAGCGGCATGACGAATGCCGCGCCCCATGTGCGGGCCGCATTCCGGGGGATGAAGGCCGAAGGCGGCTGGGGCGTGGTCTGCACCGGGGCGTGTTCGGTGGACCCCAGCTCGGACGATTCTCCGTTTCCCTGCGCGACGTTGTGGGACGAAGCGGATGTGCAGGTCGCATGCCGTGATGACCGATGCCGTTCATGCCCATGGCGCGCTTGCGGGGGTGGAACTGTGGCATGGCGGGGCGGCGGCGATGAATCGCACGACGCGCCACGCGATGCTCTCGCCCTCGGGCGTGCCATGGATGGCGACGCATGTGGGCTTCATGTCTTCCGCCCGGCCCAAGATCATGGATGCCGCCGATATCCGCGACCTGATCCGCTGGCATGCCGAGGCGGCGGTGCGGGCCGAGCGGGCGGGTTTCGACATCCTCTACGTCTATGCCGGCATGGGCTATCTGCCCTACCAGTTCCTGCTGTCCGACTACAATCACCGCACCGACGCCTATGGCGGCTCGGTCCGCAACCGCGTGCGGCTGGTCGAGGAACTGATCGACGCGGTGCGCGAGGCGACGCATGGGCGCTGCGCCGTTGCCCTGCGCATGTCGATGCAGGAATTGCGATCGCGCCCGTCCGAGGTCGCGCCAAGCGAGGGGCACGAGGTGATCTCGCTGCTGCGGGACGCGCCGGATCTTTTCGACGTGAAGATGGACTATTCCGCAACCGACTGCGCCGCATCGCGCTTCACACCCGAGGGCAGCCACGAGACGGTGGTGGATTTCGTGAAGACCCTGACGGACAAGCCCGTGGTCGGTGTGGGGCGTTTCACCTCGCCCGACACGATGGTTGGGATGGTCAAGCGCGGCGTGCTCGACTTCATCGGCGGCGCGCGCCCCTCGATTGCCGATCCGTTCCTGCCTGCAAAGATCGACGAGGGGCGCGAGGAAGACATCCGCGAATGCATCGGATGCAACATCTGCATCTCGAGCTGGCATGACGGCGTCTGGGTGCGCTGCACACAGAACCCGACAGCGGGTGAGGAATGGCGACGCGGCTGGCACCCCGAACGGGTGCAGCGCGACGGGGCGGGGTCCGTCCTGGTGGTGGGTGGTGGGCCTGCGGGGCTGGAGGCTGCGCTGACGCTGGCGCGCAGGGGGTTCGAGGTGTCGGTGGCCGACCGTGCGCCCGAACTCGGCGGGCGGTTGCGGTTCGAGACGGCGCTGCCGGGCATGAAGACCTGGAACCGTGTGGCCGAGTATCGCCTTGGGCAGTTGCGGAAAATGGCGAATGTCGCGCTCTATCCGGGCAGCGACCTGACCGCGCAGGATGTGCGCGACTTTGGCGCGGACCATGTGGTGATCGCCACGGGCGCAAGATGGACGCGGCGGCTCTGCGGCGCGAATGAATTGCCGATAGACGCAGCTGGAAGGTCCGAATATCTACACTCCCGATGATCTTGCGGCTGGAATTCTGCCGGACGGGCCCGTGGCAGTGTTCGATTTCGACAACTACTACTTGGGCACCGCCATCGCCGAACACCTCGCTGCGCGGGGATTGGAGGTCACCTACATCACTACTGCCGGGGCCGCATCGGCCTGGACCTTCATGACGAACGAGCAGCCGCTGATCCATCAGGCGCTGGCGCGGCGCAACATCGCGTTGCGCACACTCGAGATCGTGACGGGCTTTTCAGACGGCACGCTGCACCTCGCCCAGATCTTCACCGGCGAGGCACGCACGATCCCCGCCCGCTCGCTCGTCATCGTGGGCCAGCGCCAGCCGGGGTCGGCTCTCTACGACGCGCTCGCAGTCGATAATCCATTCCGGTCGCTGCATCTGACCGGGGACGCGAACGCGCCCGGCGCCATCGCCCATGCGGTGTATCAGGGCCACAAGACCGGCGAGGAACTTGGCCGCACCGCCGCCCGCGTTTTGCGCGATGCCCCCTTCGCTCCGCGCGACTTCGCCGAGGCGGCAGAGTGACCGAGCCCCGCACCCGTGCCGCGCGTCGCGCCCCCCGCGTGACCGGCGCGCTGCACCAGCCACCGTTTCGCCAGCCCGAGCGCACCTATGCCCCGACCGAGGTGCTGAGCGCCGACCACGTCGCGGCCATTCATGCCGCTGCATTGCGGGTGCTGGCCGAGATCGGCATGCGCATCCTCGACCCGCGCGCCCGCGGCCTCTTTGCGCGGGGCAGGCGCGACGGTGAAGGGCGAGACCGTCACCTTTGACCCTGACCTTGTCGCGGAACTGCTGCGAACCGTCCCACCGACCTTCACACTGGAAGCGCGCAATCCCCTGAAATCGCTCATATTCGGGGGCAACCACAGCGTCTTCGCCTCGGTCGGCGGCCCGGCCTATGTGATGGACAACGACCGGGGGCGGCGCGACGGCACCTATGCCGAGATGTGCGATTACCTGCGGCTGGTCCAGCACCTGAACATCATTCATCAGGAAGGTGGCGGACCGTTCGAGCCGCTGGATTTGCCCGCGAACACCCGTCATCTGGACATCTACCATGCCCAGATCACCCTGCTGGACAAGAACTGGCAGACCCAGACGCTGGGCCACGCCCGCACGATGGACGGGCTGGAGATGGCGGCGATCGCCTTGCAGACCACGCCGGAAGGTCTGATCGACCGCCCCGCGCTTCTGGGCATCATCAACACCAATTCGCCCCTGCAACTCGACATCCCCATGGCCGAGGGGCTGATCGCGCTGGCCGAGCACGGGCAGGTGAACGTCATCACGCCCTTCACGCTCGCCGGCGCGATGAGCCCGGTCACGCTGGCGGGCGCGCTGGTGCAGCAACATGCCGAGGCGATGGCGGGGATCGTGCTGACACAGATCGTGCGCCCCGGCGTGCCGGTGATGTATGGCGGCTTCACCTCGAACGTCGACATGCGGTCGGGTGCGCCGGCCTTCGGCACGCCGGAATACACCAAGGCGGCGCAGGCGAGCGGGCAGCTGGCCCGCCACATCGGCGTGCCGTTCCGGTCATCGAACGTCACGGCGGCGAACGAGGTCGATGCGCAGGCGGCCTATGAAATCGCAGATGGCACTCTGGGGCGCGCTGATGGGCGGGGCGCATCTGGTGGAGCATGCGGCGGGCTGGATGCATGGCGGGCTGACCGCCAGCTTCGAAAAGCTGATCCTCGACGCCGAGATGCTTCAGATGATGGCCGCCTATTTCGAGCCGATCCCGGTGACCGAGGCGACACTGGCCGTCGATGCGATCCGCGACGTGGGGCCGGGCGGGCATTTCTTCGGAGCGGCCCATACGATGGACCGCTATGAGACGGCGTTCTACGCGCCGCTTGTGTCGAACTGGGACAATCATCCGCAATGGCTTGGCAAGGGCGCGGTGCAGGCGCGCGAGCGGGCGAACACGGTGTGGAAGCAGATGCTCGCCGAATACGAACAGCCGCCGATCGACCCCGCCATCGACGAGGCCCTGCGCGCCTACATGGCGCGGCGCGCGGCCGAGGGCGGCGCGCCGATGAATTAGTTCAGCAGACCCGAGACGACGCCAAGCACGTCGAGGATTTGCTTTGTGCCCGTGTCAACGCGGTAGACTTGGTTGTTCGCGACATAATAGGCCTCGCCCGGCCGCAACGGGGGCAGCGTGTAGCGGCCCGGATCGCGCAGCGGACGATAGTCGTAATCGGTGATGTAGTAACGTTCGCGGACGACCTCGCGCGTCACGACTCGGTCGCGTTCCCAGTCATGTCCGCCCTTCTTTGCATGGCCCGGCGGGACGCAGGCGGGAGACTTCTTGGCGAGGCCGGGCGGGCAGCCTTTCGGCCCGGCGAAGACGGGTTCGCTCACACCGAAGGCCAGCAGGGTCGCTGCAAGCAGGATGGATCGCATCGGTTCGTCCTTGGTTGGTTGCGCTTTCGCACATAACGCGGCAGCAGCGCGTCCGGCTCCCGACCGTCTGACGGTTCGGCGCGTTTTCGCCCGTGGCGCAATGGGCTTCGGGCAGGTGCGCGGATGCGCTCAGTGGCGGCGCGCCAACTGACGGCCGGGCGGCGACCTCCGGTAGGTATCGTACGGCGGGGTTCGCCCCGCCGTCGCAGCCCTGGCGGGGTGAACCCCGCCCTACGCCATGTAATCCTCGTGAAGCGCCCAGTCGGCTTCGCTGAAGCGATCCTTCGCGAACTGACCCTGATGCCAGTAGGGATAGATCAGCGGCGGTCGGCTGACCTCGTTCAGCCGCGCCAGTTCGTCCTCGGTCAGTCGGATCTCCAGCGCGCGCGAAGTTGTCCTTGAACTGCTCGGGGTTGCGGCCCCCCACCACGAGCGACGAGATCGCCGGACGGGTCAGAAGCCAGGCCAGCGCGATCTGTGCCGCCGATACGCCGCGCGCCTCGCCGATGCTGACCAGAACCTCGACGATGTCCCAAAGCCGTTCGACGTCGCGGATCGGCGGTTCCGTCCAGCCCGCCGGCCTGCCGCGACCCTTCGGGCGTGGGCTTGCCGCGCCGGTGCTTGCCGGTCAGCAGGCCCGCCGCAAGCGGGCTCCACACCAGCACGCCCAGTCCCTGATCGACCGAGATCGGCAGAAGCTCATACTCCGCCTCGCGCGCTTCCAGCGTGTAGTGGATCTGTTGTGTCACGAAGCGCGGGCGCCGGTCGCGATCGGCGACGGCGAGCGATTTCATCACGTGCCAGCCGGAGTAGTTCGAGCAGCCGATGTAGCGGACCTTGCCCTGCTGGACGAGCGTGTCGAGCGCCGCCATCTTTTCCTCGACCGGGGTCGTGCCATCCCATTCGTGCATGTAGTAGATGTCGATGTAGTCGGTGCGCAGACGCTTCAGGCTGCGCTCGCATTCCCGGATCAGGTGGAAGCGCGACACGCCTTCGTCGTTCGGGCCGGGTCCGATCTTCATGCGCGCCTTCGAGGTGACGAGCACATCCTCGCGCCGCCCGGCCAGCACTTCGCCCAGGATTTCTTCGGAAAGCCCGCTGGAATACATGTTCGCCGTGTCGAAGACGTTCACGCCGTTGTCGATGCACAGGTCCACCAGTCGCCGGGCGTCGGCAACGTCCTGCTTGCCGACCATTGCGAACGGACCTGCGCCGCCAAAGGTGAAGGTGCCCATCGTGATGACCGAAACCTTCAGGCCCGAGCGGCCAAGCGTTCTGTATTCCATGGAAGTCCTCTTGAGAGTTCAGTCGCGAAGGCGATCCGCGACATAGGTTATGCCAAGCTCGGGGCTGGTCAACACGGGCACGCCCAGATCGCCCGCCGCGGCGACGGCGCGCGCCATCGACGCTTGCGCCAGAACGATCACATCGACGTCCGGCGCCAGTCCGTGCAAGGTTTCGGCCACCGCCGCATCATGGCCCGCCACATCGCCCGCCTGGAGGCGCTGGAAGGCGCCATCGGCAAGCCGCGCGGTCACGACAGCGGCCTTCCCTTCGCGCAGGGCGACGGCGCGGATCAGATCGGTCGTGGGGTTCAGCGTCGTTGACAGCGTGGCGGAAACGCCGATCCGTGCGCCCTTTTCCACGGCCGCCATCGCCATCCCCTCGTCGATGCGGAACAGGGGGACCGGGCAGAAGGGCCGTGCCGCCTCGACCGCCGGGCCGAGCGACGAGCAGGTGACGACAACCGCTTCGGCCCCGCTGTCGACCGCCTGCCAGATGTGGGTCAGGCAGCGCCGCATCGTCTGGGCGGTCAGTTCACCTCGCGCGATGGTCCCGCGCAGCAAGCTTTCGTCGACGATGTTCGACGGCGCCCATCCGGGCATCGCGTCGCGCACAAGCGCGTCGAAGGTGGGCACCAGCGTGGTGACCGTGTGGATCAGCGTGATCGCACGGGGCGGGGTGGTCATGTGGGCAATCCTCCGGCGGCCATCCTTCCGGTCCGCCCCGGAAAAGGCAACCCCGCCTCTGGCCCCTTGCCACCAATCGGCTATGCTCGCCCCGGACCCGCCCGGCGCGGGACAGGGAGAGACGCGATGACCGAAACGACTGCCCGCCGCCTGCGCTCGCAGGCCTGGTTCGACAACCCCGACAACCCCGGCATGACCGCCCTCTATATCGAACGCTACCTGAACTACGGCATCACGCGGGCAGAGCTTCAGTCGGGCAAGCCGATCATCGGCATCGCGCAGACCGGATCGGACCTGTCGCCCTGCAACCGCCACCATGTCGAACTGGCGAAGCGGGTGCGTGACGGGATCGTGGCGGCAGGCGGCATCTGCATGGAATTTCCGGTCCATCCGATCCAGGAAACCGGCAAGCGCCCCACGGCGGCGCTGGACCGCAACCTTGCCTATCTGGGGCTGGTCGAGACGCTTTACGGCTATCCGCTGGACGGCGTGGTGCTGACCATCGGATGCGACAAGACGACGCCCGCGCTGCTGATGGCCGCCGCCACGGTCAACATCCCGGCGATTGCGCTTTCGGTCGGGCCGATGCTGAACGGCTGGCACAAGGGCGAACGGGCCGGGTCGGGGACGATCGTCTGGAAGGGTCGCCAGATGCTGGCCGCGGGCGAGATCGACTATGACGAATTCATGGACATGGCCTCGGATTCCGCCCCGTCGGTCGGCTATTGCAACACGATGGGCACGGCGACGACCATGAACTCGCTGGCCGAAGCCCTCGGCATGCAGCTTCCGGGCGCGGCGGCCATTCCGGCACCTTAC
The DNA here is from genome assembly GCA_963736565.1 of uncultured Alphaproteobacteria bacterium. Classification (GTDB taxonomy): domain Bacteria; phylum Pseudomonadota; class Alphaproteobacteria; order Rhodobacterales; family Rhodobacteraceae; genus Aliitabrizicola. Next base: position 1,009,924 of record CAVTOW010000005.1, read on the forward strand.
CGTGAGCGGGGGCAGATGGCCTACATGACCGGGCGGCGCATCGTCGCCATGGTCGAGGAGGATCTGAAACCGTCCGACATCATGACCCGCGCGGCGTTCGAGAACGCCATCGTCGTGAACTCGGCCATCGGCGGCTCCACCAACGCGCCGATCCACCTGAACGCCATCGCGCGCCATCTTGGGCTGACGCTGACGAACGACGACTGGCAGAGTTTCGGCCTGCACATTCCGCTGCTGGTCGATTTGCAACCTGCCGGACGCTTCCTGGGCGAGGACTATCACCGCGCGGGCGGCGTGCCGGGCGTGATCGCCGAATTGATGAAGGCGGGTGCGCTGCCCAATCCGGACGCGCTGACCGTCACGGGCCTGAGCGTGGCCGAGGCCTATGAGAATGCGCGGGTCGAGAATGCCGAGGTGATCCGCCCCTTCGACCAGCCGCTGAAGACCAGTGCGGGTTTCGTCAATCTCAAGGGCAACCTCTTCGACAGCGCCATCATGAAGACGAGCGTGATCGCCGCCGAATTCCGCGACCGTTACCTGTCGAACCCGGATGATCCCGATGCCTTCGAAGGGCGGGCCGTCGTTTTCGAAGGCCCCGAGGATTATCACCATCGCATCGACGACCCGGCCCTCGCCATCGACGCCGATTGCATCCTCGTCATCCGGGGCGTCGGACCCATCGGCTATCCCGGCAGCGCCGAGGTGGTGAACATGCAGCCCCCCGCCGCGCTCATCAAACAGGGGATCACGACGCTGCCCTGCATCGGTGACGGGCGGCAGTCGGGAACGTCGGGCAGTCCGTCGATCCTCAATGCCTCGCCCGAGGCGGCGGCGATGGGGGGGCTTGCCATCGTCGAGACCGGCGACCGCATACGGATCGACCTGCGCAAGGGCACGGCCGATATCCTGCAACCGCCCGAAGTGTTGGCTGCGCGCCGCAAGGCGCTGGAGGCGAAGGGCGGCTTCGCCTTTGCGGCCCACCAGACGCCGTGGCAGGAAATCCAGCGCGGCATGGTCGACCAACTGGCCGAGGGCATGGTTCTGAAACCCGCGCTGAAATACCAGCGCATCGCGCAGACCAAGGGGATACCCCGTGACAACCATTGACCTCACGCAGCGTCTGAAAGGCAAGCTGGCCCTGGTGACCGCGGCGGGGCAGGGGATCGGGCGCGCCGTGGCCGAACGCCTTGCCGCCGAGGGGGCCGAAGTGCACGCGGCTGATCTGAACCCCGACACCCTCGCCACGCTGAAGGTCGCCTCGACCTCCGTCGTTGACGCGACCGATGCCGATGCCGTCGCCCGCTGGGTCGCCCCCTTTGGCCGCATCGACGCGCTTGTCCACGCCGTTGGCTACGTTCACCACGGCAACATCGAGACGACGACAGCCGAGGACTGGCGGCGCAGCATGACGATCACGCTCGACAGCGCCTTCATCGTGCTGAAGCATGTCATCCCGCGCATGAAGACGCATGGCGGAAGCGTCACCACCATCGCCTCGGTCGCAGGCTCGACCAAGGGTTTCGCCAACCGCACCGCCTATGGCGCGGCGAAGGGCGGGGTGATCGGCCTGACCAAGGCCTGCGCGGCGGATTACCTGCCGTTGAAGATCCGCTGCAACGCGGTCTGCCCCGGGACGGTCGACAGCCCGTCGCTGCAAGGGCGCATCGCGGAGCTAGCCAAGACGATGGGCGGGGTCGACGCCGCGCGAAAGATGTTCCTTGACCGACAGCCCTCGGGCCGTCTGGGTCAACCGGAAGAGATCGCAGGGATGTGCGCCTACCTCGCGTCGGATGACGGGGTTTTCATGACGGGGCAGGTCATCAACGTGGATGGCGGCATCACGATCTGATGTTTGCCCGGCGCGGCCCGTTTCGCCGGATCAGACTTGGGCCCTCACTCAGGCGCTGATGCTACGTGCCACTCTCGACGGTCGTCCGACGCTGATCGCACTTGCACCCGCGCGCGGGGCAACGGCAAATGGCGCATCGCATATCGGAGGTCAGACATGGCACGGGGCATCGTCATCACGGGCGCAGGCAGCGGAATTGGACGGGCCACGGCACGCGCCTTCATGGCGGCAGGCTGGAAGGTCGCGCTGATCGGCCGGCGCGAGGCGCAACTGGCCGAGACCGCCGAGGGCGAGGCGGCGCTTGTCCTGCCCTGCGACGTGACGGACCCCGAGGCGGTCGATGCAGCCTTCGGACGTATCGCGCAGGAATGGGGGCGGATCGATGCACTCTTCAACAATGCGGGCATGTCGCTGCCGGGCAAACCGATCGACGAGATTGCGGTCTCCGACTGGCTGACGCTGTGCAACGTCAACATCACCGGGATGTTCCTCTGCGCCCGCGCCGCTTTCGGGCAGATGCGCCGCCAGTCGCCGCAAGGTGGACGCATCATCAACAACGGCTCGATCTCGGCCCATGTGCCGCGTCCCGGCTCGGCGCCCTATACCATGTCGAAGCACGCGGTGACGGGCCTGACGCGGACATTGGGACTGGACGGGCGTCCGTTCGACATCGCCTGCGGCCAGATCGACATCGGCAACGCGATGACCGACATGGCGTCGGCCTTCACCAAGGGCGCCGTGCAGGCTGACGGGTCGATGAGGGTCGAGGCGGTGATGGATGTCGGCGCACGTCGCCGATGCGGTGCTCTATATGGCGGAGCTTCCGCTTGACGTGAACGTGCCGTTCCTGACGATCATGGCCCGCGACATGCCGTTCCTCGGGCGCGGCTGACCGCGAGCCGGTTCAGTCCGGCTCGCAGAACATCTCGCGCATCAGGGCAACCATGCGGCCGACCTTGGGATCGCTGATCGAATAATAGACCGCCTTCCCATCGCGACGCGTCGTTACCAGTCCTTCAAGGCGCAATCGGGCAAGCTGTTGGCTGACCGCTGCCTGCCGTGATCCGAGGATCTGTTCCAGCTCGGTGACGGACAACTCACGCAGCGACAAGCTGCACAGGATCATCAGCCGACCTTCGTGCGACAGCGCTTTCAGAAAAGCCGCGGCATCGGCGGCATTCTCGGCAAAGGCGGCAAGCTCGCCGCTGCTCTGCGTTTCGTTCGTCGTCCCTTCTCTTCCGTCCAGCGACACTCTCGATCCCTCACAACCAGCAACACGCCCCGCGCGGAAGTAGACCCGCAAGTTTAGACATGAAATCGGACTGACAAATTCCAACCCTGGAAAAGAAAAAGTGATGAATGTGTTGCAGTATTGACCCAACCGTGGCGATCTGTCGTCCGGACGCTGTTACAAGCCCGGTTCGAACCGGCCATAGGCGCCCTGGCTGAACAGAAGCGGGGCGCCTTCGCGGAAGACGGCACGCAAGACGCGCCCAACGATGATCAGGTGATCACCGCCCTCGTGCGTCGCTTCCTGCACGCAGTCGAAGCGCGACAGGGTGTTTGCCACAACCGGGACACCCTCGGCATTCGTCTCGTGGTCCAGCCCGTCGAATCCCGCACCGCCGCGCACGAACCTGCGGCTGAGGTCGGCCTGTTCCGCACCGAGGACGTGGATCGCATAGTGCCGCGCGGCGGCATAGAACGGAAATCTGGCCGACGCCTTGGCGGGCGACCACAGCACCAACGGCGGATCGAGCGACAGGCTCGCAAAACTGTTGGCGGTGAACCCCATCGGTCCCTCGAGCGTCGGAATCGTGACGATCGTGATTCCGGTCGCAAACCTGCCGAGCGCATCGCGCAGCGCCCGCTGGTCGCCGGTATCCGCCACGTGCAACGCCCGATCCATCGAAACCCCGTTCCGTCCTGACCCCGCCACCTATGCGCTTTCGTGGCGAGGGCAAGCCCTGATGCCAGCAACAGCAAAGTTTCATCGGGGCGTCGCATCACTGTCGCACCCCGGACTTAGGCGACCTGAGGGTCGGCAGGGCGCGGAATTTGCAGAAGGAGTGTCTGGCTTTGAGGCGAGTCGCACCAGCCGGGCGATGGACCTGCCGCTTCGCGGCTCTATCCGAAGTGGCGCGAACCGAAGACTGGCTCGGTCAGGCTTCCTCGCCGGTGTCGATCAGCCAGCCGCCCGGGCCGGCAACGCGGTCGGGCAGGGCGAAGATCATGACTTCGCGAAGGGCGATGCACACGAGAACGCTGCAAAGAATATCGTCAAAGGAAATCTGGCTCAGGAAAGACATTCGACTGGACTCCGACCTCTTGATGCCCGCTGTTTCACAGCCAATCGGGGCGGAAGCGTGACGGAATCTGGGAATTTCGGCTGCGCCTGTTCGCGCTTCCGACGGGCCGCCCTTTCGCATCACGCCGCGCGCCGCCGCAGAGACGCCTCCAGCCGAGCGACTCGCCAAGAAGGCAGGACGGGACGCGACAAACCCCGGCCATTCCATCAATCCAGCTTCCCGACATGCGCCAGCCTTTGTTCGTCATCAAATCCGCTGTCATGGAACGTCTCTCGGCCGATCGGGTCTTGGACGAAGCGCGTCATGGCTATAGGCAGCAACAGGTAAACCGGTGCTGCAGGTCCGACCATGCTCTTCTCCTACCGCGAACGAAACGGCGTGCTTGAACGGCTCGAGCCCGGAGAGCCACTGGAGTTGGCGACATGGGTCGACCTGTATCGCCCGCTGCCCGCGCAAGCGGCGCAGATTGCGGCACTGGGGGTGGACGTGCCGTCGCTTGACGACATGGAGGAAATCGAGATCTCGAGCCGCCTCTACCGCGAGGGCGGGGTCGACTACATGACGGTTGTTCTGCCCGGACTGTCCGAGACGAAATCGCCCATCTCGGGCCCTGTCACCTTCATCCTGTCGCATCGGCGGCTTGTCACCGTGCGCCACCACGTTCCCCGCCCGTTCGAGACCTACCCGGACCGTGCCGGCAAGTCCGGTCCCGGTTGCAACACGCCCGAACGCATCTTCCTGGGACTGGTGGAAGAAATCATCGGGCGGCTTGCCGACATCCTAGAGAACGTGGGCAAGGGCCTCGACGACGTTTCGCGTCTCGTGTTCCAGCCGAACTCGACGATGCTGGCGCCGCTTGAGCTGCAAACGGCGCTCCAGCGCGTCGGACGCGAGGGCGATCTGCTTGGCCGTGTCCGCCTCTCGCTTCTGACGCTCGAACGCGCGATTGGCTTTTTCGGCTACAATCAGGCTTCCACCGGCGAGACGAGCGACCTCAAGCCAACGGTCAAGACATTCACGCGCGACATCCAGGCGCTAGAGGTCCATGCCGATTTCCTGTCGCAGAGGGTGGCCCAGGCCACGGACGCCACGCTCGGCATGATCAATCTTTCGCAGAACCAGACGATCAAGATCGTCTCGGTCGTCGCCGTGGTGTTCCTTCCGCCCACGGTGATCGCCTCGGCCTATGGCATGAACTTCGCGCACATGCCCGAACTGGAATGGCTCTACGGCTATCCCATGGCGCTCGGGCTGATGCTGGCCTCGGCGGTGGGGACCTATCTGTTCTTCAGATGGCGGAACTGGCTATGACCCCAAAGGCCGATCTCGGCGGTCCGGACGCGCGCCCTGTCTGGGTGGGGACGATCCTCCACGCGGCTGTCGCGCGCTTTCCTGACCGGGTTCTGTCCTGATGCCCGGACGCATCTTCGCCATCGTGGGGCCGTCAGGGGCGGGCAAGGACACGCTGATCGAGGCGGCGCGTCGCGCCCGTCCCGACCTGCATATCGTGCGACGTGTCATCACCCGGCCACCCGAGGCAGGCGGCGAACCCTATGAGGGCGTCACGGAAGACGAGTTCGCGCGTCGCAAGCTGGCGGGCGAGTTCGTTCTGGACTGGCAGGCGCACGGCCTGAACTACGGCATCCCGATCAGCGTCGAGCGGGCCATGTCCGAGGGGCGCGACGTGATCTTCAATGGGTCGCGCGCCATGCTCGGTGCCGCGTGGGAGGCATTTCCCGGGTCTTACGGTCGTGCACGTCACCGCATCGGTGCCGGTGCTGGCCGAGCGTCTGGCACAGCGCGGACGCGAGAGCAGGGACCAGATCGCGCGTCGCCTGACCCGTGCAAGCTATGAAATTCCCTACGGAATCGGTGTTCGCGTGGTCGAGAACAACGGCGCGCTTTCCGACGCCGTGGCGGCCTTTCTTGAAGCGCTTCAGCCGGAAAGTGCGTAGCGATGCAGGATGCGGAACATCCCGTCTGCCGCCTGACCGAACAGGCAAAGGCTGTCCACAACGAAGGGCGCAGGCAACAGCGGGGCGAAGCGGGGCGCCAGAACCGCCGCGACATCGCGCGCCTCGTCCGCGTCCAGATCGCCCGTAAGGGTCAGGTGGAAGCGGAATTCCTCCATGACATAGGGATAACCCCAACGCTCAAGGTAAATCCGCTGCCGGGGACTCAGACGCTCAGGTCGCCTGCGCTCAATTTCCGCCGTGTCGGGCGGGGCGCGGAAGCGGTCCAGCCCGGCGACGATGGCGGCGGCAAGATCGGCAAGGGCGCGCTCGTCGCCCTGCGGCGTCAGTGCCACGAAGCCGCCGATCCTTTGCAGGGCAAGACCCGGCAGCGTGACAGGGGCCAATGCCCTGCAAAGCTGGCTGGCGGCCTCATGCAGATCGTCTGCCCTTGCGCCTGTGGCCAGACGGAACGGGGGCTTGATCGTGCCATGAAACCCGTACTTCCGCGGGGTGGCGGTCAACGCGGCGGCAGGTCGCGGCAAGTCGGGCCATGCCGGGTGAGGCCGCGCGCAGGCCGCTGCCGCGTCCCATCCCAGCCAGGCGGCAGCCGCATCGGCAAATGCGCCCGGCGCCGGTGCCCAGTAGATCGCGTAGCGTTCATATCCGTCCATCGCGCCCGACCTAACCTGCAAGTTTCACAGTCATGTGACATTCGATGCCTATGTCTGCCTCTCGACCTGCCGAAAGCATTCCGATGACCGAGACCATACTTGCCAATGCCACGCTCGTTCTGCCGGGGGAAGTCCTGCGCGGCAGCCTGTCGCTTGAGGGGGGCGTGATCCGCGCGATCAGCGCCGGTGCTGCGGTGCCGGCGGGAGCGATCGACTGTGACGGGGATCTGGTAATGCCCGGGCTCGTCGAATTGCACACCGACAACCTGGAACGGCACATCGAGCCGCGTCCCAAGGTGAACTGGCCCCACGCGAGCGCGATCATCGCCCATGACGCCGAACTTGCCAGCGTCGGCATCACCACGGTTTTCGATGCCCTGCGCGTGGGTTCGGTCGTCTCGAAGGCCAAGGGGAATTACGGGGAATACGCCCGCGCCCTGGCGGACGAGATCCTGGGTCTGCGGGCGCAGGGTGCGCTGCGGATCACGCATCTTTTGCACCTGCGGGCCGAGATGTGCTCGGAAACCCTGATCGAAGAGCTGGCAAAGTTCGGCCCCGACGACAGCATCGGCATCGTCAGCCTGATGGATCATACGCCCGGCCAGCGGCAGTTCCGCGATGTCACGAAGCTCAAGGACTATGTGATGGGCAAGCACGGCTATTCCGCCGATGACTTCGTGCGGCACATCGCGGCGCAGCAGGAACTGGGCGAAAGGATGGGGCCTTCGCACGAAAGTGCTGCCGTCGCGGCGGCCCGCCGCTACGGCGCGGTTCTGGCAAGCCACGATGACACGAGCGCCGCTCACGTGGCGCGCTCGGCGGCGCATGGCGCGCATTTCGCCGAGTTTCCGACAACGGCCGAGGCCGCGCAGGCCTGTCACGCGCATGGCATCAAGGTGATGATGGGTGCGCCGAACCTGATCCGCGGCGGCTCGCATTCCGGAAACGTCGCGGCGGCAGAACTGGCCGAGGCTGGGCTGCTTGACATCGTGTCGTCGGATTACGTTCCCTCTGCCCTGCTGATGGCGGCGCTTCTGCTGGGCGATCTCTGGGGCGACCCGGCGCGCGGGGTGGCCACGGTCACCGCCGCCCCCGCCACTGCCGCCGGGCTGGAGGACAGGGGAAGCCTTGTTCCGGGGATGCGGGCCGATGTCATCCGCGTGTCGCGGCTGGGGTCGGCGGCGCGGGTGCGGGGCACCTGGGTGGCCGGTGCGCGCGTTGCCTGAGGCTGGACTGCCGGCTTGCGCCCGCTAAGGTGGCGCTGACTTCCGATCCGAGGACACCATGACCCAAAGCCTGCCCGCCTTTACCGCGCCTGGTCGTTTCTGGCGTGGCAACCTTCATACGCACTCCAACCGCTCCGACGGGGTTCTGGACCCGGAAGAGGTCTGCCGCCGTTATCGCGCCGAGGGATATGATTTCCTCGCCCTGACCGACCATTTCGTGGGCCGCTACGGCTATCCGATCATCGACACGGTGCCTTTCCGGACGAACAGTTTCACCACGATCCTTGGGGCCGAGCTGCATTCCGGGGCGATGGCGAACGGCGAGTTGTGGCACATTCTCGCGGTCGGCCTGCCCGCCGACTTCGCCCCGTCGCACAGCCCCGACTTCAAGCCCGTCGCGGGGCAGGAGAGCGGGCCGGACCTTGCGGCCCGTGCCGTGGCGTCGGGGGCCTTCGTGGCCATCGCCCATCCGCAATGGTCGGGGCTTACGCTGGCCGACGCCCGGTCGATCGCTGCGGCCCATGCCGTCGAGATCTACAACCACGGCTGCGCCGAAGGCTGCGACCGGGCGGATGGTTTCGGCATCGCCGATCTGCTGCTGACCGAGGGGCGCCGCCTGAGCCTGATCGCGACCGACGACGCGCATTTCAGCGAACCGGACCATTTCGGAGGCTGGGTGATGGTGAAGGCAGAGCAGAACGAGCCGGACGCGCTGCTGGCAAGCCTCAAGGCCGGGACGTTCTATTCCAGCCAGGGACCGGAATTGCGCGACGTGCGCATCACGGGCGATGCGGTCGAGGTGGATTGCTCCGCCGTCCGCTCGGTCATCGTTCAGGGGGCGGGGACGGCGGCGAAAGCGGTCCATGGCGAGTCGCTCACCACCGCGCGGGTGCCGCTTGATCGGTTCCGCGACTCCGCCTGGGTGCGGGTCACCGTCATCGACCGTGCAGGGAAGCGGGCCTGGTCGAACCCGTGGTTCTTCGGCTGACGCAATGGGTCTGCTGCGCGATCACGCCTTCTTCGGCTTTCCAAGCGGCAGCGACTTGTCCTTCGGCCCGTCATTCGGGCGCAGGCGTGTCGCGCGCAGCTCTCCGCGCTCCTCAAGCAGCGGATAGGCGACGGTGGTCAGATGGGCCGCGATCCGCTTCAGATCGCGCAGCACATCCAGATGCAGGGCCGAGGTCTGGATGCTGTCCGGGTCGCCCGCGCGCAGTCGGTCGAGATGCCGCTCGGTCGTCGCGGCCTCGACCTCGCGCATCCGGTCCTTTTCGTTCACCAGTTCGCGCGCCATGTTCACGTCGCGCCGGACAAAGACTGTCATCGCAAGCCGCATCTGGTGCAGCGTGCGGGAATGGACCGCCACGATGTCGTCCCACCCGTCTTCGGTGAACGACAGTTCCAGCCGCCGCTTCTTCTCGGCCATGGCGAGGATGCCCCGGTCGATGATGTCGCCCACATTCTCGAGGTTGATCGCGAACAGGATCAGGTCCATCACCTGCGCCCCCTGTCGGGCGCCAAGCGGGTTCTGCATGAGACGCGAGAGATAGAGCTTCACTTCGTCATGCATCACGTCGACCTCGGCCTCCAGCGCGCGGACGCGGTCGGTCACGCTGGCACTGGAAAAGGCCTGAAGCGAAAGGTGAAGCATCAGCTCCACCTTGTCCGCCATGCGCATGACCTCGCGCGTTGCGGCATTCAGCGCCAGATCGGGGCGGTCGAGCAGGGCCGGGTCCAGATGATTGACCGTCGCCTCGGGGTGGCCCGGCAGCGGATCGGGCCAGAGGCGCATCAGGGCTGACGCCAGCAGACCGGAAAGCGGCAGGAACACGACCAGCAGGGCGGCATTGAAGCCGGTGTGCAAATGGGCGATCTGACGGGCGGGATCGCCGGACAGCTCGGCCAGCACGGGCACCACCATCGCCGCAAAGGGTGCGGCCAGCAGCACGCCCGTGGCGCGCATGGCGAGGTTGCCGAAAAAGACCCGTCGCGCCGCCGGGGCCGCCCCCGGTGCCAGCGACAGCGGGATGAGCCCCGCACCGAGATTGCCGCCCAGCACCAGCAGCACAGCAAGCTCGGAGGGCACGACTCCGGCAGTCACCAATGAGATCACGAAAATCATGAACGCGACCGAGGAATGGAACAGCCATGTCATCCCGGCTGCGACCAGCACCGCCAGGATCGGATCGGCCGCGAGCCTGCCAAGGATCAGGCCCGTCAGAGGGCTGTCGCGCAAGGGCGCGCTGGCCCCGCCGATCAGCTTCAGCGCCAGCAGCATCAGGCCGAAGCCAAGCACGATCCGCCCTACCTCGCGCAGCCGCCCCGAACCGGCGACGAGTGCCGTCGTCACCCCGGCGAGGATCAGGATCGGCACCAGCGCCGACAGATCGAACGCCAGCGCCTGCACGACAAGCGACGTGCCGAGATCGGCGCCTAGCATCACCGCGAGTGCCGCAGGCAGGGTGACGATGCCTCGCTGAACAAACCCGCTCAGCAGCAGGGCAGTGGCGGTCGAGCTTTGCAGCAACGTTGCAACGCCAACACCGGTCGCGGCCGAACGCACCGGCCCCCGCGTGGCCGCGCCCAGCACGCGGCGAAGCTCAGCCCCGAAACTGCCGAGAATGCCCGTCTTGACCATCGTCGTGCCCCACACCAGCAGGGCCACGGCAGAAAACAGGTTCAAGAGGATCATGTGGCCGGGCATCGCGGTCTTTCGGCAAGAAGATTGCACAACCTGCGAGCGGCAAAACGGTTCGCATTGTAACAGTTTTATGACAGATAAGACGTCAGAAGGGAAATCGCAATCTGTTCGGCCCTGCCGGGCTGCGTTCAGAGTATTGCGTTGAAGCCTGCTTGGGCCTGCGCGATTGAAACCCGTGCGGCCGTAGGAGCGGCTGATCTCAGCCGTTCCCCTTTCGCGCGAAAAGGCCCGCGTCCTGCGCCGCGCGTTGCAGGGCGCGGGACTTGTTGACCGTTTCCTCGTATTCCGCTTCGGGGTCGCTGTCATAGACGACACCGCCACCGGCCTGGATATAGAGCGTCTCATCCTTCAGCACGGCCGTGCGCAGGGCGATGCACATGTCCATCTCGCCATTGGCCGCGAAGTATCCCACGCCGCCGCCGTAGATGCCGCGCTTCTCGGGCTCCAGCTCGTCGATGATCTCCATCGCGCGGACCTTGGGCGCGCCCGAGACGGTGCCCGCCGGAAGCCCCGCGAGCAGGGCCGACAGGGCATCCTCGCCCTCGGCGATCTGGCCCACGACGTTCGAGACGATGTGCATCACGTGGCTGTAGCGCTCGATGATGAATTTCTCGGTGGGTCGCACCGTTCCCACCTTTGCCACCCGACCAACGTCGTTGCGGCCAAGGTCAAGCAGCATCAGGTGTTCGGCCAGTTCCTTCTGGTCGGCGAGCAGGTCTGTCTCCAGCGCACGATCCTCCTCGGGCGTGGCGCCGCGCTTGCGCGTTCCTGCGATGGGACGGACCGTGACTTCGCCGTCGCGCAGACGGACAAGGATCTCCGGGGCTGGCTCCGATCACCTGGAAACCGCCGAAATTGAAGAAGAACATGAAGGGCGAGGGATTCGTGCGCCGGAGCGAGCGGTAAAGGGCAAAAGGTGGAAGCGCGAAGGCCTGCGACCAGCGTTGCGAGGGCACGACCTGAAAGATGTCGCCCGCGCGGATGTAGTCCTTCGCCTTTTCGACCGCCGCCTTGTAGGCGTCCTTGGTGAAGTTGGACCGGGGCTCGCCTGCGGGCGTTGCCTCGCCGAAGTCGCGCATGGCGGGTGGCGCGCGATCAAGGTCGCGCAGCGCATCCATCACGCGTTCGGCAGCTTGCGCATAGGCCGCGCGGGCCGTCAGGCCCGAGTTCACCCAGGCGGGCGAGACCACCGTCACCTCGCCCTTCACCCCGTCCAGCACCGCCACGACCGAGGGTCGCAGAAGCGTCGCGTCGGGCAACCCCAGAGGATCGGGATTGACGTTCGGAAGATGCTCGACAAGGCGGATCATGTCGTAGCCGAGATAGCCGAACAGCCCTGCCGCAATGGGGGGCAGGTCATCTGGCATGTCGATGCGGCTTTCCGCGATCAGCGCGCGCAGCGTATCGAGGGGGTGGCCCTCAAGCGCGCGGAACGCCGTCGCATCGAAGCGCGCCTCGCGGTTGATACGGCTTGTCGCGCCGTGGCACTGCCAGATCAGGTCCGGCTTCAGTCCGACGACCGAGTAGCGGCCCCGAACCTCGCCACCCGTCACGGATTCCAGCATGAAGCTGTCCGTCCGCGCTTCGGACAGCTTGAGCATCAGCGATACCGGCGTGTCGAGGTCGGCGGCGAGGCGCGCATAGACGACCTGGTTACGGCCTTCCGCCCAACCGCGCTCGAACGCCTCGAAAGACGGGACCAGTGCCACCTCTGCCCTACTGGACCTGGGCGTGGACGGCGTTGATGGCCGCGTCGTTGATCGTCACGCCCGCTTCTGCAACCAGAGCATTCGAGAACAGCTGGAACGCATCCTGCGCCAGCGCCTGCGAGATCTGCGCCGTCAGCCCGTCGCGCAACTCGCGCGCTTCCGGCCCCTCGGTCGAGGCTGGCTGGATCGTGTCAAGCTGGACAACGCCCGCGAAGCCATCGGCCTCGATGACCCGAAGTTCGCCTTCGGACATGGCGAAGACGGCGGGAAGAAGGGTTTCGGGCGTCCCTTCGATGAAGCCGTCGCGCGTGACCGACGGCGTGACATCGACGATCCCGAAACTGCTCAGCAGCGCGCCGCCCTCGACCGCCGCCTTAACCTCGATCGCGCGCGCCGCGAGAGCCTTGGCAAGCGCGTCGGTGCGCCAGGCGGCATCCACCTCTTCGCGAACCTCGTCGAAGGGGCGCAGCGTGGGGGGCACGACCTCGTCAAGGCGCAGGGCCACGATGCCTCCGTCGTCAAGCTGGACCAGTTCGGGGAAATCCCCTTCCTGAACGGCGTCAGCAGCGGTGCGGAACGCTTCGTATCCGACGATGGGCAAATCGACACCCGGCGCGTAGTCGACCGTTCCCAGTTCGAGCCCGTTCTCGCTGGCGAGATCTTCCAGCGTCGCGCCGCCTGCCAGGGCGTCGTCGAGTTGTTCGATCCTTGCCGAGATTTCGCGACGGGCGGCATCGGTGGCCTGTTCGGCCGACAGCGCTTCGCGGGCTTCCTCGAAGGGTATCTCCTGCGCGACCAGCACGCCGTTCATGCGGTAAAGGGCAGGGCCGAGATCGGAGGGCAGGGGGCCCACGACGCCAGGTTCGGTCAAGGCGAAGATCGCTTCGCCCGCAGCGCCAAGATCGGCCAGCCCCTGCTCGCCCATGTCGATGTCGGGCAGGGCCAGCCCCCGTTCCGCGACGATGGCCTCGAACGTCTCGCCCGCATCGATCCGTGCCTTTGCAGCGGCTGCATCTGCCTCGGTTTGGAAGACGAGGCGTTCCACGAGACGCCGCTCCGGCTGAACGAATTCCGAGATGCGCTGGTCATAGGCCTCGCGCAGCGCAGCCTCATCAAGCTGGACCGTGTCGATCAGCATTTCAGGAAGCAGGGCCGCATAGGTGATGCGCTTTGCCTCCGGGGCGGTGAACAGGGGCGCGTTGGCGTCATAGAAGGCGGTCAGGTCGGCGTCGGTCGGGTCGGCAACCGGCGCGGGCAGGTCCGCCTCGTTCAGCGCGAGCAGGCTGAAGCCGCGTTTCTCGGCGATCCAGCCTTGCAGCGTGTCGACCATCGGCGCAGGTGCCGTGAAGCCGCCCACCACGGCACCTTGCAGAAGCGAGCGCGCCATGTCTTCCCGCACCCGGCTTTCGAACTGGGTTTCGGTCATGTTGTTGCGTTCAAGCGTAAAGCGATAGGCCTCGCGGTCGAACTGGCCGGTGACACCCTTGAAGGTGTCGAGCTGCATGATTTCTGTGGCGACACGGGCGTCGCCCACCGACAGCCCCACGCGCTGCGCCTCGTTGTCGAGGGCCGCGCCGGTGACAAGGCGCTGGCGCACCTGGCGGTCAATGCCAAGCGCCTGCGCCTGTTCCATCGTCACGGGCTGGCCGATCTGGGCGCTGAAGGCCTGCATTTCCTGCTGAAGCGCACGGCCATAGTCGTTCACGTCGATCTCGCGGTCGCCCACCTGGGCTATGGCCGTGACGCCGCCGCCGAAGTTCGTCACGCCGAACCCGCCAAGCCCGGCGACGAGCATCGCCATCAGCACCCAGACAAGGACCGAGTTCTTCTTGCGCGACTTCTTTTCGGCGTCGGTGGCGGGCGGCTTGGCCATATCAGGCTCCGTTTGCGGATTTGCGCCTGTCTATGCGGTCGGGGGCGTTGGGGCAAGATGCGAGGGAGCCATTGGCACAAGCGATCCATGGGCGTTGGACCACGCCGATCCGTGGCCGCGATGAGCGCCATAGCCGCATCCATCAGAGCGACGGCAAGCGCGTCCCGACCGTTCGACATAGCCGGGCGGCATCACTCAGAGTTTCAGAGCGGCCAGCCTGCGGAACATCTCGGCAATGCCGTCCGCGTCGATGTTCGCGAAGGCGATGCGAAGCTGGCGCGCGCCTTCGGGATGGGTTTCGGGCTGGAACATCGTGCCGGGCAGCATCAGGATCGACGCCTCGTGGACAAGGCGTTTCGCAAGCACGTCAGACGGCATCCCGTAGGGATGTTCGACATAGGCGAAGTAGGCCCCGCACCCGAGCAGCGTCCAGTCGGGCAGCGCGGCGAAGCCGCCGGTCATCGCGGTGCGGCGGGCGAGGATCTCGGCCCGCTCGCCCGCAACCCATTGCGCAAGGTTGCGCATTCCCCAGAGCGCGCCGATCTGGCCAAGCTGGCTGGGGCAGATCGCAACGGTGTCGAGGAATTTCTCGACCTGCGCGAGCCGGTCCACAGAGGCCACGATCGCACCCACCCGATGCCCGGTCAGCCGGTAGGCCTTGGAAAACGAATAGAGGTGGACGAGCGTATCGGCCCAGTCGGGATCGACAAAAAGATCGTGCGGTCGCCCGGTGCGGCTGTCGAAATCGCGGTAGGTTTCGTCGACGATCAGCGCAAGGCCGTTGGCGCGCGCCAGATCAAGGAAGGCGCGCAGGGTCTCGGCGGGGTATTCCGCTCCGCCGGGATTGTTCGGGCTGACCAGAACGATGGCGCGGGTGCGTGGCGTGATCAGCGCCGCCGCCCGTTCCGCGTCCGGGATCAGGCCTGCACCGGCGGGCAGGGGCACGGCGGTGACCCCGGCCATGTCGAGCCACATCTTGTGATTGAAGTACCACGGCGTGGGCAGGATCACCTCGTCGCCAGACCCGGCCAGGGTGGACATGACGGCGGTGAATGCCTGATTGCAGCCTTGGGTGATGGCGACCTGTTCCGCTGCAATCGCGCCACCATAGCCAGCCGACCACTGCTGCGCGATTTCAGCGCGCAACGCGGGCAGGCCGAGGACCGGGCCGTAAAGGTGTGCCGCCGGATCGTTCAGTGCGGCTTCGGCAAGGGCCTGACGCAACCCGAGAGGCGGCGAGTCCACCGGGGCGGCCTGGCTGACATTGATCAGCGGACGGTCAGGCGTGAAGGTGGCCGAGGCGAGCCAGCGGCGCGCCTCCATCACCGGGGGGGCTTCCGTTGCGGCCATGGCAGGGTTCAGGGGGTGGATCATGGCGCAGGCTCCGTTCCGGCTTCACCGTCCTGTGAAGCAAGGATCGCGATCCGAGGCAAGGTGAAAGCGGTGGTCAAACGGCGCGGGGCTGCCGCCGCAACGCGCGATATTCACGCAGCACCAGCGCGATCATCAGCGCGTCGAAGGCCGAAAGAACCAGCAGTGTGGACGAGTGCGTCTCGGTCCAGTGATGCAGCTGGTAGGCGATGAACCCGGCAAGAAGGATCACCGAGGCCGGGTAGGCCCACGAGACGCGACGCGCGAGCAGAAACACCATCGCCAGTTTCAACCCCCCGTGGGACATCAGGTAGAAGGCGTAGAAATGCTGGCTTTCGACCGAAAAGCTTGCCGATGCCTGGGCGAACCACTGCACGGCACGTTCGCTCGGTTCGTGCGCGATCTGATTGCGCGTCAGCCAGCCGACCAGCGCATGGACGCTCGCATTGGGTGTCAGCCACAAACCGGCCCCGCCCGCCGCCTCGAGGGTCGCGAGAACAGCCTTTACGATCAGCGTGCCGTCGAAAAGCCCGTGCAGCGCGCGGGCGAGACGGGCGGCCGGCATCGCGATCAGTCCGTTCCCCGGAACGGCTGGACGTATTGCAAGGCCATGTCCCAGGGGAAAAAGATCCACGTGTCCTGGCTCACCTCGGTGATGTAGGTGTCGACCATCGGGCGGCCCGAGGGCTTGGCGTAGACCGTTGCAAAATGGGCCTTTGGGTAAAGCTTGCGCACGAGGTCCAGCGTCTTTCCGGTATCGACCAGATCGTCGACGATCAGAATGCCCGTGCCATCGCCCATCAACTCGGCCTGCGGGCTTTTCGTGACCTGAGCCTCCCTCTGCGCCTGGTGCGAGTAGCTCTTGACGCTGATGGTGTCGACCACCCGGATATCCAGTTCGCGGCTGACGATCATGGCGGGGATCATGCCGCCCCGCGTGATCGCGACGACCGCCTTCCAGTTGCCATCGTCCGGCCCCTGACCCTGCAGCCGCCAGGCAAGCGCCCGGCTGTCGCGGTGGATCTGGTCCCAGCTGACGTGGAACCCTTTTTCATGCGGCAGGCGATCGTTCATTGCGCGGCCTCCTTGCCGTTGCGACCGGTGACGGCGTCGATGTCGGGAGCGTCCACCGCCTTCATGCCGACGACGTGATAGCCTGCATCCACGTGCAGCACTTCGCCCGTGGTGCCCGAACCGAGGTCGGACAGCAGATAGAGCGACGCCTTGCCCACCTCCTCCTGTGTGACATTGCGGCGCAGCGGCGAATTGAGTTCGTTCCACTTCATGATGTAGCGGAAGTCGCCGATCCCGCTGGCGGCCAGCGTCTTGATCGGGCCGGCCGAGATCGCGTTCACGCGGATGCCGTCCTTGCCCAGGTCCTCGGCGATATACTGCACGCTGGTTTCCAGCGCGGCTTTGGCCAGACCCATGACGTTGTAATGCGGCATGACCTTTTCCGCGCCATAATAGGTCAGCGTCAGGAGGCTGCCGCCATTCGGCATCATCGCACTGGCGCGTTGGCAGACGGCGGTGAAGCTGTAGACCGAAATGTCCATCGTCATGCGGAAGTTGGCGGCCGACGTATCGACATAGCGCCCGCGCAGTTCGTTCTTGTCCGAGAAGCCGATGGCATGCACCACGAAATCCAGCGTGCCCCACACCGTTTTCAGATGGTCGAACAGCGCATCAAGCGATCCCTCGTCGGCCACATCGCATTCGACCATCTCGGTCATGCCGATCGAGGCGGCCAGCGGTTCCACCCGCTTCTTCAGCGCCTCGCCCTGATACGAGAAGGCCAGCGTTGCGCCCTGGTCGGCGCAGGCCTTTGCGATCCCCCAGGCGATGGATTTGTCATTCGCAAGCCCCATGATAAGGCCGCGCTTGCCGTGCAGAAGTCCGGTTGACATTCCCTGTCCCTCGCCCACCCTTGTTCGTTGCGTTCGACGTTTAGGCGATCCCATGGGGCGCATCAAGGGCGGGGCAGGGGCGCGGCGGACGGCGGGAGAAGGACTGTCATGGACCGGAACGGAATTTTCGCGGGCAGCGATCCCTTTGTGATCGCGCAACGATGGTTGGCCGAGGCCGAACCTCTGGAACCCAACGATCCGAACGCGATCGCGCTTGCGACGGTGGATGCGGCTGGAATGCCCAACGTGCGCATGGTCCTGCTGAAGAGCATCGAGCCGGCCGCCTTCGTCTTTTACACCAACTACACCAGCCAAAAGGGTCGCGAGATCGAGGCGAGCGGCAAGGCCGCCTTCGTGATGCACTGGAAGTCGCTGCGCCGCCAGCTTCGCGTCCGTGGCCATACCGAGCGCGAGGAAGGCCCGCAGGCCGACGCCTATTATGAAAGCCGCAGCCTGAAGAGCCGTCTCGGCGCCTGGGCCTCGGCGCAGTCGCAGCCGCTGTCGTCGCGGTTGGCACTGATGGCCGAAGTCGCTAAAGTGACGGCCGAACAGGGAACCAATCCCCGCCGCCCACCGTTCTGGGGCGGAATCCGGATTGTTCCGACCGAGATCGAGTTCTGGGCTGATGGGGCGTTCCGGTTGCATGACCGGTTCCGGTGGTCGCGCGAAGGGGTGGGCGATGGGTGGAAGATCGAACGGCTCAGCCCTTGACCGGCAACTTTCCGACCGTCGCCCGAAACATATGCAATTTTATACTTGAAAGAGTGAATCGGTTGCCTGCAAAACGCTGACATAAGATTTTCGAGGATAGGGTTCTGGATATTATGGAAGACGACAAGGCCCTGCAGGTGATGCATGGCCACGTGAAGTGGTTCGATCCTGCCAAGGGGTTTGGCTTTGTCGTCAGCGAGGACAGCCCGTCGGACATCCTGCTGCATGCCAATGTTCTCCGGAATTTCGGTCAGGGGTCTGTCGCTGACGGAGCGGGCATCACGGTCAAGGTCCAGCAGACACAGCGGGGCGTGCAGGCGGTCGAGGTCATGTCGATCGAGCCGCCCGCAGGGGCAAGCTTTGCGTTGAGCGATGACGAGCATCTCGTCACCCCGGCCGAGATCGCCGCACTTGCGATGGAACCCGGCCGCGTGAAATGGTTCGACAAGGGCAAGGGGTTCGGTTTCGCCAATGTGTTCGGGCGGCCCGAGGACGTGTTCATCCATGTCGAGGTGTTGCGCCAGTCGGGCTACGCCGACCTTCAGGCGGGCGAAGCGATTGCGCTGCGGATCGTCGAGGGCAAACGGGGCCGCATGGCGGTGCAGGTTGTTTCGTGGGAAGCCGCCGCGCGTCAGGGGGCCTGAGCGCCCTTCTCTTGCTGGCCCTGATGCTGGCCGGCCCGGCATCGGCTGCATGTTCGCCCGAAGTGGTCGATCTGCGGGGGCCGTTCGGGCAGGCACGCTTCAACGTCGAAGTCGCGGATGACGGCGACGAGCGGGCGCAGGGGCTGATGTTCCGGGAAAAGATGGCGCGCTCGGCCGGAATGCTGTTCATCTACCCTGCGCCGCAGCGCGCGAGTTTCTGGATGAAGAACACGCTCATCCCGCTGGACATGATTTTCGCTGACGGGTCAGGACGGGTGACGCGCGTGCATTCGAACGCCGTTCCGGGCGATCTGACGCCGATCGACGGCGGCGAAGGCGTCGTAGCCGTGCTCGAGATCAACGGCGGGCTGGCGGCGCGCATGGGCATCGCCCCCGGCGCGGAATTGCGTCACCCGGCCTTCGGCGATGCCGCCGCGTGGCCCTGCGCCGAATAGGCGCTTTCCAAGCCGCGGCGACATCGCTAGGAAGGCGGTCGTCGGAGTGTAGCGCAGTCTGGTAGCGCGCCTGCTTTGGGAGCAGGATGTCGGGGGTTCGAATCCCTCCACTCCGACCAATCTCACCACTGACAGAGACGGCCCTACTCGGCAGTGCCCGTGTAGATCGACTGCCAGTCCTTCGCCATGTCCACGACTGTCCAGCCTGCGGCGGGAGCGGCGTCGAGTGCCTTGTCGAGCTGGCCGATATGGCTTTCGCGGTCATAGGCATATTCGCGGACTGCATCGGTGTGGTGGACGATCATGCCGAAGCGCGGGCCGTCGCCCGCTGTCGCCCATTGCAGCATTGCCAGGTCCCCGTCGGAGTTGCCTGCGACGAACACGGGACGCTTGCCGATGTTGCGCTCGATCCCGATGGGCTTGCCCTCCTTGTCGTCGATGAAGGCGATGGCGGGGTCCTTCATCACCTCGGGCTTGCCATCGACCATCTGGAGCGACGCCTTGCCGAGCGAGCCGATGACCTGCTCTGGCGGAATTCCATAGGCGTCCTCGGTGAAGGCCCGCATGAAATCCACACCACCGCCCGAGACGATCCATGTCTGGAAACCGGCGTCGCGCAGGTGGTCGAGCAGTTCGAGCATGGGTTGGTAGGTCATGGCGGTAAACGGCATGTCCGTCTGGGGATGCTTCGCCGTGGCAAGCCAGTCGGCCACGCTGGCTGTGAAATCCTCGACCGTCATGCCGGAATGGGTGGCGGTGACAACCTCGACCAGCGCGGCCTCGCCACCGGCGAGGACGCCCTTGATGTCGCCTGCCGCAGCGGCCTTGAGGGCGGGGGTCGACGCCCAGGCCGGATCAGCCGCCGCCTTCTTGCGCGCCTGGTCGAGCGCGAAGAAGAACTGGAAGTAGACCGGCTGCTCGGCCCAGAGCGTGCCGTCATTGTCGAACACCGCGATGCGGTCCTCGGGCGCGACGAAGGTGGCGGCCTTGGGGTCGGTCACGGCCACCACGAAGTCAAGGATCGCGGTCTTGTGCGGCCCGTCGGTCCAGGATGGCAAGGGGGAGCTCTGGGCCCAGAGCGGCGAGGCGAGCAGGGCGAAGGCGGCGGCGAGCATGCGCATGGTGGGTGTCCCTTTGGGTGATGAAGGCACCCCGCCTTGGGGGGGCGGGGTGCCAGCGGCCATCCGGGTGTCGTGCAACACAGGACGCGGCCTGCCTGCCGACCTCCGGCATCGGCCGGTTACTGGTTGCCCTGGTTGCCCGACATGACCGAGTTCATGACATTATCCAGGTTGAAGCTGCCCGGCTTCTGGCGCGGCGGGAACTCGCGGAAGCTTTGCAGCCAGCGTCCGACATAGGCGCCTGCCGGGGCCATGGCGAACATCCGCTCCATGTACCAGCGCTGGTAGCCCATCGCGTTCTCATGTTCCGCGCGCTCGAACGGGTCCATCCGCAGGTTGGTCAGCAAGGGCGCACGCAGCACCTTGAAGGGGTCCTGCCAGACGCGCAGGCCGTCGGCTTCCTGCTCGAGGAAGGTCACCTTCCAGTCCTCGAAGCGCAGCGCCGCAACCGAACCGTCATCGGTCCAGTAGATGAACGACTTGGTGCGGCCACTCTGCCTCGCCCTTCAGCGCCGGCAGCAGGTTGTTGCCGTCGATATGGACCTTGTAGGTCTTGCCGTTCAGGTCCTTGCCGGTGAGAAGTTCTTCCTTGACGTTCGGATCGCCTGCCGCCGCGACAAGCGTGGGCAGCATGTCCTCATGCGTGCCGATCTCGTTGATCACGGTCCCCGGCTCGATCACGCCGGGCCAACGGATCAGCGTCGGAACGCGATAGCCGCCTTCCCAGTTGGTGTTTTTCTCGCCGCGGAACATCGTGGTCCCGCCATCGGGCCAGGTGAACGTCTCGGCACCGTTGTCGGTCGAGTACATCACGATGGTGTTGTCCTGCGATGCCGAGCTTCTCGATCTCTGCGAGGATCTCGCCCACCATCCCGTCATGCTCTGCCATGCCGTCGGCGTAGATGCCGTAGCCGGTCTTGCCTTCGGACTCGGGCTTGAGGTGGGTGAAGATGTGCATCCGTGTGGTGTTGTACCACAGGAACATCGGCTTGCCCGAAGCGTGGGTCCGCCGCATGAAGTCGAGCGCGCGGGTTGTCACCTCTTCGTCGATGGTCTCCATGCGCTTGCGGGTCAGCGGGCCGGTGTCGGTGCACTTCTGGTTGCCCCATGCGCCGAAGCGCGGGTCGGGTGCCTCGGTATCGGCGTCGGTCGCGACGCATTCGAGAACGCCGCGCGGTCCGAAGGTCGCCTTGAACTCGGGGCTTTGCGGATAGTCCGGGTTCTCGGGCTCTTCCTCGGCATTCAGATGGTAGAGGTTGCCGAAGAACTCGTCGAAGCCGTGGACCGTCGGCAGGTGTTCGTTGCGGTCGCCGAGGTGATTCTTGCCGAACTGCCCGGTCGCATAGCCCTGCGCCTTCAGCACAGTGGCGATGGTCGGGTCCTCGGCAGGCATTCCTTCCGGCGCGCCGGGCAGGCCGACCTTGGTCAGACCGGTGCGGATCGGCGACTGGCCCGTGACGAAGGCGGCGCGGCCCGCGGTGCAGCTTTGTTGCCCGTACCAGTCGGTGAACAGCGCACCCTGGGCGGCGATGCTGTCGATGTTGGGCGTCTTGTAGCCCATCATGCCGCGGTTGTAGGCGCTGATGTTGAAGCCGCCGATGTCGTCGCCCCAGATGACGACGATGTTTGGCTGCTGCGCCTCTTGCGCCGACGCGGCACTGGCCGTGCAAAGCGCCAAGGCGCACAGGATGCGTTTCATTTTGTCCCCCTCCGTAGACTTTCGTGGCACAAGTGTAAGCAGGAACGAAGCCAACAGATTGTCGCGGAGCGGACAATGCGGGAACCAGACGCGTTCTTTGACGGCGGTCAAATCTGGACATTCCGGCTGGCTGGGTGGCACGCCGGTCGAGTTCCGCAATGCTGTTCTCGCCCGGTCGGACCGGATCGTGCTGAAGGCGGGGCAGGCCGTCTATCATCTTGGCGATGATGTGGGTGGCATCGTGGGGGTTGCCGAGGGGTTCCTTCAGGTCCACGGGCCGTCGCAGGCCGACGATCCGACGCTGTTCTTCATCGCGGGGCCTGGTTTTTGGACCGGCGAGTTCGCGACCGTGACCGGGCAGCCGCGAATCGTGGCGCTTGCAAGCCCATACAGACCTTGTGCTGCTGCGCCTGCCGCGCGCCGAATTCCTGCGCATCGCGGCTGCCGATCCGCGTGCCTGGCATCTGCTGGCGGTGCTGTCGACGCGCAACACCGCGCTTGCGCTGGACCTGATCGCGATGCTGCGCCGGACAAGGCCCGAAGAGCGCCTGCTGCACCTTGTTCATCTGCTGGGCCGTGAACTTCCCGGGCCGTTGCGGATGCTTCCCGTGACGCAGGTCGAACTGGGGGCGATCGCGCGGATGTCCCGCAGCGGGGTCAATGCCGCGCTCGGCGCGCTGGAGCGGCAGGGCCTGATCCGCGTGGTCTACGGCGGGATCGAGCTGGTTGAGGCCTGCGCGGATTGCGACGGCGATTTCTCAGGCCTGATAGGCGCTGGTCAGGTCGCGCCCTTTGCAGCCAATGCGGCCGCGTCCCGCTGCTGCTGCGCCACCGTTTCGGCGGCGGCTCCGGCAATCTGATGCTTCTGGTCCTCGGTCAGGTTGTCATGCGGACCGACGATATTCACCTTCACTTCGCGCCGCGCGAATTCGATGCCGTTCTTCTCGAACTCTTCCTGCACCCGCTTGAAGATGTACTTCCGGATACCGAACTGCGTGCCGGGCTTGTGCATGAACTTGCCCCGCACGACGATGCCGTAATCGGTGAACTCTGCCACGCCCTGGCCCTTGAAGGGCTCGATGAAGCCCGGCGCAAGGTCGGGCATTTGCATCATTTCTTCGCCGATCCTCTTGAAGATCTTCCGCACCTTCTCGGTGTCGGTGCCGAAGGGCACGGTGAAGCGCAGCTTCATGATCCCCCAGTCGCGGCCGAAATTGGTGACCTGGTTGATGTTGCTGTAGGGAATGCAGAGCACCGGACCCTTGGCATCGCGCAGGGTGATGGAGCGCAGCGATATCTTCTCGACGGTTCCTTGCTGGCCGCCGAGATCGACATATTCGTTCAGCCGGAACGCGTCGTCGACAAGAAAGAACAGCCCCGACATCACGTCGGTCACCAGCTTCTGCGCACCGAAGCCGATCGCGATGCCGGCGATCCCGGCACCTGCCAGCAGGGGCGTCACGTTGATCCCGAGGTTCCCGAGTGCGGTCAGGACCGTCATCACGATGATGACCGTCTGAAGCGCCCAGCTGACTGGCGGCAGGATCGTACCAAGGCGCGAACTGGGCTGGCCGCCCACATGCGGTGCATCGCCGTCCGTGTCGGTCACGCCCTCGGTGCCGGTGTGCTCGCTGGAAAGCTTGCGGTTGATGAGCAGGCGCACGATTTCCCACACGTAGTAGCCCACGACGCAGATCATCATCGCCTGGATCAGATGTGCCGCGAATTTCTCGCCGACGCCTGACGAGGCCATGCTGGTAAGCGACACGTCCCAAAGCCGCGCGGTGATCAGCAGCACCGCTCCGAACAGCGCGACGCGCCCCATACGGATGTAGGCCCGCAGGTTGGACTGATAGGCCCTCTCGGCCACGCGGCCCTCGCCGCGCATAGGGGGCATGAACCGCGCCACGAGGGCGAAGATGAGCGAATCCAGGAGCGGCGCGATCAGCAGCACGGCAAGGCTGATGAAGTGATTGCCACCGCGAAGCAGCTCGGCCTGCCCCATCGCGCCAAGGATGAGCGAAAGCAGGAAGATCACGGCGATTGCCCACAGGGCGTACCAGGGATACCAGCGCGCCACCTCGATCTCGGTCGGGGTGTGGGCGGCGGCCCGGCGGCCCAGCATCATCTGCGTCAGACCGCTGCGGGCACGCCAGACGGTGAACCCCAGCCAGGCAAAGATCGAGGCGTTGATCAGGAAGCCGATCTCGTTGGCCTGTTGCGCATTGCCGCGGATCTGGTTCAGACCGAACAAGGTGAAAGCCACGCCGAGGAGCGTGACAATCCCGAAGAAGTTGCGAAACAGCCGCCACGCGGTCGTGTCGTCGCAGTTGACGAGCCGCAGGTCGGCCCGCCGTGGAGCAAGGAAGAAGCGCAGGATGGCATTGCCGATGCGCGGCATCACGATCAGGAAGCGCCAGACGATGTGGGTCAGTTCGGCATCCTGCGGAGGCATCATGTAGCGGATCACAAGATGGCCGACGATGAAGAACACGATCAGGCCGGCAAAGTCGCGCACAAGGCGCCGGGCAAGGATCGGAAGCGCCTCGAACACGTCGCGTGCCTCGGGGGTGCTGCCTTTCTCGGGCAGCCGGACGCGGATGACGAAGCGGTGGACGATCAGTTCCGCAATCGCCCCGATGACGACGGCAAGCGCGAGGACACCGAGAAAGACCCAGAACCCGCGTGCCCCCAGCCGTTCGGCCACGTCGCCGATCACCTCGGCCTCGGCGGCGATGGCCGCAGGCGTGTGCTCGATGCGTTCGCGAACCATGTCGGCGGTTTTCATAGCCACGTCGGCTGCGAACATCGCGGCCGAGGGTGGCGGAGGCGGTGCATTGGACTGCTCGGCCGCGACGGCATCCAGCCGCTCCAGCAACATGGTGCGCACCTGTTCGTCGGACAGTCGCGAGACCAGGGCGTCAACCGCTTCGGGGGTAAGGGGGTTCGGCAACTCGACCTTCGCCGGTGCATCTGAAGCCGTGCTGTCCTGGGCATGGACAGGTGACACGAACATCAACGGCAAGAGAACCGCGAGAAAGGCCGAGATCCGACGAAGGTTCTGAAGCATGATGAATGGCCTTCCGGTTCGAACTTTGCTCACGGTTCCGCTATGGTGCAATCCTTAACGACAGATCGTTCCGTTTGTCAGCCCTTGTCTTCAACGGCGCGTCCGAGGCGCCGGGTCGTCCCGTCCGGGGGCCGTGCGCCACGTTTGCCGCAGCGCGCTTCGCTTGTCACGTCGGGGGATTGCCCGGCGGCCCTGCGCGGAGCTAGGGTTCATCACGGCGGACGGACCTGACAGCGCCGGGGGGAAAGGATCAACAGATGAAAACCTCAGTTCTTGTCGCAAGCCTGCTTTTGGCCGCTCCCGCTGCGGCGCAGGACTGGACGTATGATGCGTCGGTCTACCTCTGGTTTCCCAAGACCGAAGTGACCCTCGATACGCCGCTTGGAAGCGTCACAGGCGAGTTGAGCATCAGCGATGCGCTTCAGGATCTCGACTTCGCCTTCATGGGCGCGGTCGAGGCGCGCAAGGGGCCGTGGGGATTTGTCGGTGATTTCATCTACATGGACGTCTCCTCGGATGCCCCGACGCCGCGAGGTCTCGCCTTTTCCGAGGTTGCGGTCGACACCAAGCTGACCTTCTTCAGCGCCTACGGGCTTTACCGCGTGCAGGGCGACGAACGGACAAGCATCGACCTCGGTGCGGGGTTTCGTGCGAACTGGACAGACGTGACGACCAGTTTCGTGGGCGCCGCGGCCGCGTCCCGCGTGTTCGAGACGGATGATGACTGGGTTGATCCCCTTCTGGCGGCCCGCTTCCGCATGAAGTTCGACGACCAATGGTACGGCGCGCTCTTCCTCGACGGCGGGGGCTTCGGCGTGGGATCGGACAGCACCTATCAGGTCATCGCGACGGTGGGTTACCGCATCAACGAGAAATGGGCGGTTCAGGGCGGCTATCGCTATCTGAACATCGACAAGGAAGAGACCGATAGAAGAGATCTCGAGATCGAGCTTTCCGGCCCGATCATCGGGGCGGTCTATCGCTTCTGATCCTGGGGTCTGCCGGAAACCATTGCGCCTGTGAGAACGTAGGTCAATCATGTGGCATTGACCCGAAAGGGTTGCCCGCCCGTTCGAGGAGGCATCAAATGCATTTGAGTTCACCGCTTGCCGTAGTGTCTTTCCTGTCTGCGCTCTCCCTTGCCGTCCCGGCGATGGCGGACGTGATCGGTCAGGTCGACCGTGTTCAGAACGAAGCGACCGCCGAGGCGCAAGGGAACGTGCGCAAACTGGCCGCCGCCGATCCCGTCGCATTCGGGGATGTCCTTAGGGCGCATGAGGCGTCGCGGCTCGAGGCCACGCTGATCGACGACACACAGCTTACGCTTGGCGAAAACTCCGTCCTGACGGTGGATGAGTATGTCTATGACCCGGCCAAGGCCGGCGGACGGATGGCGCTGACAATTCTCGGCGGGACATTCCTGTTCAAGGGCGGACGGGTCGAGGCGCCTGAGGGCGGGAACGTCACGCTGACCACCAGTTTCGCAACACTGGGGGTTCGGGGCACGACGGTGTGGGGCGGACCGCTGGACGGTGCCTTTGCGGTGTTCGTTCTGGACGGCGAGGTGACGGTGACGAACGGCGGCGCGACCGTTACCCTGACCAACGGAACCGGCACGACGATTGCTTCGGAAACAAGCGCACCCGAAGCCCCCGTCAACTGGGGTCAGGCGCGGATCGACAGGGCCATCGCCACGATCAGCTTCGGCCCGTGACGGGGCAGCGCCCTTCGCAGCGCTGACTAGAGAAGCGCCTCGCCTGCGCGCCAGACCTGCACCAGTGTCCAGTCCGGGGAGAGATGCACGAAATCGGCGCGCCCGCCGTCGGAAAGCACGCCGCGCCCGGCTGCGCCGATAACTTCGGCAGGGCGCGAACTTGCCATGGCCAGCGCCGACTCCGGCGCGAGGCCCACGTCGCGCACCATGACAGCAACAGCCTGCGGCAGGCTCAGATCGGCCCCCGCCAACGTGCCATCCTCCAGCGTCAGGCGCCCGTCTCGGCGCAGGATGCGGCGACCGCCCAGTTCGAATTCCGTCGCATCCGACCCCGCAGCCGCCATCGCATCCGAGACGAGGAACAACCCCTCCGGACGCGCGGCAAGGGCGACGCGAAGCGTGGCGGCAGACACGTGGATGCCGTCCGCGATCACGCCCGCCGCGATCCGGCCATCGAGGACGGCACCGACCAGCCCCGGTTCGCGGTTGCCTAGCTGGCTCATCGCGTTGAAGAGGTGGGTCGCGCAACCAGCGCCCGCCGTGATGGCCGCGCGGGCCGTGTCATAACTGCAATCGCTGTGGCCGAGGCTGACAATGACACCCGCCTGCGCAAGCTGCGCAATCTGCTCGGGCGTGACGGCCTCGGGCGCTACTGTCAGCATCAGGGCGGGCAGCCGTCCGGCAGCGTCGCACAGCCGCGCTAGGTCTGTCGCCTCCATGGGTCGGATCAGCGCCGGATCGTGCGCACCTTTGCGCCGGGGGTCGAGGTGCGGTCCTTCCAGATGAAGGCCGAGGAAACCGGGAACCGCCTGCTCTGCTGCCCGGACGCCCGCCGCGATGACGGCTGCTGTCGCATCGGGGGTATCGGTGATCAGGGTCGGCAGGATGCCCGTCGCGCCAAGTCTTGCATGGGCGTTACAGATCGCGGCGAGTGCGGTGGCATCAACGCTGCCATCGACCATCCGCCCGCCACCGCCATTCACCTGAAGGTCGATGAAGCCCGGCGCGATGACGCCGCCAAGCCGCTCGCGTCCGGCAGCCGGTTCGATGCCGACAACGCGGCCGTCCTCCACCACCAGCGCCGCGTCGCGGTGCATCCGGTATCCGTCGAAAACAGCTTCGGCGGCGAAGGCGCGCCTCATCACAGTGTCTCCGTGACCTTGCGCAGGTGGGGCGGTGTGTCGGGGTCGAAACCCCGGCGGCGGGCAAGGGCCTCGATGAAGGCGTAGAAGCTGACAGCGAGGACAAGCGGCGCGACCAGCGGGTGCAGACCCTGAACGGACGGCAGCGTGACCGCGCCCTTGGCTTCGCCTCCCGTCAGGAACACATCGGCGCCCTGTGCCGCAAGGCGCTCTGCCGTCGCAACCACATGCGGCAGCGCCGCATCCTCGACCCCGAGGGCGAAGACGGGGAACCGCGCCTGCACGATGGCGCTCGGACCGTGCAGCACCTCTGCCGCCGAGTAGGCTTCGGCATGCAAGCCGCAGGTTTCCTTGAACTTCAGCGCCGCTTCGCTGGCGATGGCGAACCCCGGGCCGCGCCCCAGGACATAGAGCGATTGCGCCCGCGACAGACGCCCGCCCAGGGCCGACCAGTTCTGGATCAGCGCCGCCTCGAACGCATGGGGCAGGTCCGCCACGGCGCGGCGCAGCGCGGCGTCGTCCTGCCATTCCGCCAGAAGCGCGAGGGCCGCCAGCACGCTGGTCACGAAGGTCTTGGTGGCCGCGACGCTTTGTTCCGCGCCCGCCTGAAGCGCCAGACAGTGGGCGGATGCCTGTGCCATCGGTGCGTCCGCGAAATTCGTGATCGCGATGGTCAGCGCGCCGCCCGCGCCTGCGGCGCGCATCATCTCGACGATGTCGGGGCTGCGACCCGATTGCGAGATGCCGATGCAGGCTGCCCTTTCCAGCCGCAGAGGCCGCCCGTAGATCGAAGCGATGGAGGGGCCAACCGAAGCCACGGGAACGCCCGCGAGAAGTTCGGCCGCATATTTGAAGTAGGTCGCGGCATGGTCGGACGATCCGCGCGCGACCGTCACGAACAGCACCGGATCGGCGCGGCGCAATTCCGCTGCCGCATCGCGCACCGCCGCCGCCGACAGGTCCAGGAACCGGGCCGCCGCCTGAGGTATCTCGGCAACTTCCTGCGCCATGAAGCTTTGCGTCATGTGTCGTTCCTTTCCTGATCGTTTCCGGATGGCCCATGCGCCAGCTTCAATTCGACCGCGAAGTCATAGGCATCTGCCGCGATAGATCGAGCGGGTGAATTCCACCACGCGCCCCGAGGGCAGGTAGCTGATGCGCTCGATCCTCAGCGCAGCCACGCCCGGGGCAACACCCAGAAGCTCCGCGTCACGCAGGCCCAGATTGGCCGCGGAAATGCGCTGCACGGCGCGCACCGGGCGCAGGCCGCGCGTCTCGAGCACGGCATAGAGCGATCCGCCGACCGTCTCGGGGTCCGGCAGCAATGCCGAGGAGAGCGACGCACGTTCGATCGCCAGCGGAACGCCATCGCTGCGGCGCACCCGTTCCAGCCGCGCGACCCGGTCGCCCGCACCAAGGCCAAGCGCCATCACCTCTTCCGGGGCAGGGGCATGCAGCGCGCGGCTGAGCCAGACCGACTCCACGCTGCGCCCCCGCCGCGCCATATCCTCGGTGAACGAGGTCAGCAGGGACAGCGCCTGTTCCAGCCGTTCCACCTTGGGCGCGACGAAGGTGCCCGAGCCCCGCCGTTGCGAGAGCTTCCCCGACGCGACGAGCGCCTGAACGGCCTTGCGGACCGTCACGCGGCTGAGGCCTGTCATCGCGGCCATCTCGCGTTCCGGCGGCAGGCTGTCGCCGGCATTGAGGCTGCCCGAGGCGATGGCATCGGCGATGCGCCGCTGAAGCTGCAGGTAGAGAGGACCAGCGCCGGTGCCGTCGAAGGCTGCGGGGGAAAACAGTTGCTCCATCACGCGTCCTGCCGCGCCAGAAGAAGCGCACCATCGAGCGCGGAACCAAGGGCAGCGGCCTGCGGCCAGCGCCCCGCAAGGCGCGCGGCATAGGTTGGCCCAAGCCCGCCGAGGAAGACGACCGGCAGCGCGGCCGATGCGCCCAGCCTGTCGATGGCGGCGATCACGAATTCATCCGCCATTCCCAGAACGGCCTGCGCGGCCGGATCGTCCGTCGTGATGATCCGGCGGGCGAGCAAGGCGAAATCCGACGGGCTGGCCGTGGACGCGAAGGCGACGATCTGATCCGGGCTTTCGTGTTCGGACAGGACGGCTTCGATCAGCGCTGTCATGGGGACGAGGCCGTCGACCGCGCGCAGGCAGCGCGACAAGAGGGTTCGGCCAAGCCACGCCCCCGACGCCTCGTCGCCCAGGACAAGGCCCCAGCCGCCGATCTGGCGAAGCAGGCCATCCCGCTGGACCGCATAGACCGACCCTGTTCCGATCGCGGCAACGACGCCGTCGCGCGCGCCAAGCGCGCCCTTTGCGGCGATCACCGCGTCCGTCTCGATCCGAAGCTTGCGGAACGGCAGACCTGCACGAAAGCGCATCACGCTGCCCGCGACATTGGCCCCGGCAAGGCCCATAACCGCAACCAGATCGTCCAGTGTCGCACCATCCGGCAGGGCCGTGCGGGCGGCTGCAAGGATGTTCTCGCGCGCGCCGTCGGTGTTCGATGCGATGTTGGCAGGGCCGGCGCGCCCCTCGCCCAGGATATGGCCTGACCGGTCGCAAACCGCAGCGCGACACCCCGAACCCCCGCCGTCAATGCCGAGAAAAAGCGTCATGTCGTCTCCCTTCGCGATAAGATACCAAAACAATACCAAATGGAAAGACCTAACTGAGCCGGGGCCATGCCAAGCGAAACGATGCCGCCTGGAACAAAGCGCTTTACAATTGGTATTAGTTTGGCATTGTCGAGGGAAGCAGGGGAATCGTATGACCGACCGCCGAACCGAAGCCCGCCACCCGGCCGCCGACGGCCTGCAGGATGCCGCGCCCGACGACGTTCTGGCGCGGCTTCTTGCGGCGCAACTGGCCGCGGCAGAGGTTGTGCGCGCGGCCTTTCCCGCAATCGCCGCCGCTGCCGCGCTCGGGGCCGGTGCGCTTGGGGCGGGCCATCGCCTGATCTATGCGGGGGCTGGAAGCTCGGGGCTGATGGCGCTGTCCGACTGTCTGGAGCTTGCGGGCACGTTCGGGATACCGCCGGACCGCACGCCGATGCTGTTCGCCGGGGGAACGGCCGCCCTTCTGCACATGACCGGCGGGTCCGAGGACGATCGCGCGCTCGCGGTGGCCGACCTCGCAGCGGTCAGGCCCGGGACGGGCGATGCAGTAATCTGCGTCTCGGCCTCGGGCGGGACGCCCTATACGGTCGAGATTGCCCGGGCCGCACGAGCGGCGGGGGCCAAGGTCATCTCGGTCGCCAATGTCGCGGACAGCGCGTTGCTCGGTCAGGCCGACGTGGCGATCCTGCTCGATACCGGGCCGGAGGTTGTCGCGGGATCGACGCGGATGGGGGCGGGGACGGCACAGAAGATCACGCTGAACATGCTGTCCGTGCTGATCGGCCTGCAACTGGGCCACGTTCACGAAGGCTACATGGTCAATGTGGTGGCCGACAACGCCAAGCTTCTCGACCGTGCCGCCCGCATCGTGGCGGCGCTGTCGGGTGCGGGTCGCGACGCGGCCGAGGCGGCGCTGTCGCGGACCGGCGGGGCAGTCAAGCCCGCCGTTCTCGTGGCCGCTGGCGCTACGCCAGAAGCGGCGATGGCCGCGCTTGACACCCACCGGGGCCACCTTGGCCCCGCACTGGCTGAAGTGACCGGCTGAGCGTCACGACATCACCGGGCGAAGGCCCGCCAACAGGGAGACGACCATGACAACGAGAACCCTACGCATGGCCCTTCTGACCAGCACGCTGCTGGCCGGGGCCGCCCAGGCACAGGATGTGACGCTGACCATCGAAAGCTGGCGCAACGACGACCTGACGATCTGGCAGGACACGATCATCCCGGCTTTCGAGGCCCAGAACCCCGGCATCAAGGTGGTTTTCGCCCCCTCCGCCCCGGCGGAATACAATGCCGTGCTGAACTCCAAGCTCGACGCAGGTTCGGCGGGCGATCTTATCACCTGCCGCCCCTTCGATGCCTCGCTCGAGCTTTACAACAAGGGCAAGCTGGCCGACCTGACCTCGCTCGCCTCGATGGCCAACTTCTCGCCGGTCGCGAAATCGGCATGGCAGACCGATGACGGCGCCGCGACCTTCTGCGTGCCGATGGCTTCGGTGATCCACGGCTTCATCTACAACGCCGACGCCTTTGCCGAGCTGGGCATCGAAGTGCCGACGACCGAGGCCGAGTTCTTTGCCGCACTCGACAAGATCAAGGCCGACGGCACCTACATCCCGATGGCGATGGGCACCAACGACCAGTGGGAAGCCGCCACGATGGGCTACAACAACATCGGCCCGAACTACTGGAAGGGCGAGGAGGGCCGGCTCGCGCTGATCAAGGGCGAGCAGAAGCTGACCGATCCGCAATGGGTCGCGCCGTTTACCCAGCTTGCCAAGTGGAAGGATTACCTTGGCGACGGCTTCGAGGCGCAGACCTATCCCGACAGCCAGAACCTGTTCACCCTTGGCCGCGCCGCGATCTATCCGGCAGGCTCGTGGGAAATCTCGGGCTTCAACACCCAGGCGACCTTCAAGATGGGGGCCTTCCCGCCGCCGGTCGCAGCCGAAGGCGACACCTGCTACATCTCGGACCACACCGACATCGCGCTTGGCCTGAACGCGGCCAGCCCGAATGCCGAGCAGGCGAAGGTGTTCCTCGAATGGGTCGGCTCGCCCGAATTCGCGACGCTTTACGCGAACGCTCTGCCGGGCTTCTTCTCGCTCGAACTCCACGGCGGTCGAGATGCAGGACCCGCTGGCGCAGGAATTCGTGAGCTGGCGCGAGAAATGCCAGCCCACGATCCGCTCGACCTACCAGATCCTGTCGCGCGGCACGCCGAACCTTGAAAACGAGACCTGGAACGCCTCGGCCAACGTGATCAAGGGCACCGAGACGCCCGAAGCCGCCGCCGAGCGCCTGCAATCGGGCCTCGCGACCTGGTACGCGCCGCAGCAGAAGTGACCTGGCCGCACGTGGCCTGACCAAGGCCGGGGGGCCGTCTGCCCCCCGGACCACCAAGGGTTTTTCCGAAAAGCAGCAGGGAGACGGGCAGATGGCCGACCGCAAGCCGATCCGCTGGCATATCGCCGTGTTTCTTGCGCCCGCGCTGCTCGTCTATACCGCCATCATGATCGTGCCGCTGTTCGGCACGCTGAACCTGTCGCTCTTTGCCCAGACGCCCGAGCGGACGAGCGAATTCGTGGGCCTTGCCAACTTCCGCACGCTGTTCGGCGACCCGCTCTGGGCCGATGCATTCTGGAACGCGCTTGGCAACAACGCCTGGTTCTTCCTGATCCACATGCTGGTGCAGAACCCGATCGGCATCCTTCTGGCCGCGCTGCTGTCCAGCCCGCGGCTCCGGATGGCGGCCTTCTACCGCACGGCGATCTTCATTCCCACGATCCTGTCCTTCGTGATCGTGGGCTTCGTCTGGAAGCTGATCCTCTCGCCGATCTGGGGCATCGCGCCGGGCATGCTGGATTTCGTCGGGCTGAAATCGCTCTTCGCGCCCTGGCTCGGCAAAGAGGAATACGCGCTGACCACGCTCGCGCTGGTGTCCGTCTGGCAGTTCGTGGGCATCCCGATGATGCTGATCTACGCAGCCCTTCTGTCGATCCCGGATGAGGTGCTGGAGGCCGCCGAGATGGACGGCATCACCGGCATGAGCCAGTTCTGGAAGATCAAGCTGCCGCTGATCCTGCCGTCGATCGGGATCATCTCGATCCTGACCTTCGTGGGCAATTTCAACGCCTTCGACCTGATCTACGTTGCCCAAGGCGCGTTGGCGGGGCCGAATTTCGCGACCGACATCCTGGGCACGTTCCTCTATCGCACCTTCTTCGGGTTCCAGTTGCAACTGGGCAATCCGCATATGGGGGCAACCATCGCGACGGCCATGTTCTTCATCATCCTGATCGGGGTTTGCCTGTATCTCTTCGGCATCCAGACCCGGCTGCGCAGGTATCAGTTCTGATGGCCCAGGCACGCACCTCGCTCGGCCGCTCGGTCGCCGCCCATGCGGTGCTGATCACCTATACGCTGATCGCACTGTTCCCGGTCTTCGTGATCGTGGTGAACAGCTTCAAGTCGCGCAAGGCGATCTTCAGCGATCCGCTGGCGATCCCCACCGCAAGCACGTTCGATCTGGTGGGTTACACGACGGTTCTGAAGCAGGGGGATTTCTTCCTGTATTTCCAGAACTCGATGATCGTCACGGTCGCCTCGCTGTTCTTCGTGCTGCTGTTCGGCGCGATGGCGGCCTTCGCGCTGAGCGAATATCGCTTTCGCGGCAACATGCTGATGGGCCTTTACCTCGCGCTCGGCATCATGATCCCGATCCGGCTGGGCACGGTCGCGATCCTGGAGCTGATGGTGGCCTCGGGGCTTGTGAACACGCTGATGGCGCTGATCCTCGTCTATACCGCGCAGGGGCTTCCGCTGGCGGTGTTCATCCTGTCGGAGTTCATGAAGCAGGTCTCGGACGACCTGAAGAATGCAGGCCGCATCGACGGGCTGTCGGAATACACGATCTTCTTCCGCCTCGTGCTGCCGCTGGTGCGCCCGGCGATGGCGACCGTCGCGGTGTTCACCCTGATCCCGATCTGGAACGACCTGTGGTTCCCGCTGATCCTGGCACCCGCCGAGGCGACCAAGACGATCACCTTGGGCAGCCAGGTCTTCATCGGGCAGTTCGTCACCAACTGGAACGCCGTGCTGGCCGCGCTGTCGCTCGCCATCCTGCCGGTGCTTGTCCTTTACCTCATCTTCTCGCGCCAACTGATCCGTGGCATCACCGCCGGAGCCGTCAAATGATCCGAACCCTTGTCGCAGGCCTTGGCAACATGGGGCGCAGCCATGCGCTGGCCTATCACCACAACCCTGAATTCGAGATCGTGGGGCTGGTCAACCGTTCGGCCCCCGACCTGCCCGACGATCTGAAGGGCTATGCGATCACGCCTGACTTCCACGAGGCTCTGGCGCGGCTTAAGCCGGACCTTGTCTGCGTCGCCACCTATTCCGACAGCCATGCCGACTATGCCGTGGCGGCGATGGAGGCGGGGGCGGACGTGTTCGTGGAAAAGCCGCTGGCGACAACGGTTGCGGATGCGCGGCGCGTGGTCGAGGCGGCAGAGCGGCTGGGGCGCAAGGTGGTGGTGGGCTACATCCTGCGCCACCATCCGTCATGGCAGCGCCTGATCGAAGAGGCGCGGGCGCTTGGGCGGGCCCTATGTGTTCCGGCTGAACCTGAACCAGCAGAGCGCAGGCCCGACTTGGGAGGTGCACAAGGCGCTGATGCAGACGACGCCGCCCATCGTCGATTGCGGCGTGCACTACGTCGACGTGATGTGCCAGATCACCGATGCGAAGCCGGTCGAGGTGCGCGGCATGGGTCTGCGCCTGTCGCAGGAGATCGCGGCGGACATGTACAATTACGGGCATTTCCAGGTGCTGTTCGAAGATGGAAGCCTCGGCTGGTACGAGGCGGGCTGGGGCCCGATGATGAGCGACACGGCCTTTTTCGTGAAGGACGTGGTCAGCCCGAACGGTGCCGTGTCGATCCGGATGCCGGAAAGCGCGCGGTCGGACGATATCGACACGCATACCAAGACCTCGCTCCTGCGGGTGCACAAGGTTGCGTCGGGCGACACGGATATCTCCATGGCCGACGAGCCCGGGCATCAGGAGCTGTGCGACCGCGAGGCGGCCTTCATGGCGCGGGCGATCCGCGAGAACCTTGATCTGACGCGCCACATGTCGGACGCGGTCCAGTCGCTCGCCATCTGTCTGGCGGCGGATGAAAGCGTCCGGTCCGGGCAGCCGGTGAAACTTTGAAGGAGTTGCCATGGGCGAGCTGACCCTCACCGGCGTCACCAAGACATTCGGCAGCACCGATGTCATCAAGGGCGTCGACCTGAGCGTGCGCGAGGGAGAGTTCTGCGTCTTCGTCGGCCCGTCGGGCTGCGGAAAATCCACGCTGCTGCGGATCATCGCGGGGCTGGAGGATGCGACCTCGGGCACCATCGCCATCGACGGGCGGCGGGTGAACGACGTGGCCCCGGCCAAGCGCGAGATCGCGATGGTGTTCCAGAGCTACGCGCTCTACCCCCACCTGACGGTGCGCGACAACATGGGTCTGGCGCTGAAGCAGGCGGGTGTCAGCAAGTCCGAGATCACCGCCTCGGTCGACCGGGCGGCGGGGATGCTGGCCCTCGACCCGCTGCTCGACCGCCGTCCCGCCGAATTGTCGGGCGGCCAGCGCCAGCGTGTGGCCATCGGGCGCGCCATCGTCCGCACGCCGAAGCTGTTCCTGTTCGACGAGCCGCTCTCGAACCTCGATGCGGCACTGCAGGGTGGCGACCCGGATCGAGATCGCGCGGCTGCACCGCGAGCTGGGGGCGACGATGATCTATGTCACCCATGACCAGGTCGAGGCGATGACGCTGGCCGACCGGATCGTGGTGCTGCGGGCGGGCAGGGTGGAGCAGGTCGGCGCGCCGATGGAGCTTTACAACGACCCGGACAACACCTTTGTCGCGGGCTTCATCGGCAGCCCGCAGATGAACTTCCTCAAGGCCGGGGCACTGGGCGATGCGGTCGGACACGATGGGGGTCCGCCCGGAGCATATCGAGATCGTCCGCAGCGGCGGGCAGATCGCGGGCACTGTGAGCCATGTCGAAAAGCTGGGCGGCGAGACGCTGGTCTACGTCAACACCGAAGGGCAGGGGCTGCTGACGGTGCGGCTGTTCGGCGAGCATGATTTCGGCGTGGGCGAGGCCGTGGGCCTGATCCCCGACCAGACCCGTGCCTTCCATTTCGACACGGACGGGCAGCGGCTAAGGTAAGGCCGTCCGACCGCCCGGTCTTTCGGTAGGCAGTTGCCGACCCGCCGGGGAACAACCGGACACGGGGGGCGCGAGGCGGGTCTTTGCACCCGCCGTCGCGTGTCGTGTCAGCCGATGATCGCGTTCAGCGTGGGCGAGGGGCGCATGACCTGCACCGTCTTTGTCGGATCGGTGTGGTAATAGCCGCCGAGGTCGGCAGGCTTGCCCTGCACACCCGCCAGTTCGGCCAGGATTTTCGCCTCGTTCTCGGCCAGCGCTTTCGCGATGGGCGCGAAATGGGCTGCCATCTCGGGGTCCTTCGTCTGACGGGCAAGCGCTTGCGCCCAATAGAGCGCGAAGTAGAAATGCGTGTCGCGCGTGTCGGGCTGGCCGACCTTGCGGCCCGGTGACCGGTCGTGGTCCAGAATGCCGCCCGTCGCCTCGTCCACCGCGTCGCCCAGGACCTGCGCCTTGGCATTGCCCGTCGTGTCGGCGAGGTACTTGAAGCTTTCGCCAAGGGCGCAGAACTCGCCCAGGCTGTCCCACCGCAGGTGATTTTCCTCGATCAGTTGTTCGACATGCTTGGGTGCCGATCCTCCGGCCCCGGTTTCGAACATGCCCCCGCCCTGCATCAGCTTCACGATGGACAGCATCTTGGCCGAGGTTCCCAGTTCGAGGATCGGGAAAAGGTCGGTCAGATAGTCGCGCAGCACGTTGCCGGTGATGGCAATCGAATTCTCGCCCTTGCGGATCGTTTCCAGCGTGACGCGGACGGCTTCCTTCGGTGCGAGGATGTGGAAGCGGTCGGTCACGCCGCGCTCGGCAAGGATAGGGGTGACATAGCGGATCAGTTGCGCGTCATGGGCGCGGTCCGCATCGAGCCAGAAGATCGCCTGGCAGCCTTCGAGCCGCTGGCGGTCGATGGCAAGCTGGACCCAGTCGAGGATCGCGGCCTTGCGGGTCGATGCCGAGCGCCAGATGTCGCCCGCCTCGACCCGGTGTTCGTGGATCACCGTTCCGTCGGCCAGCTTCATGCGCACGATCCCGTCGGCCGCAATCTTGAACGTCGTGGGGTGCGAGCCGTATTCCTCGGCCTTCTGCGCCATCAGCCCGACGTTCTGCACCGTGCCCGCCGTGCGCGGATCAAGTGCGCCGGTCTGCTTGAAATAGGCGATCGTCTCGCTGAAAACGGCGGCGTAGGAGCTGTCGGGAATGACGCAGTTGGAGTCGGCTGCCTTGCCATCCGGCCCCCAGCCCTTGCCGCCGGCGCGGATGAGCGCGGGCATCGAGGCATCCACGATCACGTCGGACGGAACGTGCAGGTTGGTGATGCCCTTGTCCGAGTTCACCATGTAGAGCGGCGGGCGTTCCGCGAGTGTTGCCGCGATGTCCGCCTCGATCTCGGCGCGGTTCGGCATCTCGGCCACGCGGTCCATCAGCGCACCGATCCCGGAATCGGGGTCGACACCGGCGGCGGCCAGGGCAGCGCCATGCTTGTCGAAGACCGGCTTCAGATAGGCCCGCACGGCATGGCCGAAGATGATGGGATCGGACACCTTCATCATCGTGGCCTTCAGGTGCAGCGAAAAGAGCGTGCCATCGCGCGCGGTGTCGGCGATCTGCCGGGTCAGGAAGTCATCCAGCGCGCGGGCCGAAAGGAATGTCGCATCGACGACGGTTCCTGCGGGCATCTTCAGCCCGTCCTTCAGCACTGTGACCTTTCCGTCCTTCGCCTCGTGCTCGATCCGCAGGACCGAGTCTGGACGCGCAGCGTCACCGAAGTTTCGTTCGAGCGGAAGTCGTTCGCGCCCATGGTCGACACGCGGGTCTTGCTGTCGGGCGACCATGCGCCCATCGAATGCGGATTGGCCATCGCATAGGCCTTGACGGCCTTGGCCGCGCGCCGGTCGGAGTTGCCTTCGCGCAGGACGGGGTTCACCGCCGATCCCTTGATCGCATCGTAGCGCGCGCGGGCGTCCTTTTCGGCATCGGTGGCCGGTGCCTCGGGGTAGTCCGGCACGTCGTAGCCTTGCGCCTGAAGTTCCTGGATCGCCTCGACAAGCTGGGGGACCGAGGCCGAGATGTTCGGCAGCTTGATGACGTTGGCAGAGGGCGTCTTGACCAGATCGCCAAGGATCGCAAGGTCGTCGGACTGGCGCTGGTCGGGGCGCAGGCGTTCGGGGAAGGCGGCGAGGATCCGTCCCGCAAGCGAGATGTCGCGGACACCGACGGTCAGGCCCGCAGCACTGGCGAACCTGCGCACGATGGGCAACAGCGAGGCCGAGGCAAGTTCGGGGGCTTCGTCCACTTTGGTGTAGATGATGTCCGTCGTGTCGGTCATGGTGCCCTCGCCCTTGCTGATCGGAGGTCTGTATACCACAGTATACGCAATTGCCAAGCGCTCGCCCTGTCACGCGCCAACCATACCGATGCATCGCCCTTTCGGTGTAGCGAATTTTGAGGAAGCGCGTGGGGAGGACCGGAGCACGGCGCGTTCAAACCTCTCGCCATGACAAAACTGCCAAGGACATATGGCCGAGGGGCAGTTTCTGCCCTAGAACAGCGACTGGGTGTCGGGTCCCGCCTTGCGCGGTGTTGCCAGGCGCACAAGTGGCCTGGTCGTGCCGCACCAGACTTGATTGACGT
The DNA here is from genome assembly GCA_963736565.1 of uncultured Alphaproteobacteria bacterium. Classification (GTDB taxonomy): domain Bacteria; phylum Pseudomonadota; class Alphaproteobacteria; order Rhodobacterales; family Rhodobacteraceae; genus Aliitabrizicola. The sequence continues at coordinate 1,049,539 of CAVTOW010000005.1, forward strand.
GCCAGTTGCAGTTTCCGACAGTTTCGGGTGAAGAATTCCTGCCGCTGCGTCGGCGGATCACGGACGACGTACGGACAGGCCCATGATGAGGATTGCCCCATGACCACAACGCTGGCCGCTCTTTTTGCGCCTCATGCCGATGACGCCCCCGCCCTCGGCGCGCCCGACAGGCCGTGGCTGACCTTTGGCGGCCTGCGCGCGCTGGCGGCACAGACCGCCGCAACGCTGCACGGGGCAGGCGTGGGGCGGGGCGACCGGGTGGCGATTGTCCTGCCGAATGGTCCCGAGATGGCAGCGGCCTTCGTCACGGTGGCGCAATGCGCGACGACCGCACCCTTGAACCCTGCCTACCGGCAGGAAGAGTTCGAGTTCTACCTCGACGATCTGAAGGCGAAGGCGCTGATCCTGCCCGAAGGCTACGACGGCCCGGCCTTGGCGGCGGGCCGGAAATTCGGGCTGGCCGTGCTGCGTCTGGCCTTCGATCCCGCAGCACCTGCGGGCACCTTCACCCTGCGCGCCGAAGGGGTGACGGGATCGACACCGGATACCGCCGCGCCCGGTCCCGACGATGTGGCGCTGATCCTGCACACCTCGGGCACGACCTCGCGCCCCAAGATCGTGCCGCTGCTGCAATCCAATGTTGCGGCGTCTGCGCTGAACATCGGGGGGTCGCTGTCGCTTCGACCCTCCGACCGCTGCCTGAACGTGATGCCGCTGTTCCACATCCACGGCCTTGTCGCCGCCGTCACCTCGTCGCTTGCCGCAGGCGCATCGATCTGGTGCGCGCCCGGCTTTGACGCGCTGCGGTTCTTTGGCTGGCTGCGCGATGCCGATCCGACCTGGTATACCGCCGTGCCGACGATGCATCAGGCGATCCTGTCGCGCGCCGCGCGCAACGCCGATGTGATCGCCAACGCGCGCTTGCGCTTCCTGCGCTCGTCCTCGGCCAGCCTGCCGCCGCAGGTCATGCTGGAACTGGCCCAGGTGTTCAACGCGCCGGTGGTCGAGGGTTACGGGATGACCGAGGCGGCGCACCAGATGTGCTCGAACCCGCTGCCGCCGCGCGCGCAGAAACCCGGCTCGGTCGGCATCGCGGCGGGTCCGATGGTGCGGATCGCCCACGAGGTCGAGGACAGGCTGATCGACGGCGTGGGCGAGGTCGTCATCTCGGGGCCGAACGTGACGCCGGGCTACGAGGGCAATCCCGACGCCAATCGCAAGAGCTTCTTTCTCGCCGACGGGCATCGCTGGTTCCGCACCGGCGATCAGGGGTCGTTCGATGAGGAAGGGTATCTGAACCTGACCGGCCGGCTGAAGGAAATCATCAACCGCGGCGGCGAAAAGGTCAGCCCGCTGGAGGTGGATGCCGTGCTGATGGACCACCCCGCCATCCAGCAGGTCGTGACCTTCGCCATTCCCCATCCCAAGCTGGGCGAAGACGTGGGCGCGGCTGTCGTGCTGCGCGATGGCCAGACCGCGACCGAGCGCGAGATCCGCGATTTCTGCGCGTCGCGACTCGCAGATTTCAAGGTGCCGCGCCGTGTCGTGATCCTTGACGAGATCCCCAAGGGCGCGACCGGAAAGCTTCAGCGTATCGGCCTGGCCGAAAAGCTTGGCCTGGCAGCATAGGCGCACCCGATGAAGATCTGCATTTTCGGCGCGGGCGCCATCGGCGGATACATGGCCGTCAGGCTCGCGCAGGCGGGCGTCGATGTCTCGCTCGTGGCGCGCGGCCCGCATCTTGACGCGATGCGCAGCAGGGGGCTGACCCTGATCGAGGAGGATGGCAGCCGGGTCACGGTGCCGGTGACCGCATCCGACGATCCTGCCGATCTCGGGGCGCAGGACTATGTGATCGTCACGCTCAAGGCCCATTCGGTGCCGCCCGTGGTCCACCGGATGGCACCCCTGATCGGCGACCAGACGACCATCGTGTCGGGCGTCAACGGCGTTCCGTGGTGGTACTTCCACAAGATCGGCGGACCGCTGGAGGGGACGCGGCTTGCCTCGGTCGACCCGGGCGACGCGCAATGGAACGGGTTCGGGCCGGACCGTGTGCTGGGCTGCGTCGTCTATCCGGCCGCCGAGGTGGAGGAACCCGGCGTGGTGCGCCACGTCGAAGGCAACCGCTTCAGCCTGGGCGAGCCGGACGGATCGAGGTCGGACCGCGCCGTGCGTCTGTCGGAAGCGCTGAACGCGGCCGGCCTGAAAGCCCCGGTGCGCCCGCGCTTGCGGGACGAGATCTGGGTGAAGCTGTGGGGCAACCTCAGCTTCAACCCGATTTCGGCGCTGACCCACGCGACGCTGGACGTGCTTTGCACCGACCCGGGCACACGGGCCGTGGCGCGCGGGATGATGGTGGAAGCGCAGCAGATCGCCGAGACATTGGGCGTGAAGTTTCCCATCGACGTCGACCGCCGGATCGACGGGGGGGCAGCAGTCGGGGCGCACCGCACGTCGATGTTGCAGGACCTGCTCGCGGGACGCCCGATGGAGATCGACGCGCTGGTGGCCTCGGTGCAGGAACTGGGTCGGCTGACCGGAACGCCGACGCCCACCATCGACACGGTGCTGTCGCTGATCCGTCTGAGGGCGCGCGTGGCAGGGCTTTACGGCACGGCCTAGCTCGGTGGCGCGCTGGTCGCGACTTGCCAGAGGCGGGCATAGGCCATGAGCCTCGGGTCGTCCGGGACGGGGTGCGGCGCGTCTTCGGCCGGGCGTGGCGCCGGGTCGAAAAGCAGCGCCGCGCCGATGGCCGTGCCTGTGGCCGATGCCGACGCGATGACGGGCCGGTCGACGCCGGTCGAGAGCATGTCGAGGAAGAACGGGTTCCGGGCAAACGGGCCTTCCACGATCACCGGTCCTTCGGCGCCCGAGATCGCGAGGCATTCCGCCGTCATCAGGGCAAGGTAGTAACTCAGGGCAATCTCCCGCGCCGCATCGTCCTGCGGCTCTGCGGGACGCCATTCCATCCTGCGGTCAGGAAACGGGCCGCCACCGGGCAGGACCGACGGCAGCAACATCAGCGCGCCGTCCAGCACAGGCCCGGCATCCTGCGCGGTTGCCACTGGTTCCCGAGCGTCCCGGATGATCTCGTATTCCCGTCCACCCATGAAGCGGGCCGAATTCACAAGACCGCCCAAGGCGTTCACGTTGACCAGCGTATCGCGGGCAGGATCGAGCGTCACGGCGCGTCCCCCGACCGCCATGACGACCACCCAGGTGCCGGTGGAAACAACGGCGAAGGGGGCTTCCCGGTCGATCAGGTGGGGCACAAGCGACGCGTTGCTGTCATGGATGCCGGTCGAGACTGGCGTGTCGGGCGCGAGACCGGTGCGCGCTGCCACCTCTGGCCGGATGGCACCCAGTATCGCGCCGGGGGGTCTTGCTGCCGCGATCCGGTCCCTGATCCCGAGGCGGTCGGCAAGGCCGGAAAATGTCCCAAGGTGCGGGTTCCACAGATCGGTATGGCAGCCAAGCGAGGTCAGGTCGGTGGCGAGGCCGCCCGACAGCCGATAGGCCCAGTATTGGGGCCAGAACAGGATATGGGCCGTTCGGTCGTGCAGCCCGGGGTCTTCCGCGAATTGCCAGAAAAGCTGCGCGCCGACCGATAGGCCCATCTTCAACGCGGGTGTCCCGGTTTCCGAAAAGGGCGGACGAATGGCGAGGAAGGCGTCGCGCAGGCGTTCAGGTGCCTCATGCTCGTAATCAAGGACCGGGGCGGCGAGGCCACCATCGGCCGTCAGCAGCGCCGCACAGGCGCCGTGGGTGGTGACCGCCAGAGCCTCGATCCCATGCGCCGCATGAAGCCGTGCAAGCGCGTCGAGGAAGAACGCCCAATGGCCCTCGGTGTCGAAATGCGGCCAAGGCGGGCCGGGAAGAACCCGGTTGGGGCGCGTCAGGACGGCAATCTCGGACCGGGACGGCAGGTCGACCACGGCGACCTTGACGTTGGTCTTGCCGATGTCCAGCACGCCGACATGCCGGGGCGGGGCTGTCATGGCAGGTGGAACATCGGGATCAGGGGCATCACGAGCGGGCGAGCCGTCGGCGTTCGTGGCCATGATGTCGCCCATGTGCGCCCACCAGCGCTGCATCACGGGATGAGAGGGAAGATCGTCCATCCGGTGATCATCGCTCCGCCAGAGGACGGCGAAGAGCGTATCCGTTTCGGGGTCCAGATGGATCGAGTAGTCGCTGACCCCGGCATCCTTCAGCAACGTGACAAGTTCCGGCCAGATCGCGTCGTGCCTGCGCCGGTATTCTTCGGCCATCCCTGGGTTGAGATGCATCTTGAAGGCATGTTTCTGCATCACGCTCCCTTCCGCCCGCGCGCCCGCGTCCAGAGCCGGGGAAGCGCGATGACCGCGATCAGAAGTATACCCAGAAAGATCGACATGACGATCCCCGGCACATTCAGCAGGCCGAAGCCGAACGTGACGAGGCCCATGATGATCGCGGCCAGCACCACGCCCGGGATGGTGCCCGAGCCGCCGAGGATGTTGATGCCGCCGAGGACGACCATGGTCACGACTTCCAGCTCCCACCCCGTCGCGATGGACGGGCGGGTGGAGCCGAGCCGCGAGGTCAGGCAGACGGCGGCGAGGCCCGACATCAGGCCCGTCAGCAGGAACAGCACAAAGCGGACGCGGGTCACGCGGATGCCCGAGAACATCGCGGCGGTCGGGTTGTTGCCGATGGCATAGACCGTGCGCCCGAAACTGGTGCGGTGCAGAAGGATGTAAAAGGCAAGCGCGGCAAGCGCGAACAGCACAAGCTCGAACGAGATCACCCAGCCGACATAGCCCTGGCCGAAATAGGCGAAACTGTCGGGATAGCCGGTGAAGGCCTGATCGCCGAGGATGACGTAGCTCAGGCCGCGAAACAGGCTCATCGTGCCGATGGTGACGACGATCGAGGGCAGGTTCAGACCGGCGACCAGAAGACCGTTCACCGCACCACAGGCAAGGCCGGTGCCGAGGCCCACCAGCACGAGCAGGGTCGTATCCCCCCCGGCGGCCATGACGACGCCCATCGCTGTCGAGGCGAGCGCCAGGATCGAGGCGACCGACAGGTCGATGTCCCCCGCGATGATCAGCATCGCCATCGGAAAGGCGATCAGGGCCTTTTCGGTGAAGTTGAACGTCGCGTCGGACAAGTTCCAGGCATTGAGGAAATAGGGCGAGGCAAGGCTGTTCACGACAAAGACCGCAACCGCGACGACAAGCAGCAGGGCTTCCCAGCTTTTCAGGGCGCGTGCCGTCCGGCTGGTCAGGCGGTCGGGGACGATCCGTCCCTGCGGGGTCGACGTCATGTGCGGGCCTCGGCCGATTTCAGGATGATGCGGCCCTTGGTGCGGCCATGGCGCGCGTTGAGCGTGACCGCGATCAGGATGGCCGCGCCCGAGATCGCCATTTGCCAGAAGGGCGAGATGCCGACCACGGGCAGGGCGTTCTTGATGACGCCAAGGAAAAGCGCGCCCAGAACCGCACCACCCACCGAACCGGCTCCGCCCGCGATTGCGATGCCGCCGATCACGCAGGCTGCGACGACGTCAAGCTCGAACCCGCCCGCAATGTCGACATAGGCCACGGCATAGCGGGCGACCCACAGGTAGCCCGTCAGCCCGGCAAGCGCCCCCGACAGCACAAAGGCGATGGCCTGCGTCCGGCCCACGTCGATGCCGGTGTAGACTGCCGCATGAGGATTGCCGCCCACCGCGAAGAAGCTGCGCCCAAGGGCGGTGCGGCGCAACAGGATCGCCATGGCGACCATGATGGCCAGCGCGATCCAGCTCATCACCGGAAGCCCGAGGAAGACTGCGCGCGGAAAGGCCTTGAAGCCTTCGGTCATCTCGTGGGCGTTGATCCACTTGCCATCGGAGATCAGAAAGATCGTGCCCCGGTAGATCGTCATCGTTCCGAGGGTGACGACGATCGAGGGGATGCCCACCTTCCACACCAGCAGGCCATTCACCGCACCCAGTGCCGCGCCGAGGGCGGTCACGGCAACAAGGATCAGCGGCAGCGGCACACCCATCCCGTTCAGCATCGCAGCGATCATGCCGTTCAGCGCCAGATTGGCGGCGACCGACAGGTCGATGCACTTGGTCAGGATGACGATCATCTGCCCGAGGGCCAGGATGATGAGCGGGGCCGTGTCGTTGAAGACAGAGGCGAGGTTTGCGGGTGCGACAAAACCGGGGAAGCGGCTGGCGATCAGCGCGATCAGGGCAAGGATCGCAAGGGCGAGAAGCGCCTCGCGCGACTTGAGCAGGGCGGTCATGGCGACACCGGGGGCAGGGTGCACACGGGCGGGACGGCAGAAGGGGTCATGCGGCGGCCTCGATGCCGGCGGCGGCGCGGACAAGGGCTTCGGGTGTCATCGCATCGCCCGCAAGCTCGGCCACGATACGGCCTTCGCGCATGACGATGACCCGGTCGGACATTCCCAGCACCTCGGGGATTTCAGAGCTGACCATGATGACGGCCAGACCCTCGGCCGCGAGTTCCGCCATGAACTCGTGGACTGCGGCCTTGGAGCCGATGTCGATGCCCTTGGTCGGCTCGTCCAGGATGATGACGCGCGGCTTCGTGGCCAGCCATTTTGCGATGACGACCTTCTGCTGGTTTCCGCCCGACAGCAGCCCGACGTCCTGATCGAGGCTGGCCGCGCGCAGGTCGAGCCTGCGGGTATAATCGCGCGACAGGGCGAATTCCTGTGCAAGGCGCAGGAAACCCGCGCGAGACGTCCGGCTCAGCGAGGGCAGGGTGATGTTCTGGAAGATCGGCAAGCCCTTGACCACACCTTGCCGCCCCCGGTCTTCGGGGACATAGACGATGCCCAGGGCGATCGCCTCGGCGGTCGAGCGGATCACGGCAATGTCGTCGCCCACGCGGCAGGCGCCCTTTGAGGGTCGCGTGATGCCGAACAGGGCCTGCATTACCTCGGACCGTCCGGCGCCGATCAGGCCATAGAGGCCCAGGATTTCACCCTTGTGCAGCGTGAAGCCGATATCCTGGAATTCCGTGGGGTGGCAGTAACCCGCCACGGTCAGGGCGGGCGCGCCGATGTTGTGGGCGCGGGCCGGGAAGATCTGGTCGACGGAACGGCCCACCATCATCTGCACCAACTGCCCCTCGGTCACCTCGGCCATCCGGCCCGCGCCGACGAACTGGCCATCGCGGAACACGGTGTATCGGTCGGCGATGCGGAATATCTCGTCGAACTTGTGGCTGATGAACAGGATCGCCTTGCCTTCGGCCTTCAGCCGCTCGACCAGATCGTAAAGCTCGTGGATTTCCTTGTGCGACAGCGCGGCCGTCGGTTCGTCCATGATGACCACGCGGGCCTCGATGGACAAGGCGCGGGCGATGGCGACCAAGTGGCGCGAGGCGATGCCAAGATCGCGCAGGCGCATCGCGGGGTTCAGCGTCGCGCCGATCCGCGCCAGCATGGCATGGGCCTGTTCGTTCATCGCAGCCCAGTCGATCAGGCCCAGGCGGGTGCGCGGCGCATGACCGATGAAGATGTTCTCGGCCACGGTCAGGTCATCGAAGAGGACCGTTTCCTGATGGATTGCGGTGACGCCCGCACGGGCCGCCTCGTCCGCCGAGCCTAGCCGCACGGGCTGGCCCATGATCTCGACCGTGCCCGCGTCGGGCTGGTAGATGCCGGTCAGCACCTTGACGACAGTGGATTTCCCCGCGCCGTTCTCGCCGATCAGGGCCGTCACTTCGCCTGCGTGAAGCTCCAGCGAGACATCCTGAAGGGCCTTCACGCCGGGAAAGGATTTCGAGATGCCCGTAAGGCGCAGCACGGGGCGGGGTGCGTCTGACATGGGAACCTCGGGGGGTGCGGGAGATGTCCCGACGCCGGGGAGCAGGCGTCGGGACGAGGGGCTTCAGAAGATCGACGAGAACTGGTCGATGTTCGAAGCGTCGTAGGTGAACGGATCGGCCATCGCGCCCTCAAGCTTGTCGTCCAGCTTGACGTTGCCCATCCGGCCCATCGGAATCTCGCCGCCCGCCTCGGCCTTTGCCGTGCCGTTCGACAGGTTGTAGGCGATCATCGTCGCCGCATAGCCCAGGTCGATCGGGTTCCAGATCGCGAAGGATTTCGACGCGCCCGACTTCACATGCGCGGCCATTTCCGACGGCAGGCCAAGGCCCGTCACGTTGATCTGGCCGATCTTGCCCGCGTCCGTCACCGCCTGTGCGGCCGCCACGATGCCCACGCTCGTCGGCGCGATGATCGCCTTGAGGTTGGGGTAGGTCTGCATCAGGCCCTGCGCCTCGCGGTAGGACTTGTCGGCGAGGTCGTCGCCATAGACGGTGCCGACCACGGTGATGTTGGGATAGTTGCCCATCACCTTGTTCATTTCCTCGATCCAGGTGTTCTGGTTCGTCGAGGTGGAGGTTGCCGAAAGCACCGCCACTTCGCCGCCGTCAGGCAGATGATCGGCGGCAAGCTTGATGATGGTGTTGCCGATCAGCGCGGGGGACGAGGGGTTAAGGCTCATCTGACGGCCTTCGGGGGCGACGCCCGAATCCCACGAGATGACGGTGATGCCGCGATCCATCGCCTTCTTCAGTGCGGGCACCAGCGCGTCGGGGTCGTTGGCCGAGATGGCAATGGCATCGACTCCTTGGGCGACCAGCGCGTTGATGACCTCGATCTGGCCCTCGGCGGTGGTGTCGGTCGGGCCGGTATAGATGATCTCGACATCGCCGAGTTCCTTGGCGGCTTCTTCCGCGCCCTTGGCGGCGGCTTCGAAAAAGCCGATGCCGAGCGCCTTGACCACCAGCGCGATGCGCTTGGTCTCGGCATGGGCGCCGGTGGCGATGAGGGCGGTGGCAAGCGCCGCCGTCGTCAGGGCCTTTCTGAGAATGCTCATGGTGATCGTATCCTCCCTGGAAGTGTTGCGGTGCGCCGCGCCCTTACTGGCTTTGTGCGGCCTCGTTCCTGTCCGCCGCACCCACGGGGGCGACGATCAGCCTGATGTCCGACGATTCCAGCATCCTGGCCTCGCGGTCGGAAATGCCTTCGTCGGTGATGACGGTGTGGATGCGCGACAGCGGGCACAGAATGAGACTGGAGCGGCGCGCAAACTTGGAGCTGTCGACCAGCACCACAAGCTCGTCAGCCTGACCGATCAGCTTCTGTTCCGCCTGGATCAGCAGGGGGTCGGCCTCCATCAACCCGAGCGCGCCAAGGCCCTGCGCCCCCATGAACATCCGCCGGGCATAGAAATTGCGGGCCACGTCGTTGTCGAAGGGCGACAGGATGATGTTCTGCTCGCGATAGATCGTGCCGCCGGGCAGCAGGACCGTGTTCTTGGAATGCTTCAGCAGATGCTCGGCGATGGCGAAGGAATTGGTGAAGACCTGCATCCGGCGGGCCGACAGCGGGTGGACCATCTGGAACGTGGTCGTGCCGCCGTTGATGATGATCGGGTCGCCATCCTCGCACAACTCGACCGCTGCGCGGGCGATGGCGCGCTTCTGGGCGATGTGCATGGTCTCGTTCACGCTGAAGGGCCGCCCGGCAAGGCCCACGAACTGCGGCGGCGCGAGCGATTCCGCCCCGCCACGGACGCGGCGCAGCTTCTTCTGGACGTGCAGGGTGGCGATGTCGCGGCGGATCGTGGCCTCGGAGGCGCCGGTCAGCGACACCAGATCGCCCACCGTCACCAACGGCCGGTCCTGAACAGCGGACAAGATGATCCTGTGGCGTTCACTTTCGTGCATCTTGTCCTCCCCAGCCGAAAGCTTTCATCGAATCCGATCACTGTCAATCATTTTCAATCACAGAAACCACTTCGCAGGTGCAGCATGATCGAAGATGATCGTTTTTGATTGACATTTACGGTGTGGGGGGCAGAGTTGGCGCACCATCAGGGAGGACAGCATGGCAAAGGCGGGCGCCGGGACACGGCTTGAGAACCTGTGGGACGATGCGCGTGCAGCGGGCATGACCGAGCCGGAAAAGCTGCTCTACCGGTCGAACCTGCTGGGGTCGGACAAGCGGATCACCAACTACGGCGGCGGCAACACCAGCGCAAAGGTGATGGAGCGCGATCCGCTGACGGGCGGGTCGGTCGAAGTCCTGTGGGTCAAGGGGTCGGGCGGCGACGTGGGCTCGATCAGAATGGACGGTTTCGCCACGCTCTACATGGAGAAGCTGCGCGCGCTGAAAGGGATTTACCGGGGCGTCGCGTTCGAGGACGAGATGGTGGGGCTGCTGCCGCACTGCACCTTCAACCTCAATGCCCGCGCCGCCAGCATCGACACGCCACTGCACGCCTATGTGCCAAGGATCCACGTCGATCACATGCACCCCGACGCGATCATCGCCATCGCCGCCTCGGCCAATTCGCGCGAACTGACGCAGAGAATATTCGGCGACGAAATCGGCTGGCTGCCGTGGAAGCGGCCCGGCTTTGAGCTCGGTCTTTGGCTGGAGCGGTATTGCCTCGATCATCCCGACGCAAAGGGCGTGGTTCTGGAAAGCCATGGGCTGTTCACCTGGGATGACGACGCCAAGACCTGCTACGAGACGACGCTGCGCATCATCAACCGCGCGATCGCGTGGTTCGAGGATGAGACGGCGGGGAAACCCGCTTTCGGCGGCGCGCGTGTAGCGGCTCTGGACCCTGAGGCGCGTCGCGCGGTGGCGGCGCGGCTGATGCCCGCGATCAGGGGCATGATCTCGAAGGATCACCGCATGGTCGGACATTTCGACGACAGCGCGGCGGTGCTGGACTTCGTCAATGCCGCAGGGATGGAGCCGCTGGCGGCACTTGGGACATCCTGCCCAGACCATTTCCTGCGCACGAAGATACGTCCGCTGGTGGTTGGGTTCGATCCGGCGCGACCGGATGTCGACGCGACGCTTGCAGCTCTCGCGGGGCAGGTAGAGGCCTACCGCGCCGACTACGCCGCCTACTACGACCGCTGCAAGCACCCCGACAGCCCGCCCCTGCGTGACCCGAACGCGGTGGTCTACCTCGTGCCGGGCGTCGGAATGCTGACCTTTGCCAAGGACAAGGCGACGGCCCGCATCTCGGCCGAATTCTATGTGAACGCGATCAACGTCATGCGCGGGGCGTCAGCGGTCTCTGAGTATCGTGGCCTGCCCGAGCAGGAGGCGTTCGACATTGAATACTGGTTGCTGGAAGAAGCGAAGCTGCAGCGGATGCCCAAGCCGAAAAGCCTTGCCGGGCGGGTGGCCTTCGTCACCGGGGGCGCAGGCGGGATTGGTGCGGCCACGGCGGAGCGCCTGTTGCAGGACGGCGCCTGCGTGATGCTGGCCGATATCGACGAGGCGGCGCTGGAGCGGACCGCCGCCAATCTTTCGCAGCGGCACGGGCGCGACGTGGTGCGCACGGTGCGGATGGACGTGACGCGCGAGGATGATGTGGTGGGCGCGTGTGCCCGCACGGCGGTCGAATTCGGCGGGCTGGATATTCTTGTTTCCAACGCGGGCATCGCCTCGTCCGCGCCGGTGGAGGAAACAACGCTCGAGCTTTGGAACCGGAACATGGACATCCTGTCCACCGGCTATTTCCTCGTCAGCCGCGAGGCGTTCCGCATGTTCCGCGCGCAGGGGATCGGCGGGGCGGTTGTGTTCGTCGCCTCGAAGAACGGTCTTGCCGCAAGCCCCAATGCCAGCGCCTATTGCACCGCGAAGGCGGCAGAGATCCATCTTGCGCGCTGCCTTGCGCTGGAAGGGGCCGAGGCGGGGATCCGGGTGAACGTGGTGAACCCGGACGCCGTGCTGCGCGGATCGAAGATATGGTCGGGCGAATGGCTCGATCAGCGCGCCAGCACCTACAAGACGGACAAGGAGGGGCTGGAGGAGATGTATCGCCAGCGAAGCCTGCTGAAACGCTCGGTCCTGCCCGAGGATATTGCGGAAGCGGCTTACTTCCTGGCATCGGACCTCTCGGCCAAGTCCACCGGGAATATCCTGAACGTGGACGCGGGCAATGTCCAATCCTTCACGAGGTGACGCGATGATCGACGCAGGCCTGATCGAACGGGAGAACGCGCGCCAGATGGCGGCGCTGAGGGCGGATTACGACAGTCTCGGCGAAAGGCTGGACCGGGGTGGCATCGACATTGACGCGGTGAAGGCCAGGGTCGCACGCTATGGCGTGGCCGTGCCGTCCTGGGGTGTCGGCACGGGCGGCACCCGCTTTGCCCGCTTTCCGGGTGAGGGCGAGCCGCGCCACATCTTCGACAAGCTGGAAGACTGCGCGGTAATCCAGCAGCTGACGCGCGCCACGCCCACCGTCAGCCTGCACATCCCGTGGGACAAGGCCCCTGCGGCGGACCTGCTGGCCAAGGCCAAGGCCCTGGGACTTGGCTTCGATGCGATGAATTCGAACACCTTCCAGGATCAGCCGGGACAGGCGCTGAGCTACAAGTTCGGCTCGCTCAGCCATGCCGACGCGGCGGTGCGCGCACAGGCCGTGGCACACAACGTCGAGTGCATCGAGATCGGCCGCGCGCTTGGGTCCAAGGCGCTGACGGTCTGGATCGGGGACGGCTCCAACTTTCCGGGCCAGACCAACTTTACCCGCCAGTTCGACCGCTACATGGAGGCGATGGCCGAGGTCTATGCTGCGCTGCCCGATGATTGGCGGTTGTTCAGCGAGCACAAGATGTACGAGCCGGCCTTCTATTCCACCGTCGTGCAGGATTGGGGCACCAACTATCTGATCGCGACCGAACTGGGGCCCAAGGCGTTCTGCCTTGTCGATCTGGGCCACCATGCGCCCAACGTGAACATCGAGATGATCGTGTCGCGGCTGATCCGGCAGGGCAAGCTGGGCGGGTTTCACTTCAACGACTCGAAATATGGCGATGACGACCTCGATACAGGGTCGATCGACCCCTACCGGTTGTTTCTGGTGTTCAACGAGCTTGTCGACGCCGAAGGGAAACCCGGCTTCGCCCCCGCGCATATGCTGGACCAGAGCCACAACGTGACCGATCCGATCGAAAGCCTGATGGTCTCGGCGATGGAGGTGCAGCGCGCCTATGCGCAGGCGCTGCTGGTGGACCGTCCCGCGCTCGGGCAGGCACAGGAGGCGAACGACGCGCTTGGCGCGACAACGGCACTGAAGCGCGCGTTCCGCACCGATGTCGAACCGATCCTCGCGATGGCGCGGGTCGAGGCGGGGGGTGCGGTCGACCCGGTGGCCGCCTATCGTGGGGCGGGTTACCGTGCACAGGTCGCGGCGGTGCGTCCCAAGGCCAGCGGGGCAGGTGGGCGGCATCGTCTGACGCGGTTGCGTAGTCCGGGCCACCAGAGCCACACGGACGGATGGGCACATCTTCCAGCAACGCACGGCCTGTCCGGGGTCAAACCTGACAGAGTGGTGAACCGCCTGGCTGCCCTGCCAGGCATGGCCTCTCGCGATTGCACCTGAGGGTCGCGGGGCCTTTGCCCGCCGCGCTGCTCTGCGATGCAGTCCGCGCCGAAGTCCCGATCATATTCGCATCACACTGATCCAAGACTGGAAACCGGCGCCGTTGCCGCGTAACAAAGTCGTACCAGCACCCGGCGACCGACCTTTTGGGGTCGGCGATCGTCCGTCGCAGGCGACGCGCGTGGGGCTGGTCAACAGTGGAGGGAAGAGAGATGAAAATCAGATCAGTGCTCGGGATGACGGCAAGCCTGGTGGCAACGCTGTCGGCTTCGGTCGCCTGGGGCCAGTCGCTTGCAGAAATCGAGACTGCGGCCAAGGCCGAAGGCATGCTGACCACCATCGCGCTGCCGCATGACTGGTGCGGCTATGGCGACGTGATCGCGGGCTTCAAGGCGAAGTATCCCGAGATCACCGTCAACGAGCTGAACCCCGACGCGGGTTCGGCCGACGAGATCGAGGCCGATCAAGGCCAACAAGGACAACAAGGGCCCGCAGGCGCCCGACGTGATCGACGTGGGCCTCGCCTTCGGCCCGCGGCCAAGGCCGAAGGCCTGACGCAGCCCTACAAGGTTGCGACCTGGGACGAGATCCCGGACAGCATCAAGGATGCCGACGGCCACTGGTATGGCGACTACTACGGCGTGATGTCGTTCCTGGTGAACAAGGACCTGGTCGCCGAACGTCGCCGCAGGACTGGGCCGACCTGCTGAAGCCGGAATATGCCGGGCAGGTCGCGCTGGCGGGTGATCCGCGCGCGTCGAACCAGGCGATCCTGGCGGTACTGGCCGCGGGCATGGCGACCGGCGCGGCCCCGGGCGAGGCTGCGGGCAAGGCGGGCCTCGACTTCTTCAACGCAGCTGAACGACGCGGGCAACTTCGTTCCGGTCATCGGCAAGGCCGGCACGCTGGCGCAGGGCACCACGCCCGATCGTCATCATGTGGGACTACAACGCGCTGGCCGGCGCGCGACACGCTGGCCGGCAACCCGCCGGTCGACGTCGTCGTGCCGAAGTCGGGCGTTCTGGCCGGCGTCTACGTGCAGGCGATCAGCGCCTATGCGCCGCACCCGAATGCCGCGAAGCTGTGGATGGAGTACCTCTATTCGCGACGAGGGTCAGCTTGGCTGGCTGAAGGGCTACTGCCACCCGGCCCGCTTCAACGCGATGGTCGCGCGCTGGCAAGATCCCGCAGGAGCTGCTGGACGCGCTGCCGCCCGGCCGCGTCCTATGAGGCCGCCTACTTCCCGACGCTGGAAGAGGTGGACGCCAACAAGGCCGCCGTCACCGGCGGCTGGGACGCGGTCGTCGGCGCGAACGTCGCAGTAATCTGACCTGACAGACTGCCCGCCCCGGCTCGATGCCGGGGCGGGCGCATCACACCGGGCCGCCAGACGCCGGACGCGACCGACCGACGGGGGACACCGCATGCCAGATGACCGCCCGCGCGCGGCGCGGCAACTGCGCCTGCCGCTCGAGTGGCTGGGCATCCTGCCGTTCGTCGTCTTTGCGCTGTCTGTTCCTGATCCTGCCGACGATGAAGATCGTGGTCGGGGCGTTTCAGACGCCCGACGGCGGCTTCACGCTTGCAGAACCTCGCTGGACCTGAACACCGCCTCGATCCGCAGCGCCTACTGGATCTCGATCAAGCTCTAGCGTGATCTCGGCGCTGCTCGGCTGCGCCGATCGGCTTCGCCATGGCGGCGGCGGTGGTGTTCGGCGGGCTGCCGAAGCGCGATCCGCGGGCCGCTGCTGACCTTTTCCGGCGTCGCGTCGAACTTCGCCGGCGTGCCGCTGGCCTTCGCCTTCATCGCGACGCTCGGGCCTGCCGGGCTGGTCACGCTCTGGCTGCAGGACCGAGTTCGGCATCAACCTGCGCGCGCTGGGCTTCAACCTGCTGTCGCTTCTGGGGCCTGATCGTCACCTACCTGTTCTTCCAGATCCCGCTGATGATCCTGATCATCACCCCGGCGCTGGACGGGCTGAAGCGCGAATGGCGCGAGGCGGCGGCAGATCCTGGGCGCGACGCGGCCTGCAATACTGGCGCATGGTGGCGCTGCCGATCCTGTTCCCGTCGCTGCTGGGCACCTTTGCGCTGCTGTTCGCCAACTGCGTTCGGCGCGGTCGCGACCGCCTTTGCGCTGACCGGGCCGCAGCTGAACATCGTGCCGATCAAGCTGTTCGCGCAGATCCGGGGCGATGTGCTGGGCAACCCGAATCTCGGCTATGCGCTGGCCTTCGGGATGATCGTCATCACCGGCCTCGCCAACGTCGATCTACATCGTGCTGCGCACCCGGTCCGAGAGGTGGCTGAAATGACCCGCTTCTGCGCCTGGGCCGCGCTCCTGCTCGGCTGCGCTGTTCTTCCTCCTGCCGCTGATCGGCATGACCGAGTTTTCGCCTGAAGATGCGGCGCGGGGTCTATTCCTTCGACGCCTATCGCCAGGTGTTCGAGCGACCCGCACTTTCGGGCGACCTTCGGCTATTCGCTGATGCTGGCGCTGTGCACCATCGTCTTCGGCGTGCTGCTGGTGGTGCCGACCGCCTATTGGGTGCGGCTGAAGCTGCCGCAGGCGCGGCCCGGTGATCGAGTTCATCACCCTGCTGCCGCTGGTCATTCCGGCCATCGTCATCGTCTTCGGCTATATCCGGCTTTACAACACCTCGTCGCTGGCTGCCGCTGACCGGCATCGGCGATGGGCACCAACATCCTGCTGATGTTCGGCTATGCCACGCTGGCGCTGCCCTACATGTACCGCGCCGTCGATACCGGGCTGCGCACCATCGACGTGGCGCACGCTGACCGAGGCGGCGCAGAGCCTTGGCGCGGGCTGGGTCACCATCCTGGCGCGGATCATCCTGCCCAACGTGCTGGTCGCGGTGCTGTCGGGCGCGTTCCTGACCTTCGCCATCGTGATCGGCGAGTTCACCATGGCGGCCCTGCTGAACCGCCCGGCCTTCGGCCCCTATCATGCAGCTGCTGGGCGCCAACCGGGCCTATGAGCCGCCGGCGCTGGCCGTGATCGCCTTTGCCATCACCTGGGCCTGCATGGGCCTGATCCAGCTGGTCACCCGGTTTTCCAAACATGACAAGGGCGCAAGCGCTGATGGCCTTTCTCGACCTGAGCCGATCTGGAAAAGATCCTTCGGCACGAACCGGGTGGTCAAGGATTTCAACCTGGCCATCGAGAAGGGCGAGTTCGTCTCGCTGCTCGGCCCGTCGGGCTGCGGCAAGACCACGGTGCTGCGCATGGTGGCGGGGTTCGAGACGCCGACCTCGGGCGCGATCCGCATCGACGGGCAGGACGTGACCGGACCTGCGCCCGAACCAGCGCCACATCGGCATGATGTTTCAGGCCTATGCGCTGTTTCCCAACCTGACGGTGGCGCGAGAACGTGGCCTTCGGGCTGAAGGTCAAGGGCGTCGCCCGGGCCGAGAGCGCGACGCCCGGGTGACCGAGATGCTGCGGCTGATCGGCCTGCCGGACCTCGGCGCGCGCTATCCCGTTCCAGCTTTCGGGCGGGCAGCAGCAGCGCGTGGCGCTGGCCCGCGCGCTGGCGCCCACGCCCGCGCGTGCTGCTGCTGGACGAGCCGCTGTCGGCGCTCGACGCCAAGATCCGGGTGTCGCTGCGCAACGAGATCCGCGAGATCCAGCGCGAGCTGGGCATCACCACGATCTTCGTGACGCACGACCAGGAAGAGGCGCTGTCGATCTCGGACCGCATCGTGGTGATGAACGGCGGCATCGCCGAACAGGTCGGCACGCCGTTCGAGATCTACAACCAGCCCGCGCACCCGCTTCGTGGCCGAGCTTCGTCGGCACGCTGAACCTGTTGTCCGCCAATGTGCTGTCGGCAGAGGATGGTCGGCTTTCGATGGCGGACAGCAGCTTTTCGCTCGATCGGGCCATTCCGGCGGCGAAACGCGGCGATACGGTCACGCTTGCCCTGCGCCCGGAAGCGATCAGTCTGGGGCGCGCCGGGGACAACGGCGTGGTCCTGCCTGCGACGATCGACGAGGTTCATTTCCTGGGGTCAGTCATCCGGGTCCGGGCGAGGGTGGGGGATGCGATCATCGCGCTCGACACCTTCAATCGCCCTGACCAGCCGCCGCCTCCGGTCGGCAGTGCGGCGGAGATCAGCTTTGCAGGGCGCGACGCGATCCTTCTGCCCGACTGACATCCCTGCGACCGCTTCGCCTTCGGTCGGCAAGGGCCAGCGTCGGCATTAACGGGTCTCGGGCGTGGAACTCACAGCCTCGGGCGGGCAGAACGCTTCTTCAAGGGCGCGGATGACGATTGCCGCCTCGGGGCGGCCAAGGACGTATCGGATGCTTCTGCCTTCGCGGTTTGCAATCACCAGCCCCTCGGCCCGCAGGCGCATGAGCTGCTGCGAGACCGCAGACTGACTGAGGCCGACACTTTCGCCGATCTCGCCGACGGTCCGGCCGCCGTTCAGCAGAAGGCACATGATCTCGAGCCGCCCGTCATGGGCAAGCAGTTTGAGCAGTGCCGTCGCCCGTCCGACCGCGATATGGGTGGTAGAGCGGGCCGACGGCGTGGGGACGGGATGGGTGTTCATGGTGTGGAGCCCTGCATCGTGGGTTTAGCGCCACCCCTGAATGTGACGTAGATCGCCGGAATGACAAGAACGGTCAGGACCGTCGACGAAAACAGACCGAACAGAAGCGAGATTGCCAGTCCCTGAAAGATCGGGTCGGTCAGGATTGTAACCGCACCGATCATTGCCGCGAGCGCGGTCAGCAGGATTGGCTTGAAGCGTATGGACCCCGCGTCGAGCAGAACCTCCAGCATCGGGCGACCGTCTGCCGGTGAGTGGCGGATGAAGTCGACGAGCAGGATCGAGTTTCGCACGATGATTCCTGCCAGAGCGATGAAGCCGATCATCGAGGTCGCCGAGAACGGTGCCTGGAAAAGCCAGTGCCCGAAGAGAATGCCGATCAGTGTCAGCGGCACCGGCGTAAGGACCACAAGCGGCAGCTTGAACGAGCCGAACTGCATCACGACGAGGATGTAGATACCCACAAGCGCCACGCCAAAGGCCGCGCCCATGTCGCGGAAGGTGACCCAGGTCACGTCCCATTCGCCATCCCACAGCAGGACGGGGGCCGTCGTGTCGTCGGGCTGGCCGTGCTGGCGGATGACGGGCTTGGGCAGGTCGCCCCAATCGGCGGCGGCAATGGCGCGGCCCACGGCGATCTGGCCGTAGAGCGGCGCCTCGAAGGCCCCGGCAAGCTCCGCCGTGACCATCTCGGCGGGCTTGCCGTTGTGGCGGAAGATCGGGAACGAGGCCGTCTCGGTCGCGACTGTCACCACGTCGCCCAGTTCGACCACGCTGCGGTCGCCCGGCAGCAGGTTGGCGGGAACGGGCGTGGCCAGCGCACGTTCGTCCAGCACGCGGTCTGCCGTGGCGGGGGCGAGGCGGATCGCGATGGGCTCGCGCCCGCCGGATCGGTGGGAATAGCCCACGGTCGCCCCGCCGTAGAGCAGCCCGATGGTGTCGAAGACATCGCCCGGCTCGATCTTGTGGAAGTCGAGGTTGGCGTCGTCCAGCGTCAGGCGCAGGCGTTCGGCCGGGATGCCGAAGCTGTCGTCGATATCGACGATATAGGGAACCGTCTCGAACGCCTCGCGCACCTTGCGTGCAACCGCGCGGCGGGTTTCGGGATCGGGGCCGTAGATTTCGGCCAGAAGCGTGGACATGACCGGCGGGCCGGGCGGCGGTTCGACGACCTTAACCGACGCACCCTCGGGCAAGGCCAGCGCGGCGAGCCGCTGGCGCATGTCCAGCGCGATGGCATGGCTTTCGCGCGACCGGTCGGCCTTGGGCGACAGGTTGACCTGAAGATCGCCCATCTGCGGTTCGGAGCGCAGGTAGTAGTGCCGCACGAGGCCGTTGAAGTTGAACGGCGCAGCGGTTCCGGCGTGAGACTGGATCGATGTTATCTCGGGGATGTCGGCGAGGATCGTCGCAAGGTCGGCCAGCGTCCGGTCGGTGTCCTCGACCGACGTGCCGCGCGGCATGTCGAGCAGGACCGCAAGCTCGGACTTGTTGTCGAAGGGAAGCAGCTTCACCGTGACGGCAGCGGTGTAGAAGAAGCCCATCGACCCGATGGTCAGTGCCAGCACCGCCAGCAAGAAAATCCACGACCGGGTTTTCGTCTTGAGCACCGGGCGCGCCACGGCGCGGTAGAGGCGGCCGAGCGGCCCGCCATCATCGGCCCCCGCTGCACCATGTGCGTGCCCCGCATGGGCCTTGCCCAGCTTCAGCATGAGCCACGGCGTGATGATGACCGCCACGAAGAACGAAAACACCATCGCGGCCGAGGCGTTGGCGGGGATCGGGCTCATGTACGGACCCATCATGCCGGACACGAACAGCATCGGCAGCAGGGCGGCAACCACGGTCAGGGTGGCGACGATGGTGGGATTGCCGACCTCGCCCACCGCGTCGATGGCGGCGGCGCGGCGCGAGCGGCCGTCGTTCATCCCCCAGTGCCGGGCGATGTTCTCGATCACCACGATGGCGTCGTCGACGAGGATACCGATGGAGAAGATCAGCGCGAACAGGCTGACGCGGTTCAGCGTGTAGCCCATGACCCGGGCCGCAAAGAGCGTCAGCAGGATGGTGACCGGGATCACCACCAGCACCACCAGCGCCTCGCGCCAGCCGATGGCGACCCAGACCAGCGCCACGATGGACAGCGTCGCCAAGTCCAAGGTGGAACAGCAGTTCGTTGGCCTTCTCGTTCGCCGTCTCTCCGTAGTCGCGGGTGATGTGGACGACCAGATCGTCGGGGATCACGCCGCCTTCCAGCCGTTCGACTGCGTGAAGGATCTCCTCGCCGATGGTCACCGCATTCGCGCCGGGGCGCTTCGCGATGGCGAGCGAGACCGCAGGCACGCGCGAAAAGCCCGTCTCGGCCCGGTCAAGCTGGAACACCCGCGCGTCGGTCGCCTCGGAGGTCAGGGTCACATCCGCAACGTCGCGGACGTAGACGGGCCGGCCGTCGCGCGTGGTGACCAGAAGGTTCTCGATCTCGGTCAGATCGGCCAGGGTCCGCCCCGCCGTCAGGCCGATCTGGCGGCCGTCCTCGCGCACCGTGCCGACCGAGAAGCTGCGGTTCGCGCCCTCGACCTTGCCGGCCAGCGCCTGAAGCGTCAGACCCGCCTGCGCCAGCCGCTCGGGATCGGGGCGGATGCGGATCTCCTCGGGCGTCTCGCCCACGATGTAGGTCAGCCCGATGTCGGGCAGCGCGGCGATGGCGACCTGCACCTCATGCGCGACGCGCGTCAGGTCGGCGGGCGTCCAGCGATCGGCAGCCTCGGGGCGCGGCGCGAGCGTCAGAACCTTGATCGCCACGTCGTCGATGCCGCGCCCGACGATCAGCGGCTCGGGGATGCCCGTCGGGAATGCGGTCGATATTGGCGCGAACCTTTTCGTGGACCCGCACGATGGCGGCATCGGGCGAGGTGCCGACCTCGAACCGGGCCGTCACCAGCACCCCGTCATCCTGCGTCTGGGAATAGACATGCTCGACGCCGGGGATCGACTTGACGATGGTCTCCAGCGGCTCCGTCACCAGCTTGACGGCATCCTCGGCGCGCAACCCGTTGGCCTGGACATGGATATCGACCATCGGGACCGAGATCTGCGGCTCTTCCTCGCGCGGCAGGGTGATAAGCGCCACGATCCCCATCAGCACCGCTGCGATCAGGGCGAGCGGCGTCAGGGGCGAGGTGATGAAGGCATCGGTCAGCGCACCGGCGATGCCGCGCTTGGCAGGAGGTGTCATGGCACGATGACCGTGTCGCCGCTGCGCAGGCCCGTCAGGATTTCGACCATCGGGCCATCTGCGGTCTCGACGACCGGGCCGGGCACGACCGTCACGTGCGCGGTTTCCGCTGTCGCCCGCGATCTCGACCAGGTCGAGGCCCGCGCGACGCTGGATCGCGCCTTGCGGAACCGCCAGCACCTGGCGCGTGCCGACCGGAACCCGCACGAGGATGCGCTGCCCGATGAAACTGTCGGACAGACCGTCGACCGCGACATCGGCGGTGACGCGGCCGTTCTCGATCAGCGGATAGACCTTCTCGATCCGCCCCTCGCGCGCGCTGTCGCCTTCGCCGACTGTCACCGCGGCACCGACATCCAGCCCCGCTGCATGGCGTTCGGGGATCGCCAGTCGCAGAAAGACACTGCCGCCCGCGATGGTCGCCACCGCCTCGCCCGCCATGACGACCTCGCCCAGCCGGGTCGGGATCGACAGGACACGGCCTGCGGCGGGCGCGGTCACGTCGCCCTCGGCCATCTGCTGTTCGATCACCGACTTGCCCGACTCGAGTTCCGCGACCGCGTTCCGCGCGACAGTGACCTGTGTGCGCACGCGATCCACGGCCTGCAGGGTGGTCGAGCCACGCGCAAGCAAGGCTTCGCTCCGCGCCAGTTCGGTCTGGGCGTTTTCCAGTTCCGACCGTGCGGCAGCAAGCCGGGCCTCGGCTGCGGCGAGTTGCAGTTCCAGCTTCTCGTCCACGATCCGCGCGATGACCTGCCCTGCGCCGACGGCATCGCCTTCGGTCACGTCCAGCGCCGTGATCGTGCCGCCGATGCGGCTCCGCGCGGGCACGACGAACCGGCTTTCGATCTGGCCGAACAGCGCCTTCGTCTCGGCCACCTCGACCGGACGGAGGACAAGCTCACCCGCCGCCAGCGGACCGGACAGGACCAGCAGACCAAGCAGGAAGGTGGAGGCGCGTCTGAGCGTCGCGGACATGATCCTTGCTCCGGTCAGGCGGCCGATCCGTCGCGCAGGCCCATCTTGCGGAAGATCATCGCGGCGGGACAGAAGCCGGTGAAGGCCGACTGGAACAGGTTCGCCCCGACAAAGGCGGTCAGCGCCAGGAAATAGGGCGAGACATACCAGGCAAGGGCGAGCGACAGCAGGACCATGAAGCCTGCAAAGGCTGTGACGGCTTGGTTGACGGTCATGAGACTTCTCCCGGTTCGTGGTGGGTGGATTTCAGCTTGTCGATACCAAGCGCCTGAAGTGCGAGGCGCTCGTAGAAGGGTTCCGACTTGCCCATGCGGATCTTGCGCAGGAAGTATTTCTCGAACCCGATCTTGGCGTAGTGAACCCATTTGCCCTGCGACGACCAGTTGACGTTGCGCGGCGGGATCTGCGGCTGCGCGACGAAGGCCACGCCCCCGTCGCCGAAGTCGGCAAGGCAGACGGCGTTCCAGGTGCCGACCTCGGACGGCTCTTCGCCCTTCAGAAGGCTCGCGATGTTCATGGCGGTCGCCGTGACCATGCTTTCGATCATGAAGCCGGTCTTGGGCACGCCCACCGGAACCGGCGTCGGCCCCATCGGCGGGATGGCGACGCCCACGCCCACGGCGAAGACGTTGCGGAAGGTCGGGTTGCGCTGGAACTTGTCGACCAGGATGAAGCCGCGCGGGTTGGTCAGCCCCTCGATCCCGCGGACCGCCTGCACGCCGCGGAAGGCGGGCAGCATCATCGAAAAGGCGAAGGGCAGGTCGTGCAGCTTCTTCGTGCTGCCGTCGTCGTTCACCTCTTCGACATGCATCACGCCGGGATCGACCGAAGCCACCTTGGCATTGGTGATCCACTTGATGTGATGGGCGCGCATCTGGCTTTCCAGCAGACCCTTGGTGTCGCCCACGCCGTCAAGGCCCAGATGGCCGATGTAGGGTTCGGACGTGACGAAGGTCATCGGCACGCGGTCGCGCACCTTGGCCTTGCGCAGCGCGGTCTCGAGGATGAACAGGAATTCGTAGGCCGGGCCGAAGCAGCTAGCGCCCTGCACGGCGCCGATGATGACCGGGCCGGGCTTGGCGACCAGCTTCTTGAACGCCTGTTCGGCCTTGAGCGCGTGGTCGATGTGGCAGACGGATTCGGTATGCCCTTCGGGGCCAAGGCCGGGAATTTCGTCGAAGGCGAGGTCGGGACCGGTCGCGATCACGAGATAGTCGTAGTCGACGCTTGCCGCCATCGGTCAGCTCGACCCGGTTTTCGCCGGGATGCACGCCGCGCGGCGCCCTGCGTCATCAGGGCGATGCCGCGCCGGTCCATGATCTCGGTCAGATCGACCTCGATCTCTTCGCGCTTGCGCCATCCGACGGCGACCCACGGGTTCGAGGGCACGAAGCTGTAGCTGCTTCCCTTGGTGATGACCGTCAGCCGGTCGTCGCGGCCGAGCTGATCCTTCATCTCATAGGCCATGATCACGCCACCGAGACCGGCCCCCAACACGACGATATGCGCCACCTTGCCACCTCCTTCGGAACGCGACCCGTTCCTCGACAGAGATATTAAGGTAAAATATTTAAATATGCAAATACAAAATCAGGAGAAAGCTCTCCTCATTTCCCGGGACAGCTTCTGCTCGGAGAGGCGAATTACGATGCCAGAGCCTGTCGCGCCCGCTCAATGCGACAGCAACACCGCCAGCCGCAGGTCCGAAAACACTCCCATCGTCGCGCCGCCGAGGATGAAATCGCGCAGGCGGGAATGGCCGAAGCCGCCCATCGCCATCAGCTGCGCTCCTTCCGAAAGTGCGGCGTCCTGCAACGCCTCTGCGATGGGTCTGCCGCCAAGCGCGATGTCGACGGCGCTGGCGGTGTAGCCGCGCCGTTCCAGGGATGCCGCAAGGGTCTGCGCAAGGCCACCGCCGCCGAGCTTCTTTTCACCCCCGACCGTCACGACGGAAACGCGGCCACCCTCGGACAGAAGGGGCAGGGCGTCGCAGAGCGCGCGCGCAGCGACCCGGCTGCCATCCCAGGCGATCGCGATGTGATCGATGGACCCCGCTTCAATCGTTTCCGGAACCAGGATCGTCGGCACGCCCGCGCCAAACACGACGGCCTGAGCCATGTCCTGCGCAGTCGCCGTCTCGGCCGACCAAGGCAACAAAGCCAGATCGAAGAGCCGCGCCTCGGTCGCAGCGGCGTCGAGGGCCGCGCCAAGCACAACCCTGTGGTTTGCCACGGATAGGTCCAGGTCGGGTCCTGCCGCCCCCGTGATGAGGGTCTGCAAACGGATGCACTCTGCCTTGCTGCGATCCTCTGCCGCCTGCGCCATGGCCTCAACGTTGATGAGAAGGCCACCGATCGGCGAAGCCGTCTTCGGGACATCCACCGCCAGCGTCGAGACGTGCAGCGCACACCCAAGCGAGGAGGCGAAGGCTATCGTGGCAAGGACAGCCGCATCGGGTGCCGCCTCCGGATAGGTGTTCAGAGGCATGTAGGCGATGCGCTTTGGCATGATGGTATTCCCTTCTGGCAGTGTCAGCAGTTGGAAGGTCACGGCAGCGGGTCCCTCCGCTGCGCCGCCTGACCTCGTGATACCTTGTCCGGAGAAAGGCCGAGCATCCTTGATCGAAATCAATCAAAGCCGATAAAAACACGCTATTCTTCGGCGTAGTTCGGGAAAAGCCAGACATGCCTCAGGACCGATATCAGACGGTGCAGGAACTCGCGCAACGGCTGGAAGTGGCCGAGGCGACCGTTCGGCAATGGATCAAATCCGGTCGAACTTCGCGCCATCGACATCGGCAAGGGCTGGCGCATCTCGGACACCGATCTCGCCTCTTTCCTCACCTCACGCGAAACCGCCCCGCGCGAGACGCGGGACGGGTCCTGCTCTGGCACGCAGCTATAGCGTCGCCGGAAAGGGAGGGCTGCTACCCCTGCTTTGCGGCCGGGCGGCACCAAACCGCTCACCGCCCCTTGCGACCCTGAGGCACGGCGGAGTTAGCGGGGGCGGACACACGATGATGTCCGGCCCCCGGGCGTCGCCCATCACATCGGGTGGGACGAGCCCTGCGCACCATCCCGGGTCTTCCAGAGGGAATAGAAGATGCCCGCTGCAATGATCCCGATCGTGATGGCCAGCGACAGGTACGGGTCGAACTTGCCGAAGAAGTAGCTGTAGAAGCCCTTCAACCCGATGAAGATCAGCACGACGGCCAGCGCATACTTCAGATAGTGGAAGCGGTGCACCAGCGCCGCCAGCGCGAAGTAAAGCGCGCGCAGGCCCAGGATGGCCATGATGTTGGCGGTGTAGACGATGAAGGTGTCGGTGGTGATCAGGAAGATCGCAGGCACGGAATCGACCGCGAAGATGATGTCGGCGAAGTTGATGACGACCAGCGCGACGAACAGGGGGGTCGCGAACAGGACCATCTTCTGCGTGACGGGATGCGGCTGGCGCACAAAGAACTTCTGCCCGTGCAACTCCTTGGTCACGTTCATGAACCGTGCCACGAGCCCGATCATCGGGTTCTTCGAGACGTCTGTGTCGCCTTCCTTGACCACCAGCATCTTGATCCCGGTGAAGGCGAGGAAGGCCGCGAAGACCAGCGTCATCCACTTGTAGTTCGACACAAGCTCGGCACCGATGGCGATCATGATGCCGCGCAGGACGATGACACCAATGATGCCCCAGACCAGGGCGCGGTACTGATACTTCCGCGGAATGGCGAAGTAGCCGAAGATCAGCGAGATGACGAAGACGTTGTCGATCGAGAGAACCTTCTCGATGATGTAGCCTTGGAAATAGGCGGCGACCGGATTCGTCCCGTCGCTGGTGACGAGGGTTCCGTTCGACCATGCCCACCAGATGTATCCGCCAAACGCGATAGCGAACATGATGTAGAATGCCGACAGCTTCAGGCTTTCGGCGACACCGATCTCGTGGTCTTCCTTGTGCAGCACGCCAAGGTCGAAGACCATCAGCGCAACGACGATGGTCAGGAACATCAGCCACAGCCACAGCGGCTTGCTGATCACTTCATAGAATAGAAAATCCATTGGCTTCCCCTTTGGTCGTCTGTGTTTGTGACGGGGAAGTGTCGCAGCAGACAAAGGACCCCGGTCTCTCAGCGCCGACATCACAGGTGGTTGCCTGTCAGAGGGGCCCGGTCGCTGAACGCCGGGTAGAGTTTTATCACGAAGACGTCAAGTGCGGTGATCAGCTTGTAGGCTGTTGCCGTTCTGCTTTGGCAATCCACCGGGGCCGACGGGTCACAAAAGTCGAAAACTTCGCCACAGCATGACGTGACCGAATCCCCATGGCACACGATCCAGGGATCGCAGTGGCGGGATGGCTCCCAGGTCGGTGGCTCGTGCAACGGATCATGCAAATACATGTTTAGAAATCGAAAAATGGCAGTAACGCGGTCATCCTGGTGCGATCGAAAACTGTATTTTCATATAGTATTACTTTTGCTACGCTGAGCTGAGACGGATGGGAGGAAAACGTCCGTTTCAACTTCACGGGAGGAATCATGACCAACTTCAAATGGCTCGCGCTTGCCGCGAGCGTCGGAACACTTTTGTCCAGCGCAGCCTGGGCGGAAGGTCTGCAGGGCAAGGTGATCGGCTTCTCGCAGATCGGCTCCGAGTCCGGCTGGCGCGCCGCTGAAACGTCGGTGACCAAGGCCGAAGCCGAGAAACTGGGCATCGACCTGAAGTTCGCCGATGCCCAGCAAAAGCAGGAGAACCAGATCAAGGCGATCCGCGGCTTCATCGCGCAGGGCGTCGATGCAATCCTTGTCGCTCCGGTCGTCTCGACCGGCTGGGAGGAAGTCCTGACCGAGGCCAAGGAGGCGAGCATTCCCGTCGTGCTGCTGGACCGTGGCATCGACGCTCCGGAAGACCTCTATCTGACCTCGGTGGCCTCCGATCAGGTGAAGGAAGGCCGGGTTGCGGGCGATTGGCTTGTCGCCACCGTCGGCGACAAGGACTGCAAGGTTGTGGAACTGCAGGGAACCGTCGGCTCGTCCCCGGCCATCAACCGCAAGCAGGGCTTCGAGGAGGCCATTGCAGGCCATCCCAACGTGACGATCGCCCGCAGCCAGACAGGTGACTTCACGCGCTCGAAGGGCAAGGAAGTCATGGAAGGTTTCCTGAAGGCCGAGAACGGCGGCAAGGACATCTGCGCCGTCTACGCCCATAACGACGACATGGCGGTGGGCGCGATCCAGGCCATCAAGGATGCCGGACTGAAACCGGGGAGCGACATCCTTGTCGTGTCGATCGACGCGGTCCCCGACATCTTCTCGGCGATGGTGGCCGGGGAAGCCAACGCGACCGTCGAGTTGACGCCGAACATGGCCGGCCCGGCGTTCGCGGCGCTGGATGCCTATCTGAACAACGGCACGGTGCCCGAAAAGTTCATCATCACCGAGTCCAAGCTCTACACTCCCGCGGACAATCCGCAGTCGGAGTACGACACCCGCAAGGGTCTCGGCTACTGACCCCTCCCTGGCGGTAGCCGACCGCCGACCGGTCACCCGGTCGGCGGAATTGCTTTCCGCGTATCGGTCGGCGCACAATCAGACCAACAGAGGGAGGACAGCCGTGGCGCTCGATTTGCCAGGTGTGACGCCGCCGGTGCTTGCGGCACGGTCGGTCAGCAAGATTTTCGGCCAGCATCGCGCTCTGGACGATGTCGATTTCGAAGTTCGCTCCGGCGAGGTTCATGCCCTGCTGGGCGAGAACGGCGCCGGCAAGTCGACGCTCGTCAAGATCCTGACCGGGGCCTATCAGCCGGACGGGGGCGAGGTGCTGCTCGAAGGGCCAGCACGTTGCATTCCGCGATCCGTTGCAGGCCCAGGCCGCCGGGATCGGCACGGTGTATCAGGAGGTCAACCTTCTGCCGAACCGCTCGGTCGCCGAAAACCTGTTTCTTGGGCACCAGCCGACGCGCTTCGGGCTTGTGAGGAAAGGGCTGATCGAGGCGCGGGCGCGCGATGTGCTGGCGACCTACGGTCTGGAAATCGACGTGAAGGCCGATCTGGGCACCTATTCGGTCGCGATCCAGCAGATCGTGGCGATCGCCCGTGCCGTCCAGCTTTCGGGCAAGGTGCTGGTTCTTGACGAACCCACGGCAAGCCTCGACCGCAACGAAGTGACCAAGATGTTCGAGGTCGTCGCCCGGCTCAAGGCGCGCGGACTGGCGATCATCTTCATCACCCACTTTCTCGACCAGGTGTTCGCCATCGCAGACCGCGTCACGATCCTGCGCAATGGTCGCAAGGTCGGAACAGAGCGGCTGAGCGATCTTACAGCCACCGACGTCGTCCGCATGATGCTGGGAAAGGACATCGCCTTCAGCCATCACGCCGGGGCCCTGTCCGTGGCGGCGACCGGGCCGGCCCGGGTGGAATTCAAGGGCGTGGGCAAGGCGGGCAAGGTCGCGCCGTTTACGCTGCGGCTGCATGAAGGCGAGGTCGTGGGGGTCGCCGGGCTGCTGGGTTCGGGCCGCACCGAAATGGCCCGGCTGATGTTCG
This sequence comes from uncultured Alphaproteobacteria bacterium, assembly GCA_963736565.1. Classification (GTDB taxonomy): domain Bacteria; phylum Pseudomonadota; class Alphaproteobacteria; order Rhodobacterales; family Rhodobacteraceae; genus Aliitabrizicola. Next base: position 1,078,305 of record CAVTOW010000005.1, read on the forward strand.
GCGTCGATCAGCCGGATACCGGCGCGATCACCGTGGCCGGCCAGCCCGACCACGATCCGCAACCCGGCGCAGGCCGTGGCAGCCGGCTTCGGCTTCTGCCCCGAAGATCGCAAGCTCGACGGCATCTTCGGCGAGCTTTCGGTGCGCGAGAACATCATCATCGCGCTGCAGGCCAAGCTGGGATGGTTCAGCGCGCTGAACCGCGACGAGCAGGTCCGAGGTCGCAGGCCGCTACGCCGAGGCGCTCGACATCCGCGCGGCCAATCACGACATGCCGGTCAAGCTTCTGTCTGGCGGCAACCAGCAGAAGGTGATCCTCGCACGCTGGCTGGCCATCGACCCGAGCTTCCTGATCCTTGACGAACCCACCCGCGGGATCGACGTCGGTGCGCATGCCGAGATTGTCCGGACGATCAACCGGCTGCGCGAGGATGGTCTGGCGCTGTTGGTGATCTCGTCCGAACTGGACGAGGTCGTGGCCTATTCCAACCGGGTTGTCGTGATGCGTGACCGCGAGATGGTGGCGGAACTTACGGGCGATGACATTGCCCCCGCGGTCATTGTCAGGACGATTGCCGAACACCGCACGGTGACGGCATGAGGCGGCGTCTTGCCGCCGCCTCGCTGCGGCCCTCAGTTTCTGGCGCTCGGCCGCAGTTCTGTTCATCAACTGGCTGCTGTTCCCCGGCTTCTTCGACATCACCTGGCAGGACGGCCGCTTTTTCGGCAGCCTGATCGACGTGCTGAACCGGGGCGCGCCGGTCGCGATCCTGGCCATCGGCATGACGGCGGTCATCGCGACCAAGGGTGTCGATCTGTCGGTCGGCGCGGTCATGGCGATTGCAGGCGCGGTGGCGGCCAGTCTGGTGATCGCGGGCTATCCCATCCGGTCTGGCCGTCGCGGCGGCTCTCGTGATCGGGCTGATCTGCGGGCTCTGGAACGGGCTGCTGGTCACGGTGCTCGACATGCAGCCGATCATCGCCACGCTCGTGCTGATGGTCGCCGGGCGCGGGCTGGCCCAACTGGTCACCGAAGGCTCCATCGTCACCTTCTCGGACCCGCTGCTGATCTTCATCGGCACCGGGCTCCTTCCTCGGCTTTCCGATGCCGATCGTCATCGCGGCGATCCGTCGCTGATGATCGGCCACCCTCACCGTGCGCCGCACCGCGCTTGGCCTGCTGATCGAGGCGGTCGGCGTAAACCGGTCTGCCGCGCGCTTCGCGGGGATTTCCAGCCGCGTTCCTGCTGATCCTGTCTACACCTTCTGCGGGCTTCTGCGCCGCTATCGCGGGCCTGATCGTTGCAGGCGACATCCGGGGCGCCGATGCCAACAACGCCGGTCTCTGGCTGGAGCTGGATGCGATCCTGGCCGTCGTGATCGGGGGCACATCGCTGCTGGGCGGGCGCTTCTCGATCCCGATGTCGGTCGTGGGCGCGCTGATCATCCAGGCGATGAACACCGGCATCCTGATTTCGGGCTTCTCGCCCCAGTTCAACCTCGTGGTGAAATCCGGCGTCATCATCCTGATCCTTGTCCTGCAATCGCCAAACGTCGCGCAACTGGTGCGCCGACGGTCGCCCCCGCCAGCCGACCCCGCTCCGAGGACATCGCGATGAACCGCAGCCTGCGCCCCCTTGCGGCCACCGCCGCGATCTTCCTGCTCGCCTACCTTGCGGCCGTGCTGGCAGTATCCCGGCATGCTCTCGACCCGCGTGCTGGGGAACTTCCTGACCGACAACGCCTTTCTCGGGATCGCTGCGGTTGGCATGACCTTTGTCATCCTCTCGGGCGGGATCGACCTTTCGGTCGGAGCGGTGATCGGCTTCACCACCGTCCTGATCGCCGTCCTGATCATGTGGCTCGGGACCTACACCCGCTTGCGGCCTTTGCCGTGGCCCTTGTCGTCGCGGCGGCCTTCGGCGCCGTCGATGGGGGCCGCGATCCATTACCTGCGGTGCCGTCGTTCATCGTCACGCTTGCGGGGATGTTCCTTGCCCGGGGCGGGGCCTCGGTGCTGTCGCCCGACAGCATCGGCATCAAGCACGCCTTCTACAGCCAGATTTCCAAGACCTACCTCCTGCTGCCCGGCGGCGGGCGCCTGACGGTGATCGGCAGATCATGCTTGCTGGTGTTCGCTCGCTGGCCATCGTTCTGGCACACCGCACGCGCTTCGGCTCGTACGTCTATGCCCTCGGCGGCAGCGAGACCTCGGCCGCGCTGATGGGCGTTCCCGTCGCGCGCACGACGATCCTGATCTACACGCTGTCGTCTACCTGGCCGGCCTCGCCGGGATCGTCTTCTCGCTTTACACCTCGGCCGGATACTCGCTGTCGGCGCTCGGGGTGGAGCTTGACGCCATCGCCGCCGTGGTTATCGGGGGCACGCTTGCTGACCGGCGGGTACGGCTTCGTCGCGGGCACCTTCATCGGCGTGATGCTGCAGGGACTGGTGCAGACCTACATCGTCTTCGACGGCACGATGTCGAGTTGGTGGACCAAGATCGTCATCGGTGCGCTTCTGTTTATGTTCATCATCCTTGCAGCGTCTGGTCTTCAGCGCCTCCACCCCGAACAGGAAGGTTCTTTGGAAGTCATAAGATGAGCGAACCCGGAAGCCTGATCCGATCGCTGTCCGGGCGTCAGTCGGCACGAAACTTCCATTCCTACGTCATCACGAGATCGGTGTCGGCATCGTCTCGGGCCGGTTGCCGGTCAGTTCGATCCTGCCGAACGATGCCGAGATGATGGATACCTACGGCGTCTCGCGCACCGTGCTGCGCGAGGCGCTGAAGACGCTCGAGGCGAAGGGGCTGGTCGAGGCGCGCGCCAAGGTCGGAACGCGGGTTCTGCCGCGCAGCCGCTGGAACCTGTTCGACCGGCAGGTTCTGACATGGGTGCAGGAGGCAGGTCCCGACCCGGCGTTCCTTGCCAGTTTCGTGGAACTGCGCGAGACGATCGAGCTTCAGGCGACCACGCTCGCCGTGCGCCGCCGCAGCGCCGAACAGCTGCGGATGCTGGTCTACTGGCAGCATCAGCGCGAGGTCACGGCAACGATGGCCGAACCCTTTGCGATGGCTGAATTCGAGTTTCATCGCACCCTCTACGACGCGACACAGAACCCTTTCCTGCGCGTAGCCTCCACCCTTGCCGAATTCGGCGTCGCGCAGGTGACCGTTGCCAAGATCCGCGAACGTGTCACCGACTTTGCCAAGGAAAAGTCCGAGACCTATGCGGCGCTCGTTTCAGCAGTGGCGTCTGGCGACGCGCCGACGGCCACCGCGAGCATTCAGGCGATCCTGAGCAGCGATCATGGCTGGTTGATCCGCTGATCCTGGTGCCCGGGCGCACTCGCGCTGGAAGCACGGCATGCAGGCGCGGGAATCTGTGTCAGTGGTTTCCTGAGGAATTTCAATGCCGCGCTTCTTGTCCCGCGTTTTGGTGACGAATCTCTCGAGAACTTCGCCCTTGTGATTGACGGCGCACCAGAGACAGTGGCGCTCGCTGGTGATCCTCACGAAGACCTCGTTGAGATGCCATCTCTAGCGGCTCAATCGTATCCCTTCCACATGGCGCTCTTGGACCTCGGCTGCGATCATCGGGCCAAAGCGATGCGACCAGAAATCGTACCGTCTCGTGGCATATCTCGATCCCGCGCTCGTGCCGGAGGTCCTCGATGTTTCGCAACGACAGTGGGAAGCGGATGTCGGGCATCACCGCCAGACGATGATCTCGAGGCTCGGCTTGAAGCAGCGGAAATGGCGGCCAGTCATTCTACTAAGCTGACCGCGCCGATTGCCGCGCTCACAGAAAGTTCCTCTAACAGGACCCCCTGCAGCTTTGTCATGTCCCGAATCCTTCTTTGATCTGGTGCAGCGTTCCGGTATCCTGAACAGAGTTTGACCCATTGTGGCCCGTAGGGTCTTGGATCACTTTCAGATTGTGCAGCAATCGTGACCTACGACCGGCCCTTGACGCAGCCTTCGTCTGCCTCCCCGTCAGGGCTTTGGCAATTCGACGGCTTCGTCCTAGACCAGAACCTCGGACGGCTGCCTAGAGCTGCACGCCCTTGGTCAGCGCGCCGTCGATGACGAGGTTTGTACCGGTGGTGAAGCTTGAGGCGGGCGAGGCCAGGAACACCACGCCCCGCGCGATTTCTTCCGGCCGCGCCATCCGCCCGGTGGGATTCAGCCGCATCGCTTCGGCAAACAGGTCGGCGTTGTTGTTCTCGATCCACTGCCAGATGCCGCCGTCGAAATAGGTGTTGCCGGGCGACACCGTATTGGCCCGGATGCCCTTGCCTGCCAGCTTGTACGCAAGCCCCTGAGCGTAGTGCACCAGAGCAGCCTTGAACGCACCATAAGCGGGGCCGGTAAAGTCGATCTCGCGCCCCGATACCGATGAGATGAGCGTGATGGAGGCGGCTTTCGACCGCTCGAGCCACGGCATTGCCGCATTCACCAGCCGCACGGAATGCATCATGTCGGTGTCAAAGCCCGCGACCCAGGCGGCTTCGTCATCCGCCACTGCCAGCGCCGAGACATTGGCGACGACGATGTCGATCCCACCCAGTGCCGCCGCACTGTCCTTGACCCAGACTTCCAGTGCAGTCTTGTCAGCTACATTGACCGATTGACCGATCACCTGGGTTCCATGCCCCTTCATCGCCTCGACCGCCTCGGTCACGCCCTTCTGGTCACGCGCGCAGATCGACACGTTCGCGCCTTCGGCGGCCAGAATCTCGGCACAGTGCCGCCCGATACCCTTGCTGCCGCCCGTCACGAGGGCGTTCAGCCCCTTCAATCCCAGATCCATGTCAGCCCCTCACCCCAGATAAGTTTTCAGCATCGACGCACCCAGTGAGTATTTCGGGTCCACCATGTTGCCCACGCGCATCTTCCCGGCCTGCGTGCACAGGAAATAGGCCTCGCTTTCCTCAAAGCCGTAGTCCGACACCATCCAGCGGATGAGATCGCGGTAGGCCATGCGCGCCGCATCCTCCATCGGTCGGGCGCTGCCTACCGACATGATGAAATCCTCGCGTTCAAGCCGCACGCCGGGGATGGTCCAGCCCTTAATGAGGTCGATCTGCACCGTCACTGTCGCGGGGATCTCCACCGCGACGCCGCACAACTCGCCGTCGCCTTGACGGGCGTGGCAGTCGCCGATGAAGAAATGCGCATCCTTCCGGCAGACAGGGAAATACATGACCGATCCCGGCGCCACATCGGGCATGTCCATGTTGCCGCCCCAGTAGTCAGGCTGCAGCGACGAGATCGCCTCGATTTCGGGCGACACACCCATAGTGCCGACGAAAGGCTCGTACGGCAGGGTGAGCCGGTCAGAGAACAGCACGCCCTCGGGTGTCACCACCATCTTCTTCACCCGTTCCGGCAGGGGGGCATTTAGATGGGTCAGGCCCGTCGAAGTAAGGCCGCCGAAATCGGGGATCAGTGCCGTGGTGCCTGCGGGCTGCGGACCCCGCGGCAGGAGGGAATGCACATAGACCGCCAGCGTGTCGCCTTTCTCAGCGCCTTCTATGGCAATGGGTCCGTTCTGCGGGTTCACGAAAGGCATGTTGAGCACGCGCGACGGCAGGTCGTCCTCGGTCTTCACCGCGCCGCCGAACGCGTCGAGCGTCTCGACCTCGACCACGTCACCTGGGTTGATGCGCAGGACGGGCTTGGAATACGGGCCGTAGACATAGTGGTATTCGCCCTGCAACGCCTCGGTAAGGCTGTGGCGAGCACCGAGCCTGCCGCGCGCGACTCCGCGCCGGGCCATATGCGACTGTTCAAGCCAGTTCATCCGGTCAATCCCCCCGTTCGCCTCTCAGCCCGTCGCAGAGTAACCCGAGCCACGTCGACGGCAACCCCAATAGAATTGCTGCCAAACGAATGCGCGCCATTCTCCGTTTCCTTCGGCCATGTTGCGCACTCACGCATGGGGCCTTGAGTGCCCCTTAAACTGGCCTGCTACAGTCTAGGGGAGGAATTCCCTCTGCCTTGGTGCCGCGCTGCTTGGTGAGAACCAGGCAAGTCAGAAGTTTTGCCGGGGTGGCGAAGCTCCGGGCGGCACGAGCCTGACATCCGGGTTCAATCTGACAGTGCCATTGCGACCGTTCCCTGCCGCAACGCAGGTGTGATCCGGTTCGGGGCGGGATAGGACGCACGGGATCAGTGCTCTCTTCAGCGCATCTTGCGAGCAAGAGCATAGCCTTGAAAGCACTATACAGACCATCCGCTTAGCTGCATCATCCCGGCACGATCGAGGAGGCCGCCACAAGCCCAAAGGGCAGGGCGGGATCGTGCCAAGCCAGAACTGACTGGTTACAAGGAGGAGACAGACGTGAAATCAAGAATGATGATGCTGGCATCCGCTGCGCTTGCTTGCGCCGCGCTGCCAGTCCATGCAGATACCGCCGACAAGCGCATTGCGCTGTCAAACAACTATGCTGGAAACTCCTGGCGTCAGGCGATGCTGACCAGCTGGGAAACCGTGACCAAACCGGCGGTCGAGGCCGGGATCGTTGCCGAAGCCGCGGCCTTCACCACCGCCGAGAACCAGGCGACCGAGCAGGCAGCCCAGATCCAGAACATGATCCTCGAGGGCTACAACGCCATCGTGGTAAATGCGGCATCGCCGACGGCTTTGAACGGCGCGGTCAAGGAAGCCTGCGACGCCGGCATCGTCGTGGTGTCGTTCGACGGGATCGTGACCGAGCCCTGTGCCTGGCGGATCGCGGTGGATTTCAAGGAAATGGGTCGCGGCCAGGTAGAATACCTTGCGGGGCGCTTGCCCGAAGGCGGCAACCTGCTGGAGATCCGCGGCCTTGCCGGGGTCTTCGTGGATGACGAGATCAGTGCTGGCATCCATGCCGGGGTTGAGCAGTTCCCGCAGTTCAAGATCGTGGGTTCCGTCCATGGAGACTGGGCGCAGGACGTGGCGCAGAAGGCCGTCGCCGGGATCCTTCCGTCGCTGCCCGATATCGTCGGCGTCGTGACGCAGGGCGGCGATGGCTATGGCGCGGCGCAGGCCATTGCGGCAGCAGGTCGGCCGATGCCGATCATCATCATGGGCAACCGCCAGGACGAGCTTGCTTGGTGGGCGGAACAGAAGGCTGCCAACGGCTACGAGACAAAGTCGGTCTCGATCGCGCCAGGTGTTTCGACGCTGGCGTTCTGGGTCGCCCAGCAGATCCTCGACGGCAAGGAAGTGCCGAAGGATCTCGTCGTGCCGTTCCTGTCGATCAGCCAGGAGTCACTTGAGGCAGACCTCGCCTCTACGGCTCCGGGCGGCGTGGCGAACGTTGAGTATACGATGGAAGACGCCATCGCGGTAATCGATGGCGCGAAATGATCTGATCGGGGCCGTCATGACCCCGACCAACACGGCCGCGGCGCTCCTTTTGGCGGCGCGGCCGTCCGCTCAGCCGTGGAAACGCAAAGGGCGGCCATGAACGCGGCACCGCTGATCGAGGTGCAGGGCGCCCGCGTCCGCTTTGGCGAGGTCGTGGCGCTGGACGGCGTCAGCCTTGCCTTCAATCCCGGGGAATGCCTCGGTCTGGTCGGTCACAACGGCGCGGGCAAGTCGACCCTTGTCTCGATCCTGAATGGTGGGCTGACACTGCGCGACGGCGCGATCATGGCCGAAGGCCAGACTGTCCAGTCCTGGGGCGTCTCGCCGGCGCGCGCGCGCGGACTTCGTTGCGTCTTTCAGGAACTGTCGCTGTGCCCCAACCTGACCGTTACCGAAAACACGCGGCTGATGCACCGGACGATGAAGGCGGGAATGGCCACGCTTGGCTGGCGTCGGCGGGCTCGCGCGGTGATCGCTGCAAGCCTCGACACGGTTTTTCCGGGTCACGGGATCGATCCGGATGCGACGGTTGGCAGCCTGTCGATCGCGCAACGCCAGATGGTCGAGATCGCCATGGCTTTTTCGGATGCAGGCACCCCGCCGCGCCTTGTGATCCTTGACGAGCCCACATCGTCGCTGGATGCGGGGCTCTCGGCCCAACTTCTTGACCATGTGCGCCGGTTTGTCCGGGACGGTGGCAGCGTTGTCCTGATCTCGCATATCCTTGGCGAAGTCCTTTCGACGGCCAACCGGATCGTGGTGATGAAGGATGGCCGGATCGTCGCCGAGCGCCCCGCCGCGGGCTTCACCCATGCGGCGCTGGTCGAGGCGATGGGCGGCAGGCCCCCCGACATCACCGCCACGCATGGCGCGAAACCCGCGGGCGAGGCGGTGCTGCGACTGCCTGCCCCGCCCGGTGGCGGGATCGACTTCATCGCTGGCCGGGGCGAGGTCATCGGGCTTGCGGGTCTGGGTGGCCACGGTCAGACCGACATGCTGCTTGCGCTCTTCGACGCGGCGAGTCCCGACTGGTGGCCGCGGCGTGATCCCACGGTGACATTCGTTGCCGGCGATCGACGGACGAATGGCATCTTCGATCTCTGGTCTATCCTGCGGAACATGTCCGTGGCGAGCCTGCCTGACCTGGCCCATCGCGGCTTTGTCGATCACACGGCGGAGGTTCGCAGGGGTGTCGACTGGAAGGCCCGGATGGCTATCCGCACGCCCGACATGGCCAATCCGATCCTGTCGCTGTCGGGCGGCAACCAGCAAAAGGTGCTGTTTGCTCGCGCCCTGTCCACCCATGCTCCGGTCGTCTTGATGGACGATCCGATGCGCGGGGTGGATGTCGGCACCAAACAGGAGGTCTACGCGATGATCCGCGCCGAGGCGGCGGCAGGTCGCACCTTCGTCTGGTATTCGACCGAGATGGACGAAGTGTGCCTCTGCGACCGCGTCTACGTCTTCCGCAACAACCGCATCGTCGCCGACCTGCGCGGCAGCGCAGTCACGGAACAGGCGATCCTTTCGGCCAGTTTTGCGGGTGAAACCGCATGAGGCGCCTTTCGCCCCAAGCTCTGCGCCTGGCCCTGCCTGTGTTGGCGCTCGCGGTGCTGTTGGCCAGCGTCTTCGTTCTCCGCCCCAACACGATGAGCTATAACGGCCTGCATCTTCTGTTCAAGCTGGGGCTGCCGATCGCGCTGGCGACGCTGGCACAGATGATCATCATGTCGGTGAACGACCTGGACCTGTCGATGGGCAGTTTCGTCAGTTTCGTGGCCTGCGTCGCGGCCACCTACCTGGTCGAGCAACCGATGCTCGGCTGGCTGATCCTCTTGGGCTCCATCTTCGTCTATGCAGCACTTGGGGTCGTGATTGCGCTGCGAAACCTGCCCTCCATCGTCGTCACTCTGGGGATGAGCTTTGTCTGGTCGGGGCTGGCCGTGCTGATCCTGCCCGCCCCCGGGGGAACCGCGCCGGACTGGGTGGCGAGCGTCCTCGGCTGGCGGCCTCCGCTTCTTCCGATGGGGCTGGTCGCATCCGCAGTGATTGCGATATTCGCGCATGTGCTCATCATGCGATCGTCGTTCGGCGTGCTGATCCGCGGGATCGGCGGCAACGAGCGCTCGGTCGCCCGGGCCGGCTGGTCGGTGCTGCGCGCCCGGGCTGCCGCCTACGCCACCGCAGCCGCCTTTGCCGTCGCCGCAGGCATAGCCCTTGTGGGCGTGATGACATCCGCCGACGCCAACATTGCACTGCGCTACACGCTTTTGACGATTGCCGGGGTCATTCTAGGCGGTGGAGAGTTCACCGGCGGCAGGGTCTCGGCGATAGGTGCCGTGATCGGGGCTTTGACTTTGTTGCTGGCGGGCTCGTTCCTGACCTTTCTCAAGGTGCCTTCGGACTGGCAGATCGGTGCTCAGGGGGCGATCCTCATCGCCATCCTGGCATTGCGACTGGTCCTGACCCGGCTGGAGGCGCGCGCGTGACGACGCTTCTCCGCAAGCCCTGGCTTTTGTCCTTTGTCGGCGCACTGGCGGTCTGGCTGGTCACCATCCTGGCCACCGGCGGATCCAGCACAGTCGGCGTCAGCCAGGCTGCGCTGACCTTTGCGGCCTTCAGCGTGATCGTCGGCCTCGGACAGATGTTCGTCATCACACTCGGCCCCGGCAACATCGACCTTGCGCTGCCTGCGACGATGACCCTCGGGGGCACGGTCGCGTTGAAGCTGATGGCGGAACGGAACGGCATGATCCTGCCAGGGTTTGCTGCCGCGCTCGCGGTCGGGGCAGCAGTGGGGGTGATCAACTACGCGCTGATCAAGGCGCTGCGCATTCCGCCGATCATCGCGACGCTGGCGATGAGTTTCCTCGTCCTGTCCGCCGCAATCGCCACGAACCGCGGCCTGCGCATAAAACCCCCGCCGATGCTGGCCGATTTCAGCACCGGCTACACCCTCGGCATCCCCAATCTCGCACTGGTCGCATTGGTGTTGAGCCTCGGCGCCTGGCTGCTGCTGAACCGCACTGTCTATGGTCGCTGGATAGCCGCCATCGGCCAAAGCCTGCCCGCCGCGCGCATGGCCGGCATTCCGGTCGATGGCACGCGTCTTGGGACATATGTCCTATGCTCGGTGTTGGCAGCGCTCTGCGGTTTCCTGCTGGCCTGTTTTTCGGGCGGCGCTGCGCTCAACATGGGGACAGAATATCTTCTGATGTCGATCGCGGTGGTGGTGATCGGCGGCACCGCAGTGGCTGGCGGCAACAGCAACGTGCCCGGTATATGGGGCGCCTCGCTGTTCATGTATCTCGTTGTCACCATGCTGAACACCTACGGGTTCGGCGCCGGATTTCGGCTGATCGCGACCGGCCTCATCATCATCGCGGTAATCCTGCTCGCCTCGCGACGGGGGCAGGACCTGCGGTAGCACGGAACTCCGAACCAACTCCTCTGACAGAACCTTATCGAACGTTCAGCCCGACGCGGCGATTAGCCGATGTCCACCCATGACAGAACCCTCCGCCGCGAAAACGCCCCGACCCGCCCCACGGGTCGCGCCTACCCCGTCGGCATACCCAGCTTCATCAGCCCGTCGATCCAGTCGTAGCGAGCTGCCTGGGCCTCGGCCGAGGGACCGAAGGGCATCCGGTGCAACTCCTTCGTGATGGTCCAGTCCTGGGTGGTGGCTTTGAACGTGTCATAGGCCGTCTCCGCGCGTTGCCGCTTCTGCGCGGCGTTGGCGGGATCGTTGATGGCATCGAACATCTCGGCCTGCTGGGTGGCGATGACGGCGATCAGCAACTGGATGTCGTCTTCGTAGCGCTCCTGGCCGGGCTGCCAGAAGGTGCTCTCGGCCTCAGCCAGCGCCGGCTCGTAGAACGCCGGATCGGCCTGCGCCTTGAAATACAGGCTCCATGCCATGCTCCAGCGGTTCCAGTCGGGAATCCGGCGCGTTGTCTGCAACATCTGGTAGGCCTCGTCAGCCCGGCCAAGCCAGACGAGGATATCGGCCATCTCGTTGAAGAGATGGGGGTTGTGGCGACCTGCTGGAGGCGTTGAGCGCCTCGAGCCGGTGGGTCTCTGCGCGGTCGGCATCGCCCGCCGCGAGATATGCGAATGCCGCGACCCAGTGCGTGTCATAGTCGAACGGGTCGAGTTCCACGCCTAGGTCGGCAAAGGCCACGGCAGAATCACAAACCCCGTCTTTCCGTCCTGCCAGCCTTCCAGCCACGTCAGCGCACGCCCATAGGCGATCCATGACCAGGCCCTAGGAAAACCCATGCGCGCGGCGAAGGCGCTATAGAAGTCTGTCCCGGTATCCGCTTCAATCGCCTGGCGGAAGAAGCCTTCGCTTTCGGCCCAGCGGTCCATGTCGATGGGCTTGACACGAACTCGCACCCCTTCCCTGAACAGATTGAATGCGGTCTTGCTGGTTGTCCCTCGCATGATGTCGTCCCCATTCCTGTGCTGGTCTAGTCCGGCAGTCCTGCCTTTCGCAGCCCTTCGAGCCAGTGCTTGGCGTCGTCTTCGTTCCTGAAGGGTGATTTCTGGCGCTCTTTCGCAATGGTCCAGCTCGGTCGCTGGGGTCCGATCATCCCCAACGCCCGACTGGCGGCCGCAAGCGCTGTGGCCGCTCCCGCAGGATCACCCCCGGCTTCGCGAAGCGCTGCGATCTGGCCGTGGCAGGCCGCCGTTATCAGCCAGGCATCTGCGCTCGGGTTTGACAGGTGATTGATTTCCGCAAGCGCCTGATCGTAGTCGCGCCCGAGGTAGTGCATCCAGGCCAGATCTGCCCGATACCAGTCTGAGGAATGCGGGTTCATGCGCATGGCCTGCCTAGTCACCTCGAAGCCGCGCCGAAGGTCGCCGCAGTATACCGCGACACCTTCGGCATATTCGGCCAGAAGATTGGCCTCGTTCCGATTGAGCGAGATCGCCACCTCGTACTCGTGCATCGCATGGTCGAATTGGCGGGCGTTGAGCAGGTAATAGGCCAGGATCCAGCGCACCTGGTAGTCGTCTGGCTCGAGCCGGAACGCCTCGCGCGCCTGCCCGCCCGCCGTGTCCAGTGCGCTTCCATCGGCCCAGGACTGGCGCCACTCCTGGATATGTGTCAGCGCGAGCCAGGCCCAGCAGCGGGCATAGCCGGGATCGAGGGCGCGCGACGCCTCCAGCCAGCGCCGGGCCTCGTCCAGCGTTTCACGCGTCTCGTCGTCGCTCAGCGAATGCAGAAGCCAGAAATAGGCGCCGCGCATGAAGCTGTCATAAGCGCCGGGGCTGTCGATGGGCGCCCGGACGGCGCGCGCGCGCTCGGTCGCCTCGACCTCCAGCGCCATCGCACCCACGACATGCTCGATGATCTCGTCCTGCAATACGAAAAGGTCCGACGTGCTCCGCTCGAACCGCTCGGCCCAGATGTGCCGGTCGCCGTTGCGCATCGATCAACTGGACGTTCAGCCGCACCCGCTGGCCCGATTTCTGCACGCTGCCTTCAAGCACGTAATGCGCGCCAAGTTCCTTGCCGGCCTCGCGCACCCGCAGCGGCAGGGTTCCGTAGGCGAAGGCGGTCGTGGACGAGATGACCGAAAGGCCGGAAAAGCGCGAAAGCTCGGTCGTGATGTCGTTCGTTAGGCCGTGGCAGAAATACTCCTGCTCGGCCTCGCCGCTGAGGTTGACGAAGGGCAGCACAAGGATGATCGGCTTGCGCCCGCCCTCAGTCGCGCTGGCGGGCGGATAGAGCGCATTGGGGCTGTAGGCCGCCAGCCCCCTGACGCGGAAGGCATGCACGGGTTCAGCCATGTTCTTGAGGTGCAGCGGCCCCATATCCTCGAACGAGAGGTCAAGTTTGGAATGAACGTGGCGCCAGGTGTCCTCGGTCAGCCAGACCCCGCCCGGCTCGGCCATCTCCTGCAGGCGCGCTGCGACATTCACGCCATCGCCGTAAAGGTCGTCTTCTACCACCATCACGTCACAGAGATTGATGCCGATCCGCATGACCAGGCGGCGCTCGAGCGGCAGCAGCTCGCCCGCCTCGTTCAGCCGGGACTGGATCGCATGGCCGCAGCCCACTGCGTTGACGGCACTGGGGAATTCCGCACACGCCGTCCCCCATGAACTTGACGATCCGTCCGTGATGCGACTGCACTAGGGGCGAGATCACATCGCGGCGATACTCCTGAAGCAGGCGCATGACATGGCCCTCGTCCCGCTCCATGAGCCGGGAATAGCCGACAATGTCGGCGAAGAGGACGGCGGCCAGCTTGCGTTCCATCGGACCTCGTGCGTGGTAGGTCTGCGCCAAGCCTATGCCATCCGGCGTTTCGAAAAAAATGGTCTTGGATGCCGGGGGTTTGCCTGAC
>CAVTOW010000006.1:0-65850 GCA_963736565.1 uncultured Alphaproteobacteria bacterium
CGGGGATATTTGGAAACAGAAAATGTCACAGGGCCATGCGCTGCACGGGGGATAGCCCCGGCTATGCGCCCACCACCCGCAGGACAGGGGGCGGCGACGCCTCCGGTTCGATGGGATCGGCGGCCGGTTCGGCGATCAGCCGCACCGCCCGCATGCCCCGGTTCTGTCCCAGCTTGCCCACCGCGAGTTGCCGCCCGTCCAGCCCCTGCAGCACGATGCGTTCCAGCGCAGCCATCGGCAGGGGCAGGATCGCACCCGGCTCAAGCCCCATCACCTGCGCCAGCGGCACCGTGGTGCGGTGCAGCACTGCGGCAAGCTCGGCCTCCGTCACCATCACCTGCTCGGTCAGCGCGCGGGTGAATTGCGCCTGCGCCACCGGCGCGGGGGTATCCTGCGGCATCGGGCTGGGCTTGCGCCCGCGCCCCTCGGCGGGCAGCGCCATCATGACCATCCCGCTCTTGGCGCCGCCTGCAAGACGCACCTCGGCGTCGATCACGCGATAGTTCTCTTCCTCCAGCAGCAGACCGAGCGGGCGCGGATCGTCGAGGAAGGACGCATACCGGAACCCCCCCGCCCAGGTCACGTCAGGATCGTGGTCGAGCCCGACTTCCAGATCCTCGAGCGCGCGGTCGATCACCCCGGCCACCATCGTGGCATCCGTCCGCGTGGGCTTGCGCGAGGACGGGGCGGCACTGGTGACGCGGCCGATCGTCTGCATCTCGATCATCGCGGCCAGCACGGGGGCAGACAGCGCGATGATGCCAAGACCCTCGCCCGGCCCTTCGAGCACCGCGATCAGCGCGCGATCCGGCGCGATGTCGAGCAGTTCCGGCAGCGACCGGCGCGCGACCGACAGCCGCGTCACGTCGAGCGGCAGGCCGATCTCGTCATTGGCGGCACGCGCCAGCGCAAGCCGCCAGCAGCGATCCGCCCCCGGCGCACCATCGTTCGCGTCGCCCCGCGCCGCCGCCACCTTGCGCCTGATCACGTCGCCCGCTGCCATACCCGACCTCGCCTGATTGCCTGCCAAGGGCAACCCTAGGCGACAGCCCGTTAAGAAAGCGTTGGCCGGGTCTTGGCCACCGGCCAGCCGGTCAGGCGGCAGCGCGCAGCCGCAGCGGGAAGGTCACGCGAAACGCGGCACCGCCCTGCCCCGGCAGATAGCCGATCGTCCCGCCGAGGTTGGTCATCACCTCGCGGCAGATCGCAAGGCCCAGACCCGCCCCGCCGGCGCGCGTCTCGTCGGTCAGCCGGGCGAACTTCTCGAAGATCAGGCCCTGCGCCTCTTGCGGAATGCCGCGACCGTTGTCGATGACGTCGACGATCACCCGCCCGCCCCGCTGGCGCACCACGATCCGCAACTCGGGATGCTCGGCCTGGCAATACTTCCGGGCGTTCGAGATCAGGTTGATGAACACCTGCGTCAGGCGGTCGGCATCGGTCAGCACGAACAGATCCTCGGCCACCGGATCGCGGTGCACCATGAAATCGCGCTCGGGCCGTGTGCTGCCCGCCGCCACCAGCGCCCGGTCCAGCATCTCGCGCAGGTTCGCAAGGCCGAGGTCAAGCTGCACCGTCCCGTTCTCGAGCACGCTCAGGTCAAGCAGGTCGTCGAGCAGCCGCGTCAGCCGGATCGCCTCCTGATGGATGATGCGCGCATGGCGCTGCGCCATCTCGGGCGGCACGTCGCCCTCCATCAGGATCTCGGAAAACGCACGGATCGAGGTCATGGGCGTGCGCAGCTCGTGGCTGATCTGGCTGAGGAAGGCATCCTTCTGCACGGAAAGCTGGGTCAGCTTGTCGTTCGCCTCGCGCAGTTGCCGCGCGGTGCGGCTCAGCTCCTCGGACTGCGCCTCGAGACGCGCGGAATACTCCATGATCTGCGCGGTCTCGTTCGCCACCGCCATCAGGTCGCCCACCGACACCGCCTCGCCGCCCACCGCCTGCGACAGCATCGCATGCGCCGTAGCCGCCCCGACCGAACCCGAAAGCCGCCGCTCCAGCGCGTCGATGAACTCGGGCGTCGAGTTCGGGCAGCACGCCGTCGCGCCCCTGTGCCCGCGCCTCGGCCTCGAAGAAGGCCAGCGCCTCATCCTCGCCCAGGATGCGCTGCGACAGCACAAGCAGATCCTCGGCCCCGACCGTTCCGCGCATCCAGCCCCGCGCGCTGCCGCCATCCTCGAACACGTTGACGAAGGCCGCGCCCTGGATCCGCTCGACCGGCGAGGGGAATGTCAGGATCGAGCCCAGGCAGAAGGCCGTCGCGTTCAGCGCCAGCGACCAGAAGGTCGCGTGGATCAGCGGGTCCATCCCCTCGACCCCGAACAGCGCCTGCGGCCTCAGCCAGGCCAGCCCCCAGGGACCCTCCGCCATGACCTGCGCCGGGATCACCGCATCCGGCCCGAAGGACGGCAGGTAAAGCGCATAGGCCCAGACGGCCGCGCCGACCAGCAGCCCCGACAGCGCGCCCACCCGCGTCGCCCCGCGCCAGAACAGGCCGCCCATCATCGCAGGCAGGATCTGCGCCGCGCCCACGAACGAGATCAGCCCGATGGCCGCCAGCGCTTCTGACCCGCCCGACAGCCGGAAATAGGCATAGCCAAGCGCCACGACCCCCGCGATCGACAGCCGCCGCGCCCGCAGCACCACGCGCCGCACGTCACCCGACACCGCCTGCGCGGGGCGCAGCCACAGCCAGACCGGCATCACGATATGGTTCGACACCATCGTCGCCAGCGCAATCGACGCAACGATCACCATCGACGTAGCCGACGAGAACCCGCCCAGAAAGGCCAGCATCGCAAGCCCGCCCTGCCCCTCGGACAGCGGCAAGGTCAGCACGAACAGGTCAGGGTTGGTCCCCGGCGGCATCAGCGCCAGCCCCATCACGGCGATGGGCACGACGAACAGGCTCATCGCGAACAGGTAAAGCGGGAAAGCCCAGCTTGCCGTTGCCACATGCCGTTCCTCGACATTCTCGACGACCATCACCTGGAACATGCGGGGCAGGCACAGCACCGCCGCCGCCGACAGAAAGATCAGCCCGACCCAACGCCCCGGCTGCAATTCCCAGGCCGCGATGGACGAGGCGTCGATCCGGGCAAGGATGTCTGCCGGTCCGTCGGCAAGGCCCCAGACCACGAAGATGCCCACGGCCAGCAGCGCGATCAGCTTGACCACCGCCTCCACCGCGATGGCCGTGACCACCCCGTGATGACGCTCGTTCGCATCGAGGTTGCGCGTGCCGAACAGCGTGGTGAACAGCGCCAGCCCCACTGCCACCCACAAGGCCGTCGAGGCGCGGTCGGGCATCGCCCAACCCTCGGGCGTTTCGCTTGCGAAGACGCCGAAGGACAGCGTCACCGATTGCAGTTGCAGCGCGATATAAGGCGTTGCCGCGACGACCGAGATCAGCGTCACGATCACGCCCATCAGGTTCGACTTGCCATAGCGCGACGAGATCAGGTCGGCGATCGAGGTGACGCGCTGCACCTTGCCGATGCGGACAAGCTTGCGCAGCACCCACCACCAGCCCACGAAGACCAGCGTCGGCCCAAGGTAGATCGTGATGAACTCCAGCCCCGACCGCGCGGCGTAGCCCACGGCGCCGTAAAACGTCCAGGCCGTGCAATAGATCGACAGTGACAGCGTATAGACCAGCGGCGAGCGCAGCCAGGCCGCCGTCTTGCCCCGCTGCCGCTCGACCATGAAGGCCACAAGGAACAGCCCGATCACATAGGTCAGGCAAACCAGCACGAGAACATTGAACGGCACCATCAGGCCGCGCCCCCGTCGTCGTCGCCCCCGGCCCCGTCCGCGCCCCGCGAACGTGCAGGGGCGGCCTCCGCACCCCCCTCCGGTGCGGCAAGCCCGACCGACAGGGCGCGGGCCACAAGGATCAGCCCGCCCCAGACGACGAAAAGATAGAGGCCGTCGAAGGCGGTCCGCCGCCCCTCGCCGCCCGAGGGGGCCCAGAGCATCGGCAAGAGCAGCAGGAACAGCCCGAACACCGGCAAGAGCCGCGCCGCGTCGATCCGCCTGCGCCGCCGGTAGGGCAGCCGCTGCAGGAACAGGGGCGCGCCGGGCCGCTTCACGCGCCCGCCAGATCCCGCACGGCGGCGAGAAACTCGCCGTTCGCGAAAGGCTTGCTCAGAAACCGGCTGGCCCCCAGGCGGGCGGCCTCGGCCCGGTCGCGGTCCTGACCCTTGGCGGTCAGCAGCAGCACCGGCAGGGTGGCGGTGGCCGCATCCGCCCGCAGCCCCGACAATATCTCGAACCCGCTGCGCCCCGGCAGCATCACGTCGAGGATGACCACATCGGGCCGCGCGTCCCGGATCGCGGCCTCGGCCCCCAGCCCGTCGGACAGGATCGACACATCCCAGCCGTCGCGCATCAGGATGAACCGGATCGCCTCGATGATGTTGGGCTCATCGTCGATGACCAACACATGCCTGCCCATCGGCATCCTCCCCGCAGCGGCCTCCCCGCCACCGCTCTACCGACTATCTGCGCAAAGCCCCGCCCTGTCAAAACCCCGTTACACGGCGACGCCTGCCACCTCGGCCAGGATCGAGGGCTCGCGCCGAGCGGGACAGCCCGGCACCGCGCAGATGCGGCAGGTCGTGCCCACCGCCAGCGCGGGTGCCACCTCTCCCGATCCGCCGGGCAGGATCAGCATCGCGGCCTCGCTCACCTGCGGCCCGCCGAAACCCTGAGGGTGACGCGCCGCGCAGAAGGCCAGCGCGTGGAACCGGCGCGGCGTCCGGCCCCACATCTCGAGCCGCGCCTCGACCGGCACCATCGGGCGACCGAGCGCGGTGTAAAGCGGCCAGAGCGGACAGGCCGCACCGAAGCGCGGCAAGGCAAAGCCCGGAACGGCGCGGCGAAAGGTGATCGTGCCCGACCCGTCGCAGAACACGACGCCCCACCGCGCCTCCGGCACCAGCGCCAGGCGGCGGAACACGGTCATCACATCGACGCCGAACCGGTCGGCCAGCCGCACCGGATCGGGCGGCCCGCCCGCCAGCGCCTCGCGCAGCACCGCCATCGGCAGCGCCTGCGCATCGCGCAGCGCCTGTGCCAGCCACTGCCCCGCCAGCTGCCGCGCCGCGCCCGAGACGAGCTGCCCCGCCGCCGCGTGCAGCGCATCCCGTTCGGCAGCACCCGCCTGCGGCTCCAGCCCCTCCAGCCGCCAGCCCGATCTGCTGCAACCAGGCTTCCAGCTCTTCCTGCGGGGCCGCAACCCCCTGCTCGCCGGTCTCCCCCGACGCATCGAGCCAGGCCACCAGCGCCTCCGCCCCCGCCGCCAGCCGCTCGGCATCGGCATGCATGTTGGCGTGGAACCGCACCCGCCACTCGGGCGCGATCTCGTCCGTCTCCGCCAGGATCGCCGCCGTCGAGCGGATCGCGCTCGCGACCGACAGCACCTCGTGCAGCGAGGCCGACAGGTGCGGGTCCTGCGCCATCCGGTCGGACAGGGCCGCAACCGCCCGCTCCAGCCGGCCCAGCCGCCGGTGCTGCGCCGCCACGAGTTCCGCCCAGCCCGGATAGCGGCTCGCGAAATCCTCGATGCGTTCCACCTCGGGCCGCACCCCGGTCGCCGCCGCCGCCGCGTCGCGCAGATCGGCCGCCAGCGCGCCCTCTGCCCCTTCCGCCAGCGCCGCAGTCTCCGTCGCGAGAACCAGCGCAAGCCGCTCCAGCACGTCCGGGCCGATCCGCCGCCGGTTATGCTCGATCAGGTTCAGGTAGGACGCCGAAATCCCCGCCGCCTGTGCCACCTGCGCCTGGCGCAATCCCAGGGCAAGGCGGCGCTCGCGCACCCGGCTTCCAGCAAGGGCCGTCATCGGCATGACACGCAACTCCACGTTCCGCCGCCAGATTTACAGGATCAGCCAGGATTTACAAAGCCCGACCCTGCCCATTTCCTGTTTCCAAATATCCTCGGGGGCGGGGTCCGGGGAGGGGGTGGAAAACCCCCTCCCCGGCGCGCGCGGCAGGGCAGCACGCATGAAAAAGGGCGCGCCCGGCCGGACGCGCCCCCTTCCGTGACGACTGATGGCTTACTTCAGCGCCTTGTCCGTGATCGCGCTGCGTCCAGGCCCCTTCGGGCGCTTTCGAGATCACCGGGTCCGATCCGCCCGCCAGCAGGATCTTCACCGTCCGCTCGGCATCCGCCGCATCAAGCGCGCCATTCGAACCGGCGGTCAGCTTGGCGACCTCGCCCATCATCCGCTTCTGGTGGCTCTCGGTCTGCGCGCCGGTCTCGTCATTCTCCAGCACGATCATCGCCGCCTCGTCCGGATTGGCCTCGGCATATTTCCAGCCCTTCATCGCAGGCGCGCACGAAGCGCACCATCTTGTCCTCGAAGGCCGGGTCGGCCAGCTTGTCTTCCAGCACGTAAAGCCCGTCTTCCAGCGTCGCAACGCCCTCGTCCTCATACTTGAAGGTGACCAGCTGCTCGGGCGTGATGCCTGCGTCGATCACCTGCCAGTATTCGTTGTAGGTCATGGTCGAGATGCAGGCCGCCTGCTTCTGCAGCAGCGGGTCGACGTTGAAGCCCTGCTTCAGCACCGTCACGCCGCCCGCGCTGCCATCGGTCGGAATCCCCAGCGTCGCCATCCAGGACAGGAACGGATATTCGTTGCCGAAGAACCACACGCCCAGCGTCTTGCCGGGGAAGTCGGCAGGCGTCGCCACGCCGCTTTCCTTCAGGCAGGTCAGCATCATGCCCGACGACTTGAACGGCTGCGCGATGTTGACCAGCGGCAGACCCTTTTCGCGCGCGGCCAGCGCCGAGGGCATCCAGTCGATCACCACATCGGCCCCGCCGCCGGCCACGACCTGCGTCGGCGCGATGTCCGGCCCGCCCGGCAGGATGGTGACGTTCAGGTTCTCTTCCTCGTAGAACCCCTTGTCCTTGGCCACGTAATAGCCCGCGAACTGGGCCTGCGTGACCCATTTCAGTTGCAGCGTCACGTCATCCGCCGCCCAGGCCGCCGCCCCCGGCAAAGGCCGCAAGCAAGGCACCCGTCACGATCTTCTTCATCAGTACAACCTCCATGTTGCAGGCCGCTTGCCGCGGCCCTTGATTAATTCCGTCTGCGACGGGTGCCAGAACGTCACCCGCCGCTCGATCAGCGCGATCAGCCCATAGAAGGCCGATCCCGCCAATGCCGCAACCGCAATCTCGGCCCAGACCATGTCGAGCGCCAGCCGCCCCACCTCGGTCGAGATGCGAAACCCCATGCCCACCGTCGGGCTGCCGAAAAATTCGGCAACGATGGCCCCGATCAGCGCCAGCGTGGACGCGATCTTCAGCCCGTTGAAGATGAACGGCATCGCCGCCGGCAGCCGCAGCTTCAACAGCGACTGCCAATAGCTCGCGCCCCAGGTCGCCATCAGGTCGCGCTGCATCGGCTCGCTCGCCTGCAAGCCCGGCCACCGTGTTGACCAGCACCGGAAAGAACACCATCACCACCACGACCGCCGCCTTCGACTGCCAGTCGAAGCCGAACCACATCACCAGGATCGGCGCGATGCCGACGATGGGCAGGGCCGCCACGAAATTGCCGACCGGCAAAAGCCCGCCTTGCAGGAAGGCCGAGCGGTCGATCAGCACCGCCACCACCAGCGCCGCCCCGCAGCCGATGACATAGCCCGACAGCGCGCCCTTCACGAAGGTCTGCAGGAAATCGACCCAAAGCGTCGGCAGGTTGCCCGCAATCGCCGCCGCGATGGCCGTCGGCGGCGGCAGGATCACCGCAGGCACGCCAAGCCCGCGCACCAGCCCTTCCCAGACGACCAGGATCGTCACGCCGAAGATCGCCGGCACCGCCAGCCGCCCCACCCGGTGCCCCGCCAGCCGCGAGGCCGCAAGCCGGATGTTCAGCGCCCAGGCCGCCGCCCAGAAGACCATGCTGCCCAGAACCCAACTCATCGCGCCATCCCCATCCGCCGCAGCGTCGCCCGCTCGATCCCGCCGACGATGGCCACCAGCCCCGCCGCCACGAAGGCCGCCATGAACAGCGCCGACCAGATCTGCACCGTCTGCCCGTAATAGCTGCCCGACAGCAGCCGCGCGCCAAGCCCCGCCACCGCCCCGGTCGGCAACTCGCCCACGATGGCCCCCACCAGCGAGGCCGCGATCCCGACCTTCAGGCTCGGCGAACAGATAGGGCATCGACGGCAGGCCAGCGCAGCTTCCACAAGCGTCTGGCTGCCCGAGGCGCTGTAGGTGCGCAAAAGGTCAAGCTGCATCGCATCCGGGCTGCGCAGCCCCTTCACCATGCCCACGACGACCGGAAAGAAGCTCAGGTAGGCGCTGATGATGGCCTTCGGGACCAGCCCCTGCACCCCCACCGAATTCAGCACCACGATGATCATCGGCGCGATGGCAAGGATGGGGATGGTCTGGCTGGCAATGGCCCAGGGCATCACGCTCAGGTCCATCGCCCGGTTGTGGACGATCCCGATGGCCAGCAGGATGCCCATCGCCGTGCCGATGCCGAACCCCAGCAGCGTCGCCGACAGCGTGACCCAGGCATGGTAGACAAGGCTGCGCTTCGAGGTCACCGCCTGCCCCGCGACGCCCTTCCACAACTCCGCCACCACCTGATGCGGCGCGGGCAGCACGGGACGCTCCAGGTTCATCGTCTGGGGCACGATCTGCGCGAAGGTCACCGTCTCGCCCGCCCGCGCCGCCTGATCGCGCACCCAGGGCGCGTTCATCCAGACCGTGGCCGCATACCAAAGCGCCACGATCACGGCGAGCACGGTCAGGATCGGCAGAAGCGCCCTCACTCGCGCACCCCCTGCGGCCAGGCGATCAGCGCGACCGCGACGATTCCAAGGGCCATGCCCGTGATCTGGATGTTGGTCGGCCGTTCGCCGAACACCGTCCAGGCGATGATCCCGATCAGCACAAGCTGGACGATGGACGATACCGCAATGGCCACCGCCAACCCGCTCTCGCGCATCAGCCGGACCATCATCAGGTTGCCGAGCGTAAAGAGGCAGAGCGCCCCGATCAGCACCGGCACCTGATGACTCGCGGCATAGGTCCGCAGCACAGTATTCGCCGCGACGAACACCGCCATCGCCCCGGCAAGCCAGAGGATCAGCGACCCGCTCATGGCCGGAAGCCTGACTGTTTCTGTCTGCATACGGGAGTCATATGCAAATCATATGGGAAGCACACCGCCTCAGATCTCATAGGAATGCCCCGCCCGCAGCCCATCCCGCACCCGGTGCGAGATCTCCAGGAACTCCGGCGTATCGCGGATGTCGAGCGGCCGCTCCCTCGGCAGAGTGCTTTCGATCACATCGGTGATCCGCCCCGGACGCGGGCTCATCACCACGATCTTGGTCGAAAGGTAGACCGCCTCGGGGATCGAATGGGTGACGAAGCCGATGGTCTTTCCGGTCCGCGCCCAGAGCTTCAGCAACTCGCCGTTCAGGTGGTCGCGCACGATCTCGTCCAGCGCGCCGAAGGGTTCGTCCATCAAGAGGATGTCGGCATCAAAGGCCAGCGCCCGCGCGATGCTCGCGCGCTGCTGCATACCCCCCGAAAGCTGCCAGGGGAACTTGGCGCCGAAGCCGTCAAGCTCGACAAGTGCTAGCACTTTTCGAACACGCTCATCCTGTTCCGCCTTGGAAAACCCCATGATCTCCAGCGGAAGTTTCACATTTCCCGCAATTGTCCGCCACGGGTACAGGCCCGCCGCCTGGAACACATAGCCATAGGCCCGTGCCCGCCGCGCCGCGTCCGCGCTCATGCCGTTGACCGTCAGCGTGCCTTCCGTGGGCGTCTCCAGCGCCGCAATGGCGCGCAGGAACGTGGTCTTGCCGCAGCCCGACGGGCCGATGAAGGACACGAATTCACCCTTCCCGATGGTCAGGTTCACGTCCTTCAGCGCATGCACGGGGCCATCGTTGGTCTCGAACGTCAGGCCAAGCCCCCGCGCCTCGATCACCGCTGCCCCCTGGGCCAGACTGTCCTTCATGCCACCCCGCCGTCGCCGCGCCGGGCAAAATGCCGCGCTTCACAATCCCGTTTCACGCCCGTGCCATCCTTGTCATCGGGCACAAACCTGCCCACCTGCCGCCCGGGAGGACCCTGACAATGCCCTGGACACTCGCCTTCGCCCCAACCGCCGAAGACCTCGAAGAGGATTTCTTCGGCCTCCCCGTCGCGACCTTCGCCCCGCCCCCGGGCCAGACCGGAAGACGACGCATCCGTCGAGCGCGACGCAGAACCCGTCTCGGCGGCCTGACGCGCCATTCTCACACCCCGCTCGCCGGAATGCCCGACGCGCACCACCGGACGCGGCGCGGTCAGTTCCTTCCACGCCGACAGCGCGCGGTTCACCGCCGGGCGCGCCTCGCGGGCGACGAACTTGCCGTGTCCCTCGCGCGTCTGCACCTCGCCGTCGCGCACGGCCACCTGACCGCGTGTCAGGGTGAAGCGCGGCAGGCCCACCACCTCGTGTCCCTCGAACACGTTGTAATCAATGGCGGATTGCTGCTTGTCCGCAGAGATCGTCTTGCGCTTCTCCGGGTCCCAGACCACCAGATCAGCGTCCGCGCCCACCAGCACCGCGCCCTTCTTCGGATAGCAGTTCAGGATCTTGGCGATGTTCGTGCTCGTCACCGCAACGAACTCGTTCGGGGTCAGCCGCCCCGTCCGCACGCCATGCGTCCAGAGCATCGGCAGGCGGTCCTCCAGCCCTCCGGTGCCGTTCGGGATCTTGGTGAAATCGCCCACGCCATACCGCTTCTGCTTGGTCGTGAAGGCGCAATGGTCGGTCGCCACGCAGGACAGCGAGCCCGACTGCAACCCGGCCCACAGGCTGTCCTGATGACGCTTGTCGCGGAAGGGCGGGCTCATCACGCGCCGTGCGGCATGGTCCCAGTCGGGGTGGAAATATTCACTCTCGTCCAGCGTCAGGTGCTGGATCAGCGGCTCGCCCCACACCCGCTTGCCGGCCGCGCGCGCCCGGCGGATCGCCTCATGCGCCTCTTCGCAGGACGTGTGCACGACATAAAGCGGCACGCCCGCCATGTCGGCAATCATGATCGCGCGGTTCGTGGCCTCGCCCTCCACCGCCGGGGGGCGGGAATAGGCATGCGCTTCGGGGCCGGTATTCCCCTCGGCCATCAGCCTCGCCTGCAACTCCGCCACCACGTCGCCGTTCTCGGCATGGACCAGCGCCACGCCGCCCAGATCGCCCACCCGGCGGAACGAGGCGTACATCTCGTCGTCGTTCACCATCAGCGCGCCCTTGTAGGCCATGAAGTGCTTGAACGAGGTGATGCCGGCCTTCACCGCATCCTCCATCCCGTCCCACACGTCCTGCCCCCACCAGGTCACCGCCATGTGGTAGGAATAGTCGCAGGAGGCCCGGCCCGACTTGTTGTGCCAGGCCTTGGCCGCATCCATCAGCCCCTGCCCCTGCCCCGGCAGGATGAAGTCCACCACCATCGTCGTCCCGCCCGACAGCGCCGCCCGCGTCCCGCTTTCGAAATCATCGGCCGAGAAGGTGCCCATGAACGGCATCTCCAGATGCGTATGCGGGTCGATCCCGCCGGGCATCACGTAGCAGCCCGTGGCATCAAGCATCTCGTCGCCGACAAGGTTGTCGCCGATATGGATGATGACGCCCCGGTCGATCAGCACATCCGCCTTGTAGGTCAGATCGGCCGTCACGATCGTGCCGTTCTTGATGACTGTGCTCATTGGCCGAACTCCCTGTCCATTCTCGGTGCGCCCTGAAGTTGCGAGTCTAGCGAAGCCCGGTATCGCACGCAGCCGCGCATGAACTGCGGCCAGTCGGGAACTTCTGGGCGTGCGGCCTGGGCGTCGGGCAGCAGGTTCCAGAGGTCGGGGTGATACCAGCACAGATCGTGCCCGGTGGAGTCGCGATGCTCCCGGATTGCGGCGCGCATCGCCTTGGCAGCAGCCAGCAGCGCCGCTTGGTCCATCGCGTCAAGATCGCTGTCGGGATGATCCACCTTCACCCCACCACCTCCGCCGTCTCCAGCACCGCATGCAGCAGCACGTCCGTCCCCGCCGCCGCCCATTCCGGGCTGATCTCCTCGGCCTCGTTGTGGCTCAGGCCGCCCACGCAGGGGCACATGATCATCACGGTCGGCGCCACGCGGTTGATCCAGCAGGCGTCGTGCCCGGCACCGCTGACGATATCCATATGGGAATAACCCAGCCGCTCGGCTGCCGCCCGCACGGTCTTGACCAGCCCCGGATCAAACGTGACGGGGTCGAAATGGCCCACCGGCTCGATCCCGATGCCAAGGCCCAACTCGGCGGCCACGGCATGCGCCGCCCGCTCCACCTCGCCCCGCATCAGGTCGAGCTTCCCTTGCTCGGGGCTGCGAATATCGACAGTGAACACCACCTTGCCGGGGATCACGTTGCGCGAGTTGGGGTAGACGAAAACCTGCCCCACCGCGCCGACGGCGTTCGGCTGATGGCTCATCGCGATCCGGTGCACGGCTTCGGTGATCCGCGCCATCCCCAGCCCCGCATTGACGCGCATCGCCATCGGCGTCGAACCGGTATGCGCGTCCTTGCCCGTCAGCGTGATCTCCAGCCACCACAGGCCCTGTCCGTGGGTGACGACGCCGATCTCCTTGCCCTCGGCCTCAAGGATCGGGCCCTGCTCGATATGCAACTCCAGCATCGCGTGCATCTTGCGCGCGCCCACGGGTTCGTCCCCCACCCAGCCGATCCGCTTCAACTCGTCGCCGAAACGCTTGCCCTCGGGATCGGTCCGGCCATAGGCGTAGTCCTGTGTGTGGATGCCGGCAAAGACGCCCGAGGCCAGCATCGCCGGAGCAAAGCGCGCGCCTTCCTCGTTCGTCCAGTTGGTAACGACGATGGGATGCCTCGTGCGGATGCCGAGGTCGTTCATCGAGCGCACCACCTCCAGCGCGCCCAAGCACCCCCAGCACCCCGTCATACTTCCCGCCCGTGGGCTGCGTATCCAGATGCGAGCCCATGTAGACCGGCAGCGCGTCGGGGTCTTCGCCCGCACGCGTGGCGAACATCGTGCCCATCGTGTCGACGCCCATGGTCATCCCGGCGGCCTCGCACCAGGACTGGAACAGGCGGCGCCCCTCGGCGTCGGCATCGGTCAGGGTCTGGCGGTTGTTGCCGCCTGCCACGCCCGGGCCGATCTGCGCCATCTCCATCAGGCTGTCCCACAGCCGCGCGCCGTTGATCCTGAGGTTTGCACCCGGTGCCGCCATCGTCGTCTCCCCCGCCGGGCTGGCTCTTCAAAGGCCGCTCCGACACATATTCCTGACCATCCGGTCAAAGCCGAACGCACCATACCGCACCGGCAGGGTCAACGGAAATATGGCGCGCGCCCGCCCCCTTCGCAGGCAGATGCCCATTCTTCGGGCATGGCCCCGCCTTCCCCTGCGCCCGGCCCTCTGCTACGCCTTCGCACATCTGCTGGAGAAGGGCCGCGCGCATGGACATCGAGACGCTGGAACACGAGGAACGCCGCCTCGTCCTGCCCCGCTTCACCGAGGACGATGCGCTTGCGCTTGGCGAGATCCTGATCCGCATGGCGCGGGCCGAAAGCCACCCTGTCGTCATTAGACATCCGCACCGCCGACCGGACCCTGTTTCATGCCGCGATGCCCGGGTCGGCCCCGCTCAACGATCTCTGGGCACGGCGCAAGAGCAACACGGCGCTTCTGTTCCAGGCAGCGTCGCTGCTCGTCGGCAGTCGCAACCGCGCCAAGAACGAGACACTGGCGCGCCACGGGATCGACCCGGCCGACTATGCCGACAACGGCGGCGCGGTTCCGATCCGGGTGCAGGGCGCGGGTGTCGTCGCGGTCGTCACCGTCTCGGGCCTGCCGCAGGTCGAGGATCACAAGCTGGTCGTCCGCGCGATGGAAGCGCTTCTTGGCTGACGAAGCGGCTCGCTAGAACAGGTAGCTCGCAAGAAGACGGAAACCTTCGCCGTCCAACCCGTTCTCGTTGCGGTCGATGACCTGCCCATAGGTCGCCTTGACCGAGAATGTCTGGCTCAGGTTCACCCCGACCGACGCACCCAGTTCCCAAGAATACTTGTCGTTGTCGTCCGAGACGCCGTCCGTGGTCGTCGCCGCCCCGTTCGAGATGACCGTATCCAGCGACAGCCAGACCGCCCTGTTGAGGTTCTGCGTCAGGTGCGCCTCGAGTTTGTAGAGCGGATCCTGCGACACAGAGTCAGCTGGGCCGAAGGGATCGTCGTTGTCGGTGTAGAAGGTGACCGAAGGGAGAACCTCGATCGTCGCAAGCTTGGGATCGAGGTAGGATGACCCGAAGGTGTAGCCCATCGGAACACCAAGCCGAAGGCTCCAGCGATTGCTGCCCATGTTGAACAGGTCCGTGTCGGAGTACTCGCCGGTCGGCGCCGTCGCCAGCGCCAGAAGACCGAGGCTGAACCCCGGTTGATAGGCGACATATTCCTGCACCGTCATCGCAGGCGATCCGATCACCCCGAACACGCCGCCGAAGACCACGTCGCCCAGACCGCTGCTGTCATCCTCGAGTGTGCGGGAGCCTAGGCCCGGGATCGTCAGTGAAAGCGCGCCGCTCACCGAACCCATGGGAAGCGCCAGGATCCACGCCGATTGCTGGCCGTTGATCTTGAAGGTCTGGGTGTATTGCGGGGCCAGAACGTCGACGGTAACGCTCGATCCCCGCACGGTGGCCGAGGGGTCGAACGATGCGTTGCCGTCCAGATGGTACCCCGGGAAGGCAAAGATACGCGTGCCGTCGGGTACAAGCTGATAGGCGCGCGCGCCATCGCCTATGGCCAGCGCCGGGGCCGCCCCTGCGACACAAAGGGCCACAGCCAAGGCCAGCCGATCGGCGCCCCTGCCCCTTACAAGTCCGTCACGCATGCCCGCCCCCGCATTCATACCTGACAATGGGTAAAGCGAAGCGGGCTTGGCAAGCAACAGGATTGTCAGGGATCGATGCCAGCCCGACCCAGCCCCTCGAAAAGACGCTCGCGGTCACCGGGGCGACGGAAGGGAAGCCTGCCGAAATGGGTCTGGGCGGAATAGGCCGGGTTGAGGGCGCGAAGCTCGGCCCAGACGCGCCGCGCCTCGTCGATCTCGCCGACATGGCCCAGGGCGCTGACAAGGAACGCACGCGACAGGTCCGTGCTGGGGGCAAGGCGGATACGCTCGCGGAACGTGGCGACCGCTTCCGGATACTCGCCCATCATCATCCGGCCGATGCCGACGAAATGCATGTAATGATAGTTGAACAGCGGATCGAGCCGGATGGCGCGTTCAAGGTTCTGCACCGCCTCTTCGGGGTGACCAAGAAACATCAGGACATTGCCGAGCGTGCCAAAACTCGTGGCGAAGCTGGGGTTCAGTTCGAGCGCCCGCTCACAATTCGCCCGCGCCTCGTCGAGGCGGTCGATATAGATGCCGACGACCGCCGCCGCATTGTAGGCCATCGGCTCGTCCGGATCTTTCTGCAATGCCAAAACGGCATATTCCTGCGCCTTTTCAAGCGCATCGGGGACTTTCAGCCAGTTGTTGTTGAACTCAAGCGTGTAGAGCATTGATGTATAGGCATAGGGAAGCGCATAGTCGGGGTCTGCGGCGATTGCATCGTTCAGCAGAACCATCGCGCGTTCCAGCTTCTCTCGGCCGTCGACGGTGCCCCGCAGCAATTCGATCTGCATCTCGCGGGCACGCAGCATGAAATCATGTGCGACCAGGTTTCGCGTTCCGCCCTCGACCAACCGCGCCCTTTCGACCGGGCGCAACGTCACCTTCAGCGCGCCGACGATCTGAAGCGTCACTTCGTCCTGAAGATCGAAGATATCGGTCAGCTCGCGGTCGTATCGGTCGGCCCAGAGATGTCCTCCTGTACGCGCATCGACAAGCTGCGCGGTGATCCGCACGCGGTTTCCTGCCCGCCGGATCGAGCCTTCCAGCACCGAGGCGACCCCAAGCTCGCGCCCGACCACCCGCACGTCATGCGTGCGGCCCTTGTAGGCAAAGGATGAATTGCGGGCCACGACCATCAGCCCCGCAACCTTGGACAGGTCGGTGATGATGTCCTCGCTGATCCCGTCGCTGAAATACTCCTGCTCGGGGTCGTTCGACATGTTGGTGAAGGGCAGCACGGCAATCGACGGTCCCTCCTCGGCCCGCGGCTGCGGCGCGACAGCAAGGCCGCCCTCGCCCCCCCACCGCCAGACGCGCACCGGATGCGCGATATTCTTCAGCGACAGCTCTCCGGCATCCGAGAATTCGACGGCGACCTTGCCGCGCACCTGTGCATGCACCGATTCCGACACCAGCAACCCGTTCTTCGGCGCCTGCGATTCCAGACGGGCGGCCACATTTACCCCGTCGCCCAGGATATCGTCGCCCTCGATCACGATGTCGCCCAGGTTCACGCCAATCCGGAATTCGATCGGGGCACTGTCACGTCCCTTGTTGAATTCGGCCATGCGGCCCTGAACCGCCACGGCACATTCGACGGCATCGACGGCGCTGCCGAATTCCACCAGCGCCCCGTCGCCCATCATCTTCACGATCCGCCCGCCATGGGCAGCCACGCAAGGGTTGAAACGCTCGGCCCAGACGGCCCGCAGCGCGGTCAGCGTGCCCGCTTCGTCCGCGCCCATCATCTTCGAATAGCCGACCACATCCGCAGCGAGGATCGCGGCGAGGCGGCGCTGAAGGCGGGTCTCTGTCATCGCAGCGGGTCAACCCAAAGCGGCCGTGTCCGTCATGAACGCGCCCGGCCTATGAACATAGGCCGGGCGCCGGACAATTGCCACCACCCGGGCCGAATGTCATGCGCCTGTCTTGATCCGCTGCCACGCCCGCGTCCGCGCCGAGTCATAGTCGACCGAAACCGCCTCGGGCAGCCAGATACGGGCCTTCACGGCCTCGTCAGGATAGATCGCGGGGTTTTCGAGGACCGATGGATCGACCAACGGGTTCGCGTCCTTGTTGGCATTGGCATAGGCGGTGTAGTTCGTCGCCGCCGCAATCACCTCGGGCCGCATCATGAAGTCGAGGAAGGCATGCGCGTTCTCGACATTCGGCGCGTCCGCCGGGATGACGAAGGTATCGACCCACATCGTCCCCCCCGTGGCCGGCACGTCATAGCGCAGCGACACGTCAAGCCCGGCTTCCTTGGCGCGCGTGGCCGAGACAGCGTAGTCGCCTGCCCAGTTCGTCGTGACGCAGAGGTTTTCGTTCGCCATGTTGGCGATATAGGCGTTGTTGTCGAACGAGGCGATGAAGGGCCGCACCTTGTCAAAGGCTGCGATGACCGCCTCCAGATCGGCCGGGTCCTGCGACATCGGATCCTTGCCCAGATAGGCGAGCACCATCGGCACAACCGTGCCGGGGCTGTCGAGCATGTTGATCCCGCAGGCCGCCAGCTTTTCGGCGATGGCCGGATCGAAGATCACGTCGAGCGAGGTGGGATCGACGCCGGGCGCAAGCTCTTCCACCATCTTCGTGTTGATCGTCACGCCTGTCGTGCCCCACATGTAGGGCAGCGTGTAGACGTTGCCGGGATCGAGCGGGTCGAGGATCTTCATGATCGCCGGGTCGAGGTGGACCATGTTCGGCATTTTCGTCTTGTCCAGCGGCGCGAGGATACCCGCCTGCACGAACCGCGGCAGGTTGCGCCCCGCCGTGACCACCACGTCATAGCCGGACTGCCCTGCCATCAGCTTGGCCTCGGCGGCCTCGGCGCTGTCATAGACGTCATAGACCGGGGTGATCCCCGTCGCTGCCTCGAAATCCGCCAGCGTCGTCTCGCCGATATAGTCGGCCCAGTTGTAGACGTTCACCGTGCCGCCCGCTGCCATGGCCCTGCGGCCGAGGTAGGGCGTTGCAAGCGCGGCAATTCCTGCGCCCAACGTGGCGCGACGGGTCAGTTTCATGGTCGTCTCCCTTGTGACGGCGACACTGTGACCGGTCGCTCTGCAGCGAAAGCTAGCAGGCTCGCCGACCTCGCGGCAAGGATTCAGTTTACAGGGCGTTAAGTGGAGTGTTGAGGCGGGGACTCCGCGCAATCTGGCCGACGACTACCCGCCGGCGAAAGCCACTCAAGCACTGTGTCCTCGCCGCGCCTCTCGCCCGTGGGCCGCCAGCCCAGGTGCGCATAGAAACCGGAAGCGCGGACGGAAGGATCGGGGTTCGCCAACAGCCAAAGGCGCCCATGCCCCGCAGCGATCAAGTGATCCATCACCCGGGCCAGAAGGGCGCGACCCATCCCCTGCCCCTCCCAATCCGGCAAGAGCGCCACCACAGCAACCTCGCCCGTCGCCGCATCGCCCATGGCAAAACCGACAATCGCGCCATCAGCCTCGGCAACCCAGCCCGACACCGTTCCCGCCATGCTGCGGCGCACGGTGTCTTCCGTCACGCCATACTCCGCTTCAAGCTCATCAAGCCCCACTGCGTTCTCGCGGGTCTGGCCGCGCATCGCCAGCGCGCCCGCCACGTCACCGGGCCGCATCGGGCGCAGGTGACAGCGTGTCACTTCAACTCGACTTCGATGAAGCTCATCGGGACCGCGCCGTCATTCACGACGTTGTGCTCCACGCCCTCGCTGCGCCGATAGGCGCTCCCTGCCGGGACGAGGACGGTGCGCGTCCCGCCCCCCGGTTCCTCGAGCAGCATCGGGCAATCGGTCAACGCGGTGATGACATAATCATGCGCGTGGCGATGCCAACCCGTCTCGGCCCCCGGCGCAAAGTCGAAGCGGGTGACGCGCACCCGGTCGTCGTCGACCATCACGGTCGCTGTGCAGGGCGGGCGCATGGGTTTCTCCGAAATGACGTTCCCCTCGGGGTTGCGGCGGGGTGCAGGACGCCCCGCCGCCCATTGTCAGTGCAGCGTCTTCAGCACGTCGGCAAGCTTGCCGATCAACTCGTCGATCTGCGGCTTCTCGATGATAAGGGGCGGGCTCATCGCGATGATGTCGCCGGTCGTGCGGATCAGGATGCCCTTGTCATAGGCTTGCAGGAAAGCGCTGAAGGCCCGCTTCGTCGGCTCGCCCGCGATGGGATCGAGTTCGACCGCCCCGATCAGGCCCATGTTCCGGATGTCGATGACGTGCGGCAGCCCCTTGAGGCTGTGAAGCGCCTGTTCCCAGTAAGGCGCGATCTCGGCCGCCCGCTCGAACAGCGCCTCTTCGCGATAAGTCTCGAGCGTCGCGATCCCGGCCGCCGAGGCAATCGGGTTGCCGGAATAGGTATAGCCGTGGAACAGCTCGATCATGTGTTCCGGCCCCGCCATGAAGGCGTCATGCACCTCTGCCGTGGTCAGCACCGCCCCCATCGGGATCACGCCGTTGGTCAACCCCTTCGCGGTGGTCATCATGTCCGGCAGCACATCGAAATACTGCGCGGCAAAGGGCGCGCCGAGGCGGCCGAACCCGGTGATGACCTCGTCGAAGATCAGAAGGATGCCGTGTTTCTTCGTGATTGCCCGCAGCTTCTCGAGATACCCTTTCGGCGGCAGGATCACCCCGGTCGACCCTGCGACCGGCTCGACGATCACGGCGGCGATGGTTTCCGCGCCATGCAGGGCCACGATCCGCTCCAGCTCGTCTGCAAGGTTGGCCCCGTTCTCGGGCTGGCCCTTGGAATAGGCGTTAAGCGCGGGAAGGTGCGTGTGCGGCAGGTGATCGACCCCGCCCAGCAAGGTGCCGAAGACCTTGCGGTTGTTCACGATGCCACCGACCGAAATGCCGCCGAAGTTCACCCCGTGATAGCCCCGCTCGCGCCCGATCAGGCGCGTCCGTGCGCCCTCTCCCCGTGCGCGATGGTAAGCGATGGCCAGCTTCAGCGCGGTCTCGACGCTTTCGGACCCCGAGTTGGTGTAGAACACATGCTCAATCCCCTTGGGCGCGATGTCGATGATGCGGTTCGCAAGCTCGAACGCCACCGGATGCCCCATCTGGAACGCGGGCGCATAGTCAAGCTCGGCGGCCTGCCGCTGGATCGCCTCGGTGATCTTCGGGCGGCAATGGCCCGCATTGCAGCACCACAGCCCCGCCGTGCCGTCCAGCACCTGCCGCCCGTCCGAGGTGGTGTAGTGCATGTCCTTGGCGGCGACGAACATGCGCGGGTTCTTCTTGAACTGCCGGTTCGCGGTGAACGGCATCCAGAAGGCATTCAGGTCGTTCGGGGTCGGTTTGCGATCAAGCGCCATGATCTGTCCTTCGCGGGCGAGGTGATGTTTGACCAAACGGTCAGTTCCGGTCTAGCAAGGGGCAAGGCACAACACGGGACACGGTCATGCTTTCCCCAGAGTTATCGCGGAAACCTACCCCCGGGACCGAAGCGTGGCAAGCAATCCACACCAGTCTGCCAGCGACATGAGCCGACCACGCACCCGGATTCAGCAGCGCAATTCCGAAACGATCCTCGAAGCGGCGCTTGAGGTGTTTTCCCAACATGGCTTCCGGGGCGCCACGCTTGACCAGATCGCCGAGGTCGCCGGGCTGTCGAAGCCGAACCTGCTCTATTACTTTGCGTCTAAGGAAGCGATCCACGTCGCGCTTCTGTCGGAACTGCTGGTCACCTGGCTCGATCCGCTGCGCGCGATGAACCCGGAGGGCGACCCGGTCGAAGAGCTTATGGCCTATGTCCGGCGCAAGCTGGAACTCAGCCGCGATTACCCACGCGAGAGCCGCCTTTTCGCCAACGAAATCCTTCAGGGCGCGCCCCGCATCCGCAGCGCAATCGAAGGCGAGCTCCATGATCTTGTTGCCGAAAAATCCGTCGTCCTGCGGCGGTGGATGGATGAAGGGCGCATCGCCCGGGTTCACCCCGTCCACCTGATCTTTTCGATCTGGGCGCTGACGCAGCACTATGCCGATTTCGACACACAGGTGCGTGCCGTGCTTGGGCGCGAGGGTCACGACCCCTTCCCCGAGGCGGGCCGCTACCTCGATACGCTGTTCCGCAAGCTTCTGGCGGTGTAGGCCAGCACGCGCTTGCTGCCATGCAGCGAAAGGCGTATGCAGCGTCTGTCCGTAACCAGGTCAACACATGGCATCCGCTTCTGCGCCGCAGCCTTCGCCTGCCGGAAACGCCTCTCACCCCAAATCCTCTCTGCTTGCGCTTGTGATCGGGTCGATCGGCGTCGTCTATGGCGACATCGGCACCAGCCCGCTCTACGCCCTGCGCGAATCCCTTGTCGGGGCGAGCGGCGGTGGCCTGAGCGATGCCGAGATCATCGGGATCGTCTCGCTTCTGCTCTGGACGTTGATCCTGATCGTCTCGGTCAAGTATGTCGCGCTGATCCTGCGCGCCGACAACCGGGGGGAAGGCGGCACGCTGTCGCTTGTCGCGCTCGCCCGGCAGGCGCTGCCGCGCCGCGCCCTGCCCATTCTGTGCCTGGGCGTGCTGGGAATGTCGCTCTTTTTCGGCGACGCCGTGATCACACCGGCCATTTCGGTCCTGTCGGCAGTCGAAGGGTTGAAGCTGGTCACCCCGGCGCTCGATAGCCTTGTCGTTCCGATCGCGCTGGTCATCATCGCCGGGATTTTCTGGGTACAGCACAAGGGAACGGGGAAGGTCTCGAGCTTCTTCGGCCCGGTGACGCTGGTCTGGTTTCTCGTCATGGCGGTTCTCGGCGTGACCAATATCGGCGATCAGCTTCAGGTGCTCTACGCGATCAATCCCCTTTACGCGCTCTGGTTTCTGGTCGAGCACGGCCCGACCTCGCTGCCCGTCATGGGGTCCGTCTTTCTGGCGGTCACGGGGGCAGAGGCGCTTTACGCAGATATGGGGCACTTCGGCCGCGGCCCCATCCGGATCGCTTGGAGCGCAGTCGTCTTTCCTGCGCTGATGCTGTGCTATCTGGGCCAGGGCGCGCTGGTCCTTTCGGATCGGTCGACCGTCGAAAACCCGTTCTTCCTGCTGGCACCCGACTGGTTCCTGCTGCCGCTCGTGATCCTTGCGACGGCTGCAACCGTGATCGCAAGCCAGGCTGTGATCTCGGGGGCCTATTCCATGGCGCGGCAGGCGGTCCAGATGGGCCTGTTGCCGCGCCTTGAGGTACAGCACACGTCGGAATTGCAGTTCGGCCAGATATTCATGCCGCAGGTGAACCGCATCCTGTTTGTGGGCGTCGTGGCGCTCGTTCTTTCGTTCGGAAGCTCGACCAATCTCGCAAGCGCCTACGGAATTGCTGTCACGGGCGACATGGTGATCACCACGCTGCTGAGTTCCATCGTGTTCCGCTATGTCTGGGGCTGGAAAGTCGGGATGGGTGGCGCTTGTGATCATTCCGCTGCTGACGATTGAATCCGTCTTCCTGCTGTCGAACCTGTCCAAGGTGATGGATGGTGGCTGGGTCCCGCTGTTGATGTCGACGACGCTGGCCGTGATGGTCTGGACCTGGGTTCGCGGGACGGCCTATGTCCAGCAAAAGGCTCGGGCGGGCTCGGTCACGCTGGAGCGTCTGGTCGAGATGCTGGGCAAGAGCAAACGCCTGTCGGACGCGCCCGGCACGGCGGTTTTCCTGACCTCGGACCCCGAGACGGCGCCGTCGGCCCTGATGCACAACATCAAGCACAACCATGTGCTGCACATGCTGAACATGATCGTCACGGTAACGGTCGCGAACACCCCCTATGTCGCCGAATCCGATAGGCTGAAGCTCGAGCCGATCGGCGACAGGTTCGTGCGGGTCAGCATGGTGTTCGGCTACATGGAAGAACCGAACGTGCCCAAGGCGCTCATGCTGGCGCGGCGGCAAGGCCAGAAGTTCGACATCATGAGCACCTCGTTCTTCCTGAACCGGCGCTCGTTCCGCAGCGCCACAAACGAAGGCCTGCCGGAATGGCAGGAGGCGCTGTTCGTGACCATGACGAAGCAGGCGTCGAACGCGACCGATTTCTACCGTCTGCCGGTGAACCGGGTGATCGAGCTGGGGCAACAACTGGCGATCTGAGGCGGCAAATGTCTCTGCGCCATACGGTGCGATAGGGATTTCTCTTACGGAATTACTGGATAAGCCGGATCGCCATTTAGTTTGTGTTCAGACTGTCCCAGCCTGCGACCGATGAGCAGGCCATCCCGATTGCGTCAAGAGCGCAGGGGATCAAGTGTCATTTCGCGCAGGACGGAACCAGGCGAAAGGCTTAGGGCGAAAGCGACGGTCGCGACCATGTCGCCCATGGGGATGGTGCCGTCGTCGGCCATCGCGCCGGAGGCCTGCGCCGCGACCGTTCCGTCTGTCGCCACGTCGCCTGGATTGATGACGGTCACACCGATCCGCGGGGTGATCTTTTGCAACGCCTGCGCCGCCGCGCGCAGGCCTGCCTTGGAGGCGTTATAGGCCACCTCGGGCGTGCCGATGTTTTCGAGCCCGCTGGTCGAGCCGATCAGCACCACGCGCCCTGCGGGGCTTTGCAGAAGCGCGGGGAACAGCGCCTGGGTCAGCAGGATCGGCGCGAGAAGATTGACCGAAAGGATGTTCGCGGTCTCGGTCACGGGCCGGGACAGAAAGGCATAATCCTGCGTGAAGGCCGTCGTTTCCCAGATGCCCGCAACATGGATCAGGGCGTCGATGGGGGCACCGATGCGCTCTGGAAGGGCCGCAATCTGGGCCGCGTCGGTCAGGTCGCAACCGAGCCAGCGGCCGTGGCGCGACGGGCCGCGCGACAAGGCGATAACTTCGTCGCCCTGTTCGCTGAAGTGCCGGGCTACCGCATCGCCGATTCCGCGCGAGGCGCCGGCGACGACAAGGCGGCGCGTCACTCGGCGGCCTCGATTGCCCCCGGATTGTTGGGATGGGTCGTCCAGTTCGCATACTCGGTCACCTTGCGGCCCGTACGGGGATCGACGGAGCCGAGCGGCATTTCCTCCATCGTGATGCAGTTGTCCACAGGGCAGACGTTGACGCAGAGGTTGCAGGCCACGCATTCGTCATCCAGCACCTCGAACACCCGGCCCGGCTTGATGGCAATGGCCTGGTGGCTCGTATCCTCGCAGGCGGCGTAGCAGCGGCCGCACTTGATGCAGAGGTCGGGGTCGATGCGCGCCTTGGTGACGTAGTTCAGGTTCAGATCCTGCCATTCGACGAAGTTCGGCACGGCGCGACCGACCAGATCGGACAGGGCCATGTCCTTTTCATCGAGATACTGCGACAGGCCCGAGATCATCTCCTGCACGATCTTGAAGCCATAGGTCATGGCGGCGGTGCAGACCTGCACGTTGCCCGCACCGAGTGCCATGAATTCCGCCGCATCGCGCCAGGTCGTCACGCCACCGATGCCGCTGATCGGAAGGCCGCGCGTTTCGTGGTTCCGCGCGATCTCGGCCACCATGTTCAGCGCGATGGGCTTCACCGCCGGGCCGCAATAGCCGCCATGGCTGCCCTTGCCGTCGATCATCGGGAAGGGCGAGAAGTGGTCGAGATCGACGTTGGTGATCGACTTGACGGTGTTGATCAGCGACACGGCATCGGCCCCGCCGCGATGCGCGGCCATGGCGGGCGGCAGGATCGAGGTGACGTTGGGCGTCAGCTTCACGATGCAGGGCATGCGGCTGTATTGCTTGACCCACCGCGTCACCATCTCGATATACTCGGGCACCTGCCCCACCGCCGAGCCCATGCCACGCTCGGCCATGCCGTGCGGGCAGCCGAAGTTCAGCTCCACCCCGTCGGCCTCGGTATCCTCGATGCGCGACAGGATGTCTTTCCAGCTTTCCTCGTCGCACGGGACCATCAGGCTGATGACCATGGCGCGGTCGGGATAGTCGCGCTTGACCTGCTTGATTTCGCGCAGGTTCACCTCAAGCGGGCGGTCGGTGATCAGCTCGATGTTGTTCAGCCCCAGCAGGCGGCGGTCCGCCCCCCAGATCGCGCCGTAGCGCGGGCCGTTGACGTTGACGATGGGCGGCCCTTCCGAGCCGAGGGTCTTCCAGACCACGCCGCCCCAGCCCGCCTCGAACGCACGGCGGACGTTGTATTCCTTGTCGGTCGGCGGGGCCGAGGCGAGCCAGAAGGGGTTGGGCGACTTGATACCGACGAAGTTCGAGCGCAGGTCAGCCATGGTGTCCTCCTAAAGCGGATGGCGGGCGGGCAGCCGGACGCTGCCGCTGGCGCGGTTCAGGGATGCAAGCGGAAGAAGGGTGGTCAGGTTCCGGTGAAGAAGTTCCAGATCCAGCCGATCAGGATGCCGCCGACCTCGCCGAATTTCGGAACGAAGAAGGCCCAGCCGATCGCGCCGATCACGTTGTAGATCTGGAATTTCC
Organism: uncultured Alphaproteobacteria bacterium; assembly: GCA_963736565.1. Taxonomy (GTDB): domain Bacteria; phylum Pseudomonadota; class Alphaproteobacteria; order Rhodobacterales; family Rhodobacteraceae; genus Aliitabrizicola. Next base: position 25,291 of record CAVTOW010000006.1, read on the forward strand.
AGAACGGCATGAAGGACATGCCGCAAAGCAGGAAGGCGACGGGGCGCAGCGGGCCGAAGAAATGGCCCAGGATGATGGCCAGCGGCCCCCACTTCTCGAAGGTCATCCGGCCCGCGCTGCACCAGTTCGGGATAGTCGCGCAGCGGCCAGAGTTTCAGGATCTGATCGCCGAACACGAGGCCCAGGAACCACGAGACGGTTGCCCCCAGTATCGCGCCGATGGATGCCCCGATGAACAGCGGCGTAAAGGCGATCTCGCCCGTCGCCACCAGCGCCCCTACCCCGACGAGGATCGCGGTCGACGGAATAGCGATCGACAGAAAAGCCAGGTTCTCGGCAAAGGCAAAGACCAGCGCGATCCAGAAGGCCCAGGCGCTGTGCGCCCCGATGAAGGCGATCACGCTGTCGATGAATGCATCCATGCCCGGTCCCCGGTTTCGCCGTGCCGCTGCCTAGCGGGAAGCCGGACATGCTGCAAGCCGGGGATGTCATGACATTGCCGCGAGCGTGGCGTGGATGTCCTCGGCGGCATCGCGCCCTTCGGCCACGGCGGTCACGGTCAGATCGTCACCCCCTGCCGCGCAGTCGCCCCCGGCCCAGACACCGGGCACCGATGTACGCCCGGTGGCGCTGACGGCGATCTTGCGACCGGCAAGCTCCAGCCCATGCGGCGCGCCCTCAAGCGTCTGACCGATGGCCTTGAAGACCTGATCGGCCTTGAGTGTGAAAGTCTCGGCCGCAAGGCGAAGCCCGTCCGGCGTTTCGACGGTATAGGCGAATTCCACCGCCTCGACCTTGCCATTGCCCAGCACGCGGACAGGGGCCGCGCCCGTCACGATCCGCACGCCTTTCGCGGCGGCATGATCCTGTTCGTAGCCAGACGCGCTCATCTTGTCCTGCCCGCGCCGGTAGACAATGGTCACCGTTTCGGCGCCGAGAAGCTTGGACTGCACGGCAGCGTCGACGGCCGTCATGCCGCCGCCGATCACCACCACATCGCGCCCGATGGGGAGCGAGGATTTGTCGGGCGTCTGGCGAAGAGTCGCAATGAAATCAACCGCATCATGGACGTTGGCACGCCCCTCTCCTTCGGCGTTCAGGGCGTTGACCCCGGCGAGGCCAATGCCAAGGAAAACTGCGTCGAAATCGCGTTGCAGCGCCTCGAGCGTCAGGTCGCGGCCAAGCGCGCGGCCGGTTTCGACGGCAATTCCACCGATCCGCAGCAGCCAGTCGACCTCGGCCTGCGCGAAATCGCCGGGGGTCTTGTAGGCCGCGATGCCATACTCGTTGAGACCGCCGATCTTGGGCCGCGCGTCGAACAGGGTCACATCATGGCCATGCATCGCCAGACGATGCGCGCAGGCAAGCCCGGCAGGCCCCGCCCCGACAACCGCAATGCGGCGGCCAGTGGGCGCTGCGCGGGTGAAGGGATGGATGTCCTGCGCCATCACGGTATCGGTCGCATAGCGCTGAAGGCGTCCGATCTCGACCGGCTTGCCCTCGGCGGCCTCACGCACGCAGGCCTCTTCGCACAGTTGTTCGGTGGGGCACACACGGGCGCACATTCCGCCAAGTATGTTCTGGTCCCAGATCGTCCGTGCCGCGGCCTCGGGCGTTCCCGTCGCGATCTGGCGGATGAACAGCGGAATGTCGATGGAAGTCGGACAGGCGGTGATACAGGGCGCGTCATAGCAAAAGTAGCAGCGGTCGGCGGCGACCTGCGCCTCGTGCCGGTCGAAGGGCGGCTCCTTGTCCGCGAAATGATCGGCATAGGCGTCGGCAGGCAGGCGACCGGGAACCACGCCGGGTGTCAGCTGGCTGTTGGACAAGGTTGAACCTCCCATGGCTTTGCTCTTGGCGAAAAGCTGGCACAGCATGATTTTTTAATCAAACGGTAAAATTTCGACGGTCCTGAAGCCACGCTCTGCTGCACGGATTTTGGGCAACACGGCAGGACGAATGCCCTTCATCTGGCGCTTTTCACCCTCTCGGCCCTCGCGTATAAGCACGGGAACCTTCGTGCCGCCCTGCCCTGCAGGCGGGACAGGTCAGAACAAGAAACTCCCGAGAGGACGGCATGAGCAAACACTCCCCAGACGCTGACGTGGCCTTCATCCAGGCGCTTGCCGAGCTTCTGAACAAGAACGAGTTGACCGAGCTTTCCGTCAAACGGGAATACGCCGAGGATGACAGTCTGGAAGTGCGTGTGGTCAAGCAGGCCAATATCGTGACAACCCAGGTCGCCGCGGCGCCTGTCGCCTATGCAGCGGCCGCTCCGGCGGCTCCCGCAGCCCTTGCAGCGCCCACCACGGTAGACGACCCCGCGCAGCATCCCGGTGCGGTGACATCGCCCATGGTCGGCACCGTCTATCTGGCTGCCGAACCGGGGGCCACGCCCTTCGTGACAGTGGGCGCGCAGGTGGCCGAGGGGCAGACCGTCCTGATCATCGAGGCGATGAAGACGATGAACCAGATCCCCGCGCCCCGCGCAGGCGTCGTGAAGCGTATCGTCATCGAGGATGGCAGCCCGGTGGAATACGGTGCGCCCCTGATGATCATCGAATGAACGCGGCAGAGGGAACGAGGCCGATGTTCGACAAGATCCTGATCGCCAACCGTGGCGAGATCGCGCTGCGCGTCGTGCGGGCCTGCCGCGAGATGGGCATAACCTCGGTCGCGGTGCATTCGACCGCCGATGCCGACGCGATGCACGTCCGCATGGCGGATGAAAGCGTCTGCATCGGCCCCGCGCCGTCGTCGGAAAGCTATCTGAACAAGGCCGCGATCATCTCGGCCTGCGAGATCACCGGCGCGCAGGCCGTGCATCCCGGTTACGGTTTCCTGTCCGAAAACGCCGCCTTCGCGCAGGCGCTCGAGGATCACGACATCACCTTCATCGGCCCGTCCGCCGAACATATCCGGATCATGGGCGACAAGATCACCGCCAAGGAAACGGCGAAGGCTCTTGGCATCCCTGTGGTCCCCGGATCGGACGGGGGCGTTGCCGATTTCGAGACCGCGATCGGCGTTGCGGCGGGCATCGGTTTTCCCGTCATCATCAAGGCCACGGCGGGCGGCGGCGGGCGGGGCATGAAGGTGGCCCGCGATGCCGCCGAGCTGGAAACGGCATTCCGCACCGCCCGATCCGAGGCGAAGGCCGCTTTCGGCAATGACGAGGTCTATATCGAGAAATACCTGCAAAAACCGCGCCATATCGAAATTCAGGTCTTTGGCGACGGCAAGGGAAATGCGGTGCATCTGGGCGAGCGCGACTGTTCGCTTCAGCGCCGCCACCAGAAGGTGTTCGAGGAAGCCCCGGGCCCGGTCATCACCCCGGCCATGCGTGCCAAGATCGGCAAGGTCTGCGCAGACGCCGTCGCCAAGATCAACTATATCGGCGCGGGCACGATCGAATTCCTCTACGAAGACGGCGAGTTCTATTTCATCGAAATGAACACTCGGCTTCAGGTCGAACATCCTGTGACCGAGGCGATTTTTGGTGTCGACCTCGTGCGCGAACAGATCCGGGTTGCGGCGGGAATGCCGATGTCGTTCACGCAGGACGAGCTTGAGATCAACGGCCACGCCATTGAAGTGCGGATCAACGCCGAGAAACTGCCCGAGTTTGCGCCCCGCCCCGGCAAGGTGAAGGTGTTCCACGCCCCCGGAGGACTTGGGGTGCGGATGGATTCCGCGCTCTATGCCGGCTACACGATCCCGCCCTATTACGACAGCCTGATCGGGAAACTGATCGTTCACGGCCGCGACAGGCCCGAAGCGCTGGCACGCCTTCATCGCGCCCTTGGCGAGTTGATCATCGACGGCGTCGAGAACACGGTGCCCCTGTTCCATGCCCTGCTGGCAGAGCCAGACATACAGAACGGCGAATACACGATTCACTGGCTGGAAAAATGGCTGGCGACGCAGTTCGCTTGATCGCCCCAAACGGTAAAGGGGGGCGGCCCGGACGAGGCCGCCCTTTTGCATGACGGGGCAGGACCTGACCGCCGAAATGCTGCTGCGCGCCTATGCGATCGGCCTTTTCCCCATGGCCGAAGGCCGCGAGTCCGACGACATACATTGGGTCGATCCGCGCTGGCGCGGTATCCTGCCCTTGGATAAATTCCACATTTCCCGCTCGCTATCGCAAAGACTGAAACGTTGGAATTATACAATTCGAACAAACACGGCGTTTCGACAGGTTGTCGAGTGCTGCGCCGAGCGGCCCGAAACCTGGATCAACGCGCCGATCCTGAACCTCTATCAACAGCTTCATGACACGGGCTTTGCCCACTCGCTCGAGGTCTGGGAGGGCGAGGATCTGGTGGGCGGTGTCTATGGCGTGGCGCTCGGCGCGGCGTTCTTTGGCGAGAGCATGTTCTCGCGCCGGACCGATGCCTCGAAGGTAGCCCTCGCCTGGCTGGTTGACCGGCTGCGGGCGGGCGGCTTCACGCTGTTCGACACGCAGTTCCTGACACCGCACCTCGCCTCGCTCGGCGGGATCGAGATCAGCAGGGCGGCCTATCACCGATTGCTGGAAGATGCGCTGGCGCGACAGGCGAGCTTCGATCCGCCCGGTTATGCGCCGACGCCCTATCTGATATCGCAGCGCAGGATCCAGACGTCGTAGCGCGGATGGTCGAGCGCGCTCAGTGCCGGACTCGACGCGATCATCCAGCCGGAAAAAACCGGGTCGGTCTTCAATTCGTCCATGATCGTCAGATGGGCGTAGGCGTTCGAAGCCGGGTCGGCGACAGGATAGCGGCATTCGTCAAGCTGGATCGTCAGGCGCCCTTGCTTGACGCTCTGACCACGCGACAGGTCCACATCGGCAACCTGCCCCGACAGCTTGTCGAGCCATCGCACCACGCCGCCCGGCGCGGATGCCGCGTCCTGCGCCAGGGCCGGGGCGGCCGCTCCCAGCAAAACGGCAAAGGCAATCCGTATCATTCCGCGACTGCGGGGTCTTCCGCGCCTGATCCGCCAACGAATTTCATCAAGAGCGAAATGAGCCCGACCGCACCCTGAGTATCCTCGATCTCGCCCACCAGGCGGGAGAGCATCGAGCGATCCTCCGGGTTGCAGCTCAAGGAAGTTGCCGCCCAGCAGGCCCTCGGACGAGATCAATGCGGTGCTGTCATCTGGGATCTCGATATCGTCCCGCACCGTGAACGTGGCATCGGCGAAATAGGTCTCGGGGTTCAGGGCAAGATTGGTGACGGTGCCGACCTTGACGCCCGCAAGACGCACATCCGTCCCGACCGACACGCCGTCAACCGAACGGAAGCTTGCGGTCAGCGTATAGCTGCCACTGTCGCGAGTCAGTCCGGCGCTCTGTCCGGCATAGATGACGAAGCCGATCGCAGCGACCAGGACCGCGCCACCGGCGATCACTTCTGTAAGGTTCTCGGCCATTATTCCGGCTGCCACGCCTCGTAGTCGCGTCGTTCGACGGGCTCGGCGCGGCGAATGGACCCGGGAGGGGCGTAGGCAGCCGTCGTGCCTGTCAGGTTCTCGAGGTGCGGTTTTTCCCAGGACTTCTTCTTCAGCGGGGCCTCGGTCGGCGTCTTGTCCCAGGTGAAATGCAGCCAACCGTGCCAATCGGGGTTCACACGGGTCGCCTCGATGTCACCGTTATAGATGACCCAGCGGCGCTTGTCGTCAGCAGTGCGGTAATAGAGGTTGCCCTGCTGATCCTCACCCACCTTGATCCCCCGGCGCGCCGTGAAGATCTGCGTCCCCAGCGTCTGGCTGTTCCACCAGGTGAGCATGCGCATCAGGAATTTCATGGGCGGCCTCCGGACATTTGCCCTGATATGGCGGAAGCGGGGGGCGAGGTCTAGGGGCAAGACGCCGCGTGGCCGGACAAATGAAAAAGGCGGGCCAAGGCCCGCCTTTCAATTTCATTGCGAGCAGAGTTCAGCCAGCCGAGGCCTTTTCCTTGCCCTTGGGTGCTTCGGTGAAAATGAGGAGCGGCTTCGCGCCGCTTTTCACGGCTTCTTCGTTCACCACGACCTCTTCCACGCCGTCCATGCCCGGCAGTTCGAACATGGTGTCGAGCAGGATGTCCTCCATGATCGACCGCAGCCCACGCGCGCCCGTCTTGCGCTTGATCGCCCGCTTGGCGATTGCCGAAAGCGCGTCGGCCGCGAAGGTGAGCTTCACGCCCTCGATCTCGAACAGGCGCTGGTACTGCTTGACCAGCGCGTTCTTCGGCTCCGTCAGGATGGTCACAAGTGCCGCTTCGTCCAGGTCGGTCAGCGTGGCGATGACAGGCAGACGACCGACAAATTCGGGTATGAGACCGAACTTCAGCAGATCTTCCGGCTCCAGTTCCATGAACAGCTCGCCCGCGCCGCGTGCGTCGGGGTCTTTCACATCGGCACCAAAGCCGATGCCAGAGCCCTTGTTGCGCTGCGCGATGATCTTCTCAAGGCCCGCGAAGGCGCCGCCGCAGATGAACAGGATGTTCGTCGTGTCGACCTGCAGGAACTCCTGCTGGGGATGCTTGCGCCCACCTTGCGGGGGTACGGAGGCAACGGTCCCTTCCATGATCTTCAGAAGCGCCTGCTGCACCCCCTCGCCCGACACGTCGCGGGTGATCGAGGGGTTGTCGGACTTGCGGGTGATCTTGTCGACCTCGTCGATATAGACGATGCCGCGCTGCGCGCGTTCGACGTTGTATTCGCTGGCCTGAAGCAGCTTCAGGATGATGTTCTCGACATCCTCGCCGACATAGCCTGCTTCGGTCAGTGTCGTCGCATCGGCCATCGTGAAAGGCACGTCGAGGATCCGCGCGAGCGTCTGGGCAAGGAGCGTCTTGCCGCAGCCTGTCGGGCCGATCAGCAGGATGTTCGACTTGGAAAGCTCGATGTCCGTCTTCGACGAGTGGTTCAGGCGCTTGTAGTGGTTGTGCACGGCCACCGACAGGACACGCTTCGCATGGATCTGGCCGATCACGTAATCGTCGAGCACCTTGCAGATTTCGCGCGGGGTAGGCACGCCGTCGGACGATTTCAGACCCGAGGACTTCGTTTCCTCGCGAATGATGTCCATGCACAGCTCGACACATTCGTCGCAGATGAACACGGTCGGGCCTGCGATCAGCTTGCGGACCTCATGCTGGCTCTTGCCGCAGAACGAGCAGTAAAGCGTGTTCTTGCTGTCGCCGCCGGAATTGTTCGCCATCGTCACCTCTGTCCAAGAACGTCCGGCCATCAGGCCTTTTGTCCCGCCAACTGCGAAAGCTTAGGCCAGAGCCTTCGCCTTCACAATGTCAAATCATCCCCTGTGACAAGCACGCCACAAGGGCCCGGCTTCACTTCGACGTGTCTTCGGCCTTGCCACGGTTTTCAAGAATTTCGTCGATCAGGCCCCAGGCCTTCGCATCTTCGGCGGACATGAAATTGTCGCGCTCCAACGCGGCTTCGACCGCCTCGATCGGCTGGCCGGTATGGCGCACGTAGATCTCGTTCAGCCGGTCCTTCAGCTTCTGCGTCTCACGGGCGTGGATCATGATGTCCGTTGCCTGCCCCTGGTAGCCGCCGGAGGGCTGGTGGACCATGACGCGGCTGTTGGGCAGCGAGAAGCGCATCCCCTTTTCGCCAGCGGTGAGGAGGAGCGAGCCCATCGATGCCGCCTGGCCGATCACGAGCGTCGAGACCTTCGGCTTGATGTACTGCATCGTGTCGTAGATGGATAAACCGGATGTCACCACGCCGCCCGGCGAGTTGATGTACATCGAGATTTCCTTGGACGGATTTTCGAACTCGAGGAACAGAAGCTGCGCGCAGATCAGCGACGACATCCCGTCATGGACCGGGCCTGCGAGGAAGATGATCCGCTCCTTCAGCATCCGCGAGTAGATGTCATAGGCCCGCTCGCCCCGGCTGGTCTGTTCAACCACCATGGGCACGAGCGTATTCATGTAGGTGTCGATGGGGTCTCTCATGTCGGCCTGCCTCTGGACTGATCGGATCGCTACTCTAGGGATATTGCCAAAGTCTTAGTTGCGCCTGCAGGGGGCTGCAAGGGGCGCCCCCCCTTTATCGAGCCTTGAAGGCACCGCGTGCAGGGCTAGCTCCGGCCCGACCGAGACGGGACAAGTGCAATGACAGAAGAATTCGTGCCGACACGCGCTGCCGGGATGGCACGACTTGAACAGTTCCTGCCCTTCGCAGGACGGGATTACGCGGCCCGGCGAAACAGTGACATTCCCGGCACGCCTTCGGTTTCGCGCCTGTCACCGTGGATCCGTCACCGCCTGATCACCGAGCGGGACGTCATCGCCGCCGTCAGGGCGGCGCATGCCTCGGACGCCTGCCTGAAATTTGTGCAGGAGGTGATGTGGCGCACCTATTGGAAGGGCTGGCTGGAAATGCGCCCATCGATCTGGGCTGACTATCGGCTCGGCCTGTCAGCGGCGCTGAACCGCATCCAGACGGAAGAGGGCCTGCGGCGGGAATGGCAGGCCGCCTGCCTCGGACAAACCGGAATCGACGGCTTCGACCACTGGGCGCAGGAACTCGCGACAACCGGCTACCTGCACAATCATGCGCGGATGTGGTTCGCCTCGATCTGGATCTTCACGCTGCGACTGCCTTGGGAACTGGGGGCTGATTTCTTTCTTCGCCATCTGCTGGATGGTGACCCGGCGTCCAACACACTCAGCTGGCGGTGGGTCGCGGGGATACAAACGCCCGGCAAGACCTATCTCGCCCGTGCCGACAACATCGCGGCGCATACCGGGGGGCGGTTCCGCCCTGTAGGGCTTGCGACATCGGCCATCGCCGTCAAGGCGCCCCCTGCCCCACAACCCAGGTCACTGAAGCAACCCTTGCCGTTGGACCTGGGGGAAGCTTCGGTCCTGCTCCTGCACGAAGACGATCTTTCTCCCGGGTTCATTCTAGCGCGCGGCCTGCGCCCGATGGCCACTGCGCTGCTGGCCGCACCCGATGATCGCTCGCCCCTGTCTGTCGCGCCCCGGATTGCGGACTTCACCCGCCGGGCTGTGGAGGGGACCGCCGCCCTTCACGCAGAAACCCTGGGGGACATGCGGCCCCTTCACGCAGAGGACAGCGCCGAGGCGGTGGTCGCATGGGCCATGGCGATCGGGGCGCGACAGATCGTGACGGCCCATGCGCCGGTCGGTCCGATGGCAGCACGGCTGCGCGACATTGAAAGCGAAGCCGGCAAACATGGCCTTTCTTTCGTACGATGCTTGCGCGACGAGGATGCGGCACTATGGCCCCAAGCAAAGCATGGATTTTTCCGTTTCTGGGAAGCCGTTCAGGACCTGTAAGGGCTCAGGTGCCGCAGAATGTGCGATAGGTGTCGGCAAAGCCCGAAGGCGGCGGCAACGCAAAGGCGTCTGGACCAGACGTGTCGGAAAACGGATCGGTGATCGCGGCAAGCAGTGCCTCGAACGGCGAAAGATCGCCCGCGACAGCCGCCGACAAGGCCTCTTCGACCTTGTGATTGCGCGGGATGATGCGCGGGTTCACCAGGTCCATCGCCGCCGCGCGCTGCGCCGGGTCGCCCGGCTCCTGCATTTGGCGGGCCTGCCAGATTGCAAGCCACGCATCGGCCGCCGAAGGTTCCGCGAACTGCACAAGAAACGCGCCCGGGTCGCCGCGCAAGGCACGTGACAGGGCCCGGAAGGTGAGTGTCCAATCGGCACCCTGCCCCGCCATTGCCGACAGCAGATCGTTCACGAGCGCGGCGTCACCGGCGTCAGGCACATGCAGCCCAAGCTTTGCCCGCATCTTCTCTAGCCAGTGCGCCTCATACAGCGTCGTATAGCGCCGCAAGGCATCAGTCGCCATGGAAACGGCGGTATCGCCGTTCGCATCGATCAACGGCAGCAAAGCCTCGGCAAGCCGCGCGAGGTTCCATTGGCCGATCACCGGCTGATTGCCGTAGGCATAGCGCCCGGTCTGGTCGATGGAGCTGAAGACCGTGCCCGGCGCATAGGCGTCCATGAAGGCGCAGGGACCGTAGTCGATCGTCTCGCCCGAGAGCGTCATGTTGTCGGTGTTCATGACGCCATGGATGAACCCGACCGCCATCCAGTCCGCGATCAGCCGCGCCTGCGCGGCGATCACCGCCTCCAGCAGCGACAGCGCAGGCGTTTCGCTGCCCGCAAGCGACGGGTAGTGGCGGTTGATCGTGTATCTGGTCAGCAACGCCAGCTTATCCACCTCGCCGCGCGAGGCGAAGAACTGGAACGTCCCGACGCGGATGTGACTTGCTGCGACCCGCGTCAGAACCGCGCCGGGCTGGATCGTTTCGCGCTGGATCCCTTCTCCCGTCGCAACGGCGGCCAGAGCGCGCGTCGTGGGAATGCCAAGCGCATGCATCGCCTCGGCCACAAGATATTCGCGCAGCACCGGCCCAAGCGCCGCCTTGCCGTCGCCCCGCCGCGAGAACGGAGTCGGACCCGACCCCTTCAGCGCGATGTCGCGCCGCACGCCGTTACGGTCGATCACCTCGCCCAGCAGAAGCGCGCGACCATCGCCAAGCTGGGGCGAGAAACCGCCGAACTGGTGACCGGCATAAGCCTGTGCAATCGGTGTCGCGTCCTGAGGAACAAGGTTGCCCGAAAAAACGGCGGCCCCGAGCGGCCCGTCAAGCGCATCGACATCCAGACCAAGATCGGCAGCCAGGGCGCGATTCAGCCTGACGAGGCGCGGTTCCGGCACCCGGTCCGCGCGCCATTCGACGGCAAAACCGGGCGACAGATCACGCGCGTAACTGTTGTCGAAGCCGAAGACCGGCCCGGGCTCGATCGCGCGGGTTCCGTCCTCGGCCATGGCTCAGGCCGCGTCCGAGGCGCGGCGCGGCAGTTTCCAGCCGGGTCGGACGAAGTGGCAGGTGTAGCCGTTGGGGATGCGCTCCAGGTAATCCTGATGCTCCGGTTCCGCTTCCCAGAAAGCTCCGGCGGGCTTCACCTCGGTCACCACCTTGCCGGGCCAGAGACCAGAGGCATTCACATCCGCAATCGTCTCTTCCGCGACATGCCGCTGCTCGTCCGTCAGATAGTAGATGCCCGAACGATACGACAAACCACGATCGTTGCCCTGACGGTTCAGGGTCGAGGGGTCATGGATCTGAAAGAAGAATTCCAGCAGGTCCCGATAGCTGATGCGTGACGGATCAAAGACGATCTCGATCCCTTCTGCGTGGGTGCCATGGTTGCGGTAGGTCGCATTCGCGACATCGCCCCCGGTATAGCCGACCCGCGTGGACAGGACGCCGGGCATCTTGCGGATCAGGTCCTGCATCCCCCAGAAACATCCCCCCGCCAGAATTGCCGTTTCGCGCGCTTCGGACATCTGCATCTCCTTATCCTTGCTGTGCCTCCTATGTGGCACGGACGCAGCCGTCGTCCAAGGGCAAGGCGCAGGAACGTGATCGCCGCGCCGTTCCTTGTGCCTTTGCGTTCCGGGTGGTTTCCGCGTCGACGATCCACTATGTAGGGCGGATATCGCAGGCCCTGTGCCGTGCGTCGGTTGCAAGGCTAGGCATGCTGTCGTTCTTCGAGAGAAAACTTCACCAATGGTTCCCCGCGCTCAAGGACCAGCTGCTCTGGCGGCTGCTGCGCGAGAACATTCACGACCAGAGAAAATACTACACCATCGCCGTGATCGCGATGGTGGTTGTCGCCGCGATGACGTCCTCGGTGGCTCTGATCATGCGATACATCGTCGATGCGATGACCATCCCCGACAACCGGGGCATGGTTATGCTGGTGGCGTTGAGCGTCGTCGGGATTTTCGCCTTCAAGGGCATCGCGACATATGTCCAGGTCGTAGCACTGACGCGGGCGGGGAACAGGATCGTCGCGACCCAGCAGATCAAGCTTTACGACAAGCTGCTGCGGCAGGGCGTATCGTTCTTCAACCTCACCGAGTCCTCCGACCTTCTGATGCGGGTCACGCAATCTGCCCAAGCGGCGCGAATGATCATCGACATCATCGTGACATCGGTGGTGCGAGACCTGCTGACGCTCATCGGGCTGCTGGCCGTGATGTTCTATCAGCAACCGATCCTGTCGGGCGTCTCTATGATCATCGGCCCGGCTGCCATTTTCGGCATTCGTCTGCTTCTGCGCAAGGTCCGCGCGATCATGGAGCAGGAAATGGCCTCGCTGGCCGAGATCATCAAGGTGATCCAGGAAACCTCGACCGGGATCAGGATCATCAAGGCCTTCGCTCTTGAAGAGCGCATGGCGAGCCGCATGAACAGCGCGGTCCGCCAGGTCGAGAAGCGGGCAAATGCCATCGCGCGGCTCGAGGCGATCACCAGCCCGCTGATGGACACGCTGTCGGGCTTTGCCATCGCCGCTGTGGTGGCGCTGAGCGCCGTGCAGATCCTGGGCGTGCAAGGGACCACTCCGGGCCAGCTCATGTCTTTCGTGACGGCCCTGCTGATGGCCTATGAACCCGCCAAGCGTCTGTCGCGGATGCGGATCACCATCGAAAGCGGCATGGTCGGTGTCCGGATGATGTTCAACTTGCTCGACCAGCCGGAGACGATGAAAGAGCATCCCGAAGCGGTTCCTCTGGCGAACGGCAAGGGACGCGTCGCATTCGACCGGGTAAGCTTCGGCTACGCCAATGACCGCCCCGTGCTGCAGGATTTGAGCCTTGTCTTCGAAGCAGGCAAGACGACGGCGCTGGTCGGTCCTTCGGGCGGCGGCAAGTCCACGATCCTCAACCTCATCATGCGTCTCTACGATCCCACCTCGGGCACGGTCGCGATCGACGATACCGACATCCGCCTCGCCAGCTTCCGCTCGTTGCGCGACCGCATCTCGTTCGTCGGGCAGGACACCTTCCTGTTCTCGGCCAGCGTGAGGGAAAATATCCGCTTCGGATCACCGGGCGCATCCGACGACGCGGTGATCGAGGCCTGCAAGGCCGCGAATGCCCACGAGTTCATCGAGAATCTCGACCAGGGCTATGACACACAGGTCGGCGAGAACGGGGCCTTCCTGTCGGGCGGCCAGAAACAGCGACTCGCCATCGCGCGCGCCATCCTGCGCAATGCGCCCATCCTGCTGCTGGACGAGGCCACGAGCGCGCTCGACAGCCGGTCCGAGGCGCTGGTGCAAGAGGCCATCCAGCACCTGACGCGGGGTCGCACGACCGTCGTCATCGCCCACCGCCTGTCCACCGTGCTTGGTGCCGACAAGATCTGCGTGATCGAGTTGGGCCGGCTTGCCGAGGAAGGCACGGTAAACGCCCTGCTTGCGAAGGGCGGTCTGTTCCGCAGCCTCTATGACCAGCAGTTCGGCACGTCCGAGCAGCGCAACAGCGCCTGACAAGCCGCCTTGCGGGGGGCCGCCCGGCCACCCTATCCTGCGTCACCTCTTGCAACCCAAGGCATGATGAACCAGCGCATCCTTTTCATCACCGGCACCCGCGCCGATTTCGGGAAGCTGGAGCCGCTGGCCGCCGCCGCGCGGGATGCAGGCTTTCCTGTCAGCTTCTTCGTGACCGGCATGCACCTGATGGAACGCTATGGGCGCACGAAGCTTGAAGTGGCGCGGTTCCAGGGCGCCGAAGTCTTCGAGTTCCAGAACCAGCGCGAGGGCGATCCGCAGGACATGATCCTGGCGAAGACCGTGCTGGGCTTCTCGGATTTCCTGACCGAGCACCGTCCCGATCTGGCGGTCGTGCATGGCGACCGGATCGAGGCGCTGGCCTGCGCGCTGGTCTGCGCCACCAACTACGTCCGGTCCGCCCATGTCGAGGGGGGCGAAGTCTCGGGCACGATCGACGAGGTTTTCCGGCACTGCAACAGCAAGCTTGCGACGCATCACTTCGTCAGCTCTGCCGACGCCGCCGCAAGGGTCATGGCGCTTGGCGAGCCGGAAGAGTCCATCCACGTCATCGGCTCGCCCGAACTGGATTTCCACTCGCAGCCTTCTGGCGTCAGCATCCTCGAGGTGAAGGCGCGCTACGGCATCCCGTTCGAAGACTACGGCATCTGTGTCTTCCACCCCGTCACGTCCGAGGCCGACACGATGGGCGATCAGGCCGAGGCGCTGTTTTCCACGCTCGCTGCCTCGGGCAAGGATTTTGTCCTGATCGCGCCGAACAACGACCCCGGATCGGACGCGATCTTTCGCGTGATCGAAGGCTTGCCGAAGGACAGGTTCCGCCTGTTGCCCTCGATGCGCTTCTCGCATTTTTCAGAGTTGATGAAGAATGCCGCCTGCATGGTCGGAAATTCGAGCGCCGGTGTGCGTGAAGCGCCGTTTCTGGGGCTGCCGTCCCTCGATATCGGAAGTCGCCAGACGAACCGGGGTTCCTCGCCCTCGATCACCGCGGCCGAAGCCTTCGACCGCCAGACGATCGAGGAATTCCTTGCCCGCGAGTGGGGCAAACCGCACGGCAGCCATACGGCTTTTGGCGAAGGCCGGGCCGCCGACCGTTTCGTAGCCGTCCTGAAAGACCCGGCCTTCTGGGCGCGCGGGCTTCAGAAGCAGTTTGCCGACCGTGCCTGAGGTCGCCCCGACCGGCCTGCTGCTGCGGCTCTATCTGGGCGCGACGCGGCTTGTCGGTATCCGGGCGTGGAAGCACCTCGAACGCCGCCGCCTGCGCGGCAAGGAGCATCCTGACCGCTGGCGCGAGAAGGCTGCCGACAGCATGGCAGAGCGGCCGCCGGGGACGGTGATCTGGCTGCACGCGGTGGGGTTGGGCGAGGTTCTGGCGCTGCGCGGCCTGATCGAAGAAATGGCAGCGGTTCGCCCCGACGTCACCTTTCTCGTCACTTCGTCCGCCCGCGCCTCGGGCGAGGTTTTCGACCGCAACCGCCCGCCGAACACGATCCACCAGTATCTGCCCCTCGACACGCCGGTCTTTCGCAAGCGCTTCCTCGACCATTGGAACCCGGCCCTGTCGGTCTGGGCCGAGCAGGACCTGTGGCCGGGCTTCGTCGTCGCATCTGCCCGGCGCGGCATCCCGCTGGCAATGATCAATGCGCGCATGGGCGAACGGGCCTATCGCTCGCGCCGCAGGGCGCGTTCACTCTACGCCGATCTCTACCGTCGCTTCGCGCTGATCGCGGCACAAGACGTGGCGACGGCAGACCATATCCGTGCGCTGGCCCCCGGCGTCACGGTGGAGGTGACCGGCTCGCTGAAGGTCGCCTGCGCGCCCCTGCCCGCGCCGCCGGACCTTGCGGCAGCCCGTGCCGCTGTCGCGGGCCGCGACGTCTGGCTGGCCGGACCGACCCACGCCGAGGACGAAGCGGTGGCCCTGGAGGCCGAAAGGCTGCGCCGCAAACACAACCCCGCCAGCCTGCTGATCCTCGCCCCCCGCCTGCCCGACCGGCGCGACCAGATCGCCGCAGTATGCACTGCGAAGGGGATGACGGTCGCGTTTCGTTCGCGCGGCGAGATGCCCGGCCCGGAAACACAGGTCTGGATTGCCGATACCTTCGGCGAAATGGGCCTGTGGTACAGGCTGGCCCGGGCGGCGCTGATCGGCGGGTCGTTCGGTCCGGTCGAGGGGCACAATCCTTGGGAAGCCGTCTGCCTGCATGTGCCCGTCCTGCACGGGCCGCATACCGGCAACTTCGCGCCCGACTATGCCAGCCTGACCGCAGCGCGCGGATGCGTGCCGGTCAAGTCTGCCACCGATATCGTCACCGCGCTCGACCAGGCCGATCTGAGCGAATACGCCGCGCGGGCGAGTGCGGTTCAGGCGCAGGCGGCACGGGGCCTCGTCAGCCTGCGCGACGATCTTCTGGCGCTCGTAGCCGGATGACGCAGCACTTCCCCTCTGTGCGGATGCGGGTGTTTCTGGCTGGCTGGAGCCTGCTTTGGACGTTGGGATTGCCGGGCGTCCTCATCTACCTGCGCCGCCGGGCGCGGAAGGACGCCGACTACGGCCGACACATGGCCGAGCGTTTCGGCCGCCATCGCAAGCCGTTGCCCGGGGCCGTCTGGGTCCACGCCGTCTCACTTGGCGAAATGCGGTCGGCGGTGCCGCTGGTCAGGGCGCTGTTGGCGCGGGGCGACAGCGTGGTGACCACGCATTTCACCCCGGCCGGGCGGCGCGAGGCCGAACGGGTCTTCGCCGCCGAGATCGCCGCCGGGCGGATGCGGGCCGTCTGGATTCCGTTCGAACTGGACTGGGCCTATCGCGGGTTCTTCGCGGCGTTCCGTCCCGTCTACGGACTCTCGATGGAGGTCGAGGCCTGGCCGCGAATGATCGCCGCCAGCCGGACGCATGGTGTCCCGCTGTTCCTGTGCAATGCGCAATATCCATCGCGCAGCTATGCGCGCGACACGACGAAACTCGGGCTGCGCGCTGAACTGATGGCCGGGTTTGCCGGGGCGCTTGTGAAATCGGACCTGCAGGCGCAGCGATTTGCCACGGTCGGCGTGACCAATGTCGCGGTGACCGGAGAGTTGCGCTTCGACCAGCCGGTTCCGGCAAGTCAGGTGGCGGCAGGGCTGGCCGCACGCGACGCCATCGTTCCAGCAGGGCGACCCGTGGTGACCCTGGCGAGCGTTGTCGCGGGCGAGGATGCACTATTTCTCGACGTGATCCGAGAGACACTGGCGACCCACCGCCTGCGAGATCTTGCGCCGCCGCTCTTTGTCTATGTCCCGCGCGCGCCCGAGCGGTTCGACGAGGTGGCAGGATTGATCGCAGCGGCAGGAATTGCGATGGCCCGGCGATCATCGCTGTTCGATGCGCGCCTTGAAGCGCTTGGCCCGCGCCCCGCCATCGACCTGCTTCTGGGCGACAGCCTCGGCGAGATGTACGCCTATCTCGCGATGGCCGACCGGGTCGTGGTGGGCGGCGGATTCACCCCGAAAGGGTCGCACAATATCTCGGAGCCTCTCGCGCTCGGCAAACCCGTGATGGTCGGCCCGGACATCCACACGATCGAGTATCCGGCCGTCGAGGCGATAGCGGCGGGCGTGTGCCTGCAGCTTCTGACCGCAGATGACCTTAGGGTCGCGCTTTCCCCCGACGCCGCGCCGGACCCGTCGCCCGAAGCGATCCGGGCCTTCGTCGATCAGTTCTCTGGCGCTGCCGAAAAGACGCTTCAGGCGATACCGCGCCTGCTTACCAGCCGCTGAACCCGCCGTCGACGTTCACAAGCTGGCCGGTCATGTAGCCCGCCTGGGCCGAGCACAGGAACAACATCGCATCCGCGATCTCGTCCGGCTGCGCCATGCGCCCCGCCATGATCAATGCGCCGACGCGGCGCTGGAATTCTTCGGAATGCCCGTTGAATACGGCACCCGGTGCGATCGTGTTGACCGTCGCCTGCCGCGCTGCCCAATAGCCTGCAAGCCAGAGTGTCAGGCCGTGAATGCCTGCCTTGGTGGTCGAATAGGCCGAGAACGACTTGAACGGCATCCCCTCGTAGATCTGATGGTGCGGTCCGTTCAGAGCATACATGGACGCCACATTGATCAGCGTGCAGGGCCACTTGCCGACGATGTCGCGATCCATCTGGCGGGCGATCATGAAGGCGCCCGTCAGGTTCGTGCGCAATGTCCTGTCCCAGTCGCTGACCGATGTGTTCGCGAAATCGGGAAAGGGCTTGCCCGCCCCCATCAGCAGTTCGCCCGTGATGGCCGCGTTGTTCAGAACGACATTCGGCTTCCACCCGTCTGCCATGATCCGCGCGAAGATACCTTCGACCTGTGTTTCATCAGCGACATCAAGCTCATAGAAGCGGAAGTTCGCATTTGCCTCATGCGCAGCCTTCAGAGCGTCCGCCCGATGCCCCGGAAGATCCGACGCCACGACCCGGGCACCCTCCGCCAGCATCCGGCGAACATAGGTCGACCCGAGCACCCCGCCCGACCCGGTGATGAAGATCGTGCGTCCCGTCAGTTGATCAGCCATGCAGGGCATCCTCGAGTCTTTGTCTGAGAAGAAACTCCACCAGCTTGAAATCGAAGGCGGAATCGATATCGACGCACCGCTCTGGCGGCATCAGGTAGGGGATCACCCGGCCCTCCCACAAACCTTGGGAGCGCTTCAGATACTCAGGATCGACCACATAGGTCGATGCCGCGTGTTCATAGACCACGGGTGCCTGCTGACGCGCGACGACGCCACCCGGAAGCGGCTTCGAGACATGCAGCGCCCCGGTCGCATCCGGCTCGACCAGGTTGAAATACGGGTTCTTTCGCGCCTCGCAGCAGGACATCACCATGTCGGGCCGCGCCTCGGCAAAGAGGACCAGCGCATTCTCGATGTCTTCGGGCAGACGCAGGGGCGAGGTGCAATCGAGATCGAGGAATGCGGTTGCCGGCCCGGTGATCGCCTCGGCTGCCTCCAGCGCGTGCTGCCAGACCCCCCACTTGCCCGCCGTGTCCGTGGCGAGATGGGCGGGCCGAAGCCCGATCTCGAGCGCGCCGCGCCTGAGGGCATGCTCATAGATCACAGGATCGTCGGTCGATACCACCACCGCGTCCACCGTCGGGCTTTCGAAAAGCTGGTCGAGCGACCAGTCGATCAGCGGCTTGCCGCAGATCGGCCGGAAGTTCTTTCCCGGAACGCCCTTTGACCCCTTCCGCGCACCGATATGCCCGATGATCATGCGAACTCTCCCGTCACTTGCCCCACGAACCGCCGCGCCGACCAGGCCGCGGCGATGGCGCGGCAGTTGCGGGCGACCAGATCAAGCCTGGGAAGCAGCGCCGCGTCGCTTGTCGCGCGTCCGGCGACGAGATGCAGGAAATCGCGCATCGCCGCAAGGAACATGTCGTTACGGTCGAACGGCAGGTCGAAATCCCGAACAGCCTTCTGCTGCTCCAGCCGGTAACGCCCTGCGATCAGGTCGAAATCGGCGACAACGTTCGTCCCGCGCAGCGTAATCCTGCGAAAACTCGTGGGCGACAGGTAATCCATCGCGACCGACCCGATCAGACCTGGCCCCGCCAACTCCAGCCGGGTGGCAAAATCGACCCCGGGAAACGCGGCGTGTCCAAGGCTTGCCACGTCGCCGACGGCCGCACCCGGCAGCAGCAGGAGTGCCAAGTCGATCTCGTGGCACAGGTCGAGCAGGACGCCGCCGCCCTCGGGCCGCGCCGCATAGCTTGCCGCAAAGCTCCAATCCCGGCGCCATTGGCGGACATCGTGCCCGATCCCGAACGAGGCATCGTAGACCGACGACAGATCGCTTTCGGCCAGCACGCGCACTGCAGGGTGGTAGCGCATCATGAAGCCGACCACAGAGCGCTCTGCTACCTGCGCCGATGCCGCAAGGATCGCCTCGACCACAGCCGGGTCATGCGACAGCGGCTTCTCGACATAGAAGGGAAGGTCAAGCTCCGCGCAAAGCTGCACAAGCTCCAGCCGAACTTGCGTCGCCGTCGCGATCACCACACCGTCCGCGCCGAGCGCCCGGAACGCGGTCGCATCGAAGTCGCGCCAGGGCAGCAACGCCGTCTGCACGCCCAGTTTCTGCAGGTTGTCGTGATGTCGCCGCCCGATCGACCCCGCCCCGATGACCGGAATGAACATGACGCCCCTCTCACCCTGCCCCACCCACCGCTTCGCGGCGATGGCATCTGCCGTCCGGTCTATCCGATCCCCCGGCCAAGGCAAGCGCCCACCCTTGCACGCCCCGCCCACCCACGCTAAACAGCCCGCCACGGAGAGGTGGCCGAGTGGTCGAAGGCGCACGCCTGGAAAGTGTGTAGGCGGGGAACCGTCTCAAGGGTTCGAATCCCTTTCTCTCCGCCATTAATCTGACATATCATTGTTTTTATTTGCTTTTTCCGTCGCTTCCTTGTAACCTGCCAACTTACGAGCCGTACAGTTGACGCTTGATTTTCCTTAGCTTCGTATGTTTGCCTGCGCTAAAAATTAAGCAATCTAACTGGTGGGCAGCTTCGTGTTTCAACGCGACCGGCCGAGGCTGTGTGAAAACTCCGGCCACCTGGCCAGTTGATCCGAAAACCCGAGATATTCGCGCTCTCTCGTCCCGTTGAATGGTCTTCTGTTCGATTTGCGGGAGAGACCTCGACGAGAGCGATGACAACGCCGAGTTTTCACACAGCCTCGGCCCATAGCGGACAATCGACCTTGAAATATGCTGCTTGGCCGAATTCGCGGAAGCTGCCGCTCGTCTTGGATCGACCAGGCTTAGAGATTGCCTTGCTTTAAAGACTTTGGCAGTCGGACATAACGGTCGAAATGATAATCAAGCGCCATTCTATCCCCAGTAGGATTAGAACGACATTTTAGACTGAAGTCCCCTTGTGGCAGCTGGCAATCCCTCGCCGTAGATAGCCAGATAGAGCGCATCGAGGCAGTCAACAATTGCTTGGATGCTATCCGCGACCTCCTGTTTTCCAACTTCGTGACTTCCTTGGGATGAGATATCTCGTTACGGACCTTCAAGGACGCCTTCAGCTTCGCCCACCAAGGGGAATTTTTATCGAGCGTAGACTTACCGAAGCGAGCGAACAGAAACAGTATTCGGTCTTCCAACCGGTACATCTTCAGTGCATTTTTCAACTTATAATGGCCACTATCGAGGCTAACTTCCCGCTCTAGTAGGATCGATTTTTCGTGCGCCGTCAGCCCTTTTTGAAGGGCCATTTCGTCCGACACCGCGTTGATGTGCGCCTCCAGCGCGCAGAAGGCTAGGACCATGCCCGCGTGAAGGTTGGCGGTCACGCCTTCGTCTTCGAGTGCCTCGCCGGCTAGCTCCAGAAACCGCTTTGCCTCTTCTAGTAAAAGCGAAGCAAACGTGTCGATGTTATCCATTGGCGCGAGCGATCTTGGCCTTTTCCTTCTCGACCTCAAGCTGTGCCTGCTTGGCGTGGTACTTCATGATCCCGACATTGATGTTGCCTTTGGTAATCCCCGAGCCATCTTCCGCTTGCAAAAAGAATAGTTCGACAAAGCGGCCGCGCTCTTTGGCATCAGTGCGGTAGCCAAGCCCGCGGTATTGATCGCTATCAGTCTTGTGACGTCCCTTGACGAGAGCGCTAACGTTCAACGGATCATGACCTGTGGCGTCGGCAAGAGCATAGTGCCGTTGCAGGCGCACAGCATTGGTGCGTAAAACACCCGCGACGAACGCCCAAGCTGTCAGGAGGGCCATGTTGCTGGCCTTTTCAGGATAATCGACAGGCGGCTTCGGCTTCTTTCCATCGAACGCTTTTCGCTGGGCTGCGGCGAGTCGAGCAAACTCCTGACCGGCACGCTTCAAGTCTGCATCCGTCCAAAGGTTGGGGTGAGTAGTTTTAACCTCATCCCACACGACGTCGTGCTGCCCTGTCACCGTGATCGGCGGCAAGGTCTCTTTTCCATCGAATTCAGCGGACATAACCTTTGTCCCGGCATAGTAGCTGGCAATGAACGTGCGAGCCGTCTGCACGGTTACGGCGCCGCGCGATTTTCGATCCGCAAAGTCTTCACCCGGATCGAGCAGACCAACTGATTGACACCAATCGCGAAGCTGGGGGCCGTTCACCGTCTCGTGCATGCGGTCGAAGAGGTCCGACGATATCGCGATCACAGTGTTGGATATGAGCTGGGCGTCGAGCCGCTGTTCAGTCGTCAAATCCAGATAAATCTTCACGCCGTGCCATTCGTCGACGCCAGAATCCAACGCCTCTTTGATGGCATGGTAGCGATGTTGGCCGCCGATAATCAGCAGCGGTTTGTCGGTCGGCTTCTCATGCGAATACTCTGCGACGATCCCGCTGAAGCTACGCTGCGCCTTAGCGTCCATCTTCATCTTCGCGAACGCCGGGGCATTGCTGACTACGTCGCGGTTCGCGCGATAGTCGCCCTGCTCGTCCGGATCGAGAGGGGCGTCAGGAGTTGCGAGCTCAACGAACTTGCTGCCACGAACGTGACAATCGCAATACCGAGCACCAGTTCGCTCGTCGGTAATGATGAACAGCTTATCGTGGCCTTCCATCGGGGCGAGAGCCGCGACGAGGTCCTTCTTGATTTCTTCGAGCGACTTGCCTGCTGCCATCTTCTTACTCTCCGATAATGCAGTTGAGGATAAGCCGCCCAGTCACGGCGACGCAACAGAAGGGATCGCTCGCTTATCTATTGCACGAAGCGTCGATGGGCGGAGTTGGCATCGTGGGGCGTGGCGCTCTGGTTCAAGAATGGATTGGGCAACTGCAGGAGGGGATGGGTCTGACGTCGAACTTTCTCCACCTGTAAGGCATTGATTTTAATGAAGGCGCTTCCAGCTTCCGCTACTGCCGGATTTCAGCTGCAAGCATCGGCCGGAAGCAGCACCACCAGATAACGGCAATCTAATCCAGTCATCTCGCTGGTTGACGGGCGCACACTCTCGGAATTCCGGGCTAAATGGCGGGGCGATCAGCCGGTCAATGCGCTGGCCTTGGACAGGATCCAGTCGCGGGTCAGTGCTGCGCGGTCGGACAGCGCCTCGCGATCCGACCAGACGAGGTAGAAGCCCGCGCCGGTGTCCCATGTCCAAGGGCCAACCTCGGCGATCAGACCCTGCGCCAACGGTAGGCGGCAGATGTGCTCCCACCCCAGCACGATGCCCTCGCCCGCCATAGCTGCCTGTAGGACCAGCGCGTAGTCGTTGAGGCGCAACCCTTCATTGCGGTCCTGAAACGCCACGCCAAACTGGGCAAAGAACGCGGCCCAGGTCGGACGATAGCGGTGCGGCTCTTCCAAGTGCACTAGCAGTTGCCGGGTCAGATCCCCAATGTCGGTCACCGCGGGCAGTCGCTCCAGAAGGGACGGGCTGGCCACAGCGCGCAACCGCTCGGGCGCGATCAGGGCAGCGTGGTACCCGGGCCACTCGCCGTTGCCCCGGCGCACGGCAAGAGTGGTGGCTTCCGAAGCGATCTCGATGTCGCGGGTCACGGTTTCCAGCCGCAGGTCGATCCCCGGGTTGCGCGCGTGGAACTCCTGCAGATGCGGAACCATCCACCAGGTCGCGAAGGCGGTCGATACAAGCAGTGTGACCTGATCCGCCCCCGCTACGCGCCCGATCTGCCGGGCCGTGGCCAGAATGCGAGCAAAGCCGTCACTGACATCCTGATAGAGCCGTTCACCCGCATCTGTCAGCGCTATCTGACGGTGACCACGCTGGAAAAGCCGCGCGCCGACCGCCGCCTCAAGCCGCCTCAGGGCCTGGCTGACCGCGGGCTGAGTTACCGACAGTTCATCTGCGGCGCGCGAAAACGAGAGATGCCGCGCGGCGGCTTCGAAAACCACGAGGTTATGGGCCGATCCAATCTGTCGCTCGATGTTTAACATAACTCCAAATTATCCAAAGGCAAAGATTTTGCAACGGTCACAGGTGCCGAACCGGGCACTACGATCAGGGTTCAAGTTGATTTTCTGGAAGGATTCGGGGCGCATGTGACTGAGATTGAAATGAGGGCAGGACGTCGCCGGGGTCAGCGGGTCGTTCCGAAAGCCGCCGCTCCGGCTTATGTGACCCGGTCTCTGCCCTGGTATGCCATGGCCGATGAAGAGGCGCTGGACCGGATCGAAGGCCGCGCCTTTGCCCTGATCGAACGCATCGGGATCGAGTTTCGCGATGACCCCGCGGCGCTTGACCGCTGGCGGGCCGCGGGCGCCGAGGTGACCGAGACCCGCGTCCGCGCGGCTCCTGAGCTGATCCGTGGCCTTCTGTCATCGGCCCCGGCAGAGTTCACGCAAGTTGCGCGCAACCCGGCGCGGTCGGCCCGGATCGGCGGGCGGCATCAGGTCTTTGCGCCGGTTTATGGCTCGCCCTTCGTGCGCGATCTGGAGGGTGGCCGGCGCTATGGCACGCTTGAGGACTTTCACCGGCTGGTAAAGCTGACCCACGCATCTAGACCCGCTGCACCATTCCGGCTTTGTCACCTGCGAGCCCTGCGACATTCCGGTCAGCAAGCGGCACCTCGACATGGTGCTGGCCCACATGACCCTCACCGACAAGCCGCACTTGGGCGCGATCACTGAAAAGGCGCGGGCCGAGGACAGCGTGGCGATGGCCCGTATCCTGCATGGCGACGCAGTGTTCGACAGCAGTTGCGTGATCATGGCCAACGTCAACTCGAACTCGCCGATGCTGGTGGACAAGGTGGTGACCGAAGCGGTCGAGGTCTATTCCGGCGCCGGGCAAGGGATCATCGCGGTGCCCTTCATCCTCGGGGGTGCCATGGGGCCGGTGACGACGGCGGCTGCCATCTCGCAGGCCCTGGCCGAGGCGATGATGGTGGGAGCATATGTACAATTGGTCCGTCCGGGTGCGCCTTTCATCTTGGGCAACTTCCTGTCGTCGATGAACCTGCGGTCGGGCGCTCCGACCTTCGGGATGCCCGAGCCGATGATGTCGAACTTCGTCATCGGCCAACTGGCGCGGCGGCTGCGGTTGCCGCTGCGCTGCGGCGGGGCGCTGACAGCGTCCAAGCTGCCGGATTTCCAGGCGGCGGCGGAAAGTGCCGACTCGATGCTGTCCACCGTCCTGGGCGGGGCAAACTACGTTCTGCACGCCGCAGGCTGGCTGGAAGGCGGGCTGGCCACCGGCTATGAAAAGCTGGTGCTGGATGCCGACCGGCTGGGGGCATATTCCGTGGCCCTGGCCGGGATGACAGTCGATGACAACGCGCTTGGCCTTGACGCCTATGACGACGTCGAACCGGGCGGCCATTTCCTCGGCTCGGCCCATACCCTCGCGAATTACACGACTGCGTTCTACGAAGCGAAGCTGTCGAATTCCGACAGCGTGGAGCAGTGGGAAGAACAGGGGTCGAAGGACGCCGCACGTCGGGCCTACGACCGCTGGAACCTGCTTCTGAACCAGTACGAAGCCCCGCCCATCGACCCCGGCACGCTGGAGGCGCTGAACGACTATGTGGCCCGCCGTAAGGCGGCGCTTCCTGATGCCTGGTACTGACCCAACCCCTGCCCGAAAAGGACGTGCGCGATGACGAGACACCTGTTTCTTGCAGTTGCTGTAGTGACGCTTGGGCTATGCGGACCTGCGCTGGCACAGGACCGCGCGACGGTCATGGTTGGTGACATGACCGTGTCCTTCGGCGACACGGGGGCTGGGCAACCGATCGTTATGGTGCATGGCGGTGGGCTGACCTCGCGCATGTGGGGCGGCTTCGTCGAAGCGGCGGCACCGACCTACCGGCTGCTGACGCCGGACACACGCAACCATGGCGGCACGGACAACCCCTCTGGCACGTTCAGCTATGATCTGGCGGCCGAGGATCTTGCGGGGTTCATTGCCGCCCTTGGCCTCGAACAGCCGGTGGTGATGGGATATTCCGACGGCGGGATCATCGTGCAGAAGTTTTTGATCGCCCATCACGGAGTAGCCTCGGCAGCAGTCATCGGTGGGGCGACCCACCGGGTCGCGGCGGACGATCATTACATGGCCGGCATGAAGGCCTTCTACGGTTACGATCAACGCGGCGAACTGCCCGATGCGGTGCTGGACGCGCTGGAGGTGAACGCGCCGGACTTCGCAGGTCGCCTGCAGATGCTGCACGGCGGCGAAGCGTCCCCCGACAGCTGGCGCGACCTGCACAAGTTGGCCTGGCCGGTCTGGACAACCGAGATGGTCATTCCGGCCGAGCAACTTGCCACCATCGACGTGCCGGTTCTGGTGATCCTTGGCCAGAACGACGACTTCTTCCGCCCCGAGGATGCGCTAGCTTTGGCCGAAGCACTGCCCAAGGGCGAGATCGCCCTGATCCCGGGCGCCAGCCATTCGGCCTTTCGCGAGCGGCCCGCGATCTTCGCCGCCCTTGTGCTCGACTTTCTGACTCGATCGACCGTCCAGTAGCCGGACCCTGCCGCCATGAAGATCACCGCGCTGAAAGCTACGCCTGTCAACATCCCGCTGGAAAAGCCGATGTGGTGGACAGGCGGCCATTATCCCGGCACCTCGAAGACGATCATCGAGGTCGAGACCGATCAGGGCCTGATCGGACTGGGCGAGGCACCCTCGGTCGATGTCGTGCGCTCCATCGACGCGATGGGAGAGCGGCTGATCGGCGCCGACCCGCTGGACATCGCGGGGTGCGAGGCGCTCTGCGTGCCGCCGTGGCAGATCGTGCAGAACACCGACGACAGTTCGGTGGTCAAGGCGTTTCGGCGCAATCGAGATCGCGCTGTGGGACCTGCGGGGCAAGGTGGCGAATGAGCCGCTCTATCGGCTGCTGGGAGGCGCCGTCCGCAAGGACATTCCCTTCACCGAATACTTCGGCTTCCGCGACGGCGGCGAGATGACGCCCGAGGCCATCGCCGACTACTGCCTAGCGATGCGCGAGGCGCATGGATCGACCATGTTTGAGGGCAAGCTGATCCTCGGCGACCCGGTCCTGGAGCTTGAAACGGTGCGGCAGTTACGCGCCGCGCTGGGGCCGCGTGACATGATCCGGCTGGACAGCAACATGCAGTGGTCGCTGAACACCGCAATCCGGGTGCTGCGCGAGATCGAGCCCTATGACATCCGCAACTACGAAGACCCGGTTGCGACCTTCGAGGAGATGGCGGCCCTGCGCCGACATTCCTCGATCCCCTTCTCGACCCATGTGCCTGACATTCGTCGCGCGGTGCGGATGGGCGTGCCAGATTTCATCGTGACGAACTTCGCGGTGCTGGGCGGCATCGCCCGCGCGGTCCGCTTTATCGGTGCCTGCGAGGCGATGGGTGTGGGCTTCTGGTGCTATTCCGGCGATGCCGGGATCGCCACCGCCGCCTATCTGCACATGACGGCAGCGATGCCCTGGATCACCGAGCCGTCGCAATCGCTGTTCCGGTGGCAGACCGGCGACGTGATCGAGGGTGGGCCCTTCCGCCAGACGAACAACGTCGTGCGCGTGCCCGAAGGCCCCGGCCTTGGTGTGACGCTGGACCGCACCGCGCTGGCACATTGGAACCGCCACCTGATCGACCACGGCCCGCTGGATCACTTCCACGATCCCCGCAGCGCCGGGCCGCTTCCGCCGCCTTCCCCTGAACTGATCCAAGCCCACCGTCCCGAAAGCCAAAGCCATGTCCACCGACCCACAGTTTCCCCAGCACGCTCGCGCCGTCATCATCGGGGGCGGCGTCGTCGGCTGTTCCATCCTGTTCCATCTGGCCAAGTTCGGCTGGAAGGATTGCATCCTGCTGGAGCGGGATGAGCTGACCTCCGGCTCCAGTTGGCATGCTGCGGGGCAGATCCACACGATCAGCTCAGACCCGAACATCAGCCGCCTGCAGGGCTATACGATCAACCTTTACAAGGAGATCGAGGCGACTTCGGGCCATTCGGTGGGCATGCATAACACCGGCGGCTTCTACCTGGCCTCGAACGAGGTCTGGCATGACTATCTGAAGCGCGAACGGTCCAAGGCGCGCTACATGGGGCTGGATCAGGAGTTCATCAGCGTCGAAGAGGCCGCGCGACGCCACCCGCTGATCGACCCCAGCCACTATATCGCAGCGCTTTGGGATCCGCTGGATGGCGACGTGGATCCGTCAGGTGTCTGCTATGCCTATGCCAAGTCGGCCCGCGTGCATGGGGCGCAGTATTTCACCCATACCCCGGTGATCGAGACCCGCCAGCGCAAGGATGGCAGCTGGGACGTGGTGACTCCCAAGGGCACGATCAACACCGAGCATGTGGTCAATGCCGCGGGCCTCTGGGCGCGCGAGGCGGGGCGCTTGTCGGGGCTACATGTCCCGGTGCAGCCGATGGAACACCACTACCTGATCACCGAGGAAATCCCCGAGATCGCCGAGCGCATGAAGACCGGCGAACGCCTGCCCGCAGGGATCGATTACGAGGCCAACATCTATTTCCGGCAAGAACGTAACGGGATGCTTCTGGGCACCTATGAGCCGAAATCGACGCCGTGGAAGGTGGCGGGCACGCCGATGGACTTTGGCCACGAGCTTCTGCAGCCCGATCTGGACCGGATCGCCGACCGGCTGGAACTGGCCTTCGACCGCATTCCAGCACTTGGCCGGGCGGGGATCAAGACGGTGGTCAACGGCCCCTTCACCTTCGGCCCCGACGGCAATCCGATGATCGGTCCGGTGCCGGGAATGACGAACTACTGGGCCGCCGTGGGCGTGATGGCGGGCTTCTGTCAGGCGGGCGGCGTGGGCAAAAGCCTTGCAGAATGGATGATTGAGGGCGAGCCAGAGATCGACGTCCGCGCCATGGACATTGCCCGCTTCGGTGATTTCGCCACGCCCGACTGGGGTACGGTGAAATCCAGCGAGAACTACGAGCGCCGCTTCGTGATGACCTTCCCGAATGAGACCTTGCCCAAGGGGCGCCGGCAGAAGACGACTGCGCTCTACGACCGGCTGGTGGAGAAAGGCGCGGTGATGGGCGTGTCTTTCGGGCTGGAACATGCGCTGTGGTTCGCTAACGGCCCGGCGGATGCGCATGAGGACCCAACCTTTGCCCGCAACCGCAGCCATTCCTACGTCGCTGCGGAAATGGCCGCCGTGCGGAACGCCGTTGGCATGATCGAGATCGCCAACTTCGGCAAGCACCGCGTCGACGGCCCCGGTGCGCGCGCCTGGCTGGACCGGCTGCTGGCAGGCCGTCTTCCCAAACCGGGCCGTGTCGCCCTGTCGCCGATGCTGTCGCCCAAGGGGCGGCTGGCAGGCGATCTAACCGTCAGTTGTCTAGCCGAGAACCGGTTCCTGCTTCTGGGATCCGGCACGGCGCAGGAGATGCACCGCCGCTGGTTTCAGGCGAACCTGCCTGCCGAGGGGGTCGCATACGCCAATGTCTCCGACGCGCTGCACGGGGTCGCGCTGTCGGGTCCGCGCGCCCGAGATCTCCTTGCCCGCGTGACCCGCGACGACGTCTCGCCCAACGCGATGCGGTTTCGTGACTTGCGCGAAACCTTCGTCTGCGGCGTGCCGGCTACGCTGCTACGCATCAGCTTCTCGGGCGAGTTGGGGTTCGAGATCTACTGTGCGCCGCAGTATCTGATGCGGCTCTGGGAAGGTCTGGAGGAGGCGGGTGCCGACCTCGGCCTGCAGCCCTATGGCGCGCGAGCGCTGATGAGTTTGCGGTTGGAAAAGGGCTGGGGCGTCTGGGGCATGGACTTCCGCCCCGACTACACCTCGGCGATGAGCGGTCTGGATGCCTTCATCGACTGGGACAAGGAATTCATCGGCAAGGCGGCAGCCCTCACTGAACGCGCGGCGGGGCCGAGAGATCGGCTTGTCACCATGGTGATCGACACCGATCTGGATGTCGTGGGCGACGAAGCCATCCTTCAGGACGGCCAATGCATCGGGCACGTCACTTCGGGTGGTTATGCCCATTACGCCGGGGCCTCGGTTGCGTTGGGCTATGTCCGCGCCGATCTGGCGGCGGATAGCACGGCGCTGCAGGTCGAAGTCGACGGAACGATGCACCGCGCCCGTGTGATATCGACCCCTCTGCACGATCCACTGGGCAATCGGATGCGGGGGTGATCGCGATGCAGCAAGCTGCGCGGGGCGGGTTCGGACATACGGTCGGAGACAGTCTTTCGGAAGCGCTTTTTGTCCTTCTCAAGTCACTTCACCTACTCGGTCTTCAACCCATCGGCCTCGTTGCGCCACAGATAGTAGGAGAACGGCGTCACGCCGATTGCTCACTTGGCTTCGACCACCGAGCGGCCTTGGGACACAAACTGGTCAACCTGCCGAAGCTTGGCAGCAATCTTCTCCGGTTTGTGCTTCTTCTGGGGCATTCTCTGCATCCTCCAAATCGCTCGAAAGCCATACCTCAGGGAGGACACTTTTCAGGGGGCAGACCACAACCACGCAATCGTCGACCGTGCGAAACAATGTTGGACAGATGGCCCATTTTTGTTGCACACTGAAAGCATGAAAAACCGGCCACCGAAGGGCGAGCGCTGACGACATGAACACTGGAAGGAAGACGCCATATCTACTTCTATTGCCGGCCTTCGTAAGTACGGTGGTCACGCTGGGGCTGTGCCTTATCGTTCTAGTCGTGCTGTCGTTTTCGACGCAGACTTATCTTGATCTTTCGATCGGATTTGACACAGCAAGTTATGAGAAGGCGCTCAGCAGTAGCCTTGTGCAGGACCTGCTTGCCAGATCAGCGGTGAATGCGGGTTTGGTTACTCTGATGTCTGTCATGCTTGCTTATCCGATCGCATACTTTATTGCGATTCGACTTGACGCGACGCAAACTGCTTTGGCTGATTGTCTTCACCTTGCCCTGCTGGATCAGCTATCTGTTGCGGATTATTTCGTGGAAGGTCATCCTTGGATATCAAGGAGTGATTAATACCAGTCTCAGTCAGTGCCAACCTCGTCAGCGAGCCAGTCTCAGCTCTTCTTTACAGCAATTCTGCTGTCGTAATCGCCCTTACTCATGCTTGGGCGCCATTCTCAATTCTTCCCATCTACGTAAGCCTAGAGAAGATCGATCGATCGCTCTGCGCGCATCCGCGGATTTGGGAGACCGGCCCCACGAAACGTTTCTGAGGGTTGTTCTACCACTTTCGATGCCAGGTGTAGTTGCATCGACGATCTTGATCTTTGTGCCGACATTTGCGGACTACGTGACTCCGCAACTTCTGGGTGGACCTTATGGTGTCATGATTGGAAACTTTATTGCAATGCAGTTCGGCGCATCGAACAACTGGCCGCTCGGTGCGACGGTGGCACTCTTGGGAATGTTGACCGCAACATTGATTGTCTGTGTTGTGATACTGGCGCTGCGCCGGACCGTAAGGGCTCTACGATAAGCAATGAAACCTGTGCGACTGATCTATGCGGCAATATATTTATTGGCACTATACGCGCCGATTGCAATTGTTGTTCTTTTCTCATTCAATGACTCAATCTATCCGGCATTTCCGCTGCAGGGTTTCACTCTGCAATGGTACGAAACAGCCTTGGCCAACAACGAACTTTGGCGCGCGTTAAGGAACAGCCTGCTTATTGCGACGACAACGGCAGTCGTTTCAACTGCAATCGGGCTATTGGCGGCACTTGCCGTGTCTCGCTATCAGTTCCATTTGCGAAAGACTATCATGCTGTTGCTCTACGCACCACTCGCGCTTCCAACTGTGGTTGCGGGCGTCGCCCTCTTGTCGCTGTTCCTGCTGGCGGGTATCAGGCTGTCGCTCGCAACGGTTGCGATCGGGCATGTCCTAGTCTGCACGCCATTTGCTTTTGGTGTACTTTCCTCAAGACTGGAAGGGCTGCATCCTGATTTCGAGCACGCCTCTATGGATCTGGGAGAAGGCCCGTTTTTCACATTCTGGCGAGTTACCCTTCCGCTGGCATTGCCCGGAATTCTATCAAGCCTGATGCTGACGTTCACGATTTCTTTTGACGAGTTCATTCTTGCATTCTTTCTTTCAAGCAATTCACCTACCTTGCCGGTCTTCATGTGGAGCCAGATGCGTTTCCCCGACCGGCTGCCAATGGTTCTGGCGCTTGCGACGGCAGTTCTGGCTCTTTCAGTTCTTCTGATTGTTCTTTCCCTTGCCATTCAGGGTCGAAACAAAAACCCACGTCCAGGAGTGCAACAGCGCCATGGCTGATCCAGCGTTCATAAAAATTGATAGTGTTAGCAAGCGATACGGTGGTTTTGTTGCCGTAGATCATATCAATCTTGACATAGAGAAAGGGGCATTTTTCTCTTTGCTCGGCCCTTCAGGATGTGGAAAGACCACTTTGCTCAAAATGCTGGGTGGCCTCACCTATGCGACCGAGGGGCGGATTGTCATCGACGGGGTGGATGTCACCAATGACCCACCGTATCGTCGGCCGACAAATATGGTATTCCAGAGCTATGCAATTTTTCCTCATCTGTCGGTTGGCGACAACATCGCCTATGGATTGCGTCGCCTTGGTTTAAGCAAGATCGACCGACGGAAGCGGGCGGACATGATGCTTGAACAGATTAAGCTGCCCGGGCTGTACGACAGGATGCCGGACGCTCTGTCTGGCGGGCAGCAACAGAGGGTAGCACTTGCACGGGCACTGATCCTGCAGCCGAAGGTGCTGCTACTGGACGAACCGCTGTCTGCACTGGACCGTCGATTGCGCGAGCGGATGCAAATCGAGTTGCGGGCAATTCAGCGTGAGGTCGGGATCACTTTCGTCTTTGTAACGCATGACCAGGAAGAAGCACTTACCTTGTCGGACCGAATTGCCGTCATGTCGCACGGGCGCGTTCTGCAATGCTCAACTCCTGGGGAGCTATACGCCAGACCACAATCGCGCGAGGTGGCCGAGTTCGTCGGCGAGATGAACCTGTTGGCTGGGCGTATCCGAGCAACTGGAAGCACCGGAGCAGAGATCGAAGTGGATGGGTTCGGCACTTTGCCTTTTCCGCGGATGCCAGAGGGTTTGGGGCCTGGCAACAGAGTGGTGGTAGCGGTTCGGCCAGAACAGATCGCGATAGAAGCAGTAGATACGGACAGCACCTTCGAGGTAGTTGAACGCGTATTCTTCGGGAACCGCGTTAACCTGATCGTGCGCAGACCAGACCAAGAGCAGCGCCTGACCGTCGCTCTGCCTATCGGGTCGGAGTCGTTCAAGGCGCCGGCGCTGACACGGGTGAGCCTTAGCTTGTCGACGGATAGCGCAATCGTTTTGCCAGCCTGAACCGAGTGGGTACTCAGGCGTGACGTGTGGCGGTGGCGGGCCGGACTTGTACCAGCGGCAAATGTCGGGTTCTGATTAGCCTCTTTTCGTCCCGCAGATAATGGTTCGGAGGAATCTGCTTGCGACCCGTATTCGTGTCCGGGGAACTGGTGGAACTTGTTCACGCTGAACGAATGTTCGGGCTGCTATGTTAGGCTGACAGGGCCGCAGCAGAGTGTTCTCGGCAGGCCAGAAGGCAGCGACAATCTAGGCGAGCCAAACCCGAATGTGGGCCAGGGTTGTTGCGGATATTGTGCGGGCAGGTGCGAGAACGGCGAAGGGGGTGTCCCTATAGTGCGGCGGACGTGACCCGGACCAGGCGCATTGCATCCGAGGCTACCATGCTGCCTCGTAGATGCCGATTGCGTCCAATTCTGTCAATTGGCGTGGATTGTTTGTCAGGAGCCGCACCTGCTTCATTGCATCGCGAGCTAGTCCCTTCAACGCATCGCGCGGAATGCCGACATCCCGAAGGCGACTCGCGAGCCCTAGATCGATCGATAGTTTGGCAAGCCGATCAATGAATACTCGGGCGCGCTCTTCGGCATCACCAATCGCTGCCAGATCAGGAAAGACGTCTGGTGCCATCTCGCTATACTGTCCCGCTGCTACGGGTAGATTGAATTGCAAGACCTGACACATCACTAATGCATTCGAAAGCCCATGCGGGATGTGGAAGGTGCCGCCCAAGGGGTAGGCAAATGCGTGTACCGCGGCCACTGGCGAATTGGCAAAGGCCTGACCGGCGAACATCGACCCCAATAACATTGAGCCGCGGGCCTCACGATTGGAGCCATCCCGCACCACGATCTCGATGCTTCCGCCAAGAAGTCTAAGCGCATGTCGCGCCATGAACCGGGAAACCGGGTTGTTGTTCGGGTTTGCCGACGTGTAACTTTCTATGGCATGAACCATCGCGTCGATACCGGTCATTGCGGTTATGGAAGCAGGCAAACCCAACGTCAGGTCCGGATCCAGAACCGCGATGTCCGGCAGTAGTAGCGGCGAGGAAACTACGTGTTTCTCGCCCGCCGAGACCGTAATGACAGACACCGGCGTCACCTCCGACCCCGTACCGGCGGTCGTTGGGGTAAGGCAAAGCGGCAGGCGCGGGCCCTTGGCATTTCCAACTCCCCAAGCCTGATCCAGTTCTTCGTTTGATCCAAGAAGAAGCGCCGCAAGCTTCGCAACATCAAGACTCGAGCCGCCACCAATGCCAAGCACGCCGGTAGCTTCAGCACCCGCCCCAGCCGCTACAGCAAGGCCCACGGTCTTCTGTGAGGGGTCTGGTTCGATCGCGTCGAACACCGTTACCTCGGCGCCTGATCGGCGTAGCGACATCAAGGCTGTTTCGATCACGCCAAGCGCGCGCAGATTTGCATCCGTTACGACGAGGACTCGCGGACCGAGACAGTGAGCCACCAACCGGAGGTCGCGACTGGTGCCCGGGCCAAACACGATCGACTTTGCGGTGTTGAACGCGAATGGCGACATCATCGGCATCGGATTCTGTCCTCAGAGTGGATTTGCACAGATGCGAAGCGACGCTTTGCGTTCACTTAACCGAGTAGCCGCCGTCTACCACAAGATTGTGGCCTGTGATGTATGACGAAGCCTCCGAAGCAAGAAAGACCGCGGCGTGTCCAAACTCCGGCATCTTGCCACGCCGCTGCAGGGGGGTTGTAGTCCTGATGTCGTCTTCAAGGTCCCCATCACCGGCGGAAACATCGGCCCCATCTTCCGGAACATGCTCCGTCCAGCCAGGGTTGATCGTATTGACCCGAATGTTTTTCGCGCCCCACTCGACAGCAAGGTTGCGGGCCATCATGTCCAGTCCCCCTTTTGCCGTCGAGACGCCGACCAGATCTGAGTAACCAACTATGCTCGAGTTGGCAGAGATGAAGATGATGGAGCCGCCCGTGCGCTCCATATGCGGATAGGCGGCGCGGCTCAGAAAAAAGTACCCGGAAAGCTCTGTATCCATCACCTTGCGCCAGTCGTTTATGTCCATCTGGGCAGCCGGGCCCTGGATGTTGGTGGCGGCATTGCACACCAGAATGTCGATGTGCCCTGCGAGCTTCTCAGCCTGAAGCATGAGCGCCTTGCAGGCTTCCGGATCGGTGATGTCAACGGGGAGAACGTGAACCGTTCCGTTCATGCTCCTTATCGTGTCGGCCGTATCTTTCAGATGCGCAATCTGCCGCGACCCAATGACCAGCTCGGCACCTGCTGCAGCCAGCCCGAGCGCCACAGCCCGACCAAGGCCGCGCCCTGCACCGGTCACCACAGCAACCTTGCCCTTCAGGCTGAAGGGAAAGGTTTTCAGGTCTGCGTTCTCTGTCACTGCCATTTCCGGCTCCTTTTTCTGTGCTGGCGTTCGTTCAAGCCACCCGTGGTCCGTCTGGCACTACGCCAGCCACCTGTACACTCGATATAAAATTAAGTTGAACGTCTGTCAAATTTTTTGTATTAATTGCTTTGCGAAGCGCCAGCAGGGGAGGCAAAGAAATTGGCCAATGAGATCAAGGATAGGCTTCTGACGGGGTTAAAGAGCGGCAATCTAACGCGACGACATCTCCTGCAGATCATGGCAGCCTCTGGGGTAGCTTTGCTGCCTGGCAGTCGCTCCAGCGCCCAGCAGAATCTGCAGGTGCTTTCGTGGTCAGGCTACGACATCCCCGACATGGCGCCTGCCTTCTTTGCCGCACATGGTGCGCCAAGCTTTTCCCTGATGGGATCGGACGAAGAGGGTTTTCAGAAGGTCCGCGCCGGCTATCGTCCTGACCTTGCACATCACACTAGCTTCATTGTTGGCAAGTACAAGGATGCGGGTCTTATCAAGCCCGTCGACGAAAACCGTCTCGAACATCTGAGTGATTTCTTTCCCGAACTCGTAACGGCGGTCACGATCGACGGGCAACTTTGGCAGGCACCAGTTAGCTGGGGAAATTCCTCGGTGATCTACCGCAAGGATCTGGTGGAAGTCACGGACGAAAGCTGGGGACTGCTGTGGGATGAACGCTACGCCGGCCGCCTTGCCGCACGTGATTCCATGGAGGGTCTGGTAGTGACAGGCGGCCTATATGTGGGCGCTTCTGACCCATGGGCGATGACCGACGAAGAACTGGAAGCAACACGCGTGGCACTGATCCGACAAAAGCCGCTGCTGCGCTTCTACTGGTCAAGCCAGACCGACCTGGAGCAGGCCTTCGCCAACGGCGAAATC
Organism: uncultured Alphaproteobacteria bacterium; assembly: GCA_963736565.1. Classification (GTDB taxonomy): domain Bacteria; phylum Pseudomonadota; class Alphaproteobacteria; order Rhodobacterales; family Rhodobacteraceae; genus Aliitabrizicola. The sequence goes on from CAVTOW010000006.1 coordinate 61,156, forward strand.
GTTGCGGCCTATGGGTGGAACGCCTCGGTCGCGATGCTGCGCAAACAGGGCATCGACATGGGGTTGCTGAAAGTCAAGGAGGGTATCATTACTTGGTCGGACGGGCTGGTGATCATGGATGGCGGCAGTGGATCGGACGATCTCGCTTACGAGTTCATCAACGCCTACATGTCCCCCGAAGTTGGCGCGTTCTTGATAAACTCGTACGGATACGGCAGTGGCAACTCAAAGGCCTTTTCAATGGTTAGTGAGGACCGCTTGATGGAACTCGGGATCGGCGACCCCAGCGCTGTCATCAGTTCATCGAGGTTTCAGCGGTCGATTTCTCCCGAACTGCAGCAGAAGTATCAGGCTGTGTTTGACGAGGTTAAGTTGAGCTGAGTTCAGGTTTTCTTGCACAGCGCAACCGTCCTGAGGCACAGGACGGTTGCGCCCAAAGCGAGTGGATCTTTGAACAGTGTCAGCTATGCCGGTTAGAACAAAGCCTTCATTGCTCAGCCCTGAAAATAGGCTGCGTCCCGATCAGGTGCGAGTGAACGACCCATCATCTCTGCCGCAATCTTCTCGGCAATCATCATTGTGGGAACATTCAGGTTTCCACTGACGATGCTGGGCATGATCGATGCATCAACCACGCGAAGTGCGTCAATTCCTTGAACCCGGCAACCTGGATCAACGACGGCACGCCCATCACTGCCCATACGGCAAGTACCGCAGGGATGGTGGGCAGTTGTGGCAGTGTCACGAATGAAGGCATTGATTCCTGCATCCGAAGACGCATCTTGCGCGGGTGTGAGGGCTGAGTAACGCAATCCATCGAACGCTTTCTGTGCGACGACATCTCGACCAAGTCGCACTGCTGCGCGCATTTCATCCCAGTCCGCAGTGGACGTCATGTGCCTTGGGTTGATCACCACCGGATCGCGCGGATCGGCGGAGGTTAAGTGCACATTGCCTCGACTTTGCGATCGCATGGGCCCGATATGAATCCGGAACCCTTCGACAACGCTGCGCCGGTCGCCAGTACTGTCAAAACAGATAGGCAGGAAGTGCAGTTGCAAATCCGGGTGTGAAGCACCTAGGTTGCTGTGGATGAAGGCCCCACGTCGTAATGGTTAGTGGCCGCAATCCCACGTCGGAAAAGCAGCCACTCCGCCCCGATCGCAAGCTTTCTTATCGGCCTCGTCGCACGATAAAGGGACATCCCCTTTGGGCAACGATACTGCAATTGAATCTCTACATGATCCTGCAGGTTCTCGCCGACTTCAGGATGATCCAGGGCGACGTGAACGCCCTGTTTGCGAAGATGGTCGGCGGGGCCGATCCCAGACTGAAGTAGGATCTTCGGACTGTTGATTGCACCGGCACAAATGAGGACCTCGACATCCGCCGTGAAAAGTCGCGTGCAACCACCAACGTCCGCTTCGACGCCCGTCGCGCGCGCGCCTTTGGTGGTGATCCGAAGTACTTCTGCCCCGGTCACAATGCGCAAGTTCGGGCGATGGCGCGCCTGGCGAAGATACGCATAAGCCGAACTCGCACGGTTGCCGTTTTCGATGTTCATGTCGAAATAGCCGAAACCTTCCTGGCGGTACCCATTCGCATCATCCGAACGGCAGTAGCCAGCGTCTTCGCCTGCTGCGAGGAATGCCTGTTGCAAGGGAGTCATGCCCTTCCCGGTCACGACACGAACGGGACCATCTTGACCGTGATACTTGTCGCGACGGCTTTCATGGTTTTCGAGTTTGCGGAAATAGGGCAGCACATCTGCATACCGCCATCCTGCAGCGCCTTCGTCCGCCCAGCGTTCATAATCCAATGCATGGCCGCGTATGTACACCATTCCATTCAGCGACGACGACCCGCCAAGCACCTTGCCTCGCGGCATCAGGATCGGACGGTTGGCAAGGTTTTCCTGTGGGACCGTGGAATAGTTCCAGTTGTGGCGTCCCGAGTCGAGCAACATACCAACCGCAGCAGGCATGCGGATCAGATGGCTATTGTCTTCACTCCCAGCTTCCAACAGAATCACGCGAACATTCGCATTCTCGCTCAGCCGGGCCGCCATAACCGCGCCGGCCGAGCCGGAGCCGACAACGATGAAGTCTGCAGCGCCTGGACTACGTGCATGCATATGCATCTCCTTTTGACCAGATCGTGCTCGCATAGTTAGACGCTTGTCCAGCATTTGTTTGACAGGTGTCAAGAAATTTGTGATAGAAGGAGAACGACGGTGGATGATGCAAAAATGAAGATGGAACGACCCCATACACATGCGGAGATCAATGACTTCCGACGCCGCGCGCTGATCGAGGGTACCCTCAGATCACTTGCAAAGTTTGGCATCGCGGGCACTACGGTGCGGTCAATCTGCCAAGAGGCCGGGACATCCCGCGGGCTGATTGGTCACTACTTCGAAAGCAAGGAGCACCTTCTCGAGGTTGCGTTCCGCCACCTCTTCTCGACAATTTCCGAGTATGCAAAGCGGATCGAAGCGCGGGCCGGTCCAGATCCGCTGGATCAGCTGCTGGCGATGCCGCAGGCGCTGTTCTCTACAGTCGCATTCACCGACCAGAACCGCGATGCATTTCTGAGCTTCTGGCATGAGATGCGGTTCAATGAACTTGTGCGGCAGGCCAATCGCGAGGCCTATGTTGACTATCAGGAAAGAACGGAAAGCCTGTTCGAACGAGCTGCTGAATCACTGGGAGTCCAAATTGATGCGCGTGAGGCTTCGCTAGGGTTGATCGCGATGATCGATGGTATGTGGCTGGGTGTTGCAATCAACGATCGTTTTGCTCGGCGCGATGTTTCTATCAGAACATGTCAAAATTACATTCGCTTGCAGTTCGGCTTGCCGCTGGCGACTTAACGTCGTGAACGACGAAGGACTGCAATACAGTTAAAGAGGGGCCGGAGGGCAGAAGTCATGGCAAAGAGAGATGCGATACAGACGATAACAACTGCTCAGAAGGTCGCCTACGCAGATGCCCCATACATCCTTTGGGGTGACGAGGAGTCCGGCCAGGTCAATGACATTCTCAACATGGTGTCGGACAAGATAATTCTTGCCGAAATTCGTCTCCTCCCCGGAACTGGTTTTCGCGCGTCCAACCACCACAAGCCGATCTACGATGCCGACGTTTGCATCTATGTCCTGCAGGGCGAGTACACAGTGCTGCTTCCGGACACCGGTATTGTTCGGGTTGCACGAAAGGGCGAAGTACTTCTGCTTCGGGGGCCCCAATGGCACTTTGGCCACAATTTTGGTTCTGAGGAGACACGCTGTCTCGAGACGATCTCACCGCCATCGAATGCGACGCTGTTCGCAGATGCTGTCTGCCCGTCACCGATCAATGGGTTCGATGCGAGTGATGGGCGGAATAACCAGGCGCTTTCGCTGGTTCGCCGCGAGGAGGCGATTTCCGCGGTGATCGGGAAGAAGAACCTGCTCCGTCTGGACATCATGGCCAACGATCCTCGGGTTTCACTGGCACTTGTAGATGTTCTTGTCTGGTCAACAAAGCGATCCGTTGCAATTCACAAATGCAGCAACGTTCTATCTGGAGCGCGGCTGCATCGCCATCGACAACCTGACCGACGGCGGGTCTGAACTTCTGAATGCGGGAGATGCCTTCTTTCTCCCGGCTGCGACGAGTCTGGCGACTGCGAAACTTCTCTATATCAAGCGCCCACGGGCAGATCGCGGTCGCTGGAGCAATCGGAAATGATCTGCTGCGTGATCCGGGTGACAAGGTATAGGGCAGTTTCTGAGTGTTCCCGCGGTAATGACGACATCGCCGCCGGAGGATGTCACCTTGTCACAGGTGAATTTGCAAACATTTGAAGAATTGAGCTTTATCTTGAAAGCGTAATTCTACCGCTTTGCATGCGGTGTCATCTGTTCGGCTCTTGCTATGAAATTGGATGTTGGGCGACAAAAGAGCCTAGCTCTGCAAGGCTGATAGTCCAGTCGCGAAGCCAAGGTGGAAGTGGACCGCGGACGGCGGCTGATCCGATCAACAAAGACATGCACGAAGTACCCCTGCGCGGCGGCTTCCAGCACGTCTTCGCCAAACAGCCCGATCTCGTATCGCACCGAGCTGTTACCTATATGCCCACCCGCAACCCGGCAATAACGACGCGTGAGGAAACCGTAATTCAGAGAAATAGCAACAACCGCTTTCGACCACCAAACCGACAACCTCAGAGGTCAAGGGGTCAAAGCCACAATCCGTAATTAGAAACCCATTCACCACTGTATCGAAAAGCCGGTAGTGAACCGCGTTGTTCAAATGGCCAAAAACGTCATTGTCGTCCCAGCGCGTACCTAGAACGACTTCCCTCCTATATTCGCTCCTGCCCGCGCGGCGCGATTTCGACATCCTTCGTCTCCAGACCTGCAAAGTACAGCTGATCCCTTGCTGCGATTGGTGTCTTTAGACAGCAAAATGCTACAGTAGTATAGATCAATCGGTGTTTAACCCCAGTATCTGCTGGATTTGGCCGAGGTGGCCATCTCCGATCGGGTAGTCCGGTTACAGTCTTGGTGCAATTCGGTTTGATACGACCCAAACCTTGGATCGCCCAATGGCAGAGTTTTCTTTCTTCGCTCAGGGTGACGGGCTGGGGACGTTGCCTGAATTTGTCAGCAGGATCGGAACCTTGTTACCGATCAGGCATGTGGTCGTTCCT